>CAWGAS010000056.1:0-82688 GCA_963820645.1 uncultured Acidobacteriota bacterium | reverse complement strand
TCGAGACGCCAGCCTCATTTTCTGCCGATTCACGCAACTCGGCCTGCTGCGGCTGTTGACTGCCGAAGCGGTGATGGGCGACGAGGTCATGACGCAGCGTGAGGCGTGGGCCGCCTACGATCGATGGCAGCAGGATGACCGTGTCGAGCTGATGAACGAGCCCACCGGCCTGGAACCGCGCTTTCGGACGTTGACCCGCCGCCGCACTCCGGCCCCGAAGGACTGGGCCGATTCCTACCTTGCAGCCTTCGCCGCGTCCGGGGAGCTGACGCTGGTCACGTTCGATCGAGCGTTGCGAACGAAGATCGATCCGCTCGTTCTGCTGGGCGCGTAAGACTACTCGGGTGCCCGCAAGCGGCGCCATGCTTCACCGTCCGCACACATTCCGCCATGCCCTGCCCGGCGATCATGTCGTATAGACATGTGTTACATTACGACATATGTTTCGAGGGCTTCCGGCCCGGGAACTCAAAAAGGGCAGCGCCGAGCTGCTCGTCCTCGCCCTGGTCGAGGACCGGCCCCGGCACGGTACGACATCGGCAAGCTGATCGAAGCGCGATCGGAGGGGGCGCTGAGGTTCAACGCGGCGTCGCTCTATCCGCTGCTCTACCGCCTCGAGAAGCGCGGCTGGATCGAAGGGCGGTGGACGGAAAAGGCCGGCCAGCGCAGGCGGCGGCTGTACCGCCTGACCACCGAGGGCCGGAAGGTGCTGGCCGCGCAGCGCGGCGGCTGGCAGGTGTTCGCCCGCGCGGTCAGCCGCATCGCGGGTGTCGAGACGTAACGCCCGGCTCGGCGAGCTCAGGAGCACGGAGGTCGCGCGATGTCAGTGTGGCGACGCGAATTGGTCGAACGGCTTGCTTCGCTTGGTCTGAGGCCGGAGCGGGAGGCGGAGATCGTCGAAGAACTCTCGCAGCATCTCGACGACCGCGTCAGGGAGCTCGTCGGCCTCGGCGCAGACCCGGCCGCCGCCCATGCCGCGGCCCTGGCGGATCTCGACGATCAGGACGAGCTCGCCCGCAGGCTCAAAGAGATCGTCCCGCGGCCGCTGAACCTGCCGCCGCCCGGCGCGCCGTCCCGCGGACGGTGGCTGCAGGCCCGTTGGCAGGACATCCGCCATTCCGCCCGGTCGCTCCGCCGATCGCCCGCGTTCACGGCGACCGTGATCGCCACGCTCGGTCTCACGGTCGGCCCCACCACCGCGATGCTCAGCATCGGCAACTGGCTCCTCTGGCGGCCGACTCCCGGCGTCGTCCAGCCCGATCGCCTGGCGGTTGTGTGGGTGGGGCAATGGAAGAGCCCCGGCAGTTTCAGCCCGACGGGCGGGCTGTCGTACTTGAACCTCGATGATCTGCGGCGGACTTCGAAGACACTCACCGCCATCACGGGCGTCCAGGAAGGCCGGGTCAACCTCGCCGCCGGGAATGTGTCACCGGCGGTGGCCGGCGCAGGCTGGGTGACGGCGGACTTCTTCGAGGTGCTGGGCGTTCGCGTCGCCGCGGGCCGTTCGTTTCGTCCCGAGGACGATCAGCTGCCGGCGGGCGCGCCAGTCGCGATCATCAGCGACGGGCTGGCCCGCCGCGCGTTCGGCGGCGCGGCCGGTGCGGTGGATCGTCGCCTGATGCTCAACGGCCGCCCGTTGACGATCGTCGGAGTGCTGCCACCGGCATTCGCCGGCACCGAGCCGTTCAGCCGCGCGGACGTGTGGTATCCGGGCGCCACCTACGCGTACGTCAATCACTTCGGCGGAGCGCCCAGATGGACGACGCGGGCCGACGGTCTCTTTTACTCGTTCATCGTGCGGCTGGGATCCGATGCGTCGTTCGCGATGGCGCAAGCCGAGCTCGACGTGCTCGTGCGCGGGCTGGCCGCGAGCCACCCGACGGAGAACCGCGAGCTCGCAAGCGTTCGCGCGAGGCTCTTCGAGGGACTCGGCCCACCCGTGATGCAGCGTGAACGCTACGCGCGTCTCGTACGGGTGCTGCTGGCCGTCGGTGGAGCGCTGCTGCTGCTCGGCTGCGCGAACGTCGCGAACCTCCTGATACTCCGCAGCGTCAGCCGGCGGCGCGAGCACGCGATGCGGCTGGCTCTCGGCGCCAGCCCGGGGCGCCTCCTGCTGTTGCACCTCACCGAGGCCGTGCTGCTCGCGGCCGGTGGTGCCGCGCTGGGCGTCGCTCTGGCGGTGTGGCTCAAACAGTTCGTCGCGACACTGCTACTGCCAAACCTCGCAGCCGGACCGGGGTTCACCGTCCCCCTGGATACCCGTGTCCTCGCGATGGCGCTCGGAGTGTCGATTGCATGCGGTCTCGCGGCGGGCGTCGTGCCGGCGCTGCCGGGCGCCCGGACCAGGTCGGCGAACGCACTCGGCGATGCCGGCGGGCGATTGGTCACGAGCACGCGCCGGATGCGCGCGGGCCTCGCGGTCGCGCAGCTCGCCCTGTCGCTGGCGCTCGTCACCGGCGCGCTGATGCTGGTCGCCACGCTCCGGAATCTCAATGCCATCGACCTGGGATTCGAACCGGACGGCGTGACGGCGCATGGGCTGGACCCGAGGGGCCACGGCTATGTAGCGGATCGCGCGGCGGTGTACGACCGGACCATGGTGGAGAGGCTGCTCGGCGCGCCGGGGTTCGAGTCGCACTCGATCAGCGCCCTCGCGCCGTTCGGTTCGGGACGAACCATGCGGCTGCCGGATCCCGCCGGAGGCGAGACCAATCGCATCGAGGTGTACACGAACGCCGTGAGCGCCGCGTACTTCGACGTGCTCGCCATGCCCATCATCCAGGGTCGCGCCTTCACGGATACCGAAGCGCTGACGCAGGCCGGTGCGTCGGCCGCGGCCATTGTCAGCCAGAAGCTGGCGCGCCGGTTGTTCGGGGACCGCGATCCGATCGGCCAGCACGTCGTCATTCCAGCGACTGCCGCGCGTCCGGCGCACGAGCTCACCGTCGTGGGCGTGGCGCCAGACGTCCACTGGCACAGGGTGACGAGCGAACCGGAGCTGTTTCTCTACCTTCCGTTCAGCAGTCCGGACTTCGGTGTCCGGTCCGCCACGCTGCTCGTCAAGTCGCCGTTGCCGATGGGCGAAGTCGCACAGCGCGTGGAGGCGACGGCAAAGGACCTCGATCCAACGCTGCCGATCAGCTACTCTACGGCGCTCCGCACGAGCATCGATCGCGCCCTGAGCGACCGCCGCGTATTCGCGTGGGTGTTCTCGATGCTTGGCTGGCTCGCGTTCGCCCTGGCCGCGGTCGGTCTCTACGGCCTGCTGGCACAGTCGGTCGCCGAACGCACCCGCGAGTTCGGCATCCGCATGGCGGTTGGCAGCGGACGGGCCCACATCTTCATGCTCGTCATCCGGCAGGCGGTGTGGATCGGCGGGCTGGGAACGGCGCTGGGCATCGGCCTCGCGTTCCTGGGGTCGCGCCTGGTCCAGTCGCAGCTTTATGGCCTCACACGCCTCGATCCTGGCGTCTACCTGCTGGCGGCGGCATCACTCGCCGCAGTCGTGCTGCTGGCCGGCCTCTGGCCCGCCCGGACCGCTACCCGCATCGAGCCCGTCGAGGCACTGCGCGTCGAGTGAGCCGGTGCGGGCAGGCCTGAAGCCGACGTGACGAGCGATTACTCCCACCGCAACGCGGTCAGCGGATCGACGCGTGTCGCCGAACGCGACGGCAGGTAGCACGCCAGCAGGGTGACGGCGGCGAGGAGCGCCGCCACGCCGGCAAGTGTTCCGGGATCTGTCGGTCGTGACGCCGAAGACGAGGCTGGCGAGGGTCTGCGCCGCAGCCAGCGTGGCCAGCACGCCACACCCGATCCCAAGAGCCGCGACGATCAATCCGTGCCGGAGGAACAGCCGGAGGACCTGGCCCTCGGTCGCGCCAAGCGCCATCCGGACGCCGATTTCCCGCCGCCGCTCGGCGACGCCCTGGGCAATCACGCCGTAGAGGCCGATCGCGGCCAGGAGCACGGCGACGCCGCCGAAGACGGAGAGCACGATCATCGCAACGCGGCGCCGGCTGCTCGCCTCCCTCATGACCTGCTCGACCGTGCGGTCGTTGAACACAGGCACCGAACGATCGAGATCGCGAATCGCCGTTTCGATCGACGAAGTCGAGACCGTGCCTCTCGTGCGCGCGATCGCAAACACAGTCGTCCGCGTCTGCTGCACGACCGGCAGGAAGATCTGTTGCGGCGTGTCCTGATCGATGCCGTGCTGCTTGACGTCGCCGACAATGCCGACGATGGTGCGCCACGGGCCGTAGCCCTCGGTCGGGCTCCCACCTGTCAGCCTGATCTGCTGCCCGATCGGATCCTCATCGGCATTGATGAACGCCGGGCCTATCTCCTTCGCGGACCGGCCGCCGTTCCGCCAATACAGGTTGACCAGGCTGGTATTGATGATCGCAACGGGCTGCGAGTCCGGCGTGTCGGAGCGGTCGAACGAGCGCCCCCTGATGAGGGGGATCTTCAGCGTGTCGAAGTAGGTCGCGCTCACCGGAACGATTCCCGCACTTGGCAGGTCCATCATGACTGCACCCGGCGGGACGGGCCTGCCGGCCACCGTGAACCAGTTCCACCAGTTCGAGCCGAGGATGGGGAGCGAGTACGTGAGGGCGGCGTTCTCGACGCCGGGAACCGCCCGGAGCCGCTCGACCGCTTCGGCGAAGAACGCCTGCTTTCGCGGGTCCGGCCAGGCCGGTCCTGCCAGCGAGAACATGACGGTCTGCAGGTTGTGCGGATCGAAGCCGGGATCGACGCTCGACAGCCGCTGCATCGTGTGGACCATCAGTCCGGCGCCGGAGAGCAGCACCGTCGCGACCGCGACTTCCCCAATCAGCAGGCTGCGGCGCAGCAGCGAGTTCTGCCTGGTCGCGCCGCGGCCCGACCGCAACACCGTCCCGTGGCCGCCGGTGCCCGACGCCCTGCAGAGCGGGCAGCACGCCGAACAGGAACGCACAGGCACAACTGAAGAGCGTCGTCCAGGACAGGACGGCGACGTCCAGGCGGATCTCGTCGAGGCGGGGCATGTTGCGCGGCGCCACGCTGACGAGGCCCGTGAGGATGGCGCCGCCGGCCAGCGCGCCGAGCACACCGCCGGCGACGATGAGCAGCCCCTGTTCGATGAGGAGCTGGCGGATCAGGCTCCAGCGGCTGCCGCCGATGGCTGCGCGGATGCTGAACTCGTGGGCGCGCGCCGCGCTCCTGTTCAGGAGCAGGATGGCCAGATTGACGCACGCGATGAGCAGGAGAAGGCCGACCGCTCCGGTGAGCACCGTGAGCGTCGGCGCCATGTCCTCGACGATGCGATCGGCGAGCGCGGCGAGCTGCACATCGGTGCCTTTATTGGTCTGCGGGTACTCGAGTGCCAGCGCGGCGGCGATCGTCTGCATCTCCGTTCGCGCGGCGGCCACGCTGACGCCCGGTTTCAAACGGCCAAGCGCGTAGAGATTCGTGCGGCTGCCGCGGCTCTGCATCCCGCGATAGTTCGCCGCGACCTGCCGATCGAGCAGCAGGTACACGTCCGCCGGCGCCACGAATCGAAAGTCCGGCGGCAGCACGCCGATCACGGTGAAGGGAGTGCGGAACGCGATCGTCCGGCCGATCGCCGCGGCGTCGCCGCCGAGCTCGCGCATCCAGAAGCCGTGGCTGACGACGGCGGTCGAGATCGCATCCGGACGCGCGTCGGACTCGTCGAAGAGGCGCCCGCGGAACGGCGACACGCCGAGCACTTGAAAGAAGCTCGCCGAGACGCTTCGCGATTCAAAACGACGGGGGAACTGCCCGCTCGTGACGACGACCGCGTCGGTGAGCGAACAGGCCAGGCCGTCGAACGAGCCGGCGCGGCTGCGCCAGTCCTCGAAGTTTGGCCACGCGACGCCGGCTCCGCCCTTTTCCGCGATGAACACCAGCCGATCGGCGTCCGGATACGGCAGCGGCCGCACCAGCACGGCGTACCCGATCGAGAAGATGGCCGTTGCCGAGCCGATGCCCAGGATGAGCAGGGTGAGCGCGGTGATCGTGAACCGTGGCGAGCGTCTGAGGACCCGTGCCGCGTATCGGACCTCGCGCCAGGCGGTGTCGAGCCAGATCGCGCGAACATCGCGGACCGATTCTGTCGCGTGCGTCAGTCCACCGATGTCCCGGAGCGCCAGCCGGCGCGCCTCGTCGGGCGGTACGCCGCGCGCGCGATGGCGCTGCACCTCGCGCTCGACGTGGTCCTGAAGCTCCTCGCTGATTTCGCCGTCGATCCGGCGGCGACGGGCGAGACCACGCAGGAACGCGATCAAACGGGTGAACATGAGGCCTCCCACGGCGGCGCAATCCTCCCTCGGGACTCCGAGAGGAGTCTAGTGCCGTGACCTCTCGGAAGCGTCAAGAGGAGGCACCTGTCGTACTTCCGGTAGACCTTTCCAGTGGGAGATCCCGTCGAGGTCAGAGGAGGTACCTCGAGATCAGAGGTCACGATGACGCGCTTGGCAGAACGGCGAGAGATCGTGAACGATGCGCCTCACTCAATGGCTCGACGAGCTCCGGAACGATCTGAAATTCGCGCTCCGCCAGCTGAAGGGCTCGCCCGCCTTCACGCTGGTGGCGACGTTCGACCCTGGCGCTCGGCATCGGGGCCAACAGCGCGATTTTTGCGCTCGCCGACGCCACGCTGCTTCGACCGCTTCCGTTCGGCCATCCCGATCGCCTGGTGTCGATCTGGGAGAAAAGCGCGACCATTCCGCGGAGCTACGGGTCGCCGCTCAACATGCTCGACTGGAACAATCGCAGCCGCACGTTCGAGAAGGTTGCGGGGTTCACGCCGAGCGTCGGCGGAATGGTGATGGCAGGCGCCGACGGCAACGCCGAGACGGTGTCGCGGCAGTGGGTGACGGCCGGGATATTCGACGTGCTCGGCGTCATACCCATTGCCGGCCGGACGTTTTCCCGAGGAGGACGACGCCAGGCGCGCAAACGTGATCGTGATGAGCGAGGCGTTCTGGCGCACCCGGTTCAACGCCGATCCGGGCGTCGTCGGCCGCGAGATCCGGTTCGACGGATCGCTCTGGACTGTGGTCGGCATCGTGCCGAAGACTTCCAGCTGATGGGCCAGAGCAGCATCTGGGCGATGCGGCCGGTCGTCAACCTTCCGCCGCGCGCCCGCGCGGCCTACGTGCTCCACGTCGTCGGACGCATGAAGCCTGGCGTGTCGATCGAGGCCGCCGCGGCTGACCTGGGCGCCGTCGCCGACAATCTCGCGCGCGAGTTCCCACAGACCAACAAGGGCCGGCTCGAGCGCATGCACGACTCGATCGTCGGCAGCGATCTGCGGCTACCTCCACGCCGGCGCATCTCCGGCAGCTTTGACCGAGGTCGTGCTGGCGTTCGCCGCCATTCTCATAACGTGTCCGGCGTCCCATCGCCAGCGTCGCGTCGCCCGACCGGTGTCGCTGACGCTCGACGTGCCGGTCGTGGCCGTCTCGACCTCGTCCGCGCACGATGCGTCGGCAGGCAGAGCCACCGCCTTCTCGCCCCGCTGAGTCGGTATAGGTGGTCGCGACGCCCCGCGCCTGTCCGGGCGCACTGCGTGACAGGTCTCGCCGAACCACGCTCGCTGCACAGCGATACGCCAGCATTTCATGATGATGTCTCCGCCCGACTAAACCTTTCCGCGGAAGATTCCGTCAAAGGGGTGTTCCCAGAATCCTTGGTGATGGGACGCCCGGATGAGACCGCCGAGTCGTCCAGGTCTACGTGCCGATGGCGCAGGATCTCTCGGACGACATCTTTCTCGTCGTGCGGCCGAACATCCGGCGCGGCCGAGGCGCTGGCGCCGTCGGTCCGCGCCGCCATCTCGCGCGTCGACCGGGAGCAGCTGGTCAGCGTCAGGAGCGTCATGACGCTCGAAGACATCGCGCGGGCGGCCACCGGCCGTCATCGGTTCCGCGCCGTCATGGTGATGGCCTTTGCGGCGCTGGCGCTCGTCCTCGCCATGGTGGGGGTCTTCGGGATTCTCGCCTATACGGTCCAGCAGAGCGTCCGTGATATCGGCGTGCGCAGGGCGCTCGGTGCGACGACGCACGACGTGCTCCGGCACGTGCTCGTCAATGCCCTTCGCGTCGTCGGAGCCGGGCGCCGCAATCGGACTCGTGCTGGCCGCCATGAGCGGCCGCTTGATCGAGACGATGCTGTTCGGGGTACGGCCGCTCGATCCGATCACGTTCGCGCTCGTCACGATCGTGCTGGGAATCACGGCCGCGCTGTCGATCGTCGGACCTGCGTGGCGTGCGGCACGCATCGACCCCGCCGTCGCCCTCCGGAACACGTAGAGTCGGGGGTTTCGGTGGCATCCGGCTTTAGCCGGATCTTCGGCGTCGGTGGTGTCCGGCTTCAGCCGGACCTTTCCGCCGGACCGACCTGGAACTATTCCTGCCGGAGGGCCGTGAGAGGATCGACCGTAGCCGCGCGCCTGGCCGGCACCTACGCCGATGCCAATCCGATGACGAGCAGCGTGATGACCGCCGCCGCGAGCGTCACCGGATCGTTCGGCTGAAGACCATACAGCAGGCTCGCCGCCGTTCTGCTCGCGGCCATCGTGATCGCGAGCCCCGCGACGATGCCGATCCCGAGCAGCCATGCAGTCTGACGCATCACGAGACGGATGACCGCGCCGCGATCCGCTCCCAGCGCCAGGCGGATGCCGATCTCACGCCGTCGGGTTTCGACCGAGTAGGAGAGCATCCCGTACAGGCCGGCCGCAGCGAGCAGTGCAGCCACCACACCGAATCCCATAGCCAGCGCGCCCATCAGCCGCTCGCGCACGACGGACTGCCGGATCTGGGTCGCAAGCGGCACGAATTCGACATCGATCGAGGGACTGACCGACGCGACCGACTCGCGGATCGCTCTGGTGACCTCCGTCCACGGCAACGTCGACCGAACGACGTACCGGGCATAGTTCGACGTGAACGTCTTTTGCGACGTCGTAAAGAAAACGATCGGCTGGAAGTCCTCCCGGAGCGCCCGGTATTTCGTATTCCGCACCAACCCGACGATCCGGCCGGATTCGGTCCCCTCGAAACGAACGCTGCGGCCTACCGGACTCGCGCCCGGCAGAAACGTCCGGGCGAATGCTTCGTTGACCACCAGCGCGGTCTCCGCGTCCTCGCCATCCATCGGACCGAAATCCCTGCCGGCGAGCAGAGTCGTCCCGAGAGCCTGGAAGTAGCCGGGACTCACCATGCTCATCCGCGTGGAGACGGTCTGGCCGTTGTCCAGCGTGACGCTCGTGTTCGATTCCCAGCCGCTCATCGGTACGATGTTCGACTGGGCGGCGGCGACGACGCCCCGCGTCGCTCGCAACTGGGCGAGCAAGTTGCCGAACAGCACCTTCTGCCGCTCGCCGTCGAGCCCGAGGCGGCGCGTGTCGAGCGACGTGATCAGCACCTCGCCAGGCTGAAAGCCGACGTCCCCGGTGAGGAGGTTGTGCACCGTGCGGCCGAACAGCATCGCGCCAGCCACCAGCACGACGCTCAGAGCGATCTGAACTGCCACCAGCGCACGGACGACCATGGATCGATCCGGAGCGCCCGCGATGCTCCGCGTACTGGCGGGCACGGACGCGGCCGTGCGCAGCGCCGGCGCCAGCCCGAAGAGCGCGCACGTTATCAGAGCGACGATGGAAGAAAATGCGAGGACCCGCCAGTCGGGGCCCGTATCGAGCGCCACCGGATTGTCCGCCGTGACCAGAAACGAGACCAGCGCAGTGCTCGTCCAGCGGGCCACCGCCAGCCCGAGCGCCGCTCCGCCGAGCGCGAGGAGCAGACTTTCCGTCAGCAGTTGCTGAACCAGCCGTCTCTTCGTCGCTCCAAGCGCCAGCCGCACGGCGGTCTCCTGCCTCCGGGCACTTGCGCGCGCCAGCAGCAGGTTCGCCAGATTTCCGCACGCGATCAACAGAACCAGCGCCGCCAGGGCGAGCAGGAGCCACAAGGGCTTCTCGTAGTCGACGCGGAGCCAGGAGAATCCCTTTCCAGCGGGCACCGCGTGCAGCCACATCGAGGTGTATCGCTGCCTGTCGTCGGCGGACGTGATGTCCTCCGGCAGGGTCGCGGAGAACACCTCCGTCGAGATCATGCGCAGGTGCTGGTCCGCCTGGCTTGCGGTCCGTCCGTCGGCGAGCCTGCCCATCACGGAGAGCCAGTAGTTGTGCCGGCGCGCGGTCAGCTGGCTGTCCGGCCCGGCGAGCAGCGCTTCCGCGCAGAGCGGAATCGCGATGTCGTACGAACGGCCGACCTCGACCCCGAAGAACCGCTCCGGTGTGATGCCGACAATGGTGAACGGATGCCCGTCGACACGCAGCTGGCTGCCGACCGTGGCACTATCGCCCCCGAGCGTCCGCTGCCAGAACGCGTAGCTGACGACGGCTGCCGGCGAGGCGCAGCCGTCGTCGTGCGGCCCGAGCACACGTCCCTGCGAGGCCGGCACGCCCAACATCTCGAAGAACCCTCCGCTGACGAGCATCCCCTCGGCCGGCCGCCTCTCGCCGCCGCCGGCGAGATTGAACTGGCGAGGGCTCCATGCGGCGATGCGCGTGAACGCCTGCTGCCGGCGCTCGATCTGCTCCCACTGCGCATACGACAGATCGCTGTAGCGCGAAGTGAAATTGCCGGAGGGCGCATGACTTCCAATCCGGACGGCATGGAGCCGATCGGGTGCGCGGACCGGCAGGTCGCGCAGACGCACCGCGTCGATCACGCTGAAGATCGCCGTATTGGCCCCGATGCCGAGCGCCAGCGTGAGCACGATGATGCCGGTGAAGCCGGGATTTCTCACGACCAGGCGGACGGCATACCGCACGTCTCGTCCGATCTCGTCGAGCCACGCGCCGTGGCGATACGTACGGACGCGTTCCCTGGCCTGCTCGATGCCACCGAGCTCGAGAATCGCCAGCCGGCGCGCGTGTTCGGGCGGGAGCCCGGCGCGCACTTTCTCAGCCGCGGAGATCTCGAGGAATGCGCTGAAGCTCGTCGTCCAGTTTCTGCTCGGCCCGCTTCCGATGGACCAGCCAGCCCAGGACAGACGCGAGGCGATGCAGCCACGTCATGCACCCTCCAGCACGCTCGTGATGGCGAACGTGACGCGGTCCCAGCGCTGTCTCGCCTGCTCGAGCTGCCGCCGGCCGGACGCCGTGAGCCTGTAGTACTTGGCTTTGCGATTGCTCTCGCTTGGCCGCCATTCGGCCTTCAGCTTTCCATCCTGCTCGAGGCGGTACAGCGACGGGAACAACGACCCCGGATTGACGTGGAAATTGTCGTGACTGAGCGCGGCCAGCCTCTGCGAAATACCGTAACCGTGCAGCGGCTCACGGGTGAGGATCGTCAGGATCATCAAGTCCAGGGTGCCTTGCGGCACATCCAGCTTCTCCACGCGCGCTCCTTTAGGGCAACAAGATGAGAGCGCGAGGATACGAAACTCACATTTAGGATGTCAAGAGGAAGGGCCGCCGCGGCGCGCCGGACGCTCCGGATTCAGCGCTGAGACGCCAGGCCCATGCGGGCGAGGCACTGGCCGAATCGCGGATCGGCGCGCAAAGGGTCCCATTGCGGCGCGACCGCGAGGTGGACCAGCGCCGGATCGCGGCTGTCCAATGCGCGCTGCAACTGCCCGAATGCCGCGTCGAGCCGGCCCGCTTCGCCGTAGTGCACCGCCAGCATGATGGCGGACGCGTTCTCCGTCTTGCCGGCGTGCTCGAGCACGAACCTCACGACGCCCGGGCGCCCACCCTCGGCATAGGCCTTCTTCAGCGGCTCGAGGGCCTCGGGCGGGGCGCCGTGCAGCTCGGCATGCCTGGTGTTCTCCGCCATCCAGCGATCCATTTCGCCTGTCTTGAGATACGCGGCCGCCAGGTGCTCGCGTGCGTGCGGATGACGCGGATCGAGCTCCAGCGCCTTGTTGGCCCACTCGATCGCGGCGTCGTAACGGTGCTGGTTCCAGTACGACAAGGAGATCTGGAGGTGCACGAGCGCGGAAAACGGGTCGCGTTCGAGCGCCCGCTCCTTCATCTCGAGCCCCCGATCCAGTTGACCCAGCGTCTCCAGCAACCGGCCGTAGAGAAGGTATGCCTCCGTGTGATTGGGGTTGAGCTCGAGTGCCCGCTCCAGGCTCCTCCCGGCCCCGATCCAGTTCCAGTCGCTGAGGTACAACACCGCTCCCAGCGCGACCTGGGCATCGGCGCACGCGTCGTTCATCGCCAGCGCGCGAAGGGCCGCGGCTCTGGCCTCGTCGAACGATTCGGCGAGAGGCGCGGCACGAAGCTCGGCCTGCGCGCAACAGGCCAACGCCAGGCCCGCGTGGGCGGCGGCGTACGTGGGATCGCATTCGATCGCGGCTCGAAACGCTGCCACGGCCTTGGGTACCTCGAGTACCGACGCGGCCAACAAATGCGACCGGCCTCGCCCGAACAGCTCGTACACCTCGTGTCCGCGGGATGGCCCTGTCGCCGCGCGCGCGTGCCCCTGGCCGTCGTGGCCGTTGTGTGCCCGGCGTTCCGGAGCCTCGTCGCCATCGGGTTTCTGTTTCGTGACGGCCCCGACAAACCGGTATCCCGACCGGGGCACGGTTTCGATGTCCTCCCGGTGCGCGCCCGTCCGGAGCGCCTTCCGAAGCGTTGATACGTGAACGGTGAGGATGCCGTCTTCGACGAAGGATTCCGGCCACACCAGATCCAGGAGCTCGCGCTTGGTGACCAATCGTCCGGCACGACGGAGGAGGACGACCAGCACGTCGTGGGTCTTGGGTTCCAGGGAGATGGGGTGCCCGTCTCTCGAGAGCCGGCGCTCGGTCACGTCCAGCATGAATTCCGCGAACGCATACCGCTCGGGGACGGCCATGAATCTTAGGGGAATCTTAGCAGAACCTTCAGGACAGCCCGGCCTCGCGACCGCTACCTTGATCCCATCAAGGAGGCACTTCATGCAGGACGCATTTGTTGGCACGTGGAAGCTGAATCCCGGCCGGTGCGAGTTCGATCCGAATCATCGGCCGACGTCCGGCACGCTCGTGTTCGAGCGCGACGCGCAGGGGCAGTACTTGATGAAAGCGGAAGGTACCGACGCGAAGGGACAGAAGGTCGCGGAGCGGCCGCAAACGCTCATCCCTGACGGAACGGCGCATCCCGTTCCCGACTTTCCCGGCCTGAGCGCCTCCACGACGCAGCCGAACCCGCACGAACTGCGTGCACAGTGCAAACGGGAGGACGGGTCGATCGTCGGCGAAGGCACCTACGTCGTCTCCACCGACGGGACGACGCTGACGGCGACCGCCGCTGGTTTCGATACTCAGTTGCGGCGCTTCGAAACGCGCACGGTGTGGGAGCGCGCATAGAAGACGTCGGCCCGACCCCAACAGTGCAGAATCTGCCACCAGTGTGTAACCGAACGACTGGGGTCTGACCCCCGTACCGTACCTTCGCGCAGACCGGAACGTTGAGTCGATTCTTCAGGGTCGGATACCATCGCCTGGCACTCCATGGCGAAGGCCCTGTTTGTCGGTTTGCCGCTTCACGGGCACACGAACCCCTCGTTGCCGCTGGTGCGTGCGCTCGTCGAGCGCGGCGAGGAAGTCGTGTATTTCTCCGCCGCGCCGTTCGCGGACAAGATCCAGCAGGCGGGGGCACGATACCGCCCGTATCGGAATGCGTTCCTGTCGGACCTCAGGCAGTTGTCCGAGCGGACGGAACAGATCGCGTGGCTGCTGATGCGGACCACCGGCGAAGTGCTCGCGGACGATCTGGACGCCTTCCGCGCGGAACGCCCTGACTACATCATCAGCGACTCGGTCGCGCCCTGGGGCCAATGGGCCGCCGAACTGCTCGGCGTGCCGGTCGTGACGTCGGTGACGACCTTCGCCGTCAATCGGCACGTGCTGGCGTTTGCCGCGAAGAGCGGGACGCGTCCCAAGAGTGCCCGGCTCGTGCTCTCGAAGATCCGGCACGTCGCGAAGGCCGTCCTGCTCGGCCGGCGGCTGCGCCGCGAGCACGGCGTGAAGGGCCCCGGCATCAAGGGCCTGGTGTTCGGCTCGTCGGACCTGAACATCGTCTATACCTCGCGCCAGTTTCAGCCCTGCGCCGACAGTTTCGACGATCGCTACCTGTTCATCGGGCCGTCAATCGGCTCACGAACCGAGACCGGCGGCGTCCCCTGGGACGAGGCGCCGCCCTTCGACTCGTGTAACCATGCGCTCGCTCAGGGCAGGCAGACGGACGTGATCTACGTCTCGCTGGGCACGCTGTTCAACGCGGAGCCGGCGTTCTACCGGAGCTGCTTCGAGGCGTTCGGGGGCCGGAATGTCCGGGTGGTCATGTCGATCGGCACGACCGTCAGCGAAGCGAGCCTGGGCGTCCCGCCACCGAACATCGTCGTGAGGCCGTGGGTACCGCAACTGGACGTGCTGCGCCGCGCCTCGGTGTTCGTGTCGCACGGCGGCATGAACAGCGTGAGCGAGAGCCTCTACTCCGGCGTGCCGCTGGTGGTCGTGCCGCAGATGGGGGAGCAGGAGATCGTCGGCAGGCGGGTCGAAGGGCTTGGCGCGGGGATCTGCCTTGCGAAGAAAGACGTCACGGCGGACCGTCTTCGAGAGTCGGTCGATCGCGTGCTGGGTGACAACCGGTTCCGGGAGCAGGCCGCTGTCGTCCGGCGGTCCTTCGAAGCGGCCGGTGGCGCCGGCCGCGGCGCCGATGCGATCCTGGCTTTCACGAGGCAGCGTGCCCCGCGCAACGTGGCTTGAGCCGTGGTCACTAGACTTCGACTCGAAGTGGTTTTCAAAACCCGCGAGGTCCGGCTAAAGCCGGATGCCACCTTCAGGTTTTGAAACCGGGCTCCAAGCGTCGGCTTGAGCCAGGGTCACTAGGCAGCGTATCGTGAGGGGAGCGAAAGCGTTCTCCTGCGGCTCGCTTCCGCCCAGAACGGATGTCCACGTGAACCGACGGCATGTTCTCGTCGCGCTGATCGTTCTCGCTCACATCACGGTCGTGGCGTCGCAAACCGTCACGTCCGATCTCGACTGGAAGACACAGAGCGCGAACCTCAAAGGCACTCCTGAAGCGGCCTTCATCATCAGGATTGGCGATGTGGACAACCTCGGCTTCGGCTGGCCGGAGAAGTTCGATCCGTTTTGCGGCCGCATGACCCAGTCGCATCCGTACCCCTGGAAGGCGAACGAGACGGACGCCGCCGGGTTCGATCGCATGCTCGTCTCGAGCAAGTTCGATCCGCGCGCGGCCGGAAGGACCTGCGGCAGCGACGGCTATGCCGCGAGCGAGGATCCCCCTGCCGCAAAGCCGGTGCCGTACTCTCTCCCGATCGATTCGCTCAAAGGCGCCGCGATCGCGAACGCCTATCTGCAGATGTTCATCGACGACTTCCAGGCGCCGATCTTCTGCTCCAGGTTTCAGTTGACGCTGAACGGCACGCGGTTCGTCGAGGGTGAGAAGGTGCTGAACGCGATCGAGCAGACCGGACCGGTCGGCAAGCTGGTGACGCTCAGGCTGCCGGAGGACTTCTATCCCGCGCTCCGGGCCGGCGGGGCGCTCGAAGTGAAGGTCGACGACGTCAACGGCGCAGCGGACGGCTTCGCGATCGACTTCATGAGATTGCTGGTCAATCGGAATCGCGACGCGGTGTGCAAAGGCGATCAGGCCGGCCGCGTGGTGGACAAGGCAACCGGCGCGCCGATCCGCGGCGCGCGAGTGTTCGCGCCGGACGTCACGGCCGCGACGACCAACGCCGACGGCTATTTTCAGCTGAAGGGCCTGGCCTCGGGGTTTGAAACGATCGGCGCCTCCGCCACTGGATACAACGACGGAAGCACGGTGGCCGACATTGCCAACGGGGTCGACAACCCTGACGTCACGATCTCGATGGAAAAGGGCCAGGGCACGGTTGAGTTCGCGGGAAGAAACATGAAGGCCGGCGAGACCGTCAGCCTCAACAACATCCTGTTCGATCAAGGCAAGGCCGACTTGCGGCCGGAGAGCAGGGCCGAGCTCGACAAGATCGCGGCGTTCATGAAGGCCAACCCGCGGGCTGAGATCGAGCTCAGCGGACACACATCGTCTGAAGGCGACGGTACTCTCAACCGATCGCTGTCCTACCTGCGAGTCAAGGCCTGCAAGGACTACGTGGTCGCCAGGGGCATCGACACCGGAAGGATTCTCGCGTCTGGCTACGGCCCCGATCGGCCGGTCGCGTCCAACGACACCGAAGCCGGCCGGGCGCAGAACCGGCGCGTCGAGATGCGGGTGTTGAGGCTCTGACCGCTCAGCCGGACCATGCACCGTCCGTGGCGTCCGGCTTCAGCCGGACCATGCACCGTCCGTGGCGTCCGGCTTTAGCCGGGACCATGCACCGTCCGTGGCGTCCGGCTTTAGCCGGGACCATGCACCGTCCGTGGCGTCCGGCTTTAGCCGGACCATTGCGGCTGGAACCGCGTCCGCGAGGCGCCGTCGAGGGCCAGATTCCTGGCGACCTCGGTCGTGGACCTGACTCTGTTCAGCGTGTAGAAATGCAGGCCGGGCGCTCCCTCGCGCAGGAGCGCTTCGCACTGCCGGGTCGCGTACTCGATCCCGAACTGCACGACGGCTTCATCGTCGCCGTCCCGCCTCTCGAGCTCCTCGACCAGCGGCCTCGGCAGCGCCGCGCCGCACAACGTGACGAACCGTTTGAGCTGCGCGGTGCTGAGAATCGGCAGAATGCCCGGGACGATGGGAACCGTCACACCGTGCCCGGCCAGGAAGTCCCGGCACTCCAGGTAGTGGCGATTGTCGAAGAACAGCTGCGTGATCACGAAGTCCGCGCCGTGATCGATCTTCATCTTCAGCCGGTGCCAGTCCTGATGCTTGCCGTCCGTGCAGGCGATATGTCCTTCCGGGAAGCCGGCCACGCCGATCGAGAACGCACCGGCCTCGCGAATCAACCGCACCAGCTGGTAGGAGTACTCGAACCCGCCGTCCGTCTTCACGAACCCGCCGCCGCCGTTCGGCGGATCGCCGCGCAGCGCCAGGACGTTCTTGATCCCCAGCTCACGCGTCTGGTCCAGCACGCCGCGGGTCTCGTCGCTGGTCGCGTTGACGCATGTGAGATGCGCCATCGTCGTAATCCCCAGCTCCCGCTGGATCCGGTCGACGATCGTGAGCGTCTGCTGGCGCGTGCTCCCGCCGGCGCCGTAGGTGACGGAACAGAAGTCGGGATCGAGCTCTCCCAGAGCCGGGATCGTCTTCTGCAGCAGCACTCGCTCCGCTTCCTCCGACTTCGCCGGAAAGAACTCGAAGGACAGGACCGGCCGTCCGGCCGTCCGCGCCGCGGCGAAGATGTCGTGGATGTAGTGGATCAACGCCGTATCGTGAACCAAGACCGCGGCCGGCGCAAGAGGGTAGCGGCCAGTGACTCGAACACCCGTGATCGTCGATTCCGGCTATTGCACCGTGATCGTCACGATCGTCGGCCCCGTCAACGCCATTGACGTGTCCCTGGCGCGATAGATGAACGAATCGGTGCCGGCGAATCCCGGCGCCGGCGTGTACTCGAACGAGCCGTTGGCGTGCAGCGCGAGCGTTCCGTTCGATGTCCCGCTCACGAGAACCGCCGTCAGCGCGTCTCCGTCGGGATCGAAATCGTTGACGAGCACGCCCGGCGCCCCGACCGTCAGCTGCGTCCCGGCCGTCGCCGTATACGAATCCGGCAGCGCGTCGAACTCCGGGTGCGTGCTCAATCCGGTGATCGTCACCGTTGCGACGGTGGATCTCGTCGGGCCGTCCGAAGCCTTGTAGGTGAAGGTGTCGGAGCCGTGGAACGTCGAGTTCGACCTGTAGGTGAACGACCCGTCCGCGCGGAACGTCAGGCTGCCGTGGAACGGTCGGGCGATCAGCACCGCCGTCAGCGGGTTTCCATCCGCGTCCGTGTCGTTCGCCAGCACACCGGGCGCCGGCACGTCGATCGTCTGGCCCTCATCGTTCCGGTAGATGTCGTCCGCCGCCACCGGCTTGTCGTTCACCGGCGC
This sequence comes from uncultured Acidobacteriota bacterium, assembly GCA_963820645.1. Classification (GTDB taxonomy): domain Bacteria; phylum Acidobacteriota; class Vicinamibacteria; order Vicinamibacterales; family 2-12-FULL-66-21; genus JALZOC01. The sequence goes on along the minus strand of CAWGAS010000056.1, from coordinate 64,649 downwards.
CACCACGAACGTGACCGTGGTGTCGGCCGAACGATCGGCGCCGGCGGCCGCGCGATAGACGAGCGTGTCGGTGCCGTTGAAATTGAGCCCCGGTTTGTACTGAGGGATCCGTTTGCTGCGAACTTCGTCAGCGTGCCGTGGAGCGGACCGCGGACGAGGATGGCCGTCAGCGGCCGGCCGAGCGGATCGCTGTCGTTCGCCAGCACTCCCGGCGCGGCGACGCTCAGCAGCGTGTCCTCGTTGGTCGAGTATGTGTCGGCGGTGGCGGTCGGGAGATGGCTCGACGGCGCGATCGCGATCGAGACCGTCGCCACGTTCGAATCGCCGCTCCCATCGTTCGCCTTGTAGGTGAACGCATCGGCGCCGGAGAAGCCGGCCGCCGGCGTGTAGGTGAACGCGCCATTGGGCTGCAGGGCCAGCGTGCCGTGCGACGGGCCGCTCACCAGGACCGCGCCGAGCGGATCGCCGTCCGCATCGGTGTCGTTCGCGAGCACCCCGGGCGCGCTGACGGTCAGCAGCTGTGCCCTCGCTGGTCGCGTACGCGTCGGCGGTGGCGACCGGCAGGTCGTTGATCGCCGCGATCGCGATCGCGACGGTCGCCACGTTCGAATCGCCGCTGCCATCGTTCGCCTTGTAGGTGAACGCATCGGCGCCGGAGAAGTTGGCGGCCGGCGTGTAGGTGAACGCGCCATCCGGCTGCAGGGCCAGCGTGCCGTGCGACGGACCGCTCACCAGGATCGCGCTGAGCGGATTGCCGTCCGCGTCGGCGTCGTTCGCGAGCACGCCCGGAGCGGCCGCCGTCAGCTGGGTATCCTCTGTCCCGTTGAAGCTGTCATCCGTCGCAACCGGTGGGTGATTGGGCGGAATCTCCGAGTAGACGATCGTCACCTGCTCGACCGACGGCGTCGAGCCGGGGTCGGTTGACGTCAAATTGGCGCTGTACTGCAGATACCGCGAGCTGCCGCCGATGCCGCCGCCCGAGCCCGGGACTGGCGCGAACGCCGTCCACGTCGCGTCCGGGACGGGTGTGTCGCCGTGCCGGACGAGGAACACGGCGCCGTCCCCTGGCGGCGCGCTCACCGTCCACGACAGCGTGCCCCAGTTCACCGCGCTTCCCGCATCGAAGACGCGCGACAGGAACGTCCCGCTCGATGCGTACGGACCCATGCGCATCCAGTCCACCGTCACCACGCCGGTCCCGGCTGCCAGGTCGCTGACGAGCAGCCGCATCGACGCGCCGATCGCGATCGGGTGCGTTGCGACAACCGTTCCGTCGACGGAGTACTTCACCTCGGCCGGCGTCCAGTCGATCCGGAAGCGATGCGGCACGCCGAGTACCGATCCGGCGATCGGTGTGTTCGTGCTGGCGCCCCCCGAATCCGTGCGAGCGAACAGCCCGCCGCCCGCCGCCGTGCTGAACATGGCCCACGGCGCGGCCTCGAACGTATCGCCGAACCCGGCGTGCTGGAACGGTGCCCCGCTGAACGTGGCGACGAACTCGAGCGTTCGGCCGGCCGGATAGCTCGCGAGCGTCCCCGCCCGCGCGCCATCGACGGCGAGCACACCGCCCGAGACCGTCGCGGCGCCGCCCGGGGCCCACGCGGTCGCCGACCAGTCCGGCGGAAGCGCGGCGCCCGCGAACTCGCTGCCGGCCGAGGGGCTCAGGATGACTTCGCCGTCCGCGCTCTGTGCGATGTATGTCGAGCCATCGATCGTGCCCGCGCCGAAGTCGGCGACCGTCGTGTCGGTCGCCGCGAACACCATCGCGGGCATCGTGAAGCTGCCGGCCTCCGTCGTCGCGGTGTTGCCGGCGCCGTCCGTCGAGGTGACGCGGAAGTAGTAGGTGGTGGACGGCGAGAGCCCGGCGAGCGTGACGCTATGGGACGTGACGGAGAGGGCGCTGGCCGCCGTGCCCGTCAGCGCCTCCGGCGACAACCCGAAGTCCACGCGGGAATCCGCCGGTTCGTCAGTCGTCCAGGTGATCGCCGCCGTGTTTTCCGGGCCCGGGGTGGCCGCGACCCCGGAGATCACCGGCGGGGTGACATCGACGAAGTACGTCGCGAGGTAATTGCCCGACGCTGCCGGGAAGAACGCGTACTCGACGCCCTTCACGAACTGCACGTCGTACGTGACCGGCGCGCCATCACGAATGATCCCGCTGAGCACGCCTCCGTTCGCATGGCTGGGCACCATCGCGGTGAGGCCGGTGGCGCCGGGATGCGCGTCGATCGTGAACGTCAGGTTCCCGGCATTCCACGCGATCGATCCAAACGACGAGCCGTTTCGCCCGTCGAGCCAGTCGAGCATCTGCTTCGCGGAGACGACGGGCACATGGCGCGCGATCGCGGACGCGACCGTCGCATCCGACTGCTGGATCGTCGGCTGATCGGTGTGGTGATTCGCGGTGAAGACGCCGTAGTAGCCGAGTGGTCCGAGCGCCCGATCGAGCAGCGTGTCGGCGGTGAAAGGATAGGTCTGACCCGATTCGTCCGTCATCTGCGTCGTCGCCTGGTAGACGTCGATCGTCGTCCCGTCCAGATCGGCGAACCGCATCGGCATCGCCGATCCGGTGAAGTGCCCGGGCCGGTTCTGCACCCACTCCCCCGGGAAGTAGTAGTAGTTCGTGTCGAACCGGATGCCGTTGGCGAGCTCGATCTTCGGCTGCGAGACGTAGTCGCTCCACGTGATGCAGTGGGTCCGGTTCGTCTCGAGCGGCGGCACGCCCGGCTGCTCCGCCTGGAACTGCGCGATCTGGGTCGAGTAGAACGTGGCGAGCGACGCAGGCGTCCAGTTCGCGCAATTGCTGGAGACGTGGAGCGCCACCTCGAACCCGTCGTTCACGAAGCCGAGCGAGGCCGCGGCGTCCATGCCCGGTGTGCCGTTGTAGATGTACGACGTGCCGCGGATGCACTGCCAGTCGGCCACCGAGCAGCCCGGCGCGCTCAAGGCCTTGTACTGGTTGAACCGGCCGACGGTCCCGCCGTTGGCATGGTCGTCTCCGGTCATCACGATCGCCGCCTTCAGGCTGCGCGGCAGATACCAGAAGCGCGGCAGCGGCTTTCGCGCCCGGTTCAAGTAGAGGACCAGGTTCGCGAGCAGGCGCTGCTGCTCGTCGGCTTGCGGAATCGCGACCTTGTTGAGGTCGACCCAATCCGCCTGTAGGTCGCCGGCGGCCGCGCCGAAGAACAAATCGTCCGATCGGATTGGCCCGTTGCCGTCGCGCTCCTGTCCCGACCACGCGGGGTTTCCCTGACGCGTGTAGACAATCGAGCGCGCGAGGTCGAACGTGAAGGCCGCGGCCTGGCCGCCGTTCATCCCGACCGGCGCGACGGTGACCGCCGGGCTCGTGGTCGCCGCCGCCGCGTCGCTGAACAGCGTCGCGATCGTGGTCGCGCCGTTGGCCGCGTATCGATCCGCCGCGCCGTGGAACTGAATCGTGTCGGAGACGATGCCGGCGCCCGGCTGCGTGGAGGTGTCGATTTGCAGATAGGCGTTCGAGAGCGTGCTCGATTGATCCGTCAGCCCGAGCAGCGCGGCGAACCGCTTGTCCGGGCGCATCGCCACCAGGTTGCCGCCGGCGAAGACATAGTCGTCGAGCATCGCGACGTGCGCCGCAGTCAGCGGGATCTCACCGAGAATGACCACGTCATGGGCGCCGAGGATCGCCGGCGTGACGAGCGAGATGTCCGACACGGTGAACTCGTTCAGCCCCTCGGTCCGGAGGATCTCGGCGTAGTAACGGCTGAATGGATTCGACGTGCTCGAGATGACGAGAATCGGTCCGCCCGGGCCATCGTCCGCGGGGGGCGCCGGGTTGTCCGTCGTGAAGGACCAGACAAAATCAGACGCCAGCGCGTTGCCGGCCAGGTCCCGGACGCCATCGGGACCGCTTTTGACGATGGCGGTGTAGACGAACTGCGGCAGGAGGCCCGCCGTCGTCGCGAACGTCGCCGTGCGGGCCGAGGGGTCGTAAGTGACGACGCCGGGCACGGGCGCGCCGGCCATGTCCCGTAACTCGAACGTCGCCGCGTTGATCGTGGCCGCGTCCATCGCCTCGCTGAAGATCGCCCGCGCGGGAGACGACAACGCGACACCGGTTGCGCCGTTCGCCGGGACGACGGAGGCCACCACCGGCGGCGTCACGTCCGGGCCGAGATCGGTCTGGAACACGACGTCGACCCAGTAATTGTTCGAACCGCCCAGCGCCGGGAACCCGCTGGGCCCGTACCTGAACACGCCGTTTGGCCCGTCGGCGCCGGATTGCAGCGCGTGAAGCGGCGGCGCATCCACGCCGGCTGTCGCGAAGAAGCCGCCATCGAACGCGAAGAACCCGGAGTCCGCGTGATACGAGGCCACGTAACGTGGTGCTGGCGGCGATCGCGACCGCGGGGGACAATTGCACTTCCTGCCAGCCCGAGGCGGTCTCGCCCGTGAACGTCGCCTCGGCGAGCAGCGTGCCGGCCGCCGACCAGAGGTGGCCGACGTGCGTGCCGGTGTTCTGCCCGCCTTTGTAGAATCGGATCGCCGTGACGAACCCGTCCACGTCCGATCGGAACTTCACGCCGGTCTCGATCGGCTGCCCGTCGGTGAGGGCGGGATTGGCGGGCACGGCGCCCGGCAGCCAGATCGAGCACGGGCAATTCGGACCCTGCGCGAGGCCGCGGTCACCGGAGGATGCGGCGATCGCGGCGCAGAGCAGAGCGGTACCGGCATGGAGAAATCGGTTCGTCATAGGAGTTCAGACCGAACGGGGGAGCGGTGAAAACAAGGACGGAGGAATTACGAGGGTGCGCAAGGCTCTGGCAACAACGAAACTGCCTCCAGCCCGCCACAAGTTCAGCGGATCACGAGTTCGGTCTCCGAATCACGTTCTTGACGGGGAAGTTCTTGCGGTGAGCCAGGCCGTCTCGTCTTCGCGGACGGCTTCACCGCGGCTCACCCGGAGAGGCGTGATGACCATTCGATGCGGCTTCTTTGCGCTGCGACGCGTGCACTCGGCCGCGTTCGACAAGGTGTACGTCGAGGCGCTCGACATCGACTACGCGAAGCTCTCACGCGATCAGGACAAGGTCATCGCGAAGCTGCGCTCAGGCGAAGTCCGGGTGACGACGCCCGCCGGCACCGACATGCGATTCAGTGTCGGAACGCGTCCCTTCAACAAGCAGGACGGCAATGCCGCCAAGGCGCGCACCGACCAGGCGAGGACCCGCGTGGACCGCGAGATCGAGCTGCCCGCCGGCGTGCTGCGCGTGGCGCCGATCGAGAGCACCGTCAACGGGGTCATGGTGATCCCGGCCGCGCGGCTGCCCGGTGATGCGAAGGCCACGAACATCAGGCTCGAGTTCCAGAGCGGCAAGGTCGTGAAGGCCACGGCCGCGACCGGTCAGGCGGCGCTCGACGCGTACCTCGCGGCGTCGCCCGCGCTCACGTCGTTCCGGGAGATCGGCCTCGGCTTCAACCCCAGGTTGGTGAGACCTGCCGGCAGCCCGTACCTGCCGTACTACGGGTATGGTGACGGTGTCGTGCGACTGAGCCTGGGCGACAACACCGAACTGGCGGGCGAGGTGCGCGGCGGCGCCTCGCGCTGGCTGTTCTTCCCCGACACGACGATCACCGTCGGCGCCGACCGCATCGTCGAGAACGGCCGGCTGACCGCCGCGTACCGCTGAAGCGCGCAGCCACGGGAGGTGATGATGGAATGGGTGTTCCGGCCATGGCCATGGTTCGTGGCCGGCCCGATCATCGGATTGTTCGTACCCGTGCTGCTCCTGATCGGGAACAAGCTGTTTGGCATCTCGAGCAACCTGCGCCATCTCTGTTCGGCCCTCGCGCCCGGCCGGATCGCGTATTTCCAGTACGACTGGCAAGCGCGGGGGAGATGGAACCTGTTCTTCCTGGGTGGCATCGTGCTCGGTGCGTTCGTCGCCGTCACGTGGATGGGGCGGACCGATGTCGAGATCTCCCCGCAGGCCCGGGCTTCGCTGACGTCGTTGGGCCTCCACGATCTGTCGGGGCTCGTCCCCCGTGAGGTGTTCAGCTGGCCGGCCCTGCTGACCGTCGGCGGGTTTGTCTCCGTCGTCGTGGGCGGGTTTCTCGTCGGGTTCGGGACGGCTTACGCCGGCGGGTGCACGTCGGGCCACGCGATTTCCGGCCTTGCCGATCTTCAGTTGCCATCGCTGCTGGCCGTCGCGGGTTTCTTCGGTGGAGGTTTGATCGCCACCCACTGGATCATTCCGCTGCTGTTGTGAGGCCGATCATGACCGGTGTCGAGACCATCGATGAGAGGGCGCGGACCGAAGGCGCGTCGCCGTTTGTCTATCTGGCGCTCGGCGTGCTCTTTGGGATCACGCTGGTCAAGTCGGAAGCCGTGTCCTGGTTCCGGATCCAGGAGATGTTCCGGTTCCAGGCGTTTCACATGTACGGGATCATGGGATCGGCGCTGGCGGTCGCGGCGTTGTCGGTCGCGCTGATCAAACGGTTTCACATCAAGACGCTGGACGGCGAGCCGATCGACATTCCGCCCAAGGACTTGGGCCGCGGCCATCGTTACTGGGCCGGCGGAGCGAATCTTCGGCGTGGGTTGGGCGTTGACCGGCGCGTGTCCGGGCCCGCTCTTCGCTCTCGTCGGGGCGGGAGCGACGGTGGTGTCGGTGGCCGTGGTCAGCGCCGTGGCCGGCACGTGGCTCTACGGGTATCTGCGTCCGAACCTGCCGCACTGAAAGATCAATTGTTGTGGCTTCCGCCTTTAGGCGGAAGTCAGCGTCCGCCGAATCCTTCCGCCTGAAGGCGGAAGCCACGAGAATGGTCTTGACGGCGGAAGCCACGAGAATCGTGCCGGGTTGTCTCGACACTGCCCTTGTGACAAGGTGACGATTCCATGCATCGACGGGAGACCGAACGGCTGCTAGCGGCGATCCGGCAGGCGCAAGCCGCGCCCGAGCGCGTGGCCATGGCCACGGTCGTGCGCGTGAAGGGGAGCGCCTATCGTCGCGAGGGCACCCGGATGCTCGTCCGTCAGAACGGCACGTTCGAATGCGCGCTCTCGGGCGGCTGTCTCGAACCCGCGGTCGCCGAAGCTGCGCTCCGCGTGATCGAGACGGGCGAGCCCCGGATCGTCAGCTACGACCTGGCGGACGACTCGCTGTGGGGGCTCGGCATCGGCTGCAGCGGCGCGGTGGACGTCCGCATCGAGCGCCTGGACGATGATGATGCGATGACGCGGGAATGGCTGGACGTGCTCGAACGCGGAGAGGCCGCGGTGCTGGCCACGCCGCTCGCCGGAACGTCAGGACGAATGCTGGTTCGCGGAACCGGCGAGATCGTGGGAGGCCTGGCCGACTCCGCGATACAGCGGGAAGCGGTCGCGCGCGCCCGGGAGCAGCTGCGTGCGCCGATCCCCCAATCGGGTCCGGTGCACATCGGCAGCAGCGAAGTCTTCCTCGAGATCAGCGCCCCGCCGCCGGAGCTCGTCATCTTCGGCGCCGGACCCGACACCGTGCCGTTGGCGCAGCAGGCGACGATGGTCGATTTTGCCGTCACGATCGTCGACGTCCGCGCGGCGTACCTGACGGTCGATCGCTTTCCCACCGCCACGCTCGTGACCGCACACTTCAGGCAGTTCGCCGAGGCCGTCCAGCTGCGTGCCGGCAGCTTCGTGCTCGTGATGAACCATCACATCGAGCGCGATCGGGAAAGCCTTCGCTTCGCCCTCGATTCCGAGGCCGCTTACGTCGGCGTGCTCGGACCCCGCTCGCGGTACCAGAAGCTGCTCGCCGGCCTGGCGGCACAAGGCTACGTCCCGTCGGCGTCGAGCCTCTCGCGCGTGCGAAGCCCGGTGGGCCTGTCGCTCGGCGCGGAGACACCCGAGGAGGTGGCGGTCTCCATTCTTGGGGAAATCCTGGCGATTCGCCGTGGATTCGAGGGCGGGTTTCTGAGCGGATCGACCCGCAGCCTTCATCGTCCGGACGCGAGACGGCTCTTGACGAGCTCGTAGTCCTCCGGCGTATCGAGATCCATCAACAGATCGGCGGGGAAGTGCAGCACCAGCGTGCGGTCCTGGTGCCGCTCGAGCACCGACCGTGCCCCGTGCTTCAACCGGGCGAGCTCGGGGAAGAACTCGCTCGTCCACAGATGCGGCGGGGCCGTGACGTCCCCGTAGCGGACGCTGACGATGGCGGGCGCGTGCTGGCGGTACGCGTCGAGCACGGCCCGGTACTCGTTCGCCGTCACGAACGGCAGATCCGCGAGCGCGAACATCGCGGCCGCGCTGTCCGTCAGGTGCGAGACGGCCGTGCGGAACGAGCTACCCATGCCGCTCGCGTACTCGGCATTCACCGCGTGGCGGATCGGCAGGCCGTCGAGCGCCGCCAGGGTGTTCTCCCAATCGTTCCCCAGCACGACGAGCACATCGTCGAAGCCGGCGTCGCAGACCTGCCGGACCGTGCGCCGGACGAGGGGCTCGCCGGCAAGAGGCAGCAGTTGCTTCTGCACGCCCATGCGCGTCGAAGCGCCTGCCGCGAGGACCACCGCGCTGATCATGGTTATGACCCTCTAGCAATGAATCAGGGTTCCACTGGGTTCCGCAAGGTTCCGCGGGGTTCCGCAAGGTTCTGTTCCACGAGGTTCCGCTGGGTTCGAACCCTGCGGAACAGAACCCTGCGGAACAGAACCCTGCGGAACCTTGTGGAACCCCGTAGAACCAAGTGGAACCCTGTACCGCGCTCCATTCTACCGATCCCGTCGCGGGCCGTTCGGTAGTAGACTACCGCCCTTCAACAGATCAGCTTGCGTGTTCCGGCGTGGGGACTCCACGTCCGACGCAGCCGAGGCAGGAGGGTGGCCGAGTGATTCCTGCAGCCTTCGAGTACGTCCGGGCCCATACCGCAGACGAGGCGTTCGCCTCCCTGCAACAGCACGGGGCCGAGGCCCGCGTGCTGGCCGGCGGGCAGAGCCTCATCCCGGCGATGCGGTTCCGGCTGGCGCGTCCCGCGGTCCTGGTCGACATCAATCCGCTGAACGACTTGAGCTATCTCCGCATCGACGGCAAGGTGCTGGCCATCGGGGCGATCGCGCGCGACAGCGACGTCGAGCGGGCGCCGTGGATCGCCGATCGGCGCTGGGGCCTGATCCACGATGCGTCGCGCGTGGTCGCCGATCCGGTCGTGCGCCAGATGGGCACCGTGGTCGGCAGCCTGTGCCACAACGATCCGGCAGGGGACTGGACGGCCGTCGCGCTCGCGGCGCGCGCGTCTGTCGTCGTTCGCGGCAAGGCCGGACCGCGCCGCGTCAACATCGACGAGTTCCTCGTCGACAGCTACACCACGGCGGCCGGCGAAGGAGAGATGGCGCTCGGCGTCGAGTTCCCGGTCCCCGACGAGCGGACTGCCGGCTCGTATCAGAAGGTCGAGCGCAAGGTCGGCGACTACGCAACGGCCGCCGCGGCCGTTCAAATCTCGCTGGCCGTCGACGGCACGATCCGCGAAGCGGGCATCGCGCTCTCGGCCGCGGGGCCGTGCGCCGTGCGCGTGGACGATGCCGAGCGGCTGCTGGCCGGACAGAGACCGAGCGTGGAGCTGATTCGCGCCGCGTCCGACGCCGCGTGGAAACGGAGCGTGCCGCAGGCCGACCTGCGCGGCAGCGTCGAGTTCAAGAAGCACCTGGCCGGCGTTCTCGTGTCCCGCGGGTTGCAGCAGGCGTTCGCGCGTCTCGGGGTCCAGGCAGGTCTGGGGGTGCAGGTATGAAGATCAAGGTGAAGGTCAACGGCACGAGCTACGAGCGCGAGGTGGAGCCGCGCACGCTGCTCGCGTATTTCCTGCGCGACGACTGCGGGCTGACCGGCACCCACGTCGGCTGCGACACGTCGAGCTGCGGCTGCTGCGTCGTGGTCGTGGACGGCACCCGGGCGGTGAAGTCCTGCTCGATGTTCGCGGCGCAGATGGACGGTCACGAGGTCCTCACCGTCGAAGGGCTCGCGGAGGGCGGCAAGCTGCATGCGCTCCAGCAGGGGTTCTGGGATCAGCACGGGCTGCAGTGCGGGTTCTGCACGCCCGGCATGCTGCTGACGTCGTACGTGCTGCTGCAACACAACGCGTCGCCGAGCGAAGCGGACATTCGCGAGGGGCTCGCCGGCAACCTGTGCCGGTGCACCGGCTATCAGAACATCGTGAAGGCGGTGCAGCAGGCCGCCGAGGTTTTGCGTCCCACCTCCGCTCCGATCGTTGTGAGCGGAGCTACGGCGGGCAGGCAGCCGGCCGCGGCCAGCAAGTAACAACGCGCGCGGGGAAACAAGACGATGAGCATTCAGGCGAAACCGTTGTATGCGGTCGGCGTGGCGATGAAGCGCAAGGAGGATCCGCGCTTCCTGCAGGGCAAGGGGAACTACGTCGAGGACCTCTCGTTTCCCGGCATGCTCTACCTCTCGCTGGTGCGCAGCACGTATCCGCACGCCGAGATCAAGAGCATCGACATCAGCGAGGCGTTGAAGGTGCCCGGCGTCAAGGCCGTGATCACGGGGAAGGACCTCGAGGCCGCCGGCCTCGGCTGGCTGCCGACCTTCCACGGGTTCGACAAGCAGATGGTGCTCGCGATCGGCAAGGTGCTCTTCCAGTATCAGGAAGTCGCCGCCGTGTTCGCCGAGACGCGCGCGGCGGCGGTCGACGGCGCCGAGTTGGTCCAGGTGGACTACGCGCCGCTGCCGGTGGTCGCCGATCCGTTCACCTCGAAGACCGACAAGGTCCTCCTGCGCCCCGACCGGGAGAGCAAGACGAACCACATCTTCCACTGGGAAGTGGGCGACAAGGACGGCGCGGCGCGCGCGCTGGCGTCGAGCGCCAAACGCGTCAAGCAGCGCATCTGGTTCCAGCGCTGTCACCCGGCGCCGCTCGAGCCGTGCGGCTGCGTCGCGTACTTCGACACGATGGGACGCCTGCAGTTCCACGTGACCTCCCAGGCGCCGCACGTCTACCGGACGGCGTTGTCGCTGGTCACCGGCATCGCCGAGGACAAGATCCACGTGATCTCGCCGGACCTGGGCGGTGGCTTCGGCAACAAGGTGCCGGTCTACCCCGGATACGTCTGCGCGATCGTCGGCGCCCTCAAGCTCGGGCGCCCGGTCAAGTGGATCGAGACGCGCACCGAGAACCTCACGAGCACCGGCTTCGCGCGCGACTACCACATGGACGTCGAGATCGGCGCGACCGCCGACGGCCGGGTCACCGCGCTGCACGTCGCGACGACCGCCGATCACGGCGCGTTCGACGCGGCGGCCGATCCCAGCAAGTACCCGGCGGGCATCTTCGGCATCGTCACCGGCAGCTACGACTTCCCGGTCGCGCACGCGGAGGTGGACGCGTACTTCACGAACAAGGCGCCGGGCGGCATCGCGTACCGCTGCTCGTTCCGCGTCACGGAAGCGAGCTACGCGATCGAACGCGGGATGGACATCCTGGCCGACGAGCTCGGGATGGACGCCGTGGAGCTGCGCAGGAAGAATTTCATCCGGAAGGATCAGTTCCCGTACCCGTCCGCGCTCGGCTTCACCTACGACAGCGGGGACTATCACCGGACGCTGGACGTCGCGCTCGAGAAGATTGGCTACCAGGCGCTGCTGAAGGAGCAGGCGGAGAAGCGCGCGCGCGGCGAGCTGATGGGCATCGGCTTCTCGACGTTCACCGAAGTCGTCGGCGCCGGGCCCTCGAAGCACTTCGACATCCTCGGCATCAAGATGTTCGACAGCGCGGAGATCCGCATTCACCCGACCGGCGCCGGCATCGTCCGCACCGGCGCCAAGTCGCAGGGCCAGGGGCACGAGACGACGTGGGCGCAGGTCGTCGCCGAGGAGCTGGGTCTCGATCCGCAGACCATCATGGTCGAGGAGGGGGACACCGACACGGCGCCGTACGGCCTGGGCACGTACGCCAGCCGCAGCACGCCGGTCGCCGGCGCCGCCATCGTGATGGCGGCGCGCCGCATTCGCGAGAAGGCGAAGAAGATTGCCGCGCACCTGCTCGAGGTCGGCGAGGCCGACGTCGAGTGGAGCGAGTACAAGTTCCAGGTCAAGGGCGTGCCCGCCAAGGCCGTCACCATGAAGGAAGTGGCGTTCGCGGCGTACACGAACATGGCGCAGAACGAGCCCGGCCTCGAGGCGACGTACTACTACGATCCGCCGAACATGACGTATCCGAACGGCGCGTACGTGGCGGTCGTGGACGTCGATCGCGAGACCGGCGACGTGAAGGTGCGCCGGTTCGTGGCCGTGGACGATTGCGGCACCGTCATCAACCCGATGATCGTCGAGGGCCAGATTCACGGCGGGCTGACCGAGGGCTTCGCGATGGCGTTCATCCAGGAGATCCAGTACGACGCCGAAGGGAACAACCTGAACACCAACTTCACGGATTACCTGGTGCCCACCTCGCAGGAGACGCCGCACTGGGAGGTGGCCAACACCGTCACGCCGAGCCCGCATCATCCGATGGGCGCGAAGGGCGTGGGCGAGAGCCCGAATGTCGGCAGCCCGGCGGCGTTCGTCAACGCCGTCGTCGACGCGCTGTCGCCGCTCGGCGTCCGGCACATCGACATGCCGATGAGCCGGAGCAAGGTGTGGGCCGCCATCCGGGCCGCCGAAGCTCGTACGTAGCGTCCGGCCCCACTTCGCTCCGATCGTCGTGCGCGGAGCTACGTGGGCAAGTAGCCGGACCAGAACTGGATACCAGATGAACCTCCAATACACCGGCGAGGAGAAGATCCCGGCCGACGTCGAGACGGTGTGGGCGTTCGTCACCGATCCCGAGAAGGTCGGGCGCTGCTTTCCCGACGTGGCCGAGGTGACGGTCCAGGATCCCACGCACCTGGAAGCGGTCGTGAACGTGGGCGTCGGGCCGGTGCGCGGCAAGTTCAAAGTGAAAGTCGAGCTCATCCCGGATCCGTCCAGGCATCATCTCGACATGAAGATGTCCGGCGGCGGCTTCGGCAGCGCGGTCGATCTCGACCGCCAGCGCCGATGTGGCGGACGGCGGCGAAGGGATGACGCTGCTGACGTGGACCGGCCAGGCCGTCCCGCGCGGTCCGATTGCGGCCGTGGGCGGCCGCGTGCTCGACGCCGAGGCGAAGAAGGTGATCGCGAAGGCGTTCGCCAACGTCCGCCAGCAGCTGACCACCCACTAGCCGGACGCGCGCACATGCCCAGGGTCACGCTCCGCGAGCGATTCTTTCCGCTGCACGCGCCCGCCGACGTGGACCAGTTCCTCGGCGGTTTCCCGTGGTGCGCCATTTTCAAGGCGGGCACGAGCGAGAAGACGTTCGACGCGTGGCTGGTGGCGCAGAACGCGCTGGAGCCGCGAGCGGACGTCGCCGTCGGGTTCATCCGGCTTCCCGAGGATCGTCCGGCCAGCGAGCGCGTCAGCGCGCGTTCCGGCATCGCGCATCGCTCCCCGCAGTTCGTGCTCTTCCACGAGGGGAACCCCTGCGTCCACCTGGACGAGCACGCGATTTCACCCGATCGGCTCGTGCCCCTGCTCCGCGAGCACCTGCCTTCCGACGTGGGGCCGCGGGTTCGCAACGACGCGGTGGTGACGATCGAGCGATACCGCGGGCTCCTGACGGAGTACCTGGCCGGCCGCCTGCCTGAGGAGCGCTTTCAGTGGGCGTACCTGGATCGCCTGGCCCGCGAGGCCGCCTGGCGCGATGACGAGACGTTCGACGTGCTGAACAGCCTCTTCGAGAACCCGGCGGGCCGCGACATCACGGCCGCGCGCGTCGTCGCGGTCGAGTTCCAGGGACAGTTGGCCGGCCGGCTCGGCCCGCTCGAGGAACGGGCCGCGCGGCTGCTCGAGCGCCTGTCGGCACTGCCGTAGCTGCCGCCTTGAACAGGAGGTCAGGAGATCAGGAGACGAGACTGACCAGATCGAAAGATCGAAAGATCGACGCGCCATGTAGCTCTGGTGTCTTGGTGCCAACACGAGGTCAGATCGACAGCGAAGTTCTTTTTGTTACAGATCAAGAGAACTCCTGATCTCTTGATCTCCTGTTTGCTTGCAGGATCCAATGATCAACTTCTTCGAGAAGGTCGCGGCGCTGCAGCGCGAAGGGCAGTCGTTCGCCGTGGCGACGGTCGTCGCCCGCCGCGCACCGGTGTCGGCGCACCTCGGCGACCACGCGATCGTCTACGCGGACGGCCGCATGGAAGGGTTCGTCGGCGGCGCGTGCTCGCGCGAGATCGTGCGGCAGCAGGCGCTCGAATCGCTCCGCGCGCGGCACGGCCGGCTGGTGTCGATCGGGCCCGACGCCGGCGAACGCGTCGAGTCGACGCCGGAGCGTGTCGTCGTGTCCATGACCTGCGCATCGGAGGGAGCCGTGGACGTCTACGTCGAGCCGTTCGTCCAGGCGCGCGTCCTCGTCGTCGTCGGCGCGACGCCTGTGGCCGCGGCGCTGGCGCGGCTGGCGCGCAGCATGGACTACCAGGTCACTCGGGTCGTCGACGCGGGGGAGCCGGCCGACATCGCCGGGGAGGCGGCGGCGCTCGGCGTGAAGGTTGCCACGCTCGACGCGCTCGAGGCGATCCTCGAGCGGGCCCGCGGTGGACACGGCCGTGGTCGTCGCGTCGCAGGGGCACTACGACGAGGAGGCGCTCGACGTGAGCCTCAAGAGCCGTGCGCCGTATGTGGGGCTCGTCGCGTCGCGCAAGCGCGCCGCGACCATCCGCGCGCTGCTCGAGGAACGTGGCGCTCCGCGCCTCGCGGCCCTGCGGAATCCGGCTGGCCTCGATCTCGGCGCGCGCACCCCGCCGGAGGTCGCGCTGTCCATCCTGGCTGAAATCGTTCAGGTCCAGCCGAGCGGGAAGCCGATGCCTGAGGCCCGATGCTGCACCCGCTTCAAAGCCCGAACCGGAGACGGCCCTCGATCCGGTGTGCGGGATGCAGGTCGCTGTCGCCACGGCGCGCCACACGGCGGAGGTTGACGGCATCCTTTATTACTTCTGCTGCGCGAACTGCCGCGCCCGCTTTGTGAAACAGCCGCAGGACTATCCCCGCCCATGACGGACGCCGAGAGCATCCGCGCCCGGTTTCGCGAGCGCGCGTTCGTCGTGGACGAGGCCTTCGCGACCGCGCTGCAGCTCATGCTCGCGCTCGAGAAGCCGCTGCTGATTGAAGGCCCCGCCGGCGTCGGCAAGACCGAGAGCGCCAAGATCCTTTCCGAGGTGCTGGGCACACGGCTGATTCGGCTGCAGTGCTATGAAGGCCTGGATGCGATGGCGGCGCTCTACGAGTGGAACTACCCGCGCCAGATGCTGCGCGCGCGCCTGAGCGAGACCGCGGGCTCGTCGCTCGAAGAACGGGAAGCGCAGATCTTCAGCGAACAGTTCCTGCTCAAGCGCCCGCTGCTCGAGGCGATTACCCAGGACCGCTCGCCGGTGCTGCTCATCGACGAGGTGGATCGCGCCGACGAGGCGTTCGAGGCGTTCCTGCTCGAGATGCTGGCCGAGTGGCAGGTCACGATTCCCGAGCTGGGAACGATTCGAGCCAGGCACAAGCCGCACGTGATCCTGACGAGCAACCGGACGCGCGAGCTGTCCGACGCGCTGCGCCGGCGCTGCCTGTTCCTCTGGCTGCCGTATCCGTCGCTCGATCAGGAGATCGACATCCTGCGCGCCCGCGTGCCCGGGCTCGCGGAGCGGCTGGCTCACCAGATCGCGAAGCTGATGCAGGTGCTGCGCGGCCTGCCGCTGCAGAAAGCGCCGGGTGTGGCCGAGAGCCTGGATTGGGCGCTGGCGCTGATGAGCCTCCACCGCGATCACCTCGACGCGCGCGCGCTCGAGCAGACGCTCGGGTGCGTGCTGAAAGTGCACGAGGATCACGCCGTCATGCGCGCGCACCACGCCGCGTTCGAGCCGATTCTCGAGGGAGGGCCGGCCGCGCTCGAATCAGGCGGCCACACCCCGGAGACCGATTTCGGCTTCGGAACGGTCTCGACCCCCTCCCGCTGATGTACCCCTTTGCCAGCCTGCCCGAGAACCTGATCGCGTTCGGCGCGGTCCTGCGCCGCGATCATGGCTTCCGCATCGGCCCGGGCGAGCTGCACGACGCGGCGCGCGCGCTCGAGGTCGTGGACCTCGCCGACGAGCGCGCGGTTCGCCACGCCCTCCGGCCCATTCTCAGCGGTACGCCTCACGATGCGATCGTCTTCGACAGGGCGTTCACTGATTTCATGTTTCCCGGCCCGGCCGGTGTCCGGCAGGACCAGATGTCCCCCGCGCCCGGCGAGCCTGCGTCGGACGCCGGCGGCCACGAGGAGCGCCTCGAAGAGGCACGCCGTGGGAGTCGGCCTCACCTCGATGCGGACGACGCGGATGTTGCGCCGGCGGGGCGTGAAGGGCCGATCGCTCCGCTCGAGACCAGCGACAGTGATGTCGAAGAGAGTGCGCTTCTCGCGCGCTCGAGCTATAGCCCGCTCGAGGCCGACAGCGGGGATGCGCCGGCGTTGACGCGAGCGGAGAGCGCATGGCGCGATGCGGCGCGTTCCCTTGTGCGGCGCCTGGATGTGGGGCTGTCGCGCCGCTGGCGGCCGGCCCGGAAAGGCACGCGCTTCGACCTTCGGCGCACGCTCAGGGTCAGCCTGCAGACCGGCGGCGAGCCGCTCACGCCGCGGTGGCTGCGCCGCCCCCGGCGGGCCCCGCGATTCGTGTTGCTGATCGACGGCAGCCGCTCGATGAGCGGCTACGCACGCGGCGCGCTGCAGGTCGCCGTGGCCCTGGCGAGCATCACGAGGCGCGTCGAGGTCTTCACGTTCTCGACGGCGCTCCAGCGCGTGACCGGCGGCGTCCGCCGCGCCGCCGCGGGCGAGACGCACGAGCTCGAATCCGTCCAGTACGCCTGGGGCGGCGGCACGAGCATCGGCGCGTGCCTGCGTGAGTTCCTGCGGACGTTCGGCGAGCGCCTCCTGGGGCGGGACACCGTCGTGATCATTGCCAGCGACGGGCTGGACCTCGGGGAGCCGGACACGCTCCGCGACGCGATGATCGAGTTGCGCCGCCGATCGGCGGGGCTCGTCTGGCTCAATCCGCTGCTCGAGACAGCCGGCTACGAGCCGACGGCACGCGGCATGCGCGCGGCCCGGCCGTACGTGACCACGTTTGCGAGCGTCACGGACGCGGCGTCGTTCGCGCGGCTGTCGCGCCTGGTGCGCGTGCGGTCATGAACAGCGATTCGAGCGTGTCCTCGGCGGATTCATGAACGCGACGCGACTGATCAGGGCGATTCAACGAGGTGCCTCGACGTGTCCGAGGTACGCGGTTCGATTCCAGTGCGGCTCACCACATTTTCCTCAACACGCTGATCGGGCGCCAAGTAGTTGAAAAGTGGCGCCGTTGCGGCGGTTCGATTGAACCGATTTCCGTCGTAGGCGATTCCGTCCGGGAAGAACAGCTGCTGCAGTCTCGGCTTGTAGTCGAGCGACGGCTGGACCACCGGCTTGAGGCGCGCGGCAACAGGCGGCGTCGAGGGCGTCGGACGTTTGCAGGGGATGCCGACCCTGCACGCGCGCGTGACTCCGCGGGCACTCGCCGATGTGCACGCGGAACGCGCGTACCAGCGGGCGCTGCGCCGGGAGCTCTTACGGCATCGCCACGCAGCACGGCGTGCTGACAGCGCGGACACTGCGGCGGCAGCGGCGCCTCGTAGGTCTCGTCGATCTGCGTGGGTGGTTGCCGGTGCGCGCGCCGACCATACGCTGCCCGGCTTTCCGGCCCGGCCGCCGCGGGTGCGTCACGCGCGTGCCACGCGAGAAGGTCGCCGCTTCGCGGGAGGCGGTGCGGCGCGCCGCCTCGAGGTCCTCTTTCGGTTTCTCGTTCTCGCGCCGCAACCGCTGTCGCTCCGCCTCCGACCGTCGCAGATCCTTGCGGAGCCGGTCGTTGTCACGACGCAATTCCTCGATGATCTGCTGTGGAGGCGGTCAGCCGCCTCGCGATCCGGCACGCGACGGTTATGCCAAACCCGCGATCAAAGTACAAGTACCGAAATATTGGATCGCGGCCCTCACCCGCTAACAGTTACGTTGGGAATTGAAGGGTTTGTTGCCTGAGAAAGACCTGCGGTACACCTGCGACGCGAGTGAGCTCTGAGCGGCATCGACCCAACCAGAGGACCCCGCGAATCGTCTGAAGACTCCGGCTGCCGTCTCTCGCAGCTGGTCGAGCCCGGCCACTCCAGGAGGCTCAAATGCGTGCTCTCGGCGAAGACGTCCGCCAGGCGCTCCGCGCTCTTCGACAGACTCGATGGTTTGCGGCTGGCATTGTTCTGACGCTGGCGCTGGGCATCGGCGCGAACGCCGCGGTCTTCAGCATCCTGTACACCCGTTCTGCTGCAGCGGTTGCCGTATCACCAGCCGAACGACGTCGTCATGGTGTGGAGCACCTACGACCGCGCGCCCGGGCGGGGCTCCGCGGTCGCCAATACCGTCCTGGCGTGGCGCGAGATTGCTCCCGATGTTCTGCAGGATGTCGCCGGCGTCAAACTCCGGGCCGGCTTTCCGGCGGACCTCTTGCTGTCGGATCGAGCCGAGCGGCTGCGGACCGGTTACGTCACCCCGAACTTCTTCGATCTGCTGGGTGTTCGTCCAATCGAAGGCCGGCTGTTCAGCAGCGCCGATGACACGAGTGATGGCGGCGACGTTGTCGTCCTGAGTCATTCGCTGTGGCGCGCCGCGTTCAATGGCGATCCCGCGGTGATCGGCCGTCCACTCACGCTCGTGATCGGACGGGTCGGCCCGAAAGTGTTCACCATCGTTGCCGTGTTGCCACCCGAGTTCCGGTTCACCTATCCGCTCGAGACTCAGGTCTGGGTCATGCAGCGATGGCGCGAAGTGCGGCAGGACGCCGCCACGCGTGCGATCACCCATGACGGCGCGATTGCGCGGTTGAGGCCGGGAGTCAGCGTCGAAAGCGCGCAGGCGAGGTTGAACGCGCTGAACGATCGGATCTTTACCCCGCGGCCGAAGGCGCCAATCGAGCAGCGCCAGGTGTCTAGGCTCGAACCGGTCTACGACTGGGTGGTAGGCGCGACGCGGCCGTCACTGCTTCTTCTTGGCGGCGTGGCCTTGCTGCTCCTGCTGATCACGTGCGCTACGGTTTCGGGGGCCCTTCTCGTCAGGGTCACTCGCCGCCGGCGCGAGATGGCGCTGCGCGCGGCTCTCGGCGCCGATCGGCGCCGGCTCCTGACGCAGCTGTTGACCGAAGGCGCTGTGCTTGCGACGGCCGGAGCTGCCGCGGGCACGCTCCTGGCGATCTTGCTTCAGCCGATCCTGCGAGCCATCGTGCCTCCGATCGTCCCGCGCGCGGACGAAATCGGCGTCAGTTTGTCTCTGCTGCTGTTTGCCGCCGCGACGGCCGGCTTGACGACGATCCTTTCCGGGCTGGCGCCGGCCTGGCGCGGCGCCAACTTCGACGTCATGGCGGCACTCAAGCGAGTTTCGGCCGCTGCATCCACGGATCGGTCCGCGGCACGCTGGCGACAGGCACTAGTGGCGCTCCAAGCCGCAATCGCATCGTCTTTGCTCGTTTCGGCGGCGCTGCTGCTGACGAGTTTCTGGCGGCTGTCGCACATGCCGCTCGGATTCGATGGTGAGCGCGTATGGACCGTCGAGGTTCGTCTGCAAGATCCGAAGTACCGGCAGCTGCACAACGTGACGATGTTTCGAGAGGGAGTATTGTCACGCATTCGCGGCATTCCCGGCGTGCTCGAGGCGGGACTGTCGTCAGCAGTGCCGTTTCGCGGCACGGATTTCATGCACCGGCTGAACCGGACCGGCGACAAGACGCCGTTCAATGCGAACGGCCGCGCCGTCGATCCGTCGTATTTCCAGATCCTGCGCATTCCGCTCATTCGCGGCCGACTGTTCTCGGCTGCCGATGTCGCAACCGGTCCACCCGTCATGGTGGTCTCTGAGTCCTTTGCACGCATGGTGTTCGGCGCGGACGAAGCACTCGGGAAATACATCGATGTCGATGCGCCCACCGAGATCATCGGGGTCGTCGGCGACGTGCGCTATGTCGGTCTGGACAAAGAACCCTATCCCGCGTTCTATCGCCCCGACTCGCAGTGGAATACCTTGCTGTACTGTGTGATCGCGAGGACAGCCCCGAACTCTGCGAACCCGGGCGCTGCGATCCGGCAGGCCATCCGTGAGGTCGACCCCGCGCAACCCGCCATGAACTTCACGACGATCGATCGCATCATCAGCGAATCGATCGCCGACCGCCGGTTCTACACAACGGCGACCGCCGCATTCGCTTCACTCGCGCTGTTGCTGACCGTCATCGGGATGACCGTCGTTGTCGCCAGAACGGTCGTCGAGCGGCGAAAGGAGTTCGCGATTCGGACCGCGCTCGGCGCAACGCCGGGCCGGCTGATCCGCGCGATTGTCAGGGAAGGAGTCCGGCCGGTCCTCTCCGGAACCTTCGTTGGCCTGATTGCGGCTTACGGCGCGGCGACCATCCTGACCCGATTCCTGTTCAACACCGTCGCGCGCGAGCCGTTGACCTTCTTGAGTATCGCGGTCGTCATTGTGTTGACGTCGGCGCTCGCGTCGCTGATCCCGGCGCGCCGCGTATCCGACATCTCCGATGCACTGCGGTCGGAGTGAGGACCCACATCAGTTAGCACCTGAAGCATTCATCCCCCGTCTTGTCCCAGCAAAGGGATCACGCGGGCCTAAGCTTCTATGGAGCGGCTTCATGGACGCGCGGCACGGTGACCGTCCAAAATGTCTCCAAAATCCGCGTCGACTGCGTGAACTGCAGACAACGGGAATTGAGAAACCCAGACTCCGAAAGGTTTCATGCGCAAGCACTTGGGACCAGAAGTCGCGCGCCATCAGCCACTTAGAAAAGGCCGCTGAAGGGCGGACAACCTTCGCGTGGCTTGCCAACCGTCGCTCACCCCTGCGTTGGCAAGCGTGAGCGAAGGTTGGTGAGCCGCGAAGGACGTCATGTCGAACTCGAATCACAACGGCATGTGGACACGATCACTGGACAGCGTGTGCCAGGACGTCCGGCTTGCCCTGCGGATGGTGCGTCGGTCTCCGGGGTTCACCGCGACGATTGCACTCACGCTCGCTTTGGGCATTGGCGCGAACGCGGCGATCTTCGGGGTCATTAACAGCCTGCTCCTGCGTCCGCTGCCCGTGGCCGACCCGCATCGGCTCGTGACGATCTCCTCCGACGCCGCTATCGCCCGGGGACAGGCCGGTGTCCCCTGGAGCTTTGCGATGTGGGAACAACTTCAGCCGCACGCGACGCTCTTCGACGGCGCGTTCGCGTGGACGCCCGCACAGTTCGACCTGGCGCAGCGCGGCGAGCGGCAGCCCGTGGCAGGGATCTTCGCCAGCGGCGGGTACTTCACGACACTCGGCGTTGCGACGGTTCGAGGCCGCACGTTCACGCCGGCGGACGATCGGCCCGGAGGCGGGGCAGACGGCGCGGTCGCGATCATCAGCTACCGACTCTGGCAACGGCGCTTCGCAGGAGCTGACAGCGTCATCGGTGCACCGCTCGTCGTCGACGGCGCAACGGTCACGATCGTTGGCGTGACGGCACCGGAGTTCCGGGGCCTCGATGTCGGAAGTGCATTCGATGTCGCGTTGCCGCTCGAAGCGGAGCCGATCATCCGCGGCAGCCGCTCGCGGCTGCGAACGTTACGGTTGCTGGTCATGCTGCGCCTGAAGCCCGGCCAGTCGGCCGAGGCGGGCACGGCAACGCTCCGCGGCCTGCAGCCGGAGCTCGGCTCCGCTCCGGCGCCGAACTCGGAGCCGTTCACGCTCGCGCCGGCCGCAACCGGCGCGTCACTGCCCGTTCGCGGACCGGACGGGCTGCGACAGTCCTACGCACGTCCCCTTCTCACAATCCTGATGGTTGCTCTGCTCGTGCTGCTGATCGCGTGCGTCAACATCGCCAACCTGCTGCTGGCACGCGCCACGGCGCGCCGGTACGAGCTCGGTGTTCGATTGGCGCTCGGCGCGTCCCGTGGCCGTCTCGCGCGGCAGCTGCTCATCGAGAGCGTCATTTTCGCGGTGCTTGGTGCGATCGGCGGGCTGGTCATCGCTCAGTGGAGCAGCCAGGCACTCGTGGCTCAGTTGTCGACGCCGGTCCACCAGATCGCGCTGGATCTCTCGTTCGACTGGCGGGTCTGGGCATTCACCGCGGCCGTCGCACTCGTGACGGCGAGCATTTTCGGGACGGTATCGGCGTTCCGCTCCACGCGTATCGCCCCGCTGGACGTCCTCAAGATGCGGGCACGGGCAAACTCGTCGTCTGGGGCTGGGATGCGAGGTCTTGCCACCATGTCCAGCAGCCTCATCATCCTCCAGGTTGCCCTGTCGCTGGCGCTCGTCATCGCGGCGGCTTTGCTCGTCGGGTCCTTCGCGCGACTCTCGAGCGTGCCACTCGGGTTCGATCCCGACCGCGTGCTCGTGGTGAATGTCGACACCGAGCGGGTGCGTACCGGCGCGTTCGGCCGGATGCGTCTATTTGACCGGGTCCTGGATGCGGTGCGCGCCGTGCCGGGCGTGGCGCACGCCGGCGGCTCGATCTGGACGCCGGTCGACGGAGGGATGCGGATGGGGGATTCTCAGAGTCGCGTCGCCTTCAACTTCGTCACGCCGGGATGGTTCGCCGCGTACGGCACATCCCTCCGGGCCGGAAGGGACTTCACGGTGCGTGACACCGCCGGATCTGCGCCAGTCGTCATCGTGAACGACGCGTACGTGCGCGCGTTCATGCCGGGCGCGTCCCCCCTCGGCGAAACGAGCCCGTACCCCCGTTCCCGACCTGAGGTCCTGCGCACGGTCGTTGGCGTCGTCGGCGACGCAGTGTTTGAGTCACAGCGGGAGGGAATCCAGCCGATTGTGTACTTGCCAGTGGCGCAGTCTGGGGGAGGGCCGGCCGGGCGGACCGCGATCAGCCTCGGCGTGCGTCCCGCAGTGGGAGCCCCGGTGCAGCTCGCGCGGAGTGTAGGCGACGCCGTACGCGCCGTTGATCCTGACCTGTCCTTCAGTTTCGGCCTCCTGGAGGATCACGTGCAGGCATCAGTTCGGCAGGAGCGAGTCGTGGCGATGGTCTCAGGATTTTTCGGCGCGCTGGCGCTGGTCATTGCGGCGCTCGGATTGTACGGCGTGACCTCGTACACGGTGAACCGCCGTGTCACGGAGATCGGAATCCGCCGGGCCCTGGGCGCGCAGCGGGCGCACGTGCTGGGCCTCGTGCTCGGCCAGAGCCTGACGCTGACCGGTGTGGGCATCGGGATTGGCTTGGCCGCCGCCGCGGCAATGACGCGCGCGCTCCGCGGCCTGCTGTTCGGTCTGACACCCCTCGACCCGGCGATCTTCATTGGCGTCGCTGCGCTGTTCGCCATCGTGGCGACGCTGGCCGCACTGTTCCCCGCACACCGCGCGACCAGGGTCGACCCGCTGGTCGCGCTTCGCAACGAATAGCGGCGTGATCAGCCGTCATCTTCCGTCTTGAATTACTGGATCCAGACTCGTGGTGACAGAGTGAAGCATTCCGATGAACGCCTCGACGGAATCTCGGTGAACGTACCTGCAACACCGAAGGACGACGTGGTTCGGTTCGCTCGTTGGGTCATTGCCACTGCAGTTGCGGTAGCGTGTCTTGCGGGCGTCACGAGAGCACAGACGAAGCAATGCGCGGCGACCGTCTTCGTGCTCCAGGATCTGGAAAAGGGAGTCAGCGTCCCTTCACCGGACGGTCGCTACCGTGTGGCGCTGAGTTCTCGTAGTGAAGATGATGACCACGGTCAGCTCCGCGTTTACGCAGGCGAGGACGTGCGTGCTAGTTACGAGTTGCACGACCTAAGTGGCGGCCTCTTCATCAATTGGTCACCTGACTCACGAGCTTTCTACTTCATGTGGAGCAACGGCGGCGCGATCGGCGGGTACGAGGTACGCGCATTCAGAGATCTGATGCGCGCGGCAGAATGGGTTCTGCGAGGCCGGCAAGAGTCGGGCGTCCTCACCGGGCGGCCTCAGGTTCAAAGATGATCCGAAGGCGCGTGCCGGTCGCTTGAGCGAAGCGCTCCAACGCATCGGTCGAGGGTCGTACTTTGCCACCTTCGATACGCGCGATGTAGGACTGTGAGGTCTTCATCTTCTTGGCAAGCTGCGATTGCGACAAGCCGGCTGCAGCCCGCGCCTCAATCAGCGCCCGGGCAAGGTCGAACTCCTCACCCAGGGCGTCGTACGCTGCTTTGTAATCGGCGACCTTTCTCCAGCGGCGATGCAGCTCGCTGATCTTCGTCATGGCTACAGTTCCTTTGCCCTTTGCAGCGCGAGCTCGATCTCGGCTGGCGGAGTCTTCTCGGTTTTCTTTATGAAGGCTCTGAGGATCGCGACGCGCTGCTCCTTGGCGGTGACGTAGAGGGCGCGTGCAATGCCGGCTTTCCCTCAAGTCGAATCTCCCAGAGCCGGCCCCGGAGGTGGCGGACGTGCGGTTCCTTCACGTTGAGCAGGCCGACGGATTCGATCAACTCCGAAATCCGGGCCAATCGCGCCCGCATGTCCGCAGGCAAGTCGGCCAACTCGGCATCGACCGTCTCGTTCAGCGCGGGGCTCATGCCACTCCGCAGCCTGTCGCAACCAGCCGGCGAACTGGTTCCAACCCGCGAAAATGGGGCTCACGACGCGACAGGTCAGTCCGGTGCCTCTTTCGGGCCGCGGAGACTCACGCCCGTTGACACCCGCCCATTCATAACATAGCCTGTCTATGTCATGGCCCATCCAGACTCAATACCTCCAGGCACGCTCGACATGCTCGTCCTCCGCACCGTCGCCCGCGTGGGGAAGCTGCACGGCTTTGAGATCGCGGAGGCCATCGAGCAGATCTCTGAAGACGTCTTCCGCGTTGAAGAAGGCTCGCTCTATCCGGCGCTGCAGCGGCTGCTGATCAAAGGCTGGCTGGTCGGCGAGTGGGGCAAGACGGGGGAAAACCGGAAGGCGCGGTTCTATCAGCTCACCAGCACGGGGCGGAAACAGCTGGAGAAAGAGCTCACGCGCTACCGGCGCGTCAATGGGGCGATACAGCGAATTCTGGAGTCCACCTAGGGAGGGCAAGCCATGATCGCAGAGTTGTGGCGCCGTCTCAAATTTCTCTGGCGGAGCACGCAGTTCGAACGCGAGCTCGATGAAGAGATGCGGCTGCACGTGCAGCTGCGCGCCGAGCGGATGGGGGACCTCGATGCGGCGCGGCGCCGGTTCGGAAACACGACGTTGGTGCAAGAGCAGAGCCGCGATCAGTGGACGTTCCCCTGGTGGGACAACCGCGCGCGCGATTTCGTGTACGCCGTTCGGACGCTGGGCAAGCGCCCTGGATTCTCGCTCGCAGTCATCGGCACGCTGGCGCTCGGTCTAGGCCTGAACACGGCCATCTTCACGCTGCTCAACGCCCTCCTGTTGCGGCCCCTCGGGGTGCGGGATCCGTCCAGCCTGTATCAGGTCGCGCTGAGCGCCCCGTCCCGCCTGGAGTTTGACTTCGGCCGCTCTGCGTTCGAAGAGTTGCGCGCCCGGATGGATGTGTTCACCGAAGTGCTCGGCATTAACACGCGCTTCACGAACCTGGATGGACGCGCGGCGCGTGGCGCGATCGTGTCCGGGAACTACTTCGTGATGCTGGGCGGCCAAACGGCAATGGGCCGGCCGATTCAAACCACGGACACCGACGGTGTTCTTGTCTTGAGCGACCGGGCGTGGCGGAACTGGTACGGATCAAACCAAGCGGTGCTGGGCAGGACCGTGACGGTCGGCAGTCACGGGTTCGAAGTCATTGGAGTAGCACGTCCCGAATTTGCGGGAGTGGAGCCGCTGCCGGATTTCTGGACTCCGATCGAGGGCTGGCGGCGCACAGTCGGCGGCCGCGACCCCGCCCTGAGTGTCGTCGGGCGCCTGCGCCCCGGCGTGAGCCCGAGGCAGGCGACCGCTGCGCTGACCTCGTTCGCACGCGCGGCGACGCAGGATCGAGACGAGCCCGAACGCGCGCAAGGCGTGGAGCTCCGCGCCAAGGCGGCGATGCTGCAGCTCCCACCTCACCTTGAAGTGGCGCTCCTTCCCCTGCTTCTGGCCATCGGGCTCACGATGGCGATTCCGTGCGCAAACGTGACGAATATGGTCCTCGCGCGAGGACTCGCCCGACAGCGCGAGATCGGGATCCGCCTCTCGCTGGGCGCGAGCCGCGGCCGCGTGATCCTGCAATTGCTGACGGAAGGATTGGTTCTGGCGTGCGCAGCGGGGCTCGTTGGACTCGTCGTCGCGCGCGCGGCGCTGGAGACCGGCCTGGCCGTGATGATTGCAACGACCCCGCCGGCAGCCCACGTGATGCTTGAGATGCTGACGCCTGATCTCGCCCTGGACTGGCGCGTGTTCTCCTTCGTGTCGATTCTCGCTGCGATAACGACGTTCGCATTCGGCCTCGCACCGGCGGTGCAAGCCACGCGGGTGGATCCCTCTTCCACGCTCCGCGGTGAGGTCGTGTCTATACGGGCGTCGCGCCTGCGGGACGGCATGGTCGTGCTGCAGGTGAGCGCGTCCCTCCTCTTCCTCGTCACCGCCATGGTGATGGCACGAGCTCTGGAGCGAGTGAGTCGCATCGACCTTGGATACGACGGCCGCGGCGTGTTCTCTCTCGCGGCGTACACACCGCTCCGCGTGCCGGCCATCGTCGCAGCGCTCGAGCAGGAGCCGTGGGTCGGTGCAGTGGCCCACCGCTCGCCGGATTTCGACACGCGCGTGGTTCGCCCCGATCGATCCGAGGCCGATTGCGGCAACGTACAGCTTCGTCTCCGGCAACTACTTCGACGTCTTTCGTATCCGGATCAGTCGCGGCCGCAGCTTCACGCACACGGAAGCGTCGAACAACACCGCAGTCGTCGTACTGAGCAAGGCGGCGGCGGATCGGCTCTGGCCTGGCGACGAAGCTCTGGGACGAACGCTGCGGATCGACGCGGGTACGACGGGCCGCCTGACGGACGCACGGATCGGCGGGTTCTCTCACGTGCAGGTGGTCGGGATCGCCAGCGACGTGCGCTCGCGCAGCGTCACGCAAGGAGTCGATCCACCGCGCCTGTATCTGCCGGCGCGCACGGCTGACTCTGCCGAGCTGTTCGTCCGGGGTAGCGGCGATCATGAAGCGACCGCTCGCCATTTCGAGGAGGCCTGGAAGAGTATTGCCACCGCAGACGAGTCGGCGACCGTCTTTTCGATCGAGCAGCGCCAGTACTGGGATACCTATCCCGCGCGGGCATCCACCTGGGTGGCGTCACTGCTCAGCGCTATCGCGCTCGTGCTGACGGTGTCGGGCATCTATGGGGTGATCGCATTCCTCGTGAGCCAGCGACGGCGGGACATCGGAATCCAGATTGCGCTCGGAGCGAGCCGGGCGACTGTCGTTCGGTGGGTGGCGGGGCAATCCGGACGATTGATCGGAATCGGAACCGCGCTTGGCCTGGGGCTGGCTATGGCAGTGTCGAAACTGATGTGGTCCCGGGTACCTGGGTCGATGCGCTGGACCCGGTCGCATACGTGACGGGATTTGCGATCGTGGCGGGAGGGGCGGTGCTCGCGTCGATAGCTCCCGCCAGGCGGGCCATGCGAGTGGACCCGGTTGTCACGTTGAAAGCCGAATAGAGGCTCGAGACGTTGACGCCGAACACCGGACGGCGCGCTGTCCTTGAGCCGCATACTCGCGCGCTTCGTCGGGATCATCACGCCGCTCGCGGAAGTGGCGCGGCGCCGGCATCAACTGCTCGACCCCGCCGCCATCCCGCTGTGGATTGACGACATGTGCTCGGCGGATTTCTCCTCTATGGCGCGTGGCGCGTCTCCTCCGACCCACGAACCGCCGTCCCATTCTCGCGGCCGCGTTGGGCTTCATGTGCGGGCTCGCCGATTACAGCTTCTTCGGACAACTCCAACGTCTTGCCGAGCCCTACCGGGCTTCATACCGGACCCCGCGGGCAAAGGACGAATCGACCGCACCGCTCGGAACGCGACCATGCGTCATGCGAGCGAGATTCGAGGGTATCCGTTTGAGAACGAACGTCTGATATAAACAGGGAGCTGGTTACGGACGCGGCGTCGTTCGCGCGCCTGTCGCGCCTGGTGCGCGTGCGGTCTTGACAGTAGTGGGCGTACTCTTGGTCCGCCCGAAACACGGACGCTTTCAAACACGTGCAGCGGTAGAGAAGTGCTGATGGCAACAAACACAAGCGCTCCAAAACACATCACCTGGATCATCTGCCTTGTCCTGTATCTCGTGGCACTCCTCGCTCACTTTGGCG
The DNA here is from genome assembly GCA_963820645.1 of uncultured Acidobacteriota bacterium. Lineage (GTDB taxonomy): Bacteria > Acidobacteriota > Vicinamibacteria > Vicinamibacterales > 2-12-FULL-66-21 > JALZOC01. Next base: position 36,318 of record CAWGAS010000056.1, on the reverse strand, counting down.
TCGTCCGCATGGACAGTGGCATTGCGGAATGGTCCTGGATAGTCGGCTATGGCCTCTTGCTCGTCGCCGTCCAAGTGCGAGGCTTATGAACGCTGCGTTCTGACTCGTGGCTGCAACCGGCAGCGCTGCTGATGAAGACTCGAGTCGGCGACGTTCCAGCCCCGCTGCATGGCCCGGCAACGCAGCCGTGCCCCGTCTGCGGCCAATTTCCGAAAAACTCTGCACTGTCGTAGTCTGTCGTCATGACAACCTTCACTCGTCGTGAACTGTTCCGCCTCGCCATAGCGCTGCCCACCACCGGAATATTCATGCGATTCGATCCGCTCGTTGCCGCGCAACGGAACAAAGTCAAAATCACCGACATCAAAGCGATGCAGATCAACCGCATCGCCGGCAACTGTCTCATCAAGATCGAAACCGACGCCGGCATCGTCGGCTATGGCGAAGCCGGCATGACCGGCCCCATGGCCCGCGGACGCATCGCGACGATGAAGCCGTTGCTCATCGGCAAGGACCCTCTGGCGATCGAGGTCCACTTTCAGAACATGACCTCGCTCATGCACACCTACATGGCGAATATCCCAACCATCAGCGGGATCGATATCGCGCTGTGGGATATCGCCGGCAAGATCACCGGACTCCCGATCTCGACTTTGCTCGGCGGCCCGTTCCGCGAATCGATCCGTATGTACTCGCACGGGCGCATGAACATGCTCGACAAAGCGTCGTGCCAGGCGTTCGCGGACAGGGTCAAGCAGATGCCAGAAGGGTTTACCACCTTCAAGAACGATATCCATCCCGTGCTCGGCATTCCATCAGGCCGCTTCACGGAGACACTCGATCAAGCGCAGCTCAAGACGGTTGCCCGCGCCTACAACAATGCGCGCGAAGCGCTCGGCGACGATATCGAGATCGCCGTGCACTGCCATAACGAGTTCAACGAACCAAGTGCGGTTGGAATCGCCAAGGCCGTCGCATCGATGAATCCGCTGTTCATCGAAGACGCCCTGGATCCGCCGTGGTCCGAGGCGTGGCAATCGCTTCGGCGTCAATCGCCCGTTCCGCTGTTGACCGGCGAAAAGCTGGAGATGCTGCGAGGATTCAAGCCGTTCATCGATAACCAGACGGTCGACATTCTCCACCCCGACTTGGCATTTGCCGGCGGATTTACGGGCGTGCGAAAGATCGCCGATTACGCCTACGAAAATAAGTTGCCGTTAGCGCTCCACAACGTCGGCTCGCTCGTTCTCACCTTCGCGAACGCGCACTTCGGATCAGCGATCCACAACTTTTATCGCTCCGAAAGCCAGTTGGGCGGGACAGGCTATATCGAACCGATGGCCGCTTCAAATCCGCCGGAGGTTCGCAAAGGCTCTCTCAAGGTTCCGACGGGACCGGGATTGGGCTTTGACATAAACCCCGACTTCCTCAAGAAGAACCTCGTCGCCGGGGAAGAGGTACTGGGGCTAAGGTATCGGCATCGGCATCGCGGCAGGGTTCGTTCTGACGCGCTTCCTCAGCAACCTGCTCTTTGAGGTCAAGCCGCAGGACCCGCTGACGTTCCTGGTGGTTTCTCTGGTGATGACTGCGGTGGCGCTGCTTTCCTGCTACGTTCCGGCTCGACGGGCGACCACCGTGGCTCCGGCTGACGTGCTGAGGACGGACTGACATGGCCCTCGCTTTTAGCCGGGCACTCGCGCTCTTCGTCGGGATCATCACGCCGCTCGCGGAAGTGGCCCGGCGCCGGCAGCAACTGCTCGACCCCGCCGCCATCCCGCTCTGGATTGACGACATGCTGCTCGGCGGATTTCTCCTCTATGGCGCGTGGCGCGTTTCCTCCGACCAACGAACCGGCCGTCCCATTCTCGCGGCCGCGTGGGGCTTCATGTGCGGGCTGGCCTATTACAGCTTCTTCGGACAACTCCAACGTCTCGCCGAGCCCGATCCGTCCGGCCTCGCACCGATCTGGGTCATCGCCGTCAAGGGCGTCGGACTGGTGCTCGGAATCGTTGGCATGGTCGCGGCCCTGCGGGCACCGGCACCGGAGCGCACGTCCTAGCCGCGCCTGAAGAGCGCGACCGGATCGACGACTGCCGCCCGGCGCGCCGGCACGTAGGCTGCCAGAACCGTCACGCATGTAATCAGGAACACAACGACGCCGTACGTGGCGGCGTCCAGCAGCTCGACACCAAACAGCAGGGCGCGGAGGGTCTGAGTGCCCGCGGCCGATGCGATGACGCCGAGCAGGAGGCCCGGTACGATCCGTGTCGCGATCGAGACGAGTACCGAACGGACGATCTTCTCCCGTGACGCGCCAAGCGCGACGCGCAGCGCGAACTCATGCCGACGGTCCGCGACGTCCAGGCTCACGAGGCTGAAAAGACCGAGCGCCGACAGGCCGAATGCCATGGCTGCGAAGAGGCTCAGCGTCCACGTCGTGAACCGCCACGGCGCCGTCGCCCGGGCTACGACGTCGTCCAGTGTGGTGACGCCGTCGATCAGCACACCCGCGTCGAGCCGGCGCGCCTCGGCCTGCACTGCGGAGATCAGCCGCCGCGCGTCGCCTCGTCCGCGGATTACGACGTCGTGCGCCTCCATGCGCGCCTGCAGCAGCGCGTCGTAGACATCCAGCCGCACGTCGTCGATTCCCCTGTACCGCACGTCGCTCACCACACCGACGACCGTTCGCCATGCCCGCTCCGGCGGCGCCTGGTCGTGCGTCAGCATGAATCGCTGCCCGATGGCGCTCCGTCCCGGCCACAGTGTTCGCGCGGTGCTCGCGCTCACGATGGCCACTGGGGGCGCGTCAGCCGTGTCGTGGTCGGTGAACAGGCGCCCCTCGCGGAGCGGGATCCGCATGGCGCGGAAATAACCGGCCGTCGCGATCTCGTAGTTCAACGCCGGATTGCGGCGCGTCGTTTCCAGGACCACGGGCTGTCCTTCGAGAATGACGCCCGTTTCCTGCCCGATGGGACCCAGCGCCAGAGGACGGAGGTACACGGCTCCGGCAGCGTCGACGTCAGGAAGCGCTTCTAGCCGTCTCAGGAGCTCCGCCATCCACGTACTCACGGCTGGGAGGCATTTCGCGGCGTCACATTCAGCATCACGACGTTGGTCGAGGTGAAGCCCAGGTCGATGCGCTGCAAGTTGATAAAGCTCCGCACGACGAGCCCGCCAGCCACTAGAAGGACGACCGTCAAAGATACCTGCACGACGAGGAGCAGCGAGCGCGCCCGCCGGACCTGCTTGCCGGGAGTGCCCCGCGCCGCATCGTTGAGTGCGTCCACGAGATTGAAAGCGCCTGCCTGACGGACCGGCGCCGCTCCGCAGAGCACCGCGGCCGCGGCGACGATCGCACCGCTGAACAGCGCGACCGGCACGTTGATCGCCACATCGGCCAGCCGCGGAATGTCCGGCGGGGCGAGCACGACGATTGCCCGGGCGATCCAGTGTGACGCGGCAAAACCCACGACACCGCCGGCGGTCGAGAGAATGAGCGTCTCGACGAGCCACTCTCTGCCGACCTGCATCCGTGTGGCGCCCAGCGCAGCGCGCACGGCCTGCTCTCGCCTTCGCAGCGAGACGCGGGTGAGCATGAGGCCGGACACGTTGGTGCACCCGATGACCAGCAGAACGATGACGGCGGCAAAGAGCGCCCACAGTGCCTGACGTACGGGGCCGAGGACGTGATCGAGAAACGGTGTCACCACGACATGTGAGCCGAAGTGAGGGACTCCCTGTTTCTGCTGCTGTGCGCTGAGCTGATCCAGTTCTTCCCGCGCCATCTCCGGCGTGACGCCGCTTTGCAGCCGCCCCAGCACGAAGAGCACGCCAATGTCGCGCAAATTCGCGGCCCTGTCGCCGCCAGGGCCGGTCAGGACCGGAACGACAGGGACCCAGAAGTCGGTGCCGCGCGGGTAGTCGAAACCCTGCGGCATGACGCCCACGACGATACGCGCGCCGTCCATCTCGATCCGGCTTCCCACCACAGACGGATCGGCCCCGAAACGCCTCGTCCAGATCGAGTGGCTCAAGATCGTCACCGGCGCTGCATTCGGAACATCGTCGTCCGGGGTGAACGCCCGGCCGAGCGCCGGCGCCGCGCCGAGTGTCTCGAAGAACGATGCCGATACACCGGCGGTCGCAACGCGCGCCGGCTCGCCGCGTTCCAGGACACCCGGCCAGGTGGAGGATCCGACGGCGGCCGCCGTGGTGAAGCTGCGACTATGCAGCCGCCACTCCTCGAACGCGCGATAAGACAGCTCGACGACCGACAGATTCCGCTCGGGCGCCCGCTGCCAGCAGATCACGAGCGCCTCGGGTCTTGTTATGGGCAGCGGCTTCAGCAGAATTGCGTAGACGGCGCTGAAGATCGCCGTCGTCGTGCCGATCGTCAGCGCGAGCGTGGCGATGACCGCAGCGCTGTAGCCGCGCTGCTGGTCGAGACCGCGAAGAACCCGTCGAACGGTGAGGAGCATCTGGGCTATTCCGCGCGCAGGCTACGAAGGGCATCGCGACAGGTCGGTGAGCACGCACGCATTCTAGCGCCGGATTCGCGGTAACCCGACTGAACAGGAGTAATCTCTGGCAAGACAGGCATGGGCGAGCTTCCTCGAGTTCGGCCGAAATCCCGCAAGGCATGGCGGGACTGGCTCGCGAAGAATCATGCAGCGTCTACGGGTGTGTGGCTCGTCTATGCCAAGAAGCATTCCCGGATCCCGTCCCTGACGTACAACGACGCCGTTGAAGAGGCGCTCTGCTTCGGATGGATCGACAGCAAGATCAATCCCATAGACGATGACTTCTACATGCAGATGTTCACACCACGGAAGCTGAAGAGCGCCTGGTCCCCGTTGAACAAAACGCGCGTCGAACGACTGCTGGCTGCCGGGCTGATGACCCCTGCCGGCCTTGTTCTGGTCAAGGCGGCGAAGAGCTCGGGCACCTGGGACGCGAGCAAACACGTCGAGGAACTGACCATCCCGCCGGATTTGGAGAAGGCGATCAAGGCCAACCCGGACGCCAGCCGGAACTGGGCGTCTTACAGCGCGAGCCGGCGGAAAGGCGCTCTCTACCGCCTGGCCGGCGCCAAGCGGCCCGAGACCCGAGCGAAGTACCTTCAGGAAATCATCGAGAACATGGCCCGCAACATGTCCCGGGCTGAACAAATGGAGAGGGCCGGCTTCCGGCCGAAGCCGAAGCCTTCACGCCCGGTGAAGCGATCGTCTAATCGGTGAATCGCTGAATCGCGAATCAGATCTTTCCCAGCAGGCGCAGCGGCGGGCGAGTGGGGTCGGCTGCCGACGCGATGCGAAGCACGCCGTTGCGGGGCGAAGCCGGAAACCGCGCCCGGCGATTCCTCGCGGCGACTACCGTCCCTGTGATCCGCGTCGCCCAACCGTACGTCCGGCGCATCTGTGCGCCTGGTGTCTGTCGTCCACACGCATCCGTAGTCGCCGCGGGAGCGACAGCGTACCAGCCGGGAGCGGTTTCCCGGCGTGCGGAGCGGCGGCGGCGGCCGACCGCGCTCGCCCGCCGATTGCACTGACATAGTCGAACGAATCCCGGGTTTGTCATCGTGAATCGCGAATCACCAAAGCTGATCAATACTCAGTGCCTTCAGGAGGGGCGCTTTGCGAGCTTCACATCAGATCACCGCGGTGCTTGGCGGACTGCTCGTTGTCGCGATAACGCTGGATGCGGGCCAACAGGCGCCACCGGCGGCGACGTATGCTCCCAGGCAAAGCGATCGTCCGACGCCGGTGCCCGGCGACGAGCCCGGCTTCCAGCCGATCTTCGACGGCAAGACCTTGAGCGGGTGGGAGGGAGACCCGAAATACTGGCGGGTCGAGGACGGCGTGCTGATCGGCGAAATCACGCCGGCGACCGTCGTCAAGAGCAACACGTTCATCATCTGGCGCGGCGGCCGGCCGAAGGACTTCGAGCTGAAGCTGGACTACCGCATCACCGCCGGCCGGAAACAGCGGCATCAACTACCGCAGCGCGAGCGTGCCGGACCCGGTGACGCCCGACAACAAGTTCGCGCTGCGCGGCTACCAGTTCGATCTGGACGGCGGGAAACGCTACGTCGGCAACAACTACGAAGAGAAGGGCCGGTTGTTCGTCGGCGTCCGGGGGCAGGTGACGCGCATCGTCGGCGGCCGCCCGCCGGTCGTGCTCTCCACGATCGGGGATCCGTCGGAGATGGCGGTGGCGGTGACCGACGACTGGAACGCCGTGCACCTGATCATTCGCGGGAACACGCTCATGCACCTGCTCAACGGCCGCTTGATGAGCGTCACGATCGACGACGATGGGCCGAACCGGCCGGCGGACGGGCTGCTCGGCATGCAGGTGCACGTCGGGCCGCCGATGAAAATCGAATATCGAAATGTTCGTCTGAAGAACTGGTAGACCAGCTTCCAGCGTAGCGTCCAGCTTCCAGCCCCAGCGGACCAGCGGAAGCGGAAAGCGGGAAGCGGATCTACCTGGCCCGGCGCGGCGTTTCGGCGATAGCAGGCCGCAGCGCTTCGGTCAGGACCCGGCCCGAGGAACCAGCCGGGATCTCGACGCCGGCGAGCGTCGCCAGCGTCGGCGCGAGATCGTTCAGCGCCGCGTGTTCCGAGTACTCGCCGGGCCGTATCCGGCGGCCCATGAGGATGAGCGGGATGTGGGCGTCGTAGTTGTAGGGTGTTCCGTGCGTGGTGCCCTCGGCCTGGCGCATCCAGTACGGCTCGAGGATGATCTCGAGGTCGCCCGACCGCTGGGCGTTGAAGCCGCGCAGAACCCGGCTGCCAATCCGATCGGTGGCGACATTGCCGAGCAGCAGCTGGTCCCGCGTGTAGACGCGCGCCACGTGCGGAACCTTGACGGCGGCCGCCGCCGCGACCCGGCGCACCTCCGCGGCATCGAGCCCGAGCGTCTCCATGAGCTCGTAGTTCAAGTACGGCGACGATCCGGCCGTCGCCATCAGCCACTTGCCTTCACCGAATTTCGCCGCGAGCGCGTGCTGAATCGGGTCGAACAATTCCTTGGTCGTCATGCGTCCGCCGGGCAGGCCCCGATCGCGCAGCGACTCCGGCACCGGGGCGACGCCGTGGTCCGTCGTGAAGGCCACGAGCGTGTGCTGGAGCCCGACGGTCTTGTCGACGTGATCCAGGAGACGCCCGATCGCCAGGTCGGTCCTCCGCGCGATGTCCCGCACCTGCGGCGAATCCGGACCGTACTTGTGACCGACCGAGTCGTTCGAGGAGAAGCTGACGGAGAGCAGATCCGTCGCATTGCGTCGGCCGAGGCGCTCGCGGTCCAGGAGCTCGCCGGCAAAGCTGAGGACCAGCTCGTTGCCGACCGGGCTGCCGTAGATCGCGTCGTAGAGGTCCGCTCCTCGTTCGGTCGGGAACTGCCGCAGCGAGGTGGACGGCGACATCAGGCCGGTCCATGACCCGCCGGCCTGCGCGTCCGCCGGCTTCTTGTCGTTGAAGGTCCGCACCCAGTCCGGCGTGTCGGCGACGTAGTACGTGCTCGTCGCGAAGCTCCCGGTCTTCGTGTCCCACCAATACGCCGCGTCGGCGCCGCGGCCGACGGCCAGGATGGCCGAACGGTCTTTCAAGGACACGCCGAACACGCGCGGTGCGCCGGGCGCCCCCTTGGGCTGCAGCGACGCCATCTTCAGCTCGTCGCCCAGCGTGCTCACCAGGAGCCGCCGGGGCGAGGCCGCGGACGCCGTCGGGGATCCGACCGGCTTCACGCTGAGATCCGAGACGCTCTGCACGACCTTGCCAGTTTCCCGATCGAACCAGTCGTTGCCGATGATGCCGCTGACCGAGGGTGTGGCGCCCGACAGCATGGTCGCGTGACCGATGGCGGTCACGGTCGGGTAGTGCTCGAGATTGGCGTTCGTGAAGACGGCGCCTTCGGTCAGCAGCCGCTTGATGCCGTCCGTGTAGTCCGTTCGGAAGCGCGTCAGGTAGTCGTAGCGGAACTGATCGACCGCGATGAGCAGCACCAGCCGGATGTCCGGCCCTGCGACTGGCTGCGCCGCCGGCAACGCGGCGACGAGCGACGCGAGTGCGAGGAATACCGCGCCGAGCTTTTTCATCAGACCTCAGGGGCGCCAGGGACGGGTCCGAGCGTAAACCCGCATTGGATTCTATCAGCCCGACGCGACTGCCGTGTTACGCCAGACCGAGTCCCCCCCGGCACGGCGAAGCACGTCTGCTCCTGACCCCGCCGTCACGTTCACGACCTGACCCCGCTCGTGGCTTCCGCCTTCAGGCGGAGGGACGCCGCCGGCGCCCCGACTTCCACCTGAAGGTGGAAGCCACAAGATGATTCTGAGCAGGCTCAGTAGTCGGCGAACGCATCGTCTGGATAGCAGTACAGCCATCGCTCGCCGGGCTCCGCGGATGCGATGACGGGATGGCCGCTGGCGTGCGCGTGTTTGGTGGCGTGGCGATTGGGCGAGTTGTCACAACACAACGTCGTGCCGCATTTCTGGCACGTCCGGAGATGAACCCACTTGCCGCCGATCTTCACGCACTCGTCGCACTCCCTCTTCTTGGCGTGCGTGACGGTCGTGACGGCGCCGATGTGCGCGCACGTGTCGCTGGATGTCATCGTCTTCTGTCACTCCTGCAGGACGCGGTGCACGAACGACACCGCAATGGAACCCTCACCGACGGCGGAGGCCACGCGTTTGATGTTGCCGCACCGGACGTCGCCGACCGCGAACACGCCGGGCAGGCTCGTTTCGAGGAGATACGGCGCCCTGGTGAGCGGCCAGCGTGCCGCCGTCAGGTCGCCCGGCGACAAATCGGGTCCGGTCTTGATGAATCCATGTGCATCCAGAGCGACACAGCCATCCAGCCAGCCGGTGTTGGGGACGGCGCCGGTCATGACGAAGATGTGACTGATGTCGTTCGTCTCGATGCTCCCGGTTTCGGTGTTCCGGCAGCGTACACGCTCGACACGGCCGGTCGCCCTCGAGGCCGACGACCTCGGTATGCGGCCGCAGCTCGATCTTCGGATTCTCCTCGATTCGCCGAATCAGATAACGTGACATGCTCGCGGCGAGACCGTCGGAGCGGACCAGCATCTGCACACGCTTGACACTCTTCGCCAGAAACACGGCGGCCTGGCCGGCCGAGTTGCCGCCGCCGACCACGATCACGTCTTCGCCGCCACACAGCTGCGCTTCCATTGCCGTCGCGCCGTAGTAGACGCCCGACACCTTCATACTGTGAAAGGTTCTCGACAGGCAGCTTGCGATACTGGCACCCGTCGCAATGATGACCACGCGCGCGGGCACCGCGGGTCCGTCGTTCATGGCGACGGCGTACGGTTTCCGATCGCACGTGAGCCTCGTGGCGTCCTTGGCGATGAGCACCTGGGCGCCGAACTTCTCTGCTTGTACGAAGGCGCGGCCAGCCAGCTCCTGACCCGAAATGCCGATCGGGAATCCAAGGTAGTTCTCGATCTTCGAGCTCGAGCCGGCCTGTCCGCCCGGCGCGATCGACTCCAGCACCAGGACGTCGAGTCCCTCGGACGCTGCGTACACTGCCGTCGAAAGGCCGGACGGTCCGGCGCCTATGACGACGACGTCGCGGACGTGCGTCTGGTCGATGGCGTCGTTGAACCCGAGGCTGTCGGCGATCTCCTGATTGCTTGGCTTCCGAAGGACTGTTCCTCCACAACCAATGAGCACGGGCACGTCGGCCACGTCGACATGGAAGCCATCCAGCAGCCCCTGGACGTCGGCGTCGTGGTCGAGATCGAGGTACTTGTACGGGTGGCCGTTCCTGGTCAGGAACTCTTTGATCCGAAGTGTGTCAGCTGAATGCAGCGACCCGACGAGCACCACATCCCCGATCCCGCTGCCAACCAGCTCCACCCGGCGAAGGATGAAGGCCCGCATGAAGATCTCACTCAGCTCGGGGTCGGTCTGCACGAGCGCCAGCAGCTGTTCGCGGCTGAGCTCGATCACCTCTCCGGGGACCGCCGCGCGCGCCCTGACAGCGTGCGCCGGCCCGAGAGCATGTTGACCTCCCCGCTGAACTGGCCGGGTCCATGGACCGTGATGAGCGTTTCGTCGCCTGGGCCGGACAATCTCGACCTGACCTGCGGTCACGACGAAGAACGGCACGACCTCGTCGCCGGCTTCGACCAGCACCTCTCCGCGCTCGATCTTGCGCATGCGTCCGTGCGCGGCGATACGCGCGATCTGCTCGGGCGTCAGCGTCGGGAACACGTGGTCGACACGCGATCCCTGTGTCAGCGCAGGCCGGGCCGGCCGTTCGAGCGGGGGTGGAAGTGTCGGTGGTGCTCATGGTTTCTTCTGATTATGTACCGAGCGGTTAAGCAACGGTTCCAGCAAGCTACACTATGCGGGACCACGCCGGGCCCTGCATCACCGTATCGAGTGAGCGCCGGGTGCCTTCACGAGGGCGCTTTGCGATCACTCGCCTCGTGCGCCGGAACCAGTAACCAGATTGGGGTCTGACCCCGGTTAAAGTGCGACGCGCCAATCGGTAACGGTGATCGGTGCAGAATCTGCGATGTGTGTAACCCAACGACTGGGGTCTGACCCCTGTAACTGGACGCGCCTCCCGCACATTTCGAGATACCCCGATCGTGTTACGACAGGCACTGGAGTCTCATCGATTCCGGTTGCGGTCCCGGCTGCGCACGATACGCTACGGACGGTCAGGTTTCCCGCATGTGCCGCTCCACAAGAGTCCTCGGCCATCTGCTCGTTGTGCCGCTCTGCCTTCTCGCGGCCGTGTGTGGCCGGCGGGCTCCCGCCGTCGAACCGGCCATTGAGTTCACCGCCGTGCCCCCGGCAGCCGAGGGCGGTTCGGACACGCTCGCGCCGATCGCCGGGCGCGTCGCCGGCGCGCGCCCCGGCCAGCGGATTGTGCTGTACGCGAAGAGCGGCGTCGGCGTCTGGTGGGTGCAGCCGCTGACGGTGCAGCCGTTCACTCCGATCGAAGCGGACTCGACGTGGAAGAGCCGGACTCACCTCGGGATGGAGTACGCGGCGTTGCTGGTTCGATCCGGATTCCGACCGCAGCCCACGATCGAAGCGCTGCCGAAGCCTGGCGGGGACGTCATCATCGTCGCCACCGTCAAGGGGACCGGAGAGCTCGTGGCTTCGACAGCCGAAGGTCCTCTCGTTCAGCGGATACGAATGGGAAGTGCGGCAGACGCCGAGCGATCGCGGGGGCACGAACGACTACGATCCCGACAACGCGTGGACGGACGCCGATGGCGTGCTGCATCTGAAGCTGAGACAACGTGAAGGGCGGTGGACCAGCGCCGAGGTGATCCTGACTCGAACGCTCGGCTACGGCACTTACGCGTTCGTCGTGCGCGACAGCTCGCATCTCGATCCGGCCGCGACGATGGGCATGTTCACGTGGGACGATCAGGGCGCGGACCAGAATCACCGCGAGCTCGACATCGAAATCAGCCAATGGGGCGATCGGAGCATCCCGGGCGCCCAGTACGTTGTCCAGCCGTACTACGTCCCGGCGAACGTCGTGCGGTTCACCCCGCCGCCCGGACGCGCAACCGCATTCGTTCCGCTGGGAACCCGGCCGGGCCCTCTTCAGGACCGTTCGCGGATCGGGCGTCCGGCGGGCAGCAGGTCGCCCAGCACGAATTCACGTCGGGCGTGCCGACTCCCGGCAGCGAGCGCGTGCGCATCAATCTGTACTTCTTCCGCTATTCGCCGGCCCCTCCACAGAACGACGTCGAGGTTCGTCATTGAGCGGTTCCTGTATCTTCCCTAGCGCGCGTCCGACCGGCGCTGCGCCGGCGCGGTGCTGGCCGCCGCGGTGGTGCTCGGCCTGGGCGATCGGGCGGACGCGGTCGATCCGGACCGCGCCCTCTCGCAGTACATCCGCGATCAGTGGGGCCGCGAGCAGGGGTTCCCCGGCGGTCCGGTCCATGCAATCACCCAGACGGCCGACGGCTATCTGTGGATCGGCGCCGAGAAGGGGCTCGTTCGTTTCGACGGCCTGAGCTTTCGTCTTTTCGAGCCGCCGGGATCGACCCCCGGGACGGGTCCGACGGTGCTCGGCGTCGCGGCCGCTCCGGACGGAAGCCTGTGGGCGCGGCTGCGGGGACCCGCGCTGTTGCGGTATCGCGACCGGCCCTTCGAAAACATCCTCTCGCAGAGTCGGCCTGCCGGAGTCCGTCGTGACGGCCATGTTCCGGCCGCGGGAGGACGTGATCCTTCTGGCCACGCTCGAACACGGCGCCGTCGCCTATCGCGGCGGCACGTTCACGACGATCGCGGCCCCGCGAAGCATCCCGACCTCGTCCTTCATCATTTCAATGGCCGAAGACGGCTGACGGCGACGTCTGGCTCGGCACGCGCGATGCCGGCCTGCTGCGAGTGCAGGGAAGCCGCGTGACGCGGATCATGCAGGGGCTGCCCGAATCTGAAGATCAACTGCCTTCTTCCGGGCCCGAACGGCGATCTCTGGATTGGCACCGACAAGGGGATCGCGCGGTGGACGGGGACCGAGGTGACGCAATCCGGGCTACCGGCCGCGCTCCACACGCTGCGGCGCGCTCGCCATGATTCGCGACCGCGAATCCAATGTCTGGATCGCGGCGGGCGTCGAGCGGCCTGCTGCGCGTCAACGGCCGCGGCGTCGTGCGGCTCGAGGAGCGGGACACGCGCGCTCGGCGGGGCCGTCACGGCGCTCTTCGAGGATCGCGACAGCAACATCTGGATCGGCACGACGAGGGGGATCGAGCGCCTGCGCGACGGCGTGTTCACGAGCTACTCCGCCGCGCAGGGCCTGCCGTCCGACAGCGTGGGGCCGGTGTACGTCGATTCGGCACACCGCATCTGGTTCGCGCCCGTCGGCGGGCGGGCTCTACTGGATGCGGGACGGGCAGGTCCGGCGCAGTCGATCAGGCGGGACTTGCGCGACGACGTGGTGTATTCGATTGCCGGCGCCGGCGACGACGTGTGGATCGGCCGGCAACGTGGCGGACTGACGCGTCTGCGGCCGGAGGGGGACGGCATCGTTCACGGCGGAGCGCTTGACGCAGGCCGACGGGCTGGCTCAGAACAGCGTGTACGCGGTTCATCAGGCGCGTGACGGCGCGGTGTGGGCCGGCACGCTGAGCGGCGGCGTCGAGCCGGTTCAAGGACGGCGCGTTCACGACCTACACGACGGCGAACGGGCTGGCCTCGAACACCGTGGCCTCGATCGTCGAAAGCGCGCGACGGCACCATGTGGTTCGCGACACCGAACGGCGTCAGCACGCTGTCGCGCGGCGGCTGGCGGCGCTACGCCGACCGAAAGACGGCCTGCCGGCCAACGACGTCAACGTCCTCTTCGAGGATTCGGCCGGCAACGTCTGGGCCGGAACCGCCGCCGGGCTGGCGGTCTTCCGGGCAGGTCAGCTGCAGACGCCGGTCAACGTCCCCGCGATGCTGCGCGGCTCCATTCTCGGGCTTGCGGAAGACCGGAGCGGGTGGCTGTGGATCGCCACCGCGGATCGCGTCCTCCGCGTCCACCGCGAAGGGCTGGCGAATCGGCGTCGTTCGGCGAACGCGGCCGTCCGCGAATACGGCATCGCCGACGGCCTGCTGGCTGTCGAGGGCGTGAAGCGGCACCGAAGCGTGGTTGCGGATGCCGCGCGGGCGCATCTGGTTCGCGATGAACCGCGGGTTGTCGATGGCCGATCCCGACGCACGGCGACCGGCGCGACATCCCCGCGCTGACCCATGTCGAGGACGTCCTCGCAGACGGGACGTCCGATCGACTCGCGGGGATCCGTTCGAATCCCTGCCGGCCGGCGGCGTGTCACCCTCGCGTATGCGGGCCTGAGCCTCGCCGTGCCCGAGCGAGTGATGTTCCGCTACCGCCTCGACGGCTTCGATCGCGGACTGGAGCGAGCCCGTCGCGGAGCGGCAAGCCGTCTACACGAACCTGACTCCCGGTCCGTATGTCTTCCGCGTCACCGCGTCGAACGGCGACGGCGTGTGGAACGGCGATGAAGCGGCGGTCGGTTTCGACGTCGCTGCCGAGCGTCTGGCAGACGGCGTGGTTCCAGACGTCCACGGTGCTCCTCTGCGCGATCGCCGGCGTCGCCGCTCTACCGCCTGCGCGTCTTCCGCGTGGCGAGACAGCTCAACGTCGCGGTTCGAAGAGCGGCTGGCGGAACGGACACGCATCGCGCAGGAGCTCCACGACACGTTGCTGCAGGGCTTCGTCAGCGCGTCGATGCAGCTGCACGTCGCGGCGGATCGCCTGCCGGCCGATTCGCCCGCCAAGCCGTCGCCTCGACCGCGTGCTCGACCTGATGGGACGGGTCATCGAGGAGGGGCGCAATGCGGTCCGCGGGCTGCGATCGTCGAGCAGCGCCCCTCACGATCTCGAGCAGGCCTTCTCGGGACATTCACCAGGAGCTCGCGGCCGGGGAGCACACCGACACCGACTATCGCGTCATCATCGAAGGCAAGGCCAGGCCGCTGAACCCGATGATCCGCGACGAGGTGTACCGGATCGGCCGGGAAGCCCTGATCGAACGCCTTTCGCCACTCCGGCGGCGAGGAACATCGAGGTCGAGCTGGCGTATTCGTCGAGCGATCTGCGGATGCTCGTGCGCGACGACGGGCGTGGGATCGACCCGCAGGTCGTGCGGTCGGGGACCGACGGGCACTGGGGCCTCACGGGGATGCGCGAGCGCGCCGACAGCATCGGCGCCAGCTTCAAGGTCAGGAGCCGCGCGGCGGCCGGCACCGAAGTCGAGTTGACCGTGCCCGGCAACGTCGCCTTTGACGGAGCGGCGCCCGGTCGTTCCCGCGGCTGGATGCCGCGGTTGTTCCGGAGCGGCCGGGCACGGCGCCACAACAGCACGGAGAAAGACATATGAGCGATCAGCCGAACATCCGGGTCTTCAGCGTCGACGACCATCCGCTCCTGCGCGAAGGCATCGCGGCCGATCATCAACAACCAGCCCGACATGATCATGGTGGCGCAGGCCTCGACCGGCCGCGAGGCCATCCAGCTGTTTCGCGAACAGCGCCCGGACGTCACGCTCATGGACCTCCGGCTGCCGGACATCAGCGGCATCGACGCGATGATTGCCATCCGCAGCGAGTTCCCGGACGCGCGCATCGTCATGCTGACGACGTTCGAAGGGGACGTCGAGATCCAGCGCGCGCTGGCGGCGGGCGCGCGCGGGTACGTGCTGAAGAACATGCCGCCCAAGGATCTGGTCGAAGTGGTCCGGCAGGTCCACGCCGGGAAGAAGCGTATTCCGCACGAGATCGCGGCGCAGCTCGCCGAGCACGTCAGCGACGAAGCGCTGACCGTGCGCGAGATCGACGTGCTCAAGCACGTCGCCGGCGGCAACCGGAACCGGGACATCGCCGAGCAGCTGTTCATCTCGGAGGAGACCGTGAAGGTGCACGTCAAGCACATCATGGAGAAGCTGGGCGCGAGCGATCGCACGGCCGCGGTGGCCATCGCGGTGCGCCGGGGGATCATTCAGCTGTAGGCACCGTCAACTCCCAAAAAGCCAAACCCCAACTCCCAAAGTGCCTGGGGGTGAACGTCGCAACGGATTTCACCCGGTTCTTACGAAGCATGCGCCTTGGGAGTTGGGATTTTTGGGAGTTGGGAGTTGACCTCCGTTACCCGATTGTTACCCGATAGTGGTAGTCCGCCATTCCGAGGTCTAGGGATTCGCTCGGGAAGGGTATCCCGTACTCTGAGTGGGGCCCCGCGAGCAGTGAAAAAGGAGTGCCGCCTGCAGCGATTCTTCTCGACGTTTCCCGGTCGGTCGCCCGGCGTCGGGCTGCTGCTGTTGCGGGCCGTCGTCGGCATCACTGCGGCTGTTCAGGGCGGCGCGTACCTCACGGTGGGTGAACAGCCGAGTGCCGCGATGTGGGCCCTCGGGTTGTCGGCCATCGTCAGCGGCGCCTCGCTGCTGATCGGGTTTCTCACGCCCGGCGCCGGCGCCATCGCCGGCCTCAGCCTCCTCGGGATCGCGGTCTCGTGGATGCCGTCGCTGCCGACCGATCCCATCCTTGACCGGGCGAGCGCGCTGCGCCTCGCCGCTGTTGCGGTCGCGCTCGTCCTGCTCGGGCCTGGCGCGCTGTCGCTGGACGCCCGGCTCTTCGGGCGCCGCGAGATCGTCTTCCCTCACGACCCGCATCCGCCGAAGTCGTGAACCAGCTGCCAGCTGCCAGCTGCCCGCTTCCCGCTTCCAGCTGCCCGCTTCCCGCTTCCAGCTTCCCGCTTCCCGCTTCCCGCGCCTCGCGCGCGTCCCGCAGAAACTCAGCGCGCTCCGAGGCGGGCCGCGCCATAGAAAATGAAGCCACGTCATGACCGCTGATACTCCGGCGCCGCGCGTACCGAGCCCCCGGCTGCACTACGCCTGGATCGTCGCGTTCGTCACCTTCCTGGTCCTGCTCATCACCGCCGGCATCCGCGCGACGCCGGGTCTTCTCATGGTGCCGCTCGAGTCGGAGTTCGGCTGGAGCCGGGCGGCGATTTCGGGCGCCGTCGCCATCAACATCGCGTTGTTCGGCCTCATCGGGCCCTTCGCGGCGTCCGCCATGAACCGGTGGGGCATCCGGCGCCTGGTCGTCGCGGCGCTGGCGCTTCTCGCCGTCTCGGTGGCGCTCACCACCCAGATGCAGAACCAGTGGCAGATGACGCTGCTGTGGGGCGTCTGTGTCGGCACCGGGACGGGTGTGACGTCGATGGTGCTGGCCGCCGTCGTGGCGACGCGATGGTTCGACGCGCGCCGCGGCGTGGTGCTCGGCGCGCTCTCGGCGGCCAACGCGACCGGGCAACTGGTGTTTCTGCCGCTGCTGGCCGGCGTGGTCGAGACGTACGGATGGCGCGCGGCCGCGCTCGTCGTGGCGGGCGCCGCCGTGGCGGTCTTCGGCGTCGCGCTGATCTTCCTGCGCGATCGGCCCGAAGATCTCGGGCTCCGGCCGTACGGTCAGCGCCCGGACGCGACGACAGCCGCCCCGATCGCGCTCTCGCCCTTCGCCGCGCTGCGCATGGCCGTCCGGTCGCGGGCCTTCTGGATCCTGGCCGGCACGTTCTTCGTGTGCGGCGCGAGCACGAACGGGCTCATCGGCACGCACTTGATCGCCGCCTGCCACGACCACGGCATCCCGCAGATGCGGTCGGCGCAACTGCTCGCGGTCATGGGGATCTTCGACATCGTCGGCACGACGGCGTCGGGATGGCTCACCGATCGGTACTCGAGCCGCCACCTGCTGTTCGGCTATTACACGCTGCGCGGGCTGTCGCTCCTGTTTCTGCCGTTCACGCTGGAGAACGGGGCAGGGGCGCTCGGCCTCTTCGCCGTGTTCTACGGCCTCGACTGGATCGCCACCGTGCCCCCGACGGTCCGGCTCACCGGCGACGCGTTCGGACGTGAGAACACAGGCGTCATCTACGGCTGGATCGGCGCAAGCCACCAGATGGGCGCGTCGCTCGCCGCGTTTGGCGCGGGCGCGATTCGTACCGTGGCCGGCGATTACCGTCTCGCGTTCTGGATCGCGGGAGTGCTGTGTGTGCTGGCGGGACTGTCCTTCCTCACGCTGGGCCGGCGCGCGTTCAGCGCCGGTCGTCCGATCGGCAGTCTCGCGACTGCGTCCGCCGGCTCCGTTCCTTAGAGCGTGTAACAAACCCCGCGACTTGACGCAGTTTCTCCGCGTCGTATCCTGGTGCGTCGCAGCTTGGTGTTGACAGCCGACACCAGCCGGTATTAGTGTCGTCAAACGACACCATGACTCGACACGCTGTTCCCGGCCTTCTTCCGGCCACGGCCATCGGGCGCGTGATGAAGCTGGCGTGAGTCTGATGAATCTTCGCGATCTGTTCCTGCGCGTTCGCGCGCTGGCGGCTCCGCGTCGGGTGGAACGCGAGCTCGACGAGGAGCTCGCGTTCCATGTCGAGCGCGAGACGCAGAAGCACGTCGCAGAGGGCCTGAGCCCCGCGGACGCTCGCACCCGGGCGCTGGCGCGCTTCGGCTCGGTGCCCCTTGCCGCCGACCAGTGTCGCGACGCCCGCGGCACCGCCCTCGTCGATGATCTGGCGCGCGACATTCTCTACGCCTTCCGCACGTTCCGCCGCGCGCCCCTCGCCGCCCTCACCATCGTCGCGACGGTCGGTCTCGGCCTCGGGCTGATTAGCGTGGTGTTCACGGTCTACAACACCATCTTTCTTCGTGCCGATGCGGTGCGGAGCCCCGGCGAGCTGTTTGCCGTGGAGCGGCGGACAGGCCCCGGCGCGGATGCGTCGCTGCCGTTCACGCTGGCCTGAATACGACGCGATGCGCCGCGAGACCAGCGTCTTCACCGATGCCTTCGCCATGCTGCGCCCCGTCCGGACACGCATCGAGGGCCGTCTCGCGACTTCCGCCCTCGTCACCGGGAACTTCTTTCAGGTGCTGGGGGTCCAGGCAGCGCTCGGGCGCCCGTTGACGCCGGGAGACGACGAGCGGTTTGCCGGCCGGCCGGTGATCGTGCTCAGTCACCGGGGGTGGCAGAAGCTGTTCGCGGGCAATCCGACGGTGATCGGCCGTAGCCTGCTCGTCAACGGCCTGCCGTACGAGATCGTCGGCGTCATGCCCGAGGACTTTCGTGGGCTGGGGATCCTGCCGCCCGACTACTGGGCGCCACTCGCGCTCGCCGGGCAGTTCCGCGATGCCGATGCAGGGAGAGAGGACGAGATCGCCATTGACGTCGTCGGGCGGCTGAAGCCGGGGATGTCACCAGAGGCGGCGACGGCCGGGCTCACGATCTGGGCGTCGGGACGCACCGACCTGCAAGACGGTCCCTGGGCGTCCCGCCTCCATCAGGCTGAGACCGAGCCAGGGCACCCTCCCGGCCAATGCGCTCCAGGGGCTGATGATCTTCTCGCCGATCTTCTTCGCCTTCGGCCTGATCCTGATGATTGGCTGCGCCAACGTCGCCAACCTGCTGCTCGCGCGCGGTGTCTCGCGCCAGCGGGAGATCGGCATCCGGCTGTCGCTCGGAGCGTCACGCCGGCGCATCATCCGGCAGCTGCTCACGGAAAGTCTCCTCCTCGCGCTCGCGGCGGCGGCATGCGGTCTGGCCGTCTCGCGGCTGTTTCTGGAGGGTGCGCTCTACACGGTGACCACCACGGTGCCGCCGGAGATCCTCGAGGTGGACCTCAGCCGGTACGCGCCCGCCGCCGCGGACTGGCGGGTGCTCGTGTTCCTGGTGGCTGGCGCGATTGTCTCGACGGTGTTCTTCGGGCTCGTGCCGGCGCTGCAGGCCACCCGCCTCGAACTGGTGCGGACGATGCGCGGCGAAGTGACGAGGGACGCGCGTCCGGGCCGCGCGCGACATGCCCTGATCGCCGTCCAGGTCGGCGCATCGGCCCTCCTCCTGATCTGCGCCGCCATATTTCTGCGAGGTGCCTTTGCCGCCGCGACCGTGGATCCCGGCGTGCGGACGAGCGACACGGTGATGGTCACAATCGCCAACGAGCCACGGCGCGCCGCGCTGCTCCAGGCGGTGACGGCCCATCCGTCGGTGGCGGCCGTGGCCGCGTCGTCGCAGCCGACGCTTGCAGTCGCAGACACGTCCGTCTCCGCTGAGGCGACGGCGGACAGGCCAGCGGAGATGTCGAGCAGATTGCCGGTCGACCAGATGGCCGTGTCGCCGGAATACTTCGATGTGCTCGACATCGATGTCGTGAGCAGGGCGCGGCTTCACGCAGGCGGAACGTACGGCGGAGGCGGGCGTCGTGGTCGTGTCCGAGACCGTCGCGCGCCGGCTCTGGCCGAATCGCGACGCCGTGGGGCAGGTGGTGCGCCTCCAACCGTCCGCACATCGGGCTCGCCGGGCGCACCGTCGCTGGCCATCGCGCGCGTTCACGGTCGTCGGCGTCGTGCGCGATGTGGGGGAACGGTCTCCTGATGCCCGACCTGTTCACCTTCCGGGGCGTGTACCTGCCGACCGGTCCCGAGAACCCCGGGACGTCGCTGACGCTGCGCGTCCGCGGCGATCCCGAGCAGGCGCGCCAGGCGCTGCTCGAACGCCTCACGAGCGTCGATCCCGGCCTTGGGCACGATCAACACCATGCGGACGATGGCCGGAATGCAGACCTCCGTCCTGCGGATCGCCTTCTGGGTGACGGTGGTCCTTGGAGGGCTGGCGCTCGTGCTGACGTTGTCGGGCCTGTTCAGCGTCCTGTCGTACGTCGTCGAGCAGCGGGCGAAGGAGATTGGCGTGCGCATGGCGCTCGGCGCGACGCACGAGCAACGTCGTCCGGGCTGGTGCTGTCACAATCGCTCCGCCCGGTCGGCATCGGTCTCGTGGCCGGCGGCGGCCTGGCCGCGGCGCTGGCGATCGTCCTGATGTCGACGCCCGCCGCCTCGCAGATCGGAGCCGTCGTCCATGTCTTCGATCCCGTGGCGTACGCCGCGAGCCTGCTGCTCATCGTCACGTCGTGCGTGCTCGCCGCGTCGGTTCCCGCCGTGCGCGCCGCCCGTCTCGATCCGATCGCGACGCTCAGAAACGACTGAGCCGCGCCACATTCGACGCCACAGACAAGCCTGATTGTATTCGGGCTTGGATCGGTTCGATTCCTACGCGGCTCACGCGCATCAGCCCTCCTGCAAGATGGCCGCAATCGCGGCCGCGATGGAATTCCACCGCCGGGTTTCGGTCGTCAGCTCGCGGCTTCCTCTCCTCGTCAGCCGGTAGTACTTGGCGTTTCGGTGGTTCTCGGTCGTGTCCCAGTAGGACTCGACGAGTCCGTCGAGCTCCATCCGATGCAACGCCGGATACAGCGAGCCTTGCTCGATGCGCAGAACCGACTTCGAGATCTGCTTGATGCGCCGGGCGATCGCGAAGCCGTGGTTTGGCCCGCTCGTCAACGTGCGCAGAATCAAGAGCGGGAGCGTGCCCTGCAGCAGCTCGCCCCGCGGAGCCTGTGCTGATCGCATGCCCATGCTTGACGGAAGTATCGCCGCGCTGGAATACTCATGTCAAGCATCTAGGTGAGCCGTCGAACTCATGGGTTACGACCTTCGTCATGCGATACGGGCGGTCGGGCGCGCGAAGGGCACAACCGGCTGTGATCCTTCTCAGTCTTGGTCTCGGCACGGGCGCGAATGCGGCAGTCTACAGCGTCCTGGACAGGCTGCTCCTTCGGCATCCGCCGGGCATCGACCGTCCGTCCGAGCTCGTCAGCCTCTACACCAGCGAATATAGCGGCCTTCCGTACGGACTGTCCTCATATCCCGACCTCTTGTCCGCGCGACAAAGTGGATCACTCTCGGCGCTGGCGATGATTCGAGATGGCCTCGTCGAAAACGCACGGCTAGGCAAGCTCGACCGCAGCGTCAGAATCGCGGAGGTGTCCGATGATTACTTCTCAGCGCTGGGTATGGACGCGCAGAGCGGTCAGCTGCGAACGTCCGAATTGGGAGACGCGGCGACCGCCGTCATCAGCCTGTCGTTTGCGGAACAGATCGGGGAGTCCGATGTCGTGGGTAGGCCGCTGACGATCGGTCGGCGAAGTTATATCGTCGCCGGTATCGCCGCGGCGCATTTTCGAGGCCTTCAGATAGGCCGGGACTGCGACGTGTGGATACCGATGGGCACGCCGTCGGCTGGCCGAGGCAATCGACGATACACCGCCATAGGCAGGCTCACAGCCGGGATCGGGATCGAACAGGCGCGGCGCGATCTCGAACGCATTTCCAGCGATCTGGGAACGACGTTTCCTCAGACGAATCGGGGAAACCTCATTGATCCGTTGGCGCCGCGGCGAATCACGGTTGTTCCTTACTCGCGTCTCGATCCGGAGGTGAGGTCTCAGGCCATCCTCATTGGATTCGTGATCGGGGGCGCCTCGATCTGTCTGCTGGCGAGCGCTTGCCTCAACGTCGGCGGCCTGCTTCTATCCTGGGCCCTGACCCGCCGCCGTGAGTACGCGATCAAGATGGCGCTCGGGGCCACGCGCGGGACGCTCGTGCGGCAGCTGCTCATGGAGACGTTTTGCGTGTCGATGGCCGGGGGGTCGCTCGGCGTCCTGTTCGCGATGTGGACGGCGCGGATCGTACCGTCGCTGTTCATGATGGAAGACGCCGCACTCCTCGACACCCGGATCAACGCGCAGACGTTCGTTCTGACGATCGGCGTCGCCGGCGTCGCCGGTGCCGTATTCGGCGTCGCGCCCGCATGGCATGGTACCGCAGCGTCGCCCGCCAGTGCGTTACGAGCCGATTCGGGCGGCGTTGCGGATGCGCCGGGCGGGCGTCGTCTGCGCGCGCTATTCGTAGGTGCTCAAGTCGCGCTCTCGACCGTTCTCCTCCTCATGACGGGAGTTCTCGTCATGAGCCTCGAACGGGCTCTCGAAGGCGATGTGGGCGCAGTGGTCCGGCAGGTCGCCGTCGTCTCAATGGAGCTTCCTGGCAGATTCGAGGATCCACTTCGCGGCATCAGGGTGCGAGACAGGCTGCTCGAGCGGATCCCACACGTGCGAGGTGTCGTCCGCGTGGGGTGGGCGAGTACTCTGCCGCTCGGCAGGGGCAATAACGCCCCTTTCCAGGTCGAAGGCAAGACTTCCGACGTGGTGGACACTCCTGACTTCGACACCAACGTCGTCTCCCCCGGATTCTTCGACGTGCTCTCCGTCGAGCTCGTAGAGGGCCGCGTATTCGACGATCGCGACACCCCGCGCGCGACGCCCGTCGTCGTCGTCGATGAGCTGCTCGCGCGGCGACACTTTGGTGCGACAGCCATCGGTCGACATCTCGTCGACGGACGGGGTACGCCCCTGGAGATCGTCGGCATCGTGCGAAGTGGGCGGTATCGCACTCTACAACAGCCGCCGCAGCCCACCGTCTATTACCCTGCCACTCAGGACTATCTCTGGCGTGGTCGCTTGGTCGTGCGAACAGGCCCGAACCCGGCGCTTGTCCTCGACGATATCCGCGCCGCAGTGAACCAAGCCGGTCGGGATGCTGGCGTGCTTCGAATCATGACACTCGAAGCGCACGTCGCCGAGTCGCTGTCGATTGAACGGCTCACGACGACTCTCGTCTTTGCCTGCGGCCTGATCGCACTGTTCATGTCCGCGATGGGTGTCTATGGAATCATGATCGACGCCGTACATCGTCGGACCCGGGAGATTGGACTCAGGGTCGCCCTCGGCGCCGCCGCGCCGCAGGTGGCACGACTCGTCCTGATGGAAGCGGCCTATCCAGCCGTTTGTGGCCTGCTGATCGGGGGAGCCGCGGCCCTGGCAGTGACGCGGCTCGCGAGCAGCCGGCTTTCCGGACTGCCGGCATTCGATTGGACATGGGTGGCTGCGGCTGCCGCCGTGTTGGCGGCGCTCATCGCCCTCGCGGCGATCTTCCCGCTTCTCCATGCGCTCCGCGTCGATCCCAACATCGTCCTACGCGCGTAATGAGTCTGGCCAGCCGGACACCCGATCGGATCTTGACCAAGCAGTCCGCAAGGAGACGCTCGCACCGTTCAACGATCTCGAGCGGTCCAAAGAGCAGGTTTCAAGGGTATTCTCGCGCGAAGGAGTACGTGCATGACGGGAGTGGATATGCCCCGGGTGTCCGCAATTCTGGCGGCGTTCGCTCTGGTGAGCGCGGGGCAGGCGTTACGACCAGCTGTCCGCGTCGATCCGATCGATGGCATCGTCGAGGCTTTCAGAACGCATCAGGTCGTGATGCTCCCGGGCGGACATGGGAGCAGGCAGGGGCACGACTTGCTCCTCGCGATCGTGCGCGACCCGCGCAGTCAGGGCACGGTCACTGACATCGTCGTCGAGTTCGGCTCGTCGCGGTACCAGGACGTGATCGATCGGTTCGTGCGTGGTGACGCGATTTCCGATGCGGCGTTGCGACGTGTCTGGCAGGATACCGTGATTGCCGGCGTCACCAACGACGGCCCGTACGTCGAGGAGTTCTATCGCGCCATCCGCGCGCTGAATGCGACGCTGCCGAAAGAGAAGCGGTATCGCGTGATCGGCGGCGATCCGCCCATCGACTGGGACAACGTCACGACCAAAGAAGACTTCCGCAAGTGGACGGTGCGCCGCGACACGTTTCCGGCGGATGTGATCCACCGCGAAGTCGTGGAACGCGGGCGCCGGGCGCTGGTGGTGTACGGACCCGCGCACTTTCCACGAAAAGAGGTCGCCGCGAACTATGACATGTCGAACTGGCAGGCGCAGACGATGACGAGCCTGCTCGAGGCCGCAGGCATCAGACCATTCGTGATCCTGGGCCGTGCCGGCAAAGGGGCCGTCGAACTGCAGCCAGACATCGCGTCGTGGACGCCGATGAGCCTGACCCTGGTTCGCGGCACGGTGCTCGGCGCAGCCGACTTCGACGACGGCGACAACGATCGATTCGCCATTCGCGGCGTCGACGACTTCGCCAAAATTCCGAAAGCGCACTACAAGCCGATGCGGATGGAAGACCAGACGGACGCGATTCTCTGGTGGGGCGTCGCCCCGCCGCCGAATCCCGTCCTGCTCTCGAAAGAGACCTGCGAGGACCCCGCCTATCTGCCAATGCGATTGAAGCGGATCGCGCTCGCAGGCCTTCCGCCGGGGGAAGCCGACGCGGTCAGGAAAGCCTGCGGCGTGAAATAGAACGATCAGGGTTGCCGATGACCACTGGCGACACGCCGCGGCTGCTCACAATCCCTCTATAATCCGTCAAGGTTCCGCCGATAACATTCCTGGGCCTATTGACGAGCTAGCGGGAGAACCGTAGATGTCCGACGCATTCTTCGAAAAACTCTTCGGGGATTCGCAGCCGGGCGACTTCGGAACCGGCTGGATCAGCGGCACTGCGTCGATCTTTTTCGGGGTGCTCGGCTTCGGTGGCGCGCTGTGTCTGCATTTCCCCGCGCTGCTCTCGCTTCCCGACGCGCGCGCTGTCTATCCGATGACGATCATTCGGGCGCTGATTCAGGGGACCATCGTTCTCGCCATCGTGCTCGGCGCCATCTCGGGACTCCTCAGGGAGCGCAAGGTCCTGGCCGTTACCGGTGCGTCGCTCGGACTGCTGGCGGCGATCATCGGTGGTGGCAGCACGCCGCTGCCGAGCGAAGTTCCGTCGAAATTCGGTCTAGGTCTGGATTGGTTTCTCCTCGATCTGTTCGTGATGACCGTGGTCTTTCTACCGCTGGAACGATTCTGGCCGTTGCATCCCGGACAGAAGACGTTTCGACCTCAATGGACTACGGACCTGTTCTACTTCGTGGCCACCCACTTGCCCGCCCAACTCATGACGCTGGCGATGATCATCCCGGCGAGCTATGCGTCCAAGTGGCTGGCGATTCCGTGGCTGGCAGACACCGTCGGGAGCCTGCCGTTTCTCATCCAACTGCCACTGGCGATTGTCGTCGCCGATCTCTCGCAATACGCCACGCACCGCGCCTTTCACGGCATTCCGTTCCTGTGGCGCTTTCATGCCATCCATCACTCCATCGAGACGATGGATTGGGTGGCTGGATCGCGCCAGCACTATGTCGACATCCTGCTCACGCGGGGGCTGATCCTGATCCCGATGACGCTCTTCGGTTTCTCGCAGGCGGCGTTGGCTGGTTACCTCGTGTTCGTGTCTTTCCATGCCACGTTCTGCCACACCGACTTTCGACCGCGGACGATCTGGCTGGAGCCGTACTTCGTGACCGTGCGCTATCACCACTGGCACCACGCGGCGCATCCGGAGGCGGTGGATGTCAACTTCGCCATCCACCTCCCGTTCATCGATCGCTGGTTCGGCACTCACTATCTTCCCAAAGACGACTGGCCGCAGCGTTACGGCCTGGTCGGCGGTTCGGTGCCGCGTGGCTTCTTCAGGCAATTGCTGGCGCCCTTCAAGCGCGACGCGACGTAGCCTGATCTAGAGCGCGAGCTCCGACAGGGCAACGTCACTTGGCTTGTTCGTACCGGTCGCGGACGGCTTGACCAGTCCCAATGCACCCATGACCTGGACCGTCATGTAGCCGAAGTCGAACTCACCAGGGCCGTGAGTGGTGCGGAGCAGGTGAGGATAGTGGTGATGGTTGTTCTGCCAGCAGGCGCTGAAGGTCGCCATCACCGGCAGCCAGTCACCGATGTTCATGGCGTTGTCATCCGGATCGTCGTAGCGCCTCGTGCCCCAGCGGCGATCGTGCGTCCAGTAGTTCTGAACCATATTGACCCACAGCGCAAACACTCGCGTGCCGAGCCACACCGCGATGGCGTATGGCCAGTCACGCACGAACAACCAGAGCAGACCGCAGCTCAACACCGGCGAGATCACCATGAAGAGGGGATGCGACACCAGCCGGAACGGCCACGTCTGAAGGATCTCGTCGTTGGCCACGTTCATGGTGGTCTGGTAAGGAAACAGACAGAGGTACATCGTGCTCCAGAAGCCGTCGCCATCCAGCTTGTTCGGGTCGCCGTGGTGATCCGCAAAGCGATGGTGCAGCCGGTGACGATTGACCCAGCTGACCGGATCGACGTACACGCCGACGGTGTTGTTGACCAGCGTCACGCCTTTGATGAACCACTCCTTGTAGTCCAGGGCGGCGTGCGTGATGCCCATGTGCATCACGTCGGAAAGATAGACGCCCGCGAGAAACCAGGACATCACCAGATACCCGAGCCCGATCGCCATGCCCCACCACGGGCCGAGCGACGGCGGCGCGAGCCAGGCCGACAACACCAGCTGTAGACCGAGGGCCGAATATCCCAGGACGTTGTAAATCCGCATCAGTCCTTGTATCAGATTTTTCGTCCGCGGAAGCGTTCTCCCCACTACTATCGGGGGCGATGCGGGCCCTGCGGCTCTTGAAAAAGATCGTCCTTGGCGTCATCGGGGCGATCCTCGGTGTCTACCTCGTATTCGCGATCGGGCTCACCGTCCTCGAGTGGGTTGTGCGCGAGAACCCCAAGGTCGACAAAAGCTTGCTCGCGCATTCCACGGCGCCTCACACGATCACCCACTTCGACCAGGGTGCCGCATCCTTTCAGCGCCGGCTGGAGCTCATCGGAGCCGCCAAGAAGTCGATCGCGCTCGAGTTCTTCATCTATGACGTCGATGATGCCTCCCGCCTTTTCACCCAGGCGCTGCTCAAGCGGGCCCGCGAGGGCGTGCAGGTGCGCATCCTGGTCGATTTCGCGGCCCCCGTGTTCAAGCTGAAACCCGCCTATGCGCGGCTGCTCGGCGAGGCCGGCGTGAAGGTGCGCTACTACAACACCAGCGCCATCTACCGGCTGCTCAGCATCCAGCACCGCTCGCACCGCAAGCTCCTGATCATCGACGACGCGACCGTGCTGACCGGCGGCCGCAACATCGCCAACGATTACTTCGATCTCTCGGATCACTACAACTTCCTCGACTCCGACCTCGAGGTCACCGGACCGATCGTGAAAACGGTGCTCCAGAGTTTCGACGTCTATTGGCATTCCCGGCTCGCCGTCGGGCCCGCGCTCGATTCTGAACCGAACGACCAGGCCGCGAGGTTCGTGGTCCCGCAGGCGGGTGATGTCGCGTTGCTCGAGAGACTGCGTGTGGCGGGCGAGTCATACCGGCAATCGCACCAGGCTCACGAATGCCAGGACCTCCGCTTCGTCACCGACTTCCCGAACCAGGGGGAGAAAAGCCGGAACGTGTTCAACGCGATCGTTGACGAGTTGCGCCGCGCGAAACAGGAGGCCGTCGTCGAATCGCCGTACTTCGTGATCAAAAGCGGCGGCTACGCCGTGCTCGAAGACCTGCACAAGAGGGGCGTGCGGGTACGCGTGCTGACCAACAGCCTCGCCTCCACCGACGCGTCGTACGCCGTGGCCGCGCTCTATCCCCGGCTCGGCTCACTGGCCGAGACCGGCCTGACGCTCTCCGCGTACGGCGGAGCGCCGCTACCCTCGCAGAGCACCAATCTCCGCGGCGGCACGCCGCGGTGGGGTGTGCATGCCAAGCGCGGCGTCATCGACGGCGAAACCACGCTGCTCGGCACGTACAACATCGATCCACGCTCGGCCAATCTCAATTCCGAGCTGATGCTGGTGTGCCGTGGACAAAAGGATCTCGCGGCCGAGGTGCTGGCGAGCATCGCGGCGCGCGAAGCCGCGTCCGGCAAAGTCATCGAGCGCGGCGCGATCGTGCAGCGTTCGGCCCTCCTCGGAGGATCTCCGCTGACGCACCGGATCCGTTTTCTGCTGGAGATGCCAATCGCGAACCTCTTCGACTTCCTGCTGTGAGACGCGTCGTCGTCGCAGCCGCTCAAACGGAGAGCTTCGCGACGCAGGGCCGACGCTACAGCGGCACCGCGTTTTTGCCGATGAACTGGTCCAGCCCGGTGGCCGTGGGGCCGATGTAATGGAACGCTTCGGCCCACTCGAGCCCGTAGCGCCGGCCCAATTCCCTGTCCGAAGGCACGCCGCGCAGCCCGATGGAGTCGACATCCAGGACGATGTGTTTGATGTACTGCCGGTTGGCCGTCTCGTCGTCATTCCCCAGGATAGGCAGCCGCTGCTTCTGGGATGCGAGCCTGGCCCTGAGACGCGCGCCATTTTCTCCGGCCGGACCCTGAGTCACGTTGACCCGATTGGATTCGACCTTCTGATCGATGCTCCCGCTGATGTCGACGATGCGGGTGACGAGCTGTGGGCCCCTGGCAAAGTAATACTTTTCGCGCACGGCGTGGGGTTTCAGCCCGGCCTCCAGGTGTTCGACGTAGTCCCGGCTCGATCCAGCCATCCAGCACGCGGATTCAACCACCTGCGCCGTCACGTAGTGGTCCGGATTCTCTTCGTAATGTCCCCACGGGTCGTAGCAAATGATGGTGTCCACCTGCAGGAGACGGAACAGGTGGATGAGCCGGCCGCGGATTTCCTGGCGCGATTCGTTGTCCATGCGGTGGTTGCGGTAATTGAAGTTGAACACCTTTGTGAGGCCGAGCGCCTTGGCGACCGCGTCGTTGTCGCGCTCGTTGTTCAGCACCACTTCACCCGTCGTGGCGCCACGGCCCGCCTTCTCGTCGTTCGTCATGCGGACGAGACATCCGCTGTAGCCCTCGCTTATCAGCTTCGCCACCGTGCCGCCGGCGAAGAGCGGAATGTCGTCCGAGTGCGGCTGGATCGCGGCCAGGACCTTTCCCGCGTGAGGTCTTCCGGCCATCGGCCGTTCGATGACGCGCTCTCCCTCGCGGAACATCTCGGCCGGACGGCTGTCGGCGGCTTGTGCGACCGCTGCTCGCGCCTCCTGGGTCGACGAGCCGGCACGTACGACTGCGCCGCCAAGCAGGGTCTTCTCGAAAAACTCGCGACGCTTCATGGTGAATCGCTCCCTTCTCTAAAGGCGACCTCATCCAGTTGTAACCGGCCTGTCAAGGCTCGGTCCAACCGCGGTCCCCTACGGCGTTCGGGCGCGCCATCACATGCTAGGATTCGGTCGTTGACAATTCCGCGCGCGGTGTTGGCGATCACTCTGGTGCTCGTCGCCGTCTTTGGCTCAGCGTGCGACGCCGTCGGCCCCAGTGCTTGCACGCTGATCGGCTGCACGGGCTTGGTCGTCGAAGTGACTGGTGCGCCGGGTCAGACTCCGGTGACGGTCGTTGTAACCGCGCCTGATGGGTCGACGAGAAGCGCCACCTGCACCTCGGCGACGGGCACTTGCCCGGTGTCCTTCCCCGATTTCACACCCGCCAGCGTCACCATTCGGGTGTCGACTGGCACGCAGACCACCGAAGTGACCAGACAGCCGATGTACGAAGTCACCCGGCCGAATGGTCCAGCGTGCCCTCCTGAATGTCGAAACGCTCGAGTGACCGTGATATAGGTGCTCAATCACTCTAATCACTAATCGCGAATCCTTGAATCGTCGAGTCGCGCGACGTTGGTGCGCCTTGGAGATACAAGGATTCAACGATTCAGGATCAGTGGGTGATTCAAGGATTAGGGATTAGGGATTAGGGATCGGCCGTGCCCGCACCGAGGACGGTCCGCGTCACCCGCTACGTCACGCCGCTGCGCGAAGGCGGCTCGCTGCCGGCCATCGTCGAGGCCGACGACGACGGGATGTACGTGCTGAAGTTCCGCGGCGCGGGGCAGGGGCCGCGGGCGCTCATCGCCGAGCTGGTGTCGGGCGAGATCGCCCGCGCGCTCGGGCTGCCGGTGCCGGAGCTCGTGTTCGCCGAGCTCGATCCCGACCTGGCGCGGACCGAGCCCGACCCGGAGATCCACGCGCTGATTCACGGACAGCGCCGGCCTGAACCTGGCGCTCGACTACCTGCCCGGCTCGGTCACCTTCGATCCGATCGTCCAGAAGCCGGACGCGGAGCTCGCGTCGCGCATCGTCTGGTTCGACGCCTACGTGACCAACGTCGACCGCACCGCGCGCAACACCAACATGCTGATGTGGCACCGCCGGCTGTGGCTGATCGACCACGGCGCGACGCTCTACTTTCATCACTGCGCCGGGCTGGGACGTCCGACGCGGCGCGGCCGCGCGATCCGTTCCCGCTGATCAAGAACCACGTGCTGCTGACGCACGCCGGCCGCTCGGCAGCGATCGACGACAGCATGGCGCGCGCGCTCGACGCCGGACGTGATCGCCGACGATCGTCGAGCTGGATTCCCGACGGCTGGCTGACGGCGCGCGAGCCCGGTCGCGACGCGGCGCGGCTGCGGCGGCGTACGTGCGCTACCTGATCGAGCGGCTGGCGGCGCCGCGGGCGTTTCGTCGAGGAGGCGCGTGCGTGCCCGCTGAGTACACCTACGACTACGCGATCGTCCGCATCGTGCCGCGCGTGGAGCGCGGCGAGCAGATCAACGTCGGCGTGATCCTGTCGTGCGCGGACGGCGAGTTCCTCGACGCGCGGATCGAGCTCGACGCGGCGCGGCTGCTCGCGCTCGATCCGGCGCTCGACCTCGAGGCGATCCGGGCCGGCCTCGCCACGATTCCCGCGGTCTGCGCCGGCGGCGCCGACGCGGGTCCGATCGGCGAGCTGCCGCCGCGCGGCCGCTTCCGCTGGCTGGTCTCGCCGCGCAGCACGGTCATCCAGATGTCGCCGGTCCACACCGGACGGACCACCGATCCCGCCGCCGCGCTCGAGCGACTGCTCGACACGGTCGTGAGACAGCTGAATCCCTAATCCCTAACCTGATAATCCCTAATCCCTAATTGGACTTTGTCAGACCTGAAGACCGTGACATCGGCGGCCGAGCGGGGTCGTCAGCCGCCGCCGCTCCGCACGCCGGGAAACCGCTCCCGGCTCATACACTGTCGCTCCCGCGGCGAGTAGGGATGCGCGTGGGCGGCAGATACCAGATGCGCACAGATGCGCCGGTGGTCGCGTGGGATCTACGCGGATCACAATGACCGAACTCGCCGCGGGGAATCGCCGGGAGCGCTTTCCTGCTACGCACTGCGACGGCGCGCTCCGCCGTCGCGTCGGCCGACGACCCCGCTCGGCCGCTTATGCCCGTGCTGTGGAAGATCTGACAAAGTCCAACTAATCGCGAATCCCTGAATCGTCAGTTCGAGGCTCAGTGAGTGATTCAAGGATTAGTGATTAGGGATTGCTACCCCTGCCGCAGCAGGGCCTGCGGGTCGGTCCGGGCGGCGCGGCGGGCCGGCAGGTAGGCCGCGAAGGCCACGACGACCAGCACGACCGCCAGCACCGCGGCGTAGGTCGCGCGCATCGTCCGGCGCGACGCCGAAGAGCAGG
The DNA here is from genome assembly GCA_963820645.1 of uncultured Acidobacteriota bacterium. Lineage (GTDB taxonomy): Bacteria > Acidobacteriota > Vicinamibacteria > Vicinamibacterales > 2-12-FULL-66-21 > JALZOC01. Next base: position 4,595 of record CAWGAS010000056.1, on the reverse strand, counting down.
CTGCGCATGGCGCGGCTCGCGACGACCGCGGCGCCGAGGCCGAGCGCGAGGCCGGCCGCGACCCGCCGGCCGGCGCGCACCAGCACGCCGCGCAGGATGGCGCCGCGCGACGCGCCGAGCGCCAGGCGGATCGCGAACTCGCGGCCGCGGTGCGCGACGTCGAGCGCGACCAGGCTGAACAGCCCGAGCGCGGCGAGGCCGAACGCCAGCGCCGCGAACAGCACGAACATCCACATCGTCAGCCGCCACGGCGCCTCGGCGCGCGCCGACCACGGCGTCCATCGTCGTGACGTCGTCGACGATCGACGCCGGGTCCAGCTCGCGCGCCGTCGCGCGGATGCCGGCCGCAAGCGCGAGCGGATCGCCCGACGGCGCGCACGACGACGTTGTCGGCCGGCCGGCCGACCTGCAGCGCCGGAGTCGTAGACGTCGAGCTGCACTTCGCTCGATCCCGCGATACCGCACGTCGCTCACGACGCCGACGACCGTGCGCCACGTCCGTGCCGCGGTCCGCCCGGCGTGAAGCTCGACATCGAGAGCCGCTTGCCGATCGGATCCTGGCCGGGCCACAGCCGCCGCGCCGTCGACTCGCTGACGATCGCGACGCGCGGCACGTCGGCGGTGTCCCGGTCGGTGAAGAACCGTCCGGCGCGCAGCGGGATCCGCATCGCCTCGAAGTAGCCGGGCGTCGCGATCTGGTGATTGAGCGTCGGATTCGCCTCGCGCGGCCTCGCGCGTCTCGGGCTGGCCTTCGAGGCACACCGCGCACGCCCTGGCCGATCGGACCGAGCATCAGCGGCCGGAGGTAGACGGCGCCCGCCGCCTCGACGCCGGGCAGCGGCGCGGACGCGCGCGAGGAACTCCTGCATCCACACGTTGGGCGGCCGCGCTCGCGTTGCCGCGGCTGCACGGTCAGCGCTCAGCACGCGGTCCGGCGTGAACCCGAGATCGACGCGCTGCAGCGCCATGAAGCTGCGGACGACGAGGCCGGCGGCGACGAGCAGGACGACCGACAGTCCGATCTGCGCGACGAGCAGCGACGAGCGCGTCCGCAGCGCGCCGCGGCCGGCTGGTCGTCCGCTCGCCCTCGAACGCTGTCGAGCAGGTTCGCGCCGCCCGCCTGCCGCAGCGGCATCGCGCCGGTCAGCGAGCGCCACGGCGACGACCGCGGCAAACGTGAAGAGCGCGACCGTGCGCGTCGACCGTGATGTCGCGCGATCCGCGGCAGGTCGTCGGGCGCGAGCGCGACGATCGGCGGTCGCGAGCCAGTGCGCGACGACGAGGCCGAGCGCGCCGCCGCGCAGGCGGCCACGAGCACGATCTCGGCCAGCCACAGCCGGGCGATCGCGCCGCGGGTCGCGCCGAGCGCGAGCCGGATCGCGTGCTCGTGCCGCCGCGCGCGACACGCGCGTCAGCATCAGCCCCGAGACGTTGGCGCAGGCGATCAGCAGCAGCACGCCGACCGCGGCCCACAGCACGCGCAGCGCCGGACGCACCGGTCCGAAGACGTAGTCCGACGAACGGCGTCACGACCGCGTCGGTCGCCCCACTTCAGCCGGCCGGGGTCCGCGCGATCGAGGCGCGCCTCGATGCGCGTCGACTTCGGCGCGCACGGCGGTCATGTCGAGGTCGGGCCGCAGCCGTCCGACGACATAGAACACGCCGAACGTGTCGAGGTTCGCCGTGTTGGGCGGCGTGCCGGTCGGCGAGGACCGGCACGATCGGCATCCAGAACTCGGCGCCGCGCGGGAAGTCGAAGCCGGGCGGCATGACGCCGACGATCTCCACCGCGCTCGCCGTCGAGGATCATCGTCGTGCCGACGACGTTCGGGATCGGCGCCGAACCGCCGCACCCAGGTGTCGTGGTTCAGGACCGCGACCGCCGGCGCGTTCGGCACGTCGTCTTCAGCCCGGAGCGTCGCGGCCGAGCAGCGGCCGGACGCCGAGCGTGTCGAAGAAGCCGGCCGACACGCCGTTGAACCAGATGCGCGTCGGCTCGCCGCGTCCCTGGAGCACGGCGCTCCAGTTGTGCGATCCCATCACGGCTCGCGCGCGTGAAGGTCGATGCCGGCCGCGGTCCACTCGCGCAGATGACGATAGGTCAGCTCGACGACCGCCTGGCCGCCGGCGTCGGTCTGCCAGACCACCGCGAGCGTCCCGGGCGCCTCGACCGGCAGCGGCCGCAGCAGCACGGCGTTGACGGCGCTGAAGATGGCGCTGTTGGCGCCGATCGCCAGCGCGAACGTCAGCGACGGCGGTCGCCGCGTATCCGGGCGACTGCCGCAGGTGACGAACCGCGTGACGGAGATCGGCGATCGGAGTCATGGCGCCGTTATATCGTCTCGCTGTGGCGGGTTCAAGGGATTGGGGACGAGAGTGGGGACGATACCGGCTGCGGCCGACGAAGAGAGCGATGGCGACTACGGCGAACGCAGTGAGCCCTTCGACTCGCGTGACCTGTGCGCTCGCTCAGGGCAGGCCGCCCCTACCGCGGTGAGCGAAGCCGGCCGCGGCCCCTACGCGATGTATAGTTTCGGCTCAGAGGATGACATGTCACAGACGCCACTCACAGAATTGCTGCGCCTCACGTCGCCCCCGGTGGCGATCACGTTCGTCGACCACGCGCCGCCGGGCGTGCCGCACGTCTCCGCCATGGAGCCCGCCGGTTGCGGGTACTGGCGCCGCGCCGCCGCGGGCGAAGTGTTCTACACGGTCGCCGACGATCACAAGCGGTGCCCCGTGGGCGCGCACACGCACAACGTCACGCTTTCGCCTTCGGAACAACAGGAACTGATGGGCCTCGTGCAGACAATGGTGGGCCTCTCGTATCTGAAGATGGAGGACGTGGCGCAGATCCCGACCCGCAGGACGCCGCTGCAGGTGGTGGTCTACGCGCCGCTCGATGCCGCGCCCGTGCCGCCCGACGTCGTGCTGGTGCGCGGGAACGCGCGGCAGTTGATGCTCCTCGTGGAGGCGGCGCAGGCAGCGGGCGTGGCCGGGGCCGGCGCGACCATGGGGCGGCCGACGTGCTCCGTGCTTCCCGAGGCGATCAACTCGGCGCGGACCGCCGCGAGCTTCGGCTGCGTCGGCAACCGTGTCTACACCGGCGCCGCTGAAACCGAAGCGTACTTCGCCATCCCGGGCCCGCATCTCGGGGCTGTCGAGGAGATGCTTGCGGTGATCGTGCGCGCCAACGAGGAGCTGGAGAAATTCCACCGGGGGCGGGCTACTGGTGGCGTCCGGCTTTAGCCGGACCCACCCTTCGGGGTTTGGATCCCCTGGCTTGCCAGCACCCTTCGCCCGGAACCGGAGCGAAGGTTGGATAAGGCAGGGCTGCAACTCGAACCACCGGGCGCCGAAGTATGATGAGCGCTCAACGGATCGCTGAATTCGTGGAGGAGTATATGAAACACATGGTGCTTTTCGGGCTCGGACTCGCGGTGCTCGGTTTTGCGGCGGCCTCTTCGGCGGCAGACCTGAAGGTCGGTGACCAGGCGCCGGATTTCACGCTGCAGGCGAGTGACGGCAAGACGTACAAGCTCTCCGATTTCAAAGGCAAGCAGGCCGTCGTCATCGCGTGGTTCCCGAAGGCGTACACGCAGGGCTGCACGATCGAGTGCAAGTCGCTCGCCGAGAAAGGCGACCTGATCAAGAAGTTCAACACGACCTACTTCATGGCCAGCGTCGACGCGCTCGAGGACAACAAGGGCTTCGCCGCAGAAAGAGAAGGCCGACTTCCCGCTGCTCAGCGATCCGACCAAGAAGACGGCCGACGGCCTACGGGGTGTTGAACCAGCGAGGCATGGCCAGCCGCTGGACGTTCTACATCGACAAGGACGGCAAGATCCTGGCGATCGACAAGGAGATCAAGCCGGCGACGTCGGCGGAAGACATGGCCGCCAAGCTCGGTGAGCTCGGCGTCGCGAAGCGCTGCGGACGCCACCGATCGGGATTGTCACCGTTCCGGCTTCGTGACGACGGTCGCGAGCAGGTAGCCGTGCCGCCGCACGGCCGGGACGTGGCGATCGAGGAACACGAACGGCCGTACGACGGCGCCGGTCACGACAGCGAGCGGCCGGCACCACGCGTGGCACGCGAGGTCCAGCATCCTGAGCCACCCGGGAATGAACAGGATCGCCGTCTCGGCGACGACGGTGAGCCCGGCGCGTTCGAGCATCGCCCTGAGCGCCCGGCGTGAGTAGGATTTTTCGTAGCCATACGCGTACAGGCCCAGCGCCTGGAGCACCGTGGCCAGCAACGGCCGGAGGAACGGGTCGTACCGGTTCGGCACGCCGACGATCGCGCGCCCGCCGGGTTTGAGCACCCGAGCCATCTCTTCGACGGCGCGCTCGGTTTCGTCGAAGTGCTCGATCGTGCCCATCGAGTAGATCGCGTCGAAGCTGGCGTCGGGGAACGGCAGGTCGCGGACGTCGCCGACGGCGCCCTGCAGGCCATGCCGGGCGCCTTCCCCGGTGTCGAAGGCGGCGCGCGCCCGAATCACGGTCGGTTCGGAGATGTCGATGCCGTAGGACCGCGCCCCCTGCCGGCTGGCCCACGCCAGAATGCGCGTGTTCTTGGCCTCGTCCCACAGATGG
>CAWGAS010000055.1:0-59445 GCA_963820645.1 uncultured Acidobacteriota bacterium | reverse complement strand
CGACTACCTCGACAAGGGCGACGACGCCCGGAAGGCGTGCAGCCTGCACTTGTCGCTCATGGATCGCATGGGCGTCAGGCTGGATCACTTCGGCGACGCGACGACGCGCTTGGAAGGGTTGTAGTCTTTCGACCCTGCCGCGTGAGACGCGGGCGAAGCCACATCGACCCGGCGGCGCCTCGGCCGAACGTCCGCTCACCATGGTTGGACCCGGGTGAAGCTGCGGCGCTTGCGATCAGACGAGCGCCGTCGCCGTTGGAAGGCTGGCGATCTTCGAACCCTACCGACTGCCGCGGCGAAGCCACATCGACCCGGCGGCGCCTCGGCCCACGCCCGGAAAAATGCGCTTCCGGCAGTGACCTTACGGCGGCCGCTTCGGCTGGGGTTGGCCGAGCGGCGGTGCACAATCGGTTGGGTTCCTCGAAGTTCATGCGGTGTCAACGCGTTACGGCTCGATCTGCCGGTATTCTGTGGAATCGGCTGGAAATTGTCGAGTCCCGGATCGAGAACGGGATCTGTTCCTCGGACGGCAAGCCGCATTCGCCCCCACGCCGGTGTGGCGGAACTGGCAGACGCGAACGACTCAAAATCGTTTGGAGTGAACCTCCATCTCGGTTCGACCCCGAGCACCGGCACCATCTCTCAAGCGGCATCAACCTGATCGAAGTCATCGACTGTTCACGCGCAAGGCGCGTGATCCATCAGGAGAGTCGAGGCTGGCCTGTTTCGTCCGAGCGCGATTTGACAGCGCGCGGCGACGCCCCCATGATTGAACCTGCAATGCAGCGAGCGTTCGCCGCCCTGGTCGCCGCTTTGATCGTCGCCAACGCTTTGGCGAGTGCGGTTGACTGTGCCGGGTGGAAGCCCTCACCGGCCGAACGGATGGCCTGCTGTGTCAAGGCGAAGCACGGCTGCCCAGACCGGATGTCGGCGGACGCGTGTTGCGCACGCAGCGAGCGGAACCAGCAGCCCGTCACGACTGTTGCGGGCTCGACCGATGCGGGCTCGCCGGCAGTTCCGCTGGCCGTCGCAGGCGTGTTTCCGGTCAACTCCCACGGTCCGATCGCGGTTGCTGGAACGTTCGCGTCATCACGTCACCTTCGGCCTCCTCGTTCCCCCGTCACCCGTTCGCCCATCCTCAGAATCTGATCCTCCGCTTCAGGGCTCCGTCCTGCGGCGTTGATTCGGCACATGTGTCGAACGGGGAGGAAATCATGCGCACAGATCGCATCAGCACGCTGGTTGGCTTTGCCACATCGCTGACCACGCTCGTCTGTTGAGCGTTCCCGGTACTGCTGGTGACCCTAGGTCTAGGGTCAGTGGTCGCGTCGGCCGTTGCAACCGCCCCTTGGCTGGCGGTCGTGAGTCGGCATAAGAGCCTGGTTTTCGGCATCAGCGGGTTGCTGCTGGCGCTGAATTACTGGCTGGCCGTGGTGCGCCCGCGTCGCTGCGAGCCCGGCGAGTTGTGCCATGTCGATAGCCCGTTGATGCGCTTCAACCGCCGCCTGTATTGGGTGTCCGTCGCCGTCTACGTTGCGGCGGCCGCTGTGACCTACGGCGGATTGTGGATTCTGAGTTCGATGTGAGAAGGGGACGTATCGATATGTCAGCGCGAATCACTGCGGCGCTGTTGATGGCGGCTTTCATCTGTGGCCGGGCCGAGGCGTCGGGGCATGGGCCCGTATTCGGCGCCGCCACGCCGACGTTGGGCAAAGGCGGCTGGTCGTTCGATCAAGCGTGGATGGGGCGAATCGGCACCGGCACTGACGAATCCGATCAGATGCTGCGCAGCATGATCGGGTTCGGCCTCACGGAGGATTTGCAGATTTCAGCCTCGCTGCCTGTCAACCTTCAGGATGGCCGGCACATGCCGATGGGCCGGATGACCCCAATGATGTCCGGCAACTCGGAACTGGAATTCCTGACAGCCTGGCGATTTCATCGGCGGCCGGCCGGCGAAGGCGCGCGCGTCGAGTCCACTGCCTATGCCGGAATCACCGCACCGACCGAAACGATGCGCGCAGGCATCCGCACCGCACCATCGGCGTATGTCGCGGTGGCCAGCGGGTACGCCTCACGCGCGCACTACTTTTGGGTGGGTGGCGGCTATCAACGGTATGCCGACGATCGTGGCGATCGCCTCGGTGGCCTGAAATCCTACAGCGTCGTGTACGGCTACCGTCCCCGGCGGTTGCGATTGGACTACCCGAAGCCCGATCTGCGGTTTTTCATCGAAGCGGTCGGGGAAGCGACCGGGGCGGCGCGGCATGGCCGGCGTGATGACGCCGGACACCGGCGGACACGTGGTGATGGTCGGCCCGACGGCGTTACTGCTCTACAAGGCGTACGGGATCGAAGGCGGCGTCCAGTTCCCAGCCTACCAGCGCACGAACGGTTCGCAGCCGCGTGAGCGTTTTCGCTTCGGGCTGAACGTCAGCTACTTTTTCTGGCTCACATAGGAGGACGGCAATGAAATCGATTGCGCTGGTCACCTCGGCGATGCTGAGCGTGCTCATGATCCCGATCGCCGCGTCTGCGGAGTTGCGCAGAGTGGAAATGAAGACGTTGGGCATGGATTGAGCGGTCTGCGCCCACGCCGTGCGCGTGGCGATTCGCAAGCTTCCCGGAGTGGAATCGGTCGACGTGTCGCTCGAACGGGCGATGACCGACATTCGGCTGAAACCGAACAACACCGTCACGATGGCGCAGGTGCGTCAGATCATCAAGTCCGGCGGTTTCAACGCGAAGGAGGCGACCGTGACGGCGGCCGGCACGCTCATCGAACGCGCGGGCAAACCCGCCGTCAACGTGTCGATCATCAACACGGTATGGCTCATCGTGCCGGATTCCACCAGCCGGCCTGCGTACGACGACGCGGCGAGGCGCGTTGCGTCGGGGCACTCGCAGGACGTGGAGATTACAGGCGTCGTACACGAGCCCAAAGGCCGCGGAGCCCCAGAACAGATCGCCGTCCACAGCCTGACGACTACGAAGTAAGACTCTGGCCGAATCCCCCCTTCGGCGGCGGGACCTACCTCATCAGTGTCGAACGCAAAGGTCGAGTTTCCAAGCCGAACTGTAGGGAACCCGACGGATCAGCCCCAAGGCGGTCCGGTATCCTGACGAGCCGGGTCGAAAGTTTCACGGGGGTTGGAGGCCCCGCGAGCCGTTCGACCTGCCACGGGACCAATACGGGGGAGTCACAGTAATGACCGATACCTCCATGTGGATCGACACGGACGCCCACGGAACGATTCACGGCATCGCGCCTGACACAGCCAAACTGCTCGGCTTGTCACAGCGGGGCGCGCACGCCCGGGACCTCCGCCTGTTTTTCCCCACCGCGTATCGCCCGCTCAGCGCGCTGCTGCGCAACGCGGAGGCTGCGGCCGTCGAAGCCTCGTTTCCGCTGTACCCTCGCGATCGCCGCCCCGTCCAGGTGCATCTCCGGATTTCGCTCTGCCCGACATCATCGTCATCGTCGACCGAACACGGTCCGTTGCTGCGGTGGACGCTGAGCGTGCCGTGATCGCCTGATCTGATTGGCTGAGGATCCACGCGCAGTCCAATCCCGATCGGCGTCGCCGTCGATCACGTGTCGATGGTAAGGTGAGGGCACGTGTTCGCCGCCCTCCGGCATCGTGACTTCCGGCTCCTCTCGGCCGGTCTCCTCCTCTCGTTCACCGGCTCCTACATGCAGACGGCGGCGGTGTTGTGGCACGTCTCGCTGCTCGTGCCCGACGATCGCCGTGCGCTGGCGCTCGGGTTCGTGGGGCTCGCGCGCATCGGCCCGATCCTGCTCTTCTCGCTCGTCAGCGGCGTCGCCGCGGATGCGCTCAACCGCCGCACGCTGATGCTCGTCACGCAATCGATGATGGCGGTCCTCGCGGCGGTGCTCGCGGTGTTGACCTTTCGCGGCCTGACCGCCGTCTGGCCGATCTACGTGCTGGCGGCGTGCAGTTCCGCGGCAGGGGCGTTCGATCTGCCGGCCCGGCAGGCCCTGCTGCCGTCACTCGTCCCGCGCGCCGATCTGCCCAACGCGATCAGCCTCAACACGATCGCGGGGCAGTCGGCGTCGGTCGCCGGGCCGGCGCTCGGTGGACTGCTGATCGCCACCACCAACATCGGCTGGGTGTACGCGGCCAACGCGCTCTCCTTTCTTTTCGTCATCGGCGCGCTCGTCCTGATGACGGGGCAGGGGACCTCGCACATCGTCAGCGGCGCCGCCGGCACGCCGCCGCGTTCGGCCTTCACCCTCGCGGCGGCCGCCGACGGGCTGCGGTTCGTCTTCCGTGCCCCGCTCATCCGATCGACGATGCTGCTGGATTTTTTCGCGACGTTCTTTTCCTCCGCCACCGCCCTGCTGCCGATCTTCGCGCAGGACGTCCTCCACGTCGGCGCGCGCGGCTACGGCTGGCTCTACGCCGCACCGGCGGCCGGTGCGCTCGCCGCCAGTGCCGTGATGGTGCGCGCGGTGGACCTGATCGAGCGGCGCGGCCAGGTCCTCATCGGCGCGGTGCTGGTCTACGGCGCCGCGACGGTGGCGTTCGGGCTCTCGACGGTCTTCTGGCTGACGTTCACGTGCCTGGCGATCACCGGCGCGGCCGATATCGTGAGCACGGTCTTCCGGAACCTGATTCGCCAGCTCGAGACCCCGGATGCCCTGCGCGGCCGGATGACCGGCGTGAACATGATGTTCTTCATGGGCGGGCCGCAGCTGGGGGAGCTCGAGGCGGGGCTCGTGGCGCACTGGGCCGGACCGATCGTCTCGGTCGTCAGCGGCGGCCTCGGGTGCCTTGCCGCCACGACCTGGGTCGCGGCGCGGACGCCGGCACTGCGCGCCTACACGGCTCGAGCCTCACAACTCGCGCCTCCCGATCTCACGGCGCCATGAGCGGAAGCGCGAGTGGAAGCTGGAAGCGGGAGGCGGTAGCTGTTCTTCGTCGGCCTGCTATAATCCCGTTGCGCCGTGGGAAAACTCAACATCCTCGTGCTCTACGATCGGTGGGAAGACCCGGAAGACGCCGACGCGGGCGCGTCCGGCGACAAGGCGCCGTTGTCGCGCACGCTCGACAAGAAAGAAGTCGAGGACGAAGTCGCCGAAACGCTCGGCAAGCTCGGGCACGATGCGACGCTGCACGTCATCGACGGCTCCACGAAAAGCCTGCACGCGCTCGCGAAAGCGGACTGCGATCTGATCTTCAACCTCGCCGAGTCCTTCGGCGGGAACGACTCCGCCGACTACTGCATCGCCGCCTATCTCGAGCTCGTGGGCAAGAAGATCACCGGCGCCGGATCCCGGGGCCTGCTCTACGGACAGGACAAGGCCGTCGCGAAGAAGATCCTCGAGTTCCACGGCATCCACACGCCCGTGTTCGCGCACTCCTTCCGCGGACGGCTGGATTTCTCCCACGATCTCGAGTTCCCCGTCATCGTCAAACCGGCGCGCGAGGACGGCTCCATCGGCATCGAGTTCAACGCCGTCGTGTCGTCCATCCGTGAGCTGATGGAGCGCATCGACTGGCTGCACTCCAACTTCGACTCGCCCGTGCTCATCGAGGAGTACGTCGAGGGACGCGAGATGTATGTCGGCGTGATCGGCAACGACAACCCCACGGCGCTGCCGGTCGTCGAGCTCGATCTCTCGAAGCTCCCCGAAGGGCGCCCGCGCATCGCCGGCGCCGAGGTCAAGTGGGGGAAGGGCACGCGCGCCTATCGCGACACCAAGTCCGCGGTCGCGGAGGATCTGCCCGAGGAAACGTCGGCGCTGCTGCAGCAGACGGCCGTCGCCGTGTTTCAGGCGCTCGAGCTGCGCGATTACGCCCGCATCGACATGCGGCTGAGGCCCGACGGCCGGGTGGCGGTCATCGAGGCGAACCCGAATCCGTGGCTGGCGTCGAAGGCGGAGTTCGTGATGGCGGCGCGCAAGTCCGGCAGGAATTACACGCAGCTCATCGAAGAGCTCGTGGACCTGGCGATGGCGCGCTACGGGGGCTAGAGAGTACACGGAGATTACGGAGTCACCGGAGTCCCCAGCCGGAAGGCTTTAACACGGAGCAACGGAGAAACGGAGTCCAACGGAGTCTCGTTTCTCTGGAAAGACCCGAGAGTCGTGTCCCCTCCGCTATCTCATCCGCCACAGATACAGCGTCACCTCATCCCCGCGCGCGCTCACGAACTGATCGACCTTGTCGGCCGGCCACTCCCTCCCCATGCTGAAGGCGTGCGACACGATGCGCGCGCCCGGCTTCAGCTGACGGGTCAGCATCGGTTTCAGCTTTTCGTTCGACGACGAGAGGAGGAACAGCGTCACCACGGTTGCGGAGGAGACGTCGGTCGTCAACGCGTTCTCGACCCTGAACTCCACGAGCGCCTCGACCCCTTCGGCCTTCGCGTTCGCCCTGGCCTGCGCCACGAGCGCCGGGTCGATGTCCACGCCGACCCCCCTCGCGCCGTATCGCTTCGCCGCGGCTATGGGGATCCGGCCGTCGCCACAGCCGAGGTCGTACACCACGTCCTGACGGGTCACTTCCGCGAGGGTCAACATCCGCGCGACGACGTCCTCGGGGGTAGGGATGTAGGGCGCCAGGTTCTGCGCGGATCCGGACGGGCCGGACCGGGCCAGGGATGGCAGAAACAGGAGCAGCGACTACGGCTGGGCCAATCAATTTGAGCATGATGGAATCAACTTTTCGGTCTTCCTGCGCACGGCTGAGTTGATGCCGCCCCCAATGGTACCGTCCTCGGGCATTCAGCCGCAAACCCTTTTCAGGTAGGCGCTTAGGCCGATACGCTCGCACCTGGCGGCGGCAGGATTCCGCGCGCCAGGATGTGCAATTCAGAACACGGTACCGGCGGAAATGTGTGAAAAACGCCCTGTTTTAGCGGGTTTTTCGTTGCCTGCCCGAGGACCTTCCGCTATACTGATAACACTGCTCAGCGCGCACCACCAGCCTACTCACCATCACTCAGTGGGGGACACGTGACATTCGAAGTCGGTGACAAGGTCATTTACCCAAATCATGGCCTCGGCGTCGTTCAGGGCATCGAAACCAAAACCATCCTCGGCACGACCTGTGGTTTCTACCATCTGCGGATGGTCGCCAACGAAACGACCGTTCTCGTGCCCGTGGATAACGTCGACGGCGTCGGCCTCCGGCGCGCCATCTGCGACGAAGAGATCGAGCGTCTGTTTTCCCTGCTCGGCGACGGCAAGATCGACAATCATCAGAACTGGAAGGGGCGCTTCAAGGACAATTCGGATCGGATGCGGACCGGATCGATCTACGACGTGGTCGAAGTGCTGAAGAGCCTGACGTTCCTCGCGCGCTCCAAGAACCTCTCGTTCCGCGAGAAGCGCATGCTCGACCGCGCCAAGTTCCTCGTCGTCTCCGAGATCTCCGAGGTCTCGCACGAGATCACCGGCGCGATCGAAGAGAAGGTGGACCGCGCCCTCGACCGCTGTTTCACGACCAAGAACCGGTCGATCGCCCGCGCCAAGGCCGCGAAGGCGACCGCCACCACGCGCGTGACGGTCCGGCGCACCGCGAAAGCGTCCTAGCCGGGATTCTCGAGTCGCTCCCTGGGACGGGATCTTTTCGTCAACGGAAAGAGCCCGTCCTTTTCTTTTATGCTCCCCGCGATTCGCTCGGCGGCGACCTACATCAGCATCGCGCTGTACGTCCTCCTCATCGGTTCCCCGGGCGTCCTGATCGCGATCCTCCTCGGCAATCCCGCGCTCCTCTACAAGCTCGGACGCTTTGGCGTCCGCCTCGGCCTGCTGACGAGCGGCATCACGCGCACGCTCGAAGGCACCGCCAACATCCAGCGCGACCGCGCAGCCGTCTATGCGGTGAACCACGCCAGCAACGTCGAACCTCCGATCGTCTTCAACGCGCTCCACGAGCTGTTCCCGAAGTTGCGCATCCTGTACAAGGCGGAGCTCCGGAAGCTGCCCGTGCTCGGCCGCGCCTTCGATCTGGCCGGGTTCGTCCCGCTCGAGCGCGCCAACCGCGAGCAGAGCCTGCCGGCGATCGATCGGGCCGCCGAGGCGCTCGAGGCCGGGAACTCGTTCCTGATCTTCCCCGAAGGCACGCGCAGCCGCGACGGGAGCCTGCAGCCGTTCAAGAAGGGCGGGTTCATCCTGGCGATCAAGGGACAGGCGCCGGTCGTCCCGGTCGCGATCACCGGGGCCCGCGACGCCATGCGCAGGGGCAGCCCGTTCATCCACCCGGTCCACGTGCGGGTCGCCTTCGGTGAGCCGATCGAAACCGTGGGGATGACGCTCGACGACCGTGACACGCTCGCGACGCTCGTCCATCAGCGCGTCCAGGCGTTGCTGACGAGCGCCTAGCTGGCCGCGGTTACTTCGCTGGCGCGCGTACGGGCCGCGGCTCGCTTCGCTCGCCCGGTACGGGGCTGCTCGGCGCTCGCGTCGGCTCGGATATGGGCGCACTCGCTGGCCCTCGGCGAGCGCGTGGACTCGGCTCGACTCGCTTCGCTCGCGCGGACCAGCTTACGCTGGCCGATAGGGGTCCGTCAGATCTCCGACGGTCCGGTCACCGGTTTTCCGCTGCCGCCACCTTCGCTTGACGGCCCTGACGATCCACGCCGCGAACACCATCATCAGGACGACGCAGATCGCGACGACGATCGCGGCGGCCGCCGGATACTTCAAGGCGAGCATCCCGAGGCCGACGACGAAGACGTCCTCGAGGATGCTGAGGATCCAGTTGGAGAAGGGCTCGGGGCTGGTGTTCGCCACCGCGCGTGTGCCGGCCTTGGTGAAGTGCGAGCCCGCCGCGAGCGAGCCGCCGAGGAGAGCCGCGAGGCCCTCGACCGAAGGGCTCACGTCGCCGAGCGTGGCGACGGCGATCAGGGCGCCGCCCACGGGCCGGATGACCGTGTGCATCGCGTCCCACACCGAATCGACCCAGGGAATCTTGTCGGCGACGAACTCGACCACATACAGCGCCAGCGCCGTGGCGATGACGATGTCGTTGTCGAAGACGGCGAACTGCGGCGGCAGCGCGACCCAGTCGAAGCGGCTCGCGAGCCCCAGGATCGCAACCGTGGCGTAGAGGTTGATCCCGGCCGCAAACGAGAACCCCATCGTCCGGCCAAGCGTCGTGAGGACGTCCACCATCTCTGAATACCACAAAAGACCGCGCGAGCGAAGCGAGCGCGAGGCCCTACCGGCGAGCGAGCGCCGGCCCTTACGCGAGCGCAGCAGTGCGCCCTACCAGCGCGAGCGCCGGCTTACCAGCGAGCGTAGCGAGCCGGCCTATCCCCCCGTCGTGAATTTCAGCGTCCACGGCTTCAACGGCTGTCCGTCGAGCGCGGTGATCCCTTCTTCGAGCTGGACGGTCAGCACCTGAAAAGGTTCCAGCGGGGCCTTGAACCGGACCTCGAGCGAGCGGTTCCCGTCGTTGTAGGTCAGGGTGAAGGGGGGCGGGGCCGCGGCCGGCGGCTTCGGGCCTCCGTAGCCGACGCGGACGTGACCCTGGAAGCTCTTGGCGTTCATGTCGCGCGAGAACTGAATCCTGACCGGGGCCGCGGCCGGGACGTCCGTGTCGTCGGCGATCGGCGCGCTGAAGATGACGATCGGCGGCGGGTCCGCCGCGATGATCGGCACGGCCGCCGCCTCGACTGGAACCTCGGCGGGCGCGGCCGCGCGGCGGAGCGACTGTGCGGCGATCCACAAGCTGCCGGCGTCGCGGTGCACCACGCCGGTGACCTCGAGCCACCGTCCCGTGTCGGCGCGCGCCTCCGGATCCAGATCGAAGCCGTCCCCCTTCGGGCGCAGACCCGTGATCCAGATCGCGCCGTCCGCCGACTGGAGCACGAAGTCCCACTTGCTCTTGGCGACGCCCTTGCGGCAAATCGCCGTACAGGTTGCGCCCTTTGAAGCGGCCCGAGAGCGTGACCGTCCGGTTGTCGAACTGCTCGGGTGCAAGCGCAATCGCGCGAATCGTCGGGCTCCGATGACGCCGGCCCCTCGACGAAGGTGGCGCCCAGGATCACGAAGATCTGATCGCGTCCGGGCCAGCGCCCCTTGTTCGCCACTTCCACGATCGGCCGGAAGTCGTACGACGCGAACCGCGAGTCGCCGTCCTGCATGCGCCCGAGATCCCAGAACTCCCCGCGGATCTCACCCGTCGATCCTGCCGGCGGCTGTTTCCAGAAGATGTAGACCGGCTTGGCCGTCGCCTCGAGCTCCGTCAGGGTGCCTGTCGTCTTGACCGCGTGACGGACGGCGATCGACTTGCCGTTGAAGAACAGCGGACTGGTCACGAGCGCGTGCGCGGTGGTCGCGATGCGGCCCGGCGCCTGCGCGGCGGCGGAGACCGCCGACATCAGCACCGCGATCGCAACCGCAAGCAGTCTAGGCAAGCTTCTTCTGCCCGGCGCGCATCAGAACGACGGCCAGCGCGAGAAACAGGAGTCCGCCGGCGAGCGTGCCCATGGGCCCCTGGTGCAGGAACGGGAATCAATCCAAGCGTCGCGGGATCGTCTGCCTCCCCGATGATGTTGCGCCAGAAGAGCACGGCATACAGAAGGCCGGCCAACGAGCCTCCGGCGATGAGGCCCGAGCTGAACAGCGTTCCGGAGCTGATCTCGGATTCCTCCTTCTGGCCCGTCCGGCGCTCGACCAGCCACCGGATCACGCCGCCCGCGAAGATCGGCGCCGTCGTCGCGATGGGGAGGTAGGAGCCCACGGCGAATGACAGCGATCGGATGCCGCAGAGCTCGAGCGTGATCGAGATGAAGACGCCGACGAGCACCAGGCCCCACGGCAGGTTCTGGCTGAGGAGCCCCTTGATGATCGTCGCCATGAGCGTCGCCTGCGGCGCCGGCAGCGACGCGGAGCCGATGACCATGATGTTGTGCAGGGACAGCGTCGTGATGCCGATCACGAACGACGCCGTCAGGACGCCGATGACCAGGCCGACCTGCTGCCGGACGGGAGTGGCGCCGACGAGAAAGCCGGTCTTCAGGTCCTGCGAGGTCGCGCCCGCGATCGACGGCCGCGATGCAGACCACGGCGCCGACCCCGAGCGCAATCGGCGCGTAGAAGTCTCCGCGCCATCCGACGGCGACGAAGATGCTGCACGTCATGATCAGCGTGGCGATCGTCATGCCCGAAATCGGGTTCGACGAGTTGCCGATGAGCCCGGTGATGCGGGACGACACGGTGACGAAGAAGAAGGCGAACACGACGATCAGGATCGCCGCCAGGAAGTTCCACTGCATCGGCATGCCGGGTGTGACGGCCAGGAACAGCGCAACCAGCAGCGAGCCGACCAGGACGACGGACGATCGGCATGTCGCGCTCCGTGCGCAGCTTGCCGCCGGGCCCGGCGGCCGCGCCGAAGTCGCGGACGCTCTCCCGGAACGAGCGCGATGATGGTCGGGAGCGTGCGCGCGAGCGTGATCAGGCCGGCCGCCAGCACCGCGCCGGCCCCCGTGTAGCGGATGTACGCGCTCCACAACTGCGCGCCGACATCTCGTCGATCCGCAGGCCGCTCGCCGGCACCGGCGGGAACGGCACGGTCATGTAGTTGCCCAGAATCGAGAGCAGCGGCAGCAGGACCAGCCACGAGAGCACGCCGCCGGCAAACATGACGCCGGCGATCCGCGGCCCGATGACGTACCCGACCCCCATGTATTCCGGCGACAGGTCGAGGTTGAGGGTGGCGTTCGGGAACACGCCCGTGCGCGCAATGGTGTGGCCGATCGCGGTCGGGAAGATCTGGAAGATCCACGACAGCGATTTCCAGAACGCGCCGACGCCGAGGCCCATGAACACCGTTCGCGCGAGCTCGCCGCCGCGCTCGCCGGCCACGAGCACATCGGCGCACGCCGTGCCTTCGGGGTAGGGCAGCGCGCCATGCTCTTTCACGATGAGCGCCTGCCGGAGCGGCACCATCATCAGCACGCCGAGAATCCCGCCGGCGATCGCCAGGAGCGTGAGCTGCCAGTAGTTGAAATACGCGGGCCCGTTCGGGACCAGGAAGATCAGCGCGGGAATGGTGAACACCACGCCGGCGGCCAGCGACTCGCCGGCCGACCCGATCGTCTGGACGATGTTGTTCTCGAGGATCGTGGAGCCGCCGATCCGCTTGAGGACCGAGATCGCGAGCACCGCGATCGGGATCGACGCGCTGACCGTCAGGCCGGCCCTCAGCCCGAGATAGACCGTCGAGGCGCCGAACACGAGGCCGAACAGGACGCCCAGGACCACGGCCTTGGCGGTGAACTCGGCCGGCGACTGCGTCGCCGGCACGTACGGCTGGAACGCCGTTCCTGAGGGCGCCGGTCCCGCGGGCTGTGTGGCCTTCGCAAACGTCGCGGACTCCGCCGGCTTCGCAGTGTGTGCCATATGCGGCAAATAGTGCCACAAATCGACGATCGGTGACGGGCGACTCCCGAAATCAGGAATCCGGCTAAAGCCGGATGCCACTGGAATCCGGAATCAATACCCCGCTTCTTTATTGACGATGTTCAGGAGCGGCCGGCCGGACTCGAAGCGGCGCAGGTTGTCGGCGAAGAGGTCCGTCAGGGCGTCCCAGTGATCCGGGCGGAACCCCGAGACATGCGGCGTGATCAGGACGTTCGGGAGCGACCAGAGCGGGCTGTCCGGGGAGAGCGGTTCGTGCTCGAACACGTCGAGCGCGGCGGCGAGGGTCGGCGTGGCCAGGAGCGCCGAGACGAGCGCGGCCTCGTCCACCAGCTTGCCCCGGCTGACGTTCACGAGCAGCGCGTCGCGGCGCATCGCGGCGAGCTCGGCGGCGCCGACGAGACCCCGCGTGTCGCGGGTCTGGGGCGCGGCGATGACGACGACGTCAGCGGCGGGGAGGAGCTCGAGCAGGCGTTCCGGCGGCGCGACCGCATCGACGCCTTCCGGCGCGGGGCGCGCCGGGTTGCGGCGGATGGCCGTCACGCGGGCGCCGAGCGCCACGAGCCGCCGCGCCGTGGCTCTGCCGATCGACCCCAGCCCGACGATCAGGACGCTCGAGCCCGCGATGGTGCGCAGTCCGGGCGGCGCGATGAAGGCGTCCTGGGCCCACTGGCGGAGCGACTGGGTGTGAAGGGCCAGCGGGAGCTTGCGGAACCGCGCCAGGACCACGGCGAGCACGTGCTCCGCGATCGTTTCGGCGCTGATCCTGCGGGAATTGGTCATCACGACCGGTGATTGGATCATCGCCGGAAACAGCATGCCTCCCACGCCGGCGGCGGAACTGTGCACCCACGTCAGCCGGGGCGCGGCCGCGAGGTGGGCCGCGCGGAATTCAGACATGAAGGCGACCTGCGCGGGCGGAATCAGCTCGAGCGCGCGCTCGTCGCTCTCGGCATTGAGGAACGTGTGGTGAGGGAACTCGCTCCGCAGGCGCTCGACGTAAGAGTCCGGGATGTTCCAGGCGGCAAAGGGACTGTAGATCCCGACGAGGATCGTCAGAGACGCGCTCACGACTTGAAATCGCCGCTGCGGCCGCCGCGCTTCTCGACCACGCGGATCTCGCCGATGGTCATGTGCTTGTCGACGGCCTTGATCATGTCGTAGATCGTCAGCGCCGCGACGGCCACGGCGTGCAGCGCTTCCATCTCGACGCCGGTCTGGCCGGTGGTCCGCACGCGCGCCTCGATGTCGTAGCCGTCCCGCAGGGGTCGAAGCACGACGTCGGCGTGCGAGATCGCGAGCGGATGGCAGAGGGGAATCACGTCGGACGTCCGCTTCGCCGCCATGATCCCGGCGAGCCGGGCGGTCTGCAGCGGATCGCCCTTCTTCACGGCGCCGGTCCGGATCTGCCGCACGGCCTCGCGCGACATCGTGATCCGCCCGCGCGCCACGGCCTCGCGCGCCGTCACCGGTTTATCGCTGACGTCCACCATCCGGACGTCGCCGCGGGCGTCCACGTGCGACAGCCGCGACGCCTTGCGCCGCGGTGGGCGATCAGCCATCCGCTTCCCCCTGTGCCAGGAAGAACGACAGGCTCTCGAGCGACACGGTCAGGTCGACGCTCTTCAGCTTCACGTCCGCCGGCACCTCGAGCGTGCCGGGCGAGAAATTCAAGACCGCCTTGATGCCGGACCCGACCACGGTGTTCACGACCGCCTGCGCCGATTCGGCCGGCACGGCAATCACGGCGATGCGGATGCGCGCGCGCCGCACCTGGCGCCGGAACTCGCGGATGTCGTAGATGGGCACGCCGCGCCGCGAACGCTGGCCGATCTTGTCGCGCATCGTGTCGAAGAGCGCCGTGATCTCGAAGCCTTCATCACGGAACCCCGGGTAGTCCGCGAGCGCGAGCCCGAGATTGCCGGCGCCCATGATGGCGACGGCGACGTGCCCATCGAGGCCGAGGATCTGCCGGAGGTGCCGGCGCAGCTCCTTGACGTAGTAGCCGACGCCGCGCACGCCGAACTCGCCGAACGTCGCGAGGTCCTTGCGGATCTGCGCGGCGTTGAGGTGAAACTGCTCGGCCAGCGATTGCGAGGACACGGCCGCCACCCCCGCGCGCGTCCAGCGTGTTGAGGCACCTCAGGTACACCGACAGCCGGTTCGTGGTCAGCTCCGACACCGGTTCGGCCGCGTCCGGACGACCCGCCTGTACCGGTCGCGCCGGTTTCCGTGTGCCCGCGCGGCTCTTGTTCGCCTGCTTCACAAGCCGGCGATTGTATCGTGAGTCGAAAGTTCTAAAGTTCTAAAGTTCTAGAGTTCGGACGTTCGAGGACTCGAGCGCTTGAGACTCGAGCTGAACTTTCGAACTCTAGAACTCTCGAACCCGAGAACTTTGCCATGCTACCCTGCCGCCGTGATGCCTCCTGCCGTCGACCCCGACACGGCGCCGGACGCCGACCTGAAAACGATCGCCGATCTGCCGTTCCACGCCATGGGGCGCTTTCCCAGGCCGCTGGCGATCGGCCGGTGCCGCGGCGAGCAGGCGCAGGGAACGGTCCCGGGGACGGGGGCCCCCGCAGCAAAACCCGGGGTAAAAATCGACGGGGTCTCGAGCCAGGAGCTGTTCGAGCGGATCCGCGACCTGGCGCTCGGGCTCGCCGCGCTCGGCGTGGGCCCCGGCGATCGGGTCGCGATCGTCTCGGAGAGCCGTCCCGAATGGATCATGTCCGACATGGCGATCCTGGCCTCCGGCGCCGTCACGGTGCCGATCTACCCCACGCTCTCCGCCGCGCAAGCCCTCTACATTCTGAAGGACTCCGCGGCGCGCATCGCGATCGTGTCCACGCGCGCGCAGCTCGACAAGCTGCAGGAAATCCGTCACCAGGTGCCGGCGATCGAGGCGGTCATCGTCATGGAGCCCGCGGCGGCGGGCGCATCGGTGATGACGCTGGACGAAGTGGCGCAGCGGGGACACGCGCGGATGGCGGGGGAGTGGGGCGCCGGCCGCGCCTTCCGGGACACGGCGCGCGCGGTCCGTCCCGACGACCTGGCCACCATCATCTACACGTCGGGGACGACCGGAGAGCCCAAGGGGGTGATGCTCACGCACGCCAACCTCGTCGCGAATCTGCGCGAGGGGGCCACGGTGCTCGACGTCTCCCAGGACGACGTCGCGCTGTCGTTCCTCCCGCTCAGCCACGGCTTCGAGCGCATGGTCTCGTTCATCTATCTTTTTACCGGCGTCACGATCATCTTCGCCGAATCGTTCGACACGCTCGGCCGCGACATCGCCCACGTCCGGCCGACGGTGATCACGGGCGTGCCGCGCGTGTACGAGAAAATGCAGGCGCGCATTCTCGAGAAGGGGCAGGCCGGGTCGGCGGCCAAGGCGGCGGTGTTCCGCTGGTCGATCAACGCCGGGCTGGCGCGGGCCCGCGCGATGCTCCGCGGCAAATCGGCCGGGCCCCTGACCGCGATGAAGGCGGCGATTGCCGACCGTCTCGTGTTCTCCAAAATCCGCGACGGCGTCGGAGGCCGGCTCCGCCTGGTCGTCTCCGGCAGCGCGCCGCTGTCGGCGAGCGTCGCGGAGTTCTTCCATGCCGTGGGGCTGCCGGTCATCGAAGGCTACGGCCTCACCGAGACCGCCCCGATCCTGACCGTCAATCCGCCCGAGGCGCCGCGCGTCGGGACCGTCGGCCGCCGGCTGCCCAACGTCGAGCTGAAGATCGCGCCCGACGGCGAGATCCTCGCGAGCGGCCCGAACATCATGCGCGGCTACCTCAACAAGCCGGAGGCCACGGCCGACGTCCTCAAGGACGGCTGGTTTCACACGGGGGACATCGGCACGATCGACGCCGACGGCTACCTGACGATCACCGATCGCAAGAAGGATCTGCTGGTGACGTCCGGCGGAAAGAAGATCGCGCCGCAGCCGATCGAGGCGGTCCTCAAGCGCAGCCCGCTCGTCTCCGAAGCGGTCGTCCTCGGCGACCGCCGCAACTACGCCAGCGCGCTCATCATCCCGGAGTTCGGCGCCCTCGAACGCCGGCTGCAAGGGGTCGGCCGATCGGCGGCCGCGGGCTCCCTGTCGCGCGCCGATCTGGTCAAGCGCCCCGACGTCATCGCCTTGTACCAGGAGATCGTCGACGCGCTCAACCGCGACCTCTCGCAGTTCGAGCGCCTCAAGCGCATCGCGATCCTGCCGGCCGAGTTCAGCGTCGAGTCCGGCGAGCTCACCCCGACCTTGAAGGTCAAGCGCAAGGTCGTGGAGGAACGGTATCGGGAAGAGATCGAGAAGCTGTATGCGTGACGGAGGCAGCGGAGGACGCTCGAGGTTTGGCAGAGGGGTTTTCAACCACAGAGTTAGCGGAGATAACGGAGAGGAGATAACGGAGAAAGAAATATTTGTTTTTCTCCGCTCACTCCGTTAACTCTGTGGTGAATACGTTCTGCCGTTGATTACGCTCTCAGCCGCCGTCAGGCGCAGCGGGCGGCGGCTCGATGTGGATGATCGCGTCCGCGATCTGCGGGTATTCCGCCATCAGCCGATCCTTGACGACGTGCGACAGGCGGTGGGCTTCGTGGAGCGGCATCTCGGGCGGGAACCAGACGTGCAGATCGAGGAAGATGTGGTCGGCCGACCCGCGCGACCGGATGTGATGGCAGCCGACGACGTGCGGCACGTCCATCACGACGCGGCGGATGTCGTCCTCGGCGAGCACCACCGAATCGGCGAGGACGCGCGAGGTGTCGCGGGCGATCGCCCACCCGGTGCGCGCGATGAAGACCGCGACCACGAGCCCGCCGATGGGGTCCAGCACGGGATAGCCGATCCACACGGCGACCAGCGAGACCAACACGGCGCACGACGTGAGCACGTCGCTCCGC
Organism: uncultured Acidobacteriota bacterium; assembly: GCA_963820645.1. GTDB lineage: Bacteria > Acidobacteriota > Vicinamibacteria > Vicinamibacterales > 2-12-FULL-66-21 > JALZOC01. The sequence goes on along the minus strand of CAWGAS010000055.1, from coordinate 42,155 downwards.
GTGTCGATCGCATCGGCCAGCAGCAGCTCGCTCTTCAGACGCACGGCCTCCCGCGCTCTCATAGCGCACGACGAACAGGTTGACCGCGAGCGTCCCGATCATGACGGCGAAGCTGTAGGCCGTCACCCGCGGCGCGGCGCCGCCGGCGAGCCGGTCGAGCGCCGCGCGGATGACCTCGACCACCACCAGCAGCAGGAAGCATGAAGATGCCGGCCGCCGCGAGCGTCTCGTACTTGCGGTGGCCGTAGGGATGGTCGTCGTCCGGAGGCTTCCGCGAGGCGCGAAGCCCCACGATCGCCATGACGTTGGCGGCCGAATCGGTGAGGGAGTGAAAGCCGTCCGAGATGATGCTGACGGCGCCGGTGGCGTAGCCGAACGACGAGCTTCGCGGCCGCGACCGCCAGGTTCAGGAAGAGAACGCGAAGCAGAACGCGGAGGACCGCGGCGTATCGGTGGGCAATCCCAGAAAACATCCGCGCTTCCGGCACCGGCCACCAGCGCAGCTGCACCCGGCCGATGATGTACTTCTTCGGCACGAAGCCCCAGTGGCGGCTGTCGGAGCTGTTGTTGCGGTGATCGCCCATGACGAAGTAGTAGCCCTCGGGGATCACCTGCGGGCCCCAGTCGTCGTGGCTGCGGAACTCGGGCGGCACGAACGAGTCGTCCATCAGCACGTCGTTGCGATAGACCTTGCCGTCGACGATCCGGACCTGGTCCCCTTCGGACGGCGATGACGCGCTTCACGAACGACTTTTCGGGCACGAGCGGGTAGTAGAGCATGACGATGTCGCCGATCTGCGGCTCGCCGATCCGGTACGCCAACTTGTTGACGATCAGGCGATCCTGATCCGGGAGCGTCGGCGCCATGCTCTGGCCTTCGACGCGCGCCACCTGGAACCCGAACGTGACGATCAGCGTGGCGTACACGGCCGCCGAGGCGAGCGTCTTCAGCCACGCGACGAGTTCCTCGACGACGCGCTCCATGCGCAGCGAGCCGCCGTCGATCGACAGACGCGGTTTCCGGCGGGGCCGTGATGCCGCCCGCCAGGGCAGGCACCGGCTCGGTCGACACCAGCGGCTCGGGCACGCTCAGCGCGTCGGCCGTCGGCGGCGGCGGCTCGGGGGCCGGATACGGCGCCGGGTACGCAGCCGGGTACGGCGGCGGCTGCGGCATCGGCGGACGGTCCGTACGGATCGTACGAGTCGCTCATAACCTCAGATACTCGCGAAGCCGCTTGGTCTGCGAGCGGCTGACCGGAATCTCGGTGCCCTTGCCGTCCCGCATCTTGAGGAGGTAGTTCCGGCTGAACCAGGGCACGATCTCCTTGATCTTGTTGATATTGACGAGGTGCGACCGGTGCACCCTCCAGAATACCGCAGGATCGAGCCGCGCCTGCAGTTCATCCAGTGTCCGATAGTTGGACGTTCCAGACAAGCTGTTCGTTACGACCGTGATCACATCGTCCTCCACCGACGCATGGACCACGTCGTCGGAGTGAACCAGCAGGAACCGATCCGCGACCTTGACGGCCAGCTGCTCGCGGCGATCCTGCCGCTCCGCCAGCAGCTGCAGCAGCCGCTCCATGTCGTCCACGCTGCGCCCGCGCGGCGGCCGGCCGATCCGTCTGGATCCGCTTCCGCACGCGATCGACCGCCGTCGCGAGGCGCTCGAGCCTCGACCGGCTTCAGCAGGTAGTCGACGGCGTTGACCTCGAACGCCTCGATGGCGTGCTGGTCGAACGCCGTCACGAAGACGAGCTGGGTTTCGACGCCGGCCCTGACGCAGCCGCCGGGCGACCTCGAAGCCTGTCAGCCCCGGCATCTGCACGTCGAGCATCACGAGGTCGGGCATATGCTCCTCGATGACGCGCAGCGCCTCGATTCCGTTGCCCGCCTGCCCGACGACCTCCACGCCGCTCGAGCTGCCCGAGCAGAAAACACAGCTCCTCGCGCGCCAGCTGCTCGTCGTCGACCACGATCGTGCGGAGCGGCTCGGTGAAGTCCATATCCGCTCAGGCCGTAATCTTCGCCGGCACGATCAGCTCCGGGATCACGATGCGCGCGCAGGTGCCTTCGCCCGGCACGCTGTCGAGCTGGAGCTGGTAGTTCGCCCCGTAGATGACGCGAAGCCGCTCGTTCACGTTCCTGCAGGCCGATGCCGCCCGTCTTGGCGCAGGTCGGCGCGGCCCGGCGACACGCCGACGCCGTTGTCGATGACGTCGATGATGACGTCGCCCGTCCTGGCGGACGCTGCGGATGGTGATGCGCCCCTCGCCGATCTTCGGCGCGAGCCCGTGCTTGATCGAGTTCTCGACGAGCGGCTGCAGCAGCATGCTGGGGACGACGAGGTCGAGGCTGTCGGGGTCGATCGACTTCTCGATGCGCAGCTTCGGGCCGAAGCGGATGCTCTCGATGTCGAGGTACTCGTCGATCGCTTCCAGCTCCTCGCGCAGCGTCACGAAGTGCTCCTGGCTTCGCAGCAGCCGCCGCAGCAGGCCGGACAGCTTGACGATCAGCATGCGCGCGGTTTCCGGCTGCGAGCGGATCAGCGACGAGATCGACGTCAGCGTGTTGAACAGGAAATGCGGGTTGATCTGGCTCGCGAGCGCTTCGACGCGCGCCGCCATCAGCAGCTTCTCCTGCTCCTGGAGCCGGTGCTCGATGCGGGCGCTGTTCCAGATCTTGATCGGGATCGCGACGCAGAGCACCGTGGCGACGACGACGAGGACGCGCAGCCAGGCGTTGGGGGCTTCGTGATAGAAGACGATGCCCCTTGAAGCTGGACCCGAGCGCCTGGAGGATGATCTCGAGGCCGATGGGCGCCGCCAGCAGGATGACGACCCAGTCGATCTGGAACCGGCGCACGAGGCGCCAGACGTTCCGGTGCAGGTCGATGAAGAACAGCGGCGAGAAGTGCCAGATCGCGTCCTTGGGACAGATCTCGCGCAGGCCGCCGCCCGCGAACCCGCAGCCGATCGCGAAGGGCAGCGCGATCCATTCGCCCGCGATGAGGGCCGGGATCCCGAGCATCGACCCCACGATCGCGCCGGCGTAGGGGCCGGCGAGCAGCCCGGCGAGAAAGGCCCCGGCCAGCGTCAGGTCGGCGGCGTTGTAGTTGAGGAGCAGCCGCGCGACGACGCCGGCGGTCAGCGGGAACCCGAGGCTCGCGGCGAAGATCAGCCGCTCGGGCCAGTCCCGCTTCTCCGTCAGCAGGATCCGGCGGAACCACGGAAACCGCACGAGCATGGTGGACAGGACCGCGACCACCGCGACCTTCACCACCAGCGTGGTGAGCAGGAAGTGCTCGGCCGTGAGCGTCTTGGTCGTGCCTGTCATCGATGCTTGGGATTATATCCCGTTGTCTTTTCCCTTTTGCCGGTGGCCTTGATATGATTCTGGCCATGATTTGGCCGTTTCTCGTCGGGTTTGCCACGACCCTGAAGCACATTTTCAGGAAGCCGATTACGGTGAACTACCCGGAACAGAAGATTCCGGTCTTTCCGAAATACCGCGGAAAACAGGTCCTGATGCGGGACGAGGACGGTCTGGAGAAGTGCGTCGCGTGCGGCTTGTGCGCGGTGGCGTGCCCGGCCGACGCCATCTATCTCGAGGCGGCCGAGAACGACGGATCGGTGCAGGCGGGCCCGCGGTACGCGAAGATCTACCAGATCCACAAGACCCGGTGCATCTTCTGCGGCTACTGCGAGGAAGCGTGCCCGGTCTCGGCGATCTTCATGGGCAAGGACTACGAGCTCGCCGTCTACAGCAACAAGGACTTCATCTGGGACAAGGCCGATCTCCTGGTCCCGGCCGCGACGACCCCTGCCACCAAGTAAGTTCGGGGCACTAGGCGACATCCACGGCGACGCCGGCAGCGTCCGCCGCATCATGCGGCGGCACGCGGACGTGCCGTACTGGATCTGCGTCGGCGACGTCGCGGACGACGCCGGGCGCTACGAGCCGTTCGACGCGCCGCTGTACTGGATCAAGGGAAACAACGAGAACTTCGACACGGTCGCGTCCGGCGATCTGCCGTCGGGCCTCCATTACATTCCCAACGCTGTTCTGACCGACATTGACGGGCCCGCGCTCCGCATCGCCGGCCTCGGCGGCACGCTCGCGCCGACCTGGTACGACACGCCGGCGGCGGAACTGCCGCACCCGAAGAGCGCGCGTGGGGGGCCACGCGCAATCGAAGATCGACACCGTAGCGCAGTCAAGATGACAAACGCCGGCATTTCGTGCGGGAAGAGGTCGAGGCCTGCAAAGCGATGCGCGGCGTGGACGTCTTCCTGTCGCACGAGGCCCCGCGGCCGTACATCGTCGGCCGCGGCAACGACGCCGGAAAGACGCCGATCAACGAGGTGCTCTCCGCGATGAAGCCGCGCCTGCACCTGTTCGGTCACCACCACCGGTTCACCGAGAGCGAGCGTCAGGGCGTGCGATCGGTCGGCCTGGATCTCGTCTCGAAGTCGTATCTCCTGATCGACGCCGGGACGTTGGAGTACCATCTGGAAGAACTTTAGGTTGACAGGGCTCTTTTTCAGCGACCTGTTAGAACGTTAGATCTTTAGACATGTCAGGCCCCCTTTTCTCGAAGAGCTGGATCGGCGCGTGCTCGTCTGCGACGGCGCGATGGGCACGATGCTGTACGCGAAGGGGATCTTCCTGAACCGGTCGTTCGACGAGCTGAACCTGACGCAGGCGGATCTCGTCGGCGAAGTGCACCAGGCGTACGTGCGCGCCGGCGCCGACGTGCTCGAGACGAACACGTTCGGCGCCAATCGCATCAAGCTCGGCGCGTTCGGTCTCGCCGACAGGGTCGAGGCGATCAACCTGCAGGGGGCGAAGATCGCCCGCCACGCGGCGCGCGATCAGGTGTTCGTCGCCGGCGCGATCGGTCCGCTGGGCATCCGCATCGAGCCGTGGGGCAAGACCGGCGTGGACGAGGCCGAGGAGCTCTTCCGGGAGCAGGCGCGCGCGCTGTTCGAGGGGGGCGTCGATCTGTTCATCCTGGAAACGTTCCGGGACGTGAACGAGATCGGGGCGGCCATCCGTGCCGTCCGCAGCGTCTGCGCGCTGCCGATCGTCGCGCAGGTGACGACCGAGGAAGACGGCAACAGCCTCGACGGGGCCGCGCCCGAAGCCTTCGTGCCGGATCTCGAACGGCTCGGCGCCGAGGTCGTGGGGCTCAACTGCAGCGTCGGCCCGGCGGCCATGCTCGAGACCCTCGAGCGCATGGCCCACGTCGCGACCGTCAAGCTGTCCGCCCAGCCGAACGCCGGCCGTCCTCGCGAGATCGAAGGACGCAACATCTACCTGTGCTCGCCCGAGTACATGGCGTCGTACGCGAAGCGGTTCATCAACAACGGCGTCCGGCTCGTCGGCGGCTGCTGCGGCACGACGCCCGAGCACATCCGGCAGATCAAGATGGCCGTGCGGGCGTTGGCGCCCGCCGATGTGCGGACCATCCGGGGGAAAGCGGCAGCCGGAGTCAAAGAAATACCGGAGACGGACGCGGCAGGGATCGCCGTCGTCCGGACATCGCTTCCTCCGGGGGCCGCGCCGGTGGAACCGATCGCGCGCGCGGAGAAATCCCGGATGGCCAACGGGCTCGCGCGAGGCGTCTTCGCCGTCAGCGTCGAGCTGCTGCCGCCGCGGGGATTCCGCGCCGAGACGCTCGTCGAGCAGGCGCGGCAGCTCCGCATCCACGGCGTCGACCTGGTGAACATTCCGGACGGCCCTCGGGCCGGTGCGCGGATGAGCGCGCTGTCGGTCGCGGTGCTCGTGCAGCAGCAGGCGGGGATTGAAACCATCCTGCACTACGCCTGCCGGGACCGCAACCTGCTCGGCATGCAGTCGGACCTGCTCGGCGCGCACTCGATGGGGGTCCGCAATCTTCTCCTCGTCACCGGCGATCCGCCGCAGATCGGCGACTACCCGGATGCGACCGGCGTCTTCGACGTCGATTCGATCGGGCTCACGAACATGGTGACCCGCCTGAACCGGGGGTTCGACATCGGCGGCCAGAGCATCGGCGTGCCGACGGCCTTCCACATCGGCGTTGCCGCGAATCCCGGCGCGTTCGATCCGGACGAGGAGGTGCGCCGCTTCGAATACAAGGTCGAGGCGGGCGCGGAGTTCGCGATTACGCAGCCGGTGTTCGACGCGCGCGAGCTGGCCAGGTTCCTGACACGGATCGACGGCTTCCGGATCCCGGTGCTCGCGGCGATCGTGCCGCTCGAGAGTCTCCGCCACGCCGAATTCATGGCGAACGAAGTGCCGGGCATTCGCGTCCCGGTGGACGTCGTCGAGCGCATGGCGCGCGCCGAAGCGAGCGGGCGCGCCGCCGCTGAAGGGCTGGCGATCGCGCGGGAGCTTGCCGCGGAGATCCGGCCGCTGGTGCAGGGAATCCAGATCTCCACGGGCGCCGGATCGGTGCAGACGGCCCTCGGGGTCATCGAGGCGGCCGGCGCCTGACGGCCGGAAAACGGGCCGCCGGCGCGCCGGCTCTGCCGCGATCGCCCATCCCCTTGCGCTTGCCCCGCTCATCCTTACGGGGTATAGTCGCGAATCCAGTGGCGGGCGTCGCCCGCCGCAGTAGGATGCCGTCAAACCGCAGCTATGGGGTCCTGATGCCCTTATTCGAACGCAAAACGGAGTCGTCTGACGAGATCGTCTCGGGTTCGGACGTTGGAACCCGCGCCCTCTCGGTCATCGCCGTCGAGAACGACTTCGTCGAGGGGGTGTACGACAAGCTCGCAAAGGTATACGACCTCATATTCGGCCCCACGCTGCACCCCGGACGGCTGCAGGCGATCCAGCGCATGGACATCCAGCAGGGCGAGCGGGTGCTGGAGGTCGGCGTCGGCACCGGCATCAACCTGTCGCTCTACCCGCAGGACTGCTCGGTGATCGGGATCGACTTCAGCGTCTCCATGCTCGAGAAGGCGCGCGAGCGCGCCGCGCGCAAGGAGATTCGCAACGTCCGGCTGCTGCAGATGGACGCCGCCGACCTGAAGTTCGCCGACAACGCCTTCGACATCGTCTACGCCCCGTACCTGATAAGCGTCGTGCCCGACCCGGTCAAGGTCGCGCGCGAGATGCGCCGCGTCTGCCGCCCCGGCGGCCGGATCATCTTCCTGAACCACTTCCTCAGCCCGAACCCGATCCTCTCGCGCGTCGAACGCCTGATCTCGCCGTTCACGATCCACATCGGCTTCAAGGCGGACCTCGATCTGCCGGCGTTTCTCGCCCAGGCGGATCTCCAGCCGCAGTCGATCGAGAAGGTGAACGTGCCGAAGATCTGGTCGCTCGTGACGACGATCAAGTAGAGCCGCCAGGTCTCAGGTCTTGGCCTCGGTCTGGTCCAGGACTGCGAGCCTGAGCCAGAGCCGCCAGCCGCTCCACCCGCTCCCGGATCATCCCCGCGACGACCTCCGCGCCATCCGTCCGCGGCCGCTCCGGCGCCGGGGGAAGCTCCCGCGCCCGGTTGAGCCCCTCGAGCCAGCGCCCGGCCCGCAACGACTCCAGCTCGATGTGGGCGCAGCGCAGGAAGCGCGGCATCTCCGCCACCATCACGTCGTACTCGACGAAGCGTCCGCGCGACGTGTAGAGCATCGCCGTGTCGTTCGCCAGGCACTCGGTCACGATGCCGAACCCGGGCTTCGTGACGACGACGTCCACCGAGGCGACGAGGTCCTCGTAGCACACGCCGGACGCGTACATGGGGTCTTCGTCGATGAACCGCACGCCGTCAGGGAGCGCGCCCTCGGGACGGTTCCCGGTGATCGCGATCACCCAGTCGTCGAGACAGTCGAGACGGTGCAGATCGAAATCGCGCAGGCCGTAGCCGCCGAACGACGCGAGCGCGAGCGGCATCTCCGCCGGCAACTGGAGCCGCTGCCGCACGTCGGCCCGGCCGAGCGTCGCGTGACGCGCGATGAACGGCAGATCGACCGGACGGTCGAACATCGTGAACCCCCCGTGCAGCGGCAGGCGCCACGCCTCTCCGGCATGCCGGTACGCGTCCCGCAGGATGGGGATCAGATCCGGTGCGGCCGCCAGCGCTTCGGGGTAGCCCTCGTAGATCCAGTCCCAGGTGAAGTTCGCCAGGACGACGGACGGGACGCCTGCGGCGCCGGCCGCGACCGGCGCGAGCGGCGCCGTGTCGGCCACGACGAACCGGGCGTCGTGCTCGCGCAGGAGGGCGGCTTCCGCGCGCGGCGAGCTCGGGAAGCCGGCGATGAAACTCCGCCGCGTGGCGGATGGTCGCGTCCTCGTCGAGGCGCAGGCTGTCGATCTGGACGACCCCGGTATCGCACGCCCCGTCGATGAAGACAAAGGGATGGCGGACGGTCTGATCGAACAGCCTCCGCGCCGCTGCGGTACGGATGACGATGGAGAGATCGGGACGGGCGGCGGCAAGCGCGTTCACGACCTCGATCTCGCGCGAGACGTGCCCGAACCCGTGGCCGGAAATGTAAAAGAAGACGGACGCCACGGCGCGGTCAGGCGACGGTGCCGTCGGCAACCGCGGCGTCTGCGCCGCGGCGTCCGCGCCGGCGTCCGCGCCCGCGGCGTCCGCGCCCGCGACGCCAGGCAGCGCGACCTTCAACACCTCTTCGAGCGTGCGCGCCGGCACGAACGTCATCTCGCGCCGGACCTCCTCGGGCAGCTCGGCGAGGTCCTGCTCGTTCATTTCGGGAAGAATGAACGTGCGGACGCCGTACCGCCGGGCCGCGAGCGCCTTCTCGCGGATGCCGCCGACCGGCAGCACGAGCCCGGAGAGCGTGATCTCGCCCGTCATCGCCACGTCGGAATTCACGGGGACGTCGCGCGCCGCCGAGACGATGGCGGTCGCGATCGTGACGCCCGCCGACGGACCGTCTTTCGGGATGGCCCCGGCCGGGACGTGCACGTGCAGGTCGTGCTTGGTCAGGATCTCCGGCGCGATCCCGAGCGCCCGCGCCTGCTGCCGCACGTGGCTGAGCGCCGCGCGCGCCGATTCCTGCATGACGCTCCCGAGCTGGCCCGTCAGCGTGAGGTGTCCGTTGCCGCCCGGCAGCAGCACGGCCTCGATGAACAGCACGTCGCCGCCCGATTCGGTCCAGGCGACGCCGGTCGCGACGCCGGGTCGCGACGTGCGGAACGCGGTCTCCGAGCGGTAGCGCGGCGGGCCGAGGTACTCGGGCACCTGCGCGGCGTCGACGGTGGCGGTGTGCGACGAGTCCGTCGCGACGCGCGCCGCCACCTTGCGCGCGATCGTGCCGATCTGGCGTTCGAGCGTGCGCACGCCCGCTTCCCGCGTGTACTCGATGATGACCCGGCGAAGGGCCGAATCGGTGATCGTCAGCTGGTCGGGCGTCAGCCCGTGCTCCTCAACCTGGCGGGGGATGAGATACATGCGGGCGATGTGGACCTTGTCGTCCTCGGTGTAGCCGCTGAGCGAGATGAGCTCCATGCGATCGAGGAGCGCGGGGTGGATCGTGCCGAGCTGGTTCGCCGTCGCGATGAAGAGCACCCGCGACAGGTCGATCGGGATCTCGAGGTAGTGATCGCGGAACGCGTGGTTCTGCGCGGGGTCGAGCACTTCGAGGAGCGCCGCCGCGGGATCGCCCTGCACGCCCACCGAGATCTTGTCGATCTCGTCGAGCATCAGCACCGGGTTGGAGGAGCCCGCCGACTTGAGCGCCTGCACGAGGCGGCCGGGCATCGATCCGATGTAGGTGCGGCGGTGGCCGCGGATCTCCGCCTCGTCGCGCACGCCGCCGAGCGAGATGCGCACGAACTTGCGGTTCATCGATCGGGCGATCGACTGGCCGAGCGACGTCTTGCCGACGCCGGGAGGGCCCACGAAGCACAGAATGGGCCCTTTCATTCTCACTCCGCGGGGGGCCCCGGTCACACGATCCCGCTCCGCCGGGGCCCCGGTCCGGCTTCGTTACTCCGGGGGCCCCTATCCCCCGGTCCCGCTTCGCGGGGACCCCGAGATCCCCGCTCCGCGCCACCAGCGCGGGCCCGGTCACGCCGTCCGGCTCCGCGAGCGGCGCGCTGTCGGCACCGCGCAGCTGGCGGAGCTTCTGCACCGCCAGGTACTCGACGATGCGTTCCTTGACCTTGTCGAGATCGTAGTGGTCCTCGTCGAGCACACGGCGCGCTTCGACCGGATCGAGCCGGTCCTCCGTCGGCTTGTCCCAGGGCACGTCCAGGATCCAGTCGAGGTACGTGCGGATCATCTGGTACTCGGGCGAGGCCGGCGTCATCCGCTCCAGGCGATCGACCTCACGGTTCGCGATCGCCGCGACGTGCTCGGGCAGGCCCGCCTCGGCCACGCGCTTGCGCAGTTCCGCCCCCTCGCCGTCTCCCTCGCCGAGCTCGGTCTGGATCGCCTTGAGCTGCTGGCGCAGCACGTACTGCCGCTGCGCATCGGTCATCTCTTTTTCCGCGCGCGACTCGATCTGGCCTTTGAGCTCCAGGACCTCGATCTCGCGCGCCAGCACCATCGCGACGGCGTCCAGCTTCACCGAGAGGTTGTTCTCCTCGAGGAGCTGCTGCTTGTCCTCCGCCTTCATGTTGAGCAGGCTGGCGAGCAGGTAGGCGATGCGCAGCGGGTCGTCGAGGCTCATGATGAGCGTCCTGATGTCAGGCGACAACCCCGTGGCCAGCGACAGCGCGCGATCGACGAGCTCCTGCACACGACGGACCCTGGCGTCGATGTCGATCGACCGCTCCGCCGATTCCGGCAGCGGCTTCACCAGCGCCTTCAGCATGCCGCGTTCGTTCTGGAGGAACTCGGCGCGCGCGCGCGCGACCCCTTCGACGAGGATCCGCACCCCCGAGCCATCGGGCGTCTTCGCCATCTGCCTGATGATCGCGACGGCCCCGACCCGATGCAGGTCGTCGGGGGAGGGCTCGTCGACGTCACCCTTCTGCAGCAGGAGCAGCACCATGCGATCGCCGGCGAGCGCGCGATTGACGGCTTCCACGGAGATCGGCCGGCTGACGCCGAGCGGCGCCACGGTCATCGGCAGGACCACCGCGTCCCGCAGGGGAACGACCGGCAGTTCGGAGGGGAGCGGTGGGGGAGCTTGCGGAGCCTCGTCAGCCATGATGATCCGTCACTGAACCTTGAATCTGGGCGCCTGGCCGTCGGCGGTCATCCAGGCCGCGCGGCTCGCGAGCTCCGTGATCCGCTCGAGCTTGATGAAATCAATCCGGTCGGTATCGTCGTCCGGGGTGTGGTAATCGGGATGCAGTCCGGTCGTGAGGAACACGGCGGGGACGCCGCGCTCCAGGAACGGCCAGTTGTCGGATCGGCGCAGCAGCCCCTGCGACTCCCGATCGTAGTCCTCTTTGATCGTCAGACGGATCGGGTCGTTCGCCTCGCCCACGATGCGCGCGAGATCCGGGGAATACGTGTAGCCGAGCAGGTGGACGACGTTGCCGCTCTCGGACGCGGCCGTCCTGGGGAAGCCGCGGAACCGCGGGTCGTTCGGGTCCGGGATCTCCTCGCGGCGGCCAATCATGTCGAGGTTGATGTTCGCGATGATGCGGCGCGCGGGCACCGGCGCGCCGGCGAAGTGCTCCGCTCCGAGCGATCCTTTCTCTTCGCCGTTCCACAGCGCGAACACCACGGCCCGCGCGGGCCGGGCGCCCTGCGCGGCCGCCTTTGCGAAGGCCGCCGCCATGGCGAGCACCGCCGCCGTGCCCGAGGCGTTGTCGTCCGCGCCGTTGTAGATGCGGCCGGCCTCGTCGATCCCGTCGTGATCGAGGTGCGCGCCGACGACGACCATCTCGTCTCCAGCCTGGCGGCCCTCGATCAGGCCGAGGACGTTGGACATGACGACGGGGCGGGCGATCACCCCGGGATTCAGCGTGACCGTGAGCCGCTGCCGCTGCTCGAGCGCGTGCCGGATCGGGCCGGCGGCGGCCTCCGAGATGGCCGCGAGCGGGAACGGCGCCGCGCGCATCGGCGCGAGGAGGCGATAGGACGCGGAGCGGACTGAAGGGTTGTCCGGCCAGACTCCCCGGACATACAGGCTCCGGGTCACCACGATGAGCCCGACGGCGCCGTGCTTTCGCGCGTCGAGAGTCTTGCGGCGGACGGTCGCCATCTCGGTCACGTCCTGACCCGGCGCCGTCATCCGCCGCATCGCGTCGGGCATATCCTCGAGCACCAGGACGACCGCGCCCCGCGCGTCGATCCGCGCGTAGTCATCGTGCTTGAGCTCGGGGGCCGTAATGCCGTGGCCGGCAAATACGGCCGGGCCCGTGACTGGCTGATCGCCGGACGCCGCCAGGGGATAGAAGTCCGACCCGGCCGCGAGGTCCGCGAGCGGCGCACCGGCGCCGCTGACGGTCAGACGTGCGTCCGGTCCAAGCTGCGGCTGATACACCTCGACCTGTTGAAAGTACTCGGGGGACGCGGGTGGCACGTTCGCGCTTCGCAGCGAGCTCGCGATGTACTGTTCCGCCCGATGATTGCCGGCATGGCCGAGACCGCGGCCGGCCAGCTCGTCGCTTGCGAGCACGGTGACGTGCTGCTGTAGCTCGGCTGCCGTCACCTGCTGAATGGCCCCTTCCACCGCGACCGGAAGCGGGCCCTTCGACTCGCCTAATCCCGTGCGCTCGCTCAGGGCAGGCCGCGCCGCGGGCGGCGCGGCCCCGACGGTGAGCAGGCCCAGAAGCGCAACGGTGATCAATCGCGGCAACATCAGGCTATCGAGTGTAGCGCAAGGGTGGCCGCGCTGGCTTCGCTGACGCGGTAGGGGCGCCGCGCCTGACTTCGCTCGCGCTGCGGTAGGGGCCGGCTCGCTTCGCTCGCCGGCAGGGCGCCTCGGCCTGCCCTGCGAGCGCACGGGATTAGGCGAGTCGAAGGGCGCTGCGCGCCTCGGTAGGGCCGGCTCACTGCGCTCGCCGGTGGGCGAGGTTAGACGAAAACGATCGACTGCTTTGACGGGATCTCGAACTTCCGCTGGCAGCGCTTGCACACGAGCGCGTCGTCCACGCGGATCATGTAGTTGCGCAGCGTGCCGTACGTCGCGCGATCGCGCTCGTCGGCCCCGGGCGGCAGTTGATCCTTCTTGGTACGCAGAATCCACCGGACCTGGTACTCGCCCGGACGACGGCACTTGGAGCACGTGAAGGTCGCGGGCTTCGTTGCCGGCTTCTCGTGGAAGAACTCGCGCTCGTGGAGGGCCATGTCCCGATGATAGCAGGAAGTGCCCTACCGGCGCGAGCGAAGCGTCCTTCCGACTGGCCTGAATCCCGTGCGCCTCACGGCGAGCGAAGCGAGCCTCTTACCGCGGGTGCGAAGCCAGGCGCGGCCCCCGGCACCGGGCACAGCCGGTGCACTCCTCACGGGCGACTCCAGGATTACTGGATTTCTAATCGAACTCGGCGCGGGTGCTGCCAATTCTGTAAGTCTGTCTCCGTTTTGGTAGCTGGTTCGCGGTGTGCGCAAAAGCCGTCGTCTTTATCCCAGGAGGGTCATATGGCCGGTCTTCGATGGTCCGTTGGCGTCGTCGCGCTGGTGTTCATGGCGGCGACACCTGTATTAGCTCAACAGACGTCCGTGGCGGGACGCATCAAAACCGTTTCAGGCTCCGCATTTATCGTACGTGGCAGCGCGATGATTCCCGCTCAGCCCGGCCAGGAAGTCTTCGAGGCCGACGCGATTCGAACCGGCGCCGACGGCAGCGTGGGCGTCACGTTGAAGGACGACACCCGTCTCGCGCTTGGTCCGGGCAGCGAAGTGCGCCTCGACCGCTTCGTCTACGTGCCCGGCAGCGGGAGCTTCGGACTCGCGGTCAAGTTCGTACGCGGCGTGACGGCGTACGTGTCCGGCCGGATGGCCAAGCTCGCGCCCGACTCCATCCGCCTCGAAACACCTGCGGCGATCATCGGCGTTCGAGGCACGACCCTGGCGATCCGCGTCGAGCCGTAAATGACCAGCCCACGGCCGCCGGCGATCCTGGCGACGCTCGCGGCGTCGCTCGCGATCGCCTGCGGCCCCAAACACATCGCCCCGGCACCTCAGCCGACCGCGCAGGCGTTGGTGGTGCTGCTCCAGGACTCGGATACGCGCACGACGGGACGCGCGTTCGTCTCGAACGCATCCGGATCCGTCGATCTGACGGCGACACGCGACTCGACGGTGGCGACTGCGAATCAGCCCCCGAGTCCCGTCAGCAGGATGAGCGATGCGGAGGTGCAGCGCGTGTTCGGAGCCGCGCTCGCAGCGTTGCCGCCCCCTCCGCATCACTTCACCCTGTACTTCCGATTCGAGTCCCTCGAGCTGACCGACGAATCCCGCGCCTTCTTCCCGGAGATCCTGCAGCGTCGTGAAGCAGCGCGCCGACCCGGAGGTTGCCGTCGTCGGGCACACGGACACCCTGGGCGCGCCGCGGACGAACGTCGCGCTCGGGTTGAAGCGGGCCGCCACGGTTCGTGACCTCCTCGTCGCGGCCGGCCTCGATCCTTCCACCGTCGACCTCGCGTCGCACGGCGAAGGCAATCTGCTGATTCGAACACCCGATGAAACTCCAGAGCCGCGCAATCGCCGGGTCGAGATCACGGTCAGGTAGACGGCGATGAAACCGCACCGGGTTGGCGGAGCGCGTCGCAGGCTCGTGTTCCTGTGCGGCGTGGTTCCGGTCGTCCTCACGGCGGTCCTCGCCGTGTTTCGCCCGGGGTTTCTCCCGCGCCTCGACGATACCGTGTACGACACCGTCATGCGATCGGGCGGCACGCAGCCGCCCGGCGACCGCGTCGTCATCGTCGACGTCGACGAGCGGAGCCTCGCGACGGTCGGCCAATGGCCATGGCGCCGCGACGTGGTCGGCCGGCTCGTCGCCCAACTGCAGAACATGGGCGCGTCGGCGATCGCGCTCGACATCATCTTCGCCGAACGCGATCGCTTTGACGAGCGCGGAACCTCCGGCACCGGCTCGGATCCTCGCGCGCCGCAGACGCCGGACGATGCGCTGGCCGCGGTGCTGAGCAAGGGTCGTGCGGTGCTCGGCTACGGCCTCACCTTCGATCGGGCCGCGAGCGAGCCGGGTTCCTGCGTGCTGCACCCGGTTGCCCTGGCCGTCATTCATCCCGCGGAGGAAACAGGTGACGCGCCGTATTTCCACGCGACCGGCGTGGTGTGCAGCCTGCCGCTGCTGGCGCAGGCCGGGGGCGCTTCGGGTTTCCTGAATGCGGCTCCGGATTCCGACGGCATTCTCAGGCGCGTTCCGCTACTGGCCGAGCACGGCGGCCGGGTGTATCCGTCGCTCGCGCTGGCGGCCGTCGCGGCGGCGACCGGGGCACGGGACATGGCACTCCGGGTCACGAACGTGAACGCGTCGTCGCTGACCTTCGGCGATCGAGTCGTGCCGCTCGACGGCAAGAGCAACCTGCTGGTGCGTTACCGCGGGAAGAAGGGCACGTTTCCTCGATTGTCGGCGGCGGACGTCCTGAGCGGACGGGTGAACGAGGCGACGCTGCGCAACAAGATCGTGTTCGTCGGGACGACCGCTCTCGGAACGCGGGAAGTCGTCGCGACGCCGCTCGATACGCTGTTTGTCGGCGTGGAAGTGCAGGCGAACGTCGCGGACAACCTGCTCGAGAAGTCCTTCATCCGCCGGGAACCGCTCGGGACGATGCTCGACAGCCAGCTGGTCATCATTATCGGCCTGGCCGTCGTGGCGCTGGTCGCGAGAACCGGCGTCGTCTCCGGAGTGCTTGGGAGCCTGGGCGTCATCGGCGCGCTGTGGTGGGGGGCCGCGTGGCTGCTCGCGGACCGCGGCGTGTTCCTCTCGCCCCTGTTCCCGACCATCGGCGTGGTGTCCGCTCTGGCGGTCATGACGTTCGCCAAGGTCACGGTCGAGCGCAGGCGGGCCGACTCCGCAGGCCGCGGCAAGACCGACGCGCAGCGCTTGATGGTGCAGACGCTGCTGTCGCTGACCGAAGTCCGGGACGCCGAAACCGGCCGTCATTCACGCAGGACCCAGGAATACGTGAGGCTCCTCGCCGAGCAGCTCGCCCGGCACCCGGACTACCGCGCGTACCTGACGCCGGAGCAGATCGATCTGCTGTCCAGCCTCGCGCCGCTGCACGACATCGGCAAGGTCGGGATTCCCGATCACATCCTCAACAAGCCCGGCGCGCTCACGCCGGAAGAGCTCGTCGAGATGCGAACCCATCCCCTTCTCGGCCGGGACGTCATTCTGAGGGCCGAGCAGCAGGTCGGCGTTCACGACGACGCCACGCTTGCCCTGGCGAAGGACATCGTCTACACCCATCACGAGCGCTGGGACGGGACCGGCTATCCGCAGGGTCTGCGCGGCACGGAGATCCCCGTCGCGGGACGGGTGATGGCGGTCGTGGACGTGTACGACGCCACCGTGACCCGCACGCTGTATCGTCCGACGATGTCGCACGACGACGCGGTCAGGTTCATCGTCGGGGGCAAGGGCACCCATTTCGATCCGGCCGTCGTGGAGGCGTTCGTCACCTCGGCCGTGGCATTCAAGCGCGTGTCGGCGGACGCCGATCACTAACGAAGAACCAAGAACGAAGAACGAAGAACGATCTCAATACAGTCCGGGTATCATCCTCCACCGCACCTTCAGCCTGTAAGCTTCATACCCTTTCCCGAACACATCGACCAGCCCGCGCTCTTCCCATGGAACCGCCATCGCGCAATACCCGGTGCTGACGATCGCGAACACCGCACGCGTAGCCGTCATGTCGGGGGCGCCGAACACCAGCAGCGCCCACCCGAAGTACAGCGGATGCCGGACGATGCCGTAAACGCCCGTCGTCATCAGGGGCACGTGATCCGGGCGCGCCCGGAGCACGGGACGGACACCAGCGAGATCGAGCACGTCGAGCGCCCTGGAGCCGAGCACCGCCAGGAGAACCCCGGCGGCCTGCGCGCCGGATGCCAGCCATCGCCAGGGCTCATCCAGCCGGTAGAGTTCGCCTGGGACCGGCTGCCACCACCAGCACACGAGCAGGAACAACGCGCTGGCAAGCCACGTGTATAGCGATCGTTCGAGTGACGGTGTCACCACGCGCCGGACCTGAGCCTTGAGCGGCGTGCGGGCGAACAGGCTGTGATGCAATGCAAAAAGGGAAAACATCGCGACGTCAATCGCGACAGGCGGGAACCGGCTCCCCGCCGGAACGGCCGAGCCGAACCGCACGAGGTATGCATAGAGGAAGTAGATCAGCGATGCGACGAAGAGGACCGCTCCGCCCCAGGCGACGGCGATCGCAGGCCGAGACGCGGGGGGATTCGACGCTTCTCGGATGGATTCGACGGCCGGGCGCTGCTCCATCAGGATGGCAGCCACTATTATAGGGTATGGCTCCTCCGGGCTTCCCGCGCGTCGCAATCACCGGGATCGGCGTCGTGTCGCCGTTCGGCGTCGGGCGTGATCGTTTCTGGCGTCACGTCAGTCGAGGCTGCAGCGCGACGCGTGCGATTGCGGACTTCGATGCGTCCCGCTATCCATGTGCCGTCGCCGCGCCCGTGCCCGCTGTCTCGATCGACGACGCCGTCGCGATCGAATGTCGCGTGGCTGACGATCGCGGGCGGCCCGGGAAGGCCGACGCCCGGCGCTACTCGAAAGCGTCGCTGATTGCGGTGATCGCGGCGACCGAGGCCTGGCACGACGCGGGGCTCAGGTTGAACGAGCCGGGCGCGGGAGTGCTGGTCGGCAGCGGCGCGGGGGGCATCGACGTCGCGGAGCGGCAGTACTACGAGTTCTTCACCGAGGGGTGGAAGCGGGTGACGCCTTACGCGATCCCCATCTCGGTCGTCGGCATGATCTCGAGCGACATCTCGATCGCGCTCCAGCTGCACGGCATCAGCCACGTCGTGTCCACCGGCTGCACGAGCTCCACCGACGCGATCTGGTACGCGGCTTCGCTGATTCGCGCCGGCGAGGCGGATGTCATCCTGTCGGGCGGCGCCGATGCCTGCGTCACTCCCGGGATGATCTTCGGCTTCTCCAAGATGCGTGTGGTCTCGACGCGCTACAACGAGACGCCGGCCGAAGCCTCGCGGCCGTTCGATCGCGGGCGTGACGGGTTCGTCCTGGGCGAAGGGGCGTGGATGGTGGTGCTGGAGCGCGAGGACCGCGCGCGGGCCCGGGGCGCACGGGTCTACGCGACGATCGACGGGTACGGATCGACGTGCGACGCCTACCATCGCGTGCAGATGGATCCGGACGGTGAACAGATCGTGCGCGCGATGCGCCTGGCCGTCGAACGATCGGGGTATCCGATCGAGGAAATCGGCTACGTCAACTTCCACGGGACCTCCACTGTCCTCAACGACGCCGTCGAATCGCGGTGCGTCCGGCAGTTGCTGGGCCGGCGGGCGGATCACGTGCCGGGCTCGTCGACCAAGTCGATGATCGGGCATCCGCAAGGCGCGAGCGGCGCCGCCGGCATCGTCACGTCGGCGCTGGCGCTGCACGACGGCTTCCTGCCGCCGACCATCAATCAATTGGAGAACGATCCCGACTGCGACCTCGACTTCATCCCCAACACCGGCCGGGCCGCGCAGCCGATCGCCGCCCTGTGCAACTGCCTGGGCTTCGGCTCGAAGAACAGCGCGATGGTGTTGGGAAAGGCGGAGCATCCCTGATCTCGGGACTCGGGACTCGGGTCTCGGATCTCGGGATCCGGGATCCGGAATCCGAGATCCGAAGCGGGGAGAGCGGGAAGCGACGAGCTCGGAGCTGGAAGCGGGAGAGCGGGGAGCGGGAGAGCGTCAATCGGAGGCACCTGATTGTTTGACGTCCTGATCGCGGGCGCCGGGCCGGCGGGCGCGGTCGCGGCGACGCTGCTGGCCCGTGGCGGCGCGCGGGTGCTCGTCCTCGATCGGGCACGCTTTCCGCGCGACAAGCTCTGCGGCGACACGCTGAATCCCGGCGCGCTCGGCGTCCTCTCGAGACTGGGGCTCGACACGGCAGTCGCAGGCGGGCTGCCGCTCGACGGGATGATCGTCACGGGGACCGGCGTTCGCGTAGTCGGGCGCTACACCCCCGAGGGCGGCAATGGCGTGAATGAAGCTGTGTGCGGACGCGCGCTCGTGCGGCGAACGTTCGATGCCGCGCTCGTGTCGGCCGCGTCCGCCGCCGGCGCGCGCGTCGAAGAAAACGTGCTCGTCGACGGCGCGGTCACCGACACGTCAGCCGGCGTGCCGGCGGTCGCCGGGCTCGTCATCAAGGGCAAGGACGGCCGGCCCGTTCGCATCGCGGCGCCCATCGTCATCGCCGCCGACGGCCGCTACTCGCGCGTCGCCCGCGCGCTCGGGCTCTCGCGGTCACGCCCGCCGCCCGCGTCGATGGGCCATCGGCGGGTACTTCCAGGACGTGGCCGGGATGACGTCCTTCGGCGAGATGCACGTGCGCGCCGGACGCTACATCGGTGTGGCGCCACTTCCCGGCGGTCTCACCAACGCCTGCGTCGTCACGCCCACTCCCGTCTGGGGGGTCGATGAAAGACCTGTTGCTGGCGGCGTGCCGCTCGGACGGCCAGTTGCGAGACCGGTTTGCGGCCGCGCGCGCGGTCGGCGAAGCGGTCTGCCTCGGGCCGCTTGCGGTGGACTGCGACGTGGCCGGGATGCCCGGACTGCTGCTCGCCGGCGACGCGGGCGGCTTCGTTGATCCCATGACAGGCGACGGACTGCGATTCGCCCTCCGGGGCGGCGAGCTCGCGGCGATCGAGGCGCTGCGCGCGCTCGAGCACGGCGCCGCCGATGCGCATCTTCGTCTGCTCGACGCTCGCCGGCGCGAGTTCGCGCACAAGTGGCGATTCAACCGGGGCCTGCGGGCGATGGTCGCGGTTCCGGGCGCCGTGCGCGCGGCGGGTTACGGAGCGATGGTCGCTCCGGCGCTGCTGCAGCGAATCATTCGCTATGCCGGCGATCTCCACGCGGCCTGATGATCCTGCTGATCCTGCTGATCGCCGCCTTCCTCCCGATGCTGGTCGAGGCGCGGATTGCGGCGCGTCACGATCGCGCGCTGCGCTCGCTCGGCGCCGCCGAACCGCCCGACGACGTGCTGCCGCTGATGCAGCTCGCCTATCCCGTCTGTTTCCTCGCGATGATCGCCGAAGGCTGGGCGCGCGGAAGCCGGCTGAACGTCGCGTTCGTGGCCGGCGCCGTCCTGTTCGCGCTCGCGAAGGGGCTGAAATACTGGGCGATCGCCACGCTCGGCGATCGCTGGACCTTCCGCGTGCTCGTGCCGCCGCAATCGACCCGCATCACCTCCGGACCGTACCGGTTTCTCCGCCATCCGAACTACGCCGCCGTGGCGGGGGAACTGGCAGGCATGGCCTTCATGGCGGGAGCGCCGTTTACGGGGATCGCCGCCATCGCCGGCTTCGGCGTCCTGATGATCCTGCGCATTCGGGTTGAAGAGCGGGAGCTGAGTCAACGGAGTTGACGGAGGCAGCGGACGATCTCAATTCAGCATTGATCAACACGAAGAGAGTAACGGAGTTGTTTGGTTGATCCTGAGAGTGATCTCCGTCGTTTCTCCGTTGCTCCGTGTGTCAGCAACCCTTCGAGTAAATGACCCTCCGATGTCTCCGTCCCCTCCGTTCTCTCCACGGGTTAGAATTGCGCCCACTGTGTCGAAGACAACGGAGCTCGCCGGCGTGGTGCTGGCGCTGACGGCGCTGACGCTGATCGCGTTGCACCAACAGGCGGGCGATCTCTACTTCGGGGTTCTGGCGGCGGCGGCATGCGCCGGCACGATGCGCCAACTGGATGAGGACCCGCGGGTGCGGCAGGTCGCGCAGGCTCAGTGGTACGGCGCTCCGTCTGCGCTCTATGAGCTCCGGCGCTGAGACGCCGATCGAGACTGGATGAAAGTCCCCAGCCCCGTCGATCCTCTGCCGCCGCGCGCCCGCGTGGCCGACATGGCGGCCGCCGCGCTGCTCGGCGCCGCGCTCTGGATCGCGCTCGTCGGGGGCGGGCGCTATCTCCTCTTCGACGTCGTCATCTCGCTGCGCTCGCCGATGGTGTTCCTGTATGCCGCGGCGTCGCTGCTGATCGTCCGGCACGTGCTGTGGCCGCGGCCGACGGCGCTCGCGCGCGCGCGAGGCGTCTATTCCTCGGTCGTCGCGCGGCCCGATCTCGGCCCGGCGATCCGCGCGTTCGTGGCGACGCGCCCGGCCGTCCTGCTCGTCGGCTTCTTCGCGGTGATCACGTTCGGCCTGTCGGACAAGGCCGGGTTCACCCCGTCGAAGGAGCCGCTCGCGAATCTTCCCGCGCGGTTCGACGCCGGCTGGTACGCCGATGTCGCGCTCGACGGGTACACGTGGGACCACACGTTCCAGCGGCAGCGCAACATCGCGTTCTTCCCCGCGATGCCGATGCTGATGCGGCCCCTGGCGGCGGCGTTCGGGATGCACGATCGCACGACATCGCGCGATCGGCAGATGCTGCGCGCGTTGTGGGCCGGCGTGGTGATCTCGCTCGCCGCGTTCCTGTGGGCCCTGGTCTACGTCGTCCGCCTGGGCCAGGACCTCATCGGGGCCGAGCGCGCCGCCAATGCCGCGATGCTGCTCGCCGCCTATCCCTTTGCGTTGTTCTTCAGCGCGCCGTACACCGAGTCGCTGTTCCTGCTCGCCGCCGTCGGCGCGTTCTTTCACTTCAGGCGAGGTGAGTGGGTGGCGGCGTCGTGCTGGGGACTCGCCGCCGGCCTGACGCGGCCGAACGGCTGCCTCCTGAGCGTCCCGCTAGGCATTCTGGCGCTCGAGCAGATTTACGCTCGAGCGCCAGTGCCTGCCGAGCGAGCCGCGGGCGCAAGCGCGTCGCAGGTCGGTCGAGGACACCTCGGAGTGTGCGCCTGCTGACGGCCGCCATGCCGGGCATCGGCATGCTCGCGTTCAGCGGCTACCTGTACGGGCTGACCGGCGTGTGGTTCGCGTGGGCGCGCAGCCACGAAGCCTGGGGCCGGACGTATCAGGGATGGGGACCGTTCGTCACCGCTTTCGGATGGCTGCGCGACGAACCGTTGCTGCAGGTGGTCACCAACATTCCGTTCAACACGCTCAACGCGCTCGGCGTGCTGTTCGGCCTCGCGCTCACGTATCCGGTCTTCCGGCGGTTCGGCGCCGCGTTCGGCATCTTCGTGCTCATCAACCTGGTCCCGCCCCTGTTTGCGGGCGGCGTGTTGTCGATGGGGCGGCTCTCCTCCACGCTTTTCCCGCTCTTTCTGGCGCTCGCGGCGGTCGTCCCGCCGCGCAGCGTCCCCGCATGGGTCGCCGGCTTCGGGATAGGGCAAGGGCTGTGCGCCGCGCTGTTCTTCACGTGGCGCGAGCTGTTTTGACCGCAGAGTCGGTCGCCGACGTGGCATCCGGCTTCAGCCGGACCTCGCGAGTTTGAACCACTGGACTCAAACTGCCGTCGACGCGGAGGCGTCTTACGCTGTAGCGCTGGCCTTAGGCCAGCCCCGAGGTGGGGCCGACCTGAAGGTCGGCGGTACAAATGTAGTGCTGGCCTTCAGGCCAGCCCCGCGGTGGAGCCGACCTGAAGGTCGGCGCTACAAGTACAAGTCATCAGCCGGATTAGTCGAAGCGCGTGTTCTATAATCGACTCAGGTACATGCGGTCCAATCCCTTCCGTCTGGCGACCGTCGTTTTTCTGTCGCTCTGCGTCTGGACGGCTGTGAACGTGCCGTCGCACGGACAGCAGTCCGCGCCGCTGCCCTTCCCGGCCGGCGCGTGGCGCGCGATTGCGCATGGCAAGCCCGCGGAAGCGGAAGCGCTCGCCCGCGCGCGCCCCGCGGACGATCCCGCCGCCCTTGCGGTCATCGCGCACCTCGCGATCGAAAAAGGCAAGTACTCGGAGGCCATCGCGGCGCTTCGGCCTGCCGCCCGCCGCGCGCCGCTCAGCGACGCGGCGCTGTCGCTGGCGCTGCTGCAGAAGCGCCTCGGCGACACGGCCGCCGCGTCGCAGGCGCTGACGGTGCTCTTCCGGCAGTCCGAGGGCGACCCGGCCTCGCTCCTCCGCGCGGGGCGGGCCGCCGCGGCGCTCGGCCGCGCGCGCGAAGCCAACAGCCTCTTCCGTTCCGCGGCCGCGGCCGGGCCCGATCCCGGCGATCGACACGGCCTGGGGCATGCTGTTCCTCGAAAAGTACAACCGCGCCGAAGCGCTGAAGTCGTTTCAGCAGGCGCTGGCGCGGATCCGAAGTGGGCGCCGGCGCTCGCCGGCCTCGCGCGTGCGCTGAGCGAAGACGATCCGCCGGCCGCCGCGGCCGCCGCGGCCAAGGCGCTCGAGATCGATCCGCTGCTGGCCGACGCGGAGCTCCTGCTCGCCGAGCTCGATCTCGACAACACCCGCTACGACGCCGCGCGCGACCGGATCGACCGCGTCCTCGCGCAGAACCCGTCCCATCTCGACGCGCGCGCGCTGCTCGGCCGCCATCACCTACGTCAAGGACGACCGCGCCGGCTTCGACGCGGAAGTGAAGCGGACGCTCGCGATCAATCCCGCCTTCGGCGAGGTCTACCGCGCCGCCGGGGAGCTCGCCGGCGCGCAACTACCGCTTCGACGAAGCGGTCGCGCTCGCGCGGGAGGCGGTGGCGCTCGATCCGACCAGCGCCCGCGCGCACGCCGATCTCGGCATGCACCTGATGCGCACCGGCGACGAGCCGAGGCGCGCCGGGCGCTCGACCGGGCGTTCGCGCATCGACCCGTTCGACGTCGTCACCTTCAACCTCCTCGCGATGCTCGACAAGCTCGACAAGTTCATCGTGATCCGCGAAGGGGACATCATCCTCAAGATGCACCCGGACGAAGCGCCGGTGCTGCGCGAGTACGCGATGCCGCTCGCGCAGAACGCGCTCAAGACGCTGTCGGCGAAGTACAGCTTCACGCCGAAGGGGCCGATCCTGATCGAGATCTTCCCGAAGCACGACGACTTCGCCGTGCGCAACCTCGGGCTGCCCGGCATGATCGGCGCGCTCGGCGCCTGCTTCGGCCGCGTCGTGACGCTGGACTCGCCGCGGGCGCGGCCGCCCGGCTCGTTCTCCTGGCAGGCGACGCTCTGGCACGAGATGGCGCACGTGATCACGCTGCAGATGTCGAAGCAGCGCGTGCCGCGGTGGCTGACCGAAGGGATCTCGGTCTACGAGGAGGCGCAGGCGCGTCCCGAGTGGGGCCGCGAGATGGAAGTGCCGTTCGCGCTCGCGCTGGAGCGGGGCAAGACGCTGAAGCTCGCGGATCTGAACTCCGGCTTCACGCGCCCCGACACGATCGCGCTCGCGTACTTCCAGGCCTCGCTGCTCGTCGATCACATCGTCCGCACGCATGGCGCAGCAGAAGCTGCAGGCGCTCGTCCGTTCGTACGGCGAGGGGCTCGAGGGGAACGCCGCCGTCGAGAAGACGATCGGCGTCTCGATGGACCAGCTGCAGGCGTCGTTCGACAAGACGATCGACGCGCGGTTCGGCGCGCTGCGGGCCGCGCTTCGTGCCCTGCCCGGCGTCCTGGAGCCCGCGGCTCCCGGCGGCGGGAGGGGGCGCGCGGTGATGGTGGATGTCGCGGTCTGCGCGCGGCCGCCGCGGCGAACCCGGAGAACTACGCCGCGCAGCTCGCGCTACGGCCAGGCGCTGGCGGCGGCGGGCGACAAGGCGGCCTTCGAGCCGCTCGAGAAGGCGGCGGCGCTGGTGCCGACGGCGACGGGCGACGACAGCCCGCACGCGCTGATGGCGAAGCTGGCCGAGCAGCTCGGCGATCGGACCGCGGCGATGACGGAGTACCAGGCGCTCCTCGCCCGCGACCACACCACCGTCGGACGCGGCCCGCCGGCTGGCGGCGCTCGCGGAAGCGGACCTGCGCCGAGCCGGTGCTGTCGATCGCGTACGACCGCGTCGTGGCGATCGATCCCTTCGACCCGCTCGGCGCACACCGGGCTGGGACGGCTCGCGCTGAAGAACAACCAGCCGGAGACCGCCGTGCGCGAGTTCCGGGCGGCGCTCGCGATCGGCCCGGCCGACCGCGCCGTCGGCGCACTGCGATCTCGGCGAAGCCTATCTGCTCGCCGAATCGGCCCGCGGACGCCAAGGGCGAGGCGCTGGCGGCGCTCGAGATTGCGCCGAGCTACGAGCGCGCGCAGGAGCTGCTGCTGCGGGCGATCCAGAACGCGTCCGCCGCCGGTGCCGGCCAATGACGCGGGTCATGCCCGCAGCGGCCGTCGCCGGGTCTGCTGCTGTGGGCCGGGGCGGCGTCGTGGACGCCGGGCGCTGACGCGCAGAACGCCGAACCAGCCCGACGCCCGCTTCGCCGGCCTGCAGTGGACCTTCGCGCGCATCCGCTACAGCGCGTGGACCGTGCCCCCGCGGCCGCTTCATGAGCCCGGAAGACGAGCCGTGGTTCATCGATGCCCCGGCCGCCGAACAGAACCTCTCGCGGCGCGTCCGCACCGTGACCGCCATCCAGGTCAACGATCCCGTGGTCATCACGCTCGAGGATCCGAACCTCTGGGCCTACCCCTGGATCTACATCGTGGAGCCGGGCACGCTGCGGTTGAAGGAGGCCGAGGTGCCGATCCTGCGCGAGTTCCTGCTGCGCGGCGGCACGCTGACGTTCGACGACTTCCACGGCCCGATCGAGTGGGCCAACCTCGAAAGCGAGATGCAGCGCGTCTTCCCCGATCGCAAGATCGTCGACCTGCCGAACGACCATCCGATCTTTCAGCTGCTTCTACCAGTTCGACGGCTTCCCGCAGACGCCGGGCCTCGGCTCGTTCCTGCAGGGACGGACGTGGGAGAAGGGGGGCTACGTCGGCGAAGCTGCGCGCGATCGAGGACGACAGCGGCCGCGCCATGGTCCTCATCAACTGGAACGTCGACATGGGCGACGGCTGGGAGTGGTCGAACGCGGCGGAGTATCCGGGCTACGTGAAGTACACCGCGCATGGCGTACCGGATGCAGATCAACGAAATCATCTATTCGCTGACCCACTGATGACACATCACGACGCCCACCGACATCGCGGCGGTCGCCGAACGCGTCGCGCGCGGCCGCGAGCGGATCCTCGCCGAGATCCGCAAGGTGATCGTCGGGCAGGACGAGGTCATCGACCAGGTGCTGATGGCGCTCTTCACCGGCGGCCACTGCCTGATCACCGGCGTGCCGGGCCTGGCGAAGACGCTCCTCATCAAGACCGTCGCGCAGATCCTCGATCTGTCGTTCAAGCGGATCCAGTTCACGCCCGACCTGATGCCGGCCGACATCACCGGCACCGAGGTGCTCGACGAAGAGGACGGCCACCGGTCGCTGCGGTTCGTCAAGGGGCCGATCTTCGCGCAGATCCTGCTCGCCGACGAGATCAACCGCACGCCGCCGAAGACGCAGGCGGCGCTGCTCGAGGCGATGCAGGAGTATCACGTCACCGCCGCCGGGCCGCACCTATCCGCTCGATCGGCCGTTCTTCGTGCTCGCGACGCAGAACCCGATCGAGCTCGAGGGCACGTATCCGCTGCCGGAAGCGCAGCTCGATCGCTTCATGTTCAACATCGTCATGACCTACCTCTCGGAAGACGAAGAGGTGCGCGTCGTCACCAACACGACCGGCGTCGAGACGCACACGCCGTCGCGCGTGTTCAGCGGCGCCGACATCCTCGAGATCCAGCAGCTCGTGCGGCAGGTCGTCGTCGCGGAGGACGTCGCGCGCTACGCGGTGCGGCTCGTGGACGCGTCGCGGCCCGGGCGGCAGAGCGATCACCAGTTCGTCCGCGACTGGGTGAAGTGGGGCGCGGGCCTCCGCGCGTCGCAGTCGCTGATCCTCGCCGGCAAGGCGCGCGCGCTGATGCACGGGCGCTATCACGTGTCGATCGCCGACATCCAGGCGCTGGCGCGCCCGGTCCTGCGGCACCGCATCATCCCGAACTTCTACGCCGAGTCGGAACGGATCACCCCCGACAAGCTCGTCGAACGGCTGCTCGAGGCGGTGCCGGCGCCGCGCAGCGGAATGTAGCCGATGCCGCCGACCTCCGCCGCCACGCGACCTGCGCTTTCTCGATCCCGCCGTCATCGCGCGGCTCGGGACGATGGAGCTGAAGGCGCGGACGGTCGTCGAGGGCTTCCTCTCGGGCCTGCATCGCAGTCCGTACAAGGGTTCAGCGTCGAGTTCGCCGAGTACCGGCAGTATCTCCCCGGCGACGATCTCTCCACGCTCGACTGGAAGGTCTACGCGCGCACCGATCGCCACTACGTCAAGAAGTTCGAGGAGGAGACGAACCTCGAGTGCCACCTGCTGCTCGACGTGAGCGCCTCGATGGCGTACCGCGGCGCGGCGCCGATGAGCAAGCTCGAATACGGCTCGGTGCTGGCCGCGTCGCTCGCCTTCCTGATGAACCGGCAGCGCGACGCGACCGGGCTGATCGCCTTCGACGAGCACATCGTGTTCCGCCTGCCGGCCGGCGCGCGCCCCGGCCACCTGCACGCGCTGCTGCTGGCGCTCGAGCGCCTCAAGCCGGGGTCCCGCTCCGACGTCGGCCGTCCGCTGCACCAGCTCGCCGAAGCGCTCGTCAAGCGCAGCCTCGTCGTGCTCGATCTCCGATCTGCTCGACGATCCGGAGCCGGTCATCAAGGGGCTGAAGCACCTGCGCTTCCGCGGCACCGACGTCGTCGTGTTCCAGGTGCTCGATCCGCACGAGCTGACGTTCCCGTTCCGCGGCGCGTCGCGCTTCCGCGATCTCGAGAGCGCCGACGAAGTCACTCGCCGACCCCCCGGCGATCCGCGAAGGCGTACCTGCGCGAGCTCGCGACGCTCACGCTGCGCTACGACCGCGAGCTGCGCGGGGCCGGCATCGACTACGTGCAGCTCGACACGTCGCAGCCGCTCGATTTTGCGCTGCTCGCGTATCTGTCGGCGCGGGCGAAGAGGAAGTAGGAGACAGGAGGCAGGAGCCAGAGCGGACAGCGATGCACAGAAGCTCACGAGAGAATCGAGCGATAGATCAGCAAAGAACTATGTGATCGTCCGTGATCCTCGTGGCCTTCGTGCCTGCAGCCGTCGACCGTGACGGAATTCTGCATGAACTTCCTCTATCCCGCCTTCCTGCTCGGCGCCGCTCGCGTGGCGATTCCGATCGTGCTGCACCTGCTGCGGCGCGACGTGGCGCCGGAGGTGCCGTTCACCGCCGTCCGGCTGCTGCAGCAGTCGCCGATCGAGCGCTCGCGGCGGCGCCGGCTGCGCGATCTGCTGCTGCTGGCCGCGCGCGTCGCGGCGCTGCTGCTGCTGGCGGCCGCCTTCGCGCGTCCGTACTCTCGAGTGCGGCCGCCGCGGCGCCCACCGCGCGCATCGTCGCCATCGATCGATCGTTCAGCATGGGTGCGCCGGGGCGGTTCGCCCGGGCGCTCGACGCTGGCGCGCGCAGGCGATCGACGAGGCAGGTCCGGGCGAGCGCGTCGCGGTCATCGCGTTCGACGATCGGGCCGATGTGATCGCGGGTCCGGGCGCGGCCGGCGATGCGCGCGCGGCGCTCGCCGGGCTGCAGGCGGCTTCGGCGGCACGCGCTACGGGCCGCTCATGCGAGAAGGCCGCGGAAGTCGCGGACGGGCGGCCGGCCGGCTCGTCGTCATCACCGATCTGCAGCGGGCCGGCTGGGAGGACGAGCCGCGCGCCGTCCTGCCGCGCGCGCTGCAGGTCGTCGTGAAGGATGCCGGCGCCCCGCCGGCGAACCTCGCCGTCGTGGCGATTCGCGTCGAACAGCGATCGGGTGCTCGCCTCGATCCGGAACAGCGCGGGAGAGGCGAGGAGCGGGCCCGTCCGTGTCGAGCGCGATGGCCGTACGGTGGCGACGGCTGCGTATCACGCGGCGCCGGACTCGATCGTCGACGTTCCGATTGCCTACCGGACGCCCGGGTCAGGATCGATTTCGGTCACGATCGACGATCCGGCGGGTTTGCGGCCGACAATGCCCGATACGCCGTGCTCGACCCGGCGCGGCGGCCGTCGGCGCTCGTCGTGACGTCGGGGACGCCGGACTCCGGGTTCTATCTGTCGCGTGCGCTTGTCGCCGCGTCCGACGACGCCGCGAGTGATGCGCTCGACGCGCGCCTGGTTGCGGGCGGAGCCGTGTCGGCGATGAGCGCGGCCGATCTCGCGCGGCACGGCGCCGTCGTCCTGCTCTCGACGCGCGGTCTCGAGCGCCGCGCGCGTGAATCGCTGGCGGGGTTCGTGCGGGCCGGCGGCGGTCTGTTGATTGCCGCGGCGCCGGACGTCGAGGCCGTGGTCCTGTCCACGATCTTCGACTGGCGTCCGGCGCTGTCGGCCGGCGAAGCGGCGCGATCCGGTGAGCCTGTCGGCGACCGATCTGCGTCATCCGATTTTCCGTCCGTTCGGCGCGCTGGCGGCGAACCTCGGCCAGGTCCGCTTCCATCACGCGTGGCGGGTGCGACACGGACGGATGGGATGTGGCCGCGCAGTTCAGCGACGGCGCGCCGGCGCTCCTCGAGCGGCGCGAGGGCCAGGGGCGCATCGTGCTGTTCGCCTCCGACATCGATCGCCGCTGGAACGACTTTCCGCTGCACCCGTCGTTCGTGCCGTTCGCGGTCGAGGCCGTGCGATACGTGTCGGCGGCGTCCGATCGCGCGCGCGAGTATTCGGTCGCGCGAGTGCCTCGGGGCGCGCAGCCGCGGCCGGGCGTCTACCGGGCTCAACCCGACGGGCGCGCGGTCGCCGTCAACGTGGACCCGCGCGAGAGCGCCACCGCGCGGATCACCCCGGACGAGTTCGAGGGGATGCTCGATCGCGTCTCCACCGATCCGGGCGCGTATCAGGCCGTCCGGGCGCAGCAGATCGAAGCGCGCCAGAGCTACTGGCAATTTGGCCTCCTGCTGATGCTGGGGGCGCTTGTCGCGGAGTCGTTTGTCGGGAGGTCCTGACATCGTGACCACACACCTCGACGCGCTGAGCGAGCTGCGAGCGCTGATTGCGGTCATCCGGCGGCGCTGGGTCCGAAGGGTCGCGCTTCGTGACGGCCGGCCGTGCGATGGCCGCGGCGGCCGTGCCGGTGCTCGCCGCTCTCGGGGTCGTGTCTGTGATCGGGGCCGAGGGCCTGTCTCTCGTGATGCTGGCGGGCGCGGCGGTCATCGCGGCGGGAGTGGCCGCGGCGCTGCCCGTGTTGCGGGTCGAGCGGCGCCTCGACGATCGCCGGGTCGCGCGTTTCATCGAGGAGCGCTCGCGGACGCTCTCCGGCGACCGCGCGCTGGACGATGCGCTCGTCAGCGCGCTCGATGGAGCCAGCGGCACCCGGAGCGGGCCGCGTTTCTGCCGCTGCTCCTCCAGGACGGCGTGCGCCGGCTGCGCGCGATCGATCCGGCGAGAAATCGTGTCGCCGGAGTCGATCCGCAGAGCCGCCGGCTGGGCGGCCGCGGGTGCGGCCGCGCTCGCCGTCGCGCTGGTGGTGAGCGCGCCCGACGTTCAGCCGCGCGCTCGAAACGGCGCGGCTGCGGTTCTTTCCCGGATCCGTTCGCGTCGAAGTGCTGCCCGGGAACGTGCGCGTGCCGGCCGGAACGCCGCTGCGCATCCGGACGACGCTGCACGGATCGGCCGGAACGCTGAAGCACTTCACGCCGTCGGTCATCGTGGCCGCCGGCGGCGAGCAGCGGACCGTGCCGATGACGGCCGTCGCGGGTGCCTTCCAGCTCGAGATCCCGTCGGTCGATCGGACGTTCACCTACACCGTCACCGCGGGGTCGGCCCGCTCCGAGGACTACACCGTCACGGCGCTGTTCCCGCCGCGCGTCGAGCGCATCGATCTGCACTACGCGTATCCGTCGTTCGCGGGGCTTGCGCCGCGCGACGGAGCAGGATGGCGGCGACATCTACGCGCCGGCCGGCACGCGCGTGCGGCTCCGCATCCACACCGACAAGCCGGTCGCGCAGGGGGAGATTGCGCTCGGCTCGGCATCCGCCGTGTCCGCTGCGCGCCGTGGCCCCTCGCACCGTCGAAGCGGATCTCGTGCTGGCGCGCGACGACTCGTACCGTGTCCGGCTCGTCCGATCGCGACGGCCTGCGCTCCGGCGGGGACACGCGAATACTTCATCCGGCTGATGGACGATCGTCCGCCGGATGTCCGCATCCTCCGGCCGTCCGCCGATCAGCAGATCACGCCGCTCGAAGAGATCGCCATCGAAGCGCGCGCCGACGACGACTACGGCATCGCCGCGTTCGACCTGGTGTACTCCGTCGGCGGCGGCCCGGAGCGGGTCGTGCCGTTCGACCGCGTGAGCGGCAGCAGCGTGCAGAAGATCGGCACGCGGCTGCTGCCGGCCGAGGATCTCGGCGTCAAGCCGGGGGACGTGATCACGTACTACGCGCGGGCGCGCGACGTCGGCCGCGGCAAGCGGTCGACCCGCGCGACGAGCGACATCTTCTTTCTCGAGGTCAAGCCGTTCAACGAAGAGTTCGTCGCGGCGCAGAGCCAGGCGTCGGCGGGCGGCGCGGCCGACGCCCAGATCGAGAGCCTGATCCAGGCGCAGAAGGAGATCATCGCGTCCACCTGGAACGTCGAGCGCCGATCGCAGACCGGGCGTTCGGCCGAGGACGTGAAGGCGATCGCGCAGGCGCAGGCGGAGCTGAAGGGGCGCGCCGAGCAGATGTCGCCGACCGGCCGCGGGCGGCCGCCGCTCCCGGCTCCCGCAGCGCCTCGCCGCGCGCGACGGCGCAGCCGCCGGCACGCAGCCGGCGGCCGACGGCGATCCCATCGCGGCGCCGTCGACGCGATGGCGAAAGCGCGAGCAGCAGCTCGCGACTGAACGGACGAAGGAGGCGCTGCCGCACGAAATGGCGGCGCTGAACGGGCTGCTGCAGGCGCAGGCGGAAGTGCGCCGCCGGCAGGTGTCGCAGCAGGCCAACGGCGCGGGCAGCGGCGGATCGAACCGGTCAGGACAGGATCTCTCGGCGCTCTTCGACAAGGAGCTGCAGCGTCAGCAGCGCACCAACTACGAGACGCAGTCCGCGGTCGAGACCCGCCCCGACCAGCGTCAGTCGAGCGACAGCGCCCTCGATCGCATTCGCGATCTCGCGCGGCGCCAGGAAGATCTGAGCCGCCGGCAGCGCGAGCTCGCCCAGGCCGGGCTGAACGCCGAAGAGATGAAGCGGCAACTGGAGAAGCTGACCCGCGAGCAGACGGAGCTTCGCGAGCAGGCGAGGAGCTCGCCCGGCGCATGGGGCAGCAGAGCCAGGCGCAGCGCGGGCAACAGCGGTCAGCGTCCGCCGTCCGCCTCCGGGCAGCCGTCGCCGGAGGGCGGACAGCCGGGGCAGGGGAGCGGCGATCTCCGGGACGCGTCGGAGCAGATGCGCACCGCTGCCGGCGAGCTTCGCCGCGACGATCCCGGCGGCCGCGTCGCAGAGCGGCCAGCGCGCGGCGGAACAGCTCCGCCGGCTCGAAGAGCGGATGCGCGGCGGGGCGCAGGGCGCGAGCCGGCGCGCGGCGTCGGACGTGCAGCTCGAAGCGCAGCAGATCGCGCAGGAGCAGCGGCGGATCGCGGCGGAGGCGGAGCGGCTCGACAAGGGCACCGGCGGCGCCGCCGGCACCGCGGCGCGGCAGCGGCTCGCCGACGAAAAGGATCGCCTCGCCGGCCGCGTCGACGAGCTGCAGCGATCGGCGCAGCAGATCGCGCGTGGGAAGCTCACGCCGGCGGAGGCGGGCGCGATGAACGACGCGGCGCGCGCGCTCGAGCGCGAGCGCATTGCGCGAGCGCATGCGCGAGACGGCGAAGGAGATGCGCGATCCGGCCGGCGCGCCGGCCGCGGGCAGCGGCGCCCGGAGAAAAGGAGCTCGCGCGCGCGCTCGAGCGCGTCGCCGACAGGCTCGACCAGTCGGCGCCGGCCGAGACGCGGGAGCTGTCCAATCAGCTCGACCAGACTCGGCGATCCGCGATCGCTTGCAGCGGCTCGAGCAGCAGATGCGCGAGGCCGAGGGGCGGGCCGGCGGATCGCGCGCGGGAGGCCGCGCGGATCAGGCGGCGCAGCCGGGGCGAGGTCAGGCGTCGCAACAACAGGGCGCCGGCCGGGACGGCGGGCGGTCGGGCGGCACCGGACAGGCCGGGAGCGAGCTGCAGCGGCTGCAGGAGGAGTACCAGCAGGAGCTTCAGCGCGCGCGCGAGGCGCTGGCGCGGCTGGGCCAGGGACGATCAGTCGAGCGGCGCGAGCGGATCCACGCCGGAAGAGCATCAGTTCAGCCGATCGGCTCCAGGGACCGAAGCGTTCAAGCAGGATCGCGGCGGATGGGAATCGCTTCGGAAGGACCTCGACCTGGCGCTCGAGAAGTACGAGGCGGCGCGTGTCGGACCGGCTCGCGAAGACGCGCTCCGAGGATCGCTTCAGCGCCGGGGGCAGCCAGCGGGTGCCCCGAGACCTACGGACGGCGCATCGCGAAGTACTTCGAATCGCTGGCAAAGGCGAAGAAGTAGGCCGGGCCACTCGTGACGTTCGCGAACCTCCTTCCCTGGTGGGCGCTGGGCCTCGTGCTCGCCGCGATTGCGGCCACCGCGTGGCTCGCCTACGCGGGCGTCGCGGTTGCCCCGCGCCGCCGGCGCGTGCTCGTCGCGCTGCGCTTCGTCACGCTGCTCCTGCTCGTCCTCTTCCTGATGCGGCCGATCCGCACCACGCAGGATGGGACGCGCGACGCGGTCGTGCCCATCCTCGTCGACGGCTCCCGCAGCATGAGCATCGAGGACGACGGAGATGCCGGCGGCGCGGCGGCGGCGCATCGATCGCGCGCGCGACCTGGTGACTGGAGAGCTGCTCCCGCTCCTCGGTCCACGGTTTCACACCGAGGTCCTGAGCTTCGGCGAGGGCCTCGCGGCCGCGTCTCCCGCGGACCTCGGGGCGACCGCGCGCCGCAGCGATCTGTCGAGCGCGCTCGTCCGCCGTGCGCGAGCGCTACCGCGGCCGGCCGATTGCCGGAATCGTCCTGCTCTCGGACGGCGGCGATACCGGTGGCGTCGACCTGCCGGATGACGTGCCCCCCGGTGTACGCGATCGGCGTCGGCGCGAAGGCGGTCGGCCGCGATCGCGAGGTGCTGAGCGTCACCGCCGCCGAAGCGGTCTTCGACGACTCGCGCGTGGATCTGGCGGTGTCGGCGGTGAGCCACGGCCACGGCACCGAGCCCATCGCGATGCGGCTGCTCGAGAACGGCCGGCCGATCGAAGTCCGGCGGGCCGCTCCGGCGGCCGACGGCGTTCCGGTGCGCGAAGTCTTTCACGTCTCTCCGGCTCGTGGCGCCCCCACGGTCTACACGATCGAGATTCCGGAAACGCCGGGCGATCTCGTCCCCGAGAACAACTCCCGCAGCACGCTGGTGCAGCCGCCGTCACGCCAGCGGCGCATCCTGTTCGTGGAAGGCGCGCCCGGCTTCGAGCACAGCTTCCTGAAGCGCGCGTGGGCGACCGACTCGGGGCTCGAGGTCGATTCGGTGGTCCGGAAGGGGAAGAACGAGCAGGGCGCCGACACGTTCTACATCCAGGCGTCGCGGTCGCGCAGCGACGCGCTGATGACCGGCTATCCGAAGCGCGTCGAGGATCTGTTCGCGTACGACGCGCTCGTGCTCGCCAACGTCGAGGCCACGCAGCTCTCGCGCGCCGAGCTCGACACGACCCGGGCGTTCGTCGCGCAGCGCGGCGGCGGGCTGCTGGTGCTCGGCGCGCGATCGTTCGCGCAGCAGGGGCTCGTCAACACGCCGCTCGAGGAAGTGCTGCCGCTCCAGTTGTCGGATCGCGGCGACGCGGTGCTTCCGGCCGTCGCGTCGCGCGGCATGAACCTGGTCGGCCTGTCTCCGGCCGGTGAAACGCACCCGGTCATGCAGCTCGGTCCGGCGCTGGACGAGACCCTCAAACGTTGGAACGCGGCTCCCGCGCTCGCGTCGATCTTCCCGCTCGGCGGTCCGCGGCCGGGCGCCGACGTGCTGGCCGTGACCGGCGGCGCCGGCGGGGCGGCGCGCGCGCTCGTCGCCGTGCAGCGTTACGGCGAAGGGCGGTCCATGGTCTTCACGGGGGAAGCCGCGTGGCGCTGGCGCATGCTGCTGCCGTCCTCCGATCGTTCGTACGACACGTTCTGGCGGCAGGCGGTGCGGTGGCTCGCGCTGCCGGCCCCCGATCCGATCGCCATCACCCTCCCTGCCGGCGCGTCACCCGGCGAGACGCTGCCCCTGCGGATCGCGGTACGCAACGGCGCGTTCGTCCCGCAGCCGGATGCGCTCGTGGACGTCCGCGTGACCGCGCCCGGACGGCCGAATCGAACAGCTGCGCGCGGCCGTGCCGCCGGGCGCGAACGACGGTGAGAACGACCGGCGGTACGTCGCACGCTTCCGCCCCGATCAGCCGGGCGTCTACAAAGTGAGCGCGGAGGCGCGCCGCGGCGCCACGCTGCTCGGCTCGGCGTCGGCCGCGCTGCTCGTCGGCGGCGCCGACCTCGAGATGACCGACCCGCGCCTCAATCTGCAGGTCCTTCAACGGATCGCGATCGCTTCCGGAGGCCGCGTCATCTCGGCCGGCGAGGGGCCGGCGCTGGTCGAGGCGCTGCGCGCGAGCGTCCCCGCGGCGCAGATCGCCGTGACCCACGATCTCTGGCACACCGGCTGGTCGTTTGCCGCCATCGTGCTGCTGCTCGGCGCGGAGTGGATCCTGCGCCGCCGGTGGGGTCTGCGATGATGACGCAGCGTAGACGGCCGCGTTCCGGCTTGTAGCCGACCAGGCGGTTTCACCGTCGGCTGGAGTCCGGCCTTAGCCGGACCAGGCGGTTCCTACCGTCGTTGCGAGTGCCATCTTGCTCTGGCCGCTGCTCGTGCTGGCCGTCTGGCTCGCGACGGCGTGCCGCAGCGCGTGGCCGCAGACGGCGCCGAGAATCGCTACGCGCTGATCGTGTCGGGGGCGACGGGCGGGCAGGAATACGTCACGCAGTACACCCGATGGTCGGCGGATCTGGCGAAGACGTTCGTCGGACGTGCTGCGCTTCGAGCCGGCGCGGGTGACGGTGTTGTCCGAGACTCGACAGCCGGAGGCCGCGGCGACGCCGTCCGGCCACGCGGAGAACGTCCGCCGCACGCTGGCCTCGATCCGCGATCGCATGACGCGCGACGACCTGCTGATCGTCGTGCTGATCGGCCACGGCACGTTCGACGGCATCGATGCGAAGTTCAACCTGGTCGGCCCCGATCTCGAATCGGCCGACTGGTCCGCCCTGCTGCGTCCCGTTCCCGGCCGTGTCGTTGTCGTCAACACGACGTCCGGCAGCTTTCCTTTCCTGGAGCGGCTCGCGGCCCCGCGGCGGATTGTGATCACCGCGACCGATTCCTCCGCGCAGCGGTTCGACACGGTGTTTCCGGAGTACTTCATCCGCGGCGCTGACGGAACCCGCGGCGGACATCGACAAGAACGGGCGCATCTCCATCTGGGAGACGTTCGCCGCGGCCAGCGGGAACGTGCGGCGCCACTACCAGCAGCGCGGACAGCTGTCGACCGAGCGCGCGCTGCTCGACGACACCGGCGACGGCGTCGGCCGGGAGGTCGGGGATCCCGGCGACGACGGGTCCAACGCGAGCCGCACGTATCTGGATGCGTCGCTGCCCGGCGCCGCGCCGACCGACGAGGTGCTCCTGAAACTGCTGCAGCGCAGAGCGACCCTCGAGGCCGATGTCGAGGACCTCAAGAATCCGGAAGACGTTCCTGCCCCCGGCCGAGTACGCGAAGGAGTTCGAGCGCATCATGATCGAGCTGGCGAAGGTGTCGCACGACATTCGGGCTCGCGCCAAGAGCTGAATCTGAATCTCGACGTGAATCCTTGAATCGCTGACGTTACCGTTGAATCGCCGAATCCCGAATCTGGATCCCGCATCCCGGATCCCGACCAGGATCCAGATTAGTGATTAGTGATTCAAGCTCTTCCGGAAGAGCACGATGCGGTTGGTGTTCGTCCCCTTCTTGTTGTTGTCGACGCCCCAGCACGCGGCGGTCTTGGTGAATTCCTGCGCGTTGATCAGCAGCAGCTCCGGATCGAGCCCCGCATGGACGCCGCAGGGAATGACGTGCTCTTCCAGCCGGACGCGGCCGGCCCGGACTTCACCCACCTCGAACGCGACGTGACCGCCGGGCTTCAGGATCCGGGCGAGCTCCGAGAACACCGCCGTCATCGCCTCACGCCACTCCTCGATCTTCCCGGGCACCGTGAGCCGTACATCAGCCGGGTCGATGCCGCAGAACCAGCAGCGCAGCCAGTTGTCGCCCGCGTAGTTCACGACGTCGAGGAAGGGTGGGGAGGTGACCACCAAATCAACCGATGACGGCTCGATGCCGGGCGTTGCCGCGGCCTGCGCAGTGATGAGCCGATACCGATCCGCGAGCGTCGCGAGAGATCGCCTGGTGTCCCCGTCGCAGTCGGAGAGCAGCGAGCGCGACTTCTTGACGATGAGCCGCCGCACGTCGCGACGAGGCGGGACCTGGTTCCGGTCGGTGTTGATTTTCCGCTGGGCGACGACCGACACCGCCTGGTTGGGAGGAAGCGTGTAAACCGAGAAGAACCCCGGCGAATGGCCGGTGAGCCGGTTGACCGCCACCATCCGAATCCACCCGTCAACGGCGTCGAGCGGTCCGCTCTCCAGCTTTCGAAGCAGGTAGGCTTTGAGGGCGAGATATCTCGCGCAGCGTGTCCGCGTGATAGAACGTCGTCAGCTCCTCGGGACGTTCCTCCTCTGCCGACCAATCCACGCTCGAGAGTCGATCCCGGATGGCTTCGAGAGAAGGCGGCCGGAGCCGTGGCTCCACGAGCATCTTGCTGAGCGGGTTGACATCGCAGCCGACCGGCACTCTCCCGAGCAAAGCGGCCTCCAGCAGCGTCGTCCCGCGCCCCATGAACGGGTCGTAGACGATGTCGCCCGGCCGGGTGAGGCGCTCGACGAAGAAACGGGGGAGCTGCGGCTTGAAGCAGGCGCGATACGAGATTTCGTGAAGCGAATGCGCTGCCCGCTGCCGGCTGGTCCAGAACTCGTTCACGAAGGTCGGGACCGACACCGTGCGCCCGTCGATCTCGACGGTCGTCTCGAGGACGGTTGTCGGCTTCCCGTCCCATCGAAACTCACGGAGCTGCTGCTCGAACGGCTCGGACCGATCCGGCAGACTCCGGTTCGGAGGTTCTTCGAACAACGAACGCTGACCGGTGGACATTGCGGCGAACATCGGCATCCCGGCAAACGGATCGTAACACGCGCCGGACCGCTACCTGGTTCTTCAACGGCCCACATCGGCTTGACCCGTATTCATGTAAAACCGTATAGAAGTATAAACTTATTGACATCAAGACGGGAAGATGGCATTAAGTAGAGACGGTATCCCGTGTAAAGTAGAGGGATGCCCGCTCGCGATCCCTCCTCGGCGCACGTCAAGACGACCGTGGATTTACCGCAAGAGCTGTGGAGGGCCGCGAAAATCCGGGCGATGGACGACCACACGGACCTGCGGTCTGTCGTCATCGCCGCGCTGAGGACCTATCTACAAACGTCCGGTGACGCTCCCGAAAGCGCAACGTAGCTCGGCCGACAGGCGATCGGCGCAACGCGGCGCGGGCACGTCCCTACCAGAATCCACACCCCCGGCCCTGCGCCGGCCCGGGCGGCCGCGACTCCAGTACTTGCTCATCTTCATCGGGTGCGTCATCGCCGTGGACGCGCTCGTCGGCGAGAAGGGCCTCCCCGGGATGATCCAGGCACGCCAGCAGTATCGCGCGGCCCTGGTGTCGCTCGCGGAGGCCAAGGCCGAAAACGCACGTCTGCGCGAGCGGGCGCGACAGCTCCGCGAGGACCCGGCCGTCATCGAGGAACACGCACGCCGGGATCTCGGGTTGATTCGTCCCGGAGAGAAGCTGTTCATCATCCGGAAGATGCCGGCGCCCGATTCGCCACCGGCGCCGCGCTAGACGTCAGTCCAATACCGCTGCCGCGACGCTTCGTGAAACCGCCAGAAAACGCCGGCGAGCGCGCCTCCCGCGAAGCCGACGATGTGCGCCCAGAACGCGACGCCGCCCGTCATCGAGCTCGCGCCGAGCGATCCCACGCCGCTGAACAGCTCCTTCACGAACCAGATGCCGAGGAAGAAGATCGCCGGGATCTCGATGATGTCGAGGAAGAACACCAGGAACACGACGGTGAGAACCCGGGAGTGCGGGTACAGCACGAAGTAGGCGCCCATCACTCCGGCGATCGATCCGCTTGCGCCGATCATCGGGATCGTCGATCCCCCGCTCACCCCCACCTGGCCGAGCGCCGCCACGCTTCCGAACGCGAGGTAAGCGAGCAGATAGCGGCCGTGGCCGAAGCGATCCTCGACGTTGTCGCCGAAGATCCAGAGATACAGCATGTTCCCCACGATGTGCATCCAGCCGTCGTGGAGGAACTGGCTCGTGACGAGGGTCGGCCAGCTGAAATACGCGGGGACGACGCCGAAGGCGAGCGACGAACAGCTGCAGCTCCGGCCGGCTGAGCTGCAGCTCGTAGAGGAACATCAGGACGTTGACGGCAATCAGGCCGATCGTCACGTACGGCGTCGTCTTCGAAGGGATGACGTCGCTGACGGGGAACATGCCGAAGTATAGCCAGTTGCGAACGCCGGCCGCTCCCGGGGGTAGTGGTCTGGTCTCCAGACCACTACCGGCGCGTTGCGTTCGAGGGCAGGCGCCCGTATAATCAAGTCTGATGGTCACTTCCGGGCGGCTCCCTCGCGGATCCCGGCTCGGGGCGCGGCTCAAAGCCGTGCTCGCGTTTTACGTGATCGCTGCGGCGTTGATGCCGCTGGCGCACCACGATCTGGTCTGTCACCTCAAATCAACCACGCACTGCACCACCTGCACGACTGGATCGTCGGCGGAAGCTGCCGCCGATCCGGCCGTGTTAGCGCGATTCTGGCTGCTCGACGCCGGGGCGGCCGTCGCCCTGGCCCGCAAGTCCGTGCCCGTTGCCGCGCCCGCTTCGCGCCCTCTCGGGCCGCGCCCCTCCCGTCATCGGCTGATCCCGTTCACTCCTGAGATTTGACCGGTGCACCCCGCGACAGGGGTCGTGCACCTGTACCCAATTGGGTTTGGAGGTGACTGTGATTGCCACGCGTGGGTTGCTTTGGCGCGCGCTGACGTGCGCCGGCGTCGTGCTGCTCGGTAGTGTTCCGGCCTTTGCACAGGCCCCCGTCCTGAATCCATCCGGCACAGGCAGCGCCCTGGCGAGTCCCGTCGCCGGCGACGACGCCCGCCTTCGCCAAGGCTACGGCGGGCAAGCCGCAGGCCGATGCGCAGCAAGTCCGCGAGGAGCTCGACCGGCTTCGCAAGGAGTTCGAGGCGATTCGGGACTCCTACGGCGCGCGGCTCGCGGCGCTCGAGGCGAAGCTCGGTTCCGGCCCGCCTTCGGCGACACCATTGCCGGGCGCCGCGCCTCCCCAGGCGCCGGTAAGCGCGCCGGCCGGCGTCGAGGTGCCGGCGGGCGCAGCAGGCGCCGGCGGGCCGCAGGGCTCGCTCCCGGTGTACGGCGGCGGCAGCGCGCTGTCGAAGATCTTCAATCCCGACATCGCGGTCATCGGCAATTTCCTCGGCGCGACGGGTGAGAACACGATTGACCCTGCCCCCGCGTTCGAGATGAACGAGGCGGAGCTGAGTCTCCAGGCCATCGTCGATCCGTATGCGCGCGCTGATTTCTTCCTCGCCGCGTCGCCCGAAGGGCTCGAGATTGAAGAGGGGTTCCTGACACTGACGGCCCTTCCCGGTGGCCTGCTGGCGAAGGTCGGCAAGATGAAGCAGCAGTTCGGCAAGGTGAACACGCTGCACCCGCATTCGCTGCCGTGGGTGGACGCCCCGCTGGTCATCAAGAACCTGCTCGGCGGCGAAGAAGGTCTCAACGATTCCGGGGTGTCGGTGTCGAAGCTCGTCCTGAATCCGTGGTTCTTCCTCGAAGCGACGGGGGAGCTCTATCAGGGCAGCTCCGGGTTGTTCCAGACACACGAGCGCAGCGATGTCAGCTGGCTCGGCCGCCTCCGCGGTTACCGCGATATCACCGAGGCAACCAACCTCGACATCGGTGCGTCGTTCACGCGCGGGCACAACGACGCCGGTCCCGACTTCACGACGCGCGTCTTCGGCGTCGACGCGACCGTGCGGTACCGGCCGCTGCGGCGCGCCATCTACCGCCGCTTCATGGGCCGGACCGAGCTGATGTGGAGCCGCCGCGGGCAGGAAGCCGGCGACGTGTCGGCCTTCGGGATGTATGTCAGCGGTGACTACCAGTTTGCGCGCCGCTGGTTCGGCGGCGTGCGTTACGACCGGTCCGAGCGCGCCTTCGATTCCAGTCTCGTGGACAAGGGGCCGTCGCTCGTCGTGACCTACTGGCCGAGCGAGTTCAGCCAGATCCGCGGCCAGTTACCGGCGGACGCGATACGCCGAAGGCGTGACGTCGAACGAAGCGCTGTTCCAGTTCCTGTTCTCGATCGGCGCGCACGGCGCGCACGTGTTCTAGGAGGGTTCCCGCCGGACCAGGATGGCGGACTGGAGTCGGACGTAACGCAGGGCTTTAGCCCTGCCTCAGATAAGAGGCAATGGTCATGACGAGAGTTCATACAGACGGCGGCGCTGATAGGGTGATGCTTGGCAGCGCGGACGCGTTTGCGGCGATGAAAGTGGTGACGTCGACGCAGGATCTCGAGTCGATCGTGAAGGAGATCGGCGGCGACAAGGTGACGGTCGAGTCGCTGGCGAAGGGATATCAGGATCCGCACTTCGTCGAGGCGAAGCCGAGCTTCATCTTCAAGCTGGCCTCGGCCGACCTGCTCGTGGCCGTCGGGCGCGAGCTGGAAATCGGCTGGCTGCCGCAGCTCGTCACGCAGAGCCGCAACGCCAGGATTCAGCCCGGGAACCGGGTACCTCGACGCATCGCTGACGGCCCGGATCCTCGACATCCCGACCGGGCAGATCACGCGCGCGATGGGGGATGTCCACCCGCAGGGCAACCCGCACTACTGGCTCGATCCGGCCAACGGCCGGCGGATCGCGCAGGCCGTGCAGGCCAAACTGGCGCAGTTGAGCCCCGGCGACACCGCGTACTTCGCCCAGCGCTACGCCGACTTCGATCGCCGCCTCGCCGAGGGGGAAAAGCGC
>CAWGAS010000054.1:0-58752 GCA_963820645.1 uncultured Acidobacteriota bacterium | reverse complement strand
GCTGGCGCCGAGTGCGATACGAATGCCGATCTCGCGGGTGCGACGCTGCACGGCGACGGCCATGAGCGCGTACAGACCGGCCGCGGAGAAGACCACTGCCCCGACCAGAATGCTGCCGAAGACGACGCTGCCGAATGCCTTCGATTCGTGCTGCTGTGCGACGACCTCGTCGAGGGTGGCGATATCCCGGAGCTGCAGGCCTGCATCGACCGGTCGCGCAAGGGCGGCGACGCGGGGCGCAAGTGGCGATGCGTCCCCCGAGACGCGCACGGTGACTACGACGGGATCGAGTTCAGCGGCTGATACTGCGCGATAGATGTCACGCCGCTCCATCGGTTTCGCCGGGGTCCAAGTCGGTGACCACGCCAACGATCTCGTTCCAGGGGCCGACCTCGCGCTCGCTGCCTCGCTGGATCGTGCGGACCCGTGCGCCCACGGGATTCCTGCCGACGTGGCGCATGAACGCCTCGTTCACCACGACGGGCCGGTTCGGTGCCCCAGCGTCAGCGGCACGCAACCCGCGGCCGGCCACGATCCCGGCGCCGAACGCCTCGTGATAGCCGGCACCGACTGCCGCTATCGCGAATCCGCCCTCGTAATTGCCTTGGATGTGGTTCGGTGGTGCGCCGTCCTGCTCCATTTCCAGCGCCACCCAATCCGGTTGCGTCCCGAACTGGCGATCGGCGAGCGTCACGTGGGTGACACCAGGCTCCTCACGCAACCGGTCCGCGAGCGCTTCGTAGACCCGCGCGCGACGCGCGCCGATCTGCCCATCGTCAGGCACACCGCGCTCGCCGGCCAGCGCCTCGTTATCCATCCTGAGGCGGAAGGTGAGGTAACGCTCCGAAGGAAACGCTGCCCACGTCGACTCGTCTTGAAGAGAGTTCGTGTAGACCCCCACCGCGGCGGGCACGAACAGCAGCGTGCAGGCGACCTGCGCGCCAACGATGAACGACCAGACCCCGCCGAACTTCATGGTTCCGCCGGTGCTGGTGATCCCCTGCAGCCCCCGCTGGACGGACGCGCCCGTGGCCTTCAATGCGGGCAGCAGGCCGATCAGTGCCGCGGCAACGAGCGCGAGCAGCAACGCATACGCAATGGTGACCGGCTCGAGCGTCAGATCCACCCAGAACGGCAGGCTGTCCCGCGTGATCAGAGTCGCCCGAGCCAAGGCATAGCGCACGGTCGTCTGGGCCACAACGAGCCCGAGCCCGGCAGCGGCGAGGGCCAGCACGAGCCCTTCGGTGACGATCTGCGCGACCACGCGGGCACGGCTTGCCCCCAGCGTGACGGACGACGATCTCGGGCTCGCGCATCGCCGTACGCGCGAAAATCAACGTCGCGACGTTCGCCGAGATCGCTCCCAATAGCAGGAGGACGATGGCGTGGACCGCCAGATCTTCCAGCCGCAACGGCTCGCCCGGCGTGCGCCCCGCGAACGCGCGAACCCGCGTGCGCAACTGCGCGTGGGTCGTCGGCTGCTCGGCGGCAGCGCGTGCCGAGACGACCTCGAGCCTCCGCCGC
The DNA here is from genome assembly GCA_963820645.1 of uncultured Acidobacteriota bacterium. Classification (GTDB taxonomy): domain Bacteria; phylum Acidobacteriota; class Vicinamibacteria; order Vicinamibacterales; family 2-12-FULL-66-21; genus JALZOC01. Next base: position 57,228 of record CAWGAS010000054.1, on the reverse strand, counting down.
GGCGTCCTGCCAGCTCGCTCGGTCGGCGAGGCGGCCGAACACCTGCACGGCCGGCCCTTCGCGCGGCGGCGCGTCCTGGACCGGCAATGGCACCCAGAGCTGTTGATTGTGCGGAAAGCCGAAGCGCGGCGGCATCACGCCGACCACGGTGCGAGCCGTGCGACCCACTGTCACGACGCGGCCGATGATCGCGGGGTCGTGCCGGAACTGTCTCTGCCAGACGTCGTAACCCAGGAGCACGACGGGCTCCGCACCCGGCATGTCGTCGGTCGGCTGCAGCGGTCGGCCGAGCCGCGGCGGCACGCGCGTGAGCGGAAACGCAGACGCCGTGATCTCCGCCACGCGCAGCGATTCGACACGGCCTTCGCCCGTGAGCACGTTGCGCTCGCTCACGCGCGCGGCGCCGAGTTCTGCCACCGTCTTCAGCGACCGCCGCCAGATCGCGAAATCGTGGAGCACCCTCGGCTCGACGCGTGACGCCGCCGTGTCCTGCGTCTCGAGGCGCACGACTCGGGCTGCCTTCATCGAACGGCAGCCGTTTGTACAGCAATTCGCCGGCGACTTCGATGCCGACCACCCCAATCGCAATCGCCGCCGCCAGCGAGAGGCCGCCGATGATCGTGAGCGCGGGATACTTCAGCAGCAGACGCGCGCCCAGCTTCCAGTCGAGCCACGAGACTGCGGTCAGCGGACCGCGGCCCGAGGCCGCCGTCATCGGGCCTCACCCCGCAGGCGTCCCTGAGCCTGCTGCCCGTAAACCAGGCCGGCATTCATGCGCGTCGCTCCTCCAGTCCACATCGGACCACGGCGTGAACTTTACAATACAAAGTCATCTCTGTAAACCTGGGCCACGATCCACCTTTTCCGCCGATTCCCCGTCCAAGCTGTTATGATTGCCCTCGGTAACCGAGAGCATACATGAGCAAGCCATCCGACCTGATTCAGGGGACGTTGGATCTCTTGATCCTCAAAATCCTCGCGTTGCAGCCCCTCCACGGGTGGGCTATCAGCCAGCGGCTTCTGCAAGTGTCGGCCGAGACGCTTCAGGTCAGCGACGGATCGCTCTATCCCGCGCTGCACAAGCTCGAGCAGCAGGGGTGGATCAAAGCCGAGTGGCGGACCAGCGATCTCGGGCGGCGCGCCAAGTTCTATGCCTTGACGCGTCCCGGACGAACGCAGCTCGAGCGGGAGAGCGCCAATTGGGAGCGGCTGGCCGGCGCGATTTCCGCGGTCGTGAAGATGAAAGAAGCCTGACACCGATTCCGGGACGGGTGAGCCATGAACCTGCCACGCTGGATTGCCGCCGTACCGGTCCGACTGCGCTCGATTGTCAGCCGCGGGCGGGCGGAGAAAGATCTCGACGACGAGCTGCGCATTTCACCTGGCCATGAAGGCGCGCGCCGCTCGAGCGATCGGCATCAGTGAGGCCGAAGCCGCCCGCCAGGCACGTCTGGCTTTCGGGGGACTCCGGCAAACGAAGGAACGGTGCCGCGACGTGTGGCCGTTGCGGTGGGTTGAAGATCTCGTCCACGACCTGCGCTACGCCGTTCGAGGCCTGCGGCGGAGCCCCACATTCACGTCGATCGCGGTGACGGTGCTCGCGCTCGGCATCGGCGCCACCACCGCGCTCTTCAGCGTCATTTCTGCCGTGCTGTTGCGGCCGCTGTCGTACCCGGATGCCAACCGTCTGGTCCGCGTCTGGTCTGCGATGCCCACCCAGGGATATCCGCGAAGCGGATCGTCCCTGCCCGATTATCGGGCGTGGCGGGACGCCAATCACTCGTTCGATGCCATCGGCGCCTCACACAACACGGCCTACAACCTCACGGGCGTGGACCGGCCGCAGCGTCTGCTTGCGACGCGCATGACCGCCAGCATGTGGGAGGTCCTGAGACCGGCGCCGCTCGTCGGCAGGTTGTTTTCCGCCGACGCAGAGCAGTGGGGCCGTCATCGCGTCGTCGTGCTGGACGAGGGACTCTGGAGGCGGCAGTTCGGTGCGGATCCCGCGATCGTCGGCCGAACGCTTCTGCTGAGCGGCCAACCGTTCCTCGTGATGGGCGTGGTGCCGATGTCATTCGAATACCCCAATGCCGGCACTGAAATCTGGACCCCTGAATCGTATGCGCCGGGGGACGCGATGGATACCCGGGCGAATCACTTCGTCGACGTGATCGGCCGCCTGAAACCCGGGGTGACGGTCACACAGGCGCAAGCGGATCTCGCGGTCGTCGCCGCACAAATCAGACAACAGTTTCCGGAGAATGCCGGCATACACGTCACGATGCAGAGCTGGCGCGAAACGATCGTCGGAGACGTTCGTCCGACGCTCCTGCTTCTGTTGGGCGCCGTCGCGTTGGTCTTGCTGATCGCGTGTACAAATGTCGCGAACCTGGTCCTCGCTCGCTCGATCGCGCGCCGGCAGGAGCTCACCGTTCGCGTCGCCATCGGTGCCGAGCGCGGACGGCTCGCGCGACAACTCCTGGCTGAAAACCTCCTGCTTGCATCCATCGGCGCGATCATCGGCATCGGGCTCGCGTACCTCCTCGTCGAGGCGCTCCCGGCCCTCGGTCCCATCGGGGTGCCCCGAATTCATGAAGTGGTGCTCGACCGCGTCGCCGTCGCCGTCGCGGCGGGACTGGCGATGCTCACCGGTCTCGGAGTCGGCGTATGGCCTCTACGGCACCTCCGGGACGTGGATCTTGCGAACGACCTCAAGGAGTCCGCCCGTTCCGCGGGCCGCGGAACGAGTCACGTTCGCGGGCGCCGCCTGCTCTTGATCGCGGAAGTCTCCCTGTCTCTCGTCCTCCTGATTGGCGCGGGTCTCCTCATCACGAGCCTTGGGCGGTTGCAGCACGTGGATCCTGGCTTTCGGCCCGATCACGTCCTGACGGGGAGCGTCAGCCTCCCGGCCGCCCGATATGGAAGTTCGGATCAAATCGCGCTGTTCGTCCGGGAGGTCACCGAGCAGATCGCGGCACTTCCCGGTGTGCAGGCCGCGGCAGCCGGAACCGCCATCCCGTTGGGCCGAACCGGCTGGGGGAAGTTCTTCAGCGTGGACGGCCGGCCCGCGCCCCCGTCACTGGCGCAGGTGCCAAATGTCGAATATCGTCAAATCACGCCCGACTACTTCCGGGCATTGGGCGCGACGGTCGGCCGCGGTCGAGCGTTCACGCCGGCCGACATCGCCCAGCGTCCTGCCGTCGCGATTGTGAATGAAACGCTGGCCCGCGAGTTCTGGCCGCATCAGGATGCGATCGGCCAACGTGTCTCGCTGGCAGCGCCTGAATCGCTGATCGCGAACGAGATTGCGGCGGCAATCACGGCCGGCGAGTTGCCCAAGGGATTTCAGCAATTTCCGCGTCTGACGATTGTGGGCGTCGTCCAGGATCTCCGCGACAACGGCCTCGACCGTGATACGCGGCCTGCGATCTACGTTCCGTTGGCCCAGGCCGTTGCGCCCCACGAGGATGCGGCCCGGTCCTTCTTTCTCGTCCTTCGGACGGCCGGCGACCCGGCCGCACATCAACAGGTCATCGAAGCCGTTGTCCATCGACTCGACCGGAACCTCCCGATCGCAAACGTGCGGACGATGGACGCCACCGTCTCGGAGTCGCTGGCACGCCGCCGCTTTGCCATGTTGCTCCTCGCCGGGTTGGCGGGCGTCGCGCTGATCCTCGTCATCACGGGGGTGTACGGCGTCATGACCTACGTCGTGAATCAGCGGCAGCGCGAATTCGGGGTGCGAATGGCCGTGGGCGCGACCCCACGAGATCTGATCTCCCTGGTGCTTTCGCAAGGGTTACAGGTGATCGCCATCGGGATTCCCATCGGTCTCTTGCTTGCGGGTCTGTTCTCGCGCTTCGTGTCCGGACAGCTCTTCGATGTCAAACCGCTCGATCCGGTGATTTACGCCACAACCGCGCTCGTGATGGTCATGGTGGCTGCGTTGGCGTGCGCCGTGCCGGCCATTCGCGCGGCGAGGCTCGATCCCATCACGACGCTGAGGCGTGAGTGACCGATCCGTTCACGCACTGACCACGAACGCCGGCACCTGATCCAGGGCTCAACATGCAGGTCGGTCCAATGCCTTCGAGGGAGTCAAGCGATGGGGACGATGTACCGGCACACACAGTGAGCCGTGCGACGGTGGGAGGAATGGCGATCGCTTGCGCGGCGGCGGTCTGGTGGAGCTTGCGAGTGTCCGACCCGGTCCCGGTCACCACTGCGGTGCTCGTCGGGTCTGTGCTGGTCCTGTTTTCGACCTTGACAGTAATCGTTCGAGATGCGGCCATGGACGTGTTCTTTGGGCCGGGGCTGATTCGACGGCGCATTCCCCTGCGTCGCATCCGCGACGTCCGGGTGGTAAGAACCCCTTGGTATTACGGCTGGGGCATTCGGCTGACTCCGACAGGCTGGCTGTGGAACGTGTCGGGACTCGATGGAGTGGAGGTCCAGTTCGATGATGGGCATCGCTTCCGGGTTGGTTCGGACGAACCAGACAGATTGGCGGAGGCGCTTCTCCGAGAAATGCGGGCCGTCGAGGGCACCGCTCGCGGCTGAGCCGCATGTCGTTCACACTCGACCAACGCCGCAGGGTTGACCGGCCCGCGGCCGCTCGCATTCGGTCGCCACTTCGCAACTACGTGGGCCCTGTCTTGTCGAGAGACGAGTTGTCCCACACCTGCTCCTGTTGACACGCGATAGGAAGATCGGTAGGCTTCTGTCGTAACGCGATAGGAGTGCCGACATGCCACCCGCAAGGACGTTCCTTCAGGCACGCTCGACCTGCTCGTGCTGCGCATCATCGCGCGAGGCCCGATTCATGGCTGGGGCCTGATGAAGCGGCTGGGCGACCTCACCGACGACGTCTTCCAGGTCACGCCGGGCGGGTTGTTCCCCGCCCTGCAGCGGATCGAGGAATACGGCTGGATCACCGGCGAATGGGGACTGTCCGAGAACAACCGGAAGGCGCGGTTCTACACGATCACGAAGGCCGGCCGGCGGCAACTGTCGAAGGAACAGGACGACTGGAAAGCGATCACGCTGGCCGTCTCCAGAGTGCTGGAGGGCGCGTGATGAGACACGCCTCCCGCGTCCTGGCCATGGTTCGCCGCTGGTTCGGAGGCGGCGCAGGGACCGCACGCTCCACGCGGAGCTCGAATCGTTTCTCGAGCACGAGATCGACGCGAGGGTGCAATCGGGCATGACGCGGGAGGACGCGCGCCGCACGGCCTTCGCCGCGTTCGGCGGAGTCCAGCAGGTGAAGGAGCAGGCCCAGGAGGCGCGTCTGGGCGCCGGACTGGACGCGCTCGTGCGAGACCTCCGATACGCCGGCCGCACCGTCCGGCGATCGGCAGGACTGTCGCTGGCCGTCGTGGGAAGTCTCTCCGTGGGCATCGCGGTCACGGTCGTGGCGTATGCCTTCATCAATGCGGTGATGTTCAGAGGACTTTCCGGGCATCACGGATCAAGAGCGATTGGTGCGAGTGGAGATGAGGCGGCTCCCGGGCGGCCGGCCTCCGGGAAATCCCCTGAACGCACCGGCCGACTACCTGGCCCTGCGCAGCGGTCTCTCGGGATTGAGCACCGTGACGGCCTCATCGGCCCTGCTCCTCGCCGTGGAGTTGCCCGAATCGCGTTCGGTGCTCGGCCTGCTGGTCTCCGAGAATTACTTCGACGTGCTCGGCTCGCACCCGTCGCTGGGGCGTACGTTTCTTCCGGATGAAGGCCAACCCGCGAACGCCGCCGTGGCCGTCATCTCCCACAACCTCTGGCGGAGCGCTTTCAACAGCGATCCTGCCGTGATTGGCCGGCCCATCCGCGTGGCCGGCCACGTCGTGCAAATCGTCGGCGTGGCGGCCCCCGGCTTTGCAGGCGCGGCAGTCCGATTGGGCCGCCGGGCCCCGGACATCTGGCTGCCTCTGGCCGTGGCGGAACACGCGGCGGATTCCGCGACGGCATTGCGTGCCGACCGTTTGTCCTTCGTCGCGAGATTGAAGGACGGCGTCGATGCCGCCCAGCTTCTCGCTGCTGCGCAGGTGCTCGCGTCGGCCCTTGCGGCCGCGGCGGCCTCGCAACCGGGCTCGGCATCGGTTTCCGGCATCGTCATGCTGGACCCTCCGCACAGACCGACGACCATCCTGGTCACGATGATCATTCCGATGCTCGTGCTCGTCATCGCGTGCGTGAACGCAGCCAGTCTCACGCTGGCTCGAGGATCGCGTCAACGTCGTGAAGTGGCCATTCGCCTGGCGATTGGCGCGGGACGGGGACGAGTCGTCCGGCAGCTGCTGCTCGAAAGCTTGCTGCTGGCGTCCATGGCGACGGCCGTCGCGCTGCCCCTGGCGTGGTTCGGCCTGGCGGCGGCGGGTGTTCGCCTCGGCGTGTCCATGCCGATCGACGCGACGGTGCTCGCCTGGACGCTAGTCACCGCTTCAGTAAGCGCCGTCGCCTCCGGGCTCGTGCCCGCCTTTCGTGTCACTGCGCACGCGCCGCTGCGAGCGCTCAGTGTCTCGCGCGGAGCCACATGGGAAACGCCGGCCGAATCGAGAGGGAAGCGCGTCATGGTGGTCGCGCAGGTCGCGCTGGCGATCGGCGTGCTCGTCGCCGGCACGCAGCTCATCAGGCTCGTCGAAGGCCAGGGTGGATCGGCAGGGACTCCGGCCAATCGCCTTTTCATGGCGTCGTTCGACCTCGCGCAACTCAAGTTCCCGCCCGACGCGGCGGCCACCTTCTATCAGCGGCTGCTCGACGGCGCGTCGCGGCTGCCGGATGCGGACGCCGTAGGCCTCGCGCGGCGCACTGCAGTCTGGACATTTGGCCGCGGCAAGGGTCCCAGTTCGGTCACGGTGTGGGCTCCGGGCCGTGAGCCGGAAGTCGTGAACGGCGGGTACGCCAGCGGGAATCTCTTCGGTGCGGTCGGGCTCCGGTTGGTCGCCGGCCGGGCGTTCACAGCTGCGGATGCCATCGGTGCACCGCACGTCGCCATCGTCAATCGTGCCTACGCAGAACAATTGCCCGATCGACAGGCGGTGGGACGCACGATCCGCGTGAAGCAGTACGTCCAATCGCGACGCCTGAGCGACAAGGAAGCGTTGGCCGCGTCACGAGAGGTGACCATCGTCGGCGTCATCGAATCGGCCGGCGAGCGGCGGTACTCGCTAAATGGCAAACCGGTCGGGAAGATCTACCTTCCTTCGCCGCTTGGACCAGAGCCGGCGCTCACGCTCTACGCGCGGAGCCGTGGAACGGCGGAAGCCGTGGCGCCATCGATTCGCGATCTGGTCAGCCGGATCGATCCGCGTGTCCCGATCGTCGAGATGGGATCGTTGGGTTCATTCAACGAGCGGTCGATGGGCCCCGGACCCTGGCTGGCCAGGATCTCGGCGCTTCTCGGTGTGATCGCGCTCCTGCTGGCCGCGGCCGGCCTTTTCGCCGTGGTTTCCTATTCCGTGACCCAGCGCGCGCCGGAGTTCGCGATTCGGATGGCGCTTGGCGCCAATCCGCGCGATCTGTTGCGGTTGGTGCTGACGCAGTCGATGGTGACGGTATTGATTGGGTTTCTGCTCGGAGGAACCGTCGCCTTGATCGTCAGCCGTCTGATCGCCGCGCAGTTCCATGGCGCAAGCGGCATCGATGCGCTGGCATTCGGCCAGTCGTCTGCACTCCTAGTCTCGGTGATGCTCCTGGCGAGCGCCGTTCCGGCCGTACGCGCGGCGCGCGTCGATCCGGTCGCGAACCTGAAGGACGGCTAGCCTCCCCGTTCACTCACTGACCACGAACGCCGGCACCTGTCCCCCGCCGGAGGTGACGTTCGCGAGGCCGGTCGCGCTGAGGCGCGTCAGGTAACCGGTCATGCGGCCACGGAAGAGGTAGGGCGCAAAGTCCACGAGCATGTCCCGCATCGTCACGTCGCCGGCCGCATCGAACTGCGGGAAGAGCTCGCGGCGCACGGGAATCCGCTCCTGAACGACCCATGTGCCGGGGGGATCGGCCAATGCGGCGTCGAGGGCGGCGTGCCACTCCGCTGCCGACATCTCCCAGCCGAGCTTCACGCCGGTGCCGCCGTACTCGTCGTTCGGCTTCAGGACGAGTTGCTCACGCTCGGCTTCGGCCAGCTGCGAGCAACCCGGAACGGCGGCCGTTCCGGACTCGTTCTCGGCATCGCATCAGCGAGCCGCGTCCACGGCACGTGCGCGCGGATGGCGGCGCGCTCGGGTTCCGAGAAGAGCGAGGCGTTCCGGTCGTCGGTCAGCACGGCGAAGAACGCCTTCTTGTGCGCGAGCTTGCACTGGAACGTGTTGGCGACGCAGACGGCCCGGGCTTCGTACGCCTTGACGAGCGCGGCGCACTCGTCGGGCCGTGCGACGATGTCGTTGATCAGCACACGGCGGTACACGAGATCGATCCGCCGCCCTTCGGCCGTCAGCGTCGCGCCGTCGAATGACAGATCCTCCGGGGCGCACACGACCGTCGGGACTCCGGCCTCGACGAACGCGTCGCGCAGGATCTCGAACTCGGTCCACGTCGGCACGTTCCGCCAGTCGACGATCGCCATGGTCGGAGGCGCGGCGGTCCCGCCCCATTCCCGGTAGCTCGCCAGCAGCGCCTCGAGCATCGGCGCGATCGTCGGGTTGAAGCGGACGCCGCGGCCTTCCCTGAACCGCGCCATGACCGGCAGCGCATCGAAGAGCTCGCAGAGGCGCTGGGTATACCCGAGACCGGCCGGCGACTCGGCGTTGTATTCGGCGAAGTGCAGCGAGTCGGGGAGGAGGAACGCGTCGAGCCGCGATGCCGTGCTGGACGTCCTGTACCCGGATCGATCCGCACCAGCCGCGTCTCCGCCTCGGTGAGGCCGAGCTGGTCGAACACCGCGGCCGATTCGAGCGCCGCGCGCACCACGCGCTCCCCGAGCGCGGCAATCGTCTCGGCGGCGGCACGCATCCGCGCCTCGTCCTGTTCGGTGAGGAAGAACGGCCGCAGGAAAGGACAGTGGATGCGGTCGCCGAACGTGAGCTTCCGCGCCCGCATCGACGCCGCGAACGCGGTGCACGCCGCGGGGCTCAGCTCGACGTCCGGCCGCAGCAGCGCGTGCCAGGCGCCGATCGCGTCCATTATTTGCGTCCCGGCGCGCTGGTGAAGCCGGACGCGGGTCCGATGCCCAGCATCTCTTCCCAGCGAGGCCAGCACTGCGACGGGTCGTTGTTCCGCGCGCGATCGACGACGAGGTTGGCCATCTTCTCGACGACGTGCGAGAAGTAGAAGGCGGTGATGCGATCCCGTTCGAAGTCCGGCGCCGGATTCAGGTAGTCGATCGCGTAGGGGACGCCGTCGCGCACCGCGAACTCGATCGTGTTCATCTCGTAGCCGAGCGCCTGGTTGATCGTCTGCGCGTCGCGCACGACCCGCGCGCCGAGCTCGGGCGGCAGATAGGCGTGCTCCACCAGGTAGCGCCGCTCGCGCGGATCGTACTTGACCGGCGTGATGTCGGTCTTGCCGAAGGTGAAGCAGCGGACGTACAGGTCGAAGTCGATGAACTCCTGCAGCGTCATGCAATACGGCGCCGTGCCGTCGTACGCCTCGAGCAGCTCCTTCTTGTCGTGCACCTTGTAGACGTGCTTCCACCCGCCGCCCGAGTACGGCTTCAGGATCGCCGGACGCCCGACGTAGTCGAGCAGCCCGTCCCAGTCGATCGGGTACTGCATGTTGCGGAGCGACTCCGCCGTCAGGTCGATGTCCGGCGGATACGCCTTCTGCGGCAGGAGCACGGTCTTCGGGATGGCGCACCCCAGCTTCGCCATCACCGAGTAGTTGAAGAACTTGTCGTCGGCGGTCCACCAGAACGGGTTGTTGATGACGTAGGTGCCCTGCAGCACCGCGTGCTTCAACGCGCCGCGGTAGTACTCCACCTCGTGCGAAATGCGATCGACGATCACGCGGTACCGCGCCGGCTCGTCGAACCTCGTCCCGCCCAGCGTGACCATCTCCGCCGTGATGCCGTGCGGCGCGCCCACCTCGTTGACGCGCTGGATGAACGCCGGAGGAAAGCTGTACTCGCGCCCGACCATCAGGCCGACGCGGATCTGCCCGTCTGTCATGCTCTCGCCTCTCCCCGGCGATCGACGCCGGCGCGCGTTTCCTCGACGATGTGCCGCACGACGGCCTTCAGGTCGCCGGTTTCCCTGTAGACCGCCAGCTGCCGGTCGGCGCTCGTGCCTTCCTTGAGGACCGTGTGCACGTACTCGACCGCTTCCCGGCTCTCCAGCTCGTCGACGACGTCGTCCACGAACTCGAGCAGCTCGAGCGCGAGATCTCTCATCGGGACCTCGGCGCGCTTGCCGAAATCGATCAGCTTGCCGTCCATGCCCCACCGCGCCGCGCGCCACTTGTTCTCCTCGATCAGCGCCTTCCGGTACAGCCGGAACCCCAGGTTCCTCGAGTACAGCTTGTGCAGCTTGACGATGATCGCCTGGGCGAGCGCCCCGAGCATCACGGCGTCTTCCGGACGCGTCGGCACGTCGCAGACGCGGAACTCGAGCGTGCCGAAGGTCGGGTGCGGCCGCACGTCCCACCAGATCTTCCGCGCGTCGTCGATGCAGTTGAGCTCGACGAGCAGCTTGATGTAGTTCTCGTACTCGCTCCAGGAGCTGAAGTGATCGGGCACGCCCGTGCGCGGAAAGCGCCGGAAGATCGTCGTGCGGTACGATTTCAGCCCGGTGTCGCGCCCCATCCAGAACGGCGAGCTGGTCGAGAGCGCCAGCAGGTGCGGCAGGAAGTACCGCGCCGCGTTCATGAGGTCGATGGCGGTCGTGCGGTCGGGGACCGCGACGTGGACGTGCAGTCCGAAGATGAGCAGCGACCGCGCGAGCTGCTGCAGCTCTTCGACGATGCTGTCGTAGCGGACGCCGGGGGACAGGATCTGATCCTTCCAGTGCGAGAAGGGATGCGTGCCCGCCGCCGCCACGGCGAGCCCGACCCGTTCGGCGCCGCCGGTCAGCTCGCGGCGGATCCGGAAGATCTCCTCGCGCAGCTCCGGCACGTTCTGGCAGATCTTCGTGCCCGACCTCGACGATCGACTGGTGGAGCTCCCGCTTGATCTGATCGCCGAGCGCGGGGGTGCTGGCCTCCAGGAGCTGGGACACGTGCGAGCGCAGCTCCCAGCTCTCGGGATCGACGATCTGGAACTCTTCTTCGACGCCGACGGTGAACCGATGCGCCATACAAAAGCGATGATACTGCAGTCGTCAGCGGCGGTTTCTCCGCGTGGCACGCCTGCGCCGGCGCAGCGACGGCGAGCCGCGCGCGTGGTGCCCGCCTCCGCTGGCGGGGCCAACGCGCCGCTCGACGCTCGCCGTCGCCGCGGCCGCAGGCGGTGCGGTTGAGTATGATGATGGCTTCAAGGAGCAGCACCGATGGTTCGCAGGTTCTCGTCTGCGCGTTGACGGCCGGACTCATCGCCGCGGGCCTGAGCGCCAGGCCCGTTCGACTCGCCCTGGGAGGGCTCGCTCAGGGCAGGCCTGTGTCGGCCCAGGAAGACTGGCCGCAGTGGCGGGGGCCCAACCGCGACGGCTCGGTGGCGTTCGCGGCGCCGGCCGAATGGCCGGAGCAGTTGGCGCGGCGCTGGAAGGTCGAGGTGGGCCTCGGCTACGCCACGCCGCTCGTCGTCGGGAACCGGATCTACATGTTCTCGCGGCAGGGCGGAGAGGAAGTCATGAGCGCGCTCGACGCCGCCACCGGTGCGGTGCTTTGGAAGACGGGGTATCCCACCTCGTTCACGATGCACAGCGGGGCGGCGCGGCACGGCGCGGGGCCGAAGTCGACACCGGTGTTCTCGAATGGACGGCTGTTCGCGATCGGCATGACGGGCATCGTGACGGCGTTCGACGCGGCCACCGGGAAACAGGTCTGGCAGAAACCGGGATCGCCGGTCGTGCCGACCTTTACCACTCATTCCTTCTCGCCGCTCGTGGATCGTGGCGTGGTCGTCTTTCACGTCGGCGGGCACAATCAGGGCGCGCTCACGGCGTTCGACGTCAACACGGGCGACGAGAAATGGAGCTGGAAGGGCGACGGGCCCGGCTACGGATCGCCCGTCCTCGCGGAGCTGGACGGCACGCGGCAGATCATCGCGTTGACCCAGGGGAAGCTCGTGGGTCTCGACGTGGCGACGGGGACCTTGCTGTGGGAACGGCCGTTCGTGAGCGCGAACTTCACGAACTCCGCGACGCCCGTGCTCGCGGGGCACACCATCATCGTCTCGAACGGCGGACCCGCCACGGCGGTGACCCTGTCGAAGCGCGACAACCAGTGGACGAGCGCAGAACGCGTGGGAGAACGCCGACGTGCCGTTCCGGTTGAGCAACGCGGTCGTGTCCGGCGACATGCTCCTCGGATTCTCCACCCGCAACTCTGGTCAGTACTTCGGCGTGGACGTGGCGACCGGCAAGACCCTGTGGACCTCCGAAGGCCGCCAGGCCGGGAATGCGGCCCTCGCGAGGACCGGCGATCTGCTGTTCAGCCTGGAAGACGATGGTGAGCTGCTCGTCGCCCGCATCAACCGGACAGCGTTCGCCCCGCTGCGGCGCTACACCGTCGCCGACAGTCCGACCTGGACGCAGGCGGCCTTTTCCGGCAATCGCATCTTCGTGAAGGATGAGTCGACGCTGGCGCTCTGGACCCTCAAGTGAACCCGAACCTGGAACCCAGAACCCAGAACCCTGTGGAACCCGGCGGAACTGAACCCTGTGGAACCCGGTAGAACCCCGTGGAACCCGGTGGAACCCATCACGCTGACGCGTTCCTCGAAGACGCCGCCCACTATCCGGGCGGTCATGCGAGCGGCGTCGTGTTCCCGCGAAGCGCGGCAGAAGTCGCCGGCATCCTGGCAGGCGCCGACGCGGTGCTGCCGATTGGCGCGCAGTCGTCGCTGACGGGCGGCGCGACGCCGATGGGCGAGCTGATCGTGGCGACGTCGAAGATGACGCGCGTGGTCGAGCTGTCGCCGCGGACGCATCACCGTCGAAGCGGGGCTGACGGTGGCGGCGATGCAGGAGCATCTCGCGGCCGCCGGCGCGTGGTTTCCGCCGGCGCCGACCTTCACCGGCGCCTCGGCAGGAGGCATCGTCGCGACCAACGCGGCCGGGGCGGCCACGTTCAAGTACGGCAGCACCCGCGACTGGGTCGACGGCCTCGTCGTGGTGCTCGCGGACGGCACGGTCCTCGACGTGCGGCGCGGTCAGCATCGGGCCGTCGAGGGTCGATTCACGCTGGAGACCCGGAGCGGACGCGTGACGGTTCCGGTGCCGTCCTACGTCATGCCGGCGGTCGCCAAGCGGTCGGCCGGTTATCACGCCGCGCCCGGCGATGGACCTCGTCGATCTCTTCATCGGCGCCGAAGGCACGCTCGGCGTCGTCACGCAGGTCACGTTTCGCATCGTCTCGCCGGCCCCGCAAACGTCGTTCGCGCTGGTCCCCTGCCGCTCCGAACCGGAGGCCCTCGCGTTCGTGGACCGGCTGCGCGACGCGTCGCGCGAGACGTGGCGGACGTCCGATCCTTCCGGGATCGACGCGGCGGCGATCGAGAACATGGATCGCCGGTCGATCGCCATCCTGCGCGAGGACGGCGTCGATGCGCGCAACCAGGTGTCCCTTCCGGCCGGCACCGCGGTCGCGCTGCTCGTGCAGCTCGAGCTCGCCGCCGGACGTCACGCCTGCCGCGGCGTACGATCAGATCGAGCGCGCGCTGTCCCCGAGCGCTCCGGACACCGCGCTCACGCGGTTCTGCCGCCTGCTGAACGACTCGGCGCTGCTCGACGTGACCGAGCTCGCGCTGCCGGGCGATCGCCGCCGGATCGAGCAGCTCGTCGCGATTCGGGAAGGCGTGCCGGCCGGCGTGAATCAGCGCGTCGGCGCGGCCAAGCGCGATATCGATCCGCGCATCGAGAAGACCGCGGCCGACATGGTGGTCCCGGTCGGGCACTTCGCGGAGATGATGGAGATCTACCGCCGCGGGTTCGAGACGCGCGGCGCTGGACTACGCCATCTGGGGCCACATCTCCGACGGCAACGTGCACCCGAACGTGATCCCGCGATCGCACGACGACGTGGTGCGCGGGAAAGAGGCGATCCTGGAATTCGGACGAGAGGTCGCCAGGCTGGGCGGATGTCCGCTCGCGGAGCACGGGGTGGGGCGCAATCCCGTCAAGCAGGCGCTGTTGCGCCAGCTGTACGGGGAGACCGGCATCGAGCAGATGCGCGCCGTCAAACGCGCGCTCGATCCGCACTGGAAGCTGGCGCCCGGAGTGATCTTCGACCGGTGAAAAGCCCAACAGGAGGTCAGGAGTTCAGGAGGTATTCTTGGTTTCTTTCAATAATCAATCTCCTGACCTCCTGGCCTCCTGTAAAGGACGGGCGGCTGCCGTTCACTTTGTGATGTACCGCGTCGGGTCCTGATCGAACTTCGTCTTGCAGATCGCCGCACAGAAGTAGTAGGTCTGCCCCTGGTAGACGCTCGTCCCAGCCGCCGTCTTCTCGTCGATCGTCATGCCGCACACAGGATCCTTGACCATCATTCCTCCTGCTCAGATGATAATTGATGCTCGCGGGCACGGCGCGGCGTCCCGTGAGCACTGAGGCAGCTCGCAGGAGTTCCTGATTCCACGACTCTCATTGGTCTCCGCGTGTTCTCCCTCGGATGATGAAGCTGATCAAGATCGCACTGCTGCTCGTCAGCACTCTGCTCCTCGCCATCGGCGGCGAGGGGGTCTATCACGCCGCCCGCAGCCGTCAGCAGCTCGCGCTCACCTGCGAGCAGTTCACCGGGCCGCCGCCGGGGAGCTTGTGGCTGCGTGTCAGCGGGTGCGACATCGACTATCTGGGCGCCGGCTACCGCGAATCCAAGGGGCAGATCAGCGAGCTCTTCTTCCCGATTCGTCCGCCGGCCCAGGCGCGGACGACGCCGGCGGCGCTCGTGGTGGCGACGAGCGACTCCGACGTCCTGGCGGTCGCGCAGAGCACGATCGGCGGCGGCCGGCAGCCCGACCAGGAAGCGTTTCTGGTGATGATGCTGCGCATCGTCACGATGCTGAAAGTGTCGCGGGAAGTCGAGGGCTACGCGCGCAGCGGCGTGATGGAGCTGCTGCGCACGCGCCGCGCGCTCACCGGTCTCAACGCGCCGCTGGCGCCGGAGGTCCTCGTGCTCGATCTGCACGCGCGTCCGAGCTTTCTGCTCCCGGGAATCGAAGCGGGAGCCGGTTTGTTCCTGCTGGCGCTCTCGCTGACGCTGCTCGGGCGCCGCTCCCGCGGTCGTGCCAAGGCTGCGGTCGAGCCGGCGACGGACGCGGCCATGCTGGCCGGCCCGGGACCGCGCCGGCTGCCCCGCCTCATGTTGCTGAACCTCGATCCGGAGGCGGATCTCGGCTGCCGTCGAGCATGCCGCGCCGCTCGGCACCCGCGGCGAGGTCGAGCGGCGGATTGCCGAGGTGCTCCCCGGGTTCCGCGTCGACCCCGCGGGCCTGGGCACCTGGCGGGGTGAGGACTGGTCGCTGGCGCTTCACCTCGGCGGGGAGGAGAACGTGTGGACGGTGACCGTGGATGTCCGCGGGGACGAATCGATCGACGCCCTCGACGCCCTCGTCGCCGCGACGGGCTGGCGTGTGTTTGCGCCAAAGCTCGGCGTCTTCGTGACTCCCTCGAGCATGCGGCTGGTGAACGCGCGATGAGATGCGGCGCCCTCGCGCGCCGCGGTGGTCCTGAGCGTACCCGCCGTTTACACGCAGGACGGGCCGCCCTCTCGCGATCCGTCGCGGCTCGTCTCGGCGCTGATGAGTGGAACGCCGATGGCTTCCGATCTCGAAGAGCTGACCGATACCATCGGCGGCCGGACCACCGGATCGACGGCAAACCTGGCGTCGGTCGAGTGGGCGCTCCGGAAGTTCCGCGAAGCCGGCATCGACGTGCGGAAGGAAGCCTTCAGGATGCCCGCGCGCTGGGACGAGCGCAGCGCCTCGGCCTCGATCACCGCATCGAGCGCGCCTGGATCCACCGGTCAGGCCGTCACGTTCTCGCCTCGCATCGCAGCCATGCCGTTCTCGATCGGGACGCCGCCCGCGGGCCTGACGGCGCCGCTCGTCGACGGAGGGACCGGGCAGGTCGCCGACTTCGTGAGGCTGGGGACGGCTGCGCGAGGCGCGTTCGTCCTGGTCGAAACCGAGGAGCTGGAGGACATCGACGGCCTGTTTCGTGAGTATGCGAACGCGACCCAGACCGAGGCCATCGCCTTTCCGCGTGGCGTCGCGGGCGTCGTCTACATGGCCTCGCGTCCGTACGGGCTGCTCTATCGTCACAACGCATCGCTCGGCCCGGACAACCGGCATCCGTTGATGATCATGGAGCGCGAGGAAGCGCAGCGCGCGCTGCGGCTCATCCGGCTGGGCCGGCAGGTGCGGCTCACCGCCGCGCTCGACATCGACGAGGGCGGCCCGTACGAGTCGTACAACGTCGTGGGAGAGATTCGCGGCAGCGAGCGCGCCAACGAGATCGTGCTGATCGGCGCGCATCTCGACTCCTGGGGGCTCGGCACCGGCGCCAACGACAACGGCTGCAACGTCGCGCTCGTGATCGACGTCGCGCGGCAGATGAAGCGGCTCGGCCTGCAGCCGAAGCGGACGATCCGGTTCGCGCTGTTCAACGGCGAGGAACAGGGCCTGCACGGCTCGTGGGGCTACACGAAAACGCACGAGGCCGAGCTGGACGCGCACGTCATGGCCTCGTCGTACGACATCGGGAGCGGGCGCATCACCGGGTTCTTCACGGGCGGGCGGCCCGACGTCGCGGCGGAGGTGGAGCGCGCCGTGAAGATCGTCTCGGGACTCGGGCCGTTCGTCCAGCTCGACGTGCCGATCGTCGGCACGGACAACTACGACTTCATGATGCAGGGCATTCCCAACCTCGTCGCCAACCAGGAGCCGGCGAGCTACGGCCCCAACTACCACGCCCGGTCGGACACGTTCGACAAAGTGGATCTCCGTCAGCTCCGCCTCAACGCGGCGATCGCCGCCGCCGTCACCTGGGCGTTCGCGGAGAGCGACGTGCGGCTGCCACGGCATTCCCGCACCGACATCGAGGCGCTGATGAAGAGCACCGACCTGTCGGCGCAGATGAAGTCGATGGGCATGTGGAACGACTGGGCGTCAGGGGTACGCGGCCGGGCAGGGAGATAGCGGAGGGTGACGGCAGTCAACGGCAAGCAACCGGTCGCGGACAGAGCTGACGACAGATCGCCGGCAGACCTGAAGAACGATAGCCGGTCCACCTGTTTTCTCGCGTTGGCGGCCGCTAAGCTGCGTGCTGGCCGCTGAAGAATTGTTCTCCGTAACCTCCGTCCCCTCCGTTCACTCCCCTACGCGATCGGCCGCAGGGCCCGGCGCTCCGGG
Organism: uncultured Acidobacteriota bacterium; assembly: GCA_963820645.1. GTDB lineage: Bacteria > Acidobacteriota > Vicinamibacteria > Vicinamibacterales > 2-12-FULL-66-21 > JALZOC01. The sequence goes on along the minus strand of CAWGAS010000054.1, from coordinate 39,796 downwards.
CCTTCGGCGCGCGCGGCCTGCTGAAGACTCACGGCCAGGCGCTTGACCGCGCCGTCGATCGTCGCCGGCGTGACGCTCGAGAAGCACAACCGCAGCTCCGACTCCCCGGTCGGATCCGGATAGAACGCGGGTCCGGCGATGAAGGCGACCCCCGCGGCAAGCGCCCGATCGAGCAGCGCGCGCGAGCTCATCCCCGATGTCAGGCGGCACCACAGGTACAGCCCTCCCTGCGGCCGCGCGAACCGCAGCGCGCCGTGCGGCACGTGGCGCTCGATCGCCGTCACCATCTGCGTGCACCGCCGCGCGTGCTCGACGCGCAGCGTCTTCAAGTGCGTGTCGAAGCTGCCGTCGCGAATCAGCCGCGCGATCGCGAACTGCACCAGGTTCTGCGTGTGCGGATCGAGCCGCTGCTTGAGGATGGCGATCTGATCGACGATCGACGGCGCCGCCGACAGCCAGCCGAGCCGCAGCCCCGGGGCCATGACTTTCGAAAAGCTGTTCAGGTGGATGACGAGGTTCTGCGCGTCGAGGTCGCGCAGCGACGGCGGCGGGACCTCGTGAAAGTACAGGTCCCGATAGGTCGCGTCCTCCACGATCGGGACGCGGTACCGCTCCGCCAGCTTGAGCAGCTCGCGACAGGTCCGGATCGGCAGCGTCGTCCCGGTGGGATTCTGGAACGTCGGGTTCGTGTAAATCAGCTTCGGCCGGTAGCGGACGAGCAGGTCCTCGAGCTCGTCGATGTCGGCGCGCGCGACGTCCCAGCCAATCAGCTTGGCGCCGGCCGCGCGGAACGACTGAATGGCCCCCAGGTAACCGGGCCGATCGATGATGACGGCGTCGCCGGGATCGATGAGACACCGCGCCAGCAGGTCGAGCCCCTGCTGCGCCCCGGCGAGCACGAGCACGCTCTCGGGCGGCACCCTGAACCGCTCCCCGATGGCATCGCGCAGCGCCGGTTGTCCCTCGGTGGGGCCGTGGCTCCACGCGGCGCGGGCGTCGTGCTTGAGCACGTGGTCCACGGCGCGCTGAAATGCCGCGGTCGGGAAGCAGTCGATCGCCGGTTCGCCGGCCGCCAGCGACAGCAGCCGCGCGTCCGACGCGTGCCGCAGCGCATCGCGCAGCGTCGTATCGCTGGAGCGGAGCGCCGCCGACGGCGATCTTCCCGCGCCACGCGAACGGCGTCCCCGCCGCTTCGGGCGCCGCGCACACGAACGTGCCGCGTCCCACGTAGCCGCGCAGCAACCCGCGCGACTCCAGCTCGCGGTAGGCGCTGACGACGGTGGTGCGGCTGATGCGGAGGCGCTGCGCGAGCTCCCGCTCGGGCGGCAGCCGCGAGCCGGAGGGCAGATCGCCGCGCGCGATCGCCGACTCGAACAGGCTCACGAGATGCCCGTACAACGGCCGCGCGTCACGCGAGAACTGCCGCTCGATCTGATGAATCACGTCTCCCTCCGACCACAGTCTCCGCCGGCGGACGCACCGCTGAGATGTCCAATCATCGGTTGGCACCCCTGGCGTGGTCAAATTGGGGCGAGTTTTGTGACGAAGGCGTGACGGACGACCAGTCCAATCGCGGAACTAGCGGTCCAATCAGAAGGTCCGGCTAAAGCCGGACGCCACCGGAATCTACCGGAGATCTTCCTTCGTGAGATCGGTATTGATGGCAAACGCCGCTTCCGCGCCCTCCGCGGCGGCGACGATCACCCACTGCACCGCGCGCGACGCGTCCCCGGCGACGAACAGACCCGGGAGGTGCGTCGCTTCGTATTTGCCGGTGCGCACCGTCCCCTTCTCGTTGATCTCGCATCCGAGGTCCATCGCCAGCTTCGATCGCTGCGATTGTCCGGTCGTGAAGAACAGCGCCCGCCGGGCCAGCTCCTCGCCGTTCCGGAAGAGGATGCGCTCGAGGATCCCGTCGCGTCCGCGCAGCGCGGCGACGCGATCCTCGCGCAGCGTGACGGCGTTGCGCTCGAGGCGCGCGCGCCCTTCGTCGTCGATCTCGGACGGCCCGTCGGTGCAGAGGACGAGGTCCCGGCTCCACGTCGTCAGCTCCAGAGACAGCCCGAGCCCGCGGTCGCCGCGGCCGTAGATCGCGATGCGGCTGATCGCGGACTTCCCAGCCGTCGCAGTAGGGGCAATGAAAGACGCTCCGTCCGTACAACTCGCGGATCCCGTCGATCTCCGGGAGGTTGTCGCAGACGCCGGTGGCGATCAGGAGCTTGCGGGACCTGACGATCTGATGGTCGGCGAGCGTGACGTCGAATCGCGCGTCGGAGTGGCACTTGGCGGCCGTCACGCCGACGTTGCGCAGCTCGACCGTGTCGTACCGTTCGAGCTCGCGCGCGTCCGATCGCGCGAAACTCTTTCGGATCGATGCCGTCGCGCGTCAGATACCCGTGCAGCGCGTGCGAGGCGGCGTTGCGCGGGTTCCCGGTGTCGCACACGAGCACCGACCGGCGGCACCTGCCGAGCACGAGCGCCGCGCTCAACCCCGCCGGACCTGCCCCCACGATCACCACGTCGTACGTCTGCGGCATGTTCCCTTCACTCGACCAACTCGCTCTCGTGCGCCATCATCGAACCACCTAAAGCCGTGATTTCTAACAGGAGGTCAGAAGATCAGGAGAAAAAGCGAAAATCTCCTGATCTCCTGATCTCCTGTTACACAAGGCCGCCGCGCTATCCCGGAGGTTGGGAGTTAACGATGTCGGTTCCTCAGGAGCCCGTCGTGATCGCGCGAAAACGCGGCTCGTCCCGAAGCGATTCGAGATCGACGTCCACGCGCGCGCGGGCGGCGGTGAGCGCCGGCAGGCCGGCCGCGACGCGTTCGAGCGACTCGAGCGCGCGCGGCGCGTCGCCGCGCAGCGCGTGCAGGCAGGCGACGTAGTACCGTGTGAAGGGGTCGTCCGCTCCGGTTGCGACGCGGGCATCGAAGCTCTTGAGCGCGCGGCCGAAGTGCCGCTCCGCATCCTCACGCCGGCCCTGCCGGAGGTACGTCGCCCCGATCTTGACGTTGAGCTCGAGGAGGGTGCGGTCCCGCAGCGCGTGATCGCTCGCCCCGATGAACGCCAGCTCGCGCTCGTATTCGCGCAGCGCCTCGTCGTACTTTCCCGACAGGTAGTGCACGTACCCGAGACGCGCGTGCGCCCCGACGATCTGCAGGCCGAAGTTGCCGGAGATGTACTGTTCCTGGAGCTCGACCGCCCGCCGGCAGATCTCCTCCGCCCGCTCGAGTTGCCCCTCCCACGCGAGCAGCAGCGAGAGCTGCAGGTAGGAATACCCGGCTTCCGGGTTCAGCGCGATGGCGCGCTCGAAGAGGGGAATGGCCGCGGCGAAGTCCCCTTTGCCGACCCAATAGGCCCGCGCGAGGGCCTGATGGGCCTGGCCGCTGTCGGGGTCGAGCCGCAGCGCTTCCCGGATTTCCACGATCGCCTCGTCGGTGCGCCCGAGCGCCAGCAGCGACGTGCCGAGCCACGAGCGCGCGTCGGACAGCTGCGGATCGAGCGCGAGCGCGCGCCGCTCCATGTCCATCGCCTGGTGCGTCATCTCGGGGATGCTGAGGAAACTTCCCTTCAGGCCGTAGGCGCCGCCGAGGGCCGCCCACGCCAGCGCATACTCCGGGTCCTGGCGGGTCGCGTCCTCGAAGGCCGCAATCGCGCGATCGATCGAGTCGCGCGTCGCCTGGCGCAGGTTCATCACCCCGCGCGCGTAGCTCTCGTAGGCGCCGACCGACCGCGTTTCGCGCCGCTCGATGTCGGCGATCTCCGTCCCGCGCAGCGCCACGTTGAGCCCCTGGCTCAGCTCGAAGACGATCTTGTCCTGCAGCGCGAAGATGTCGTCGATGCGCCCGTCCACCTTGACCGTCCGCTTGACCGCGCCGGTCGCGACCTCGACCACGTTGGCCGTGATGCGCACCGAGGTCCCGATCCGCTGGAATCCGCCGACCAGGATCCACGTCGCGCCGAGCCGCCGGCCGATGTCGATCGCCAGCGAGTCGTTGAGGTGCGCGTCGGTGCTGAGGTTCCGCAACGCGTCGAACACCCGCGCGCGGCCGATGATCGTGATCCCGTGGATGTTCTTCAGGTCGGAGGTGACGGTCTCCGCGATGCCGGTGCCGATCCAGTCGTCGACCGCCTCGCGGGTGATGTTCGCGAACGTCATGACGGCCACGGAGTGGTCCACCGGGCCGGCCGCCTGGGCCGCCGCCATGGCCCGGCTGCTCGATCGCGGCGCCGCGTCGAGCGTCTCGGCCACCTCGCGCAGGTCCTGGTAGAGCGCTTTCGCCGATTGATACCGGAACTGCGGATCCTTCTCGAGCGCGCGCGCCACGGCGGCGTCGAACGCGGGCGGGATCGCGGCGGCGTATCGCGACGGCGGCGGCGGCGTCTCGTGAAGGATGTGGTCGATGATCTCGGTCGGCGACGTGCCCTCGAACGGCATCCGCCCGGTGACCAGCTCGAACAGCACGACGCCGAGCGAAAACAGATCCGCCCGATGATCGATCGGCTTGCCCAGCGCCTGCTCGGGCGCCATGTAGGACACCGTCCCCACGACAATCCCCACCATCGTCATCGGCGCCTGCGTCAGATCGGTGGCCGGCGTGCCGGAGAGGAATTTCGCGAGCCCGAAGTCCAGCACCTTCACGAGACCGCGCTCGGTGCGCATCAGGTTGGCGCTCTTGATGTCGCGGTGCACGATCCCGCGCGCGTGCGCTTCGTCGAGCGCGTCGGCGACCTGCAGGCCGATCTCGACCACCTCGCGGACCGGGAGCGCGCCCTTCAGGACGCGCGACGACAGCAGCTCGCCGTCGACGTATTCCATCACGATGAAATCGGTGCCGTCGTCTTCGCCGATGTCGTAGGTCACCGCGATGTTGGGGGATCGGAGCATCGACGCCGCGCGCGCCTCGTTCAGCAGGCGGGCGCGGCTGTCCGGATCCGCCTTGAGCGACGGGGGCAGGAACTTGAGCGCGACCGGACGGCCGAGCCGGGTGTCTTCGCCGCGATACACCTCACCCATGCCGCCCGCGCCCAGGCGTTCGCCGATTCGGTAGTGCTGGACGGTTGTGCCGACCACTATGATGTCAGACGCAGTAGCTGGAGTATTCGTCCCCGACAGGCCACCTGTGCGATTTCGGGCACCCACCGGGGGAATCCAGTATAGCGCCCCACTCGAATCACTAATCACCAATCCGTGAATCTTCGAATCGACGGAGGCAACGGAGCTCGTTCGCAACGCTCGGCAACACGGAGGAACGGAGAAACGGAGAAACGGAACGAAACATTAGAATTGTTTGTCTCCGTTCCTCCGGGTCCTCCGTTTCTCCGTGTGAATGACCTCCGCTGACTCCGTCGATTCAAGGATTCAAGGATTAGTGATTCGTGATTCGCTCTTTTCGCGGCGGGTGGTCGTAACGATCTTGGTCGTGTGGCTGCTTGCCGGTTCGACGCCGGCGCACGCCCAGCAGCCCGATCCGCCCGCGCCAGCCGCTCCACACGATCACGCGGCCATGCAACCGTCCGCGTGGCACGTGATGCAGGACGGCGTCCTGTTTCTGACTGTCAACCATCAAGGCGGACCGAGAGGCGGCGACGAGCTGGTGTCGCAGAACTGGTGGATGGGGATGGCGCAGCGCCCGTTCGCGCGCGGGACGCTGACCTTCAACCTGATGCTGAGCGCCGAACCCCTGACCGCCGGCCGCGACGGGTATCGCGAGATCTTCCAGGCCGGCGAAGCGCTCGACCACATCGCCGTCATCGACCGTCAGCATCCGCACGATTTCCTGGTGCAGGCCGCTGCCGTCTGGCGCGTGCCGGTCGGGCGCGGCTACGCGCTGACGGTCGCGGGCGCGCCGGTCGGCGAGCCGGCGCTCGGGCCGGTGGCGTTCATGCATCGGGCCTCGGCGGCCGAGATGCCCACCGCCCCGCTCGCCCATCACACGATGGACTCGACGCACATCGCCATGGGCGTCGTCACGGCCGGCATCGATCGCGGCCCGTGGCAGGTCGAGACGTCAATCTTCCGAGGACGCGAGCCGGATGACGATCGGTGGGACCTCATGGATCCGGGCGCGCTCGATTCGTGGTCGGTGCGAGGCTGGTACCGGCGGGCGGCGTGGTCCCTTCAGCTCTCACACGGCTTCCTGAACGAGCCGGAGGAGCTCGAGCCGGGCGACGTACGGAGGACAACCGCCTCGGCGTCGTGGACCGGCACGCACGCCGGCGGCGGCACGGCCGCGACGATCGCCTACGGACGCAACGACAAGCCGGGCAAGGATTTCAACGCGCTGGTCGCCGAGGCCACCCGCACGTTCGGCGCCAACGCGGTCTACGGACGCTTCGAAGCCGTGCAGGTCGAGACGGATCTGCTGCGCTTCGGCGTGCACGGGTTCGTCGGCCGCAAGGGTGCGCATGTTCCGGAAGGGACCGGCGGCGTCGACCTGGTGTCGGCGCTGACCCTCGGCGCCACGCGGAGGATCGCGCGCTGGAGGGGATGGGACGCCACGGTTGGTGCGGACGCGACGTTCTACGCGGTCCCCGCCGTGCTCGAGCCGACGCACGGCGCGCGCCCGGTCTCGTTTCACCTCTTCGTCCGCATTCGCCCGCCGGCGCCGATGGGCAGGATGATCGACGTGACGATGACGAGGATGATGCAGAATCCCTAATCCCTAATCCCTAATCCCTAATCGGTCCGTGTCCTCAGGTCCCTCGCCGTTACGCGTCGAGCCGACTCGTCGATCGTCTCGCAGATGTGCCCACTCGCGCTCGAGTCGCGTCCGCTCAGGCGCCGGAGCCAGCGGCGCGCCCGTCGCCGGTCTGCAGCTCGCCGCCAGCCTGTCGGGGAACGCGGCCGGAGACGCTGAGCCGAATCACCTTGGGTGGCGAGCAACCCCTCGATCCGACTGCGCACGCGTTTGCGATCCTCACGCACCGTCGTCGATCTCCCGCGTCAGCTGCCGCGACCTCTTCGGCCTCGGCGCTCGGGACATGGACCACGCTCCACACCGCCCGCTCGCCCCGCGCCCAACGCATCAACAACTGCAGCAGCTTGCCCGCATCGAGGCGATCCGTCTTCGCCCGCCGCTGCCGGCGATTCACTTCGATACTCGACGAATCGACCACGAGGCTCAGGACGCCCACGCGTGCCGAGCCAGCGGTCCAGCCAAAATCCATCGCGCCCCGCTTCGTAACAACTCCGCACAGGCGCGTCCACTGGCAACCCGAACCGCTCCTTCGCTTTCGCGACTTCTTGCTGCAGCCCGGGGCATGTGCCGCCCACGCGCATCCCTACTCGCCGCGTGAGCGACAGCGTAAGAGCCGGGAGCGATTTCCCGGCATGCGGAGCGGCGGCGGCTGACGACCCCGCTCGCCCGCCGATGTCACGGTCTTCAGATCCGACAAAGTCGAATTAATCCCTACTCGTGAACCGTTGAGCGATCATTTGGGGATTGACGGCCATCCCCGGAGTCATTGAACCACGCGATCGTGTCTGGCACTCGACGAGTTCGCGCAAACGCCTCGAGCGCCTCGAATGCACGCGCCCTCGAATAAGCCCACGCAGCGGGATACTCGTCTACCTGACCGTTCGAAAGCGTGTAGGTGATGGTGGCCCCGGGCGGTCCACGATAGTCATGATTTCTCGAGCTGAAGCCCGGGTCACCCTTGTACCGAATGCACATCAACCAGGCCTGCTCGCCGTTCACGAGGGCCAACAGTGCGGGGAAAGGATCGAGATCCACCTGCACTTCGACAAAGCGGCCGCTCGGAACGTCGCTCAAGGATCGTCGGATCGGCCAGCGCAGTGCTGCGGTCTGGATCGCCGGCGGGCACGGTTACGTGAATCTCGTCACACGTGGGCATGTCGTCACAGATTCATCGATCACTCCGCAGGTCCAGCCAGCGGTGCACCGCACTCGTCGCAGTAACTGGCCGTGGCTGACACTCCATGCCCGTTCAGGCATGTGCGACGTGAATCGACTTGATCCGCCCGCGTCGCAGAATAGAGAACGGCCGCGGCCCCTCCGTAGAACGCCATCCAATGACCCGAGAACATCCGGAACTGAAGAAGCTCGGAATCAGGGAGATCCCGCTCCAGGAACATGAAGAGCGCGAAGTTGAGGAGTGCATAATAGAGGAGCCCCAACGTGGCACCCTTCACCCATGGAGGGGCACCTCGAAGCATCGCTTTCCAGAGGTCCTTCTGTTCATACCCCCGCGTCAAGCGTCGAGCCACCAGGACAGTCGGCACCCACACCACGAAGATGCCGATGTGCAGCCCCATCGCCACGGGTGGGGGCTCCGAACCAATCCATGTCATGAAGGTGTACAACGGCGCTCGCCAGCACTCCGATCGCGGCCAGACCCGTGAGGGGGAGAAGGACCACCTTGGATTCCAGGCGCGGCGGCATCGATACCTTTACATTCGGGAAGACCGCTCTCCGCACATGTTTGTTTCCTGTCCGCTCATTCGCGACGTCAGCGACGTACTGGTCTGGCGATCGTTGTCGGGCCATCGAGTGCCCGAACGGTCTTGTATCACGGCTCGTGAGCGACCTGAGACGCGGCTCGTGCAGGACCCGAGACCTGCGACCAGCGACCGGTCAGGATTCCTCTTGGTTCCCAGCCACCCGTCCCTGAACGCTTTCTGATCGGCCGAGAGCGCAGCCGCCCGTCGACTCGATCGAGACGACTTCCAGCGTCGGATCCTCGACCAGCGTGATCGCGCCTCTGAACTCGGCGCCGCGGCGCGTGAACTGGATCGGCATCTGATCCCCGGGCTTGTGCGCGCGGACCGCGGACTGCCAGTCCTCGGTGCTCGCGATCGGTTTCCCGTCGGCGTGCGTGATGACGTCCCCTTGATCGAGCCCGGCCTGGAACGCCGGGGTCCCCCAGGCGACGAGCCCCGGGATCCGCACACCGCCGGACGCCGCCGCGGTCGCTGACGGAGGAGCGCCGCGACGGCCTCGTCCTCCGCCGCTCTGATCGAGCGCGCCGGCCCACGCCGCGCCGGCGTTGCGCTTGCGGAGCACCAGCCCGGCGCGTGCGAAGAGCCGGCCGTAGTCGGGGACCTCCCGGCCCTCGATGTACTTGCCGAAGAACTCGTCCGCGAACCGGCGATCGCCCGACACCTCGGCCAGCCGGTCCCGGGCGTCCTTGAGCGTGTACGGTTTGGCGACCAGGCCCGGGCTCGGGCCGCCGGGCTTGCCGTGCGCGAGCCACATCGCCCGCATGTAGTCGTCGAGCGACAGCTTCCCGTTCGACCGATCGCGCAGGCTCAGATCCAGGGCGGCCGCGATCGCCGCGCCGTAGGTGTAGTACGAAATGAACGTCGTCGAAAAATTGGTCTGGTCGATCGCCGCGGCCGCGTCGGTGAACGGCGCGTGCATGCTCATCTCGACGGCGGACCTGAACTGCCGCGCCGGATTGTTGAGCACGGAGAGGACGCTGCCAGTCAGCCGCACGGGGTCCGCCGCCTGCAGGCCGGCGCGCACCATGATCAGGCTCCCGTAATACTGCGTGAACCCTTCCGCCAGCCACAGCTCGCCGGAGATGTTGGCATCCTCGAAATTGAACGGCTCGAGCGACTTCGGCCGGATGCGCTCCACGTTCCAGGCGTGGAAGAACTCGTGCGAGACCGTGCCGAGCGCGCCGCGGACCGTCTGCGGATTCCTGAACGAGGTCGCCGAGGCCACCACCGTGCTGTTGCGGTGCTCCATGCCGTCGCCGCCGCCCCATGGGACGTAGTCGCCGAGGAAGGTGTAGCTGCCGTTGTCGAAGATCGGGAACTCTCCAAAGACCGCGCCGGCCTCGTTGACGATCTTCTCGGCGCCGGCGGCGTACTCGTCAATCGCCGACGGGTCGCCGTCATGATGAACGGCCGTGTGGATCGCGAACTCCTTGCCGTCCGGATTGCGCACCTTGAACGAGCGCAGCGTGTAGTCGCTCAGTTCCGTGGGGCTGTCCATCAAGTACTGAAGGTTCGGCGCCGTGAACGTCCAGGGATCTTCGGTGGGAAAGAGCTGCGTGGCGGGCTTCCACTTGCTGCCCGCAGGCGGCTCGAACGTCACGCGCGAGGGACGCATGTCGAAGCCGCGCGCCCACATCAGGGTCGCCGGCATGCTCATGTGCGCGTGCGTGTCGTCCACGGCCAGGTAGGTGCCGTCCACGTGCAGCCCGAAGACCTTGTAGACAATGCGGACCGTGCCGTCGTGGCCCGAGACGTTCCACTGGGACGGGTGCGGGCGCGACGGCTCGAGCTTGCGGCCCTTGCCGTCGAAGACCTGCAGATCGAAGACGTTCTTCGAGAACTCGTGTACCGCATACCGGCCCGGCGACGAGCGGCTCATCCGCGCCTCGAGCGTACCGGCCGGCACCCCGCTGAAGGTGACCTCCACCTGCGCGTAGTGATGCTCGGGCGCGGGGAACGACACGCGATACCGCACGGGCTGCTGCGCAAGCGCCGGCGCCGCGATCAGGACCGACAGGACGACGGACAGGGCGAAGTAACGGAGGGAACGCGCGCGATCACGCATGGGTGCCTCGGAGGGAAAGGAAGCTGCGATCGTAGCACAGCCCCCCGTTGCGCCTGCTGCCGACAGCGCAAGTGTCCCGTCCCAGTGGATCGTGGCGTAAGTCCCGGGCGCGGCGCCCGGATCGCAAGGCGCGACGAGCGAGCATACAGGCGGTATGTGAGCGAGGAGCAACGCCGCGAGGCGGGATGCCCCGCCCGGGAATTATGTCGCGAACCACTGGGACGGGACGCTAGAATCAGCGGCATGACAAGGAGCAGGAACGATGCCCGAGATTCATCTCCCACCGGTCGATGATCTGGGGCATGACCGTCAGGTCACCGCGCCACGCGGGACGAAGTCGTTTTTCAAGATTGGCCTGGAGGTCGTGCTCATCACTGCGGGCGTATTCCTTGGGCTGCTCGGCGAGAACTGCCGGGAAAATGCCGGCCATCAGGGGTTGGCAGACGCATCCCTCCGCCGCTTCCGCGCGGAATTCCGTGCGAACAAGGCCGAAGTCGAGCGCGTCCACGGTCGCCATGTCCAGCAGCGTCAGGCCCTGGAGAAGTACGTCGCGGAGCACCAGGTGGCGCTGCTCGACCTACGCCAACCGCTGCCACAGCCGGTTCCTGACATGTCGACCGACTCCGCGGGTGTCGCGTATGCGGCCTGGGACGTCGCATTGGCGACACTGTCGCTCGCCTACATCGATCCCGATCTCGTCGCCGCGATGTCGTCAGCCTATCGATTGCAGCAGATGTATGAGGACGCCCATCGCCACATTCAGCAGGCGCAGTATTCGGCCGGCATCCCCATCCAGTTGATGCGCGGCCACATGACGTATTTCGGCGATGCCTCGATCTATGAGGGACTTCTGCTCAAGCAGTACGACGCGATTTTGACACGGCTCGACAGGGCCGTCGGTGAGTGAGCGACGTTACGGGGTTGAATGGATACCGGCTGACCCCCTGCACGGTTACAGGCTTCGCTCGCGCGGCTGCAGCCAGCGGGAGAATTGCGCCGCGTCGTGCTCGTCGTCGAGCGCGCGATCGACCTTCGCGAACAGCTCGCGAATCTCCGCCCAGGACGCGACCCGCGGATACCGGGTCTCGGCGGCGTTGTGCGGCGCCGAGAACAGCAGCGGCCGCCCCTTGAACGTGGCGAAATGCCGCGATCGGTCGTCGATGAGATAGTCGGCGTCGATGACGCTCTTGTCGCCGCAGAAGACGAAGCGCGACGGCGGGATGAACGGGAAATGCTCCCGGAGCCACTGATACTTCGCGTCGAAGGACACCGGCACGTCCATGGCGGCGGTCGCGATGAACACGTCGTGCCGGACGGCGAGGTCGCGGATCACATCCTGACAATCGGCCATCACCGCCAGGTCCCGGAAGAACGACGCGTCGAGCAGCGCCTCGGCCTGCTCTCGATGTGCCGCCGGCACGTGCGTCTCGAGCGAACGGCCGTGCAGGTCCGCGATCGTCAGCTGCGCGCCGAACGCGAGATTGTACCGGCGCACGTGCTCGGCCAGCGCGTCCGCCATCACCTCGTCCATGTCGATCGCGATGCGCAGCCGCCGGCGGACCGGCCGGCGGGCGGCGCGGACCTTCATCACGACGATGGCCGACACGAGCCCGATCGAGGCGAGGTTCGCGGCGATGACGGCGCGCGCATCGTTCATGACCCCGTAGCCAAGCCACAGAAACTGTCCGGCGAGGTACAGGGACAGCATCGACCACGACAGCCCCGCGCCCCCCTGCCGCCGCACCTTCAGCAGCTGCGGCCAGAACGCCAGCGTGGTGCACAGGGCCGCAATGGTTCCGACGATCGCGCTCCAGGTCATGACAAACATCTCTTGGTCCTCACACGCGGCGCACTCTGACCCGCCATGGTCCGGCTGCTTGCCCGCCGTAGCGCCGCGCACAACGATCGGAGCGGAGGCCGGCGAAGCCGGACCAATAGGCGTCTGTATCTCCCATGATCCCGCGGGACCTCTCATGCCGTCCAATGAAACGTTTGGCGTAGTCTGATAACCTGTGGTTATGGATGTCGAGCTGGTCGATCTCGAGGCGCTCGTCGCGCTGGCCGAGACGCTGCACTTCGGCCGCGCCGCCGATCGCCTTCACGTCTCGCAGCCGGCGTTGAGCAAGCGCATCCGCCGGATGGAAGAGCGGATTGGCGGGCCTCTGCTGGTGCGCCGCTACCGCGCCGTGCGGCTGACGGAGGCCGGCCGGCTGCTGGCGGGCCGCGGCCGCAGCCTGCTGCACGAAGCGGCCGCCACGGTGGCGCTGTCGCAGCGCGCCGCCCGCGGGGAAGCCGGCCTGCTGCAGATCGGGTTCGGGATCGCCAGCATCCTCGGCGTGCTGCCGGCCGTGCTGCTGCGGTTTCGCCGCGCCTACCCGCGCGTCCAGCTGCGGCTGCGCGACATGTCCACGCCCGATCAGATCGGTGCGCTCATCGGCGGCGGCATCGACGTGGGCTTCGTGCGGCGGCCGGTGTCGGACGAGCGGCTCGTGATGCGCCCGGTGCTGGCCGAGCGGCTGGTCGCGGCGATCGGGCCGCGCAGCCCATGGGACGCGCGTCGCGGCCTCAAATCCCTCGCCGCGGAGCCCTTCATCATCGTCGCGCGGGCGCGATCCGCCAGCTTCTACGATCACGTGCTGAGCGTCTGCGCCGCGGCGGGGTTTGCGCCGACCATCGTGCAGGAAGCGGACGAGCTCTTCACGGTGCTGTCGCTCGTCCGGGCCGGGCTGGGCGTCTCGCTCGTGCCGCGATCGGCGGCGCTCATGCGCCTGCCCGGCGTCCGCTTCCGGGAGCTGACGCTGCCGGAGGCCGCGTGGAACATCGCGCTCGCCTGGCACCGCGATTCCGAACGGGTGCCGCTCGTCCGGCGGTTCGTCGAGATGGTCCCTGGCGCGCGCGGCAAGAGATGAACAGGAGATCAGGAGATCAGGAGTTTTCCAGAGTACGTGCCCCCGCTGACTCCCGGATTTCCGCCGCTCAGGCGGAACACCCGCCGCTCATCCGATTCCGCTTCCGGCGGCCCTGTCCAGACCGTATTCTCGGGCCATGAGAGCGCTCGGCCTGGTCGCGCTGCTGGTCTACACGTTCGGCGCGTTCGCGTACGGCGCGATCCTGTTTCTCTGGATCACGCTCGTCCGCAGCCGGCGCTGGTCCGCGCGCGACGGCCGTGTGCCCGCCGGCCGGAAGCGAAGGCGCCGCCGTCAACGGCGTGCTCTTCGTCGTCAGCCTGCTGTGGTTCTGCTGCAACGTCGGGCTGGTGCTGTATCGCCTGGTGCCGCTCACGACTCCCTGGCAGCTCGACGTGGCCTCCGTCTTCCTGGCCTTCGCGTTCCCGCCGATCATCATGCACACGACGCTGACGGAGGTCGCCGACGCAGATCCGAGCCGGGTGTCGGGCGCCTGGCGCGCGCGTGATCTGGCCGGTCTACGCGGCCGCGCTCATCATTCCCGTGTGGGGGGTCACGCTGCTGATCCCGTCGACGGTCGATCCCGCCGCGCGTCAACTCGGCAACCAGCTGCTGGGGTTCGGGCTGACCGGCGGGTTCGTGGCCGCGGCCGTGTACAGCATCGCGCTCATCGCGACGCACGGCGACGCGCGCGAGCCCCGGCGCGAGCGCGGGCGGCAGTGGACGCTCGGGCTCTTCGGGTTGACGGCGGTCCTCTTCATGGTGATTCTCGGGCTGACGGTGCTCAGCAGCAACGCACGTCCCTGGCAGGCCGCGTTCACGCTCCTCGAGATCGCGGCCAAGTCGCTGCCGCTCGTGTTTCTGTTCGTCGGCACGTACCACGACAACCCGTTCGAGTTCTTCGACCTGTTCGTCAAGCGCGGCGCGGCGATCCTCCTGTCGGTCGCGGCGCTGACCGCATGGTTCGCCGTCGTCTTTCCGGTGCTGGAGCCGTTCCGGACGACGTGGGCGGCTCCCTGGATTCACGCGATCGTGCTGCTGCCGGTGGTCGTCGCGCTGCCGTGGATTCACGCCCGCATCCGCGCCGTCCTCGATCGCCGCTGGCTCGGACGCCGCTACTCGACCATCGAGGCGGTCAAGCACTTTCTCGGCACGTTGCGATCCGCGACCACCGAGGCGCTCCTCATCGATCGGGCGCAGGCCGGCCTCGAGGAGATCTTCGGCGCGAACGCCACGGTGCACCTCGGGGCGAGCGCCCCGGCCGGGCCCGTCGCCCAGGAAGTCCTGGTCCGGTCCGCCGATCGCATCGTCGGCCGCTTTCTCATGGGGCCCCGGCAGAGCGAGGCGCCGTACTTCAGCGAGGACGTCGCGCTGCTCACGTCGCTCGCCGACGTGTTCTCGCACGTCCTCGAGAACCTCCACCTGCAGGAGCGGAAGCTGGAGCAGGAGCAGCGCACGCGCGAGATGTCCCTGCACGCGAGCCGCTCCGAGCTCAAGGCGCTCCGCGCGCAGATCAACCCGCACTTCCTGTTCAACGCCCTCAACTCGATCGCCGGGCTGATCCATCGCGACCCGGCTGTCGCGGACCGCACCATCGAGCAGCTCGCCGACGTCTTCCGCTACGCGCTGCGCGGCGCGGAAAGCGAGTGGGCGCTCCTCGACGACGAGCTGGATTTCGTCAGGGCGTACCTGGAGGTCGAACGGGCGCGGTTCGGCGAGCGGCTGCACGTCGAGGTGGAGATCGAAGAGGCGGCGCGCGGCGCGCGGGTGCCGACGATGATCGTCCAGACCCTCGTCGAGAACGCGGTCAAGCACGGCGCGGCGTCGGTGCGCGGGCCCGCGTCCGTGATCGTCCGCGCCCGGGAGGCGTCCGGGACGCTCGTCGTGTCCGTCATGGACAACGGGCCGGGCTTCAGCGACGCGGGTTCGCCCGCGCCGGCGCGCACGCGCGGCGGCTACGGCCTCGTCAACATCCGGCAGCGCCTCGAAGGCTACTTCGCATCGGACGCCGCCCTCACGGTCGATCGCGACGACGTCGCGCGGACGACGACCGTGTCGGTCTCGCTGCCGCTCCTCCGCCAGGAGCCGCGGACGCAGCCGGCCGTGGAGCAGGTCCGATGATCCGCGCGTTGATCGTGGACGATGAGGCGCCGGCCCGCGACCGGCTGCGCCGGCTGTTGTCCACGGCGGACGTCGAGATTGTCGGCGAGGCCGAAGACGGTCTCGAAGCCGTCTCGCGCATCGACGCGCTGACGCCCGACCTGGTGTTCCTCGACATCCAGATGCCCGCGCTCTCGGGGCTCGAAGTGGCGGCGCGGCTGCAGGCCCCGCGCCCGCGCATCGTCTTCTGCACGGCGTACGATCGGTTCGCCGTCGACGCGTTCGAGCTGCACGCGGTGGACTATCTGCTGAAACCGGTGAATCGCGATCGCCTGGCGCGGACCGTCGAGCGGATTGCCGGCCAGATCGCGGAGCAGCAGCGGACCACGCGCGAGCGCGACGAGGCCGTCCGCACGCACATGCGGCTGATGCCGGCCGACACGCCCGGCGAATCCGGCGTCGAGTGCGCCGGGATGTGCGTGCCCGCGGACGGCGTCGGCGGGGACTACTACGATTTCCTGCCGCTCGGCAGCGGGCGGATGGGCATCGCGCTCGGCGACGTGTCGGGCAAGGGCATGTATGCCGGGCTTCTCGCGGCCGCGGTGCAGGCGCGCCTGCAGGCCATCACCGCGCGCGGGGGCCGGCCTTCGCCTCCGGCTTCGGCCAGGCTCGACGAAGCGACCGGCGCCAGTCATGGTCGCGACGTCGGCGATTCGCCCGCCGAAGTGATGACGGAACTGAACCGGCTGACCGCCGGCACGATCGAAGGGAACCGCTTTGCCACCGTGTTCTTCGGCGCTTTCGACGCCGGGTCCTCCACGCTGACCTACGCGAACGCCGGCCACCCGCCCGCCATCCTTCTCTCGGCCGAGGGGGACGTGCGGATGCTCGACGCGACGGGAACGGTCGTCGGCTGGTCCGCCGACGCGGCGTTCGAGCAGCAATCCGTCGCGCTCGGCCCCGGCGATGTGCTGGCGGTGTACTCCGATGGACTGTCCGAAGCGACATCACCGGGCGGACACGAGCTGGGCGCGGCAGGCCTGATCGCGATCCTCCGCCGTCACGCGTCGCTGCCGGCGCGACAAATCGTCGAGGCGGCGCTCGCCGACGTCGGCGCGTTCTGCGCCGGAGCGCCCGCCGGCGACGACCGCACCCTCGTGGTGGGCAAGGTGCGCCGATGACAACAGCCGGCGCGAAGATCCGGGCGGTGCTGGTCGACGACGAGGAGCCGGCGCGGGAGCGTCTCCGCCGGCTGCTGGCGGAAGTGCCGGATGTGGAGATCGTCGGCGAGGCCGGGGACGGCGAAGGCGCGATGGACGAGATCGCGCGTCTCACGCCCGACGTGGTCTTCCTCGACATCCAGATGCCGGGGTGCACGGGGATGGAGGTCGCGGCGTCGCTGCCGTCGCCGCGCCCGCACATCGTGTTCTGCACCGCTTTCGACCAGTACGCGGTCGACGCGTTCGAGCTGAGCGCCGTGGACTACCTGCTCAAGCCCGTGAACCGCGCGCGCCTCGCACAAGCCCTCGAACGCGTGCGCGGCGGGACGCGTTCGGACGGGGCCATCGAGAAGGCGGTGCTGGCCGCGGCGCCGCCGGCCCGGTTCCTCGCCCGGCGCGGCTCGACCTTCCGCGTCGTCGCGGGACGCGAGGTCCTGTGCTTCGTCTCGGAGGACGGCATGACGAAGCTGCAGGCGGCGGACCAGCACTACTGGATGTCGCCGACGCTCAACGACCTCGAGACGCGGCTCGACGCACGGCATTTCTTCCGGATTTCCCGTGCGGCGATCGTCAACCTCGACGCGGTACGTGAGGTGGCGCCGACCGCGGGCGGGCACGGCGAGGTCACGCTGCGGGACGGATCGAAGTATGAAGTGAGCCGGCGGCGGTTCAAGGAGCTGACGGAGAAGTTGGGGGCCTAAGACAGGAGGCAGAACGACAGGAGGCAGGAGGCAGAGTGATTCTCGTCTTTTTGTGACGGCCGTGACGCTCCGTCTCCTGTCTCCTGTCTCCTGTCTCCTTGATTTCCCACAGTCCGAAGGAGAGTCCGATGCTGACCACCTATAAGATCATCCTGGCGCTTCACGTAGTCGCGGGCCTCATCGGTCTCCTGGCGTTCTGGACGCCGGCGCTGGCGCGGAAGGGAGGCGCGACCCACATGCGGGCCGGCCGCGTCTTCTTCTGGTGCACGTGCGCGATCGCCGCGACGGGGATGCTGATGGCGGCGCTCCTTCTCGGCGCGCCGCTCACGGTCCATCCTCCGCGCCGGGCGGTCAGCGCTGAACGCGCCGCGATCATCGCGCGCGAGATCCGCCTGACGGCGCCGTTTCTGTTCTATCTCGTGCTGATCACCTTCGCCCCCGTGTATCACGGCGTCCGCGTCCTCGCGACCCGCCGTGCGCCGGATCAACTGCGCACGCCGTTCCACACGGCCGTGCACGTGGCCACCATCGCGGCCTCCGTTGGAATGCTCGTGCTCGGACTCTCGACCGGGAGGTTCGTGTACGCGGCGCTCAGCCCGATTGGCTTCCTGATCGGGTTCGGCGATCTCGGCTTTGCGCGCAAGCCGTATCCGTCACCGATGGCCTGGTGGTACGAGCACATGAACTCGATGCTCGGGGGCGGCGTCGCCTTTCACACCGCGTTCTTCGTCCTCGGAATGGGGCGCCTGTTCGGCATCTCGATGGACGGCCCCTGGGCCGCCGTGCCATGGCTCCTCCCGACGATCGTCGGCGTCCCGGTCAGCGCCGATCTGGACGTCGTACTACCGGCGCAAGTTCGGGGAAGACAATCGCGTGGCCGCGGTGGTGACGAGCTAACGGAGGCGACGGAGCCATCGGAGGTTTCAACACTGAGGAACGGAGGAACGGAGGACCGGAGAACGGACGACGGACGAACTAGAACACAAGAACCAAGAACCAAGAACGGTATACTGATCTTCCGAATGGACTTCCTCGCTCTGCTGCCCCATCGTCCTCCGATGCGTTTGCTCGACGAGGTCATGGATCTGCGGCCCGGCGAACTGGCGGTGGCGCGGCGGGTCACGCACGAGACCGATTTCTATTTCCAGGGGCACTTTCCCGGCGATCCGATCGTGCCTGCCGTCATTCTGGTGGAGATGCTGGCGCAGACCGGGGGCCTCGCGGCGGGCGCGCCGCAGGCGGGCGAGCCACTGACGCCTATCGGGATGCACGTCGCAGGTCTGGGGCCGTTCAAGTTTCCGGCCGCGGCCCGGGCGGGGGACGTGCTCGAAGCGCGTGCGCGGGTCGTCGGGCACCTCGGCGGACTCTACAAGATCGAGGGCGAAGTGGTGGCCGGGGACCGCACGGTCGCCGTCGGCGCCATCACCCTCGCGCGAATCGGACCGTGAACACGGTGTCTGTCCGGCTCCGCCAGATCGAACGCCTCCAGCCATGATCGGCGACCCGCGAGCCGGCTTCGACGGATCTTCTACGACCTGAGGACGGAAGGCCGCGGCCCGGTTCGGGACGCGGCCGCGCTCGGCGTCGGCATCCTGATCGGCTGCTCCCCTTTCTACGGCTTCCATCTCCTTCTGGTCTGGTCCGTCGGGTGGCTGCTGCGCCTCAACCGCCTCAAGATGTACCTGGCGGCGAACATCTCGAATCCGCTGTTCTCGCCGCTGCTCATCCTGGCGGAGATCCAGACAGGCGCCTGGGCACGCCGCCAGGATTTCCACGAGCTCTCGCTGTCGGAGATGCGCACGACGAGTGCGTGGATCTACGGTGGCGATCTGCTCCTGGGCAGCCTGATCGTCGGCACGTCGCTCGGCCTGGCGGTCGCGGCGGCCACCTACGCCACCGGCGCGTCGCGACGCGCCGATCCGCTCGCCGCGCTCTGGGAGACGGCCAGCGATCCCTATCTTCCGCTCAGTATCACGGCGTGGGAGTTCGCGCGCGGGAAGCTTCGCGGCGATCCGCTCTATCGCGCCACGGCGGCCGCGGGACTTCTGCCGGACGGCCGGACGCTCGTCGACGTGGGCTGCGGCCAGGGCCTGACGCTCTCGGTGCTCGCGCACGCCCCGCGGCTCTGGGCGGAAGGACTGTGGCCCGACGGCGTCCCGCCGCCGCCGCGATTCGCGCGGCTCGTCGGCATCGAAGTGCGCCCGCGTGTCGCGCGCCTCGCGCAGCAGGCGCTTGGGCCCGCGGTCGAAGTCCTGCGCGGCGATGCCCGGAGCTCGATGCCGCCTCAGGCCGACTCCGTGCTGTTCTTCGACGTGTTGCACCTGATGCCGCCCGAAGATCAGGAGCGGGTGATCGACCATGCCAGCGCCGCGCTTTCACCCGGCGGGACGATTCTCATCCGTGAAGCCGATCCGTGCGGCGGCTGGCGGTTCACCGCGGTCCGCTTCGGCAACAGGCTCAAGTCGATCGCGGTCGGCCGGTGGCGCCAGCCATTCCACTTCAGGACCGCGGACGCGTGGGCGTCGCTGCTCACCCGGCGCGGCTTGCAGGCCGCCGTCCAGCCGATGGGCCAGGGCACGCCGTTCGCCAACCTTCTCGTGCGCGCCGTTCGCTCAGCGGATCGGCCTGCGCTGCACCAGGTGACCGACATGGACGATCGAGGCGGTCGGGCGGCCGGTCGCGGGATCGAATTCACCGCCGAACCACAGCGTGCACGAGACGGGTAGTCCGCTGCCAAGGTCGGCCGGCGCCCATGGCGGCCATGACGCGGTCCGCTGATCCGCGGGACTGCAGTATCGAAGATCCGACCACAAGACCTGCCGGCGTTCTGCGCCCGCGCCGATCACGATCGCGAACGTGACGCCGTGGACCGCCAGAAAGTTCTGCACGGTCTTCAGCTCCCTGGACCGTGCGACGAGGGGATCGTCCAGGCCCCGCGGGACGCTGACGAGCGGCGTGATCGTGCCTGTCAAGGCGTCCACGCGGCGTGCATCGACGACGTCCGCTCGCGTTTCGTAGGTGATCCAACGGGCCAGTGACCCCCATTCGGCGTCGGCCCGCCTGAACTGCACGGAGCCGGCGGCAGACTGTTCACCTGCGTGCGCTTTCGCGTAGAGTGCCGCCTTGCTTGCCGCGAGGGCCGCCACGGCGATCAGGATGACGGCGGCGACTCGCCCGGAATTCGTTCTTCTGAGGGCAAGCGTCACGAAACCGAGCACGAACACGCCACCGAGCCAGGGATCAGCCATCGCAAAGAGCGGCAGCGCAACGGGCGGCCCGAGCGGCCAGAAGAACCGCACGTCGGCGCCTGAGATCACATCGAGAACGAGATGGCCCACGGCCCCGACCCACGCCGCGAGCACGAGCGGCCAGTAGCTGCCGCGTTTCGCAACAGTCCTGATGAGAGCCGCGGTCAGCGCGGCGCACGCGATCGATCCGATCAGCGAGTGCGTGCCCCCCTGGTGATGGCGGAGGTAGACGTCCCAGCCGATCGGCATGAAGACCGCGTCGAGATCGGGCGTCAACGAACCGAGCACGCAGGCGGCCATCGCTCCCCGGCCGAGCGCGCGGTGAGTGTCGAGCGCCATCAGCGTGCGGCCGAACGCCACGTGTGAAACGGGATCCATCACTCAATCACTAATCACTGGAATCACTCCAAAGTTCAAACAGGAGAACGGGAGAACGGGAGACAAAGAAAAAAAACAAGAAAGACAAAAAACAAAAACCAAAGAGCCTCCCTTGCTCCTGTTCTCCTGTTTGCTCTTGGTTGGATTGCAGTTTTTCAAGCAACCTGCTGATCACTAACCCTGAATCCCTCACTCGAGGCCGACGTACTCGTCGCGCTGGGCGTCCCAGTACCGATAGAAGTGGTACCAGCATTCGGGATGTGCCCGGACCTGCTCGGCAAGCTGGTCCGCGACCTCCTGCGCGGCGTGCCTGAATCGCGTCGTCGCGCGGGAGATCGCTGCGCACGAGCACCGGCCGGCCGGGCAGCGCGGCGAACCGGCCGCGCCCGATCCGGCGGATGAAGCAGGGCACGAGCGGCGCGCCCGTCAGGCTCGCCATGACCATCGGGGTCCGAAGAAACCACGCCTGGCGCCCGAGGAACGTGACCGCCACGCGGTCGCGCCCGAAGTGCCGATCGACCAGCAGCGCCACGAACCGGTTCTGTGAGAGCGCGCGGCGGATCTGCAGAGGCGTGTCGAGCGACTGCCGCACTTCCAGCGTCTCGACGCCGATCAGATCGCGAATCCGCTGCCGGATCCGGTTCACCTCCGGGTTGGCCTCTCGCATCGCGACGACGGTGAGCGGCAGGCGCAGGAACCTGGTCATCATGACCGCGCCGGCTTCCCAATTCCCATAGTGACCGGTGACGAGAATGATGCCGCGGCCCTCGGCGTGGAGCGCCTGGAGCGCCGCCACCCGCTCCGGCTCGATCTCGAACATCTGTTGCGCCTCGGCCTCGCCGACAGACAGCGCTTTCAGGAAATCGATCGCGTCCCGCGTGTAGCTGCGATACACGTCGAGCGCGCGCCGCAGCAGTTGATCCTCGGTTTCGCCGGGAAAGACGGCCCCGAGGTTGTCGGCGAGGGCGGCGTTGCTGTCCCGGCATCAGCCGCCAGGCGATCCAGGAACCGACATGCCCGATCGCGTAGCAGAGCGATCGCGGCAGGATGCGCACGCCGTGGTACGTCGCCGCGAAGATGGCGCCGCTGTTGAGCCCGTGCACCGTCCAGCGGCGCGGCACCGGCTCGGTTCGTCCGAGATCGGCTGTCAGAGTCGCTCCAGAAAGCGGTAGTACACCGCGAGAAAGCAGGTCTTCGTAGTGTCGCGCACCGGCCTGAGCTTGCTGCGCTGGCCGGCATACACGGCGGTGATCGGCACGCGGGCGATGCGCCCTCCGCGCCGTGTGAGCTTCACGAGCATCTCGGTTTCGATGTCGTAGCCGCGCGCTTTCAGCCGCAGGCCTCGCAACGCGTCGGCTCTGAAAAGCCGGAACCCGCACTGCGTGTCCCGGACCGCGACCCCCATGAACCGCGAGAGCACCAAGCTGCCGATCCGGTTCGCGTGATACCGCGAGGCCGGCATCGCCTGACGGTCGAAGCGACGCTCGCCGAGCACGACGTCGGCCCCGGTCCGCTCCGCCTCGGCCACCAGGAGCGGCGCCTCCTCCGGCAGATGCTGGAGATCGCCGTCGATCAGCAGCACGTGCGTGCAGTCGCGCGCGAGGACGCGCGCGAGGCCCGACCGAACCGCCGCGCCCTTGCCCCGCTCTCCAGTGTTCACGATGACTTCCGCGCCGGCGCTCCGCGCGGCATCCGCAGTGCCGTCCGTGGACCCGTCGTCGATCACACACACGGCGGCGACGTGTGGCGAGAGGCCGCTGACGACCTGTCCGATCGCGCCCGCTTCGTTGAACGCGGGGATGAGCGCCTGCACACGCATCGGCGGCGCGGCCCGGGTGTAGCGCCGACCTGGTGTGTAGTGCCGACCTTTAGGTCGGCCCCGGCGTCGGCCCAGCAGGGCTGCGCCTGAACGTCAGTTGGGCTGGCCTGAAGGCCAGCACTACGAGACGGCAGAGCAGGGCTGGCCTGAAGGCCAGCGCTACGAGCCGGCAGCAACGCGGGCAGCAGCAGCACGGACGCCGCGACCAGCGTGGGGATGGTCACGGCGGAGACCAGCCCGATCGATCGCAGCGGCGGATAGCTCGAGATGACGAGTGTCCCGTATCCCGCAAGCGTGATCAGGCCGGCGACGACGATGACCGGCGCGAGCTGCGCCACGGCCAGCTCGGCGTCTCCATGATCGCGATACCGGTGCACCACGTGAATGCCGTAGTCGATCCCGATGCCGACGAACGTCACGACGGCGAAGAGCGCGAAGAGATCCAGAGGCACACGCGCGAGCGCCAGCACGCCCGCCGCCCAGATCAGGCCCGCCACGGTCGGCACGATCGCCAGCAGCGACAGTCGCCACGTCCGAAACGTGACGGCGATGATCAGGACGACGACGATCGACCCTATCGCCAGGCCGCGCTCGAACTGCGGCACGAAGCGCTCCGCCAGCTCGCGGTTGACGAGAGCCAGCCCAGTCAGTCGCCCCGCTGTGCGGCTCTCCCCGGCGATCCGTTCGAGCGCGCTCGCTTCGGCCGGGTTCGCGGGAAACGCGTACGTCGCGAGCATCCAGCCATCCGGTTCG
This sequence comes from uncultured Acidobacteriota bacterium, assembly GCA_963820645.1. GTDB lineage: Bacteria > Acidobacteriota > Vicinamibacteria > Vicinamibacterales > 2-12-FULL-66-21 > JALZOC01. The sequence continues at coordinate 16,140 of CAWGAS010000054.1, read as the reverse complement.
CGCGAGACGAAGCGCCCGATCAGGTCTCCGAGGCCGTGCTCCCGATAGCCGTCGACAGTGAGCCGCTGGCCAGGGTCGAGGAGTTTCGGCAGACGCTGTAGAAAGGGATCCAGCGTGCCGGCCCGGAATCCCGCGGCCGACGCGGCCTGCACCATGTTCGCCCGGATCGCCTCCGGCTGCGGCGCCTGACCGGCGACGCGCGCCATCGACTGCTTCTGCGCCAGCTCTGACGGCAGCAAGGCTGACGCGGCGTCGATTGTGAGCGTCGGCGCCTCGTCGCGCACGCGGGCGGCCACCGCCTCGTTCGCCTGGAGCAGCGGCTCGAGGTCCGGTCCGTGCTGGAGCCACACGTAGACGTCGCTCGGAAGCCCGAACATCTTCCGGACCGACTCCTCGAACAACGCGCCGGGCGTGGTCGAGCGCATGCGCTCCAGCGACGTGTCCACGTGAAGGCCGAGCGAGGCCGCGCCGAGCCCGACCGTCACGACAGCGGATGCGACGAGCACGCGTGTCCGGTGTTTCGTGATCCAGGACGCGAACGACGGCCACGTCAACACCCTGATCGGTCCGCGCGGGCGGTGCTTCGGCAGGAGCGCCGGAACGAGGACGAGGGTCAGCACGCCGCACGCCACCATGCTGTGGCCAATCACCAGCCCGAGCTGCTGCAGGCTCGGGAAATCGACGAACGCGAGCCCGTAGAACGTGGCGGCCGTGGTCAGCATGCCAAGGAGCATGCTGGCCGATGGCCCGCCGAGCGTCGCGACCGATTCCGTCACGCCGAGCCCGTCCGCCAGCGCGAGCCGGTGCGCGATGTAGACGAGGACCACCCCGTCGATCCCCAGGCCGAAGAGCATGGCCGAGGCCCCGGTCGCCGCGGCCGAGAGCGTCGCCCCTCCCAGCCCCATCAGGCCGAGCGCCACGACGAGCGACATCAGCGATGGCAGCGCGCCGCAGACGAGGAGCCACACGCTCCGGAAGACGAGGAAGAGGAGCGGCAGAATCAGCGCCAGCGATCCGACGCCGTTCAGGACGGCTTCCCGCCTCACAACGGCCTCGGTTTCGATCGCGATGCGGTGCCCGCCCGCGAACGCGACCTCCACGGGCGGCGCCGGCTCATCGTCGTCGGGGCGGGCAGCGTTCCGTTGCGCTGCGGCGATCGCGTCCAACCGCTGCATCAGCTGGTGCGAGAACCCGGTATCGAACGGAGGCCGGCGTGGCTTGGCGATGACGAGCCGGCGCCGGCCATCGGCGCTGACGTATCCCCCCTCGGTGATGCCGGCGGTAATCCCCGCGCGCTGTCCCCCGAGTTGCTGACGGAGCAGGCCGAGCAGATCGAGCGGATCCTGGCGCACCATCGCCGCCACCGCGGGCGACGGCATCGTCAGCAGCTCGCGCGTCGAGGCCAGCGCGCCGGCCATGCCGTCCGGCTGGAGGCGGGCCAGCGCCGTGTCGAGTGACGCGCCGCGCAACAACAGGAGTTGATGCTCCGCGAGCCAGGCCCAATCCCGATCCGGCCCCGCGGTTCCGGGGTCCACCCATTCGATCTCGGGAACGGCACGCAGCTCCGCGATCCAGCGGTCCACGTCGTCCGCGTAGTCCGACACGGCGCGCCCATCCGGCGCGGTGAACACGACGAAGAGTTGATCGAGTGATCCGAAGCGCTGCAGGAAGGTCCGAAATGCCGGGGTCGCGTCGCCATCGCGCGGCAGCAGGCTCAGCACATCCGCATCGAAGGACAGGCGGCTGAGGCCGAGCCCCGACAGGAGGATGAGCACCACCGACGCGCACATCACTGGTACCCGCCGGCGGTGGGCCCACGAGACGATGAACTGAATTGGTGAGAGCACGGGTACCTGAGGACGTTCGGAGCTCGGGGCGGGAGTATAGCACTAGCGAGGCTGCGCCTCAGACCGTCCAGGCTCCGCCTCGCTCGATGGCATTGTTTACTGTTTCGCCGCTTGCCCGCCGAAAACTTGACTCAGGAGCATGAGTTTTCGGCGGTCAAGACGGCTGGCTCGCTGCGCCGCTCGTCCCTGGAATTCTTTCGGGACGGTCCTGAGCCTGTCTGCAGGACCGCAGCAGCTTTCGTGGTACGCTGCCGGCTCGATCCATGCGTGTGTTGCTGCTTCGGCCCGTCCCTGGTAACGAACGCTTCGGCCTCGGACCGTTCTTCCGCATCGAGCCGCTCGGCATGGAATACATTGCCGCCGCGCTCGAAGCCCGCGGGCACGACGTCACGCTGGTCGATCTTCGATTCGGCCGTCCGGTCGAGCACTACCTGAAGGCACGTCCCGGCCTCGTCGGTATCGCGGCAATGCACGCCCTCGAGACGGAGAACGTGCTGGACCTCGTCGCTCGAATCCGGCGCGCGTCGGCTCAGATCCCGCTCGTCATCGGCGGACACACCGCGGCCGCCTATCCCGCGCCGTTCGTCAACGCGGCCATCGACGCGATCGTCCTCGACGACGGCGAGCGCGCCGTGCCGCGGCTGGTCGACGCGCTCGATCGGGATCGCCCGTGGTCCTCGGTCCCCGGCGTCGCTATCCGCGGCGCGGACGGCGCGTGGGTCCGCACGCCGGCCGACGACGACGTGTTCGAGCTGGATGACGTGCCCAGTCCTGCCCGGCGCCACGTGGATCGCTGGCGGAGGCAGTACGCGTGTCTCGCCCATCGACCTACGTGGCTGATCGAGACGGCGCGCGGCTGCCCGTACCGGTGCTCGTTCTGTTCCATCTGGCAGCTGCACGCGCGATCGGTCCGGGAGCGGTCGATCGGATCGGTGTGCGACGACTTCGAGCGCGTCGGCGACGACGTCTTCGTCGCCGACGATCTGTTCTGGTATCACCCCTCTCGGAGTCTCGAGCTGGCGCACGCGCTCCGGAAGCGCGGAATCCGCAAGAAGTGGGTGCTCGTGCAGAGCCGCGTCGATACCGTCGCGCGTCATCCGGAGCTGCTCGAGGCCTGGCGTCCCATCGCGCGCGAGTTCGACATCTTCTTCGGGCTCGAAGCGGCGAGCGACGACGGGTTGAAGGGACTGGTCAAGGACGCGACCGTCGGCCAGACGGAAGAGGCGATCGAGGTCGCCCGCGGCCTCGGCTACGGCGTCACGGGCAACTTCGTGATCGACCCGGCCTGGCAGGAACCGGACTTCGAACGGTTGTGGGACTTCGTGGATCGCCACGGCCTGCATCAGGCGGGGTTCACCATCCTGACACCGCTGCCGGGCACGGCCTACTTCGAAGAGATGCGGCCCCGGCTCGGCGCGCGGAAGTGGGCGCATTTCGACATGCATCACCTGCTCTGGGAGCCCGCGCTCGGCGCTCAGCGGTTTTTCGAGCTCTACTGCGAGACCTGGCGCCGCTCCGTGCTCAACCTGGGTGGCCGCAAGAGCGTGTGGCAGTGGCTGCGGCAGGTCGAGCCGCGCAACGCGATGTTCCTGATGAAAGCGCTGTGGCGCACGCAGCGGATGATGGACCCGCGGCACTACGTGGCAGAATACGATCTCGGCAGCCCGTCGGAGTCCGTCGCGGGTAACCTGCCGTCAGTCGAGCTGCTGATGCAGGAAAACACGATTTGAAAACCCGCCCCGGCCTTCTTTCGCCTGGCTCCTGACAAGGATTCTTCAATCATGAGACGTAGAGACTTCGCCCGGCTGATCGCGCTCGGAGGCTCGGCTGCGCTGGTGCCCCGAAACGTCTTCGCGGTGCCACCTCTGGCGCCGACGCCCCAACAACCGGACGAGAGATTCTGGCGCACGGTGCGAGATCAGTTCCTGATGCCGCCCGACCTCGCGGTGATGAACGCCGCGAATCTCTGCCCGTCTCCGGCGCCGGTGCTCGAGGCCGTGTACCGGAACACGAAGGACATCGATGCCGACCCGTCGTTCGACAATCGGCAGAAGATGGCCGCGGGCAAGGAGGAGACGCGGCGGCTCGTGGCCGCGTGTTTGCGCGTGACGCCCGAGGAAATCGTGCTCACGCGAAACACGAGCGAGGCGAACAACCTCGTGTCGAGCGGTCTCGATCTCAAATCAGGCGACGAGGTCGTCATCTTTTCGGACAACCATCCGAGCAACAACGAGGCCTGGAAGACCAAGTCGAAGCGATTCGGCTATTCGGTGTCAGTGATCGAGCAGCCGAACCCGCATCCGGGGGCGGATTTCTACGTCGAGGCGTTCACGCGAGCGATTACGCCGAGGACTCGCGTGCTCGCGTTCTCGCACCAGACGAGCACGGTGGGGGACGTGCTGCCCGCACGGGAGCTCTCCCGGCTGGCTCGCGAGCGCGGCATCTTCACGCTGATCGATGGTGCGTCGGCGCTCGGATTCATGGACCTCGATCTCAGCGCCATCCAGCCGGACTTCTACACGGGCAGCGCGCACAAGTGGCCGTGCGGCCCGAAGGAGGTCGGTGTGCTGTACCTGAACGAGCGTGCCCAGCGCGCGCTTCATCCGAGTATCATCAGCGCCTATCCTGGCGCCGTGGGCAGTTCGAGGACATTCGAAGCGATGGGACAGCGCGACGAGCCCGCAATCATCGGTTTCGGCGAGGCCATCAAGTTTCAGAACGGCATCGGGCTGAAGGCGATCGAAGCCCGCAGTCGCGCGCTCGCGCAGGCGCTGATCACGGGTCTCGACCGCATCGATGGTGTGCATCTGTGGACGCATCCGGACCCATCGCGATCAGGGACGATCGTCACGTTTCGTCCCGGCAATCTCGATGTCCGGAAGCTTGCGGCGGCGCTGTATCAAAAGGATCGCATCGGCTGCGCGACGCGCACGGGCCAGGATCGGCCCGGCATCAGGCTGTCGCCGCACATCTACAATACGATGGCCGAAATCGACCGCGCGGTATCGGCGGTCGCCACGTACATGCGGCAGGGCGTCTCCTAGCCCAAGGGTCGGGTACGGCTCCCTCCGCAGCCCGAAGCTCATCCTTCACCTGCGTTCGTCGTGCCGTCACTGGCCTTGCATCTGAAGTAGAGAAACTGTAGATCTATCGCCACGTCACCTCTGTGCCACTTACTTCCGGTAGGCAGAGAGCATCACCGCCCCTGCCTGTCAACGGAGGGGAGCCATGTCATCCACCCCCAGGCGTGTATCCGTTACCCTGCTTCAAAGCCTCACTCTCGCAATGCTGTCTGTGCAGCCTCGCCTTCGGGCAGTCTTTCACCGCCAGCGTCCGCGGCACGGCAAAGGACCCCTCTGGTGCCTGGGTTCCTCGAGCATCGGTGAGCATCACGGATGCTGACCGGGGAACGAGCCAGACGACGCAGGCCGACGAGGAGGGCCGATTCACGATCACCGCCCTGCCGCCGGGCCAATACGTGCTGACTGTCGAGGCCGCCGGCTTCAAGAAGTTCTCGAGCGCCAGGTTCACCCTCGCCGTTCAGCAGCAGGCCACGTTCGAGGCGCGACTCGAGGTCGGTGAGGTGAGCGAGACCGTCGAGGTCACCAGCTCGGCCGCGCTGGTGAACACGACCATCGCCAACCTGGGCCAGGTCATCGACAACCAGACCCTCGTCTCCCTGCCCAACCTCGGGCGAAACCCGATGGCCTTCACCTACCTCACCCCTGGCGTCGTCGGCTCCGGTGGGCGGCCCGGTGACAACAACACCAACTTCGTCGCCAACGGCTCGCGCAACTCGACCTCCGACGTCCTGCTGGACGGCGTGACGGTGGTGACCGTCGAGCAGAACTCCGGCGTCACCGACCTGAAGTACTCGCCTGCCGTGGACGCGGTGCAGGAGTTCAAGGTGCAGACGAACTTCTTCTCCGCCGAATTCGGCCAGACCGGCGGCGCCGTCGTGAACATGGTGATCAAGTCAGGCACCAACAATTTCGACGGCACCGCGTACTACTTCCTGCGCAACTCCTCGCTCAATGCCAACAACTGGTTTACGAACAGAGCCGGGCGGGAGAAGCCCTACTACCACCGCGATCAAGTCGGAGGGGTGTTCGGAGGCCCGCTGATCAGGAACAAGACCTTCTTCTTCGTGACGTACGAGTACACCGAGTCGAAGAACCCGCTCAGCTCCACCCGGACCGTCCCGACACTGCTGCAAAGACAGGGGGACTTTTCGGAGACGAAGAATGCCGCCGGGCAGGTGATGACGATCTACAACCCGTTCGACACCTTCGTCAATGCGCAGGGGAACCTGGAACGACGGCCGTTCCCGGGAAACCGCATCCCGACCAGCATGATGGACCCGATAGCGCTCCAGGCGCTGTCGTACTTCCCCTTGCCGAACACGCCGAGCACGTCGATCACGGAAACCAACAACTGGTTCGGCCAGGGGATTTCACAGGATGTCAATCGCCAGATGAACTTCAAGGTCGACCAGAACTTCTCGGGGCGGAGCCGCCTGACCGGCCGCTATAGTTATGCGCCTTACACCCAGACGCCTCCCAACATCTTCGGGGAGCTGGGCGCCGCATTTCCACTCAACAACGGCCCCATCGTCGGGAGCACCCATTCCTTCGTGACCGAGTTCACCAGGACGCAGAGTCCGACAGCGCTCTGGACCGTGCGCTACGGTCTGACCTACGCAGCCTTCATACGGGACCCCATCGAAAACTTCGACCTCACCGAGCTCGGTCTTCCACAGTACATGAAGGATCAGGCCACCTTCGATGTCTTCACGAGGTTCGCCCCGGACGGGTACAGTCCCATCGGCACCGAGGGATGGCTCGAAGATGGACCGCCAGGAGGGCGTCCACCACTTCTCGGGCTCCTACACCAAGATGCTGGGCGGACACAACATCAAGGCGGGCGCGGAGAGCCGGTTCAACTTCCTCGACTACGCTCAGCCGGGATATCCCTCGGGAGGGTTCACCTTCGGCAGGGGCGTCACCTGCAGGGATCGTTTCTCGTGCCCGGGCAACGAGGGCAACGGCGTTGCCGCGATGCTCATCGGCTGGCCCACGGGCGGCGATTTCCATATCGACCCGAAGGTCTACACACGGTCGGCCTATTGGGGTTTCTTTGCCCACGACGACTGGAGAGTCTCATCAAGGCTGACCTTGAATCTCGGCCTGCGCTACGACTTCGACGTGCCGCGCTGGGAGACTCAGGATCGCATGAGCTATTGGGATCTCGAGGCGCAATCTCCGATACAGGTGGCCGGCTACGACACTCGCGGCGTCATCAAGTTCGTGGATGCCGACAAGCGCTCGCCGTTCGACGCGGACATGAACAACGTGCAGCCGCGTCTCGGCTTCGCTTACGCCCTCAACCCCAAGACGTCCATCCGCGCCGGCTACGGATTGTTCTTCACGCTCAGCCGCGCCACGGTCTTCGGCCATACGGGCGGCGGGTTCAACGTCAACGCCACTCCCACTTTCACGTTGGACTCCAATGCCACGCGCTACGCGACGCTCGCCAACCCGTATCCCAACGGCATGCTGCTGCCGCCAGGCAGCTCGCTGGGCGACAACACCTTCATCGGCCTGGGCGCCGGTACGATCTTGCCCAGCAACAACCGCAACCCCGAGTACCATTCGTGGAACCTGTCCGTGCAGCGCGAGGTCGGCTGGAGCTCGGTCGTCGAGACCAACTACACCGGCAGCCGCGGCACGCACCTGTTCCTCCCGATCACGACCCTGACCCCGCTGGATCCGCAAGTACTGGTCGATGGGGCGTACGGCGTTGAACGCTGCCGTGCCGAATCCGTTCTACGGGTTGATTACCGATCCGCAAGCGACCGCCCTCAACGGCCCGACCGTCCAGCAGTTCCGGCTGTTGCGGCCCATGCCTCACTTCAACGGCGCCAACGTGGGGACATCGGAGCCCCCGCGCGGCGACTCCTCCTACCATGCGCTCCAGATGAAGTGGGACAAGCGCTTCTCGCACGGCGTGAGCCTGCTGACCCACTACACCTGGTCGAAGATGATCGACAACTCCTCGCACGCTTCCGGCAACGTCAGCTGGCTTGGCGGTTCGACCAGCATCCAGAACATCTGGGACCTGGATGCCGAGCGCTCTCTCTCGGCGCATGACGTCGCGCATCGCCTCGCGGTGGCGGGCACATGGCAGCTGCCGTTCGGCCGCGACCGCAAGTGGGGCTCGGGCTGGAATCGCGCGACCGACCTGGTCCTCGGCGGATGGAACGTCAGCGGCGTGTTCTCCCGCCAGAGCGGCCTGCCCCTCTCGGTCACCCAGTCCGGAGGCCAGATCTGGGACGGCACACAGCGCCCGAACCTCGTCGGCGATCCGAGCACCTCCGGCCCGATCACGAGCCGGCTCGACAATTACTTCAACGTCGCCGCGTTCTCCCAGCCGGCGACGGATGTCCCCGGCACCGCCCCGCGGACCCTCAACTACCGCGGACCGGGCATCCAGATCTTCGACGCCGTCCTGACCAAGAACATCTCCGTTCGACAAGGGCAGCGGCTGGAGGTTCGAATCGAGGCCCAGAACGTCCTCAACCATCCGGTCTTCGGCGATCCCAACACCAGCTTCGGATCGACGGCCTTCGGCCAGATTACCGGCACGAAGATCGGACCGCGCCAGATGATGGTCGGACTGAAGTACCTCTTCTGATTCGCGAACTGGTACTGGTCCGCGGAGGCCGCCGCATGTCGTCTTTCGACCACATGCGGCGGCCTCTTTTGTTTTCGGTCGGTTCAGCTTCTTGTCCGTTCCATCGCCTCGTCGACCTCGCGCTCGGCCTGAAGCCAATCTTCCAACGCCTTGCCGTCCTCTCCGCCGCGGGCTTCGTAGATCTCGCGCGCACGCCGGGCGATCTTGTCCATTCGTGACTCACGCTGCCGTGTGTCGGTTTCTGACTTCGAGATCCGTTCACCCGGTTCCCCTCGCTGGGTGCCGCTCGCCGCTGAGTTCGGTCTAGCCGTTACTGGAATCCGCTTTCCTGGACGTCATCGGCATTCGTCGTCGCCTCGATATTGGTGTTTTGGGCGGTGGTTCTTCGCGCTCCGTCTTCGAGGTCGCGCTGAAGACCGATCTGTCCAGACTGGCGATGACAGCGGCGGTGGCGGTTGCGTGCCCGAGATCGGCGGTCCGGTTGAATGTTCGCCGCCGCGCGACCGCCGCCGCGCGACGAATCTCGATTCTGAAGATTTCCGGCTGGCAGGGCTTTTCAACGAAGAGGTCGCAGCCGGCATCCATGGCACGTTCGTAATCTGCAGGCCGCGACCAGCCGGTAATGACGACGATGGCGATGTGGTGGGTGCGAAAGTCTCGACGAAGACAGCGAATCAGATCGACGGCGTCTTCGGTTGGTCCCTGCAGCACCAGGTCGGTAACGATGACGTCCGGTTGGGTTGCCACAGCACAGTCAACGGCGTCCGCCGGATCGCAAACGCCGACCGAGGACCCACCCGGCACAAACTCCAGGCAGGCTCGATACATCTGAGTCTCATCCGCGTGAGCGTTCACGAGCAACACCGTAATCATCGCTGTGACCGTGAGGGTTATCCGTCGATTTTGAGTGCCGATCTTCGCGCGAACGATCTGGCGAGAAAATGCGGCGATGGAAGAGAATCCGCGGGTTGCGCGGCAGCCCTCTCCAATACCGCGCGAGATGACCGACATCGCGCTCGGCGTCGACCTCGAACCGCAGGCGGGACTCCCTCCACGGTGAGATCCGATGATACGAGGTCGAGGGATCGTCGCGGGGCCGAAAACATAGCGCCTGCGGCCATTTGATGCTCGCGTGCTGGGTTTTGCGTTCACGAGAAGTAGCAGAAGATGTGCTGTGCCGTGCTAGCGCGAGCGCGCACTCCGCCCAGTGTGCCCGCGCGGAGCGGCGGCGTTCCTGGCGGGTGTCAGGGACTCGCCCGTCATTCTGAGATGCTTCACCACAGCCCGCTCAGCGACGCCGAAGGAGACGGATGTCCCAGCCGGGAGACTCATATTCGAGCTGGAGCGACACGCAGCTCGTGAATGCGTGCCTCCGAGGAGACGAACAGGCCTGGTCAGCGCTCATCGCCCGGTACAAGAGACTCATCTGCTCGTTTCCATTCAGATATGGAGTCAGCCCACAAGACGTTGGCGACGTCTTTCAGGCGGTGTGCGTGAAGCTGTGTGTGGAATTGCCGCGCCTGCGCAAGACTGAGAGTCTTCGTTCGTGGCTCATTTCCGTTGCGGCGAACGAATCGTTCCATTGGAAGAGACGTCAACACCTGAGGGCGCAACAGGGAGACGGGGAGTTCATCGAAACGCTACCCGACGGCGCGTCGCTTTCCCCGCAGCTGCTCGAGCAGGCAGAGCGGGAGCAGATCGTTCGAGACGCCATCGCTCGTCTCTCACCGCGCTGCCAGCAGCTCATTCAGCACTTGTTCTTCGACCAGCCGGCTGTCCCTTATGTCGAAATCGCGCGACGTCTCGGCCTTGCCACAGGATCGATCGGGTTCTATCGCGGGCACTGTTTGAAGCAGCTCCAGGCACGCCTCGAAGAGATGGACCTCTGAGGTGTCCGCCCGCCTTCCACCCACCGCGGATCGGTGGATCGCCCGGCTCGCAAACCTGACGGACCGCCGTGCCCGCCAGCGGCTGCTGAAACGACACCCTCGCCTCATTCATCCTTCCATCGTCGAGCGAATATCGGAGGAAGTACCCAAGCGGGCACGGATCGATATCCAGCAAGCAGAGCGGCTCGCCCAGACCGCGCATCTGGCTGGCCGATACGCTGGACGATGATTACTGTCGCGCCCGCGGCCGGCGCGCCATGGGCCATGTACGGGCGTTGAAAGGGCGATACCCGGAAGCGCTCGACTGCTACCGCTTCGCCCTGGGCCTGTTCCGGGAACTCGGGAGGGACAGCGACGCGGCCATCACGCTCAGTGGCGCACTGCAGACGCTGATTTACCTGGGCAATTACGACGAAGCCTTGGCCTGGGCAGCCGAGGCCCGCGTCGTCTTCACGAGACAGGGCGATCGGCTTCGACTCGCCAGGCTGGACAGCAACCTGGGCAATGTGCTCTATCGCCAGGGTCGTTTCGACGAAGCGCTGACCTTGTACCGCCGCGCACATGCCGCATTCGGCCGGCGAGGCGAGCCCCAGGACGTCGCCGTCACGCTCCGTAACATGGCCGTCTGCCATATCAGCCTGAATGCGTTTCCTGCGGCGCTGCGCACCTATCAAAAGGCACGCGCGTACTCGATGCGGCACCGCTTGTCGCTGCTCGTCGGCGAGGCCGACTACAACATCGCCTATCTGCACTACCTTCGCGGTGAGTATGCCCGGGCCCTTGAACTGTATCGGGCGGCGCGCTCTCACTGCGAGACGACTGGGTGACCCGTACCATCAGGCGCTGTGCGACCTCGACCAGTCGGAGCTCTATCTCGAGCTCAATTTGATCCAGGAAGGGGCGGAACTCGCCGACCGGGCGCGGGTGGGGTTCGAGAAGTTGGGGATGGCGTTCGAGACCGGCAAAGCGCTGGCCAACCTGGCCTCCGCTGCAAGTAGCCAGGGGCGGGAGTCAGATGCGCTCGCCCTGTTCGCGCAGGCCAGGCAGCGTTTCAGACGCGAGCGCAGTCCCATCTGGCTGGCGCTGATCAATCTCAACGAAGCCCTGGTCCTCTTTCGCTTGCGGCGCTACTCGCGGGCGCGACGTCAGTGCGACGCAGCGTTTGCCGTCTTTCAGGCCTCCCGCCTTGGCAGCAAAGCGGCGGCGTGCGAGCTGCTGCTGGCGCGTCTCGACATCGCGTCAGGCGAGCCGCGCGCTGCGGCGGGCCGTTGCCGCTCGGCTCTCGCGCGGCTGGAACATGCCGAGGCGCCCGCCTTGAGCCTGCAGGTGCTCTTCGTCCTGGGTCAGGCGCAAGAGGCGCTCGGACAATCCGCTGCCGCGTACGCCGCGTACCGGGAGGCGGACGCGTGTCTCGAAAGCCTCCGCGCCCATGTGCACGGCGACGAGCTCAAGGTGGCGTTCTTGAAGGACAAGCTCTCCTTGTATGAGAGCCTCGTCTGGATGTCGCTCGTCGGCGGCACGGGAGAAGGCGGTGCTGAAGCGGCGTTTGGCTACGTCGAGCGGGCGAAATCGCGGAGCCTGGCAGACTTGATTGCCTTCCGCGCGGTCGAACTGCGGGAGCCGGTCCCGGAAGGATCGACGGCCGATCGCGAACGTTCGGGCCCTGCGCGTCGCACTGAACTCGTGTGACCGGCAGATCGCGCTGGAAGAACTGAATGCCGACGGGATCGCGAGCGGCCGGCTGGCGTCTCTACGCGAACGGGCCGCCGCGTGCGAGCGCGAACTCAAGCGGGCGATGGACGACTTGCACGGATCCGATAGGGAGTTCGCCGGGCTTCCGCGAGGGGGGACCGTCGACCTGCACCGGATTCAGTCCGCCATTCCTCCGGGCGCCCAGCTGCTCGAGTACGACGAGGCCCGCGGGACGATCTACGTCTGCGTGCTTGGCCGGGACCACCTCGAGATCGTGCCGCTCGCGCAGGCGTCTCGGGTGCAGGGAACAGTTTCATCTTCTCCAACTGCAGCTCTCGAAATTTTCCCTGGGTCCGGCGTACGTGCGAACGTGCTCGGAAGCGCTGTCGATCGCGAGCCGGGCGCACCTGAAGAAACTGTACGACGACCTGGTGGCTCCGGTTCGGGACCGTCTGCGCGCGCGGCACCTGATCGTCGTCCCGCACGAATTCCTGCACTACCTGCCATTCCACGCGCTCTTTGATGGCGAACGATTCCTCGTGGACGCGTTCTCCCTGTCCTATATGCCGAGTGCCAGCCTTCATTACCTGCACCGGACCCGGCGCGCCACGCCGTCACGGCGATCGCTGGTGCTGGGCGTCCCGGACCGCGCCGCGCCTCATATCCGCAACGAGGTTCGCGCCGTCGCGGCGCTCGCTCCCCGACGCGCGCGTGTTTGTCGGCCGGAGGGCGACCGAGCAGCGGTTGCGAGCGCTGGCGCCGACGAGCCGGGTTGTGCACATCGCCACACACGGCCGGTTTCGACAGGACAACCCGATGTTTTCCTCCCTTGCGCTGGGAACGTCTCAGCTCACGGCTGTTCGACGTGTACGGACTTCGACCTCTCGTCCGAGCTCGTGACGCTGAGCGGCTGTGGCACGGGACTGAACGTCGTCACAGGAGGTGATGAGCTGGTTGGGTTGGTCCGCGGATGGCTCTTTGCCGGCGCTCGAGGCCCTGCTGGCGACTCTTTGGGATGTGAACGATCGGAGCACGCCGAGTTCATGGCCCTGTTCTACAGGTACCTGCGCACCAGCCACGGACAAGGCCGTAGCCGTTCAGCAAGCCATGACCGAGCTGCGCGAACCGTTTCCGCACCCGTACTACTGGGCACCGTTCGTGCTCATCGGCGTGTATGAGAACAAACAGACGCACACTGCGGCTGAGTAACTCTCGAGTCGCCACTATTTTATGGCCTGGGTAAACACTCTCATCCACTGCGGCCCTGAACGCGAGCTGGAGTGCAGCGTGTGAAACATTTTGATATTACGGAATGGGTGAACTTCGTCCGCGGTGTCGAGGCAGGTATCGACAGGGCGGCAATGGGTCAGCACCTCTCGGTCGGCTGTTCCAGGTGCGGACGCATGGTTGCCGCGCTTCAACGGACGGCCGCCCTCGTCAGCGTCGACGCCACGTTCGAACCGTCTCCTCACGACGTCCAGCGTGCGGAGAAGATTCTGGCGTCCACGCGACCCAAGAAAAAGTCCCTGCTGGACCGCCTCGTACCCCGGCTGATCTACGACAGCCTGCTCGAGCCACTGCCGGGCGGTGTGCGCGCCCGCCGTCCCGCAGTGGCGTCAGCTGCTCTACGAGGCGGGCGACTTTTACATCGACCTGGTGTTCTATCAGGTGCCCAACACGCGCCTGGTCCGGCTGCTCGGCCAGGTGACCAACCGTCGAGATCCGACCTGGTTTCCAGGCACGCGGCCGATCCTGTTGAAATCGGGCAAGACCACGGTTCGTCGCGCCGCCTCCAGCGAGTTTCAAGAGTTTCAGATGGAGTACGAGCCGCAGCCGGGACTGCGACTCGAAGTCCCGATCGTCGGCGTTCGCGAGCCGATCGAGCTCGCTTTGGAGAGGCCCGACAGTGGCGGCGCGGAAACGATCACATCAGACCCGGTCAAACAGCGGTCCAAGAAGCCTCGTGTCAAGAAGCTCGCGATCTCGTGTCAAGAAGCCTCGGCGCGCTCGCAAGGTGTCCCGTCAGCGCTGAGGCGTCCACCGTACGAATCCCTTTCAGGGAATCGTGTCGAACGGCTGCGACGACGATATTGGTACTGGAGCGGCGACGAAGAGTCTCAGGGACTGGCACGCCTCCCTCGGGTCGAGCACTCGCACGCGCACCTCGGGAAGCACTCCCGGACGAACCGCTCGCTGCCGTCACAGAGAGGACGTCGAAAGCGACGGTTCCGAGCTTCTGCGCCTTTCAGGCTTCCGTTGAGCGGGCCGTAATTGATGCTGACATCGCCTTTCTGCACCACGGCGCAGACCCGCATCCCCTCCAGCATCTTCAGGCCCTTCGCTCGCAATGGTGTCACGCCGGGAATCTTGTCGAGCAGCGTCTCGCGGTTGCCGCCGGCATCCGGCACACCAAGACCCGGTCCGACGCGGTGCGGCGACGGCGAGGAGGGATCGCCGACAAAGTTGCGGAGGCCTTCAAACGTGGGCCCGGCCGTTGTCCACGTGCTCGGAATCGACTTGAGCGCGAACCAACCTTCGTTGCCAACCTGACCCGCGGGGAGCGTGAGGATGGCGCCCAGGCGTGCCTGGAAGCCGCGCAGCGGCGACCGAGCCTGCAGACCTGCGCCAGGTCCTCGTTGACTTCGGCCGGCGTGAAGAAACTGGGCGACGCGCCTGCACGAACCGCGTCGGCATCCAGGACGAGGAATGTCGCTGCCGGGGACACCGCGGGAGGCGCTGGCGGTGGCGGTGGCGGGATGGGCAGGTCGCCGCGGTCGTCCGCCAGTGCCTGGAGTGCCTTGGGAAGATCGTGCTGGGCATGCGCCAGCAACTGGTCGGCCCGATCCTGAGTGATCGCTCCATTCAGGTGCGCGAGCAGCGCCGCGGCGCCCGCGGCCATCGCCCCACTGAACGACGTGCCCCACGCCGCGGCATACCGGCTCCCCGGATAGGTCGTGATCGAGACCCTCACCAGGGAGCTGGACACGCACCAACCCCGGCCCGAAGTTGCTGAACAGGCTGCGCGCACCGGCGCCGTTGGTCGATCCGACGCCGATCACGTGGCGGAAGCCAGCCGGAAACACCAGCGCCTCCGTTCCACCATTGCCAACCGACGCAATGCAGATCACCCCGCGCGAAGTCGCGTAGTTGATCGCGCGGATCAGCTCGTCGGATGCCTCGCGCAGGCTGAAGCTCATGTTGATCACGCGCGCGCCGTTGTCCGCGGCGAAGTAGATCGCGCGCAGGATGTCGGCCAGCGTGGCGGTGCCATCGGCGCGGAACGCCTTGAGCGGCATGATCCGTGCGGTGGGCGCCACCAGATGGACCAGCCCGGCCACCATCGTGCCGTGGCCGAAGGCGACGGGCACGTCCGCTCCAGAACCCTCGAGGATCGCCGCCGTCGACTGCTCGAGGATGGCGGCTGTCGATTGATTGATGATCACGCTGCGGAACGGCCCTGGAGGCGTCTGCTCGAGGATGGCGGCCGTCGATTGCGACAGGTCGGCCCACTCCGAGGGGACACCGGCAGCGTCGCGCGTGAAATCGAAGCCGGGAACCAGGACGTCCCTGAGCGCGACGTGGTTCGGATCGACGCCGGTGTCGATGACGGCGATCGACCTGCGCGCCGGTCGTGAACGCCGCGTGGGCCGCCGCGAGGCCGAAGAGCTGACGCGGCGGGCTGACTGGCGTAGCCGTTCCAGACCTGAGCGCCGAAATAGCCGACCAGCGTCCGGTCCGGCAGTGTCTCGAGGATGGCCGCGGTCGACTGGTTCAGCCGTCCGCCCTGCGGTGCTTCTGGAAGGTCTGCCGTCTGATTGCGCCTCGAAGCCCTCCACCTCGGTGTCGTCGTCGACCTCATCCTCGAGCTCGTCGTCGTCGGTCGACGGCCGTCAGGTCAGGGCCTCGCCGACGAGAAAGAGCTCGCCGTCATCGCCATCGAGCGAGCGTAGCGGGCGTCAAACGGTGACGCTGGCGATGTCATCGACGAGGTCGGCCCGGGCCCTGAGGATGAATTCCCT
>CAWGAS010000053.1:0-22448 GCA_963820645.1 uncultured Acidobacteriota bacterium | reverse complement strand
GCGCAGGCTCAGGTCCACTCCCGGCCAGAGCTCGCGATACACGATCTGTCCGTAGCGGGGGAGCGCTCTGTGCCAGCGCGCCGGATCGTTCCCGCGGAAGTAATTGACCTCGCCCGGTGCGCGTTCCTCTCCCAGCACAGCCCCAGGGGGTTGCCCCCGAGAAACTGCAGCGAGATCGCGACAGCGCTTTTTGCCGGCTCGGCGTTCATGAACGAAAGCACCAGCTCGTCTCGCGTGAGATAGAAGGCATAGCGCGGGCCCTGCGCGTAGTAGCGCACCCGCTCGTCGATTTGTCCGCGGTTCTCCACGAATGCGACCGGCAGGTTCGCGTACGCGTTCAACAACTGCTCGTGTGAGCCGTTGAGAGCCGCCGCTGTTGGCGCGGCCGGCATGGCACCACCCGGCAGTTGAACGGGGGCGGCACGAAAAGCGGACGCTGCCGAACCACCGGTCCACGCCACGATGACGACCGCCACGACCCCAGCCACTGCGAATACTGTGTGCCTGCTGCTTCGCATGTTCGTCTCCTCCGCGCGGAACGGACCGCGGCACGTCGACGGTGACGCCGCGGGATCGCGATCTCTTGATGAGACGTGCGGCGGCTGATGGCTGGAACAGGTTTTGGCGAATAGGACCGACGCGGGAGCAAGAAGCTCGGCGAGCGCTCAAACAGGTCCGGCTGAAGCCGGACAGGAAAAATGGAGCCTGACCGCGAACGGCCAGGCTCCCGGGGCGTTACCGGCGTCGCGCCGGCTTCCTGGCGGCCGGCTTCGATGCTTTCTTCGGCGCCGCGTTTCCGTTCTGTCCGTTCGGGTGCGCCACGTCCGCGGCCTCCTGGTTGATGCCGCCCTCGGCCAGCGTCGACAGCTTCTCGTCGGCCGCCTTCTCCTCGTCGAGCGTCTCCTGCAGCAGATCGGCGGCTTCGGTGTGACCCATCGCCCGCGCCCACGCGACCAGCGTGCCGTAGGCCGCCATCTCGTAGTGCTCGACGCGCTGCGCCGGCGGCGATCAGGCAGGCATCCATCGTCGTGTCGTCGAAGTCCTCTTCCATGACGGACTTGCCTTCCTCGATGATGCCGGCCATGCCGTCGCAGTGCTTGCCGCGCACCTTCTCGTCGAGCGTCGCGAACACCTCCTCGAGTCGCGTCGACCTGTCCGCGCGTCTCCTCGAGGTGCGCTTCGAACGCCGCCCGCAGCTCCGGCGAGCTCGCCGCCTTCACCATCTTGGGCAGCGCCTTCGTGAGCTGTTTCTCCGCGTCGTACGCGTCGCGCAGTTCGTCGATGAACGCGTCGTGCAGTGTTCCGGCTTCGGCCATTGTCATTCTCCTGATGGTGTCTAACCATGTGAACAAGTTGTCGTGATGTCGTAGTCGAGCGTCGCGAACCTACACGAGGGGTGGATCCGTCTCGCGATCGAAATGCCGATGCATCCCGAGCGCGCTGATGAATGCCTGGGCAAGCGATCCGCTGTCGTCCGGCTGTCCAAGCACCAGTCCCGGATCCGGCTTTGCCGGACGGCACGTTCTTGGGAATGCCCGCCTTGTCGAGCAGCTCGGAGGCGGCCCCCAGCGCCAGAATCGGCTTGCAGTGCCGGTACTGGTCCTTCAGGAACTCGAGCGTCCGGCCGTCGGCGGCCAGGCGTTGAACCGCGTCGGCGCCGTCCGGCAGCACGAGGCCGTCGAACAGGACCGACGGCGCCGCCTCCATCGGCGCGTCGATCTCGATCGGGTCTCCGCTCGAGGACTCCGCCGTTCCGAGACGTGAGCCGACGAACCGCGGCACCGCCCCGGCGGCGGTCAGACGCTCCGCGATGTCATGCAGCACGTCGCCGTCGACGCCGTCGGCGACGAGGATCGCGACGCGGCGCGCGCGGACGCCGCCGTCGCCAGGACGGGCGAACAACGACAGCGCCGGCGACTTGGCGACTTCCGGCTTGACGTCGGTCTTCGAGAACCTTCGGCATCGGCGCCGGCAGCTCGCGCATCCCGAGGCCCGCACCCACCGCCTCGGCCAGCTCCGCCGCGACGTTCATGAGCCCCGAGACCATCCGTTCCCGGATGGCCGGGGTCTGCACCCGCGACAGCTCGAACCGGAAGGCGTTGACGATGTGCGTCTTTTCGACCGGCGTCTGGCTGTTCCAGAACAGCGTCGCCTGCGTGTAGTGATCGGCGAAGCGCTCCGGCTTTCCCGCGGACCTTGTGCGCCTCGGGCTCCGCGCGCTCCGGGAACGACACGAATCCCGCCGCGCCTGCCTGGAACGGGCAGCCGCCGCCGAGCGAATTGGGCTCGTACGAGACCCGCCCGCGATTGATCGCCTGGCGGTGCATCCCGTCGCGCTGGTTGTTGTGGGCCTGCGCGACCGGCGCGTTGATCGGAATCTCGTGAAAGTTCGGGCCCGCCGAGACGCGAAATCTGCGTGTCGACGTAGGAATGGATGCGTCCCATCAGCAGCGGATCGTTCGTGAAGTCGAGCCCGGGAACGATGTGCGCGGTGCAGAACGCGACCTGTTCGGTTTCGGCGAAGAAGTTGTCCGGGTTGCGATTCAGCACCAGCTTGCCGACCGGGACGATCGGCACGAGCTCCTCCGGCACGAGCTTCGTCGCGTCGAGCACGTCGAAGGTGAAGCCTTCGGCCTGCTCTTCCGTGAAGATCTGCAGGCCCAGCTCCTACTCCGGATACGCGCCGGCCTCGATCGCTTCCCAGAGGTCGCGGCGATGGAAGTCCGGATCGGCCCCCGAGATCTTCACCGCTTCGTCCCACACCAGCGAATGGGTGCCGGCGACCGGCGACCAGTGGAACTTCACGAAGCGCGATTCGCCGGCCGCGTTCACGAGCCGGAACGTGTGCACGCCGAAGCCCTGCATCGTCCGATAGCTTCTCGGGATCGCGCGATCGGACATCGCCCACATCAGCATGTGGGTGATTTCGGGCATCAGCGACGCGAAGTCCCAGAACGTGTCGTGCGCCGTGCCGGCCTGGGGCATCGCGAAGTGGGGCTCGGGCTTGGCCGCATGGACGAGGTCGGGGAACTTCATCGCGTCCTGGATGAAGAAGACCGGGATGTTGTTGCCGACGAGGTCCCAGTTCCCCTCGTCCGTGTAGAACTTCACCGCGAAGCCGCGGACGTCGCGGGCGGTGTCGGTCGAGCCGCGCTCGCCGAGGACGGTCGAGAAGCGGACGAACACCGGCGTCTGCTTGCCGGCTTCCGAGAACAGCGAGGCCCGCGTGTGACTTGTTCGAGCGACTTGTAGCACTCGAAGTAGCCGTGCGCCGCCGAGCCGCGGGCGTGCACGATGCGCTCGGGAATCCGCTCGTGATCGAAATGGGTGATCTTCTCGCGGAGGATGAAGTCCTCGAGCAGCGTCGGCCCGCGGAGGCCGCCTTTGAGCGAATTCTGATTGTCGCCGATCGGGACGCCCTGATTGGTCGTCAGCTGCCGATCGGTGGAGTCCACGCGGACCCGATCGAGCGGACCGATGGTCTTGTTGGTGCCAACAGGTGGTCCTCCGCTGCCCACCTTTTCCGATCCGTTCATCTCCGTCACGGTGCTGGAGCCCACGATCGGGTCAGCCGGGACGGCGGACTGGCCCTCTTCGGGCGCGGTCGCGGCGTCCGGGTCGTACTCGAGCGGCTTGTTGGCGTTGAAGGGAAAACTCGACGCCAGCTCCTGGGTGCCCGCGAACTTGGCGGCGAGATCGTCAGAGGTAGAAGATGCTGCGGAATCGGGGTTTGCGGGACCGCTCACGGTCGCGCGGCTGTTGCGCCGATCGCCGGCTGCCTTCGCTTTATCTCGACGAATATTGGATTTGGGCATAGGTCGTATTGTTTTGTTTCTCTGCTCGTGTTGCGGCCGTGCGGAATGCGCGGCGCGGACGTTCAAGAGGGCACGTGAGCTCTGCTCAGTGCAAGAAGGTGTCCCGCGGACCCGAGCGGGCGGAATCCGTCCTTCCCACCTGATCGTTATCGCGCGCTGGGGGCTCGACTGAGTGCCCCGCTTTGTGGCGGGTCAACGTCCCGGGTGAGTCGCGACGGCAGTAGCATCGCTGCCGTGAAGTCGACGCTCACCCTCACCACGCCGAACGGCGCGGCCGATGACGTCTACCAGATCGAGATCGCGCTCTTTCCAGTCACGACGGGGAAGCGTACGGCCGCTCAGTTGCAGTAGAGTTGCCGCGTGCGAAACCTTTCCCTTGCGGCTGTCGGCGTCGCCTTGATATGCCTCGCCGGCGTGTGGACCATGACGGCTTCCCGGCGGAGGGCGGCGCAGGCCGATCGGCCGGTTGCCGGCGCGCAGCGTCCGCCGGGCGATCGAGACGCGTCCGCCCCTGAAGTGCGCCGGCTGACGGCGCGGACGCTCCGCGTCTACAACGTGCCGGAGGCCGGCCAGGGCGTGGCCGCCGACGCGCGCTTCTTCTATCCGGTGAACAACACGGTCCTCGCGAAGTACGAGATCGCCTCGGGCAGCGCGTCGATCGATGGGACGCGCCGCCGAATGGCCTGATCCGTCACCTGAACAGCTGCCTGGCGGACGACGGGCGCGTGTGGTGCGCGAACTCGAACTATCCGCTGACGCCGATGGGGTCGTCGCTCGAGGTCTTCGACGCCGCCTCGCTCGATCCGGTCAGCAGCCACAGCTTCGGCATGCGCGACGAAGGATCGCTCACGTGGATGGATCGGTACGACGGCGGCTGGATCGCCGGGTTCGCGCACTACGACGAGAACGGCGGCGTCAAATTCAAGGACCACACGCTTCTCGAGCGTCGCCACGTTCGATTCGGAGTGGCGGCGGAACGGCGGCTGGCTGTTCCCGCAGAGCACGATCGATCGCATGGCGCCGAGCGCGGCCTCGGGGGGCGCGATCGGCCCCGACGGCTGGCTCTACCTGCTGGGCCACAACCGTCCCGAGATGTACGTCGTCGCCCGTCCGTCGATGGGCCCGACGCTGATTCACATCGCGACCATCGATCTCGAGGTCGAAGGGCAGGCGTTCTCGTGGGCGCAGGACGGCACGCGGACGGTGTTTACGATCGATCGCGGTAAGTCGCTGGTGAGGTCGATCGAGATTCCCGCGGTGACGCCGGCGGACGCGGCGACCGCCCTGCGGTTCCGATAGCGGCCGTCACCCACGGTGCCTCCCGGCACCTTGCGACTGACCTCCCTTACAGATCCGTCTGAGGCGTTCCAGACTGGCACGTCCAAAACGACTGATGACTCGGTTTTCCATGGCGCGTGGGCCCCACCCCCACGCGCAGCGGCTCGACTCGCTTCGCTCGCTCGCCGCGGCCGCAGGCGCTTTTCGTCGACGGTGCCGTCATAGTGGCACTCCCGTTGCTGCGAGGAACACTATGACTAGAGCCCACCTTCATCGGCTGGTTCTGCTCGCATGGCTGGGGACGCCCACGCTTGCGGCCGGCCAGGACATCCCGGTGCAGTTGCTCTTCGATGGAAAGCCGCTGCGGATCACGGCCACCCCCAACTTTACGTGTCTCGATAGAAACAGCCACAAGTGGATTGGCTGCCGCATTACCCCTGACCCCGGCACGGACGGATACGTCATGGAGAGACCGGCGCCGGGCAGCTACACGCTCCACATCGAGATCGACGAGAACGGAACGAATCCCGGCCGCTTTCCAGGCGACTACGACGTGTTCCACCCCTTCGAGGTCACCGCCGACGCCCCTGCCGTGCTCCGCGTCGATGTTCCGAAGCTGATCCATGTCACGTCGCCCTGGGACAACAACAGGAACATGGACGGGATGCTGACCCGGCCGTGGTCGGAGAAGCCGGCGATCGAACCTGGTTCACGATCGACTTCACGCACGGCGCTCGTGACGTTCACGTGGAACGCCGTCGCGGAAGGGGCGGAGTACCGCTACGTGATCCAGAACACCCGCGACACGCCGTACGAACGGGGGCCCGACGTCGTCCGCGGCACGACTCGCAAGACGGCGGTCACGCTCCGCCTGCCGTACTCGCCGGACGGACACTATTACGAGTTCGGGATCTCCGCGCAGAAAGGCGGACGCCAGGTCGGAGACTTCATCACGCACGACGCCGGCGTGCAGGCCTGGACGTCCAGATTCGTGGTCCGTGACAAGCCGCGGCCGCCGCACGGCCGACACGGCAAGCCGGGCGACGCGACGGAGGCTCACCGCCGAACGGTCGGACAAGGAGGCCGCCTTCCTTGCGGAATGGAAGCAGGCCATTCAGAAGCCCGCGTGGTGGGACCGCGTCCCTCCCACACCACTCGCCATTCATTCGTTCGGCGATCTGTCGGCGATGTGGCAGTCGGCGGGGCACGACGAATCGAGCCGGCGGCGCTTCTACAAGCTGACGTATCAAGCGATTCTCGACCACCCTGGCGATGAACACCTCGTCGCGCTCGGCATCGATCTCATGGCTTTCGTTGCCGATCCCGACGATCGCCTGCCGTTGCTCGAGTTCGGTGTGGACCATTTCCTTCTCTACAACCAGCGGACAGACACGTGCGCCAACTGCCGGGTCGGGGACACCGCGGGGACGATGGTCCGGGGTCTGGCCGACGCGTATATTTCGCGCGGCGAGCCCGAGGCCGCCATCCGGATCATCCAGCGGCTCGTGGACGAGCGCGGGCCGGACGTCAGCGACTACAACCTCGCGCTGACCTTCGAGACGATGTCGCGCGCATACTGGAACATGAAGGACGTGAACCGCGCGAAGGCCGCGATCCACGAAGGGCTGCGGCGTTTCCCGAAAGGCTGGCAGGCCGATCAACTTCGCCGGACCCTGGATCGCTACGAGAAGGAGAGCGGCGG
Organism: uncultured Acidobacteriota bacterium; assembly: GCA_963820645.1. Classification (GTDB taxonomy): domain Bacteria; phylum Acidobacteriota; class Vicinamibacteria; order Vicinamibacterales; family 2-12-FULL-66-21; genus JALZOC01. The sequence continues at coordinate 15,653 of CAWGAS010000053.1, read as the reverse complement.
GTAGCCCAGTACAAGGTACTGCGCGGTTTGGAAGCCCGCGGTGAATTGGGTATGCTTTCAAGCCCAACTCCACGCCGGGCCGAGTCGTCTCTCGGCCGTAGAACCAGCACATGAAGAAACGCGGCAGCCGGGAAACACCGTCCATCCAGAGCCTGGGCCGCGGCCTCTCGATCCTGGAGGCGGTCGCGGACTCGACCGATCCGGTGCCCCTCAAGCATTTGACGGCGCTGCTCGGCATCGATCGCAGCAGCGTCTTCCGGCTGGCCAACACCCTCAAGCGGCGCCGTTTCCTGGCGAGCCCGAGCGGCCGCAAGGACTACATCCTGGGTCCGTCGATCTGGCGGCTGTCGCGGAAGTACGGCCAGAACATGCTGATCACGCTCTGCCGCGAGCAGCTGCGCAGCCTGAGCGGCAAGACCGGCGAAACGGCGCATCTCGCCGTCCGTGAAGGCACGCACGCGCTGTTCATCGATCACTGCGCGCCCACCAACCGCATCGTGACGGTGCTCGGCCAGACCGGGGAGCTCGTGCCTCTGCACTGCGCGGCTCACGGAAAAGCTCTCGTCGCGGACCTCGGGGTCGCCGAGTTGCGGGCCCTCTTCGGCAGCGCGACGCTCCCGGCCCACACCGCGCGGACGATCGGCTCGGTCGCCGAGCTCGCCAAGGTCTGCACGCGGACCCGGGCCCGCGGTTTCGCGATCGACGACGGCGAGGACGTGGAGGAGGTGCGATGCGTCGCGGCTCCGATCCGCGACGAGGACGGCGCGATCGTGGCGTCGATCGGCATCTCCGCGCCGATGACGCGCTTTCCGATCAGCCGCTACGCCGCAACCGCCCGGCGCGTCTCCACCGCCGCGCGGACGATCAGCGCATCGCTGTCGCGATCTCTGATCTGCGATCAGGAGTCTCCTCGAATCCTCTGATCTCCTCTGCCTAGCCGCCACCTGTTGAGTCGGCCGCGCGGCGTACGCTCTGGGGCCGAGCCCACTATACTGGGGGAGTGACACAGCGCGCCTGGTGGTCGTTCGCGCTCGCGGTTGCGTTGATGTCAACGAGTGGCGCGCCGTGGACACCCGAACGCGTGGCGTGCGCGATGGGCTGGCAGCCGCAGAGATTCACGCTCGCCATCGTGGGGCCCGATGGCCGGCTCGTCCCGTTTGCCGCGTACGACGGCGGCCGCTGGGAAGAGGCGTGGCCGGGAGCCGATGACGAACCCCACGCTACGCCGACTCTCGACAATGTCCCGAGTGTCTGGCGCAGGCGTGGAGACCCCGTGCCACTCGTGTGGCAGGTGCGGCCGGCGACTGGCGGGAGCCCGGTCCAGGCCCACGTCAAGGGGGTCGACAACGTCGAAGCGCATTGCGGCTTCCAGGTCGCCCTGACGACCGATCTGCCGGCTGTCAAGTGGGAGCACCCGCTCAAATACGGCGTCGCCGCCGATTCGAACCTTCCGATCGGTTCGATCGAGGAAGTGCCCGCTTCGGACGTGCGCTGGAAAACCGCCGCGCGGGCCGTTGTCGCCAACTTTTCCAGGCTGGAGAGCGGCGAAAGCGCGAGCGACTCGCGAGCCGTTGATTCCCGAAACGCCGGCGCCTGTCGTGCGGATCGTCGCGCTCTACAGGGAAGCCGCGTCACCTCGGTTCACCGATGTACTTCGTCGCCGAAAAGAAGTACCGCACGGATCGGTCTCGCACTGGATCCTGGTTGCAAAGCCAGGACGATCGTGACGGGCTGGTTGGTGCCCACCGGCACCGGGACGCTGGCCCTCCGCAATCCCAACGCCTTCCTGACCGAATGTGACGGCAAGGAGGTGCGGAGGGCGTTGCCGCTGGCGGCGTTTCGCGTCTCGGGCCGTGTGTTCTGGGTGATCCAGGAGCACGGGTACGAGGACGAGACCTACGGCATCGCGGAAATTGGCCCGTCAGGTGTTCGCTACCCGATCATGGTCAACGGTGGCGGCTGCTGATCGACGCGTCCCTGGTGTATTGTCGCTCCTGTCCTCCATAGATCAATAAGGCGCGGATCTCAGTGAGCTTGTCCGACGCGCGCGCGCGTGAGCTGGTGGCGGGGCTGGCCGCCGCTCGTGCTGATGCCGCCGGCCGTCCTGCTGTTCGCGCCTTCGAGCTGGCCGCGCTGGGTCGTGATGTGGACGCTCGCGTTCGCGATTTACTGCGGATGCAAGTGGCTCACGTGGCGGCGCACGCCGGTCGATCGCGTGCCCGCGTGGCGACACGCCGCGTACCTCCTGGCCTGGCCGGGCCTCGATGCCGCCGCGTTCCTCGGCGCGGACGCGGCCGACCCACCGGGTCGCAAGGAATGGATCCGCGGACTGCGGAACCTGGTGCTGGGCGCGGCGCTCTTCTTCGGCGTCGCGAGGTTCGTCGCGCCTCACAGTGTCTATGCCGCCGGCTGGGTGGGGATGACCGGCGTCGTGCTGGCGCTGCACTTTGGGATCTTCCACGTGCTGTCGTGCGCCTGGCGGAGCGCCGGGGTCGAAGCGCGGCCGCTCATGAACAGACCGGTGGTCTCGGTCGGCCTCGGCGAGTTCTGGGGGCGCCGGTGGAACACGGCCTTCCGCGATCTGACCCATCGGTTTCTCTTTCGTCCGATGACCAGGCGGTTGGGTGTGAAGGCGGGAATCGCCGTCGGTTTCCTGTTCAGCGGATTGGTGCACGATCTGGTGATCTCGGTGCCGGCCGGCGGCGGGTACGGCGGGCCGACGCTGTTCTTCGCCGCCCAGGGTCTCGGCATGCTCTTCGAGCGCAGCCGCTTCGGCCGCGGGATCGGCCTGGGTCAGGGCACGCGCGGCTGGCTGTTCACGATGCTCGTCCTCGTGGTTCCGGCTCCCGTCTTGTTTCATCCGCCGTTCGTGGAGCGGATCATCGTTCCCTTCATGAGATCACTGGGGGCACTGTGACGAAGGACGTTCTCGCCCGCCTGCTCTTCGCCGCCGGCGTGGCGCAGCTCGGCGTCCTGATCGCGTCGGCGCTCGTCCCGTTCCGGCTGAACTGGCGCACGGAGCTGAGCTCGCTCTCGCGTCTCCACCGGCAGATGTACTGGGTCTACGGCGGCTACGTCGTGATGGCGATCGTCGCGTTCGCGCTGCTGAGCATCCTGAATGCCCGCGAGCTCGCCGGCGGCAGCGGGCTCGCGCGCGGCGTGTGCGCGTACATCGCGGTCTTCTGGGGCGTCCGCGTGGTGCTGCAGGGCGTGTTCGACGTCAAGGCGCACCTCACCGCGTGGTGGCTGAAGGCCGGCTACGTCGCTGCTCACGGTGCTGTTCGCGACGTTCACGCTCCTCTACGGGTGGGCGGCTCTGAATCCCTAATCACTAATCCGTGAATCCTTGAATCCTCGAATCGCGTCCCGCCCTAGTTCGACCTTGTCAGATCTTCCACAGCAGGCGCGTCGGCGGGCGAGCGGGGTCGGCGGCCGACGCGACGGCGTAGCGCGCCGTCGCAGTGCGTAGCCGGAAAGCGCGCCCGGCGATTCCCCGTGGCGAGTTCGGTCATTGTGATCCGCGTAGATCCCACGCCGACCACCGGCGCATCTGTGCGCCTGGCCTGTGCCGCCCACGCGCATCCCTACTCGCCGCGCGGAGCGACAGCGTATGAGCCGGGAGCGGTTTCCCGGCGCGCGGAGCGGCGGCGGCTGACGGCCCCGCTCGCCCGCCGATGTTACGGTCTTCAGATCTGACAAAGTCCTACTAATCCGTGAATCCTTGAATCGCGGGCCCCGATTCAGGGATTCAGCGCGACAAGGATTAGTGATTAAGGATTCGGCAGTCAGTCGGCGAAACCGTAGTCGTACGGCTTGCGCATCCGGCGCGCCAGGTGGGCGTTCGCGTCCTTGTCACCCTCACCCACGAACTTCTCCTTCGAGGCGTCCCAGTGCAGCGCGCGGCCGGTGCGGAGCGCAATCACGATCAGGTGTCCGACCGTGGCGGAGCGGTGTCCGTCTTCAACGGGGCTGATCGGATCCGTGCGGGTGCGGACGGCGTTGAAGAAGTTCCCCATGTGATCGTCGCTGACCTCGAGCCGGACGGCCGGGTCGGTCAACGGCGTGTCGAGCATCGCCATGTCGCTCGCCTCGATCTTGGTGCGGTTCACCCAGATCCAGCCGTTCGTGCCTTCGAGCCTGACCCCGTTGCGCTGCCCGCCGGGATTCAACACGGCGCCGAACGGGCTGTCGTCCCGGGTGGTCTTGACGATCTGGGTCACGCCGTTCCCCCACGTGAGCGTGGCCTCGAACTCCGACGGCGTGGTGAACCCGCCGGCGATCGGCTCGGTCAACGCCCGCGCTTGAATGTCGGTCGGGCCGTTCTGTCCAATCGCCCATCGCGCGATGTCGTTGTGATGCGCGCCCCAGTCGGTGACGGGGCCTCCCGAGTAGTCGAACCACCAGCGGAAGGTCTGATGGCAGCGCTCCTCGAGATACTCCACCTGCGGCGCCTGGCCGAGCCACAGGTCCCAATGAAAGCCGGCCGGCACGGGCTTCGGCTTGAACGGGCCGTCGCGCAGGCCGGCCGGCACGAACACCGTCACCTGGGTGAGCTTGCCGATCCGGCCGTTGCGCACGAGCTCGCACGCGAGCCGGAACAGCCGGTTGCTGCGCTGCTGCGTGCCGGTCTGCAGCACGACACGTTGCTTGCGCACCGCTTTGACGAGCCGCTTGCCCTCGTCGATCGTGTGGGTGAGCGGCTTCTCCGCGTAGATGTCCTTCCTGGCGCCGGCAGCCGCGAGGTTGATGAGCGTATGCCAGTGATCGGGCGTCGCGTTGATGATGATGTCCACGTCCTTCCGCTCGAGCACCTTGCGGAAGTCGGTGAACTGCGCGGGAGCCTTGTCCGCGCCCGCGAACTGTTTCGCCGTGGCCGCGGCGTGGTTCTCGTCGACGTCGCAGACCGCGACGAGGTTGCCGAAGCGCATGGCGCTCTTCGCGTCGCCTCGTCCCATCCCGCCGCAGCCGATGAGCGCGATCCCCGGGCGATCGTTGGGGCTCAGGACGGGTGGGGCCTGCGCGGAGGCCGACAACTCCTGTTCGACGAACCAACGCGGCAGCCCCGTGGCGGCGGCGATCGCCGTGCACTGGCTGAGGAACGCTCGACGGGAGATGTAGATGGACACGAGGGCATTGAACGCCAAAGCGCGGCCGAGTGCAAGCGGGTAAGGGCCGCGTGCTCCCTTCGCACCACGCGGTAGGGCGCGCTCGCTTCGCTCGCGCGTAGGCCAGGTCGACATCGGCATCGGTGAGCGCGGCTCAGCACGAATCCAGCATCCACGGCGATGCCCTGGTGAGCCTGGCCAAGTCGTCCCTGAGTGACTACCTGTGGAGCCTTTCGCCGGGACGGCTTCGCGCGCTCGACGACGCGCTCCGTGTGGCGCTGGCTCTCGATTGACTCCGGCCCGTCCGGTCGCGCGGCTATTCGACGACCGCTTTCTGCAGCTGGAAACCCACGACCGGCGAGCGAAGCGAGCCCTTCGACTCGCGTGATCCCGTGCGCTCGCTCAGGGCAGGCCGGCCCTACGGCGAGCGAAGCGGGTGCGCCCCTACCGAGGCGCGCAGCGCCGAGGCCATCTGTGTATAATCCGGCGACTACCGGCCACGTACCGTCGTTCTCAGCTGCGCACATTGTCGGATTTGGGAGGCACGTATGCTCAGAAACGCTGCTCGACTCGCCCTGCTCATGACCTTCGTGTCGGCAGGCGCCGCGGCACAGGATGCCAATGCCGTCGTCGGCAACGCGTCCAAGGCGATGGGCGCGGACAACTCGACGTCGATCACCTACTCGGGATCGGCCGCAGAACGCGGCAACTTCGGGCAGAGCAAGACCATTGCCGCGCCGTGGGCGCCCGCGCGATCACGACGATCACGAACTACACGCGCACGATCGACTCTCAGCCAGCCCGCGTCGCGCGCCTTCGGCACCGACGCAGCCGCCGGCGATTCCGGGCGCGCCGGCCGCCGACGACCGGGAACCTTCAACCAGAACATCACGCCGGCCAACACCGCCTGGACGCAGCAGCTGGAAATCTGGGTCACCCCGTGGGGCTTCCTGAAGGGCGCGGCGGCCAACAACGCGACGTCCGCTCGCAGCGCAGGCGGCAGGACGTTCACCGTCGTCTCGTGGTCGCCGGCGCATGAAGGCGCCGTCCGGACAGGCCTACACGGTCACCGGCTACATCAACGACCAGAACCTGGTGGAGAGCGTCGAGACGCTGGGTCGAGCACCCCGTGGCCGGTGACCTGCTCGTCGAAGCCGCGTACACCGACTACAAGGATTTCGGCGGCCTGAAGGTGCCCGGACGGATCGTGCAGAAGCGCGCCGGCCTGCAGACGTTCGAAGCGACGATCACGGCAGCGCAGCCGCGAACCCCGCACAACCTCACCGCAGTTGCTGACGCCTCCGCCGCCGGCGCAGGGGCGTGGCGGCGCGCCGGCGCGGCCCCGGCGGGCACCGCCGGCGCCGCCGCCGGTCCAGGCACAGAAGCTGGCGACGGCGTCTACCGGATCACCGGCGGCTACGCGGCGCTCGCCGTCGACATGGGCGATCACATCGTCGTCGCTCGAAGGCGGCCAGAGCGAGGCGCGCGGTCTGGCGGTGATCGCGGCGGCGAAGCAGGCGATCCCGAACAAGCCGATCCGCTACGTCGTCAACTCGCACCCGCACTTCGACCACGCGAGCGGCCTCGCGCCGCTTTGTCGCCGAAGGCGTCGACCATCCTCACGCACGACAACAACGAGGAGTTCCTCGAGAAGCTGCTCGGCAGCCCGCGGACGCTGGTCGGCGACGCGCTCGCGAAGGCGAACCGGAAGCCGAACGTCGAGGGCGTCGGCGATCGCACGGTCCTCAAGGGCGCGCACCCGGCACGCATCGAGCTGCACCACGTCAAGGACCTCGAGCACAGCGACGGCATGCTGATCGCCTACCTGCCGAAGGAGAAGATCCTCTTCACCGGCGACTTCAACATCCCGGCAGCGAATCAGCCGGCGGCCCCGGCCATCAACACGCTCGTCCAGAACGTCGAGCGGTTGAAGCTCGACTTCGACGCGCACGTGCTGGTCCATGCGCCGAATCCGGACAAACCGCAGACGAAGGCGGATCTGCTGGCGCTCGCGAAAAGGTCTACGAACTAAGGCTACGGAACATCGCCGCGGCAGAGACAAAAGTCAACCCGCGTCCCACGAACAGTTGCGCGGTTCTTGCCAGCGAGGGGTGAGCCCACCGGCCGCGCGCCTAATGCCTCTGCATGACCGGTGAAGCTTGTGTTGGCGCGTTTCGTGATAAGAAAGGTAAAGACAACAGGATCAGTTGATCGTCATCCGCGCTGCACGGAGCTCGCTGCGACACCTATCGGTGTTGAGGTCCGCGTGTGTTGCCAGACCCGTCGTCCCGCTCAGAGACCGGAGACTCGTGACGTGAGAACCGACTCGAACCCCGTGCGCCTCGTCATCGCCGGCGAGCCCCCGATCTTCTCGGGACGGCCTTCGCCGCCTGCTCGAGGCCCAGATCGGACCTCCTCACCGTGAGCGGCGTCGGTGGTGAATTCGGCCGCCGTCACGCTGGTCCGACCCACGAGCCCGAGATCCTCCTGCTCGCGCTGACGAAATCCGGCCGGCCGGCTGTCGAAACGTTGGGCGAGCTCGCGGCGTCGGGTGCCACGGTGCGGGTGATCATTCTGACCGATTCGGTCGACAGCCCGGATATCGTCGGCGCCGTGCAGCTTGGGGCCCGGGGCGTGGTGCCGAGGGATTCCGCGCCCGATGTCCTCTTCAAGAGCATTCAGAGCGTGAGGGCCGGCCATTTTTGGATCGGCCGCGAGCAGATTTCGGGCGTCCTGCCGAGTTTGCGGAAGCTCGACGCCGCGCGGCGGCAGAGCAAAGCCTTCGGCCTGACGCGCCGGAGATCGACATCCTCCGCGCGGTCGTGGCGGGCTGTACGAGCAAGGAGATCGCCGAGCGCGCCGCGATTACCGAGAACACCGTCAAGTCCCACCTGACCCACATCTTCAATAAGTCCGGGGCCTCGAACCGCGTCGAACTGGCGCTCTTCGCCACCCATCACCGCCTCCTCGATGGGATCTGACGCGGGCGGAATTCCCAGTGTCGGGGATTCATGCGGCGTCGTGCGCATGTGTAGGGATACTTTACCGCTCATGGATTGAGACGGATGCCGGGCGGAATTCCCTCCCAAGTATTCAGCGCCAAATCTGGACGAGCTGACCCGGCAGGACATTTGCTGAATCGCCGCGGGTCGAACTGTCGCTGTAGGATTTCAATCCATTCACAAGGAGTCGGGCCCCATTGCCGGTGACCGCCAGCTCTCGAACGTCACTGATCGATCGCCCCCTCCGGGTCGTGCTCTCGGACGACGAGTGTCTGTTCCGGGCGAGCTTGCGCCAGCTGCTTGCCGTGCCCGCCGCGGTCATCAGGGACGTCTACGGTGTCGACGTCGGCGCCGGCTTCGAGGTGGTCGGGGAAGCCGGGAGCGGCGTCGAGACGGTCAGTATCGTGCGGTCCGTCCAGCCGGATCTCCTGCTGCTGGACCTATCGATGCCGCGCATGTCGGGGCTGGAAGCCCTGCGCGAACTGGGGGCGTCCCGCGAGCCCGTCCGGACGATCCTCCTGGCGGGAACAATCGATTCGGACGCAGCTGCTGACGGCGCTGCACCTGGGGGTTCGAGGGCTGCTGTTGAAGGACGTCACCACAGAGGTGCTGTTCGAAGCGGTCGTCTGCGTGATGGCCGGGCGGTACTGGTTGGGACAGACCCTGGTGAGCGATCTGGTGGAGACCGTTCGTCCGCTCATCGAGCCGTCCACCGTCGCCGGGAAACCGGTGCACGCCCTCACGCCCCGCGAGCGGCAGGTGCTGAAGATGGTCGCGGCCGGCTGTTCGAACAAGGAGATCGCCCGGCAGTACGCGATCAGCGAGCAGACGATCAAGCATCATCTGACCCGAATGTTCGACAAAGTAGGGGTTTCCAACCGGCTGGAGCTGGCGATGGTCGCGAGCCAGGTCGTTCACGAAAGCACCCTTTAGCCGGTCAGCGGGCCGACCCCAGCGGTATCCCACGATGGTGCTACGACCCGTAGTCACCTTCGGGGGATTTTCATACACCCCTTCCGTAGCGCACCATTCCCCACTGTGAGTTCTGATCTCCGCCGCGCGTTCTGCTGACCCTTCGTCGGGCTGCAAAAGCAGTATCACTTTTTCCCCGAGTGAGCCTCGCATGGCCAAGCGCACGACGTTCCTTCGATGCTTCACGCTGCTGATTTCGATCCTGTTATTCGCTACAGGGGCAGAAGCGCAGTTCCCGATTACCCTTCCGCTTCCGCCGCCCTCACCCCAGGCGCTCAGCAAGCTCGATCCGCTGTTGCAACGGCGCCTCTCGAATATCACCGGACGCTCCAGGGTCATCGTGCGGGCCGTCAACGTCTGCGTCGATCGGCTTGGTCCGCACCCTCGTGCAGCAACTCGGCGGAATTCTGGGTCGCCAGCTTCCCCTCATCGACGCCATGGTGGCCGACGTCCCCAACCTGTCGTTGCCGCTTCTGGCGAACAGCCCGCTCGTGCAGCGCGTGGCACTCGGACCGCCTGATCGCCGCCGCGACGGAGCGGACGGGGGCGACCGTGGGTGCGACCGGCGTACGGGAGACCTATGGGTATGACGGGTCGGGCGTCGGCGTGGCGGTGATCGACTCCGGCGTGACGGGCTGGCACGACGATCTCGCCCAGGGCGCCGCCGGACCTCAACGTGTCGATCAGTTCGTCGATTTCGTCAACGGGCGCACGGCGCCGTACGACGACTACGGGCACGGCACGCACGTCGCCGGCATCATCGCCGGCAACGGCTTCGATTCCAGCGGCGCGGCGTTCCGGCATCGCCCCGGGCTGCGCGCCTTGTTGTGCTGAAGGTGCTCGACCAGGCCGGCCGCGGCCGCATCAGCGACGTGATCGCGGCGTTCGACTACATCGTCGCGCACAAAGACGCCTTCAATATCCGGATCGTCAACCTGTCGGTTGCCGCTGGGGTGTTCGAGTCATACAACACCGATCTCCTCACCCTTGCGGCCAGGCGCGCGGTCGATCGCGGGATCGTGGTCGTGGCGGCCGCCGGCAACGCCGGCAGGGATCAGCAGGGCCGCAAGCAATACGGCGGCATCACGGCGCCGGGCAATGCTCCGTGGGTGCTGACCGTCGGCGCGTCCAGTCACATGGGGACCAGTCGATCGCGCCGACGACACCGTCGCGGCGTTCAGCTCGCGCGGGCCGACGGCGATCGACCGCGCGGCCAAGCCCGATCTCGTGGCGCCTGGCGTCGGGATCGAATCGCTGAGCGACCCGGGCAGCTCGCTGTTCGCGTCGAAGTCGCTGTACCTGCTGAACGGCACTATTCCCAGGCCATATCCGCCCTATCTCAGCCTGAGCGGCACCAGCCAGGCCACGCCGGTTGTGGCCGGCACGGTGGCGCTGATGCTCCAGGCCAATCCCGCGCTGACGCCCAATGCCGTCAAGGCGATGCTGCAGTACACGGCGGAGAAGTACGCCGGCTATCACGCGTTTTCGCAGGGGGCCGGATTCCTGAACGCGCGCGGCGCCGTCGAGCTCGCGCGTTATTTCGCCGGGCCGGTGACCGCTCCCTACCCGTCGACGGCCGGATGGAGCCGGCAGCTGATCTGGGGAAATCAGCGCGTCAAAGGAGGCCGGCTGACGCCCACGGCCAATGCGTGGGCGACGACCGTCGTCTGGGGAACCGCGACCGTACCGGGCGGGCAGACCGCAGCGTGGGGCGTCATGTGCGCGACGGACGACTGTGAGGAGCCGGGGACGGGGCACGTGGGGAACGGCCTGCTCGATTCCGGGCTGCAGCGACAACGAAGCCAACGTCGTCTGGGGCCCGGCCTGCGGCGGGGCTGACTGCGTGACACAGGAGCTGGTCGCCGACCGACGACGCCATCGTATGGGCGAACTCGAACCACGAGGACACGGTCGTGTGGGGCACCTCCGACGACAGCGAAGACACGGTGGTGTGGGGCACCTCCGACGACGACGAGGACACGGTCGTCTGGGGCACGTCGGCGCCCGACGACGTGGTCTGGGACTGCGACGAACCGTCATGCAGCGGGGGGAACTAGCCCATGCAGACCTCTCTTTTGCCCAGTTCCGTCGACACCTGCGCCACCTCGCGGGCCGCCGCGCGTCGGACGAGGACCCAGTCCGAACGCACTGGCTTGGAGCACGCTGCCGTTTGCGGCGCGGCTCTATGTCGCCGGCGTCATCATCGGCGGCGTCGTGCTGATGGTGAAGTTCTTTCCCACCACGATTCCGTCACGCTCCGTCGTTTGCCGCGCTGGTGGCGCTCTCCGTGCCTCACGTCGGCCTGGAAGGTCAATCTTCCGCTGCACACTGAGCAGCGGCTCGACGCTCTCGGTCTCCTGCGCGGCCGATCTCATGGCGCTCATGCTGCTCGGCCCGCACCAAGCCATGGTGGTCGCCGTGGCCGGCGCCTGGACGCAGTGCACGTTCAACGTCAGGCGGCCGTATCCGCCGTATCGCACCATCTTCAGCATGGCGGCCGAAGCGATCACGATGCAGGCGACCGGTCTCGTCTACCTGTGCGCTCCACGGCGGGCCGGAGCTGTTGCACATGGCGACGCTTCCAAAGGCGCTCGTCGGGGTGATCGCCACGTACTTCTTCGTCAACACCGGCCTGCGTGGCCGGGGCCATCGCGTTGTCCACGCGCCAGAACGCCTGGAAGGTGTGGCACGACAGTTTCCTCTGGAGCGGACCGAGCTTCATGGTCGCCGGCGCCGCCGGCGCCATCGGCGGCCGTGGTGATCGAGCGTGGCGATCACTGGATGGCGATCCTGATGCTCGCGCCGGTGTATCTGACCTATCGCACGTATCAGGTGTTCCTGGGGCGTATCGAGGACCAGCGGCGGCACGTCGAAGAGACCCAGAAGCTCCACAGCGAGACGATCGAGGCGCTGCTGCAGGCGCAGGCGGGCGGAGCAGGCGCTCGCGGACGAGAAGGAGCGCCTCGCCGTCACGCTGCGCAGCATCGGCGACGGCGTCATCACGACGGATCTGCGACGGGAACGTGCTGCTGATCAACAACGTCGCCGAGAGCCTGACCGGCTGGAGCCAGGAGGAGGCCACGGGCAAGCCGTTCGGCGCGGTGTTCCGGAGCTTCGATCCCGAGACTCGGGAGCGGCGGCACAACGCCGTGGCGAAAGTGGCGTGGAACGCAGGGCAGCCCAGCGCTGTACGCCACAGCACGGTGCTCGTGGCCCGTGACCTGTCGGAACGTCCGATCGAAGAGATTTCCGCGCCGCTTCGTGACGCCGCCGGCCGCACGATTGGCATGGTCGTGGCGTTCCGCGACATCACCGACGCGCTCAAGATGCGCGAGGAGCGCGCCAAGGCGAGCAAGCTCGACTCGCTCGGCCTGCTGGCGGGCAGGCATCGCCCACGACTTCAACAACATCCTGATGGCCGATCATGGGCAACGTGTCCATGGCCCGCGTGGCGATGCCGAGCCGGTCCGGCCATGCGCGGCGCTCGACGAGGCCGCAACAGGCCTGTCTGCGCGCGCGGCAGCTGACGTGGCAGCTCCTGACGTTCTCCAGGGGCGGCGTGCCGGTCAAGAAGACCGTCGCGATCCCGCGCATCCTCAAGGAGTCCGCCGGCCTCGCGCTGCGAGGATCCAACGCGAGCGTGTACCTTCGAGATCGCGCCGGATCTCTGGTCGGTGTCGGCCGACGAGGGGCAGCTCGTCCAGGTCTTCACCAACATGATCATCAACGCGCAGCAGGCGATGCCCCAGGGCGGCGCGATCCGAGATTCGCGCCGAGAACATCGTCGAGCCGGGCGCACACGGGCCAGCACGCACGGGGTCGTCGACGCCGGCCGGTACGTCGAGGATCACCATCACCGACGAGGGCATCGGCATTCCGGAAGAGAACCTCGGCAGGATCTTCGATCCGTATTTCACGACGAAGCAGAAGGGCAGCGGGCTCGGTCTCGCGACGTCGTACTCGATCATCAAGAATCACGGCGGCTCTGTCGCGGTGGAGTCGAAGTCCGGGCAGGGCACGACGCTGCGCGTGAACCTTCCGGTCGTCGACGAGCAGCGGCTCCACGCTCGAGTCGCCCACGCGTGTTCGCTCCGCAGCACGGTCGCCGGTCCGGCCGCATTCTCGTGATGGACGACGAAGCCTCGACTCCGCATGCTGGCGGCCAACATGCTCACGTTTCTCGGGCACGACGTCGACGTCGTCGACAACGGCAGGACAGCGGTCGAGCAGTACACGCGCGCGCTGAAGAGCGGTGAGCCGTTCGACGCCGTGATCCTCGACCTGCATCGTGCCGGGCGGCGCGGGCGCCAGGGAGGCGATGGAGCGGCTCAGCGAGGTGGATCCGGCGGTGAACGCGATCGTCGTCAGCGGCTACGCGCAGGATCCGGCGATGACGGAGTACCGCGACTACGGATTCAAGGGGGTCATCTCCAAGCCGTTCACGCTCGAAGAGCTGAACGCGACGCTGCACTCCGTTCATGTACGACACGCGTTTGCCGGGTGCACTGAGCCCTCGCGCTCGACCCTTCGAGGCGTCGAGGCATGAAAGCACGCCGAATGCCCGTCGGCCTCCATCCCAGCGGCACAGAGCGCGCATCGAGGACGCCGTCGGCAGCGGGCGTCCAGCGACTTCGACTGGAGCCGATCGCGCGGTCCGGGTCGTGCTGTCCGATGACGAGTGCCTGTTCCGGGCGAGCCTGCGTCAGTTGCTCGCCGTGCCTGCCATCGGTCATCAAGGACGTGTACGGCGTGGATGTCGGCGCGGGCTTCGAGGTCGTGGGCGAAGCCGGAAGCGGCGAAGACACCGTGAGAGTGGTGCGGTCGGTCCAGCCGGCGCTCCTGCTGCTGGACCTGTCGATGCCGCGTATGTCGGGCCTGGACGCGCTCCGCGAACTGGGCACGGTGCCGGCCGGGCATGCGCACGATCCTGCTGGCGGGAACGATCGATCGGACGCAGCTGCTCACCGCCGTTCACCTGGGTGTTCACGGTCTGCTGCTGAAGGACGTCACGACCGAGGTGCTGTTCGAAGCCATCATGTGCGTCATGGCGGGACGGTACTGGCTGGGGCAGACCCTGGTCAGCGATCTGCTGGAGACGGTGCGTCCGCTGATCGAATCGTCCGGCGCGGCCGGAGGAAAGCTCGCGTACGGGCTCACGCCCCGCGAGCGTCAGGTGCTGACGATGGTGGCGGCCGGGTACTCGAACAAGGAGATCGCCCGGCAATGCGGCATCAGCGCGCAGACCATCAAGCATCATCTCACCCGCATGTTCGACAAGCTCGGGGTCTCCAACCGGCTCGAGCTTGCGATGATGGCGACCGAGCGCGGTCTGGTCCAGGCCGTTGACGCCGAGCCGCAGGCCAGCCCGCGCGCATTGCTGAGGAACGCACCGGCGATCCCCTGCCTTTACGTAGTCGGCCGACCTCACGGTAAAAACGACATAGGCCCGTCGGCGACCGAACACACGAACTGGTGATTCTTCAATAAATCGCCCCGTGCCCCGTGGCACCTGATTTGCGCACGCGATCGCGACGGAATGAGCCGTATCTCGGTCAGCGGGCCATCAGATGGCTGACGCGAACGGACGAGGATCCCGCAGGTCGCGTGGCACCCGGTGGTTCACGCTGAAGCTTCCCGTGTGGTATCGGGCCGACGGCGAGGTCCGGATGGCGCGCGGGTTTGACCGAGAGCATCAGCGACGCCGAGACTGTGATCCGAGCTGCGCACCCGGCTGCCGGCGGACACCGCCATCGCGATCGTCATCTCACTGCCGCCGGCCGCGGCCGAGCTTGGCGGATGCCTCGTCGGTCGAGGGAGCGTCAAAGCCGCCCCGGTGGTGCGAGCGCGCAGCGGGCGGTCAACGTTTGCCGTCGCGGTGACGTATCGGCTCGAACGCCCCGAGCGGGCCTTCGGTGCATCCCCGCCACTTTTGGAACTGATGAACTGTTGAACTGTTAGAGCTTTAGACCCGCCGTCTAGTCCGAGAGTGCTACTCCCAGTAGTCACCTGCGTGTGATTCCGTTCTTCTGAAATCCCCCGTATCTTAAACACCGCAATCGACGCGAGCCCAGTCACGTCCCGAGGCTCGCGGGCAGTCACGCATCAGCAGACGGGTTCACGTGGTTGAGGCGCTCGAAAGTGAGAGACCTCAACCAAAGGGGGCGAAGCCTTGGCAATCGACGACGCGCGGTGGTTTGCGCTGTGGACGCACAGCCACTGCGAGCAGCTCGTGCGCGATCAATTGGCGGCGAAGGGATTCGAGACCTTCCTTCCGACAGTAGGCGAGTGGTCGCGCCGCGGCGGGGTGCGGCGCGTGATTCCGAAGCCGATGTTCCCGGGCTATCTGTTTGTCCGCCATGCGATTGAGAAGCGCAGCTACGTGGAAATCATGAAAGCCAGAGGGCTCGTCCGGATCCTCGGAGAGCGATGGGACCGTCTGAGCGCGATCGGGGACGGGGAGATTGACGTGATTCAGCGAGTCGGCAACAGCGGCTTGGCGGTCGCGCCGTACCCGTACTTGCGCGAGGGCCAGCGCGTCCGCATCACTGAGGGGCCGTTGGCAGGCGTCGAGGGC
>CAWGAS010000052.1:0-142983 GCA_963820645.1 uncultured Acidobacteriota bacterium | reverse complement strand
ACCAACGCCGGGTAGTCCACCTTGGCGTTGTGGCGGCGATCGACGGGAATCCGCGGGACGATCACGATGTCCGCCACTCTCGTCCAGGCGAGACGGTCCATGAGCTTGGCTCGCACGGCCGCGGCGTCGCCGTGGACCTCCGCGGCGAGAATCCGCCGGCCGCGGTGCATCACGAACGCCGTCCGGCCAACGCCCGGCACGGCGCCGGCGGCGCACTCGACGGCCAACGGGTACAGGACGCCGGCGCTGTCGTTCGCCTTCGACGAACAGCGTCCGAGCAGCCACAGCCGCCCCTGGGCGTCGAGATAGCCCGCGTCGCCGGTGCGATGCCAGACGTGCTCGCCAACCGGATCTTCGTGTCCTCGTCGCCGTGTCCGTCGAGATACCCGGACAGCACGTGCTCGCCGGTGACGACGATCTCGCCGACCGCGTCCGGCCCGAGGCGTGTCGCGTTCGAGATCGACCACGGTCCACGGACCAACCGGCGTCCCCCATCGATCGGGCAGGATGCGAAGCTGGATGGAAGAGGCCGGCCGGCCCGCGAGAAGCCCGGCGCCCCGCGTCATCGCGGCGCGATCGTCGGCGCTGATGTCCCGCCGATCGATCTTCGCGATCGGCTCGGCCTCCGTCGAACCGTAGACGGCGACCACCGACGCGTTCGGCGCCACCGCCGCAATCGCATCCAGCATCTCCGGAAAGACCGGCGCCCCTCCGGTGTAGATCCGGCGAAACGTGCCGAGGTGCCCGCCATGTCGAACGGCGTGATCGACCAGCCTCGCCACGAACGCCGGCGAGGCCACGGTGCGGGTCGGCCGCATGGCGCGAGATCTGCGCGTCGACCGGCGCCGGATCGATCGCGCCCGGCGCCCTGAGATCGGCATCGGGAATGACGCTCGTCACGCCGGACGCGAGGTTCGCCAACAGAAAGATCGGCAGCGTGCACAGGTCGATGTCCCCGGGCGCGAGCTCGAGGCTCTCGACCAGCGCACGGTGCTGCGCGATCAGGAACCCGTGCGTGCGGACCGCGGCCTTGGGCTCGCCGGTCGACCCGCTCGTGAAGGTGATGATCGCCGGCATGTCGGGATCGCAGGGCTCGACGCTCGCCGGGCCCATCCGAGACGCGGCGCCACGATCGCCGCGGCGCCCGGCACCCCGCCGCCGATGGCGCCCTTGATGGGAATGGCGCGAATCCCGTGGATGTCAGGCGAAGCCAGTGAGCCCGGGGCACGGCGACGAAGGCGTCGGGACGGACGCGGGCGACGCAGCGATCGAGCCGCTCGCGCCCGGCCGACGGATCGACGAACACCGCCGTCGCCCGTAGCCGGAACAACGCGATCATCGTCGTATAGAGCGCGATCGACATCGGGCTGAAGACGAGCGCTCGCATGCCCGGCCGGACGCCGGCGCGCGCCAGATCGCCGGCCGCCGACCCGGCAGCGCGATCGAGCTCGCGGAAGGTGATGCGGCGCCGCCGCTCGACGATGGCGTCCCGATCGCCGACAGCGCCGGGCCTGCTCCTCGAGAACGCTCGGCGATGTTCACAGCTGTCTCGAAAAGAGCGCGTAACGCCTGATCGTCCGCGCGGAGCGGCCGCTGATCGTCCGCCGAGACGTTCGTCTCGTGGATCAACGCGTGGATCGCGCGTCGAAAGCCCAGGTCGCGCGCGCGCGCGCTGCACGAGGTCCATCAGCGCCCCGCCGAGACCCATGCCGCTCATTGCCGGATCGACCGCGATGGTCTTGAGGATGACCGTGTCGATCGGCACGCCGCGGCGCGCCTGCAGGAGGTCCGGGATCGCGAACATGAATCCCACCAGAGCGTCCTCCTTCTCTGCGAGCAGCACGAGTTCCGGGCGGACGTGCGGAAGCACCGCGTGGTACTGCGCCACGAATTCCGCCTCCGCAATCGGCGTGTAGAGGACGTTTCGACTGAACGCAGAGAGCGAGAGCTTGAAGATTCGCTGCAGCTCGGCGTCGGCGCGCGGCGCGTCGAGCGTGCGGATGGTGATCCCGGCCTCACCCAGACGGTCGAGCGCGGCGCCGGTGCGCGGATCCTCGAAATCCAGATTGTCGTTCAGCGCGGATGTGTAGGTCGCCAGCGGCGTCGAAACCCGCGCGCACCCAATGTCCTGGCCACTCGTCCGGGTTGTCGGGCTCGAGAAAGAACGGCGGCTCGACGCCGCGATCGACGATGAGGCGGTAGCGGCGCCAGGTGGTGCCGTCCATCGGACCGACAACGGTCGCCGCGCCGCTGGAGGCGAGCAGGCCGCACGCCCGTGAGAGCAGCGCGCGAGCCGAGACCTCGTCGGCGGCCGCGTAGTGGCCGATCACGCCGACGTGGCGGCCGTCGTGCCGCGCCGTGCCGGTCCACCAGCAGGAGCATCGCGCCACGAGCGAGCCGCCGTCGATCGACAACAGCGTGGCATCGGGCGAGTGCAGGCGGCGCTCGGCCGCCGGCACGAGCGACACGCCGCGATCGCACGTCACCGCGGCATCCGGGTCCTGCGCCGACAGCGTCACGAACTCGTGGGTCATGGGGTCATCCACCGCGACGCAACCATGACGATCCCCCAGGCAACGGCCGAGGCCAGGCCCGCGGCGCACGCCTGATACAGCCATCGCCGCGCGGTCTGAGGCGCGTCGCGAATGGAAGGTTCGCCCGCCTTCGCCCCGAGGGCTGCGAGGCTACGGCGGGCAAGGTGCGGACGAACGCCGCCGTGCCCATAGCGATCCCGGCGATCGCGCCGAGCACAGCCGCCAGGTTGGAGCCGGTGGCGTCGGTGACGAGCACATACGGCACCATCACGATCGCCCAGCCGGTCACGACGGCCCGCCAGAAGAGCAACGGCAGGGGCTGGTCCGGAAACTGAGACCCGAGGCGCGTCGTCCCGAACATCGCCAGGTGCGCGCCGAACACGACGGTGTACGGAAACAGCATCGCCTCGCCACCGCTCGTGCGCGCGAGCGTCAGCCAGCCGATTGCAGCCGCCCACACCGAAAGGACGGCGGGCACGTCGTGCATCCGGCGGCTGTTGTCCGGCGTCGGCGGCGACAGCCACCGGTAACCGACCACGATGGCCAGCGGCCCGACGAGCCAGTGCCATCCCATGAGGGCCCACGCGACATAGCAGAGAAACGCGCCCGCCACCAGCGAGTCGTCTTCGAGCGTCGTCCGTTCGCGCGCGAGGACGATGAAGACCACGAGCGCGACGGTGACCAGCAGACGGGGCAGCAGCGCGGCCGCGTCGAGAGGAAGGTACGCGCGCAAGAGGAAATAGCCGCCGATCGGGATGAACAGGTTGTCGAGGCCCCGCCAGGCGCTCCCTTCGAGCAGCATCACGAGCAGCGCCATCGTCGCCGCGATCAGCAGCGATTCGGCGCGGCCCACGTCGCTCCACAACAGCAGCGGCACATGGACGCAGAGGAAGGCGATGGCGACGAACGCGACCGATCCTTCGAGGCTCTTGCTGGCGCCCAGGTAGCGAGTCATTCCGTATCGGGCGCCGACGAGCGCGCACGTCGCGTCGGCAAACGTCAGCATCAGCACGGGAATGACGAACAGCAGCGGGTCCGACCCGCGCGTGAGCCAGAACAGCAGCCCGACAGAGATCGGAAAGTACACCTCGCCCAGCGTCGTCCGTTCGACACGGTTCGCGACGCGCCCGAACCGATCGCGCAGCGCCGGCACGAACTTGACAGCGGCGACGAGGAGCGCGCTGGTGCCCGTCAGCACCAGGACCGGCCACGTCTGGTGAAAGAGAAATGGAAATGCCAGCGTGAGCACGCCGGATCCCGTGTGAAACATCTTCCGCGTCGTCTCCGGGCGGGCGCCGGTTGCGCGAGCATAGACCTGGAGGCCGCCAAACAAGACCAGGAAGGCGCCGAGCGCGATCGCCATGGCGGCCCAGGTACTGCCGGCGAGCGCAGGCATGAAGCTCGTCACAGCACTTCCTCCACGCGGAAGGCGCTGTAGAAGAACGCGCGATCGATCAGATGAAGCCGGCCCGCGAGGTCGTCGAGCGGTCGAAGGCGATCGCTCAAGTAATCGGGCCGCCGTCGCGGCGCGAGCATGTTCCAGTAGGCCAGCCGCGCCCCGGGACGGCTGCGGCGGACGATCGCCTCGAGCATGGCGTGGTAGTGCTCGACGGACACGTACTCGAACAGGTCGCTCAGATTGAATCGATCCAGAGTGCGCCCGGGCGATCGTTCCAGGAACTCTTCGACCGACTGACAGTGCCACTCCAGTCGATCCACGCGATCGCGGATCGTCTCGAAATGCCCGGCGCGAAGCGCACAGGGGAGCGCGGCGCCGTGCGTGCCGGTGAGAATCCAGTGAACGTACGGATTCTCCGCCGGATCCAGCACGCTCAACGCGTGCCTGGTCCGATCCAGGATGGACGCGGCGACATCGATGTCGACGTAGCGGAAGAACTCCGGATCCCGTCCAAGGCGTCCCATCACGGTCCGCGAGAAGAACATCCGGAAGAGCAGGCGCCAGCGCCAGGTGTCCCAGCTGCTCGCTCGTAAAAGCGCCGCCGCTCTTCGGGGGTCCTCGGCTCCAGAAGCTCGAGGACGGTCGGCCGGCTGTGTACGAGAGGCAGAACACGATTGCGAAACAGCGCGAAGTACCGCTCGAACTTGCCGAGGCTGCCGATGCCGTGCTCGATGGCGGTCCGTTGCCGATCCCAGAACTCGCGCGCGGCCGCGCCGAGCGCCGGCCGGCAGCGATCGAACAGCTCCGTGCGGCGCGTCGATGGGCGCGATCCCACGAGCTCCAGCAGTTCCGGGTGCGTCAGGGTCTTGTAGGCGGCGACCCGAAGCTCGAGGCAGGACAATTGCGCCGGGCTCAGATCCAGCGCAATCACCCGCGAGGGATCCTTCGTCAACAGCGCCAGGGCGTTGTCGCCGGCCGACGCGATCGAGACGCAGACATCACCCGGCTGGATGTCGAGGCCGGCCAGCAGGACGTCGGCGTCCTCCCAGACCTGCGCGTAGCGGATGGCGCTGAAATCGGCGCGCGTGGCCGCTTCGCTACGCATCGCTCCCTTCCGGCGGTGAAATGCGCCGAACGATGCCGGTGCTGCCGTCCATCTCCACCGAATCACCGTCCTTGAGCCAGCGCGTGACGCCCGGGAGCGACACGATGGCGGGAATCCCCAGCTCGCGCGCGACGATGGCCGCATGGGAGAGCAGACTGCCGCGTTCGACGAGCAGGCCTCGCGCCGAGGGGAACACCATGATCCAGCCAGGGTCGGTGTGCTCCGCGACCAGGATCGCGCGCTGCTCGAGATCCGCGGTCGCCGGATCGGTCACGACGCGCACCGGTCCGCGAACGATGCCGGGCGAGCAACCGAGGCCTTTCCGCTCGTCCCCTGACTGGCACGCCGGGATCACTCCGCGTGTCGAAAATCGTGGCCGTGGTACACCGGTCCGCGCGTCTCGAACCGATCGTCCGGCGGCGGGCCGTCCGCGATAGCCCCGGAACTCGCGCTTGCGCAGCGCCGCGAGGCCGCGGAGGTCGGTCGTCGTGGCGCGGCCCTCGGCAAAAGCCAGCACCTCGTCCGACCTCGAGATAGAAAATGTCACGCGCGTCATCGAGCAGATCGAGCGCGTGGAGCCGCCGGCCAATCTCGATGAAGATGCGGCGGACGCGGCCGAACAGCCGCGTGCGCTGGAGCCGCAGGTTCTCGCGATCGCGAACCCGCCGCTGCGCGTGCCGAAGGACCCACCCGAAGACCACGCGCCGCAGGGGATGCGCGGCCAGGGCCTCCCGGACGCGCCGCTTCGATTCGACCCGGAGCCGATCGGCCGCCGAACCGGACGCCTCGGGCAGGCTGGTCCCGCCGGCCGCGGCAAGCTGTTGCGCGAGCGAGCCGACGGCGCGAAACAGCGGAAGCGGATCGTCGTGCAGCGTCGACGCTTTCGAGCTTCAGCTCGTTGACGGTCCGATCGCCGAACTTCGCGAGGTACTCGTGGTACTGCTCGACGAATTCCTGGTGGCCGGCCAGCGCGGCCTGGATCTCTTCGGCCGTGCCGCGAGTCAGCCGCAGGATCAGCTCGCGGTGCCCGCCGGCGAGGCGGGCGAGCCGCTGCATGCGAACGGCGGGCTCCGCGCTGACGATGCCCCCTTCGCCGCCGATCAGATCGTTCTGCAGCGTGCCCTCGGGATCGCCGCACCAGCGGATCACCAGGTTGCGCAGCAGGCCGTAGAAGATCATCGCGAAGAAATCGTTGACGAGCGGCGCATCCCAGCTGAGAAGCAGCCGGGCTCGCAGGTCGCGGTAATGCGCGACCAGCTCGTCGATGCGCGCGATCTTCGAGCGGCGGCGCCGGCGGCGCCAGCGCGCGATCGAGCCGTTCGTAGAAGGCGTCGATCCGGCGATTGAGCGTCAGGTGATTCGCGACGAGCCCGCCGGCCGTGCGGATCGCATACAACGCGTCGAGCGCGCGGCCTCGACTGATCTCGCTCGCGATCCCGCCGGCCAGGGCGTCCGGCAGCGCCTCCTTCACTCCCATCATCTGTTCCATGAACCGCCGGTTCACCTGGTAGCCGGGCAGCATGGCGAGCACGCGATACCAGCTCAGAAGGTTGTAGAACAGCCGGCCGCGAACCAGGCCGAGCATGTTCTGGAAGGTCGCCTCCTGTCCGGCGATCACCCGCTCGGGAACGCTCATCATCCGGCAGAACTGCCGATACACGTACTCGTAGATCTCCCGCGCGAACGAAAACGTCAGCGGCGTCGTGACGCCGCTGTAGCTTTCGACGATGTTGCTGTTGTCCCAGATGGTGAGGCTGGCGTCGGGGTCCGCCATCGCGCGCATCGACGTGATCGGGCGCGACTGCAGCAGGAGGAGCCGATCGGCGATCGCCCACTCGATGTCCTGCGGCCTGCCGAAATGCCGTCCCGCGGCTCTGGCCAGCGCCGCGACATCCTGAACGTCCGCGTCGGCCAGCGACGGCTGCTCCGCAAGCGGGGCCGGAACGTCCGCCGTCCGCACGCCGCCCGGCGACGCGGAGTCGGCCACGTGCATGCGATGCTTGGTCACGATGCGCCGCTCGACGATCCGGCCCGCGCGATCGACCAGCCACGTGTCGGCGTCCGCCTCGCCCGAGACGACCGCGGAGCCGAGGCCCGGCACGGCGCTCACCACGGCCACGCCGCGACGCCCCGAAACCGGATCGGCGCCGAACGCCACACCGGCGGCGCGCGGCGAGACCATGCGCTGGATCAGCACCGCCGGGGCATGCGGCAGCAGCGGCAGGCCATGCTCGCGCCGGTACGCGAGAATCCGATCGGTGAATCCCGACTGCCAGACCGCACGCACCTTCTCCGGGACGTCGGCCGGGCGGCACATTGAGGAAGCTTTCGAGCTGACCGGCAAACGAATGCTCGGTACCGTCCTCGTCGCTGGCCGACGATCGGACGGCCACGAGCTCGCCGGCTGGCGAGAGCTGACGCGACCGCCTCCGAGACCGCGGCGACGATGGCAGGCGCCAGCGAAACGGTCTCGAGCACGCGTCCGAGAGCGGTCGGCGTCGGTGGCGGTTTCGAGCGCGGTCCGCTGTTCCGGCGTGAGGCTCTCGACGAACGCGTCGGCGGACAACGCGAACCACGCCGGCACCGGGAGTCCGGCGCGTTCCGCTCGAGCGAGGGCCCTGGCCTTGCCGCCGGCGTGCGGCGACTCGACCGCCTCCGCCGCCCCGAGAATCCAGCTACTCACCGCCACAGTTTGTACGCCAGCGGCGCGGCGCCGAGACCGAGGTACATCAGCACGGTCCAGACTCCGGACATCAGCTCGATCGACTTTCCGCTTCCGGGCGTGGGCCGGCGAACGACGCGAGCGGCCACGGCGATGCATGCGCCCACGAGCGCCGCGAGCAGCACCAGCATCGGCACGTCGGTGCCGATGCGCGCGGCCGCCCGCCACGCGGCGAAGGCCGTGATCAGCACCGCCAGGAGCCACGCGCCGACCGCGCCGTTCGTGCCCCAGAGCGCGCTATAGGTCTCGACGCCGTGTTCCTCGTCCGCCGGCGCGCGCGTTTTTCGTCCGATCTCGATCACCAGTCCATTCAAGTAGCTGACGACGAGAAACCAGTACAAGCCGGGTGGCGGCTGACGAAGGCCGGCGACCCACCAGTCGCACGCGGTGGCGTAGAGATCGACCAGCGGAAGAATCAGCATGTGCGACGTCATGTAGACGATCGGGTGCCGCTTCAGCCAGCGCGCCGCGAAGAACTCGCGCGTCATCAACGCGAGGTACAGCCAGGTGATCCCGAGCAGCCAGGCCAGGGATGGCGCCAGCGCGAGCGCCAGTGCGAGCTGAATCGCCGCGGCGCCGGCGCCGACCCACGCCAGCTCCCGCAGCGTCACGAGCCCTCGCGGGACCGGGCGATACGGCCGATAGCGGGCGTCGTCCTCGTAGTCCTTGAACTCGTCGGCGACGCGAAGCTGCAGGAAGAAGAGCAGGGACGTCACGAAGGCGACCAGCAGAGCCGCCGCCGACGGCAGCTCGATGCGGCCGCGAACGAGCGAGGAGAACGAGACCGCCGAGGCACTGAACGCCGCGACCAGCGGGCCGTGGCCGGCGAGCGGGAAGCGCTCGCGCTGATAGACGATCCAGCGTTTCATGCGGACGGCGGCGGCGACGGGCCGCGGGCCAGCTTCTGGTGCGCGCGCGTGAAGTGCCCGGCCGTGAGGGCGCCGATGATCGACAGCTCGCCCGCCAGCACGAGCGCGGCGGCCACTTCGGCGAACGCGCGGGCATGGCCGGGACCCGCCAGTCCCAGGATGTCGAGACAGGCCTTCTGACTCGGCAACTGCGTGCCTCCGCCGACCGTGCCGACGATCAGATTCGGCAGCGTGACGGCCGCATACAGCCCGCCGTCGTCTCGCACCTCGAACCGCGTCACCCCCACGGCGGCCTCCGCGACGCACGCGGTGTCCTGGCCGCAGGCCATGAAGAGCGCGGCGAGCCCGTTCGCGAAATGCCCCTGCACGCCGATGCTTCCGCTCATCACGCCGCCGATCACCGACATGCTGGCGTAGTCGGCCATCGCGTGCGCGGTCGTGTGCAGGCGCGCCTGGATGAGCGCGCCCGGGACGTTGACTTCGGCGCTCACCTTCTTGCCGCGGACCGACATGAAGGAGTGGGTCGTCGCTTTCTTGTCGCCGGACATGTTCGCTTCGACGAACCAGTAGCGCGGCTGCACCGGACTGCGCTCCACGATGTGGCGGCAGATCGCATCGGCCGCAATCGTCACCATGTTCTGGCCCGAGGCATCGCCGGTCATGAACTCGAACCGGACGTGCACGTGGTTCCCCTCGACGGTGAGCTGCATGTCGACGAGCTCGCCATGCCGCGTGGTTGCGCCGGCGACCGCCTTGAAGGCCTCGAACGACAGTGCCGCCCAGGCGACGAACACGGTGGCGTCGCCGAGCGTTTCGAAGGCGAACGCCGGTGCGCGCGTGACCCCTTCGTTGAGCACGACGGCCGCGCAGCCGCCGGCGTCGGTAATGAGCTGCGCTCCGCGCGAGTAGGAGGCGACGAGCGCGGCCTCGGTCGTCGCCAGCGGCACGTAGTAGTCGCCGAGCGCATGGGCGCCGTTGACGCGGAGCGGCCCGGCCAGGCCAATCGGAATCTTGACCGTGCCGATGAAGTTTTCGATGTTGCGCGCGTACGCCTCGCGCTCCTCCATGGTGCGCGAATCGGCCAGCACCTCGCGCGCCGACGCCGGGAGATCGGGGAGGGCCCATCGCGCAGCGACCGCATCATCGGTCAGCGCGCTCCCGCCGGGCACTCGGGGAGGCGACGGGTCGTGGCGAGGCCTCAGGCGCGCGAGGTCGTCGAGACCGCGCCCGGCCAGCGCACTGCGAAGGTAGTCGGCGATCCGCCGGTAGTGAATGGCCATCGGGTCGGTGTGAATTGTGCCTGAGCTGCGGTCTCGATACCCGCAGATCCAAGGACCTGCAATGGATTCACGAGGAGAATGGCGTCAATCCCTGCCGGGGGCCCGGGTTCGCGGACAGGACCGGCCAGCGGGTGTTGAAACGACCTCTGTCTACTCGAACGACCGCGTGAACAGATCCTCGATCGCCTTCTTGCCGTTGTCGTGGATCTTGCGCGTGCCGGTGCCGGTGAAGTGCGGGTGCGTGATCACTGGCGTGTCAGGACTGGCGCGCCCAGTCGGTGCCGGTCCAGCGGAACCACCCGTCCTTCTCCTGATCGAACACGAAGAGCGGCTTGTTGCACAGCTTCGCGAACTCCGCGCCCCATCCCGTGCCTCCGAGCACGGTCTTGTCGGGCTGGATGATCCCGATGACGTAGATTTCCTGGCCGCTGTTGACCTGATACCAGAGCGTCTGCAGGACCTTGCGGATGGTGGGGCTGTCGGTGTAGCGCCGGTTCATCAGGCGCGACACGTACTCGAGGCTGACGTCGCCGGACTGCAGCTCTTCGTGGTTGAGCACACGAATGCCCCGGCGGCGCGCCTCCGTGTGCCCCTCGAACGTGAAGTTCACTTCCTCGATGCCGTGCCGCTCGGCGCACGCGCCGAACTCCGCCTCGGCCCCGGGCGCCGCGCCGCTGAAGAGGATGAAGTCGCTCTTGTTCATGATGGTCAGAATTCAGAAGACAGAGTCAGGAGTCGACCGGATCGGAGACAGGGATTGCCTCCTGTCCGCTTACTTCGCGCTCGCGCCGGCTTCTTCCGGATCGCGGCGCTCTTGGGTCGCGCTGTCTTTTTCGTTTCCGGTTTGGGACTGGTCTTTACGGCCGGCGCTTCGGGCTTCTCCGCCGCCGGCGCCTTGCCCGCCTTGAGGCGCGCCGCCCGCTCGATGATCGTGGCGAGCATCGCGCCCGCTTCGCCACCCTTGGCGGGGCGGTTCGACTGCCACACGTCCGGTCGATCGGCCGCGAGGATGTCCTCGAAGTCCCCGCCGCTCTTGACGCTGAGCGGCGCGAACTCGGCGATGTCGACGTCTCCGGCCCAATCGTCGCGGTGCTTGATCAGCAGCCAGCTGCGCCCGGCATCTCCGGATCGTGGGGCCCCTGCCGACTTCGATCCCCAGCCTCCCGTCCGCACCAGGACCCACGAGCCTTTGAGCTTGTAGCCGTCGAGCGTGAACTTGAGGTCCCCCTTTTTCAGCGCCGCGCTCACGTCGTCGGTCTCAGGCTTCCACGTGCCCTGGTCCCAGAGCATGACGATGCCGGCGCCGTACCCCTCGGGGATGACCCCCTCGAACGTGCCGTACTCGAAGGGATGATCCTCGACGTGCATGGCGAGCCGCTTGGTTTTCGGATCGAGCGACGGCCCCTTCGGCACCGCCCACGAGAGGAGCACGCCGTTGTGCTCCAGCCGGAAGTCGTAGTGCAGGTGGCTGGCCAGGTGCTTCTGGACGCAGAAGAACAACCCCTGCTCCGGCTTCGCCTTCTTCGCGCGCTCGGCGGCCACCTTCAGATCGCCGGAGGGCTCCGGTGTCGCGGTGAAGTTGCGCTTCTGTTTGTATTTCTCTAAGACCATCCGACTCCCGCTTCCCGCTTCCCGCTTCCCGCTCCCCGACTCTCACGCGTTCGCGCTGCTGGAAGCCTCGCTAGCTGGCAGCTGGAAGCTGGAAGCTGGAAGCTGTCTCCTAGTTCACCTCCCCCATCATTCGTTTAATCGGGGGTGCCAGCAGCAGAAGAATCACACCCGGCACGATGCCGACCACCGCGATGGTCATGAACAGGCGTCGGCAGCGGCATCGATTCGTAGAAGCCGGACACGCGCCCGGCCATGAAGTTGCCGACCGAGGTCGCGAGAAACCACACGCCCATCATGAGCCCGCCGATGCGGACGGGCGCGAGCTTGGTCATCGCGCTCAGGCCCACGGGGCTGAGGCACAGCTCACCGCACGTGTGGAGCAGATAGGTGACGACCAGCCACATCGGGCTGACCTGCACGCCGTTCTGCGCGATCCGTGCCGCCACGACGAGCACGGCGAACCCGGCGCCGACCAGGATCAACCCGAGCGAGAACTTGACGGGCGTCGACGGCTGCCGCCGGCCGAGCCAAATCCACAGCACCGCGAACACCGGAGCGAACGTCCACACGAACAATGAATTGACCGACTGGAACCAGCTGCTGGGATAGCCCCAGCCGAGGAAGGTCGTGCGGGTGTCGCGGTCGGCGAAGAGGTTCAGCGTCGAGCCCGCCTGCTCGAAGAGCGACCAGAACAGCGCGGCCGCGAGAAACAGCACCCCGATCGCGTAGAGATGTTTGCGTTCCTCAGGCGTCCAGCCAGGCGAGAGAAACAGCCAGCCGAAGAACACCACCGTGACAATCAGCAGGCCGTATCCCGCCCCGTCGGAGACCTGCCTCGGCGTGATGCCCAGCGCGCCCGTGTAGGACGCGACGGCGAACGCGGCGACCGCCGCCACCAGGAGGATCCCCCAGATGACGGCGCGGCGCCGCACCCGGGCACCGGCTTCCACCGACTCCGCCGGCGCTGGGTACTTGCCGGCGTCGCCGAGGTACCGGCCGCCCAGGACGTACTGGACGACACCGATCAGCATGCCGAAGCCCGCCGCCGCAAACCCCGCGTGCCACGTGATCTTCTGCCCGAGGTAGCCGCAGATGAGCGGCGCGACGAAGGCACCCAGGTTGATGCCCATGTAGAAGATGGAGAAGCCTGCGTCGCGGCGGATGTCGTTCTTCCCGTAGAGCGCGCCGACGATGACGCTCACGTTGCCCTTCAGGAGGCCGGTGCCGATGACAATCAGAAACAGGCCGACATAGAACGTCGACGTGGACGGCACCGCCATGCTGAAATGGCCGCACGCGATCAGGATCCCGCCGTAGAGGACGGCGCGGCGCTGGCCGATGAGCCGATCCGCGACCCAGCCGCCGGGCAGCGTCATCATGTACACCATCGAGGTGTAGAGGCCGTAGATGGCGCCGCCGGTCGCGGTGTCGAGCTCCATCCCGCCGGCCGCCACCGGCGCCGTCATGTAGAGCAGCAGGAGCGCGCGCATCCCGTAATAGCTGAAGCGCTCCCACATCTCGGTGAAAAACAGGATGGCCAGCCCGCGGGGGTGCCCGAAAAACGCCCGGTCGTGCGCGGATGCCGCGGGATCAGCCATGGCGTTACAGCATACACGACGGAATTTGGAATTCCTGTGGCATCCGCGCCTTTCAGAGCCGGAGTCGGGGAAGGTTTCGTCACGGGTCGATAGGAGCTTGTCTTGGTTCCAAGCTAACAGACGGTGATCAGAAAAACAAATAGAAATCCGATTCCTGATTCCTGTTCCCGCCCGTGACAGATTACGTTGCGGAGGTTTCGGGATGTCAGCTTCAGTTCCGAGCTAGGCGGAGACTTCCGAGACCCGCAGCGCTTCGAGGACCTGCGTGGCTTCCTGCGCCAGCCGCCGCCACGCCCCTTCGGCCGCTTCGAACCGCGCTTCCGCTCCGAGCTTCTCCAGGATGCTGGCGGCGTCGAACAGACCGAGAGCCGAGAGGTTCCCGGCGGCCCGCCTGAGCTCGGCGGCCTCGGTGCAGATGCCCTGCGCGTTGCGCGCGGCCACGGCGGTCTTGATGGCGCTCACCCGGCCCGGACATTCGTAGAGGAAACGCCGGATGATATCGGACAGGAGCCGCTCGTCGCCGCCGAGCTGTTCCAGCGCGGCGGCGCGCTCGAAGCCCGGGCTGGGAACCTGCGTCTCCCACGCCTCTTCTTCGACCACCGAGCGCAGGAGCTGCGGGTCGAGAGGCTTGCTCAAATACCCATCCATCCCCGCCCGGAGGCAGCGGTCGCAATCGCCGTTCATGGCATGGGCCGTCATGGCGATGATTCGCACGTGCGTCCCCGCCTCGCGCTCGCGCAGGCGAATCTCGGCGGTCGCTTCGAAGCCGTCCATCTCCGGCATCTGGACGTCCATCAGCACGACATCGAAGACGCCGGTGGCCAGGGCCTCGACGGCTTTCCGGCCGTTCTCGACCACAGTGACGTCGTGCCCGCGTTTGCTGAGCAGGCCGCGCGCGACCCGCTGGTTGACGACGTTGTCCTCGGCGACGAGCACCTTCAGCAGGCGAACCGGCGGCGGCACGAGCCTCCCGCTCGGCGATCGCGTCATGTCCGGCGTTCGCGTGCTGTCCGCTTCGTTCTTCGGGATGAGCCGCGGCGTTTCGGCGTGGCCCGTCAGCCGTCTCCGTGGGCGAGGGCGCGATGTCGAGCGCCACGGTGAAGTGGAAAGTACTTCCGACGCCGGACTGGCTCTCGAGCCAGATCTGTCCGCCCATCAGATGGACGAGCGTGGAGGAAATCGCGAGGCCGAGTCCCGTCCCGCCGAACCTGCGCGTCGTCGATCCGTCCGCCTGGCTGAAGGCCTCGAAAATGTGCGCGTGCTTGTTCTCGGGAATGCCCATGCCGGTGTCGGTCACCGAGAACTGCAGCTTCGTGGATCCGGCCTGCCTCGAGTCCTCGCGAACCGCAATCACGATGCGGCCGCGTTCGGTGAACTTGAGCGCGTTGCCGACGAGGTTGGTCAGCACCTGCTTCAGCCGGACGGGATCGCCGACGACGGCCTTGGGGAGGCCGGGGGCGATGTCCGTGCTGATCTCGAGCCCCTTCTTCGCGGCCTGGGGCGACAGCAGCATCACGACGTCGGCCACGGCGCCGGACAGGCCGAACGCAATCGACTCGAGCTCCAGCTTGCGCGACTCGATCTTCGAGAAGTCGAGGATGTCGTTGAGGATCGTGAGCAACGACTCCGCCGAATCGGTCACCGTGCCGAGACAGTCCTTCTGATACGGCGTCAGCTCGGTGTCCATCGCCATCGCCGTCATGCCGATGATCCCGTTCATCGGCGTGCGGATCTCGTGGCTCATGTTCGCCAGGAACTCCGATTTCGCGCTGTTGGCCGCCTGCGCCGCTTCCCTCAAGGACGCCTCGGTCTGGAGCTGACGCCGGATCACCGCCGTCTGGCCCCGCACTCGCCGCCCCAGCACGGCGACCCACGTAAAGGCGGTCAGCGCGATGACGAGCACCGCGCCGAGTACCCAGAAGACATGCGTCAGCGACCACCAGGACGCGCTCTCGAGCACGACCACATCGGCCGGCGTGCGCAGGAGGAGACCGAAGTCCAGGATCGAGACCCGGCCGTCGTTGCTGACCGACTTCTCCGCTCGCACGAGGCACACACCGGTGACCTGGACCAGGCTGCCGGGGCGCAGCGCGTCCAGCCGCTCCATGCGAGGCGTGCTCTCCAGCACCGCGTTGAAGATTCGCTGTCCGGCCTGTAACGTCAGGACCGCTTCGGTCGAGTTCGCCACGCGATCCAGGACGTACGCTTCCATCCGCACGAGTTGCGCGTGATAGTTCCCGCTCAGCGCCTCTTCCGTCGTGATGAAGTCGGCCGGGAGCGGGGGGCCGGGATCGTTCTTTTGAAAACTGGCATCCTGGAGCACGCCCAGGTAATCGCCCGCGGCGGGGAAGCCCACGACGTCCACGCGATCGCCCGGTTTCAACGAAAGGACCTGCTGCGTCTGGACGAGGAGACCGCCCGTGGCATCCGTGATGAAGATGGCCCCGTTCGGGCGTCGCAGCGTGGCGATGCCCTGGACTCTGACGCGGTGGCCGTTGGCTCTTCCGGGAGTGAATTGCAGCAGCGTGTTGATGCGCCGGACGGGCAGGGACAGCGGGTCGGCAGGAGAAGGCTCGAGCACGGTCACGTAATCGAGGCCGGGCGCGAACACCTGGACGCTCAGGAGCTGCCGCCGCTCGTTGAAGATCGAGCCGCACGCGCCGCGGACTCTGACCTTCGTGTCGATCGAGATGCACCGGCAGCCGGTCACCGAGTCCCGGCACGACGATTCTGAAGCGGTGCGCTCCCGAGACGATGGACAGAAACGCATCCGTCTCCGTCGCGGACAACGTTCTGCACGATGCCGTCGACTTCGACCCACTGACTGTCGTACCGGCCGGTAAACAGCTCCGCGGCGGCGACGCGTATGGGGCTCGGGCATGCGACCCTGACCGATGACCCGGGCCTCGCCCTTGTCGACGATGGGAGCGAAATCGCCCGCGCCTGTCTCACCGGCCACGTCCACGAGCTGGCCCGGCTCCACGGGTGGGCCGGTGTTGACCATGAAGATGCCCGCGGTCGAGTCCTGGATGAAGACGAAGTTTCGCGGCTTCATCCAGTACGTCACGACGGCCCGGAGCCTGACGGGATGGCCGCGCCTCGCTTCACCGGGCGGGAGCTCGCGGACGTCTTTGATCGTGGCGAGGGGAAGACGCCTGATTACGGTCGAGAGACCCGGCGCCCCTTCCCGGTCCCCTCGGATGGGGACGTTCGCCCGTCGACGGGTCGAACGATCGCATCCTCGAGGGCAACGATCTCCCCGGTGCGCACGACGAAGCCCAGCAGGTCGATCCGGACGCCCGGCCGGGCCATCTCGTCGATGCTGACGGGGATGCTCCCCGTTCCATCTTCAATCGACGAGGTGCCGCCCGGATGCTGGCTGATCGTGCCCTGCACCCGCACGCGATGTCTCGAGGCTGTTGCCGGCGACGCTCGGAGCAGGCTGTCGATGGACTGCACGGGGACCGAGAACGGATCGGACGCTCGCGGCTTCGTCGACCTGGATGTCGTCGAGACTGGAGACCAGGACCTGCAGCCGGACCGCTTGACCGCGCGTATTGAACGTCGTATCGGCGACGCCTCGAATTCTGACCCTGGCATCGATCAAGGATTGCCCGACGGCAGGTCCCGAGCCGAGGACGCGCGCCTGGAACATGCCATCGGCATCGGCGACGTGCAGGGTGAACCGTCCGTCGTTCTCGATTCTCGCGGAGTGCACGATGCCCACGGCCTCGACGTATCGATACGAGAACGAGGCTGACGCGAGGTCGGTGGCGGAGACGCGTCGAGCGACGCTGGAGGGAGGGTCCGAGGTCGGTCAGCGCACGTGCCGATGACGATGGCTGAGGACTCGCGGGTGCCCGTGCGCCCTTCGATCGACACTTCACGTCCCCGCGACACCGGAACCGGTATCTTCGAGGCATCCACCACGACACCCTCGTCGCCGGCCTGCAGGATCAGGGAGTTCGACGCGGCGTGGTAGTACGTCGTGACGCCGCGCAGCCGGACCGGGTGTCCGCGCTCCGCGTCGGCCGGCCGCAAGCTCCGAATCTCTCCGACCGTCGTCAGAACACGGGTGCCCGGCTGCGGTCCGCAGCCAATCGGCACACACAGAACGACTGCGAGCAACAGCGCCAGCCGGGACACGTGAAAGTGCCGGCGTGCCGCGTCACCGAGGCGGTCGTCGTTTCCGTGCTTCATATAGATGGCGGCCCGTCGTCCGGCCGGGACAGAGCCGTCCTGAGCGAGCGCATCGGCTTACGCGAGTCGAAGGGCTCGGACGGTGCATTCTCAACAGCAAGCCGGGAGCCGATCGGGGCCGGTCAAACAGGCCTGTTTTCGAGTGCGGAGGGGAGCCCGAAGGACCGGATCCGCACACGTGTGTCAGGAGCGCCCGCTGTGCACGGACCGCTCGCTGGGCACGGAGCGCCGGCTCTGCACTAGCGTTGAACAAGGAGCTTTCGGCGTGCCACAGTAGGTAGGAGTGCCCTCGGTCCTTCTCGTTTCCACCTACGACATGGGGCGGCAGCCCTTCGGGCTGGCGTCCCCTGCCGCCTGGCTGATTGACGCAGGCGCCGACGTCGTCTGCGTGGATCTCGCCAAGGAGCGCCTGCTCGACGATGTCGTGCGACGAAGCGACGTCGTCGCGTTCTTCCTCCCGATGCACACCGCGACGCGGCTGGCGCTTCCCGTCATCGATCGGGTCCGCGCGTTGAATCCCGGGGCGCGGCTGGCGGCCTATGGGCTGTATGCCCCTTTGAACGACGCGCTCCTTCGTGCTCGAGGGATCACGGAGGTCCTCGGCGGCGAGTTCGAGGCCGATCTGGTGCGAGTGTGCATGGCCGATCCGAGCGCCGCGGATACGCGGACGATTGCAGGTGGTTCAGCGATGAAGGACGGCACCGATGCAGCTCGAGGAATCGAGAGGCGGGCCGAGATCCCGCGTCTTCACTTCCGCGTGCCGGTCCGGACGGGCCTTCTGCCGCTGACCCGCTACGCCACTCTGCAAGTCGGCGACGAGCGCCGCATCGTCGGGTACACCGAAGCCAGCCGGGGCTGCAAGCATCGCTGCCGGCACTGTCCAATCGTCCCGGTCTATGACGGGCGGTTTCGCGTCGTGGAGGCCGACGTCGTGCTCGCCGACGTACGGGCGCAAGCCGCCGCCGGCGCGCGCCACATCACGTTCGGCGATCCCGACTTCTTCAACGGCATCCGGCATGCCGAGGCGATCGTCCAGGGCATCGCGCGCGAGTGTCCGGGCCTGACCTACGACGTCACGATCAAGATCGAGCACCTGCTGCGGCACGCCGGCATGGTGCCGCTGCTGCGGGATACCGGCTGTGCGTTCGTGACGAGCGCGGTCGAATCGCTCGACGACGACGTGCTGGCCAGGCTCGAGAAGGGGCACACGCGGCTCGACTTCGAGCGGGTGGTGGCGCTCTTCCGCGAGGCCGGCCTGCCGCTCGTTCCCACGTTCGTCGCGTTCACGCCGTGGACGACGGCCGGCTCCTATCTGGAATTGCTGCACACGATCGATCGTCTCGATCTGGTCGAGAGCGTGTCGCCCATTCAGCTCGCGATTCGCCTGCTCGTGCCGCAGGGCTCCCGCATGCTGGAGCTCGCCGACATGCGTGCGTGCGCCGGCGCGTTCGATCCGGTCTCGCTGACGCACCCGTGGACGCATCCCGATCCGGCGGTGGACGCGCTCCAGGCGGAGCTGGCCGCGCTCGTGGGCGTGCGGCTCAACGCGGCGCGGGCGGACGTGTTCGCGCGCGTGTGGGAGACGGCCCATGCCCACGCCGCCGTGGCGGCTCCGGCCCGCCGGGATCAGGTCCTGCTGTCCCGCGCGGCGATCCCGTACCTCAACGAGCCCTGGTATTGTTGAGCGGAACCCACGTCAGAGCAGTTGGCTCTGTTGTAGTGATGCTGAACGTTCTCGGTTCTCGGTCTTGGTTCTTGGTTGAAGCGTTCGTTGGTTCGCGTCGTTCTGCGTTTTCGTTCTCCGTTCTTCGTTGGCGGCACGAGACGAGACGAGAACAGAAGACACGAGGACACGACGAACCAAGAACCAAGAACCAAGAACGATCAGCGAAGCCCAAGAACGAACATGTCGCGAGTCCTCATACTGTCTACGACCACCGGCTATCAGCTCCGCTCCTTTGGTGAGTCCGCCGAGCGAGCGGGGATCGACCTGATCTTCGCCACCGATCGGTGTCATCGCCTCGACGACCCGTGGCGCGACGCCGCCGTGCCGGTGCGCTTTCACGAGGA
This sequence comes from uncultured Acidobacteriota bacterium, assembly GCA_963820645.1. Taxonomy (GTDB): domain Bacteria; phylum Acidobacteriota; class Vicinamibacteria; order Vicinamibacterales; family 2-12-FULL-66-21; genus JALZOC01. The sequence goes on along the minus strand of CAWGAS010000052.1, from coordinate 123,595 downwards.
AGACGCGTCGCTGCAGGCGATCGTGGACGCGGCGAGCGCGCGGCCGATCGACGGCGTCCTTGCCGTCGGCGACCGTCCCGTCGTCCTGGCGGCGCGCGCGGCGCGGGCCCTCGGCCTTCCGGGGAACCCGCCGGAAGCGGCGGCCGCGAGCGCAAACAAGAGGCTGGCGCGACAGCGCCTGGCTGCGGCCGGCTTGCCGGTGCCGTGGTTCTTCGACGTGGCGCGCCCCGAGCGCAACGTCCGCGGCGCGCGACTCACGTGTCCGCTTCCCGTGCGTCGTCAAGCCGGTGGGACTCTCGGGCAGCCGCGGCGTCATGCGCGCGAATTCACCCGCCGAGCTCGATGCCGCCCTCGCGCGGCTCGACGCGCTGCTCTCGCGCAAGGACGTGCGCGCGATGCGCAGCGGCCTCGAGCACACGATCCTGATCGAAGGCTTCATCGAGGGGCGCGAGTTCGCGGTCGAGGGAGTCCTGACGAAGGGCACGCTCCGGGCCTTCGCCGTCTTCGACAAGCCGGATCCGCTCGACGGTCCGTTCTTCGAGGAGACGATCTACGTCACCCCCTCGGCGCTGCCGGCCGGGGAGCAGCAGGCGGTGCTCGATCACGTGCAGCGCGCGGCCTCCGCGCTGGGTCTGACCGACGGCCCGGTGCACGCGGAGTGCCGGGTCGGCCCCGGCGGCGTGTTCGTGCTCGAAGTCGCCGCGCGGCCGATCGGAGGGCTCTGCTCGAAGGTGCTGCGATTCGGCGATGAGCGTCCCGTGCCGCTGGAGGAAGTCCTGCTGCGACACGCGACGGGTCGCGAAATCGCGCACTACCTGCGCGAGGCGCAGGCCGCCGGGGTCATGATGATTCCGATTCCGAAGCGGGGGATCCTGAAGAAAGTGGAGGGGATCGAGGCCGCGGCCGGCGTGCTCCGGCATAGAAGAGGTGCGCATCACGGCGAAGCGCGATCAGCTGCTGGAGCCGCTGCCCGAGGCTGGCAGCTATCTTGGATTCATCTTCGCTCGTGCGCCGGATCCCGCGACCGTCGTTGCCGCGCTCAAAGGCGCCCACGCGCGCCTGCGGTTCCACATCGCCGCGCCGATTGGGGTCACCCCGTTTTGAGGCTTATTTTGCCTGCTGCGGGACGTATCCGGGCGGCAGCGCCGCGCCGTCGCCGAAGAAGAAATCCTCCATGTGCTTCTTGACGAGCTCCTGCGCCTCCCTTTGCCAGGGCATCAGGCGATACTCATTGAGGATCATCTTCATCCGCTCTTCCCACAATTTCCAAGCTTCTGCAGAAATATTCTCAAAAATCCGCTGTCCGAGCTCGCCAGGCCATGGCGGTGCGTCGAGACCCGGCATATCCTTCTGGAATTTGTTACAGAAGACGGTCCGGCCGGCCGTCGGCCCGGAGGGGGTAGGGGGCTGGGGTGGACTGCAAGGGCTCATTGGGGGATTCTATCAGTCGTGCGGTTTTCTGATAACGTCCGGACCGAGAAAACGCTGCCTCATGTGTAGTGTTTCCGGTGTAGGGAATCGCTCCAGGGTGGGAGCCAACTCAGACGCGCGGAGTGGATATCTCTGCAAAACTCAAGGGTTTACGGGCCGGCTCTTCCATCGAAACAGCGGTTTAGCTGGCATAGCCTTTGATATACGCGCCGGGGTAGTACCGTGAGGAGTGACTGACAGAGTAACAGAGTTATGATGCAGCACGACGACGAGCGGCCTCGTCCACCAGAGGAGCCTGACGAGGCACCCGTTACCCCCACGGACGAGCCACAACCCGCGCCCGTCCAGGATCCGCCCGCAGAGCCCGACAGAGCTCCTTATGTCGTGCGTGCGGCGGGACGGCCACACTGAGAGAGTCGCACCATGAATGACTTCACACAGGGTCGAGCCACAGGGGAACGGAAAGAACGTCGCGGGTTCGCGTCGATGACGCCCGAGAAGCAGCGCGAAATCGCGAGCAAGGGCGGACGTGCGGCCCATCAGAAGGGGACCGCGCACGAATGGACCTCTGAGGAGGCGCGTTCGGCCGGCCGCAAAGGGGGCCAGATCAGCCGCGGCGGCCGCGGCCGCCTTGCCGACGAGCCGTCGTCGGAACCCAACGGCGAGAGCGTCGACATGCCCGGTGGTCCGGGCGGGTTCGACGGCCAGTAGTAGTAGCGTGTAGGAGGCGTGTGCGTATGTTGAAACGCGTAGCGATGGTGATGGTCGTGGTGCTGAGCGGGGCCGCAGCGGTGTCCGCGCAGAGTACGTCCACACCGTCAACAGAGACCCGACCGGCGACGACGACCATAAACGGGGATACCGGCTTATGGTTCGTGCCGACCGGCGAGGTGCTGCCGGCCAAGAAGTGGTCCTTGAGCGCGTATCGGGTGAATTTCGATTGGGACCAGGGATTCACCGACGTGTCGAACTGGCCAGTGACGTTTGGGTACGGACTCGGCGACCGCGCCGAAATTTTCGGCGCGTGGACCGTCGTGCGCCGGATCGACCGCGACGTGCGGCCGCTCTTCCGCTCCGATCAGCCGGAGGCGGGAGGGATCGTCAACGACTACCCGTTCGTGCGCCAGGGCTGGTCCGACAACCAGCTCGGCGACTTCTGGCTTGGCGCGAAGGTCAACCTCGTCTCGCAGTACCAGCAGAAGCCGGCGGCGTTCGCGCTGCGCGGGATGGTCAAGCTGCCGACGGCGAAGGACGACGACGAAGGGGTCGGCAGCGGCAAGGTCGACTTCATCGTCGATGCGATCGTCAGCTCCGAGGTGAACGAGCGCGTCGAATTCGCCGGCTACGCCGGGTTCATCTCACGCGGGAACCCGGACGGCGTCGCGATCAGCAACGGCTTCCGCTGGGGAATCGGCGCGGGGATGCCGTCGCGCAAGAGCCTGCGGCTGACCGCGGAACTGCACGGCGAAGCGTATTCGGACGACGGGGTCGTGGTCTCGACGCCGATCATCGCCGAGGACGGTTCCATCGCGCCCGGTACGAGCAACATCCGGTCGCCGCTCAACGCCTCGTTCGGGTTGACGTGGCAGGGGGCCAGCGGGATCTTCGCGGGAGCGGGGATCAACTGGAACCTGGCGATGAACAAGCGGAGCGACTACTTCACGGGCTTCGACGATCGGACCGGCGACAACGCGGGGTTCCAGTTCCGCATCGGGTATCACCCCGGCGTGCGGGTCTACGTGGCCCCAGCGCCGCCGCCGCCTCCGCCGCCGCCGCCGCCACCGCCGCCCGCGGTGCACAACCTCACCGTGACGGCTCAGTGCGATCCGTGCACGGTCAACGTCGGCCAGGTGTCAACGGTGACGGCCACGGCGGTCGACTCGATCGGCTGCTCCGTGACGTATGCGTGGACCGCGCCGACGGGCACCTTCACGAACCGCACCGCGCGTCAAACACCGTGGACGGCGCCGATGCAGCCCGGCACGGTGCCCGTGACCGTGACGGTGACGTGCCCGACCGACAACAAGACGGCGAGCGCGAACGTCAACATCCAGGTAGTACAGCCGGCCGTCAAAGTGTTCACCTTTGAGGACGTGCACTTCGACTTCGACCGCTACTCGCTGCGGCCGGAAGCGACGCGCGCGCTCGACGAGGCGATCGCCACGCTGCAGGCCAACCCGGATCTCAGCATCGAGATCGAGGGCCACACCTGCAACATCGGCACGGCCGAATACAACCTGGCGCTCGGCGACCGCCGATCCAACGCCGTGCGGGAGTATCTCGCGGGCCGCGGCATCGGGGCCAACCGGCTCCGGACCGTCAGCTACGGCGAAGAGCGGCCGAAGCACGACAACGCGCGCGAGGAAACGCGCCGTCTGAACCGGCGTGCCGCGCTCGTCGTGCGCGTGCAGCGCTAGCGCGAGCAGTAAAGAAGTTGTCAATTGCGAGGTGTGGGTGCGCGGCACTCACACCTCGCCGTTCGCAATTTGCCAGAGGGACTAAGAAGGGGAGACGATGAAGTTCATCAATGCCTATCTGATCGGCTACTTCATCCTCCTGATGCGGCGCCCTGGCGGCGCTGGCGTACGGTGGGGCGTTGAAGCACGTCTCGGCCATGTGGGTCGTGATCGGACTCGTGATCGCGGTCGGCCTGGGGATCATGTTGTCCGTGTCCGCCGGCAAGCCTGAGATCACCCGCGAATAGCGCGTTGACGCTGCGAAGGTGCAGAGCCAGCGGCCGTCTCTGGGAAGACGGTCGCTGGCTTTTTGTTTTTCTGACCGCTTCCGGTGGGAAACTGGAAGCGTGAAGCAGCGCGACAGCTGGGAGCTGGGAGCTGGGAAGCTGGAAGCTGGAAGCGGGAAGCTGGAAGCTGGCAGCTAGATTGGCACAGCTTGTGAGTACGACTCATCCACTTATGTTTCGCCGCGTTGCCGTCCGCGCGATGCTCCTGTGCCTCCTCTGCGTCGCGGCCGGCGCCTGCGACGAGAAAGGCGGCGTCAAGGTCTCGAGCTTCAAGTTCCATGGCACCAAGGCGGTCTCCGAAAGCCAGTTGAAATCCGTCCTGGCGACGGCGGCAAGCTCCTGGATTCCCTGGGGAACGAAGCGCTATTTCAGCCGCGAGCAGTTCGAGGCGGATCTGAAGCGCATCGTGGCGTTCTACAAGGACCGCGGCTTCCCGGACGCGCGGGTCACGTCGTTCGACGCGAAGCTGAACGACACGCAGACCTCCGTCAGCATCACCATCAACATCGAAGAAGGGGAGCCGGTGCGCGTCGAGCGCGTCGTGCTCGAAGGGTTCGACGCGCTGCCCGCGCCGCGGCGCGCGGCGCTCGAATCCCAGCTTCCGCTCAAGGCGGGCGCCCCGCTCGATCGCGCGCTCGTGCAGGCCAACCGGGAGTCGGCGCTCGACCAGTTCAGAGATTCCGGCTACCCGTACGCGGCCGTGCGCATCAGCGAATCGCCGGGCAGCACCGGGCGTCAACGCGTCATCACCCTGCGGGCGGAGCCGGGCCCGCTCACCAATTTCGGTCCCGTCGAGATCAGCGGCAACAAGAGCGTCAGCGAGGACGTGATCCGCCGGCAGCTCACGTATCGTCCGGGACGGATGTTCCGGCAGAGCGCCCTGCAGAACAGCCAGCGCAAGCTCTACAGCCAGGAGCTGTTCGACGTTCGCCAACGTCGAACCGGTGCGCGGCGAAGGCCAGCCGGTGGAGATCCCGACGCGGGTGACGGTGACGGAAGGCAAGCACAAGCGAGGTCACCTTCGGCATCGGCTACGGCACCGAGGAGAGGGCCCGGGCCGAGGTGGACTGGCGCCACGTCAACTTCCTGGGCGGCGCGCGGACGTTTGGCGTGTTCGCGCGCTACTCGTCGCTCGACCGCGGCGTGCGCCTCAACTTCAAGGAGCCGTACTTCTTTGCGCCCCGCTACACGATGGGGATGAGCGCACAGTCGTGGCACAGCGACGAGCCGGCCTTCACGCTCGACACCAACGGCGGGCGCGTGACGGTGACGCGGGAGTTCCGGCGCTGGGGCGGCGGGCGGCTCAGCGCGCGGCCCACGATGTCGGTGTCGGTGACCTACGCGAACGAGCTCGAGAAATACCAGATCTTCGAGGAGGCGCGCGACGATCCGACGTTCCGCGACGACCTGATCGCGCTCGGTCTCAACCCGGACACCGGCAGAGCCAAGGGGACCCGATCCGCCATCAGCGTCGAATTCGCGCGCAACACGACGAACTCGCCGCTCGACGCGCGCCAGGGCTACCTGCTCTCGGCGCACGTCGAACAGGCCGGGAAGGTGCTCGGCGGCACGTTCGACTACACCGAGCTCACGACCGAAGCCCGCGTCGTACCGGGCGATCGGAAGCCGGCTCGTCGCGGCCGCGCAGGTGCGCCTCGGATCGATCGACAACTTCACGGATCTGGAAAGCCGGCGTGCCGTTCTTCAAGCGGTACTTCCTTGGCGGCGCCTCGAACCTGCGCGGGTGGGGCCGCTTCGAAGTGTCGCCGCTGGTGGACGGAAAGATTGTCGGCGGCTCGTCGTTCCTGAACATGTCGACCGAGCTCCGCGCGTCCGTCTGGCGCAACCTGGGCGTGGTCCTCTTCCTCGACGCCGGCAACGTCTGGACGAACCCCTGGGACTTGAACCTCGACGATCTGCGCTACGACATCGGACCGGGGCTGCGCTTCAAGACGCCCGTCGGGCCGTTTCGCTTCGACGTGGGCTACCAGCTGAATCCGATTCCCGGCCTGTTGGTCGACGGCAAGGAACAGAAGCGGCCCCTCCGGTTCCACTTCAGCATCGGGCAGGCGTTCTAAAGTCTAGTTCAAAGTTCTCGCAACGAGGTCATGCGAGCCATCCGCCGTCTTCTCCGAATCGTGGCGTTCGTCGGCACGCTGCTCGTCGGCATCGTGGCGCTGTCGCTCATCGTCTCGCAGACGCCGTGGTTCAGGGACTGGATCCGGCGCTACATCGTGCGCGAGTCGAAGCAGTACCTGAACGGCGAGCTGACGATCGGCAGTCTCGGCGGCAACCTGCTCTTCGGGATCGATCTCGCCAACGTGGCGGTGGACGTCTCGGGCGAGCGGATCGTCGCCGTCAAGGCGCTGTCGGTCGACTACAGCGTGTTCGAGCTCGTGTCGACCGGCATCGTGCTCAACGAGATCAAGATCGATCGTCCCGTGGTGCGCCTCACCCGCGACCAGAACGGCTGGAACCTCGCGCGGCTCGTCAAACGGGAGCGGAAGGAAGCCAACCGCGAGGGGCCGAACCGCACGATCTCCCTGCCGGTCATCCAGGTGGTCGACGCGAGCGTGTCGATCGACGATCGCACGCCCCCCGGAACGTTCACGCTCCCGAGCCGGATCGAAGGGCTCAACGTGAAGGCCGGGTTCGAGTACGCGCCGGTGCACTACACGGTGACGCTCGACGAGCTCAGCTTCCGCGGCACGGCGCCGGACTTCACGATGGAGCAGCTGACCGGCAAGATTGCCGTTCGGGAAGACAACCTGTACCTCGACGGGATCGCGCTCAAGACAGCCAGAGACCGCGTTGAAGGTGGACGGCGTCATCGAGCGCTATATGAGCGCACGCGTCCTGAAGCTGGGGACGATCGGCAACGTGTCGCTGCCGGAGATCGGGCGCGTCATGCCCGTCCTGTCGGGCTACAACCTGCATCCCGTCGTCAACGTGAAGATGAACGGGCCCGTCGAGCGGCTCGGCATGACCCTCGACGTGAAGTCCGAAGCCGGCGACGTCCGCGGCGAGGTGATGACCGACCTGAAGACACCGGACCTGGCCGTGCGCGGCGAGGTCGACATGGTGCGGCTGAACATCGCGCCGATCGTCAAGGAGCCGGCGCGGAAGACGGATCTGACGGGGCATGCGAAGGTCGACATCGCGATCCCCTCGGCGCCGTCAGGAGTGCGCGTCCTGGACCGGATGCGCGGGACGTTCGCGTTCAAGGGCCCGCATGCCGTCGCCGAAGGCTACGAAGTCCGCAACGTGCAAGTGTCCGGATCGCTTGCCGGCCCGCGGATCACCCTGGACGCGGCGCGCGGCGCCGCCTACGGGGGAACCTTCACGGCGCGCGGGTTCATCGTGACGCCCGCGCCGGGCCGCGAGGTGTCGTTCGACCTCCAGGGCAAGGCGGACAGGCTCGATCTCCGGCGCCTGCCGGCCCCGCTGCAGCTGCCGCTCGAAACCACGCTCTCCGTGGCTGACTACCACGTCACCGGCCAGGGGCCGGGTCATCAGCGGCACCGCCACGCTGAACGAGTCCGTCGTCGAAGGGGCGACGCTCGATGGCGGGCACGGCCGGCGAGTTCAGGCTGACGCCCGGCGAGGTGTCGTACGGCGCGCGCGGCACGGTCGCCAACCTCGACCTCGATCGGATCGGCGGCGTGTTCGAGATAGAAGCCATCGCCAAGCCTGAGTACGACAGCCGCTTCAACGGGACGTTCGACGTCACCGGCAGCGTGCCGCGTGGCGGCGGACCGCGAACGCCCTCCGGCACGCGTGCGGCGGCGGACGCGCCGCCGGTGATTTCGACGATGACCCTCGATGCGTCCGGCACGCTCAGCGACTCGGAGTTCCTGGGCGGGCGCCTGCCGGAGCTGCGGTTCGATGCGCACCTGAAGCAGGACACGCTGACGGGACGTGCCGACGGCCGGTTCGAGGGGTTCAACCCGGCCCGGCTCCTGGGACGCAAGGAGCTCGACGGCACGGTCACCGGCACGGTCAACGCGAACTACGCGATCCGCAACATCAGCGCGCCGATCACGCCTGACGCCGTCACGGCGGACGGCACGCTCGCGCTCACCCAGTCGACCGTCGGCGGGCTGAAGATCGACAGCGCCGCCGTCGAGGGGCGCTACGCCGCGCAGGCCGGGGACATCGTGAAGCTGACCGTCGCGGGCCCGGACGTCAAAGTGGAGGCATCGGGACGTTTCGCGCTCGATCGGACGTCGGCGTCGAACGTGAAGTATCACGTCGATGCGATCAACCTCACCGAGCTCGCGAAACTGGCCGGGCAGTCCGGCGTCGGGGGCACGGCGATTCTGGACGGGACGATCACCGGCAACGCGGCGTCGCTGCAGGCGAAAGGGACCCTCAACGGCAGCAACCTGTCGTACGAGGACACCAAAGCTCTCGATCTCAACAGCCAGTACACGATCACGGTGCCCGACCTGACGTTCGCGAAGGCGCACGTGCAGGCGACGACCGATGCGACGTTCGTCGAGGTCGCCGGCATGCAGCTCAATGCCGTGAAGGCGACGACGACCTACGAAGGGGAGCGCCTCGACTTCACGACGCACATCCAGGAGAAGACCCGCGAGCTCGATGCGACCGGCCAGCTCCTGCTGCACGCGGATCACCAGGAAGTCCACCTGCCGCAGCTCGCGGTCCGTACTCTGGGGGTCGAGTGGCGCACGGCCCCCGGCAGCAACGCGACCGTCAAGTACGGCCGCGGCCGCCTGGAGCTCGAGAACGTCAGCCTGGTCAGCGGCGATCAGGCGCTCGACGTCAGCGGCACGCTCGCCGTCGGCGGCGACAAGCCCTCGGGCGCCATCGACGTCCACGCGCGCAACGTCGACATCCAGCAGCTGGAGACGCTGCTCCTGCAGAACCGCGGCTTCTCCGGCAAGCTGACCGCCGACGCGAAGATCAGCGGCTCGACGGCCGCGCCCGTCATCGAGGGGCGGTTCTCGGTCGACAAGGGGGCGTTCCAGTCCTATCGCTACGACTCGCTGGCCGCGACCGTGGACTACCGCGGCACGCGGATCGGGATCGACGCGACGCTGCAGCAGTCGCCGACCGAGTCGCTCACGGCGCGCGGGAGCGTGCCGACCACGGTGTTCACCGCGAAGGCGGGCGGCGATCACGTGGTCCCGGGGGCGGGCGAGCAGATCGACCTGCGGATCACCTCCACCCCGATCGGCCTCGCCCTCGTGCAGGGCCTGACCGACGTCGTCACCAACGTCACCGGCACGCTGCAAACCGACGTGCACGTGACCGGATCGGCGAGGGATCCGCACCTCGACGGCTTCATCGACATCAAGGATGGCGGCTTCGGCGTGCCGGATCTCGGGGGCACCTTCACGGGCCTGACGACCCGGATCGACCTGCAGCCGGACCGGGTGCGGATTCAGCAGTTCCAGTTGCTGGATCACCACGGCGAGAAGCTGACGATCGCCGGCGAGCTCGCGACCCACGAGGGCCAGGTGGGTGCGGTCAACGTCACGATCGACTCCGACAACTTCGAGCTGGTGGACAACGAGCTCGGCGACGTCCAGGCGCAGATGGCGCTGAAGGTCACCGGCGAGCTGCGCCGGCCGCGCGTCGTGGGCAACGTGAGGATCGATGCCGGGCGCGTCGAGCTCGACCGGATCCTGCAGCTCTTCTACGATCCGTACGCGACCGAAGCGCTGCCGGACGTAGTCTCGGCGGAGCGCACGGTCGAGTCGAGCGGGAGCGCGGAAGAAGCGACGAACGAAGCGCTGGCGAGAGCCGAGCAGTCGGCCGGCGTCGCCGTGTGCTGTGCCGGACCGAAGCCCGTCGCGCCGAGCCCGCTCTTCGAAGCCGTCGAGCTCGACATCCACGTCATCCTGCCCGACAACCTCGTGCTGCGCGGCAACGAGCTGCGGCCGGGCGGTCCGACCGGCACCGCGCTGGGCGACCTGAACATCACCGTCGGCGGCGACCTGCGGATTCTCAAGAGCGCCGGCGCGCGGGTCACGCCCATCGGCACCGTGACGACCGTCCGCGGCACGTACGAGTTCCAGGGCCGGCGCTTCGATCTCGCGCGCGGCGGCACGGTCCGCTTCATCGGCACGCCGACGATCAACCCGCAGCTCGACATCACGGCGACGCGAAAGATTCCCAACACCGGCGTCATCGCCAAGGTGCGCATCACCGGCACGCCGCGCGCGCCGGTCCTGGCGCTCTCGAGCGACCCGGCGCTCGAGCAGAGCGACATCCTCTCGCTGATCGTGTTCAACCGCCCCGTGAACGAGCTCGGGTCGGGCGAGCGGTCGTCGCTCGCGGCGACGGCGGGCGGGATCGCGACCGGCTTCATCGCCGCGCCGCTCGGCCAGTCGATCGGCAAGGCGCTCGACCTCGATCTCTTCGAGATCACGACGACCACCGATTCGGGGGAGCTGGGCGCGGGGGTGACGCTCGGCCAGCAGATCGGCGACCGCGCCTTCGTGAAGCTCCGGCAGCAGTTCGGCGAACGCAGCGTCACCGAGTTCCTGATCGAGTATCAGCTCGCCGACTTCCTGCGCCTGCAGGCGTCCGCGTCGCCCGAGGCCACCGGCTCTGCCAACCGCATCACCCAACGCCGGGTCGAGAAGGCGGGCATCGATCTGATCTTTTTCTTCAGTTACTGACTCTGACAACTCCCAAAAAACCAACTCCCAACTTCCAAAGAGAGCGGTCAAAACCACTGGGGTGGAAGGCGCGCCAAAGATCCCACGTGGACGACGTTCACCCCGCAGCCTCGCACCGCTTCCTTTGGGAGTTGGGCTTTTTTGGGAGTTGGGAGTTGATCGCGCCGCCCCCCGTCGTCAGCGGCCTAGTGCCGCCCGAGCAACGCGACCTGTACCCGCGCGTCGTTGAAGCACGCGCCGGCGCCGAGATCGGTCAGCGTGTCGGGAACGAGCGCGTTCGACGTGGAGCCGTTGTACGTGCTCTTGCGCCACAGCCCCTTCGGCAGCGACACCGTGCCCGGGCGGATGTGCTTGTTCAGGGCGACCGGACACTGAACTTCGCCGAGATCGTTGAAGACGCGGACCGGGTCGTCGGTCGCCAGGCCGCGGGCTTGCGCGTCGGCGGGGTTCATCTGGAGCACCGCCGCTCGCTGCCGCAGCTCGCCGAGGGTCGAGGTGATGGTCTTCTCGCTCGCCGGGGAGATCAGGGCGAGCGGGAAACCGATCCGTGCCCGGATCCGGCTGGAACCCGTAGAGGCCGGCGGGGGCGCCCGCGTGAAGCGCTTCGGGAAACAAGTCGATCTTCCGGTCGGCGGTCAGCGGAAACACGTCGACGAACTGCACCGGCGCGCCGTCGAACGGCGGGGTGGCCGAACCGGTCTCCATCAGCTCGCTCGCGAGATGCGTCGGCAGCCGGCCGGCGATTCTGAAGAGCGTGTCGGTTTCGTCCTCCGAGTCGCCGAGGCCGAGCCGGCTCGCGAGGTCCGAGAAGACCTCGGCGTTCGGCCGCGCCTCGCCGACCGGCTCGATCACGGGCCGGACGAGCTGCAGGCTGATCGGGCCGTATCCCTTCGCGATGTCGTAGTTCTCGAGAAACGTCGTCGCCGGCAGCAGGACGTCCGCGTACCGCGCGGTGTCGGTGAAGACCTGCTCGAAGACGACGGTGAAGAGATCCTCGCGCTTCAGCCCTTCGAGCACGCGGTTCTGATCGGGCATCGTCGCCAGCGGGTTGCAGTTGTAGACGAACAGCATCTCGACCGGCGGGTCCCGGAGCTCGAGCAGCGCGCGGCCGAGATGGTTCATGTTGACGAGGCGGGTGGCCGGCTCGGGCGTGTCGTTGATCCACGCCGCCGTCTTGATGCCGAACGCGGCGGAGTTGCTCATCGAGTAGCCGCCGCCGCGGACGCCGAACTTGCCGCCGACCGCCGGCAGCGCGAGAACAGCGGCCGCGGCGCTGCCGCCGTTGCGGTTGCGCTCGAGTCCCCAGCCGCAGCGCACCAGCGCCGGCGAGGCCTCGCTGTAGAGCTCCGCGAAGCGGGTGAGCGCCGCGGCGTCGATTCCCGCGACCTCCGCCGCCCGCGTCGATCGTCCATTCGGCCGCGCGCGCGCGCAATTCGGCGGCGCCTCGCGTGTGCGCGTCGAGGAAGCGCTCGTCGGCGAATCCTTCCTCGAACAGGAAGCGGTGCAGCGCGAGCGCGACCGGCAGATCGGTTCCGGGCCGCGGCGCCAGGTGCAGGTCCGCCTGGCGCGCGAGCGAGGTCGTCCGCGGATCGATCACGACCAGCGTGGCGCCGGCCTTCTGCGCCTGCCTTGACGAAGGGGACGAGGTGAATGCCCGACGCGGACGGGTTGACGCCCCACAGCACGATCAGCCTCGCGTGGACGTAGTCGGCGTAGGTCACGCCCGCCATCTTGCCGTAGAGGGCCAGGTTGGCGGCCCCGGTCGGCGCGGCGCACACCGTCCGCGCCAGGCGCGATGTCCCGAACCCGCGGAACAGCTCTGCGTCGTTCGTGTCCTGCGTGAGCAGGCCGTTCGAGCCGCCGTACTAGAAAGGCAGGATGGCTTCGGCTCCGGTCGTGTCGCGGATCTTCTCCATGCGCTCCGCGATCTGCTCGAGCGCTTCGTCCCAGGTGACCCGCGTGAAGACCCCCTGGCCCTTCGCGCCTTTTCGGACCGCGGGGTAGAGCAGCCGGTCCTCGCCGTAGACGCGTTCGCCGAAGCGCCGCACCTTGGCGCAGATGTAGTTGCGGGTCACGGGGTTGGTCGGGCCGCCGTCGATCTTGACGACGCGGCCTTTCTCGACCGTGACGTCGAGCGTGCAGGAATCAGGGCAATCGAGCGGACAGGCCGTCCGGACGGTCGATCGTCCAAACGTGTCGGGAACCAAGGTACGAGCCATGCCGGATTATCTCACGGCCCCTCCGTGACGATGACGAGCGCGTGCGTGGATCGGTCCATTCGGACCGCCCGGCGCACGTGGGCGAGCTCAGGCGACCTGGCCACGCCCACGAGCGCCGGCGGCGCCGCACGCGCCGGACAGCCCCGCGTGGATGGGCGGGTCTCCGCCCTCCGGCTCCGCGAGCCGCTCGACCGCGTCGAGCGCGAGCGAATCCGGAACCGACACGAAGCCGTCCACGCCGCGCGCAATCGCAGGCCACGCGGCGGGGGAGGGCTTCGCGCATCGAAGGCCGGCCATGCACGTGTGCATGGGGCCATCGAGCGCGATCGGCTTGCCGGCCTCTGCCGATGCGAGCAGACAGGCTGCGCCGTCCGGTTCGCACGCGATCACGAACGGGCGGGCGGCGCCGAACCGCCAGGCACACCAGCTCGCGGCCGCGCACACGAGCCCGCCGACTCCTCCCTGCACGACGATCACGTCGGGCGTGCGTCGCCACTGGCCGTAGGCCTCTTCGAGGATCTGCGTGTATCCCGAAATGATGAATCCCGGGATCTCCTCGTAGCCCGGCCATGACATGTCGGAGACGATGAGGTCGCCGGTCGCCGCTCCGTGCTCGGCCGCGCGGAGCACGGCGTCCTCGTACGATCCGGCTTCCTCCACGACCGTGGCGCCGTCCGCCTTCATCGCGCTGACGCGGGCGGCGCGGCTTCGCCGATCCACGGGTGAATCCCCCTCGGCCGGACCGGAGACGAATGACCGTGCACGACAGACCGTGTTCGGACGCCACGCGTGCGACCGCGCGTCCGTGGTTCCCCGCCGTCGCACACACCACGCCGCGCTTCGATGTTCCGCCGAGCCGGGCCTCCGATCCGGCGCCGCGATCGGATTCCGACATCAGCCGATGGATCGCGTACCGGACGCCGACGATCTTGAAGGCGTTCAAGTCGAAGCGGGCGGTTTCGTCCTTGACCGACACCGCGCCGAGACCGAGAGAGGCCGCCAGCGCCGGCAGGCTGCGCAGCGGAGTCGGCGAGAGCTCCGGGTGCGCCGCGAAGTACGCGAACACCGCGCGGTAGTCGTCGTCGGCGAACAGGCCGCGGAAGCTCGCGCTCCGTGTGGCCATGGGATTCAGAAAACCGCGCATCTGGTCCTCGTAGTGTAACGAATGCGCGGACCCGGGCGCGCGTTCTGTACCGCTGGGGTGGGCGCGCTGCTCAGATCTGTAAGAGGAGGAACCACGGGGAACCCCTGGTGTCTAAGACGGCACGAGTGAAGACGCGAAGCGCCTACCGCGAGCGAAGCGAGCGGCCCTTACCGCACGAGCGCCAGCGAGTGCGGCCCGACGAGCAAGTAAAGGAGTCCGAGATGCGATGGTTCATGGTCCCTGTGTCGATCTGCGCTCACGTCCTCCTCGCTGCGCTGCTCGTCATCGTGCCGCTCGCGGCCGAGGACGAGTGGCCCCGGCCCGCGCCGCTGCAGTCGTTCATGTTGGCGATCAAGGTCGTGCCGGTTCCGCCGGCGATGATCCCGGTTGCCGCACAGCGGACGGCTCCGTCCGTGGGCGTGACCGCCCCTCCGAGCATCGGATCCGAGCCCGACACTCCGCCTGAGCCCACGGGCCCCTTCACTCCGGGCGCACCGCCTGATGTCGCGGGTGGTCCGGTCGGGATCGGCGTGCCTGACGGTTTCGGTCCTCCGATCGCCGTGCCTCGCGCCGCCCGTGCCGCCGTCGAGCCGCCGGCGCCCCGCCGCGTCGGAGGCGAAGTGCGCGAGCCGAAGAAGATCTCCGACTTCCGCCCGGTCTATCCCGCCTTCGCACAGGCCGCGAAGGTCGAGGGCATGGTCATCCTCGAGGCGGTGATCAACGAGCGCGGCGTCGTCGAGCGCCTGAAAGTCTTGCGATCCGCGCCTCTGCTGGACGCCGCCGCCATCGAAGCGGTCCGCAAGTGGCGGTATACTCCGACACTGCTGAATGGCACACCCGTGTCGGTGCTCATGACGATCACGGTCAACTTCAAGCTGCACGACTGATGCTGCTGCCGGTTCTCGCGGTCATTGCCACGCTGCAGGGCGCGTCCCCGCAGGAAGGCGTCGATCCGGCGATTCGTGCGGCCGTGGAGCGTTTCTACGCGACACAGGAAGCGGAGGACGTCCAGGGCTATCTGGCGCTCTGGAGCAAGACCGCTCAGGGGCCGCGGCCGGAGCAGCTGAAATACATCTTCGACGCCGGCGACGACAAGTTCTCCGACCTGGCCATCACCCGCGTCACCGAGACCGGCGATCGTGTCGCCGTGCGCGTCTCCGTGACGCGGGATCGCACCAACACCGGCGCCCGCCGGCCTGACGGCTCGGCGATCGTCTCCCACGCAGTCACGGTTGCGAGCCTCACCTACGTGCGTGAAGGCACGGAGCTGAAGCTCGTGCGCGAAGGATCCGTCGCGGACGGCCTTGCCGAGGCGCTGATCGGTGCGTCCACGATCGAGGAGCGCGCGCGGCTGCTGGAGGCGGAGCCGGAGCTGGTGGACGTCCCCCTGGTGCTGTCGCTCGCGCGAACGGCCGATGTGTGGATCCAGCGTCTCCAATATGCCCGTGCGCTGCCGATTTACGAGCTGACGCGCGACGTCGCGCACCGGATCGGCAACGCCCGCCTCGAGGGCGAGGCGCTGCAGAACATCGGCAACGCGAGGTACTTCCTGCGCAACTTCGACGACGCGCTGGCGGCCTACCAGCAGCGTCTCGAGATCGAGCGCAAGGCGGCGAACGAGTCGGGCATCGCGAGCGCGCTCCTGGGCGTCGCGACGGTCAAGTACTCGACCTTCGAATACACCGAAGCGCTCGCCGCGTATCGCGAAGCGCTCCCGATTCAGGAACGGCTCAAGGAGGAGACCGGGCTCGCGACGACGCTCATCAGCACCGGAAACGTCCAGTACGTGCAGGCGGAGTACGCCGGCGCGATCGCGGACTACCGGCGCAGCCGCGATCTCTACCGCCACGTCGGCGACACCAACGGCGAAGCGCGCGCCCTCGAAGGGCTCGGGCGATCCCTTGCCGCGCAGGGGAACTTCGCCGCCGCGCTCGAGTCGTACGCGGGGGTGCTCTCGGAGGGCCGGGCGCGCCGCAACCCGCAGATGCAGGGCACGGCGCTGCTGAGCATCGGAGAAATCCACCTTCGCCTCGGCAACCTCGACATGGCCCGGCCGCTGTTCGAGGAGAGCCGCACGCACTTCGAATTGCTGAAGGACCTGCCCAACGTCGGCCGTGTGTGGCAGGCGGCGGCGTTGACCGAGCTCATGTCCGCCAGGTTCTCAGCGGCCGAGCAGGCCTACGGCAAGAGCAGCGCGGCCTGCGCTGCAGCCAAGGATCCCGAATGCGTCGCCCGCGGCGTCGTCGGCCTGGCGTTCGCGCAGTCGTCCCAGGGTCGTTTCGCCGAGGCGATCGCGACGTACCGGAAGGCGATCGAGGAGTTCACGGCGCTGCGCAAGCGCGAGGACGCGGCGCGCGCGGAGGTCGGACTGTCGGGCGCGCTGCTCGGCAGCAAGGATGCGCCCGGCGCAATCGCGGCCGCGGGCCGTGCCCGTCAACAGGGGACTCGCGATCGGCGACGATGACGTGGTCTGGCGCGCATGCGTCGCCGAAGCGCGCGCCCTGCGTTCAAGTGGCGAGGCCGTCAAAGCGATATCGGCGGCCTGGGCCGGCGTCGCGGCGGTCCAGCGCCTCGTTTATCATTCGCAGGACCAGCCAGGCGAGTTCGTCGCGGCCGACACCGTCACGGCCTACGGCCTGCTCGCGATTCTTCTGGCCGAAGCGGGCGACGCGGCCGGCGCATTCGCCGCGGTCGAGCGGCGGCGCACGCACGCCCTCAGGGTCGCGCTCGCCCCGAACGAGCGCGACATCACACGCGGGATGACCGCCGACGAGCGCGGCGAGGAGCGGACGTCGGCGGCTGAGCTCCGGTCGCTGCGTGTCCGTCTCGATCACGAACGGACCCTTCCCAAACCGGACGCGGCGCGCATGGCGAAGCTGGCGGATGCGATCGAGGCCGCGACGGCGGCGCGGAGGGCGCAGCAGCAGCGGCTCTTCGAGCGCCTGCCCGATCTGCGCACGTGGCGGGGATTCGCGGTGCCGGTCGGGCCCGATGAGGTCCTGAAGGCGCTCGGGCAGGACGGCACGATCGCCGTCGAGTTCGTCATCGACGACGACGCGCTGCTGGCGGTTGTGGCGGAACCGAGCGGCGAGACCGCCGCTTCCTCGCGAAGGTGACCGCGATCTCCCGTCAGACCCTCGCCGAGCGCATCGCGCGCGCCGTCCGATCCGGCGGCGCTTCGCAGCGTCGAGGCGTGGCGCCTCGCGGCGGCCGAGATCGTCGCCGCGATTCCGGCGGACGTGTTCGCGCGCATGGCGGCCGCCCCGCGCGCCATTGTCGTCCCCGACGACGTGCTGTGGCGCGTGCCGTTCGAAGCGCTGCCGGTCAAGGCCGGCGAGCTGGCCGATGGCACCACGGTGATGTATGCGGGGTCGGTCACGTCGCTCGTGCGGCCTCCGGCGGCAAGCCTCGATCCCGGCACCGTGCCGCTCGTCGCGGTGGGATCGCCCGATCTCCCGGCGGCCACGCGTGAACGCGTCAACACGACGGCGCCTGGATGGATGCTGCGCGCGCCGGAGGCCGCGGAGGCCGAGATGCGCGCGATCGCCGTGCCGTTCTCCGAGCCACCGGCGACCGTGCTGTCGGGCGCCGCGGCCACCGAGGCCGCGGTGCGCGCGCAGGGGCCGGCGGCTTCCTTCCTCCATGTCGCGGCCCCGTTCAGGATGAACGGCGCGAGCCCGCTGTTTTCGCCGATCCTGCTGGCCGGCGGACCGGGGGCCGTCGAGCCCGCGCCCCCGGCCGCCTCGCCGCCGGCCTCCGGTCCGCCGGCCCCCGGTCCGCCGGCCCCCGGTCCGCCGGCAGCCGGTCCGCCGCCGGCCGCCGCCCCGGTCCGCCGGCGGGGCCGCCGCTGGCGGGCCCGCACGGCGGAGAACGATGGGGTGCTCGAAACGCGCGAAATCATGAACCTGAGCATGCGTGCCGCCGTCGCCGTGTTCTCGGACGGCGCGGCCACCTCGATGCGCGACTCGGCGCCGGCGGTCGATACGATTCGCTGGGCCTGGCGGGCCGCGGGTGTGCCCTCGATCGTCATGTCGCGGTGGGCGGGTGATGACGCGGCAGCGGCGGCGATGCTGGCGGAGTTTTACAAGCGGCTGACGGCCGGCGAGGCGCCGGCGGCCGCGCTGCAGGGCGCGCGGGCGGTTCTGCGCGCGCGCGAAGACACCAGGCCGCCGTACTTCTGGGCGGGCTGGATGGTGATCGGACGATAAAGTTCTAAAGTTCGAAAGTTCTAAAGTTCTAAGGTCGGCCATGCAGGATCCTCAACACGCCGCCGACGTGGCCCACCGGCTCGCCGAGCGCGTCAAGGAGTTGACGGCGCTGCGGCGGCCGCGCGCATTCTTGCCGACAGTTCCGCCACCGCGCCCGATCTGCTCGACGCCATCGCCCGTCTCCTGCCGCCGGCGTTCCAGTTTCCCGACATCACCGAAGCCTGTGCGAGTCACGCGGGGACCGTGGGGGTGACCCCGAGGTACGCCGACTCTCCGTGGACGCTTCGCTCCTCCTTTCGAACCCGCGATGGGGCGGAGGGGACACCTCGACGTCGTGTACCGCGAGGCGCGGCCCGACTCTGACGAGGGCCCCTTTCTCGCCGAGGAACGGCACCTCCTCGACGCGCTCGCCGAGATGCTCCAGTCCGCGCTCGATCAGCGCCTCGTCGACGAGCGGTTCCGCCTGCTGCTGAATCTGACCAGCGCCGTGACCTCGGAGCTGGACCTGGGCGAGCTGCTCCGGACGATCTCGAAGCTGCTCCGCGAGGACATCCGTCATCACTTCGCGAGCGTCATCCTGTGGGACGAGCAGGAGCGGCGTGCTGCGACGGCACGCGCTGGTCTTTGCCCGACGGCACGGGGGCCATTCGCGAAGGCGTGCCCGTCAGCACGGATCGCTCGCCAGGCGTGCTGGCCTTCCGGCGCCGGGAAACGCTGGTCTTCCGCTGGAAGGACATCGAGGCGCTGGGCGAGCCGGTTGTGGGCATCATGGCCGCGGAGGGGCTCCGGGCGGTGTGCTCCGTGCCGCTGCAGACGCGCCGCCGGTGCCACGGCGCGCTGACGGTTGCCAAGCCGGACGACGTGCCGTTCTCGGCGGAAGAGGTGCTGCTGCTCGAGCAGGTGGCGCGGCCGCTGGCGATCGCGATCGAGAACGCGCTGGCGTACCAGGAGATCTCGGCGCTGCGCGATCGGCTGAACGACGAGAAGGTCTACCTCGAGGACGAGGTGACGCGGGGTCACGAGTTCAAGGAGATCGTGGGGCAGAGCCGGGCGCTCGCCGGCGTCCTGCACCAGGTGCGGACGGTCGCGCCGACCGATGCGACGGTCCTGCTGCTCGGCGAGACCGGCACGGGCAAGGAGCTCGTGGCGCGCGCGGTTCACGACACGAGCCGGCGCAGCACGCGCACCTTCATCCGCGTGAACAGCGCCACGCTGCCGACCGGCCTCGTCGAAAGCGAGCTGTTCGGCTACGAGAAGGGCGCGTTCACCGGCGCCGTGTCGTCGAAGGCCGGACGCCTCGAGCTGGCGCACCACGGCACCCTGTTCCTCGACGAGGTCGGCGAGCTGCCGCTCGACGTGCAGCCCAAGCTGCTGCGCGCGGTGCAGGAGCAGGAGTTCGAGCGGCTCGGCGGGACCGGCGTCCGGCGCGTCGACGTGCGGCTGATCGCGGCGACCAACCGCGACCTCGAGGAGATGGTGGGCCGCGGCGCCTTTCGGAGCGATCTGTTCTACCGTCTGAGCGTGTTCCCGATCCGGATTCCGCCGCTGCGCGAGCGGCCGGAGGACATCCCGTTCCTCGTGCGCCATTTCGTGGGCGCGTTCTCGCGCGAGCTCGGCCGCGACATCAGGACCATCCCCGCCCGCACGCTCGAGGCGCTGCAGCGGTGGCCGTGGCCCGGCAACATCCGCGAGCTGCAGAACGTGATCGAACGCGCCGTCATCGTCTCGGCCGGACCGACGCTGGAGGTCCCCGACGCGACGTTCCAGAGCGAAGGCCGCGCCGGCCGCGGCCGCCCGGCGCGACGCGCCGGCGCGCTACGCGGACGGAGAACGCGAGATCATCCTGCAGGCGCTGCGCGAGACGAAGGGGATCATCGGCGGTCCGGATGGCGCCGCGGCGCGCCTTGGCCTCCAGCGGACGACGCTCCAGTCCAAGATGCGGAAGCTCGGGATCGTCCGCGCCCGTCCTTCGTAGCGACTCTCGACGCTACCAGCGGGAGCCGGATGCTGAAGGTCGTCCCCTTGCCTGGCTCGGTGTCGACCGTGATGGTGCCGCCCGCATCACGCACGATCGCGTAGACCCTGGAAAGGCCGTGGCCCGTCCCGCGCGTGCCGTGCTTCGTCGTGAAGGAGAGCTCGGTGATCCGCTCGCTGAACCTCGGGCGTCATGCCTGCGCCCGTGTCCGCCACCTCGATCTCGACGAAATCGCACAGCGGCTCGACGGTGTGGCCCGGTCCCGGGACCCGCCATGCGCACGTTCCTCGTCGTGATGAGGACGCGGCCCGCCCGCGCGCATGGCTTGCCTCGCGTTGACGACGAGGTTGATGAGGACCTGCTCGAGCGCGCCCCCTTCCATGTGCACGCGAGAGTGGCTGGCCTGGGCATCGACGCTGAGCGCGGCGAACGGGCCGAGGAAGCGCTCCAGGATCGTCCCCAGCGTCTGCAACGTGGTCGTTGACGTCGACGACGACCGAACGCCGCTTTCGGCCGCCGAACGTCATGAGCTGCCCGATCATCGCGGACCCCACCTCCGCCGCTTTCCGGATCTCGAGCAGCTCCGCGCGCATGTCGTGACCGGTGTCTTCGAGCGCGAGGGCGACGTTGCCGCGGATGACGGTCAGCAGATTGTCGAAGTCGTGCGCCACGGCGCTCGTGATCCGGGCGAGCGCTTCCATCTTCTGCGCCTGCCGGAACTCTTCTTCGAGCCGCACGCGGTCGGTGACGTCGCGCGCGTTGATGACCGTCATGGCGCCATGCTCGTCCTCGACGCGCCGGCCGAGGGCCTCGAGCAGGCGCCACGATCCGTCGCCATGCCGGTAGCGCAGCTGGACCGGGGCGGTGGCCGCGCCGCTCGAGAACGCCGCGGCGAAGAGGCTCTGCATCCGCGCCGCGTCGTCGGGATGAATCATCTCGAAGATGCTGCGCCCCTGCCTGGCACCCGGGGAGAGTCCGAGCACCGTCTCGCACCGACGGGCTCTCGAAGAGAATCGTGCCGCGGGTATCCGTGATGACCGTCAGGTCGAGGCCGTGCTCGACGACGACCCGCCGGTAGCGGTCCGCCTGGTCCCTGGCGGCCTCCGCCGCCCTCGTTCGCCGTCACGTCGATCATGAGGCCGCTCAGGCGATCGGCGCGTCCGGCGTCGTCGCAGCCGACGCTGACGATGTCCCGCAGCCAGCGCACCGATCCATCCGCCGTGACGACGCGGTACTCGAAGTCGTGATTGCGGCCGTCCGCGACGGCGGCGCGGCAGTGCGCCACGGCGGCCTCGCGGTCATCGGGGTGCAGCAGACTCGACCCAGAAGGCCGGCCGGGACAGCCAATCCTGGAGCGAGTAACCGAGCAAGGCTTCCGCCCCGCGACTGACATAGGTGAACTGGAAGGTCCGCGGATCGGCTTCCCACACGACCGCGGTAAGGCCATCGAGCAGGTCGGTGTGAATCGGTCGTGCTGGCTGAATGCATGACCGTCGTATCAGCGAAGAGCGTTCCAGCCGTGCCCGCTGCTCTGGCGGGAGCGCTAAGGTGTTGTGGCGCAGTCAGTTGCCGTTCGGGGTGGTTCGAAGTGCCGAAGGCGGAGAGGCCGGCAGGTTCGGCAGGTGCCGAAATGCCGGCACGTTGCCAGACAGTCGCCTTCGCCTTGAACCTGGGGCGGGGTGAGTCCGGACCGTAGCGATCGGGGAAGAAATCACGTCCGCGAGCCACTTCGACGACGTTCTTCGCCAGCCCCACGAACGGCACCGCGTTGAGGCCGCTGTCGAGCGCGCCGCTGATGACCCCTTTGCGTCGCATCGTGGAGACGACGGTCACGATGGCGACGGCCGCGCCAATCCATGGCAGCGATCTCGCCACGCGCCGTGAAACCCGTGCGCTCCCCCACCTGACCACGTGATCCGTCATCGTCATGTCAGCCTCATGGTGCAAGTCGCGTTCCGTTGACGGCCCTCTCGCAATTGAAGAGCGCCTGCGGCCCGCGCGAGGAGAGCGAGTCTTCGAGCGCCGCAGCGCGAGCGAGTGGGGGTGGGGCCCCACGAGCAGTTAATATTGACGGGATGGCGACGCCTCACGTGATCATCATCGGCGGCGGCTTCGGAGGCTTGTATGCGGCGCGGGCGCTCGCACGAGCGCCGGTCGCCGTGACGCTCCTCGACCGTCGCAACCATCACGTGTTTCAGCCGTTGCTGTATCAGGTTGCGGCCGCGGCCCTGTCCCCTGGGGACATCGCCTCGCCGATCCGCTGGATCCTGCGCCGGCAGGCGAACGTCGAGGTCCTGCTCGCGGACGTCCATCGCGTCGATCCCGCGCGGCGCATCGTCGTGCTCAGCGACGGCGAGATGTCGTACGACTACCTGATTCTGGCAACCGGCTCCACGCACGCGTACTTCGGGCGCGACGAGTGGCGCGAGGTGGCCCCCGGCCTGAAGACGCTCGAGGACGCGCTCGAAATCCGCCGCCGGGTGCTGATGGCGTACGAGCGGGCCGAGCGTGAGAGCGACCCCGTGAAGCGGCAGCCGTTGCTGACGTTCGTCGTCGTCGGCGGAGGCCCGACCGGGGTGGAGCTCGCCGGCGCGCTCGCCGAGATGTCGCGCCAGTCGCTCGCGCGTGATTTCCGCCACTTCGATCCCGGCTCGGCGCGCGTCGTGCTCCTCGAAGGGGGTCCGTCGCTGCTAAGCAACTTCCCCGAGCCGCTGCGAGCGGCCGCGCAGCGCGATCTCGAGCGGCTTGGCGTCGAAGTGCGGACCGGGTCCGTGGTAACGGGGTTGTCGCCCGGGCGTGTGGAGTGCGGGAGCATGTCGATTGAGGCGGCCACGATTCTCTGGGCCGCGGGCGTCGCGGCATCGCCGCTCGGCGCCACGCTCGGCGCCGGGACCGATCGCATCGGGCGCGTCGCTGTCCAGCCGGACCTCACGATTCCCGGCCACCCCGAGGTCTTCGTCATCGGCGACCTGGCGTCGGTGACGGGAGCCGACGGCAAGCCGCTGCCCGGTGTCGCGCAGGTCGCGATCCAGACAGGCCGGCACGCCGCGCGCAACATCCGCCGCGCCATCGACGGCGAGCCGTACCGACCGTTCGTCTACCGGAACCTGGGGAACATGGCCACGATCGGCCGCGCCTCCGCGATTGCCGACTTCGGATGGCTGCAGCTCAAAGGCTGGTTCGCGTGGCTCGCGTGGCTCTTCGTCCACATCATGAACCTGATCGGTTTCCGGAATCGCCTGGTCGTGCTCGTGCAGTGGGCCTGGGCTTACTTCAGCTACCAGCGTGCCGTGCGGCTGATCACCGGCGAGGAGTCCCGTAAGCAGTCCGCCGCCCACGCGGTCCGCCGCCACGCGGTCCGCCGCCAAGGATCCGATGCCATGAGGACGCTCGGCGTGCTGGTGCTGCTGGCCGTCGCCGCCGCCGTCGTGCCTCTGCCTCCCGAGACGGTGGAACGCTGGTACTCGAACGGGATCTATCCGCGGATCCAGCCGGTGATGACCGCGGCGACCAATCACGTACCCATCGCGTTGCTGGATCTCGCCGCCGTCATGCTGATCGCGATCGCCCTGGCCGCGTTCGTTCGCCGCGCGCGATCGAGCGGCGGCTGGCGCGCCCTGCGGCGTGCTGTCGGCCACGCGGTGGCCGGCGCGGCGGTCCTGTATCTGCTCTTTCTGGGGCTCTGGGGCCTCAACTATCGCCGCGTGACGCTCGAGCGCAAGCTGGACTACGACCGCGCCCGCGTCACGCGCGACGCCGCGACTGCGTTTGCAAATACCGCCGCCGGATTCATGAATCGCGGATACTTCGCCGCGCACGCCGCACCTCCGGACACCGGGTCGCTCGAGCGATCGCTCGCGGACGTGCAGCGCGCGCTCGGCGCGCGTCATGAAGCGGTTCCCGGTGTGCCCAAACGATCCGTGTTGACGTGGTACTTCCGCCGGGCGGCGATCGACGGCATGACGGACCCGTTCTTCCTCGAGATCATCATCAACCCCGAGGTGCTCGACATCGAGCGCCCCTTCGTCGTCGCGCACGAGTGGGCGCACCTGGCGGGTTACGCGAACGAATCGGAAGCGAACTTCGTGGCCTGGTTGACCTGCGTGCGCGCCGGTCCCCTCGCGCAGTACAGCGGGTGGCTCTCGGCCTACGAGCAGGCCGCCAGAGCGCTGTCGCGCGAGGACCGGCGCCTGTTGACGCCGCTCGATCCCGGACCGCGCGACGACCTTCGCATGATTTCGGCACGGTACGAACGGTCCTCACCGGCGATCCGGCAGGCCGCTCGCGGACTCAACGATGGGTATCTGCGGGCGAACCGCGTCCCCGAAGGGATTGGGAGCTACGAGGCCGTGCTGAGGCTGATGCTCGGAACCAGGTTCGATCCCGGCTGGACGCCCAGGGCGCGCAAGCCGTCTTGACTCCCGAAAACTCCCAGCAATTTGACTCAAGTTTTCGGGATCAAGACGGCGTTAGTAAACAATGCCACCTAGCGAGGCGGAGCCGCGTTGGTCTGAGGCGCAGCCTTGCTAGACTAGAAGCTAGGGCGCCAGTGGATCGGCTGTTGCTTGAGCTGGATCGAGGAGGTCGATATCTTTCGGGGAAACCGGCTCGGACACCCGGCCCGTTCGAAGGTCTTCCGGGTGCACATCGGGACTGTCGGTGTGGACCCAGGCCTCGCGCCACTTGCGGCGATCGCATTGATGGCACCGGTACGGCTGTTTTTCCGTCGCCATCTGTCGAAGCCGCTCGAGGATGTTCCGAAGACGGGACGGGAACACGCGTGTCGAGCCGCAGGCCGGGCACTTCATCAAGCGTAATCCTTTGGGGAGATAGAACCATCGTATCACAGCCATGGCCCGAACCATCAATTCACAGACGAAGCAGCACCCCGAGGATTCCGCCAAAGCGGCCGGGCTTCGTTACAGCACTGCGTCCCGGCCGGGGTTCAGCCGGGTCCGGCGCGGGTCTGGCTTTCGCTACATCGGGCCTCATGGAAAAGTGATTCGCAGCCGGGAACAGCTCGCGCGCTTCAAGGCCATCGTGATTCCTCCGGCCTGGACGGACGTCTGGATCTGCGCCGATCCCCGCGGGCATCTCCAGGCGACGGGCCGCGATGCCCGCGGCCGGAAGGTGTATCGCTATCACTCCAAGTGGCGGCAAATCCGCGACGAAACGAAATACGATCGCCTGATCGGGTTCGCCCAGGCGCTGCCCGCGATCCGCAGGCGCACGAGGAGGGACCTCCGGGCGGCCCACTTGTCGCGCGAGATGGTCCTCGCCGCGGTCGTGCAGCTGCTCGAGAAAACGCTCATCCGCGTCGGCAACGATGAGTACGCGAAAGAGAACCAGTCGTTCGGGCTGACCACCATGCGCAACGCGCACGTCCGGGTGAACGGGACCCGTCTCCGGTTTCTGTTCCGTGGCAAGAGCGGCGTCGAGCACGACATCGATCTGACCGATCGACGTCTCGCCCGGACGGTCCGGGCGTGCCGCGACATTCCAGGCTACGAGCTGTTTCAGTTTTACGACGACGAGGGCAAGCGGCAGCCGATCGGGTCGGACGACGTCAACGCGTATCTCAAGGAGATCACGGGCCAGGACTACACGTCGAAGGACTTCCGCACGTGGGCCGGGACCGTGCTGGCCGCGCAGCTTCTCTGGGCATTCGCGCAGTGCCATTCCGATGCGGAGGCCAGGCGGAACATCGTCGAAGCAGTAGGGGTGGTGGCCAAGCGCCTTGGGAACACGAAGGCCGTCTGCCGCAAGAGCTACATCCACCCGGTCGTGTTCGAGGACTACCTCGACGGCGCGATGAAGCGCCGGCGGCCCGCGCGAGGAAAGCGGGCCGTGGAATCCACGGCAGGGCGGCGCGTCACACGCGCCGCCCGCAAGCCGAAGGGCCTATTGGAGGCAGAAGTCGCCGTGCTGGGGTTGCTGCAGCGACATAGTAACAATCACTAATCCCTACTCCTTGAATCTCTGAATCGACGATTCGACCGATTCACGATTCCACGATTCACGGATCAGTGATTAGTGATTCGCTCTAATTCGCTCTTGCGGCGATCCGGATGCCGCCGTTGACGCCTTCGAGGTCGATGCGGGGCCCGCCTCCGTTCAGCCGCCCCTCGAGATGCCGGCGGCTTTGGGTTCCGGTCGTTTCGAGCTGCAGCCCGCTCGTGTCGATGCCGCCGTTCACGACGCGGGCCGAGATCGTCGCCTTCGAGTCCGACGGCAGCCGGAGCTCGATCCCGCCGTTCACGCAGCCCAGCTTCACGCCGGCCTCGCCAAACGCGGCGAGCTCGACGTCCACGCCGCCGTTCGTCGTGCTCGCGTCGATCGATCCGGTCACGTCGCGCGCCTTGATGCCGCCGTTGGTGGTTTCCGCGTTGATGCGGCCCTTGAGGCCGGTGAGCTCGATTCCGCCGTTCACCGTCGAGAACTTGACCTCCGCGCCCGCGGGCACGCGCACCACGTACTGGACCTCCTGGTTCACGCCGCCGAAGAAGCCGCTGGGGTTGCGCTGCACTTTCGTCTCGATGCGGATGCCGGAGGGCGACTCGTTCTCCTGGATCTCGATGCGCTCGAGCGCCTGTTTGGCTGCCTCGGTGGATGCGGCCCGGGCTGACTTCTGGGCCACGATTTCCACCGTGTTGCCGACCGAGGGCTTCACGTCGATCTTGCCGTTGACGTTCCTGATCTCGAGGCGGCCGCCCGGCTGGAGCTCGTAGGTCTTCCGCCACTCGGCGGTCTCCTTCACCTTGTAATCGGCCATCGCGAGGTCGCAGCCGGCCGAGACGGCGACGACGAGGGGCAGCAGGAGGAGCGCCGTCCGCGCGGGTCCAGTCCTGGTTCGCACGCGATTGGGCATGGTTCTCATAAGTGGCATCTCCTGGGGCAGTTATACGAACGGCGGACAAGCAGGGTTCATCCGATCGCGTCCCTTCACACCGATCTCCCTCCCGGCGTGTTGGAAGGACTAGCGAGGCTGCGCCTCAGACCGTCCAGGCTCCGCCTCGCTAGATGGCATTGTTTACTGTTTCGCCGCTTGCCCGCCGAAAACTTGACTCAAGAGCATGAGTTTTCGGCGGGCAAGACGGCTAGGGGCGGGGCTATAATAGGATCTTCAATGTCGGACAGGAAGTATCGGCAGCGCGGATACCAGGACGCGCCGCGGGGACCCAAGCCGGAACACAAACCGGCCGAGAAGAAGGAGTACGCCCCGAGAGGGCAGACGCCGGCAGGCCCTCCCAAGACCATCAACATGCCGGGCTACCGCGAGGTCGTGCGGTGCCGCGGGTGTGGCAACGAGCTGACCGTCGTGGCCGCCTGGACCGCCGACGGGGTCTGCACCAGGTGCGGCGCCGACCTCCACTCCTGCGCGCAGTGCGTGAACTTCGATACCGGCGCGGCGCTCGAGTGCCTTCAGGCCATCCCGGTGCGCGTGTCCCCCAAGGACCGGCGCAACACGTGCACGCTCTTCGAGCCGCGCACGACCGTCGAGCGCGAAACGAAGTCGGCGGCGGCCCCCACCAGCGCGCGCAGCGCGTTCGACGATCTCTTCAAGTAGCGTGGCGGATCTTCCGATGAGATTTCGCGCCCTGGCCGTACTCCTTCTGTCGGGCGCGGTCGCTTGGTCGGGCGCGGCCGCGCCGTCCCTTGCGGCCATCCCGGCTGCCGCCCCTGCCGCCAGTGCGCCGGTTGCGGGCTACCGCGTCGTCCGTGTCTTTCCCACACGATCCCCAGGCGTTCACGCAGGGGCTCGTCGTTTCTGGACGGCGTGCTCTACGAGGGCACCGGGCTGAACGGCCGATCCAGCATCCGCAAGGTCAAGCTCGAGAACGGCGAAGTGCTCCAGATCCAGAAGATCGATGCCCAGTATTTCGGCGAAGGCATCACGGTCATCGGCAACAGCCTCTTTGCGTTGACGTGGCAGTCCGGCGTCGGGTTCATCTACGACCGCGCGTCGTTCAGCCGCACGAGGACGTTCACCTACACCGGCGAAGGCTGGGGGCTGACGCACGACGGCGCGCGCCTCATCATGAGCGATGGCACGGCCTACCTGCGGTTCCTCGACAAGGCGACGCAGAAGGAAACCGGACGGTTGCAGGTGCGCGACGGCGGACGTGCCGGTGGCGAAGTTGAACGAGCTCGAGTACGTGAAGGGGGAAGTGTTCGCCAACGTGTGGACGACCCATCGGATCGCGCGGATCTCACCCAAGACGGGCGAGTGTCACCGGCTGGATCGATCTGGAGGGGCTGCTGACTCCGCGCGAGCTCCAGAGCGTCGACGTGCTCAACGGGATCGCCTACGACGCGGCCGCGGATCGCCTGTTCGTGACTGGGAAATACTGGCCGAAGCTCTTCGAGATCGCGATCGTGCCGAAGGCGCGCTAAGAGAAATCCCGAAGGGGCGCTGAAGCGGCGTCGTGTCAAGTCACCGCGCGGCCGTGGCGGCCGGCTTGACCAGCACGGCGCGGAGGCTGCTGAGCGTGCGTTCGAGCGAATCGCGCGCGACTCCATCGACCATCGGGCTGATGAACCGCAGCAACAGCGGCACCGTCCGGCTGAGGCTGACCGACTCGCACTCGATGAGGACGCCGCCCGGTACCGCCTCGTAGCGCCAATAGGCGTTCAGCCGCCACAGGTATCCGCTGTCGTCACCCGGCGCCTTTTCACGCTCCTTGGCACTCCCTGCGTCCTGCAACTCCGCAATCTTCGTCGCGACGCTGATCGCCGAGGCCCGCGAGCCTCCGATTTTCCGGTACGTGACCTCGTGTTCCGTGTTGTACGTGACGGTGATGACTTTCGTGCGGCGCAGCTTCATGAAGATCCTGAGTCGATCGCCATCTCTCGACAGCAGCTTCGACACGACGACATCGCCGTAGGACTCCGATTCGCGGCCGGCGTTCTGCTTGAGACGCTGGAGGACCGTGTCGACCGTGGCGCCCGGCACGAAGACGGCCCCCACCCAGTGGTGGATCTTGCCGTCGTCGATCGACGGCGGATCGATCTTGATCATGTGGGTCGTGCCTTTGGTCACGCTCTCGCGCCAGCCCTTCACCTTTTCGCGGTCCAGAACAAAGAACGGGCTGCCCGATTCGGACGCCGCGTGATAGCGGGCGTCGACCGCCGCCTCGTAGGTGCGCCAGGCCGCGAGCGTCGGCGCCCCCTGATCGGCAGCCGCCGCGTGGGGGATGCCGAGGAGGGCGAGCAGACCAACGGCAGGGATCGCCGCCCTGAACACGAGCCGCTCGCTCGCCGCGAAGTTCGCCAGCGAGCACGCCACGATGGCGAGGCCGTTGGCGGCGAGCGGGTCGAGCCGGAGCGCGCCGGTCAGGATCGTCATCAGCGCAAGGTTGCCGGCAAGCGAGATCCCCCCGTTGAGCGCGTTGAACCGCACGAGCCTGAGCGCGGACGATTGCCACGTCGCGGGCGGCCGATCCTTCCACGTCCAGCACTGGTGCCACGCGAAGTTGTGCAGGATCGCCGCCTCGACGGCGAAGGCTGTGGCCGGAAGGTAGTGCCACTCGAAGACGCGGACGAGCACGGCGAGGATCGCCAGCTGTAGCGCGACGCCGCCGGCGCCCACCACGTTGAACGCAGTCCACCGCCTGATGAGGTCTTTGCGAGCCATCTGCAGAAGAAGGCGCAAACGGTGCCCCGGCTGGCTCATTGTTCACCTGGCGCTGACAAGCGCGGCCCTGTCAATTCCCAACGTCCAACTCCCCAACTCCCAAGGCGCGTGGCTCGCACCAGCTGGATGGAAGTCGTTGCGACTTTCACCCCAAACTGTTTGGGAGTTGGTTTTTTGGGAGTTGGGAGTTGACACATCTTCCTCTCTGATTGTCTCTCAGAGTCCGGCCGCCGGCTTGGCTTTCAGCACGCCGACCTGGACCAGCACGCCGGTGAAATCGAGGATCCGCTGCTCGTGCACGATGAGGTTGTCCTTGACCGTATAGACGAGGGCGCCGACGAAGTGGACACGCCGGCTCGTGGCCGCGAGCCCGAGAAAATCTCCGGCGTGCGTACCGTCGACGTTCACCAGCAGGACCGCGCGGCTGCCGTCGATCAGCACGTCCGTCACCGTCAGCACCAGATCGGGAAACGCCGTCAGCCAGAGGCGGTAGATGCGCTCGATCTCCTCGCGGCCCTCGAGGACGCCGCCGGTTGGGCTGACGACCACGCCGTCGGCGGCATGGTCCGCCGCGAGCGCGGCCGCGTCACGGCTGCGCCATAACGCTTCCCGCCGCTCGAACAACTCCATGACCTGCTCGCGAGTCATGTCGTCTCCTTCCTCGTCCGCTGAAGAGCCGATTTGGGCCCCGCGGCACTATAGGCCCCCAGGGGCTGGAGTTCAACACAGGCTTCAGAAACCGGGTCAACCCCCAACCGCCAAGTTCTTGAACAGGAGATCAGGAGATCAAGAGTTTTTCCTGATCTTCTTAAGATGTTGATCTTCTTAAGAAATGAATCTCCTGGTCTCCTATTCTCCTGTTCCAGTCGCCGCCTCTATAATCGCTTCTGATGCTCCTGAAGCGGGCGCCATCCGTCACATCGGCAACCGCGGCCGCCATCGCCCTCGAGCACTACGGCCTCGCCGTATCCGCCTCGCCGCTTCCGAGCGAGCGCGATCAGAACTTCCTGCTCGAAACACCCGCCGGCGAGCGTTTCGTGCTGAAGATGTCGAACGCCGCCGACGACCGCGCGCTGCTCGAGGCGCAGAACGCGGCCATGGCGCACGTCAGCGCGCGGAAGGGCCTCAGCCCGCGCGTCATCATGAGCGCCGGCGGGGAGCCGATCGTCCCGCACGACGGGCCGTCCGGCGGGCACTTCGTGCGGATGCTCAGCTGGATTCCCGGGACGCCGCTTGGCGCCGTGCCTCGCCATTCGGCGGCGCTGCTGGAGGACCTGGGACGGCGAGTCGGAGAGATCGATCGCGCGCTGGCCACGTTCGATCATCCGGCGATCCATCGCGAGCTCCACTGGGACCTCGCACACGGGGTCCAGGTGATCCGGGATTGTGCGCCCGCGATCGCCGGCGAGGCGCTCCGGCAGCAGCTCGAAGGCTGGACCCTCGACATCGCGCGCCACCTGGATCCGCGGCTGCCGGACCTGCGGCGCTCGGCCGTGCACAACGATGTCAACGATCACAACGTGATTGTCGCCGCCGAGGGCGACGTCTGGTCGCGCCGCCAGCGGGTCGCCGCGATCATCGACTTCGGCGACATCGTGCACAGCTACGTCGCCGCCGATCCGGCCATCGCGATCGCGTATGCGATCCTCGACAAGCCGGATCCGCTCGTCGCGGCGGCCACCATCGTTCGCGGGTACCACGCCGTGTGGCCGCTGAAGGAACCCGAGATCGCGGCGTTGTTCGACCTGGTCCGCCTGCGGCTGTGCACGAGCGTCGCGCTGGCCGCGCACCAGCACCTTCAGCGTCCGGACGACGCGTATCTGGGCATCAGTCAGGGACCGATCGCCCGTACCTTGCCCGGGTTGATGGGCATCCCGCGCCGGCTCGCCGAGGTTGCGTTTCGCGACGCGTGCGGCTTCGACCCTCTGCCCGCTTCCACACGCCTGACGGCCTGGCTCGAGACGCACGCGGTGTGCGAGCCGATCGTCGCGATCGATCCCGCCGCCACGCTCGTCCTCGACCTGAGCGTCGGAAGCCCGCTCATCGCGGGCGATCCCGCCGACAACGCCGAAGCCGCGCTGACGCCGCGCATCCTGCGCGCCATGAAAGAGGCGCACGCGGACACGGCGATCGGCCGCTACGGTGAACCGCGGTACCTCTATTCGACGGCGCTGTTCGAAGAGGGACCGAACGGCGAGCGCCGCACGATTCATCTCGGCGTGGACGTCTTTGCGGCTCCCGGCACGGCCGTGCGCGCGCCGCTTCCGGGCGTCGTGCACGCGGCGGCGGACAACGCGGCCGCCCTGGACTACGGTCCCGTGATCATCCTGAAGCACGAGACGGATCAGCTCGATTCGTTCTACACGCTGTACGGCCACCTGACCCGGCAGTCGCTCGCCGCCAACCCGATCGGCCGGCGTGTCGCGGCCGGCGACGCATTCGCGGCGATTGGACCCGCCGACGTGAACGGCGGGTGGTCGCCCCACCTGCACTTTCAGGTGATCGTGGCGCTGCTCGATCTGGGCACGGATTTTCCCGGTGTCTGCCGCGCGTCACAACGCAGGATCTGGCAGGCGTTTTCGCCGGACCCGAAGGCGTTCCTGCAGCGTGCCCGGTGCGTCGTTCCCGGATCAGGTCTTCGACAGCGTCGCCGCGGTGACCAGGCGGCGCACCCGGATCGGCTCGAATGTCGCTCTCGGCTATCGTGAGCCCGTGCAGGCGGTGCGCGGCTGGATGCAGTACCTGTACGACGACACCGGGCGGCGCTACCTGGACGCGTACAACAACGTTCCGCACGTGGGCCACTGCCACCCGCGCGTCGTCCGCGCCGCGTCGGAGCAATTGGCCGTCCTCAACACGAACACGCGGTACCTGCACGATGGGCTTGCCGATCTAGCCGAGCGGCTTGCCGCGACTCTCCCCGATCCGCTGCGAGTCTGCTATTTCGTGAGCTCCGGAAGCGAGGCCAACGAGCTCGCGCTCCGGCTCGCGCGCGCGCACACGGGCCGGCGCGATCTTCTCGTGCTCGAGGCCGCCTATCACGGCAACACGACGACGCTCATCGACATCAGCCCGTACAAGTTCGCCGGGCCCGGCGGCGAGGGTCCGCCGGCCTGGGTGCACGCGCTTCCGGCGCCGGACATCTATCGCGGCGAGTTCAGGGGCGCGGAGGCCGGCGCGCAGTACGCCGGCCACGTGACCGATGCGCTCGCGCGCCTGCCGTTCACGTCCGGACGGCGCGTGTGCGGCTTCGTGGCGGAAAGCTGTCCGAGCGTCGGCGGTCAGCTCGTCCTGCCGGCCGGGTACCTCGCGAACGTCTACGCACGCGTGCGTGCGGCGGGCGGCGTCTGCATCGCCGACGAAGTGCAGACCGCGTACGGCCGGACCGGCACGCACTTCTATGCGTTCGAGGCACAAGAGGTCGTGCCCGACATCGTCGTGCTCGGGAAGCCGATCGGCAACGGTTATCCGCTCGGCGCGGTGGTCACGACACGCGGCGATCGCGGCGTCGTTCGACAACGGCATGGAGTTTTTCAGCACGTTTGGCGGGAGCACCGTGTCGTGTGCCGCGGGGCTGGCCGTGCTCGACGTGGTGCACGAGGAGCGGCTCCAGGAGCACGCGGCACGCGTCGGCGCCCAGCTCGCCGACGGGCTGCGCTCGCTCGAGGCCCGCTACGAGATCGTCGGGGACGTCCGCGGCTCGGGCCTGTTCGTCGGCGTCGAGCTCGTCACCGACCGCGGCACGCTGGAGCCCGCGTCCGCCGAAGCGTCGTTCGTCGTCAACCGCATGCGTGAAGAGGGCATCCTGATCGGCAGCGACGGGCCATTTCACAGCGTCCTCAAGATCCGGCCGCCGATGCCGTTCCAGCCCGGTGACGCGGACCGCCTGGTCGAGACGCTCGACCGCGTCCTGCGCGAGATCTGACCGGGGCCGCGGCTCACTTCGCACCCGCGGCCTGACCGCGATCGGCGTTGCAACGGACGCGTCAGGCATGTCGGCCCGCCGCCGCCCTTCAGGCTGATCTCGCGTCCCTCGTCCTCGATGACCTGCGCGCCGGCCTGCTCGAGGCGGCGCCGCGTGGTGGGATTTCCCGCGACCATCACGCACCGCCGCGGGGCCACGGCGAGCACGTTTGCGCCCATGCTGTCGAGCTCCTCGCCGGGGACTTCGACGAGGGAGATCCCGCGCTCCAGGAGCCGCTCGCGAAACGGCACGGGCATCAGCGGCGAATAGACGACCGCCAGATCGCGATCCACGGGGCTGACGATCGACATCAGGTGAAAGACGTCGCCCGGACCGCGCCAGTGCGGGCAGCGCAACGACGATGAGCTCGTCGATGGCATCGCCGAGCAGCCGCCGAAGCTGCGCGATCCCGTCGTCGTTGGTGCGGTATCCGCGGCCGACGGCAATCGTCCGCTCGTCGAGCCACACGACGTCGCCTCCTTCGAGCCGGCCAGGCGGCTGAATCGTGCCGGCGATCGGATAGCCGAGCGCGCGGAACGCGGCTTCCTGCGCCGCAGGTTCGCCGAGCCGCTGCGGCTTCCCCATGCTGCAGAGGATCACGCCGCGATCGCAGACGACGGCCGCGTCCCGCACGTAGATCGAATCCAGCCCGACGCCGCTGCCCCGCGGAAGCATGTGCACGTCCGCGCCGCCCGCGCTGAGCGCCTCGGCGAACCGTTCGTACTCGCCGATCGCGCGCTCGTAGTCCGGCGCCGCGGTGAAGCCCAGCGTGCGCCACTCCGCCGCGATGGCCTCGGGACCGACGAACGCGTCGCGCGCGTGCTTCAGCACGAGCCGCGTGATGGTACCGACTTCAGATTGTGCGGTCGTACCATATCTGCTCCGAAAATAGACGGGAGGTTGACACGAATACACGCCTGACCTGCCGCGCCAGCGCGACTCGAAATGCGTCAGGCAAGGTGAATTCTCTCCGTGCCCCCGTGTTGGAGAGAGAGGCGCCGCTGAGCGTGACAGTCAATCGGGCGTCCCATCTGCGGGCCTGGACACCACCCACACGTACACCGGCAATCCCGCCATCAACAGCAGGAAGCCCCAGTAGACGACCTCGGCGCCCGCGCCGCCGATGGCCCAGAGCGCGTAGGCGAACGCCAGCCCCGCGATGACGGACGCGCCGGGCGCCAGGCGGTTGCCGCGGCCGGCCATGAACCCGGCCAGCGAGCAGAACGCGTACGGCACCAGCGTGCTCAACGTCGCCAGGAGAATGATGAACGTGAAGAGATCGACGAGGCTTCTCGAGTAGTTCATGGCGACGAGCGCCGTGCTCAGCACGCCGGAGACCATCATGCCGACGACCGGCGTGCCGCGCGCCGACCGGCGGCCGAAGACGCGCGGGAAGAGCCCGTCCTGCGCCACCGCCATCGGGAGCTGGCCGACGATCAGGATCCAGCCGTTCAGCGCGCCGAAACAGGAAATCGCCGCCCCGAGCGCCACCGCGGCGGCGGCCCGATCGCCCGCCAGCGCGCGCGCCGCTTCGGCAAACGGCGCCGACGTCCGGCCGAGCTCCGCCGGCGCGAGCACGCCGAGCACGCCCACGGTGCTGACGATGTAGATGATGCCGGCGAGGAGCGTCCCCGTCACCGTGGCGCGCGGGATCGTGCGCTCGGGATCGCGGATGCTGCCGGCGGGAATCGTCGCGCATTCCAGGCCGAGGAACGCCCACAACGTCAGCGTGGCCGTGGCGGTGATGCCGTGCGCCATCGCGCGGCCCCCGGTTTCCGCGATCGCGAAGTGCGACGGCTCGAGGAAGATCAGCCCGGCGATGCCGACGGACGCGAGCGGCAGGATCTTGAGGACGGTGGTGACGACCTGGACGCGGCCGGCCGTCCGGACGCCGCGGACGTTGACCGCCGTCAGCAGCCAGAGCGTCGCGACGGCAAGCGCCGCCGCCCTGGCGGGGTTTCGAACGACCGTGGGGAAGAACGGATCGAGGTAGCCGACAAACGCCACCGCCAGCGCCGCGTTCGTGCACCACGTCGAAATCCAGTAGCCCCACGCGACGAGGAATCCCGCGAGATCGCCGAACGCGTGTCGCGTGTAGGCGTACGGACCGCCGGCCGCGGGGTGCAGTCGCGACAGCCGCGCGAACACCAGCGCCAGGAGGACCGAGCCGGCTGTCGACACGAGCCAGCCGATGAGGCTGATGCCGCCGTAGGAGGCCAGAGAGGCGGGCAGCAGGAACACGCCGGACCCGATCATGTTCCCCATGACCAGCGCGACAGCCATCCAGAAGCCGATCTCCCGGGGCTGCGACGGCGTGTTCACGAGCGAATCGTATCTCAGCTGCAGCGGGAAGCGGGAAGCTGGAAGCGGACGCCGCGGCTATCCGCGATCGCGCCGCATGTAGAGATTGCTGGCGTTGCGGTGCAGGGTGCCCGCCTTGGTCAATGCGGTGAGGATGCGCCCGGCGGCCGCTTCGGTCAGTCCGAACAGGCGGCTCGCCTGCGGGAGCGACAGCCGCAGGCCCGGCATCTCGTCGAACTCCGCGATCACACGCTGCACCAGGGCCTCGCGCTGCGCGACGTTGCGGCGTTCGGCGCCGCGAGCGGCAGGCAGGCCCATGGCCACGGAGCGTCCTTTGATGGCGTCGAGGGACGTTCGCGAGGTCCCCAGAGGTCTCGGCAGCGACATAACACGCCTCCTAATCCCCCAGCCCGACCGATTTTGCGCGTGCGACATCATAGCAGGTTCCATCCCTAACTCCCGCATGAAACGCCGCTCAGGTCCAGGCACCAGCCCTTCGGTTCTCTTTGGGCGAGGCTCGGGTCGCTGCTCGTTTCCATGGTTTTGCTGCGCCGGTACCGCGCGTCCTCCAGATACACCGCCTTGCGGAGCCGGTTCAAGGCGCCGATCGGCCGGTGTGCGTCGATCGCGTGCCACGGCGAGAACGACAGGTTCTCGCAGAACGTGTTCTGCTGTTCGGTGTCGAACTCCTGTTTCCGCACGGTGATAGTCGCCACCGTGACGAACGGCGAGTCGCGCTCGGACCATTCGACCGTCGGATCCTCGATCGGCATGTTCTTCCCCGGCACTTGCGGCTGGACCATCAACGAGAAGCACGCCTCGTCCTTGGCCAGCTCAGCCTTCATCTCCGCGCGGAGAAAATTCGGATCCTTCCGGTTGACGGTCGCGACCGGCTGCCGGGTGCACGGCGCCGCGCTCACCTTGACGTTCATGTCGGGACCGAATTTGTAAGCGGACAGGCTGAAGAACCGCGTGTGCAGCAGGCTGTCCGGGGCGGACTTCAGCGTTCTCAACGCGAGGATCATGTCGCGCATGCGCCACGTCAGCGGATTCCACGAGTACCTGATTGAAGAAGTATCCGAGACGGCTGCCGTCGGCCAGGGTGCGCGTGAACTTCGCGTACTCTTCGACGTTGCGGATGAAGAAGACGGGGCTGTTGATGAGCACGAAGTCCTGCGTGTCGGCGGTCTCCTCCGGCTCGAGCAGCTTCGGTCCGGGAACGCCGGTGAGCTTCAGCGCAAACCCGCGGGCGTCGCGCTCGCTGTCGGGCTGCGGCCACGTGTTGCCGCTCGAAAACCGGATCCAGGCGCGGTACTGCTTGCCCGGCTGCGCGAAGACACCCTGCCGGAACGCCGGCGCCAGATCCTTCGCCACGTCCACGAGCGCCTGCACGCAGCCGTGCGCTTTCGCGTGCACGTCGCGGCGGTACGGCGGATGCGGGGCGGGCCGATCCTTGGCGGCCGGATAGTTCACCGATTCGATCGCCGACGCGATGATCTCGGCCGTGTAGGCCCCTTCATTCGCAGGAATCACTTCCCCCATGACCGTGATGGCCCGGCCGCGCTCGACGGCGATCATCGCGACGGCGAGGGCCGCCAACGCCAGCGCGACGGCGATGGCAGTCCGCCGGAGGATCCTCCGCGCTCTCGTCCTGCGGTGCCGTCATGGCGTGGCGCCTTTCGCCGCCGGCGCCGGCGGTCTGCAGTTCGTGCCGACGCGGGGTGGCGCTCCGGCTGGCCGCCGCTGGACGCGACGTCCCGTCGGGCTCGTCGCTGTGGACCTTCAGGTACTCGATGATCTCCCAGCGCTCGTCGGGCGTCAGCTCGGGGCCGATGACCCCGAACTGGACCCGCTCCGGATGCCGCTCGTCGAACGGCACGTAGCCGGCGCGGAACTCATGTCCGGTGTTGGCGTTGCCGGGCAGCCGCGTGTCGAAGAGAACCCCTGCTTGGTGAGCGCGCTGGTGACGTAGCCGACCTTCACCGGATCGAACTCGCGCCGCCCGACGAAGAAGGTGCGCGAGCGCTCGTAGGCGGGAGAGAGCAGCTCGTACAGGTTGGGGATCGATCCGTTGTGGAGGAACGGCGGCGTCGCCCACACACCCTCGAGCGGACGGGGCTTGTAGCCCTGGAGCGACCTGCGGGATATCGAGCATCCCGAACCCTTCGTAACAGTCGCGCAGCTCGGTCGAGAAGGCGCGCTCCGTGTAGAAGCGGTCGCGGATGATCAGCCCGAGGATGTTGAGGCCGACGCCGGAGGTCACCTTGCGCAGGTCGAGCCGATCCAGGCTCTGCTGGATCCGTTCATCCGTGAGATAGCGCTTGAAGCCCTGCTCCGCGTACCCGAGCGCCGCCTGCGTCCGCGCCAGCAGGTCCGTGCCGGCCGCTCCCTGACGTTTGAGCCGCTCGACCTCCGCCTGGAGCTCGGCGATCGCCGCGATCGATCGGCGCTGGGATTCGACGAGCTGCTTGCGCAGCAGCGCGCGCACGGCCTGCGGGTCGAGGCCCGTTCGCGACAGGTCGAGCTCGTTGGTCGTGAAGTTCAAGGCCGACAGCGGGTCCGTGCCGATGTCGCGGATGTCCTTCGCGCTGATCAGCCACATCGGCTCGCTGGCGGTCTTGAGCGGCGCGTCCCGCTTTTTGATCGCGTCCACCGCGATGTGCGGACCGTGGCATCCCTGGCAGTGCTGCTCGAAGAGCGGCTTGCCGCGCGCCGCCTTCTCGCGATCGATGGCGCCGAGCAGGTCTTCCGGCCATCGCGGCGGGCGCAGCTCCTGCAGCGTGGACTCGATCCGCTGCACGTCGTCGAGGCGGACCGATGTCCGGTATTGCTCTGACGCCCCGATTGGCCGGCCGTAGTCGATCCATGAAGTGGACGGCCGCGCCCACACCCAGCGCCTCGCCCACGTTGCGCGCCATCGGCTGGCTCACCGACGCGGTGTACTGGACCCAGTCGAACTTCCAGATGTTCCACAAGTACGGGTAGCTGACCGGCGCGTTGCCGATGCGGTAGTTGGCCGGATCGATCTTGTCGGCGAACACGGTATTCGAAATGCGCGCGAGCGCGTCGGTGCGGCCGAACCCCTCTTCAGTCGGATAGAGTTTGCGCATCCGTCTCGTTCTTCGCTTGCCCCAGCAGGTCCTGGAGCACCAGCCGGAACTCCGAGCGCAGCCGGCCGCTGCCGCGGTCGTAGGCCTCGTCGCCGAGTACCTTCCGCCCGAAGCGCTCGAACTTGAACGGGTTGACGTACGTGCTCGCCATGGATCCGAGGAGCACCGGCGCGAAGTGGCCGATCCTGACCGCGGTGAACGCGTGCATCGCCGCGCCGCCGTCGATCCGGATGCCGATCGTCCGGCCGTCGCGCGTGATGTTGATCTGCCCGGTGTGGCACGCCGCGCACGTGATGTCGAGCACGTCCTCGCCGAGCCGCTCGTCGTAGTGGCGCGTGAACCCGACCGGCAGCTGATCGGGGTTGGCGCGCGTCGGCGCCGGATCGACGATGAAGCCGAGGCCGCGCAGGTACTCCGGGTCCGCGAACCGGTGCGTTCCCCACGGCCGTTCCAGGTTGACGAACCAGCTGTACCGGAGGTTCTTCACGGACGTGCCCTGCGGGGTGTAGTAGTACGTCTCGCGCTGCGGGGAATCGCGCGCCGTGCCCCATCCCTGATCGAGGTAGCGCGTCTCGGCCAGCGGTTCGGGCGCCGGGATCTGCGTGTCGGGATAGTGGACGAGCACGAACACCACGGCGGCGCCGAGGAGGATCACCGCCAGGATGAGGCGCAGCGTCCAGCGCACGAGGTCCCCGACCGTCACCGTCAT
Organism: uncultured Acidobacteriota bacterium; assembly: GCA_963820645.1. Classification (GTDB taxonomy): domain Bacteria; phylum Acidobacteriota; class Vicinamibacteria; order Vicinamibacterales; family 2-12-FULL-66-21; genus JALZOC01. Next base: position 83,507 of record CAWGAS010000052.1, on the reverse strand, counting down.
CACTGTTCCGATGAACCGGCGCACGCGCTGCCCGATCGGGACGCGCGCCGGCTCGGGCAGGACCGCGGGCTCGTTGTTCGTGTCCGTCATGTGGGAGGTTCCTCGCGGCCTCAGAATGCCGCCGGCTCGAACGCACGTGGCAGTCCCGGCACGCGCATCCGGCAGCTCACCAGCCGCCCGGTTCCGCCGAGCGTGATGAACGCCGTCCGCCGGTCTGCGCCGCCGAAGCAGATGTTCGACGGCAGCGGGTCGCGCACCGCGCCCGTCTCGATCTCGATGAACTCGAGCACGTCGCCTTCCGGCGACACGACGGTGATGCCGCCGTTCTGGTCGATCCTCGGGCCGTGGGGCAGCATCGTCGCGACGTAGAGGTTGCCCGCTTCGTCGACCGCCATCGAGTCGAGGATGCCTTCGAACGGAATCTTCGACGTCACGAGGTGCGAGAAGTCGAGCGCGTCGCCCGTTTTCGCGATCTGACCCGGGCCGTCGAGGTCCCACGCGAGCACGCGGCGAGTGTAGGTCTCGGCGACGTAGAGCCGCCGGCCGTCGGGCGACAGCGCGATGCCGTTCGGCGCGTTGAGCGGAAAGATCGCTTCGCGAATCAGCGAGCCGTCGGCCTTCGCGTAGTACACGCCCGTGATGTCGCGCACCCGGCCGCGCGAATGGCCCCAGTCGGTGAACCAGAAGCCGCCGTCGGTATCGAACACCAGATCGTCCGGTCCGCAGAGCGTGTGCGTGCCGTCGCCGAGCATGCCGGAGAACTCGCGGTAGAGGGTCACCGCTTCCCCCGTGCGCAGATTCACCCGCTGAATCGATCCGCCGGCGTACGTGGGCGACTGATCCGCGGTCAGCGCGATCGCGCCCGGCGAAGGGACCGGGCTGATGCCCGACTTCCGAGCGTACAGAAAGGTGAACCCGCCGCTGTTGCAGACGTAGACCTGGCCGTCGGGGCCGATGGCGGCGCCGTTGGGGCTGCCGCCGAGCGTCGCGACCACTTCCCGCTGGCCGGCCGGCGTGATTCTCGTCAACGTGCCGGCCGCGAGCTCCACGAGCAGGATGCTGCCGTCCGGCAATGCGGTCGGCCCTTCCGGATAGCCGAGGCCTTCGCGAATCACCGTGAAATCGGACGTCCGGAAGGACACGGATGCGCTTTCCAGAAACGATGGCGTCATGACACCTTCAACGAATCCAACCTGCTGCGCGGAGGCCGGCCAGATGCTTTTCGGCGCGCTCGTCGGCCCGGCTCAACAGTCGCACCGCCGCGACGTAGCGCTCCGCCGTGATGGCCGGGTTGGTCGTCGTGACGCGATCGACCTCGTCCATCGCGGTCGCGGTCTGGCCCGCCCGTCCGAGCGCGTTCGCCTACCCGAGGCGCGAGAGGAAGAAGTTCGGCTGCAGCGCCGTGGACTGGCGTGCCGCGTCGAGGCCCTCCTCGAGTCCGATCGAGCCGCATGCAGGCCGCGGCCTTGAAAAACAGCCAGTAGGGCACCGACGGATGGTCGGGCGCGGTTTTCAGGAGCCGCTCGAGAATGCCCAGCCCTTCCACCACCTTCGTGTCGTCGCCCGTCCACGCGTGCGCGCATCCCAGGTAGCCCCACGCCACCAGGTTGAACGGCGCGATCGCGACCGCGCGCGTCAGCGCCGCCACCGCGTCCTCGTACCGGCCCGAATTGAAGTACACGAGACCGGCGTTCTCGAGGACCTCCGGGTCGCGCGGGCGCCAGGTCGATGGCGCGCTCCGCCGATTGCCAGCGCCTCGGCACCATCCGCCATGGGACTCGGCGAGATGAACTGCACGACCCGCTGAATCAGATAGAGACCGAGAAACGCCCGCGCGGCCGCGTAGTGCGGATCGATCTCCACGGCCCGGCGCAGGAGGTTCAGCGCGTCCTCGACGCCTTCGACGGTGAACGCGTGGTTCCAGAAGTGATACGCGCGGCGCACCAGCCCCCAGGCGTCCAGGCTTTCGGGCGGCGTGCGGCTCGCGCGCTCGGACCCGGCGCGAATGAGCTCTCCGCCCGTCGCGTTGACGATCTCGCCCGCGATCTCTTCCTGGACGGCGAACACGTCCTCGACCGCGCGCTCGTAGGTGCGGGCCCACAGCTGTTCCCCTGACTGCGCGTCGGTCAGCTCGGCCATCACGCGGATGCGGTTGCCGGCGCGGCGCAGCGACCCGGTCAGCACGTAGCGGATGTTCAGCGTGTCGGCGACCACCTGCAGGTCCGGCGTATCGTGAAACCGGAACGAGGCGAGGTGCGACGCGACACGCAAGATCGGGCACGCCCGAGAGCGCGCCGATCAGCTCCGCGGCGATGCCGCCGGCGAGGTATCCATCTTCTTTGTCCGAGGACAGGCTCGTGAACGGCAGCACCGCGATCGACGCCCGCTCGCTGCCGGTTGACGGCGGACGCGGAAGACGCGCGCTCGATCGGGCTTCGGTGCGCGGGACGTCGGCCACCACGACGCCGGTTGCCCGGTTGGCGGCCTCCGGCGTCGAGGCCTCCGCTTCGACGGCGTCGAGGCGTGCCGCCAGCGCGCGCAAATCGCTGGCGAGCGCCGGCATGTTCGAGTAGCGATCGTCGGCCCTCTTGGCCATCGCGCGGCCGACGATCGTTTCGAGCGCGTCCGGCACGCCGGGCATCAGCTCGGCGAGCGGGCGAGCCGTGCCGTAGTACAACTGGTGGATGACGGCCGCGGTGTTGGCGCCGCGGAAGGGCAGGTCGCCGGTCACCATTTCGTACAGCATCACGCCGAACGAGAAGATGTCCGCCCGGTGATCGACGGGTTCTCCGTTGGCCTGCTCCGGGGCCATGTAGTTCAACGTCCCGAGGACGATCCCGGCCTCGGTCAGCGCGACCGGCGCTCCCTCGATCGGCGCCGCGTCTCCACCCATCAGTTTCGCCAGGCCGAAATCGAGCACGCGCAACCGCCCGCCGGACGTGACGACGACGTTGCCCGGTTTCAGGTCGCGGTGAATGATGCCGGCGTCGTGCGCGGTCCCGACGGCGTCCGCGATCTGGAGCGCGAATTCGATCGCGTGCCGGACCGGCAGCCCGCGGCGCGGAATCAGGTGGCTGAGCGGCAGACCGTCCACGAACTCCATGACGATGAAGTCCGTGCCTTCGTAGCGTCGCGATGTCGTACACCGTGACGATGTGAGGGTGGTTGAGCGCCGAGGCGGCACGGGCCTCGCGGAGGAACCGTTCCCGGCGGTGCGGGTCCGACGCGTGCCCCGAGGACAGCAGCTTGACCGCGACGAACCGCTGCAGGCGGGGATCGCGCGCCTTGTAGACGACGCCCATCCCCCCTTCGCCCAGCTTTTCGAGGATCTCGTAGTGGAGAAGCTTCTGTCCGACCAGCGGATCCGATGGCCCGGTTGATGACTCGCCCGATCGTGCTCTGTCCAATGAGCCCCTCGTGACAGACGGCAACCCGCCCGGGGACCCCCGAGGCGCGTTCGTTGCGCGTTGGAGTGGGAGCCCGCGTTCAGGGGGACGCTCGAGCCGCGCGTCGCGTTACCCAAGTCGGCAGTACAAAATAGTGTGTTCACGAAACCACAGCCGTCCCCCGGTTGTCAACGTGCTACTCTTCCTCCCCTCGCGAGCCGGCCGCTGCATCGGCCTGAATCGACGCGGCGACGGCAGCGGCAACACCTCATCTGTAGCGTGGCCTCGGTCTCGCCAGGCGCAGTCACGCGGGTGGACCACGACAAGTAACCAGGAGATCCTGTTGACCGATGTCTCGACCCACAGTCAGCCGGCGCCGTGGTTGGAGGTGCTCCTCGCCGAACACGAGGCGCTGCGCCCTGTCAATCCTGCCGACCGCGCGCGGCTACGCTCGGCGGACGGCGGAACGCGCGGCCATCGCCGCGCTCAACTCCACCGTGTTCCGCGCCGGTCACTCGGCGCTGTGCCTCTCCGGCGGTGGCGTCCGCAGCGCGAGCTTCAGCGTCGGCGTGCTGCAGGCGCTCGCGCGGCTGGGCGTGCTGCGCCGCCTCGACTATCTGTCCACCGTCTCGGGCGGCGGCTTCGCCGGCGCGTGGCTGACGGCCTGGCTGCATCGCGCGCAGCACCGATCCGGCGGCGGCGCGCGAGCTCGAGCAGCTCGAGAGCGGCAACCGGGCGGCCGACGACGTCGAGCCTGAGCCGCTGCTGCGTCTGCGGCGCTACATCCGCTACATGAGCCCGCGCGAGGGGTTCTTCTCGGCCGACGCGTGGACGCTCGGCGCGACCATGGTCCGCAACCTGCTCCTCAACTGGCTCGTGCTCCTGCCGTTGATGGCCGCGGCGCTGCTCGTGCCCCGGCTTCACTACGCGCTCATCCACTTGAGCGATCGCGACCTCACGCCGGGGCTGACGTTCGGCTGGACGGATCTCGAGACGTGGGTGCTGCTGCTGCGCCGCGCTGATGTACGGCGTCAGCCTCGCGTTCGTCGTCCGGGATCTTCCGAGCTACGGCAATGCCCGGCGCTCGCAGCGGATCTTCGTCGCGCGGTGCCTGCTGCCGATCTGTCTCGGCACGCTCGCGCTGACGTACTTCTGGGCGGTCGATCGCGTGCCGCTGTCGCTCGGCTGATCCTCGCCGTGCCTGCTGCGCGGGGCACGCGCTCCTGCTGGATTGCGGTCGGATTTTTGTCGGGCCGGCGCGCGGTGCGGCCGCGCGTCTGGTTTGCCGCCGCGCTGTCCGCAGCGGTCCCCGCCGCCGGCTCTACTGGCTCACCCAGGTCCTGTCTTCCCAACGGCGTCGAGCTACACGCGACCTATGTCGGCAACGGCTTTCCCCCTGGTGCTCTCGTTCATCCTGCTCGGCACGCTCGTGTTCATCGGCACCGCGGGAGCGGACTTCGACGTCGCGGATCTGGAATGGTGGAGCCGGTTCGGCGCGTGGGTGCTCATCGCCGCGACGGTGTGGTTCGATCGCGAGCGCCGTGGTCTTCGGCGGGCCGGTGGCCTTCCGCTGGACGCGGGACGCGGTGGCGCAGTGGTTGAACCTGCACGAGAGCGCACGCCTCCGCCGTGACCGGGGCTCCTGGCTCCCGCGCTCGGCGCGCTCGGCGCGTGGCTGACACGGCCTTCCGAGACTGCGCGGACCGTTCCCCGGCTGGTCCGCCGGATCCTGCTCGCGCTCGTCGGGCCCGGCCTTCATCGTGGCCCTGCTCTCGACGCTGTCGTGGGCCGACGAGCGGCTGGTGCACGCGCTGTCGCGATCGATGGCCCTGGACGGAATCCGGTTCGGCACGGACGGTCTGCGCCCCCGGGGAGGACGCGCGCGCGGGAGAGTTCAGTTGTCATCCGGCCGCTGCCGGCTTCGTGGAGGTCATCACGCTCGGCATCGTCCTCCTCGGCTTCGGCGCCGTCATGGGACGGATGATTCCCGTCAACAAGTTCTCGCTCGCCGGGCATGTACCGCTACCGGCTCGTGCGCTCGTTTCTCGGCGCGTCGCGCGCGCGGGCGGATCGCCCAACCCGTTTACCGGGTTCGATCCGGCCGACGATTTTCCAATCGCGGAGCTGGCGTCGGTCCGGCCGCTGCACGTGACGAACGCGACCCTGAACATGGTGGCCGACACCGCAGCTCGGACGGCAGGAACGCAAGGCCGAGCCGTTCACGGTGAGCCCGCTCCATGCGGGATCCGCGGCGATCGGCTACCGGCCGGCCGAGCACTATGCCGCCGATCGCTCACCGGTGCGGGATCACGATCGGGACCGCCATCACCATCTCCGGCGCGGCGGCGAGCCCTTCGATGGGCATGTATTCGACGCCGGCGCTGACGTTCCTCATGACGCTTCTCAACGCGCGCCTCGGCGCGTGGCTCGGCAATCCCGGTCCGCGCCGGACAGGACACGTGGTCGTACAACGAACCCGGCGCGCGGCGCGATGCTGTTCGTCGACGAGCTGCTCGGCCGGACGACCGATCGCCGTCCGTACGTCTATCTGTCGGACGGCGGTCACTTCGACAACCTGGGCCTCGTGGAGATGGTCCGCCGCCGCTGCCGCTTCATCGTCGTCGTCGATGCGGGGCGGATCCGGGGTACGAGTTCGCCGACCTCGCCAACGCGGTCCGCCGGATCCGCATCGACCTCGGCGTCCGCGTCGAGCTCGACGCGATCGACATCAGCGCCGCGCGCCAGGGAAATGGGAATCCCCACTGCCTGACCGGCACGATTCACTACGATCAGGTCGACGGCGGAAGCGCGGTCGGGACGCTCGTCTATCTGAAGCCGGCGCTGTCGGGAGACGAGCCGGTGGACGTCCGGAACTACGCGGCCGAGCATCCGACGTTTCCGCACGAGTCCACGCTGCACCAGTGGTTCAGCGAAGCGCAGTTCGAGAGCTATCGGATGCTCGGCGTGCACACGGTGGAATCGATCGCCGGCGTCGATGGCGAGCGGCCCGCGCCGATGCCGCTCGGGCCGCGGAGCTCTGCGCCGCCGCGATCGCGTACCGTCAGGGCTTGAAGCGAATCGCCCGCCGAAGCCTCCGGTAGCGTCCGGCTTTAGCCGGACTCTGGAGCTTCGAGGTTCCGCCGGGGTCTGAAGACCCCGGCCTACAGACTCAACCGCGTTCGATCCGTGATATTTTTCGTGCCGGGCGGCTGTCTGCACGTCGGCGCTCCCACAGCACCCCTGGATCAGCAGGAATGAACGCCTTCCCAACCCGGCACCAGTTGCTTCGGCTGGCCCGTGACCTTGCTGTCACCGCGGCGGCGGCAGCCGGCATCGCGGCACAGTCCATGACGTCGGTCCCGGGGACGCAGAAGCTGGACGAGGACTACACCGCGAGGATCAAGAAGGCGACGCCGGATCCGCGCATCCTCGACCGAGCTGGTCGATCACATGCCGGCTGTCGGCGACAGGTGCCGTCGCCGCTGAAGTTCCTCGGCTACGTCCCCGGCGAGCCCGGCAAGCTGACGTATCACAAGGACATCGTCCGCTACCTCGAGGCGCTCGACAAGGCGTCGACCGCGCGTGAAGATGTTCAGGATCGGCAAGAGCGACGAAGGCCGCGACATGGTCGCGCGTCGCCGATCGCCGACGAGGCGACGATCAAGCAGCTCGACAAGTACAAGCAGATCACCGCGCAGCTCACCGATCCGCGCAAGCTGACCGAGGCGCAGGCGAAGCAGCTCATCGCGACCGGCAAGCCGATCTACTACGCGACGGGCAGCATCCACTCGCCGGAGCTCGGGCAGCCCCGAGATGCTGATGGAGCTGGCGTTCCGGCTCGCGGTCGAGGAGTCGCCGTTCATCCAGACGATCCGCAACAACATCGATCGTCGTGTTCACGCCGGCGACCGAAGTGGACGGCCGCGAGAAGGCGGTCGACAACTTCCGTCGCGCTGCAGAAGCCGGCCAGCCGGCGCCGTCGATGGTCTACTGGGGCAAGTACGTCCAGCACGACAACAACCGCGACGGCATCGGCGTCGGGCCTGCGCGCTCACGCAGAACATGCTGAAGACGCTTCCTCGACTGGCATCCGCAGGTGTTCCACGACCTGCACGAGTCGGTGACGCTGCTCTACGTGTCGACCGGCACCGGGCCCTACAACCCGATCGTCGATCCGATCCAGGTCAACGAGTGGTGGCTGCTCGCGCAGACCGAGATCATGGAGATGACCAAGCGCAACGTGCCGGGCGTCTGGACCTACAACTACTACGACGGCTGGGTCCCGAACTACATGTTCTGGATCGGCGTCACGCACAACTCGATCGGCCGGTTCTACGAGACGCAGAGCTACGGCGGCGCAGAACCGCCCGCTGGCGGCTGCAGCAGAGCCGCGAGTGGTACCGGCCGAATCCCGACGCCGCCCGACATGAGTGGGGCCCGCGCAACAACGTGAACATGCAGCAGAGCGCGCTCCTCATCGCGATGAACAACGTCGCGAAGAACAAGGAGACGTTCCTCGAGAACTACTACCTGAAGAACAAGCACACGATCGAGCGCGGGCAGGACCAAGGCGCCGCTACGCCTACGTCATTCCGGCGAAGCAGCGGCGCCGGGTCGAAGCCGCCGAGCTGATGAACCTGCTCCGCCGTGAAGGCGCCGAAGTCCACACGGCCAACGCCGCGTTCACCGTCGGCAGCGTCGCAGGTCGCCGCCGGCGACTACATCGTCCGCCTGGATCAGCCGTACGGCGGCGTCGTCGAGACGCTGCTCGGCGTGCAGTTCTACCCGCCCGAGAACCCGCGTCCGTACGACGACACCGGCTGGGCGATCCCGCTCGTGCGCAACGTCAAGTCGCAGCGCGATCGACGACAAGGCGATCCTCGACAAGCCGATGACGCTGGCGGCCGCGGACTTCAAGATCGCCGGCACGATCACCGGCACCGGCCGCGTCGCTCATCGTCGATCACACGACCGACAACACGCTCGTGACGTTCCGCTTCCAGCACGCGGGCGTGAAGATGTCGGCGGCGGAGCAGGCGTTCGAGGTCGGCGGCCACAAGTTCGCGCCCGGCGCGTTCGTCATCGCCGACGCCGATCGCGCGGCGCTCGAGCCGTCGATCAAGGAGCTCGGCCTGTCGGCCTGGGCGGTCGACGCCGCGCCGTCCGTGCCGATGCACGACCTCGACGTGCCGCGGATCGGCTACATCCACACCTGGACCAGCACGCAGGACGAAGGCTGGGTCCGCATGGCGTTCGACAAGTTCAAGGTGCCGTACACCTACTTCGGCGCGACAACCTCGTGCGGCAGGGCAACCTGCAGCGAAGTACGACGTCATCATCTTCCCGCACGCCGGGCAGGGCGGGACCGGGCTCGTCACCGGCGGCGTGCAGGGCGACCGAGCCGCGTCCGTACAAGAAGACCGAGCTGACGCCGAACCTCGGGACGCATCGACTCGACCGACGACATGCGCGGCGGGCTCGGCATCGACGGGCTGCAGGAGCTCACAAGTTCGTGCGACAGGGAGGCGTGCTCATCACCGAAGGCGGGACGTCGACGGTCTTCCCGAGTACAACCTGACGCCGGGCATCACGATCGAGACGCCCGAGAACCTCTACGCGCGCGGCTCGGTGCTGAAGACGCTGCTCGGCGACAAGCCGCAGCCCGGTGCTCTACGGCTACGACCAGAACACGCTGGCGGTGTATTTCAACCAGGCGCCCGTGCTGCGCGTCGGCGGCGGCGGCGGCGTTCGGCGGCGGCGGCCGGGGCGGCGGCGCGAACGTGCCTCCCGTCGGCAACATGCAGCCGAACGCGGCGCAGCCGACGCTGACGACGCTCGATGGTCCGCCGCCGGCGCCTCCCGCAGCGGCGGGCGGAGGACGTGGCGGCCGCGGCGGGCGCGGAGGCGGTGGTCGCCCGGTGCGGCCGGCGGCGGCGGCTGGGGCCGAACCGGAGGCCGCGCCGGGCGGCGGTGGCGGCGGCGGTCGCGGTGGCGGCCGCGGCGGATCGGCGGCGGCGCCCAACCCGAACGCGCCGCGCGTGCTGCTGTCGTTTCCGACCGACGCGAACGACCTGCTGCTGTCGGGCCTTCTGGTCGGCGGCGAGAGCGATCACCGGCCGCGCCGTCGCGATCGACGCGCCGATCGGCAAGGGACACGTCGTGATGTTCGCCAACCGTCCGTTCTGGCGCTGGCAGACGCAGGGGAACTTCTTCCTCGGCTTCAACGCGATCCTGAACTGGAACGATCTCGACGCGGGCCGGACCGCGCCGCGTCCGGCGACGACGCCCGCGGGGCAGTAGAGGGGACTTGTGGCTTCCGCCTTCAGGCGGAAGAAGCGGATCTTCCAGCTGCAGCTGGAAGCCACAGGAATGGCAAGAGGATCTTCCGGCTGAACCCGGAAGCCACGAGGGACTTGCAGCGATGCCGCAACCAACCTGTCGATCCATGTGCGTGGTCGTCTCACTGGTGTTGATCGCATCATCGGCGGGCGATCTCGCCGGCCAGTCGGCGAGCTCTCCGTACACGACGAAGAACGGCGACTGGCCGAGCTACACGGGCGACGTCCGCGGCAGCCGCTATTCGCCGCTCGATCAGATCACCGCGCAGAACTTCAACGACCTCGAGGTGGCCTGGCGCTTCAAGACCGACAGCCTCGGCACGCGGCCCGAGTACAAGCTCGAAGGGACGCCGCTGATGGTCAAGGGCGTCCTGTACACGACCGCCGGCACCCGCCGGTCGGTGGTCGCGCTCGACGCGGCCACCGGCGAGCTGCTCTGGGTGCACCGCTACCCCGAAGGCCCGCGCGGCGCGGCGGCGCCGCGGCAGCTGTCGGGCCGCGGGCTGGCCTACTGGACCGACGGCAACGGCGACGATCGCATCATCTACGTCACGCCGGGATATCGCCTCATCGCGCTCGACGCGAAGACCGGGCAGCCCGTGCGCGTCGTTCGGCAAGGACGGCATCGTCGACATGAAGGTCGGCGTCGTGTTCGGCGACGGCAAGCAGATCGATCTCGAGACCGGAGAAATCGGTCTCCACTCGACGCCCGTCGTCGTCGAAGGACGTGGTCCTCGTCGGCTCGTCCATGAAAGAGGGCATGACGATCACGACCCACAACAACACCAAGGGCGTGGCCCGCGCCTACGACGCGCGCACCGGGAAGGTCCTGTGGACGTTCAACACGATTCCCAGGCCCGGCGAGTTCGGCAACGACACCTGGCTCGACAACTCGTGGGCGATCAACGGCAACGTCGGCGTGTGGACGCAGATTTCGGTCGACGAGGATCTCGGGCTGGTCTACCTGCCGGTCGAGACGCCGACGTCGGACTACTACGGCGGCAAGCGTCCCGGGGCCAACCTGTTTGCCGAGAGCCTGGTGTGCGTCGATCTCGCCACCGGGAAGCGCAAGTGGCACTTTCAGTTCGTGCACCACCCGATCTGGAACTTCGACATGTCGTCGGCGCCGCTCCTCGCGGACGTCACCATCGACGGGAAGCCGCGGCAAGGTCGTCGCCGTGCCGAGCAAGCAGGCGTGGCTGTATGTCTTCGACCGCGTCACGGGGGAGCCGATCTGGCCGATCGAAGAGAAGGCGGTGCCGAAGGGTGACGTCCCGGGGAGTGGTACTCGCCGACGCAGCCGCACCCGCCGGCCTCGCTGATGTACGGCCGCAACACGCTCACCGAAGACGATCTCATCGACTTCACGCCGGACCTGCGCGCGCAGGCGAAGAAACAGCTCGAGCGCTACAAGTGGGTGCCGGGACAGATCGTACAACCCGCCGCTTCTCGGCAACGTGGACGGGCTGCTCGGCGCGATCAACATGGGCAACGACAACGGCGGGACGAACTGGCCGGGCGGCGGCTACGATCCCGACACGCGCACCGTGTTCGCGCCGGCGTCGATGGCCGCGATCGACGGGGAATCCGTGGCGCCGCCGCCGCCGGGTTTCTCGGACCTTCCGTACCAGGCTGGTGTCGTCGGGTCAGCCGTTCCGCGTGCGCGAAGCGGCGGGGACCGGCACCTACGCCGACGTGCCGGCGCGCGGCGCGCGCGGAGCCGGGGCCGGACGAGGCGGGGCGCCGGCCGCGACGTCGCCGGCCGCGCCGTCACCCGTCGGCGGGGCAGGGGCCTCGACGGCTCCTGCGACAGGCGGACGCGGCGGTGAAACGCGGCCTCACCATCCAGGGACTCTCGATCGTCAAGCCGCCGTACGGCGTGCTCGCCGCGATCGATCTCGAGAAAGGCGCGGTCAAGTGGCGCGTGCCGCACGGCGATACGCCCGACGCCGTCCGCAGCCATCCGCTCCTCAAGGGCATGACCATCCCGAAGACCGGGCAGGGCGGCGCGGTCGGCCTCGTGATCACGAAGACGCTCGTGATTCTCGGCGACCCGCAGGTCACCACGACCGCTCAGCATCCGCGCGGCGCGATGCTGCGCGCGTACGACAAGGCGACCGGCAAAGAGGTCGGCGCGGTGTTCATGCCGGCGCCGCAGAGCGGCTCGCCGATGACCTACATGCTCAACGGGAAGCAGTACATCGTCGTGGCGGTGAGCGGCGGACCGTATTCGGGCGAGTACATCGCGTTCAGCCTGCCGTCCGACGCGGGCGCACGATGACACCAGCCGGATCATCCGGGGTCCGGCTAAAGCCGGACGCCACTGGAGCGTCCACGGTCCGGCTAAAGCCGGACGCCACTGGAGCGTCCACGGTCCGGCTAAAGCCGGACGCCACTGGAGCGTCCACGGTCCGGCTAAAGCCGGACGCCACTGGAGCGTCCACGGTCCGGCTAAAGCCGGACGCCACTGGAGCGTCCACGGTCCGGCTAAAGCCGGACGCCACTGGAGCGTCCACGGTCCGGCTAAAGCCGGACGCCACTGGAGCGTCCACGGTCCGGCTAAAGCCGGACGCCACTGGAGCGCCCACCGGTCCGGCTCAAAGCCGGACGCCACTGGAGCGTCCACGGTCCGGCTAAAGCCGGACGCCACTGGAGCGTCCACGGTCCGGCTAAAGCCGAACGCCACTGGAGCGTCCACGGTCCGGCTAAAGCCGGACACCACCGGTGCGTCCCGACTCGGCGTCGTGGCCGCCATCCTGCTTGCCGCGGCCGTGGGTATCCGTGCGCAGGACCGGACGACGTGGGACGGCGTGTACACGGAGGAGCAGGCCAAGCGCGGCGACGCGCTGTACCAGGAGCACTGCATCAAGTGCCACGGCGCGAGCCTGCAGGGAAACGGTGAAGGAGCGGGGCCGCTGACCGGGCCCGTCTTCATGGCGACCTGGAACGGCGTGGGGATGGGCGCCATGCTCGAGCGCGTGCGGCTGACGATGCCGCAGGACAAGCCGGGCAAGATGACGCGCCAGGAGATTGCGGACCTGCTGGCGTTCGTGCTGCGCTCGAACAAGTTTCCGGCAGGGCAGAGCGAGCTCGCGCGTCAGGTGGACCTGCTCAACGGCATAATCTTCAAGTCGGAGAAATAGAAGCTCGTAGCTGCCAGCTCCCAGCTCCCAGCTCCCAGCTCCCAGCTGCCAGCTCCCAGCCTCGCGCTTCGCGCTCGTCTACTTCTTCACGTACTTCTTCAGCGCCTTCGGCCCAACCTCGGCGCCGTAGATGTTCCCCGCGCGATCCACCGCCACGCCCTCCGCCGCGCTCGTGTTGGTCGCGACCTCGAGGGGATCGGGGATGAGCGCGGTCACGCGGCCGTCCTTGATGCTGCCGATCCTGATGCCGCGCTTCTCCGTCCGGCTCCGTCCGTTCCCGACCGAGCCCGACTCCGAATCCGCGACGTAGATGGTGTCGTTCCGGTCGATGTAGATCCCGCTCGGGCGGCTGAACTGCGTCCACGCGTCCAGGTACTTCCCATCCTGGTCGAGGATCTGAATGCGGTTGTTGCTGCGGTCGCCGACGAACAGCCGTCCCTTCGAATCGAACGCGAGCGCGTGCGGCTGGTCGAACTCGCCCGGTCCAGCACCCTTCTTGCCGATCACTGTGATCAGCTTGCCGTCCTTCGAGAATTTCAGGATTCGCGAGTTCGCGCCGCCGTGCCCTTCCGAGACGAAGATGTCGCCGTTCGGTGCTGGTGACGACGTCGTTGGGCTGATAGAAGTAGCCGGGATCGGCCGCGCCGCCCGCCGTGCCGAGCGTCAGCAGCAGCTTGCCGTCGGGACTGAACTTGAAAACCTGGTGACCCTTCGTGGCGCCCGGAAGCGGGCCCGCCCGCTCGGCGTTGCCGCGACCCTGGGCGGCGGGCGCCGGCGCGTTGTCCTGTCCGTCGGTGATCCAGACGTTGCCGTCGCGATCGACGTGCATGCCGTGCGGGAAGATGAGCATGCCCTGGCCGAAGCTCCGCGACGAGCTTCCCGTCCGCGTTGAACTGGAGGATGCTCGGCAGCTGCGACATCTCTCCCGTCGTCCGGTTGAGACAGCTGTTCGCGCCGCACCGTTCGCCGACCCAGATCGATGTGCCGTCGCGATCGATCTCTACCGCGCTCGTCGAGCCCCACGTCCGGCCCTCGGGCATCTTCGCCCACTGCTCGACCGTGCGGTACGGATTGTCCTGAGCGGCGACGAGGACCGTCGCGGCCGCCAACACGAACGCGATTCGAGCTGCTGGGTGCATCCAGACCTCCGATGGCGTGATCTTCGCGCAAGATAGCACATTGTCCGAGTCCACTTGTACCCTTGCGCGAGGTACACCCCGGGCGTAGAATCCTCGGCCTAGGCCGGCTGCCACGAAGCCGGAAACGACAGCACAACAGGCAGGAGGACCCCCATGCCGGTGTCGCGCCGCGGCTTCCTTCGAGGATCCCTGGCCACCAGGTCCGGTGTGTTCATCGCGGCGCGCGGCCTCGAGGCGCACCTCGCTGAGTCGGCGCAGGGCAACGGCTCGCGTGGGCTGGTCCCGCCGGGCGTCAACGAGATCCGCATCAGCAGCAACGAGAACCCGCTCGGCCCCGGCAAGGCGGCGATCGATGCCATCCTCGTGAAGTTTCCGGAAGCCGGGCGCTACCCGTTCAACAGCACGCCGAACGAGAGCGCGCTGGCGGCGGCGATCGCCGGCAAGTTCGAGGTCAAGCCGGAGAACATCGTCCTCGGCGGGGGCTCGCAGGAGATCCTGAAGAGCGCGGTGCGCGTGTTCACGACCCCGCAGCGCGGCCTCGTGACCGCGGCACCCTCCTTCGAGAACTGTGGAGCGATCGCCGCGGCGGATCGGGCATCCCGTCACCGAGATCAAGGTCGACTCGGCGTTCCGCCTGGACCTCGAGCCGATGATCGCGGCGTCGAAAGGGGCGGGCCTCGTCTTCTTCAACAACCCGAACAACCCGACCGCGACCGTGCACGGCGCGAGCGCGGTGACGGACTTCGTCAAGCGCGTGCGGGCGGCGTCGCCCGACACCGTCATCCTGATCGACGAGGCCTATCACGAGTACGTGACCGACCCGTCGTACCAGTCGGCGGTGCCGCTCGCGCTCGAGACGCCCAACGTGTTCGTCGCCCGCACCTTCTCGAAGGCGTTCGGCATGGCGGGCCTGCGCGTCGGCTACGCGGTCGGCCGGGCCGAGACGGTCAAGAGCCTCGCGAAACTCAAGATGCCGTACAACGTCAACGTCTTCGGCATCGCCGCCGCGATGGCGGCGCTCAACGACGCGGCGCACATCGAGGCCGAGCGGGTGCGCAACACCGCGGTGCGCGCCTTCACCGTCAAGGCGCTCGAGGACCTGGGCTGCAAGTCGGCGGCCTCGCAGGGCAACTTCATCTTCACCGACGTCGGCCGGCCCGCGAAGGACTTCCGCGACGCGTGCGCCAAGCAGGGCGTGGTCGTCGGCCGCGATTTCCCGCCGTTCGAAAAGACCCACGTGCGGATCTCGATGGGCACGCATGGACGAGATGCAGAAGGCCGCCGCGGTGTTCCGGAGCGTGCTCCGGCCCGGCACGACCTCACTCGACGGACGCAGGCAGGAGGAGTCATGGCGCTGACGCGACGTGGTTTTGTCCGGACCGCCGGCATCGGCGTGGCCGGCGCGGTGACGAGCTCCTTCATCGGCGCGCGCGGACGCGAGAACAGCCTGTGGTCGCTCGTCGAGCCGGCGGTCCACGCCGTCGAACCGGGCATCATCGTGCTGGCGAGCAACGAGAACCCGCTCGGGCCCGGCACGAAGGTGCTCGAGCGCCGTGCTGGCGGCGTTCGGCGAAGGGGGCCGCGCGCCCGGACGCTACTCGGGCAGCTCGCGCGATCTCATTGACGCGATCGCGAAAAAACAGGGCGTCAAGCCGGAGAACATCGTGCTCGGCTGCGGCTCGACGCAGATCCTCCGATCGGCGACCCACCTGTTCACCGCGAAAGACAAGCCGCTCGTCGGCACGATCCCGACCTACGAGGAGTGCGCCGGCTACGCGGAGATGATGGGGCACCCGGTCCGCGCCGTCGCGCTCGACGCGTCGTTCAAGATCGACCTCGGCAAGTTCGCCGATGCCGCGAAGGGCGCCGGGCTCGTCTTCTACTGCAACCCGAACAACCCGACGGCCACCTACGTCGGCGCGCGCGCGACGCGGGAGTTCCTCACCAAGATCATCCGCGAGTCGCCCGGCACGACGATTCTGGTCGACGAGGCGTACTTCGACTACGTCACCGATCCGGATCACGACACGCACATCCGGCTGGCCGTCGAGAATCCGCAGGTCATCGTGGCGCGCACGTTCTCGAAGGCGTTCGGCATGGCCGGCCTGCGCATCGGCTACGCGGTCGGGCACCCGGAGACCATCAAGAAGATGGCCGACTGGGAAGGCGGCACCGGGACGGGGTCGCTCAACGTCCTGGGCGTGCACGCCGCGCTGGCCGCGATCGATCAGGACGATGCGTTCACCGTCGTCGAGCGCGCGCGCAACAAGGAGGTCCGCGACTTCACGATGAAGTGGTTCTCCGATCGCGGCATGATGCCCACCGACTCGCAGGCCAACTTCATGTTCGTGAACATCGGCCGCCCGGCGCGGCCGTTCCGCGAGGCGTGCCGCGCCAGAGGCGTCCTCGTCGCGCGGGACTTCCCGCCGTTCGAGGGCACGCACTGCCGCATCTCGTTCGGAACGATGGAGGAGATGCACAAGGCCGTGACGGTGTTCGGCGAGGTGCTCGCGAAGAAGCCCGCGGCGGCGGCATAGTCCCGGGTCCGGCTGAAGCCGGACGCCACCGAAGCCGGATGCCACCGGTGCCTACTTCGGCCAGACGGTTCCCTGGTCCATCTTCGTGACCGGGGCCAGCCCCTTGTAGACGAATTTCTGCACGCGCCGGCCCTCGTACGTCTCCGTCGTGAAGATGTTCCCCTTCGAGTCCGTCGCGATGCTGTGGACGGCGAAAAACTGCCCGGGCTGGCGGCCGCCGTCGCCGAAGCTGGTGAGCATCTGCAGCGACTCGCGATCGAGGATGTAGATCTTCTCGTTCTTGCCGTCCGCGAGGTAGAGATACTTCTGCTGCGGGTCCTTCGAGAACGCGATGTCCCACACGGAGCCGTCGCCGAGCGTGCGCTTGGCGATGAAGGCTTCCTTCACGAACGTCCCGTCCTTGCGGAATACCTGAATGCGATCGTTCGGCCGATCGCAGACGTAGACGAGCCCGTCGTCGGACAGCTCGGCGCAGTGCACCGGCGTGCGGAACTGCTGCGCCGGCGGGGCATTCGGATCGTAGCGGCCGATGTCCGTGTCGTCCGGCTTGTTGCCGTACGCGCCCCAGTAGCGCTTGAACTTCCCGCTGTCCGCGTCGATGACGGCGACACGCTTGTTGCCGTAGCCGTCGGCGATGTAAGCCTCGTTGGCTTTCGGATCGACGAAGATCTTCGCGACCCGGCCGAAGTTCTCCGTGTCGTTGCTGCCTTTGCTCTTGTCCCTGCCGCCCGAACTGCATCAGGAACTGGCCGCTCTTCGTGAACTTCAGGATGTGCGAGTCCTTGGCATCGTTGCCGCCGATCCAGACGTTGTCCTTGTAGTCGACGAAGATCCCGTGATTCGACGCCGGCCATTCGTAACCCGCGCCCGGACCGCCCCAGTGGCCGGCGAGATTGCCGGCCGGATCGAACTCGAGCACCCATGGCGCCCTGCGGCAGCACGACGCCGTCGGCGGCTTCTCGTCGGCCGCGCCTTCGACCGCATTCACCCCGAAGGACCGGTGCACGATCCAGACGTGGTCCCGCGCGTCGATGCCGAGGCCGATCGTCTCGCCGAGGACCCAGTTGTTCGGCAGCGGCTTGGGCCAGAACGGATCCACTTCGAACCTCGGGGCCTGAACGGTGGCCTGCGCGCCAACCGATCGATCGAGCGTCCACTGCGCGACGCCGAGCGCGGTCAGCGCGGCGACGAAGCTCGCCCCCAGGACGACGTCGACCAGGTGCCGCCTCATGACTTGCCTCCCGCCGCGCCCAGTCCCTTGAACATGAACTTCTGCAATCGTTTGCCTTCGTAGGTCTCGCCGGTGTAGAGGTTGCCCTTCGAGTCCACCGCGAGGTTGCCGACGCCGTAGAAGTGTCCCGGCCACCGGCCGCCCGCGCCCACGCTCGAGACGGACGCGAGCGTGTCGCGGCGCAGCACCCAGACCTTCTGATTGGAGCCGTCGGCGACGTAGAGGAACCGCTGCTGCGGATCGATCGAGAAGGCAATGTCCCAGACCGATCCTTCGCCCAGGGTCTCTTTCGCGATGACCGCTTCCTTGACGAAGGTGCCGTCCTTCCGGAACACCTGAATGCGATCGTTCCGGCGATCGCAGACGTAGACGAGGCCGTCCTTGCCGATCCTGACGCAGCCCACGGTTCGGAACTGTCTCACCGGCGGCTTGTCCGGATCGTACGTGCCCACGGGCGCCTCGGTTGGCCGCTCGCCGTACGCGCCCCAGTGTCGCTTGTAGACACCGGTCTCGCTGTCGAAGACGACAATACGGCGATTGCCGTAGCCATCAGCGACGTAGACTTCGTTGCGGCCGGAGTCCACCGCGACAGTGGCGGGCCTGTCCAGCATGGTCTCGCTGTAGCTGCCGTCGCTCTTGCCGGCCCGGCCGATCTGCAGCAGGAACTTGCCGGCGCGCGTGAATTTGATCACGTGGGCATCTTGCGGGGGGATTCGCGGGTTCGCAGCGCCACCCATACCCGCGGGTTGCGGCGCATGCCCGGCGATCCACACGTGCCCTTTCGCGTCGACGGTGATCCCCGCCGGCGTCCGCGGCCATTCGTATCCCTGGCCCGGACCACCCCAGGAATTGAGGAGCGTCCCTGCCTGATCGAACTCGAGGACGGGCGGCGCGGGAGCGCAGCACGTCTCCGCGGTCGGGGGATCGGTCGCCAGCCCGGCCTCGGTCCGCGCGGTGAGCGAGTCGAGCCCGCGGTGCACGAGCCAGATGTGATCCTGCGCGTCCACCCACACGCCGGTGACCGAGCCGAGAATCCAGTGGTTGGGGAGCGGCTTGGGCCACAGCGGGTCAACCTGGAATACCGGGACCTGGGCGTCGGTGGGTGTCTGGGGCCGGAAGACCGGGGCCGCAGCCTGGAGCGACTCCCGTAGCACTCCGGGCGTGGCACAGATCGCGAGCCCCGTGGCGGCCGCAAGCAGCTTCCCGTACCGGATCATGCGCGGATCCTTTCACGCTGGCGCCGGTCTTCCGCCGGTCTTCCGGCCCCGGTCTTCCGCCGGTCTTCCGGCTCGGTGCGGGCGCCAGTATACTCCGGCGAAGTGAGGAACCAGAGTCTCCTTCCGCCTGAAGGCGGAAGCCACAAGAAGTCCAATGATTAATCAACTCCTATGATCAATCTCGTGGCTTCCGCCTTCAGGCGGAAGAAACCAGCCGCGACGGTTCTGCTCGCCCTCTCGTTCGCCGCGCTCGCCTCCGCGCACGACATCCCGCGCGACGTCACCGTGCAGGCCTTCGTGAAGCCGGAGGGACAGCAGCTTCGGGTGCTCGTGCGCGTGCCGCTGAACGCGATGCGTGACGTGCAGTTCCCGGTGCGCGGCCCAGGCTTTCTCGATCTCGCGAATGCGCACGCGCTCCTGGGGGACGCGGCGATGCTCTGGATCGCCGGCAGCCTCGAGCTGTTCGAAGGGGACGTGACGCTGGCCGCGCCGGGCGTCGCGCACGCGCGCGTGTCGCTGCCGTCCGATCGCTCGTTCGCGTCGTACGAGGAGGCGCTGGCGCGCGTGTCGGGTCCGGCGCTCCCGAACGAGACCGACATCCCGTGGGATCAGGCGATGCTCGACGTGCTCTTCGAGTACCCGATCGCGTCGGACCGTTCGGTCTTCTCGATCCGCCCGTCGCTCGCGCGGCTCGGCCTGCGCGTGGTGACGGTCCTGCGTTTCATGCCGCCGGGCGGGACCGTTCGCGCGTTCGAGTACACCGGCGATCCCGGGCTGGTGCGTCTCGACCCGCGCTGGCACCAGGCGGCGTGGCGGTTCGTCCGGCTCGGGTTCGAGCACATCCTCGACGGGACGGACCACCTGCTGTTTCTCTTGTGCCTCGTGATTCCGTTACGGCGTCCCCGCGAGCTCGTCCTCACGGTCACCGCCTTCACCGCCGGACATTCCGTGACGCTCATCGCGGCCGCCTTGAATGCCGGGCCGGACGGGCTGTGGTTTCCTCCGCTGGTCGAGACGCTCATCGCGGCGTCGATCGTCTACATGGCGTTCGAGAACATCGTGCTCGCGGCCCGCGACGGCGGCCGTCCGCCTGCCGTGGGCCGCCGGCGCTGGATCCTGGCGCTCGCCTTCGGTCTCGTGCACGGCCTCGGCTTCTCGTTCGCGCTGCGCGAGTCGCTGCAGTTTGCCGGCTCGCACCTCCTGACGTCGCTGCTGTCGTTCAACGCCGGCGTCGAGCTGGGCCAGCTGCTCGTGCTGATGCTGATGGTCCCCGCGTTGCAGCTCCTGTTCCGCTTCGTCGTGGCCGAGCGGATCGGCGCGATCCTGCTGTCCGCGCTCGTCGCGCACACCGCATGGCACTGGACCGCCGACCGGTGGGGCAGCCTGCGTCAGTTCGCGTGGCCGGCCCTCGACGCCGCGGCGCTGGCGTCGCTCGTCAGGTTCGTGATGGTGCTCGCCGTCGCGGGCGCTGCCGCGTGGCTGATCGGCGGGCTGCTGAGGGGAAGAACGCCAGCGCCTGAACCGGAAACACAGGAGGACGGGAGAACGGGAGCTGTCTAGCCACGGATGACACGGATTACACGGATTACACACCCACGGTGTCACGCAGGATCCCGCTTCGCACTCGAGCGCCGGCCGGACGGCCACGCGCTTCGCGCGCTCGAGTGCTCAGGGACGCTGTGCAAGCACTCTCCCGTTCCTCCCGTGCTCCTGTTAAGAACGTCCGCGCTGCACACCCGAATCCCTGTCACAATGATCGTGCTCCGTTAACTCCGTTTTCTCTGTGGTGAAAACAAGCTCCGCGCAGCCCGACCGCATCCCGGACGATCTCGTCGAGCGTCTCCATCGCCAGGCCCAGGCGGGGCGATGGTCGGTGACGGTGTCGCGCTTTGCGGCGGCGCTGCAGACGAGCGCCGATAAAGCCGCGGCGGGCCCGGCGTCGTTCGTGCTCGAGCGCTACCTCGAGTCGCTGCACCTGGAGGACCTCGCGCTGGCTTGCGCGTGCGCGGACGGCGACGAGGCCGCGTGGGAGCATTTCGTGCGCGAGTACCGGCCGTCGCTCTATCGAGCGGCCGACGCGCTCGACCCTTCGGGCCGCGCGCGCGAGCTGGCCGATTCACTCTACGCCGATCTCTACGGGACGACCGAGCGCGCCGGCGAGCGCCGATCGCTCTTCCGCTACTTTCACGGACGCAGCAGCCTGCCGACGTGGCTGCGGGCCGTCCTCGCCCAGCGCCACGTGGACGCCATTCGCGCGGGCCGCCGCCTCGATCCGCTGCCGGAAGACGACGAGCCGCGCGCGGTGGCCAGCACCGCGCCGCCGCCGGCCGATCCGGACCGGACGCGGTACTTCGCGCTGCTGCAGCGGGGGCTGAAGGCGGCGATTGCCGTGCTCGCGGCGCGCGACCGGCTGCGGCTGGCGTGCTACTACACCCAGCAGCTCACGCTCGCGCAGACGGGCCGCGTGCTCGGCGAGCACGAAGCGACCGCCTCGCGCCAGCTCGCGCGGACCCGGCGGGAGATCCGCCAGGCCGTGGAGCGGCACCTCCGGACCGAAGCCGGGCTCGACGCCGACCAGGTTGCCCGCTGTTTCGAGTACGCGCTGGAAGATCCGGGCCCCATGGACCTCAACGATATCGTCCGCAAGGATGTGGAACCGGGTCGTTCTATATGATGAGGAACTGGTGAACGACGAACCCAAGCACGCGGGCGAGCGATCGGTGCACCGTCTTTTGACGCAAACGCTGCGCGAAGAGACCGCCCCGGACGCCGTGCACTGTCTCGACGCCGAGACCGTCGCCGCGTGGATGGACGGCGTGTTGCCCGCGGACGTCCTGGCTGCCGCCGAGGGGCATGCGGCCGGGTGCGCGCGATGCCAGGCGGTCCTGTCGGCCATGGCGCGGACCGCGCCTCCCGTTGAGCGCCGATCCTGGTGGCCGGCGAGCCTGACCTTCCGCTTCCTCGTTCCGGCGACCGCGGCCGCGACCGCCGTGGCGCTCTGGATCGCCGTCGCTCCCGGCGTCAAGCAGCCGGAGCTGCCTGGTCCGTCGAGCGAATTCGATCGCGTCGCCAGCGTTCCGGCGCCCTCGATGGCGCCCTCGCCGCCCGCGGCGCGGCCGGTAGCTCCGCCGGTGGAATTGAGCAAGAAATTGGACGAGAACAAGGAATCGGTCCGATCCAGGAGCCCGCGACAGGACGCGCGTGAAAAATCCGTCGTCGACGCACCGGAGCAATTCGAGATGCGTCGCGACCGCGCGGAGGCGAGAAACTAAAAGACGAGGCGCTGACCGCAACGGCGAAATCGGCGGACGCCAGCATCCCGCCCGCCGCCGCCAAGGCGACGCCAGCCCCGCCCGCCGCAGCCTCTGCGCCGCCGGTCCCGCCTGCTGCAGCCTCCGGCCCGCCCGCGTCGCCACCGTTAGGCAATGCCGCGGCAGCCCCTCGGTCCGCCGAACCACGCGCCGATATCGGAGATTGCCGGCTTCCGAGCCGCTCGCACGCTGCTGACGGAAATCGCGTCGCCGGACCCCGCAGTCGCGATGGCGTCGCGCCGGCGCCGGACAGTCGCGAATGGTCCACCACTCCACCGACGGCGGCGTCACCTGGACGCTCCAGCAGACCGGGACCACTGCCAACGTCACAGCGGGGTCTTCGCCCGCTCGAGACGTCTGCTGGCTCGTCGGCCGCGGCGGCACCGTGCTGCTCTCCGTCGACGGCAGGACCTGGCAGCTGCGGCCGTTTCCCGAAAAAATCGATCTCGTCGCCGTGCAAGCCACGGACGCGAAGACCGCAACCGTCACGACCTCCGACGGCCGCCGCTTCTCCACGACCGACGGCGGCGCCACCTGGTCAAGGCTGTCCCCGCAAGAATTCCCCGCCGCGCCGTTCTAAGGCTAGAGAGAAAAACCTACCGGATTCGGGACTCGGGACTCGGGACTCGCGGATCCGGGACTGGGAACCGCGGATCCGGGATCCGCGATCAGGGATTAGCGATTTAGAAGGAGCAGTCACAATGCGAGGACGAATTTGTGTCGCGGCGATGGTTATCGCGGCGATTGTCGGTGTGTCGCGCGGATCCGATTCGAAAGCGGCAGCAGCGCCTTCGCCCGGCCAGGACTCGACGACGCTGGACGATCAGGTGGAGCTGGCGGTCACGGTCTACAACTCCGACATCGCGCTCGTGCGCGACGTGCGGAACGTCCAGCTCGGGCCGGGAAGCTTCGACCTGAAGTTCATGGACATCGCCGCGACGGTGAACCCGGCGACGGTGCACTTCCGCTCGCTGACCGAGCCCTCGCGCCTGTCCGTCCTCGAGCAGAACTACGAGTTCGATCTGCTCGAGCCGGAGAAGCTGCTGCGCAAGTACGTCGGCCGCGACGTCACGCTGGTGCGGACGCGGACCGAGAACGGCACCACGCGCGAGGAGGAGGTGAAGGCGCACCTCCTCAGCTACAACAACGGCCCGGTGTGGCGCATCGGCACCGAGATCGTCACCGGCCTCCACGCGGATCACATGCGCTTTCCGGAGCTGCCCGGCAATCTCTACACGCACCCGACGCTCATCTGGACGCTCGACAACAGCGGGGCGGCGCGCCACCGCGTGGAAGCCTCCTATCTGGCGGGGAAGCTGGGGTGGAACGCGGACTACGTGCTCACCGTCGGGCGCGACGACAAGGCCGCCGATCTCGACGGGTGGGTCACGCTGACCAACGGCAGCGGCACGTCGTTCCGCGGCGCGAAGCTGCAGCTGGTCGCAGGGGATCTCAACCGCGTCCGTCAGGAAATCGACGAGATGAGACGGGACCTCGGCAGCCGCGTCCGTGAGCAGAACTCCGCGAAGGCGATGACGCAGGAGGCCTTCTCCGACTACCACCTGTACAGCCTCGCGCGAAAGACCACGATCAACAACAACGAGACGAAGCAGGTGAGCATGCTGGCCGGAACCGGCGTCCCGGTCGACAAGCGCTACGTCGTCGACGGCCAGGAGTTCTACTACCGCAACGCGTCGCATCCGGGCGCGCCGCTGAAGGACGTGGTGCAGGTCTACTACCAGTTCCGCAACGAGCAGAAGTCCGGCCTCGGCATGCCGATGCCCGCGGGCGTCGTCCGCGTCTACCAGGCGGACTCGAAGGGGGGCGTGCAATTCGTCGGCGAAGACCGGATCTCCCACACGCCCAAGGACGAAACGCTGAAGCTGAAGATCGGCCACGCGTTCGACGTCGTGTGCGAGCGGAACCAGATCGACTTCGAGAAGATCGCCGACCGGGTGTACGAGATCGAATACGAGATCACCCTGCGCAACCACAAGCCGGCGCCGGTGACCGTCGAGGTCAACGAGCCGATCGGCGGCACGTGGCGCATGCTGCGCTCGTCGCACGAGTGGAAGAAGTCGGCCGCCTGGGCGTCGCACTTCACGGTGCCGGTCGCCTCAGAGGGGACGGCGGTGCTGAAGTACCGCGTTCGCGTCACCTACTAGAAATAGTCCGGCTGAAGCCGGACGCCACCGATGATGCGGACCCTGGCTTCGGTGGTGTCCGGCTTTGCCGGACCCTGTCTTCGGTGGTGTCCGGCTTTAGCCGGACCTTGTCTTCGGTGGTGTCCGGCTTTAGCCGGACCCTGTCTTCGGTGGTGTCCGGCTTTAGCCGGACCGTTTCGATCTGACCGGTATATCATCCCCCGGTGACACGTGTTCTCCGGCAGCACTCGATCGCGATTCTTGCGCTGACCGCGCTGACGGTCTGGTGGTTGTCGCCGGTTCTTCGGCACCTGGACACGTCGATTCCAGGTGTCAACGCCGGCGACAACGTCAGCTTCCTCTGGAACGTGTGGTGGATGGGCTACGTGCTCCATCATCCCGGCTACTCGTTCTTCTTCACGCCGTTCCTGTTTCATCCGTTCGGCGTCGATCTGACGCTGCACACGCACACCGCGCTCCCGGCGTTCGCCGCGGCCCTGTTCGGCCCGGGCTCTCTCGTCGCGTCACAGAACGTCGCTGATCATCGTGCACGTGTGGCTCAACTTCCTCTGCGCTTATGCGCTCGCGTACCGTCTGACCCGGCACACGGCTGGCGCGCTCGTCGCCGCGCTGGTGTTCGGGGCTTCTCCCTTCGTCGCCGCGCGCCTGACCGGGCACTTCGGCCTGATCGCCGCCTGGGTGGTCCCGCTGGTATGCCTGCTGGCCTGGCACGCCGCTGAGCGCGCGTCGATGCGCGCGGGGGCTGTGCTCGGCGTGGCGCTCGCGGCCATCGCATACGTGGACTACTACCTCTTCATCTTCGCGGGCCTCCTCGTGGCGCTTCGCTGGATCGCCCAGAGTTCCACGGTAACCCTCCGATCACCAGGCCGGTCGACGGTTCGCCGCGGCGTGCTGATCGGCATCGGCGTGCTGCTGGCGCTCGACGCGCTGGTCATTGTTCTGGTCATTGTTCTGATCCAGGCGACGGACGTAGACAGGATCGCGATCGGCTCGCTCCGGGTGTCCGTCCGCGGCGTGGGGAACCCGGTGACGTTCGGCTGGCTGCTGCTCCTCGCCGCAACGGCCCTGCGGCTGACGCGCGTGTCGGTGACCGTCAACGCCTCGCCCGCGTGGCAGAACCGGCGCGCGCTGCTGACGGCAGCGGTCGTGGCCGCGGTGCTGCTCATGCCGCTGCTCGTCAACGGCGTGAAGCTGTGGAGCGAGGGCCGGTACGTGTCGCAACGGTATTTGTGGCGCAGCGCACCGGGGGGCATCGACGCCGCCACGCTCGTCCTCGGGAATCCTTTCCACGTGTGGTGGGGTGACCGCGTCCGCGACGCCTATTCGCGGCTGAAGCTCGATCCCATCGAAGGCTGCGGATGGATTCCGGCCGGCGCGCTCCTCCTCGGCGCGGTCGCGGTTGCGGCGCAGCGCAGGGATCCGGTCGTGCGTGAGTGGGTCTTCGCCGGCGCCGTGTTTCTGATCTGGTCGCTCGGCCCCTGGCTGCTCGTGTTCGGCCGTCAGACGCCGCTGATCCTCCCCGGCATCGCCCTGCGGTTCGTGCCGATCGTCGCCAACGCCAGAATCCCTGGGCGCGCGATGGTCGTGGTGTATCTCGCCTCCGCGATCCTCGCGGCGGTTGGCACTGCCTGGCTGGCGAGGCAGGGCGGGCGACGGCATGCGCTCGCCTGGTGCCTCGCGCTGCTCGTCGCGGTCGAGTCCGCGCCGGCGGCCACGCCGGTGTATCGCCTCAGTGCTCCGTCGCTCTACGCCCGTTTGAAGGATGCGTCACGGCCGGGCGCCGTGTGCGAGCTTCCGCTCGGCGTTCGCGACGGGTTCGGTGAGACGGGCGCATTCGACTCCGACGTGCTCTTCGCCCAGTCGATCCACGAACGCCCGATCGTCGGGGGATTCGTCGCGCGTCTGTCGCCGGACATCACCCGCAAGTATCTGGCGACGCCCGTGATCGGATCGTTGCTCCGGTTGTCGGCCGGCGAACCGCTGTCCGGCGAAGCCCCGCTGATGGATCCGGTCTCGGCTGCCGCTCAACTGACGTCCCTCGGGATCGTCTATGTCGTGGTCGACACCCGGAGGGCGCCGCCGGATCTCATCCGCTACGTGCGTTCCGCGATTGCGCTGAACCTGGTCGGGGAAGAAGACGGCCGGGTCTTTTACGAGGTGGCGTCAGGGAGCGCCGCGCGGGACGGCGCGTCCCACGGGTCCTCCCGTCGCCCCGCGCAGCCGGCGAAACAGCTGGAAGAGCAGGTTGGTGTGACTGTGCAGCCGGTCCTCCGGCAGGTTGGACGGCGTGATGAACAGGCCGGTGCTCGTGACCACCCAGCTTTGAAAAATCAGATGTTCCGGCATGGCGTCCCAGGTCTTGAACGCATCGGCGATCAAGTGCGAGATGCCGCCGGCGTCAACGGCGTACAGCGCATCGGCCTCGCCGTTGTATCCGACGATGATGATGCCGAAGGTGATGTTCTGTGACTTGGCGAACGCCTGCAGGCGCGTCATGTCGCGCGCAAAGGCGCCGGCGGCCAGCGCGTGCCAGTCGACGTCCATGTGCAGGAACGCCGGCGAGCGTTCCGCGCGCGCGCAGCAGGCCGATCATCGTCTCGATCGCGGCGGCGCTCGAGAACGGATACGCCTCGATGAGGCCGATGCGGATGGCCGGGTGGGCGCTCTGCACCGCGGACATGTAGGTCGCGACGCGATCGGCCGTCGGCTCGAGGGCGGGGCCGTCGCACACTCTCGCGCGGCCCGAGACCCACGGCTCGTCCATCGCGATGTACTTGAGCGTGCCGCCCGCGTCCTGGATGGCCTGCACCGCGTCGAGGGTCGCGCGGATCGAGGCGTCCATACCGCTCCGGTCCGGCGTGCACCAGAACTCCTTCACCGACCCGATCTCGAGCGCCGTGTTGATGCGCAGCTCGCTGAGCTTGCGGAACGCGTTCACCCGGACCAGCGCGTCGTAGTAGTTCGGCCCGACGATCTCGGGCCGCCGCGCCTCGGTGTGCTGTTGATAGAACTTGAAGACACGAATGACGTCACGCGCGCGGGCCCACTCCTCGGGATGCTCGAAGAGCCGCTGGAAGTCGAGCGTCCCCGGGCCCGGCGCGAACCAGATGCGGTCGGGCACCGGCGGCGCGGATCCCGCCGGCGTGCTCACGAGGAGCGCCAGCGCCACCGCTGCCGCGCGCAATGCCCCCGTTCGCACGAATGACCGCATCTGGATCGATGACCTACTGGCTCCGGCTGGCCGCGTCGGTCGTGATCTTCTTGTCCGCCGGCTTCGCCTTCTGCGGGTTCTTGACGTACTTGTCGAGCCACGCGCCCCAGCGCGCCCACAGATCGAGCAGCGTTTCCTTCGCGACCGGGCCGTGATCCTCGTAGCGGATACAGGTACAGCGCCGTCGTCTTGCCGAGCCCGTTGAGCGCGTGGTACAGGCGGATCGAGTTGATCGGATCGGTGCCGACGTTCTGGTCGGCGAGGTTGTGATACATCAGCAGCGCGCCGGTCAGGTTGTTCGCGTACAGGAACGGCGACATGGACAGGTACACGTTCGGCGCCTCCCACAGATCGCGCCGCTCGGTCTGGAAGCCGATCGGCGTGAGCGTGCGGTTGTAGGCGCCGTCGCCCGCGATGCCCGCCTTGAAGAACGGCGTGTGCACCATCGCGTTGACCGTCGAGAACGCGCCGTAGCTGTGGCCGCCGATGGCCAGCCGCGTGCCGATCGACGAGCTGCGCGGCGATCGAGCTCGTCGATGGTCGCCGCCAGGTTGTTGCGCAGGTCGTTGACGTAGTTGTTGTTCATCTGCCCCTGCGGGCCGACGATCGGCGCGTCGGGCTCGACCACCGCGTAGCCGAGGCGCACGAAGTACTCCATCGAGCGCGTCGCCGAAGTTCGTGAACGTGTTCTTGTTGAACGTGCGATCCGGGCGGTCGTAGTCCTCCTGGGTCGCGAACTCGCGCGGGTAGAACCAGAACAGCGCCGGCAGCCGCGTGCCTGCCTGGTAGTCGGGCGGCAGCGTGACCTTGACCCGGAACTTGAAGCCGTCGGCGCGCTCGACGGTGAACCGCTCGACTTTGCGCGCTGGGTCAGATCTTCGTGCGGATCCATGTTCTTCGTGAGCTGCGTCCGGCGTCCGCCGTCGACCAGGAAGTTCTGCGGCACGTCGGCCGGGCTCTCGCGCGGGACGATGAACCGCTTGGCGTCGGGATCGAGGACCGTCGAGACGCGCTCGAAGACGCCGGTGTTGTCGCTCTCGTAGATGCGCGTCTTTCTCGCCGGTCTTGATCGCGACCTTGTCGATGAAGGTCTTCGGTCCGACCTGGATCGGGGTCTTGTCGTATGATCGTGCCCTGGAAGAACACGCTGCTGCCGTCGGCCGAGAGCAGGACCGGAGTCGCTGCCGCCGGCCCGGCGCCGCGCCGCCGTCCACCGCCGCCGCCGGCGCGCGCCCGCCGCCGCCACCCGCGCCGCGCGTGCGACACGATCGAGCCGGGGTTGGCGTAGATGTCGTCGGCGCGATAGCGCGCGAGCGTGTAGCTTCTTCGCGGTGTCGCTCAGGTAGACCGCGGTACTCGATCGTGTTCTGCCCGGCGCGCTCGCTGAAGAACAGGATCTGCATGTCGGGGGAGAAGCGATGGCCCGACATGCGCGTCGGTGTTCTCGTAGATCGACCTTCGCGCTCGCCGTTTCGAACGGCGCGCTGCCACTGCATAGACGCGATCCTTGCGCTGCGGTCGCCCGCGGCCGGTCGTCAGCCTGCCGCGGCGTCGTCGTTCGCCGCGCCGCCGCGGCCGCCGCCGGCGCCCGCCGCGTCCGCCACGTCCGGCCGCCGGCTCCGTGACGCCGTGCGCGGGCAGCGGGTTCCTGCTCGACGTAGGTGAGGCCCTGTCCGTCGGTGCGCCACGCGAGCTCGCGCTTGCCGGTCTGCTGGTTCCGCCGCGCCCGCCGCCGGCCGCCGCCGGCGCCGCGCCCGGATCGGGCGGCGGCTGCGTGTCGTCCTGGACGCCGAGGTTGATCGGCCGGTCGCTGAGCTTCGCGAGCGTCTTGCCGTCTGTCGTCCCAGATTTCCTCGATCGACCCGAAGTTGCTAGACCGGGACGTCGTACGAGAACGGCTTGACCATGCGCGTCACGCGGACGTACTTGCCGTCGGGCGACGAGTCGATGCGATCGGATCATCGCCGGCGGGCCGATCTTCTTCGCGGTCCGCGTCGCGACGTCGATGAGCGCGAGCTGACCGGTCGCGTGCCACTCGAGCAGCTGCCTGCTCGTACGGCGTCGTCATCAGGCTGGGGAACGTGCGGAGGCGGTTCTTGTCGGCGTCGGCGATCTTGACGACCGGCCCCGTGGGCGCCGACGGCGGCGACGGCATCGCGGCGCGGCCGTCGGGGATCGATCACCGCGGCGATCTGCTTGCCGTCCTGGCGGTGAACTCGAACGCTGGTGACGAGCGTCGCGAGCACCGGCGTCTTCGTCACCTGGCGCGCCTGGTTCGTCGCGACGTCCGTCATCCAGATGTGCGTCGCGTCGTCGCCGTGCACGAAGAACGCGACGGCTCTTGCTGTCGGGCGACCAGGTCGCGTTCGAGACGCGCGCGCCGGCGGGCAGCTGCAGCGTCTTCTTCGAGCCGTCGGCCGCGGAGATGATCTGGATCCCGACGTTGTTGCGAATCGTGAGCGCGCGGGCGCGGTTCGCCTTGAAGTCGATGAAGACGCCGCCGAGCTCGTGGAACGGCTTCGAGAAGGTCTTCATCAGCACGGGACCGTCGCCGATCTCGTCGAGGAACCACTTCTTGTCGGGGCTCGCGCTCGTCAGCGAGACGTTCAGATAGCGCGGGGCGAGGACGGCGTCGGCGAGCTCCTTCGGCGGCGTCACGTAGCCTTCCGTCTTCAGCACCTCGTCGGCCCAGTTGGCCGAGCCCGTGCCATTGACCTGCGCGGGGGCCTGCTGCGCCACCACCGGAAGCTGAGCCAGCGCCAGCAACAGGGCGGGCGCGATGTAGAGCAGCCGTCCGGTGGTCCGGCGGGTGATGGACAGGAACCTCATGATTGCCTTTCGTCTTGTGGCTTCCAACTTGTAGCTCCGACCGTCTTGACCTGTGTAGTGCCGACCTTCAGGTCGGCCAAGCGTGCAACAGCGGGCCTGAAGGCCTGAACGGCTGCCTGACGTCCGCCTGAACGCGAAGCCACGAGACGTGAATTCTCAACGCCCCCCGACCCACGCCAGCCCGTCGGGTCCATTGCCGGCCGAGATCCGCGCGACGACTTCGAGCTTGGCGAGGTCCAGGACGGCGACCTGGTTGTCGCCATTGACGGCGATGTAGGCACGCGAGCCGCCCGGCGGCACGAGAATCCCTTCGGGAGCGGCTCCCAGCTTGATGCGTTTGACCGGCTTGTGATCCGCCGCGCCGAGGATCACGAGCTCGCCCGCGTCGAGATCGCTGATGAGCACGAGCTTGCCGTCGGCGGTGAACTTCAGCCGGTTTGAGCGCTTGGTCTGCGCATCGACCGTCCCGGTCACGCGCTTGGCCGCCAGATCGACGATCGAGACGGCGCCGTCGCGCGAATGCGCCGCCCAGAGCTCACGGCCGTCCGGCGACACGTCCATGCCTTCGGGCCCGCGCCCGACCGCGATGGCGGTGACGTTCCACGCGAGCGGGTTCGTGCCGCGCTCGAGCACGCTGATGCTGTCGGATCCGATGTTGGCCGCGATCAACCGCGAGCCGTCCGGGTTGGCCATGACCATGTGGGTCCCGGCCTGGCCGGTGCCCATCACCCAGTCGATCTGGTTCGACGCGGGGTCGTAGCGCGCCACGACCCGGTTCACTTCGGCCGTGAAGTAGACTTTGCCATCGGCGAACGCGAGCCCGTGCGGCCGCCGTAGGGGGCTCACGTCAACGCGGCGCAGCTCCTTGCGTGCCGCGATGTCGATGACCGAGAGCGAGCTGCCGGGCGTTTGCGCCCCGTAATTGCTCACGAAGGCGAGCGTTCCGTCCGTCGAGACGACGACCTCGTGGGGCCCTTCGCCGGTCGGGACGCGTGCGATGACTTGAAGGCTCGAAGGGTCCACGAACGCCAGCGTGGCATCCACCTTGTTGAGCACGAGAAGCGTGCCCCCTGAGCCCTGGGCTCCCAAGCCCGTGACGCCCAGCGCCGCCGCTGCGAAGAGCCCCGCGATCCTGACGACCCTCATGCATCCCCCAGTCGAATCACTAATCACTAATCCTCGAATCCTCGAATCCGCGAATCCGCGACCGAGTCCGCGAATCCCGAGTCCCGAGTCCCGAGTCCGATTGTCTCTCCTGTCACACATTTACCTCAAGTGCGGCCATCTTTCGCCAGACTTGGCGTGATACCATCCTCGGACATTTTTGTAAAATGACGCTTGCTTGAAAACACAGTTGGAGAGGTGTGACTGAATGAACGCGCGCCGCGTGCTGCCGGCGCTGCTGCTGCTGTTCGTCGGCAGCGGATGCGCCGCGCTGATCTACGAGATCGTCTGGTTCCAGCTGCTGCAGCTGGTGATCGGGTCGTCGGCCGTCTCGCTGGGCGTCCTGCTCGGGACGTTCATGGGCGGGCATGTGCCTGGGCAGCCTGTTCCTCGCGCGGGCGATTTCCGCGCGCCAGCATCCGCTGAAGGTCTACGCGTAGCTCGAGATCGGGATCGCCGTCTGCGGCATTCTCCTGCTGTTCGGCATGCCGCTGCTCGGCGGCGTCTACTTCGCGTGGGGCGGCTCGGGCGTGACCGGCATCCTGCTGCGCGGCGTGGCGGCGAGCATCTGCCTGCTGCCGCCGACGCTGCTCATGGGCGCGACGCTGCCGGCGATGTCGCGCTGGGTCGAGTCCACGCCCGAGGGGGTCTCGTGGCTGGGCTTCTTCTACGGCGGCAACATCGCCGGCGGCGTGCTCGGGTGCCTGCTGGCCGGGTTCTACCTGCTGCGCGTGCACGACAGCCTCGTGGCGACGTTCGTCGCGGTCGCGTTGAACCTGATCGTCGCGGGCGTGGCGCTGCCTGCATCGCCAAGGCCGACGCCGCATACCGAGGCCGCCGCGCCGCCGGTGACGATCGAGCGCGCCTCCGGCGCCTGGGCGGTCTACGTCGTCGATCGGCCTCTCCGGCATGACCGCGCTCGGCGCCGAGGTCATCTGGACGCGCCTGCTGTCGCTGCTGTTCGGCGCGACGGTCTACACGTTCTCGCTGATCCTGGCCGTGTTCCTGCTCGGCCTCGGCATCGGCAGCAGCCTCGGCTCGGCCATGGCCGGCCGGATCGCGCGGCCGCGCCTCGCGCTCGGCTGGTGCCAGATGCTGCTCTGCGGCGCGCTCGCGTGGAGCGCGTACATGCTGACGCAGTCGCTGCCGTACTGGCCGATCAACCCGGCGATCTCGAGCAACCCCTGGTTCAACTTCCAGCTCGATTTCGTCCGCGTGCATGTGGGCGATCCTGCCGGGCGCGATTCTCTGGGGCGCGAGCTTCCCGCTCGCGCTCGCGTCGGTCGCGACCGGCGGCAAGGATCCGGCCCGCCTCGTCGGCGGCGTCTATGCCGCCAACACGCTCGGCGCGATCATCGGCTCGGTCACCGCGAGCCTGCTGCTGGTCGTCTGGCTCGGCAGCCAGCGCGCGCAGCAGGTGCTCATCATCATCTCCGCCGTCTCGGCGCTGCTGATGCTCGAGTCCGCGGCCGCCGAAGCCGAGTCGAAGAAGTCGCGCTTCCAGTTCGCCGGCACGCTGCTGCTCGCGGCCGCCATGGGCGGCGCCGTGCTGCTCGCGCGCACGGTCCAGCCGGTGCCGGGCGTGCTCGTCGCCTACGGCCGCTATGCCGCCACCCGCGTCGGCGAAGCCGAGGTCATCTACATGGGCGAAGGGTGGAACGCCTCGGTCGCGGTCACGCGGCTGTCGAACGGCGTGCTCAACTACCACAACGCCGGCAAGGTCCAGGCCTCGAGCGAGCCGCAGGACATGCGCCTGCAGCGGATGCTCGGCCACATGACGACGCTCATCCCGAAGAACCCGGCGTCGGTCCTCGTGATCGGCTGCGGCGCGGGCGTGACGGCCGGCGCCGTCTCGGTCGATCCGGCCGTCAAGCGCCTCACGATCGCCGAGATCGAGCCGCTCGTGCCGGCCGTCGTCGTCCCGCTACTTCGCGCAACACAACTTCGACGTGGTCGCGAACCCGAAGACGCACGTCGTGCTCGACGACGCGCGGCATTTCCTGCTGACGACCGACGAGAAGTTCGACGCGATCACGTCGGATCCGCTGGACCCCTGGGTCAAAGGGGCGGCGATGCTCTACACGAAGGAATTCTTCGAGACGGTGAAGTCGCACCTGAACCCCGGCGGCGCGGTGACGCTGTTCGTGCAGCTCTACGAGAGCAACACCGCCGCGGTGAAGAGCGAGATCGGCGACCTTCCTCGAAGTGTTCCCGGGCGGCGTGGTCTGGGGCAACACGAACAACGGCGCGGGCTACGACCTCGTGCTGCTCGGGCAGGCCGAGCCGACGCGGATCGACGTCGAGGCCGTGCAGCGCCGCCTCAGCCAGCCGGAGATGTTGCCGGTGGCGCGATCGCTCGGGGAAATCGGGATGTACTCGGCCGTGGATCTGTTTTCGAACTACGCCGGGACGAAAACCGATCTGGCTCCCTGGCTCGCCGACGCGATCATCAACCGGGACCGCAACCTCCGCCTGCAGTACCTCGCCGGCATGGGCTTCAACCTGTATCAGAGCGAAGCCATCTACGCCGACATGCTGCAATACAGCCGCTATCCGGACGATCTGTTCGTCGGGTCGGACGCCACCAAGCAGGCGCTCCGCGGCGGCAATCATGAGGATGCAGGGGAAATAGGGGAGATCAGGCAGAGTCTCGGAACAGGAGATCAGTGAGATCTACGGAGAACGCAACGAACAGCGGCACAAAACTCCTGAGACTCCTGAACTCACTGTTCACGTCCCGGCGGCCTACGCCACCGGGTCCTTGCTGATCTGTCCATCGAACAAGTAGATGTGCCGCTTGGCCTGCGCGATGTAGCGCGGATCGTGCGTCGCGAGGCACACGGTGGCGCCGTCGGCGTGCAGCTCGCCGAGCATCTGCATCAGGTCGTCGCCCGTCTTCGAGTCGAGGTTGCCGGTCGGCTCGTCGGCGAGCAGAATCGGCGGCCGCCCGGCTATCGCGCGCGCGATCGCGACGAGCTGCTGGTGACCGCCCGATAACTGTCCCGGCCGCTGCTTGGCCCGCGCGGT
Organism: uncultured Acidobacteriota bacterium; assembly: GCA_963820645.1. GTDB lineage: Bacteria > Acidobacteriota > Vicinamibacteria > Vicinamibacterales > 2-12-FULL-66-21 > JALZOC01. Next base: position 48,809 of record CAWGAS010000052.1, on the reverse strand, counting down.
CAACCCGACCCGCTCGAGCGCCGCCTCCACCCGCGCCTTGCGATCCGCCGGCGCTCGCGTTGCGCAGCGACAGCGGATACTCCACGTTCTCGTACACGCTCATGTCGCCGATCAGGTTGAAGCTCTGGAAGATGAGCCCGATCTCGATGTTGCGGAGCCGCGCTTTCTCCGACGGGGCCAGCTGATCGACCGGACGGCCGTTGAGAAAGTACCGTCCGCTCGTCGGCGTGTCGAGCATCGCGAGGATGGAGAGGAACGTGGACTTGCCGCAGCCCGAAGGACCGGAGACCGACACGTACTCCCCGCGGCCGATGTCGGCCGACACGTCCCACAGCGCCCGCGTCTCGTCCTCCGCGTCGTCTCCCTTGAAGACTTTGGTGATGTGTTCCAGCCGGATGAGCGGCATGTCCGCCCCGGGATCGCCGCCCGCCGCTCCGCCCTTGTTCCGCGTCCACCAGGCCATGCCGCAGAGCGTAGCATGGCCGTTTGGCGGCGAGAGGACGATGTGACGAACGGGAGCAGCGGGAAGCTGGGAGCTGGAAGCGCCCGCCGTCGCTTGTCGCGCGATAGGCAGGAGCGACAAGCTATGGCGGGCCCCGCCGGAGCGCGCTGGGTCTCGGACGCGCGGAGGCGGGGAGCAAGCTACTTGTTCAACGCCCACGCGAGGAAGCGCTCCTGATGGAACAGTGCGAGCTGTGCGCCCGGGCCGAACGGGACGGCGTCGAACGCGTGCTCCGCCCAGGGAAGCGTCAGCAGCACGGACGTGGTGCCCGTAGCCCGCAGGCGTTCGTGCAGGCTCGCGCCGAAGCGCGGGGACACGACGTGATCGCGCCCGCCGTAGATGAGGAGCGTCGGCGGCAGCGGGCGAGTGGCGTAGGTGAGCGGCGACGCCGCGAGATACGCGGCGGGGAGATCGTCCGGCGTCCCGCCGATGAACGCCGTCAGCAGCGCGCGGGCGTCCATCGGATCGGGCCGTGGCGGCTCGCGGTAGCCGCGCACGAGGTCCGTCGGGCCGTACAAGCTGACGACGGCATTGATCGTCATCACGCCGGGAGCATAGGCGGCCAGGAGCGCAAGGTGCGCGCCTGACGACCGGCCGACGAGCGCGATGCGCGACACGTCGGCGCCGTGTTTCGCTTCCGTGCTGCCCGATCCACGCGAGCGCGGTCCGCACGTCTTCCAGTTGCGCCGGCCAGCGCCACCGCGGCGCGTGACGGTAATCGATCGCGAACACGACGTACCCGCGTGCGGCGAAGTAGCGCGCGAACGTCGCGTTGTCGTCCGGGCCGCCGCGCTGCCAGGCGCCGCCGTAGATCTGCACGATCGTGGCATGCGGCCCCGGCGTGTTCGGCGCGTAGACGGTCAGGCGCAGCGGCGTTCCCAGAGGCGAGGCGAACGTGACCCCGCGCGTCACGCGTGAGTCCCCGGTGCCGATGCCGCGGAAGAGATCGGCTACGGCGATTGGACGCGGGCGCATGCGGCGGCTCTGGTCTGACGACACTGCGCGAAGGCGGTCCTCGCCCAGCCCCTCGCTCATCGCCGCCGCGAGGCGCGGCGCGGTTCTCGCGGCGCGCACGAGCGGCCACGCCGCCAGCGCTGCCGCGAGACACGACAGCGCAAGGGCCGCCCGCGCCGGCGTCCTGGCCCGCGCGTCGAGCATCGCCGTCAGCGCCAGAGCAATTGCGGCGAGCAGGATCCACGGGCTCAGCTCGGGAGCCGCCACCGCCAACGGAACCCACATCGGTGAAAACGGCGGCACGACGATCCAGGCCGCGAGGAAGATTGGCAGGAGAGAGGCCGTCAGCGTGACGTGGGCGCGGCGCCGGCGACCGGAGACCGCGGCGGAGGGCAGGCGCGCCACCGGAGAGCTCGAGGCTCAGGCCCGCCCAAGCCTTGAGACGTCCCTTGAGGCGTCAGTGTGACAGCGCATACAGCAGGACGTTGATGCCGAACGCGTAGCCGTCCACCGAGAACGTGTAGAAGTACTGCGGGTCGTCACCCTCGCGCTCGAAGGCGTCGCCGTAGTCGGTGTTGTGGGTGATGAAGACCATCATCCGTCCCTGCTTGTCGAAGATGGCGCGCGCGTGGGGCTCGGCGCTGTCGGCCCCGTTCTCGGAGGTCCCTCCGCCCATGCCCATCCAGGCGCTGATCGATGGGATCTGGACGACCTTGCTCTCGAACTGGGCTCGGAAGATCGGATGGCTGAGCGGCACATCGACGATCGGGAATTCGGAGGGGGGCAGCACCTTGCCGATTTCCCGGGCCCAGATTTCCCAGGCGTACGAGCCCCAGAAGTCGTCCGCCCAGAGGAACCCGCCCTTGAGCAGATACTCGCGCAGCCGTACGGCTTCGGCGGCGCTGACGTGGAGGGCCCCCACCTCGGTCATCATCACGAACGGGCACTGAAACAGCAGATCGTCCGTGAGCTGGAGCAGGACGTGGTTGGGCTCGCCGGTCGCCGGATCGCGGCTGATGCGCGTCCGCGTGAGCTCCGCGAGGCGGATCGAGAGGTTCACGTCCGCGCGGGGTAGTCGACGCCCCAGCCTCCGCCGTCGCCGTCGCGGCTCTCCGAGAACATGATCCGGCAGAAATTGAATCCGCCGTCGAAGCTCTCGGCCGTGGCCATGCGCATCGGCGCCCAGCCGAACCCGCGGTTGCGGCGCCGCTGGGCCGACACCGTCACCGCCGCAATGCAGATGGCGACCAGGAGGGCGACGGAGCAGCGGCGGAGGCGGCTCATGGAACCAGTTTACCGCTGACGGCTGAGATGTCCTCCTCTCTTTCTTTGCTCACCAGCTCCCAGCTCCCGCTTCCCGCTTCCCGCTTCCCGCCGCTCCAGCTCCCGCTTCCGCTCCCAGCTGCCCGCTGTCCCGCTGCCCGCTGTCCCGCTCCCTCTGGCCGCTGAATTGCAGCCTTCCTGTCTTGTCGGGCTGATGGGGGGAGGACGATGGCAAAGAGACTCATCTGTAGTGCGCTTGCCGGTTTCATGTTCGTCGGGTGCGCCACGCTCCAGCAGCTTGCGGCGCTGGTGCAGGCGCCGCGGTTCGAGCAGGCGCCCGATCGTGACCCCGAGATCCGGCTCGTCGGCCCCCGGTCCGGCATGCCGATCGGCGGCGCCGCGATACGGCTCTGGACGAAGGTCACCAACCCGAACGCGTTCAGCCTCACGCTCGGCACGCTGAAGGGGACGCTGTATCTCGACGAGTCGCACGCGGCGGACGCCGATTTCCCTCTGGGGCTTCCGCTGAACGGCGGCGGCGAGAGCATCGTGCCGATCGATCTGTCGGTGAGCTTTGCCAGCATTCCGGGCCTCGCCGACAGCATCAGGCGCGCCGTCAACCGGCAGCCGCTCCCGTATCGCCTCGACGGCACCGTCGGTGTCGACGCCGGCCGGCTGGGTCCGCAGACTTTCGGCCCGATGACGCTGCTGCGGGGGGAGATCGTCCAGCTGCCAGCGTCCAGCTTCCAGCGCGGGTCTCGGGTCTCAGGTCTTAGGTCTCAGGTCTCGGGTCTGTGGTAGAACCGAAGACTGAAGACCAGACTGAAGACACCCAAGACCTGAGACCTGAGACCTCGACCGAGACCCCCATGACGATCCTCACGGCCATCTGCATTACCCTTCCGCTCATGCAGTCCGGTAGCGCCGTGACCGCGGCCGAGCGCGCGCTCGTCAGCTACGTCGACGCGCACAACGGCGAAGCGCTCGCTCTCCTCGAACGCGTCGTCAACATCAACAGCGGCACGCAGAACTTCGAGGGCGTCAGGGAAGTCGGCCGCGTGTTCCGTGCCGAGCTCGACGCGCTGGGCTTCACGACCCGCTGGATCGACGGCGCCCCCTTCAAGCGTGCCGGGCATCTCGTCGCCGAGCATCCGGCGCCGGGACCGCGCATCCTGCTCATCGGCCATCTCGATACGGTCTTCGAGAAAGACAGTCCCTTCCAGAAGTTCCAGCGCGTCGACGATCGCACCGCCCGCGGGCCGGGGATCATCGACATGAAGGGCGGCGACGTCATCATGATCGCGGCGCTGAAGGCGCTCCAGGCGTCGGGCGCGCTCAAAACGATGAACGTGGCCGTCGTCATGACGGGCGACGAGGAAGATGCCGGCGAGCCGTTGAGCCTGGCGCGCGAGGCCCTGGTCTCGGCCGCAAAAGGGGCGGCGATCGCGATCGGCTTCGAAGACGGGCCGGCCGATCCGAAGCTCGCCGTCACCGCGCGGCGTGGCACGACCGGCTGGGAAGTCAAGGTCACCGGCAAGCCCGCGCACTCGTCGCAGATCTTCCGCGACGACATCGGCTACGGCGCCGTCTACGAACTGGCGCGCATCGTCAACGCCTTCCGGGAAAAGATGGCCGGAGAGGCGCACCTCACCTTCAATCCGGGCGTGATGCTCGGCGGCACGACGGTCGAGTTCGATCCGGTGCAACTCCGAGGCACGGCGTTCGGCAAGACCAACGTCATCGCGGAACACGCAATCGCCTCGGGCGATCTGCGCGCCCTGTCGAGCGAGCAGTTCGCGAAGGCCAGAAAGACGATGGAGGGGATCGTGGCCGCATCGCTGCCGCACACGCAGGCCACCATCAGGTTCGACGAGGGCTACCCGCCGATGGCGCCGACGGAAGGGAACGCGCGGCTGCTGGCGCTATACGACCAGGCCAGCCGCGATCTCGGGTTTGGTCCGGTGACCGCCGTCAGCCCGGATCGCGCCGGCGCCGCCGACGTGTCGTTCGTCGCGGGGGAGATCAAGACGATCATCGACGGCGTCGGGCTGATGGGCAGCAACGATCACACCGTGAACGAGACCGCGGACCTGACGACGCTGCCGTCACAGACCAAGCGCATGGCCGTGCTGCTGCACCGGATTCACGCGAATCCAGCGTCCGTGATCGGGCGGTGACCCGGACCGGCGCCGCGGCTGTCACGCCTCAGCTGCGCCTGTGTTCCAACACGGAGTTCACGGAGGGCACGGAGGCTCTAACTTCAGACCCTTCCGTTCCCGCACTCGAGTCGCGCGGAGCGCGGGGCTAGAACAGGCGAGATCGAGAAATGCAAGCGGCGCCGGGCTGACGGTCGCCGCTTGCATTTCTCGATCTCGCCTGACCTGCCAACGCCGGCCTCCGTGTCTGCTGCGGCCGGCGCGCTCGAGTGCGTTTCCGCAGTGGAGCAGTCGGCTCCTGATCTCCTGATCGCCTGTTACAAGCAGCGACCGAGTCTGCCGTCGACTCCTCCCGTTTCTCCCGTGCCCTGTGCCAAACGCCGGTCGGGACCTCACGAGATGCGCGGTAACCGGACATCAAAGCACGCTCCGCCTTCGGCCCGGTTCGACGCGGTAATCGTCCCTCCGTATCCCTGCACGATCGTCCTCGCGATCGCCAGGCCGAGACCCGCATGGCCGCTTCGGCCATCGGATTCTGGTCCTTCGACTCGCGTGATCCCATCAGCTCGCTCAGGACCAAGTCGGTACGTGAAGAAGCGCTCGAAGATGCGATCGAGGTGGGCGGGCGGAATGCCGGAGCCTCGATCGGCGATCGACACCCTGCAGAATCCGTCCTCGGATCTGGCGTGAACGTCCACGGCGGTACCGGGTGGCGCAAAGCTTCGCGCGTTCGACAGGATGTTCTCGAACGCCTGCGCCAGCCGATCCGCCGATCCCGAGATCCGCATCGGGCCGCCGGCGACCCGCAGCGACATCGCCGGTTCGGGTCCGTGGGAGAAGCGAAGCCCGTCGATCACCTGTGCCAGCAACGCGCCGACGTCGACCGGCTGCAGCGGCTCCTGTTCGAGTTGCGCGTCGATGTGGGCGAGGTCCCGCACGTCGGAAACCAGGCGGTCGAGCCGGTCCACGTCCTTGGCGAGCAGGTCGAGGAAGCGGGCCCGGTCCAGAGGGTCCTCGGCCTGCGCGGCCATCTCCGCGGCGGTGCGGATCGACGCCAGCGGGTTCTTGAACTCGTGCGAGACGTCGCTCGCGAACCGCTCGACCTCGCGGATGTGCTCGTCGAGCCGGCGCGTCAGCTCCTGCAGCGCGCGCGCGAGGTCGCCGATCTCGTCGCGCCGGTGCGTGTCGTGAAAGACGCCCGGCAGCCGGCTGCGCCGCTCCGCCAGGTCCGACGCCTGCCGCCGCAGCCGTCCGATCGGCCGGACGACGGTGGCGGCGGCCAGCGCCGTGAGCAGCGCGGCCGCCAGAAGGGAAGCCAGCACGACCTCGAAGATTCGCAGCCGGACGTCGTAGAGCGCCTGCAGCACGCGCATCGTCGACTGCGAGACGAGCACCGCGCCGATGACGGTGTCTCCGCGCTTCACCGGCACGGCGCTCGTCAGCGTCAGCGATCGCTGCTCCTGTGTCGGGCGCGTCGCGGCGCCGTAGCGGCCGGCCAGCGCGGCCCGCACTTCGGGCGGCGGCTCGGAGGACGCGATTTCGATCGGCGAATCGCGCCGGGTGACGACCGGTACCTTCCCGACGATCGTCTCCACGCTTCGACGCGCCCGAGCCAGCCACGCCCCGATGCGGTACAGCGGCCGCGTCCGGACGCCGCTTTTCGCGCCGGGCGCATAGGGGCTCTCCGACGCGTCGGCCGCCGCACGATCGCCTTCCATCCGGATGTTGTTGGAATCGGCGATCAAGATGCCGGCGGCGTCGTAGATGCGCAGACGCGCGTCACCACGCTGCCCGAGGCGCGTGATGAAGGCGGCGCTGGCCGCCGGATCCAGCGCGGTGCCGGCCGACAGCGCTCCGGCCACCAGCCGGCCCTGCTGCACCATCGCGCGCTCCTGCGCCTCGAGCAGGCGCGTCTCGTAGACATCGAGATAGAGGATGCCGGCGATCGGCAGAAAGAGCAGCAGCAGGTTGAACGCCAGCAGCCTGATCGCGATCCGCGACGGCCTGCGCAACCGCCATTTCATGGACCGTGTCCAACGTAGCGGTAGCCGGCCCCGTAGCACGCCTTCGACGGCGGTGAACGCCCGGTCGATCGACTCGAACTTCCGGCGGATGCGTTTGACGTGGCTGTCGATCGTCCGATCGCTGACCGCGACGCGATCCGGATAGACCTCGTCCATCAGCTGCTCCCGGGTCTTGACGATGCCGGGGCGCCGCGCCAGCGCCAGCAGGAGCAGGAACTCCGTGACCGTCAGCGGCACCGGCGTGCCTTTCCACACGGCGGTCAATCGCAGCGGGTCGAGCACCAGCTCGCCGATCGTGACGGCCCGTTCGGCGGTCGCGACCGGCGAGCCCGGCACGAGCGCGGCACGGCGGAGGAGCACCTTGACGCGCGCCATCAGCTCGCGCATCGAGAACGGCTTGCAGATGTAGTCGTCGGCGCCGATCTCGAGTCCCAGCACGCGATCGAACTCGTCCTCGCGCGAGGTGACGAAGACGATCGGCAGCGTCTCCGACAACGCGCGCAGGCGCCGGCAGAGATCCAGGCCGTCGAGACGCGGCACGCCGATGTCGAGGATCGTCAGGTCGGGAAGGGCGCGCTGGAACGCCTCCCAGGCGTCGAGGCCGTCGGCGAACGCTTCGGCGCGATACCCTTCACGCCGCAGCGCGAACAGCATCGCCTCGCGAATCGTTTCCTCATCTTCGACGACCGCGATCAGCCGTCCGCGCATGGGCCGTCATCCTCTCCTGACTGTATCGCAACCCCCGCGCCTCGCCGCCGTTCCGCGCGTGCCTTTCTTTGGCCACAATGCGCCTTCGTCGGTTCACCGCCGGGTCATCGTGCGGCCCTTGCGGTGCGGTCTAGTGGGAGTGCGGAACGGGCGGCCGGCGGCGGCACGTTCGCACCGCCGTTCCACGCTGGGCGCGCACCGAACGCGCGCCGCGGACCCTGGAGGACAGAATGAACCTGCGGACATCGGCGATGGCGAGACTGCTCGTCATGGCGCTGCTTCTCGTCGGCCTGCTCATCCCGCTGGAAATGGTGAGGTCCGTGGTGAGCGAGCGCGCGGCCAGGCGGGATGCGGTCGTCCAGGAGGTCAGCGGCACGTGGGGCGGGCCGCAGACGATTGGTGGACCCGTGCTCGTGGTGCCGTACCGGTCCACGTTCACGAACAGCGACGGAAAGACGCAAGAGGTGATCGCACGGGCCTCATTTCTTCCTGAGTCGCTCGAGGTCGTCGGCACTCTGGAGCCCGACGAGCGCAAGCGGGGCCTGTTCAAGGTGATCGTCTATCGTGCGCACCTGAAGATCTCGGGTCGATTCGTCCGGCCCGATCTGAGCACCATCACCAGCCGGCCCGTCGAGCCTCTCTGGAACGAGGCGACGCTCAACGTCGGCGTCGCGGATCCGCGCGGCATCGCGCGGCGCGTCTCGCTGAACTGGAACGGACGCGAGGTCGCGTTCGTTCCGGGCGTCAGCGACACCGGACTGTTCGCGTCGGGTGTCCAGGCGAAGCTGACCGATCTCGAGTCCGTCGCCGCCGGCGCCGTGCTGCCGTTCGACCTCGACCTCGACGTCAACGGCAGCCGCGATCTCCGCGTGCTGCCGGCGGGCGCCGAGACGACGGTACGGCTGACGTCGACGTGGCCGCACCCGAGCTTCGTCGGCGTGTCTCCGGACCCGCCCACCATCAGCGCGTCCGGGTTCAGCGCCGCCTGGCGGGTGCCGTACTTCGGGCGGGGTTATCCGCCGCGCTGGCTGTCGGGCGAGATCGATCGCGAGAAGCTCGCCGCCCGAGTGGAAGCCTCGGCATTCGGCGTCAGCCTGCTGCAGCCCGTGGACGTGTACCAGCAGGCCGAGCGCGCGGTCAAGTACGCGTCCCTCTTCATCGTGATGACCTTCGTCGTGTTCTTTCTGTGGGAGATCGTCCGCGGCGGCCTGTTGCACCCGATCCAGTACCTGTTCGTCGGGTTCGCGATCTGCGTCTTCTACCTGCTGCTGCTCTCGATCTCCGAGCACGTGGGGTTCGGTGCGGCTTACGCGATCGCTGCCGGCGCGACGACGCTGCTCATCGCCCTGTACTCGGCGCACGTCCTGGGCGGGATGAAGGAAGGGGTCCTGATGGGTTGCGGGCTGACGACGCTCTACGCGTTCCTGTACCTGCTGCTGCGTCTCGAGGAGTACGCGCTGCTGGCCGGTTCGGTCGGGCTGTTCCTCATGCTGGCGCTGCTCATGCTGGCGACCCGCCGCGTGAATTGGTACGACGTGCGGCTGGGCAGCGGAACCGGGGATCAGGCCGCGAAACCGTGACCGCTGACGTTCACCGTTTGTCCACGACGACCTTGCCGTCCTTCATCACCCAGCGGACGCCGGTGAAGAGCGCGTCGATGGACTCCAGCGGGTCGCCGTCGACGGCGACGACATCCGCCAGGTAGCCGGGTGCGATGCGGCCGAGCCGATCCTCGAGACCGAGGAGCTCGGCCGCCGTCGTCGTGGCGGTCGCGAGCGCCTGCGCCGGTGTCATGCCGGCCTTGACGAACCAGCCGAGCTCGCGCGTGTTCTGGCCGAACATCGTGTAGACGGCGTCGGAGCCCATGCCGATCCTGACGCCGGCCTTGACCGCGCGGCGGGTCGATTCCAGGTTGCGCTGGATGTAGTCCTGCAGCGGCGCGATCGCCTCGGGCCTGAAGCCGAACTCGTCCTTCGCGTCGACGTAGTAGCGATTGTGATCGATCGTCGGGACCCACACGGTCCCGCGCTTCGCCATCTCGGCGATCGTCTCGTCGTCCAGGTCGATGCCGTGCTCGATGGAGTCGGCGCCGGCACGGACGGCGTCCTTCACGCCGGACGCGCCGTACGAGTGGATCGCCACCTTGTGCGCCTGCGCGTGCGCGGCGTCGACGATCGCTTTCATCTCGTCGAACGCGATCGTCTGCGTCGTGTCCACGCTGTCGAAGCTGCCGCGCGAGGCGTAGACCTTGATCCAGTCCGACCCGGCCTTGATCCGATCCTCGGCCGCCTTGCGCATGCCGTCCGGATCGTTGCCGGCGGCCTGACGGGACGCCGAGATTCCCTGGCCCGAGACGATCATCCGCGGGCCGGTCATCGCGCCCATCGCGATGAGGTCGCGCATCGCGAAGTCGCTCTCGTCCGAGGCGCCGAGATCGCGGACCGTCGTGACGCCGGTCTCGAGCGTGCGCCGCGCGTTCTCCTGCGCCAGGAACACCGTGACCGCCGGACGGCGCCGCTGTCCGAGGGGGCGCGTCCCGGGCTGGCGATCCCAGTAGTAGGTCATGTGCGTGTGGAGATCGATCAAGCCCGGGATGCCGGTGTAGCGGCGAAGGTCGATCACCTCGGCCCCCTTCGGCAGGTCGCCGGATCCGCTGGCGACACGCGTGATGCGATCGCCCTCGACGACGACGACCGCGTCCTTCACGACCCGCGTCCCGTCCCAGAGCTGTCCGAAGCGGACGACCTTCGTCTGCGCGGCCGCCACATCTCCGAGCGCGAGGACAGAGAGCACGATCACCGCGGCACGCCTGGCGCGACAGGGGGTCAGGTCATGAATCATGAACGGACGGTAAAGCCGCCGGTCCGATTCATGATTCATGACCTGACCCCCTTGATCAGCACTGCGCGCACATACAGCAGCGCGAAGCCCTGACGCTCCGTGCTCTGCTGCGAGTTCGATCCCGGCTGCGTCGTCACGACCGCGAGATCGCAGGCGCCCCGCCTGGCATCAGCCAGCCGCTCGCGCAACAGGGTCGTTTGAACGCCGTGCCGTCGATGCTGTGGGAGCGTCGAGGCGCCGCACAACTGGGCGACGCCGTTGCAGATTCGCATGCTGCCGCCGCCGGCGACCTCGCTGTCGCGCCGTGCCAGATAGAGGACGAGGCCCTCGACCGCGTCGATGCTCGTGAACAGGTCGTCGAGGGCCTGGCGATCGACGGTTTCGCCGGACGGCGGGGCGTCGAACGTATCGGGGCTCAGGAAGCCCGTGACGACGGTGTCGGCCCACAGCGCGGATTCATCGGGCGCGATTCTCGCGGCGGTGACACCGGCAGTCTGGCCGGCCTGTCCCGAGCGAGCCTGACTCTGCGCCGCGAGTCGAGGGGCCCGGGCGATTGCGCCGGATGGCCCGAGATCCAGCCCGAGCACGTTCTCGAAGCCCGAGAGCACGTAGCCCCGGCGGGAGAGCAGCGCCCCCACCTCGGGGTCGGCGAGCGACGCGACTTCGGCGCGGATGGGCGTGCGCCGCCGCGCGAACTCGTGTTCCATCCGCTCGAGTGCGTCCTGGTCGATCGGCTCGAAACCGAGGCCCGCGATCTTGCTCATCGGCGCCAGCGGGCCGGCCGCCACTGCCGTGCCGCCGCCGATGGTGCCTATGTAGATTTCGTCGCCAGGTTGCTTGCGCGCGGCCGCCCGCCCGAACCCGGCAATGAGAGACGCTTCGGCCTGTTCGATCCGCCTGACCAGCGACGCTGTTGCGAAAGGCATCGTGGAATCCTGCCACAGGTCGCCTTCCGGCACGAATCCCGCATAGCGAATACAGTTGAACGTACGTAGCGCAGCCCTTTAGGGCTGCACATCAGGAGTCCCCGAATGCGAGTGTCTCGTTTCGCTTCCGCTGTCGTCGCCGTGCTGGTGTCGGTGCACGTTCTGGCCGCGCAGACCGTCATCAACCCGCCCAAGAACAAGTACACGACGAAGCAGGACGTCCAGCTCGGCCGCGAGGCCTCCGTCGAGGTCGAGAAGCAACTGCCGCTCCTCCGCGACGACGCCGTGACCTCGTACGTGTCGGACATCGGAAGCCGGCTGGTGCAGGGGATTCCGTCGGGCCAGCGGCATCCCGAGTTCCAGTACACGTTCAAGGTCGTCAACGTGCGGGAGATCAACGCGTTCGCGCTGCCGGGCGGCCCGATGTACGTCAACCGCGGGATGATCGAGGCGGCCAAGAGCGAAGGGGAAGTGGCGGGCGTCCTCGCGCACGAGATCAGCCACGTGGCGCTGCGGCACGGGACCGCGCAGGCCACGAAGGCCACGCCGTACGAAGTCGGCACGCTTGTCGGGGCCGTGCTCGGCGCGATTGTCGGCGGGCGCACGGGGAGCACCATCGCGCAGGGGACCCAGTTCGGTCTCGGCACGGCGTTCCTGCGATTCAGCCGCGAGTACGAGAAGCAGGCCGATCTCGAGGGGTCGCAGATCATGGCGCGCGCGGGATACGACCCGCGCGAGATGGCGAACATGTTCAGGACGATCGAGAAGCAGGGCGGATCCGGCGGACCGCAGTGGCTGAGCGACCACCCGAACCCCGGCGATCGCTACAACTACATCCTCAAGGAAGCGCAGTCGCTGCGCGTGGAAAACGCGGTCGCGCGACACGGCCGGCTTCCAGTCCGTGCAGGCACGGCTGCGGAACATGTCCCCGGCGCCGACGACCGAAGAAGCGACCAAGAACGCCGGCACGCGTGCGCCCGTCCGGCGGGTCGCCGGGCGGCGACGTCGACGGTCGTCACCGGCGACGTCGCGCGGCCGTCAACGAGATTCCAGACCTACACGGAAGGCGAACCTGTTCCGCGTCAGCGTGCCGAGCAACTGGCGCGAGATTCCCGGAAACAACTCCGTGACGTTCGCGCCCGACGGCGGGTATGGCACGCTGAACCAGCAGAGCATGTTCACGCACGGCGTCGAAGCCGGGCTTGCGCGCAACGAGACGCACGATCTGCAGACGGCGACCGACGAGCTCATCCAGTCGCTCCGCGCAGTCCAATCCGCGGATGGGCCGTCCGTCGGGTACGAGCGCGCGACAATCGGCGGGCGCAGCGGTCTGCGCACGCGTGCTCTCGAACGTGTCGGACGCGACCGGCAAGAACGAGCGGATCGAGCTGTTCACGGCGCTGCTGCAGGACGGGACGCTCTACTACCTCATCGGCGTCGCGCCCGACGACGAGTTCAGCGCCTACCAGCCGGTCTTCCGGAAGGTCGCCAGCTCGGTGCAGTTCATCCGATAGACCGTTAGCTCGGTAGTATCCGGCTTTAGCCGGACCTTGTATCGGTGGCATCCGGCTTCAGCCGGACCTGGTCTCGGTGGCATCCGCTCGCCGGCGTGGCGCTCGCAGCTCGCTTCAGCCGGACCTGGTCTCGGTGGCATCCGGATTTAGCCGATCTCCCGGCCACCAGCTCCACGTACCCGTCGCTGAGGGTGTCGTCGGGGCTGGCGCCGAACCGCGCGAGCAGCTCGGTGATGACGGCGGCCTTGTCGCGGGCGTCGCGCCGCGACCACGTGCGCGACTTGACCTCGAGGAAGAACCCCTCGGTCGCCGGGTTCAGCAGGCAGTCGAGGTGGATGTAGAACTCGACGCCGCGGTAGGCGACCAGCCACCGGCGCCGCTGCTTCTCGACGACGTGCTCGGCGGTCGGCCGGAAGTACTCGCGGTAGAAACGCACCGAGTGCAACGCCGGCGCGAGATACCGCGATCGCGAGAGCAGCACGGCCCCGAAGGCCTCCTCGCGCGTGCGGCCGGTCAGCGTCAGGCGCGCGCGGGCCCCGGTCACGGCCCCGGCCTCGTCCAGGAACTCATCCTCGCGGTAGCGGAGCCGCCCCTGCGCCGGATCCGCGAACGACCAATACGTGTCGAACTGATGATATCGGCTGGCGCGCACGACGGTCATCTCGTCCCCCTCGATGACCGCAATCACGTGCTCGACCGACGGGACGCGAGCCTTGACCTGGATCTCGAAGCTTTCCTGCTCGACCGCGCCGCCGATGGCGATGAGCTTCTGCAGGACGCTGAGCTCGCGGCTGCCGAGAAACGCGTCGATCCTCCGCGCGTAGTCGTCCGCGGCCTCGCGCAGCTCCGTCTCGTTCAGCGTCAGCAGCGCGCGATCGCGCATCAGCCACCGGCCGTTGCACATGACGTGGAGCACGTCGGTGGACTTCGACGCGTAGACGACCTGCGCGTAGACGCCGTTCGCATCGCGGCCGAACGACGGCGTGTTGTGCAGCGCAGCGAGGTCGAGGACGATGAGGTCCGCCCGCTTGCCCGGTTCGAGCGAGCCGGTCAGGTGGCCCATGTGCAGGGCGCGCGCGCCGAGGCGCGTCGCCATCGCGAGCGCGTCGCGGGCCGGCAATGCCGTCGGATCCCCGCCGATCCCCTTGGCGAGCAGCGCCGCCAGCCGCGTTTCCTCGAACATGTCCAGATCGTTGTTCGACGCGGCGCCGTCGGTCCCGATGCCGACATCCAGCCCCAGCTCCAGCATGCGGACGACGGGCGCGACGCCGGAGCCGAGCTTGAGGTTGCTCGTCGGGTTGTGCGCGATGCCGGTCCCGGCGTTCTTCAACGCCCGCATCTCGCCGTCGTCCACGTGCACGCAGTGCGCGGCGAGCACCTTCGCGCCGAAGAGGCCCTGCTTCTTGACCCAGGGAACCACCGGCATGCCATGCGTCTTGCGCGAGGCCTCCACCTCGAGGAGCGTCTCGGACAGGTGGGTATGGAGCGGCACGTCGAACTCGGCGGCGAGCTCCGCGCACGCCCGCAGGATCTCCGGCGTGCAGGTGTACGGCGCGTGCGGCGCCGGCGCGGGGACGATGAGGGGATGGCTTCGCCATCGCGCGATGAAGTCCCTGGCGCGCGCCAGCGAGTCCTCGTAGCTCGTCGCGTCCGGGGTCGGGAAGCGGAGCACCGTCTGCCCGCACAGCGCGCGCAGGCCGGCTCCGACCGTCGCTTCGGCGACGGCCTCTTCGAAATAGTACATGTCGGCAAAGCAGGTCACGCCAGACCGGATCATCTCGGCACATCCGAGCCGGGTGCCGAGCCTGACGAAGTCGGGCGTCACGAACTCCCGCTCGACCGGCATCATGTAGCCCATGAGCCACACGTCCAGCCGCAGATCGTCGGCCAGCCCCCGGAGCAACGCCATCGGCACGTGCGTGTGCGCGTTGACGAGGCCGGGCAGCACCACGCGCCCGCGACAGTCGACGACTTCCGCGGCCTGATACGTCAGGGCCGCCGGACCGACGGCCGCGATCGAGTCCCCGGCGATCGCGACGCCGCCGCCGTGATGGATCGTGAACCCGTCGTCCATGGTCAGGACGATCGCGTTGGTCAGGAGCACATCGCAGCGCGGATCGGGCGGGGTGTCAGGTGTCAAAGGGCCTCCAGGCGCCGCGCGGTGATCCGGGCCTGCTCTTCCGCCGCGATCAGGATCTCCGTCCGGGGATCGTTGCGGATCCGTGTCTGCAGCAGGTCGAGCATCTCTTCAGCGCTGCGGCCGGACGCACAGACGATGAAGATGAAGCCGAATTTCTGCTGATAGGCGAGATTGCCCTCGGCCAGCGCGCCGACAATCCGTTCCGGCGCGCCCGCGACGCCGGCCTGCTCGCGTTCGGCCAGGTGCCGCGTCGCGGCGAAGCGCGTCCGCAGCGCATTCAGGTCCCCGATCTTCGGGTGGTGCGTGAACGCCTCGCGCCACGCGTCGGGCGAGAGGGCGAACCACTCCTCGCGCGCGGCGGCCAGCAGCGCCGCGCGGCTGCCGAACGGGCGCCGCGCGAGCATGCGCTCGACCCATTCGGGTGACCCGCAACTCGCCATCAGGAGGGCGGAGGCCTCCTCGGCGGGAACGCTATCGAGCCTCGTGGACGGTTCCATGGACGCGCAACCGGCTGACGCCGCCGTCGGGAAAAATGTTGAGGCGCACGTGCGAGACCGGCGCGTCCGATCGCGGCGTGAAGACGTGCCGATGGTCGGGACGGAGCGTCGTGCGGGGCAGGATCTCGCGCCACGCGCCGTCCGGCAGCGCATCGAGCGCCGCGCCCGGCTCGAAACAGCCGTCGAGCGAGGCGCTCTCCGGATAGTTCCCCTTGAAATGGTTCGTGTCGATCTCGACGCGCGTCAACGCGCCCGGCGTGCCGAGGCGCACGATCGCCCAGTCGTGGCCGGGTCCGCGCCGGCGGCGTGTTTCCCATCCGTCGCCCATGTTCTTCGCGCGGCCCGGCATGATCATGTTGTCCTTGGCGCCGAAGTGCATGTCGCTCGCGCCGAGCACGAGGCCGCCGTGCCGGATCGACGCCAGATCGATCGCCCGGCCCCGGCGCGCGACGGCCTGCCAGTCGACGACGACCTCGCCGTAGACGCGCAGCCGGGCCACGCCGCCGTCGGGATAGATGTTCAGCCGGACGTGCGTCCACGGGCGGTCGTCTTCGATCGCCAGGAGATTCGCGGCATCGCCTCGCAGCGGCGATTCTCGAAGGATGCGCGTCCACGGCGCCGCCTCGGCCGCGAGCACGGCCGCGCTCAGCGGACGAGGAGAATCGATCGCGTCGATCGAGCACTGCGACGGGTGGTTGCCGGTGAAGTGGCTCGTGTCCACGTTGACGCCGCGGATCACGCCGCGCATGCCGAGCAGAACCGATGCACCAGTCGTGGCCGGGTGTCCGCCGCCGGCGCGACTCCCAGCCGTCCATCCACTTGCCGCGCGTCGTGAACTTGCCGGGCAACGAACACGGCGGGCTCCGGCTTGACCAGGTTCGACTTCGGCGCGAAGAAGTCGTCGTTGGCCGCAACGGCGCGTCCTCCGACACGGGCCGATGCCAGGTCCGTCAAACCGCCGAACGGTGCGGTGCTATGATCGGCGCCCACGTCGCCTCGCATCCTTTCCCCGGAGCTGTCGATGCTCGTTCATACGGCGTACGGCAAATCGAAAGTGCGGCTGGTCCAGGTGGCGCGCCACGGCGATCGCCACGACCTGCGGGATCTCACGGTCGCGATCCAGTTCGAAGGCGACTACGACGAGTCCTATACCGCCGGCGACAACAGCGGGGTGCTGCCGACCGACACCATGAAGAATACCGTGTATGCGCTGGCGGCCCGCGGCCCAATTGACGGGCCCGAGCCGTTCGGGCTCGCGCTGTGCCGGCACTTCCTCGACCGCAATGCGCGGCTCGAACGGGTGCGCGTCGCCGTCACCGAGCACCCGTGGGGCCGCATCGCCAACGGCGCGCGGGAGCACGGCCAGGCCTTCGTCCGGCAGGGGTCCGAGACCCGTTCGGCGACGGTCACGAGCGATCGCCAGTCGGCCGTGGTCGAGGCGGGACTGGCGGACCTCGTCATCCTCAAGTCCTCGCGGTCGGCGTTCTCCGGCTACCTGCGCGACGAGTACACGTCGCTTCCCGAGACGCGCGACCGGATACTGGCGACCTCGCTGAGCGCGACGTGGCGTTACCGGGACGGGGAGATTGCGTTCGGGCCGGCCTGGTGGGCCGTCCGCAGCACGCTCCTCGAGACGTTCGCGGCGCACCAGAGCGAATCGGTGCAGCACACGATGCACGCGATGGGCCGCGCCGTCATGGACGGCTGCGGAGAAGTCGTCCGGATCCACCTCGTCATGCCGAACCGGCATCACCTGCCCGTTGACCTGACGCCGTTCGGCCTCGAGAACCGCAACGAGATCTTCGTGGCCACCGAGGAGCCCCACGGGCTCATCGAGGCGACGCTGGAGCGGGATTAAAGTTCTAAAGTTCGAAAGTTCGAAAGTTCCGACGACGTTGGTGTTGACAGCCGACACCAGCCAGGGTTAGTGTCGTCATTCGACACCATGGCTCGACACCCTGTTCCCGACCTTCTTCCGGGCACCCTCGACCTGCTCATCCTCCGGACGCTGCAGACCGACTCGCTGCACGGCTGGGCGATCTCGGAGCGCATCCAGCAGATCTCCCAGGACGTCCTGCAGGTCAACCAGGGCTCGCTCTACCCGGCGCTCCATCGCCTCGAGCATCAGGGCTGGATCGAAGCCGAGTGGGCCGTCTCGGAGCTGGGCCGGCGGGCGAAGTACTACCGGCTCACCGCCATCCGGGCGCCGGCAACTGGCGGTCGAAGCCAGCGAGTGGGAGCGCATGTCCACGGCCATCGGCCGCGTGATGAAGCTGGCGTGAGCGCATGACCCTCCGCGACCTGTTCCTGCGGATTCGCGCGCTGGTGGCTCCGCGCCGCGTCGAACGCGAGCTCGACGAGGAGCTCGCGTTCCACATCGAGCGCGAGACGCAGAAGCACATCGCCGCCGGTCTGAGCCCCGCCGACGCTCGCACCCGGGCGCTGCGCGCGCTTCGGCCCGGTGCCGCTTGCCGCCGACCAGTGCCGCGACGCGCGCGGCACCGGTTTCGTCGACGACCTGACACGCGACATCCCTACGCGTTCCGCACGTTCCGCCGCGCGCCCCTCGCCGCCCTCACGATCGTCGCGACGGTGGCGCTCGGCCTCGGGCTCGTCGCCGTGGTGTTCACGGTCTACAACATCTTCTTTCTTCGCGCCGATGCCGTGCGGAGCCCCGGCGAGCTGTTTGCCGTGGAGCTGGAGCAGCGGATCGGACCCGACAACGAACCGGATGTTGTGTTCACGCGGTCCGACTACGACGCGATGCGCCGCGAGACCAGCGTCTTCACTGATGCCTTCGCGATGCTGGACCTGACCCTGACGCGCATCGAGGGCCGTCTCGCGGCTGCAGGCCTCGTCACCGGCAACTTCTTTCAGGTGCTGGGGGTCCAGGCCGCGCTCGGGCGGCCGTTGTTGCCTGGAGACGACGAGCGGTTTGCCGGCCGGCCGGTGATTGTGCTGAGTCACGCGGGATGGCGCAAACTGTTCCGGGGCGATCGGGCGGTGATCGGCCGCCGCGTGGTGATCAACGGCGCGCCGTACGAGATCGTCGGCGTCATGCCCGACGGCTTTCGGGGCCTCGGCGTCACTCCGCCCGACTACTGGGCGCCGCTTGCGCTCGCCGGGCAGTTCCGCGATCGCCTCTGCAGGGCGAGAAAACGAGATCGGCCGTCGAGGTCGTCGGGCGGCTGAAGCCGGGCCTGTCGCCGGAGGCGGCGACAGCCGCCCTCGCGGCGTGGGCATCGGGACGAACCGAGTTCAAGACGCTCCCCGGACGTCCGATCCAGGTCTCGCTGACACCGCGCCAGGGCACGCTCTCGGCCGATGACATGGATCGCTGCTCGTCTTCTCCCCCCTGTTCTTCGCCTTCGGGCTGATCCTGACGATCGGCTGCGCCAACGTCGCCAACCTGCTGCTCGCGCGCGGCGTCTCGCGCCAGCGGGAGATCGGCATCCGGCTGTCGCTTGGCGCATCACGCCGGCGCATCATCCGGCAGCTGCTCACGGAGAGCCTCCTCCTTGCGCTCGCGGCGGCGGCATGCGGTCTTGTCGTCTCGCGGCTGTTTCTGGAGGGTGCGCTCTATGCGGTGATCACCACACTACCGCCGGAGATCGCCCAGTTCGTGAATCTGTTCAACCTTGCCGCCCCCGCCGCGGACTGGCGGATGCTGGTGTTCCTGGTGGCTGGCGCCATCGTGTCGACGGTGTTCTTCGGGCTCGCACCGGCGCTGCAGGCGACCCGCCTCGACCTGGTGCGGACCATGCGCGGCGAAGTGACGAGGGATGCGCGTCCGCGCCGCGCACGGCATGCCCTGATCGCCGTCCAGGTCGGCGCATCGGCTCTCCTCCTGATCTGTGCCGCCATCTTTCTGCGAGGTGCCTTCGCCGCCGCGACGAAGGATCCGGGCGTACGGACGAGCGACACGTTGAGGGTCTCCATCGAGAGCCGAACCACGGCGCGCCGCGCTGCTCCAGGCCCTGACGGCCCATCCGCTGGTGGCGGTCGTGGCCGCGTCGTCGCGGACGACGCGTGGAGTGGTCGAAACGTCCGGTGTCGCCGAGCCAGAGTGCCGGTCGACCAGCTGGCCGTATCGTCCGAATACTTCGACGTGCTCGGCTTCGATGTCGTGAGCGGGCGCGGCTTCACGCCGGCGGAACGCACCGCGGACGCGGGCGTCGCGATCGTGTCCGAAACGCATCGCGCGCCAGCTCTGGCCGAATGGCGACGGCGTGGGGCAGCGGGTGCGCCTCGACGCTCCGCAATCGGCGTCGCCGGGCGGCGCGCCGCTGCCGTCGCGCACGTTGACGGTCGTCGGCGTCGTGCGCAATCCGGGGCGCGAGTCCGGGGGCGTGTACGTTCCGACCAGTCCCGAGACGCCGGAGACGGCGCTGTTCCTGCGCGTCCGCGGCAACCCCGAGCAGGCGCGCCAGGCGCTGCTGGAGCGCCTCTCGAGCATCGATCCTGCGCTGAGCAATATCATGACGCTGCGAACGATGGCCGGCATGCAGACGTACATGCTGCAGATCGCCTTCTGGGTCGCGGTCGTCTTGGGAGGACTGGCGCTCGTGTTGACGGTGTCGGGCCTGTTCAGCGTGCTGTCGTACGTCGTCGAGCAGCAGGCGAAGGAGATTGGCGTGCGCATGGCGCTCGGCGCGACCACGAGAACACGTCGCGCGAGCTGGTGCTGTCACAATCGCTCCGCCCGGTTGGCATCGGTCTCGTGGCCGGCGGCGGCCTCGCCGCGGCGGTGGCGATCGTCCTGATGGCGACACCCGTCGCCTCGGAGATCGGCAGACGATCGTCCATGTCTTCGATCCCGTGGCGTACGCCGCGAGCCTGCTGGTCATCGTCACATCGTGCGTGCTGGCCGTGTCGGTTCCCGCCCTGCGCGCCGCCCGCATCGATCCGATCGCGACGCTCAGAAAGGACTGAGGCGCGTCACGTCCACACAGCTGGCCGTACGAAGCGAGCGGGTCGTGTTCCCCGACGGGATACGGCCGGCCTCGATCCACGTCCGCGACGGACGCATCGTGGCCGTTCGCGAATACTCCGAGCGGCCTGCCGGCGTGCGCGAGCTCGACGCGGGCGATCTCGTCGTCCTGCCGGGTCTCGTCGACACGCACGTCCACATCAACGATCCTGGCCGCGCCGATTGGGAGGGCTTCGAGCACGCGACGAAGGCCGCCGCGGCGGGCGGCGTCACGACGCTCGTCGACATGCCGCTCAACAGCATCCCGCCGACGACGGACGTCGAGGGACTGGAGGCGAAACGGCGCGCCGCGGCGGGGCGGTGCCATGTCGACGTCGGGTTCTGGGGCGGTGTCGTGCCCGGGAACAGCGCTGCGCTCGAGCCGCTCGCCCGTGCCGGCGTGCTCGGCTTCAAGTGTTTCCTGTCACCGTCCGGTGTGGACGAGTTCTCGCACGTCGGCGAACAGGACCTGCGCGAGGCGGCGCCGATCCTCGCGGGGCTCGGCCTGCCGCTCCTGGCGCACGCTGAGTGGCCGGCGCTGCTTCGCGATCCGTCGGGAGACCCGAGGCAGTACGCGACGTGGCTCGCGAGCCGGCCACCCGCGAGCGAGCTTGCGGCCATCGCCTTGCTCGTGCGGCTGGCGCGCGACCACGACGCGCGCGTGCACATCGTCCACCTGGCGTCGGCCGACGCGCTGACGGCGATTCGCGAAGCCCGCGCGGCGGGTCTGGCTCTCACCGTCGAAACGTGCCCGCACTACCTCACCTTTGCCGCCGAAGAGATTCCCGACGGCGCAACCGCGTACAAGTGCGCGCCGCCCATCCGGCAGCGCGATCATCGGGAGCGGCTCTGGAGCGCGCTCAGCGCAGGGGACATCGACCTCATCGCGACCGACCACTCTCCGGCGCCGCCGGCGCTGAAGCGTCAGGACACCGGCGACATCGTCGGCGCGTGGGGCGGCATCGCGTCGCTCCAGCTCGGGCTCGCGGCGGTGTGGACCGGCGCCTCGGCGCGAGGCGTGCCGATCGAGGCGCTGGCCCGCTGGCTCTCGCGGGCGCCCGCCCGTCTCGCCGGCCTCGGACGCGCGAAGGGTGCCGTGGAGGCGGGAGGCGACGCCGACCTCGTCATCTGGGATCCGGACGCGGCCGCCACCATCGATGCCGCCAGCCTCTATCATCGCCATCCCATCACGCCCTATGACGGCCTTCAGCTCCGCGGTGCCGTACGGACGACGATCCTGCGCGGCGACGTGGTGTTCGACGACGGAGAGTGTCTGCCGACGGCGCGCGGGGCGGGAGGTGGGAGGAAGGAGACAGGAGTAAGGAGACAGGAGAGGTCAGGAGGGCTACGTTCCGCGGTATGTCGTGTACCCGAAGGGCCCGAGCAGCAGCGGGACGTGGTAGTGGGTCTCGCCCTCGCTGGCCTCGAAGACCACGATGACGTGGGGATAGAAGCCGCGAACGCCTCGCTCGTCGAAGTAGCGCTGGGTATCGAAGATCAAGCGGTACACGCCGGGCACGAGCGCCGTGCCCTCCGCCAGCAGATCCCGCAGCCGTCCATCGGTATCCGTCTGCCCGCCGCCCACCACGTGCCACCGATCTCCATCGGCTCGCTGCTGCAGCACCACGGGAACACCAGCAGCCGGGCAGCCGAGAGACGTGTCGAGAACGTGCGTCGTGATTGCGCTCATCGTGCGAGAGCGGATTGTACACCTCCTTCCTCCTGTCTCCTTCCTCCTGTCTCCTGACACCTTTCACAGTCCGAGCACGCGCGCGGCGTTGTCGTGGTACACCTTGCGCAGGATCGGCTCCGGGAGCCCGATGCCGTAAATCCGCCAGCGGCCCTGCGGCGGCGTCGGCGCCGGCGCGTAGTCGAAGTACTCGTCCTCGGTTTCCAGGAACCTGAAATAGATCTCGTAGAGCGCCTCGCCGAAGACCTGCTGGGGCGTCTGCGTCCCGTGCGGGACCGCGTCGGTGCCGAAGAGGATGCGGTCCTGATAGCGATCGAAGAACCGCCGTGCGGTGCGCGGCTGCCGCCCGAGCTCGCCGACGCGCGCGCCCATCTCGACGTGCATGTTGGGATGCCGATCGAGACTGGCGGACACGTCGCCCAGGTCCTCCGCGTTGTGACCGACGTGCAGCGCGACGAACGTGGTCTTCGGATGGCGCGCGAAGACGCGGTTCCGGGCGTCCAGCAACTGCCGGTTCGTCGGGAAGTCGCGGCCGTGGAACGACCAGTCGGGATGGTTGTTCAGCTCCTCGAACCGCTCGTTGAACCGATCGATCGGGAGGAAGAACGCCGCGGGATCGCCGATGTGGATCGCGACGGGCATGCGCATCGCGGCGCACGCCTCCCACATCGGGTCGAACCGCCGATCGTCGATGGCGACGAGCGGCCCGGTCGTAATCTGCTCGCGAAGATACAAGCCCAGGGTCTTGAGCACCTTCACGCCGCGCGCGCCGAGCTTCCGGGCGCGCTCGATGTCGTCGGCCTGCTCCTTCGCGTAGCCTGGCCGGTTCGCTTCGCTCCACCTGGGCTCGGCGAAGGTCATGAAGCGATCGGGGTGAGGCGTCTGATAGCGCTTGATGCTTTCCTGAAGACCGCTGCCGACGCCGCCGGTCAGGTTGACCATCATCTTGAGGTTCACCCGGTCCATCACCGGCAGCACTTCGGCGGGCGGCGCGGGGAAGCGCATCTCTTCTCCCTGTCCCGCTCCCAGCCTGGCCGCGCGGAACCCGAGGTGCGTGTGGAAATCGATCACCGGGACCCGCGCGCGCGGGACGCGCGTCGCCGGCACGGCGAGCATGCTCCGCGGCTGAAAGTCTTTCAGGTCGAGGACGGCCGGGGCGGCCTGCGGGGCAGTCCCGCGCTGCCTGACGGCCGGAGCGGCAGCCAGCGCCGGAAGCGCGGCCGCGAACGTCGAGAGCCATTGACGGCGGTTCATGCGAATACACACTCCTTCATGGACGCATGCTTTGTACGGCGGCCGTCGCCGTCTGTCAACCGGGACGATGGACTCCGCGAGCTGCGATCGGACTCGACGCGGCTGACGCGTCAACAGGAGGACGCTACTCTGTTGACACGCGGCGCAATCACCCGCGTGTTGACACGCGGCGCAATCACCCGCGTGTTGACACGCGGCGCAATCACCGCGTGTCGGCACGCGGCTCGCTGGAGAGTCAACCCCTGCACATGCGATGAGACTCAAGACGACGATCGTTGCGTTCCTGCTGTGCGTCGCGGCGACGACCGCACAGAACCGGTCCGCGTCCGCCGTCCGGCCCGCCAAGGCTGCGGCTCCGAGCCGCGCCGTGCGCAGTTCCTGGAGATGTTCGCGCGCGCCTACTTCCCCGGGCGTAACGGACAAATCATGATCGTGCCCCGCGAGGGGGACATCATCACCCGCAACGAGCCCGAGCTCGACTACATGCACGGATCGCCCTGGGGGTACGACGTCGAGATTCCGATGCTCTTCGCCGGCCCGGCCGTCAAACCCGGGACCTACGCCACGCCCGCCGGGCAACAGGACGTGGCTGTCACGATCGCCGCCGCATTCAACACCGCCATGCCGCCGGCGTCCACGGGCCGTGTGCTGCCGGTCCTCAATCCGGCGGCGCCGCCGCCGCGCGCGGTGCTGCTCATCGTCCTCGACGGGATGCGCCGCGACTACTTCGATCGCTACGCGGCGGAGATGCCGGCGTTCTCGAAGGTGCGCCGGGCGGGCGCCTGGCTCACGCAGGCGCGGGTCAACTATCTGCCGACGAACACCGCCGTCGGCCACTCCACGATCGCGACCGGCGCCGACCCGCGCGTCCACGGCGTCACCGGCAACAACCTGTACGATCGCGTCAACCGCAAGCGCCGCGATTCGTTCGAGGGCTGGCGTCCCCAGGAACTGATGGCGCTCACGATTGCCGACGTGTGGCAGCTCGAGTCGGCGGGCCGCGCGCCCGTCATCGCGCAGGGCAGCAGCGTGCCGGCGTCGACGGCGCTCGGCGGTCATGGCGCGTGCCAGCTGAACGGCACCGCGGTCGTGATGGCCGGCTACGATCTGGACAGCGGTTTGTGGAAGACGAACGAGGAGTGCTTCACGCTGCCGGCGGACATGAAATCGCTCAACGCGAAGACGCTCCTGCCTGCCGACGGCCAGTGGATGGGGCACAAGATCGACACGCCGTCGGCGATCCGCCGTTCGGGATTGTTTCCCCGGTTCGAAGCTGACGCGTTCGTCAAGCTCATCGAAGGACAAGCGTTCGGCGCCGAGCCGGTTCTGCTGCTGCTGAATTTCAAAGCGGCGGACTACGTGGGGCACAAGCACGGGCCGGCCTCGCCCGAGCTGCGCGCGACGCTCGCGGAAATGGATCGCCACTTCACGCGGATCCTCGCCGCGCTCGAGTCGAAGGTGGGCCGCGACTATCTTCTCGCGCTCACCGCGGACCACGGCATGCCCGGCGAGCTGGCCGATCCGGCACGACGTCATTTCGCGCCCGACATCGTCAACGCCCTGCACGCGAAATTCGATGCGGACAAGAAGGCGCTCATCACCTACTACGAGCCCGAGAACGCCCAGATCTTCGTCGACGTCAAGCGCCTCGCCGAGCTGAAGCTGTCGCTGCGGGATCTGACGGCCTACCTCGAGTCGCAGCCGTTCGTCTTCGCGGCGTTCACGGAAGACGAGGTGCGGAAGCGGTCCGCGACGCTGCGGTAGTTCGCCTCGGTGGCGTCCGGCTTCAGCCGGACCATGCTGCGGTGGCGTCCGGCTTCAGCCGGACCTGCAGTGTCTCCCCACCCTCTGCAATCATCAGCGCAGCGGCGGCGTCGACGCCGGTGGGCGGCGATGCTTCGTCGCCTGTTCGTACGCGTAGGCGAGTTGAATCAGCGTGGCCTCGTCCCACGGCTTCCCGAAGAACGTGATGCCCGCCGGGAAGCGTGCCGCCGCGCGTATAGCCCATCGGCACGTTCACCGCCGGAAAGCCGGTCGTCGGCGAGAACACCTGGCTGTTGTCGCCGTGCGGCGTGTTCAGGTCGCCGATGAGGCGCGGCGGATTGCTCCACGTCGGATAGACGAACGCGTCCAGCCGGTGCGCCTCCATCGTCTTCAGCACCGCGGCGCGGAACTGCTCGCGATAGTCCGCTTCCGCCTTGCACGCCGGCGGTCTCCGGCCCGTTGGCCTCCGTCGCTTCCTGCGCGCGCTCGCAGCCGCAGCTGCGACCGACGGATGGAACCGGCGCGAGCGGCATGATCTCGTCGAGCGAGTGCACCGGCACGCGGTCGCCGTGCGCCGCCAGGTAGCGATTGATGTCGTACTTGAATCCGCCGCACGATCCTGCGCCCTGCGTCCGCCTGACCTCGGCGAGCTCGACGCGCGCCGGATCGACGATGGTCGCGCCGGCGCGCTTCAGATCCTCGACGGCCGCCATGAAGACGGAGACGACCTCGGGATCGGTCGTGTCGCGCTCGTAGGCCTGACGGAGGACGCCGATGCGCGCGCCCTTCAGGCCGTCGCGCAGAGCGCCGCGCGGTAGTCGGAATTGCCGCGGGACGGCCGCCCGGCCGCAGCCCCGGCTGCACGTACCCGAGCGAGCGTGATCGGATCGTCCGGATCCTCGCCGACGATCGCCTGGAAGACCGCCACGGCGTCTTCGACCGTGCGCGTCATCGGCCCCGCGATGTCGGCGAGCAGGCTCAGCGGGACGACGCCCGGCGCGGCTCGTCAGCCCCATCGTCGAGCGGATGCCGGCGAGCGCCTGGTGCGCCGAGGGCCCGCGGATCGAGTTGCCGGTGTCGCTGCCGAGGCCGACCGTGCCGAAGTTGGCGGCGACGGCGGCCGCGGTCCCGCCGCTCGAGCCCGCCGTGACGCGATCGAGCGCGTACGGATTCGCGGTGTAGCCGGGCAGGATCGAGCTGACGGTCTCGTACGGGCTGAACGCCCACTCCGCCATGTTCGACTTGGCGAGCACGATGGCGCCGGCGTCCTTGATCGCGCTTCACGAGGAACGCGTCCTTGTCCGACACGAACCCCTTCAGCGACGAGCGACCCGGCGGCGCTCTGCAGGCCGATCGTCTCGAAGTTGTCCTTCACGATCGCCGGGACGCAGTGCAGCGGGCACCGGCGGGGCCGCCCCTGGCCGTCTTGAAGCGGCGGTCGAGATCGTCGGCGTCGTTCAGCGCCTCCGGATTGACGATGGACGAGCGCGTTGAGCGCCGGCCCCTTCTTGTCGTACGCGTCGATGCGGCGGAGGTAGTGTCGGCCACGAGCGCCCGGCAGGTGAGCTGCCGCGCCTTCATCGCCGCGTGGATGCGCGCGATAGTGGCTTCGTGCACCTCGAAGCGCGGCGGCCGTTGCGCGTCGAGCCCGAGCGCGGGGACGAACACCACGAGGAGCGTGAGCCAGCGTGTCTTCACCGGCCGTATCTTACGCCAGCCGGGTCCGGGTGCTACACTTCCGTGTCGGTCTCAGTCGCACAGCGAGGTTCGCATGATCTACGGCCCCAAACAATTGGCAGACAGCTTTCGCACGGTACGGAAGCACACGGTCACAATCGCCGAGGAGATCCCGGCGGAACAATACGAGTTCAGGGCCGCACCCGAGGTGAGGAGCGCCGGCGAGATGCTCGCGCACATCGCGGTCAGTCCCGAATCGCAGATGATCGTGCACGGGGAGCGTATCGCCGCCGTCGATTTTTCGAAGTACGCGGAGAGCATGGCGAAACGCAACGCGGCGGAGCAGGCGCTCCGGAGCAAGGACGACATCGTCGCGGCGCTGCGGGACGGCGGCGAGCGGTTCGCGGCGTTTCTCGGCGGCCTGGACCCGGGGATACTCGAGGAGGTCGTGTCGTTCCCGCCTCCCGTTCAACCGTCGCAGCGCACGCGGTTCGAGATGCTGCTGGCGGTCAAGGAGCACGAGATGCACCATCGCGCGCAGTTGATGCTCATCCAGCGGATGATCGGCATTGTCCCGCACCTCACACGTCAGCGTCAGGCGTTTGCCGCGCAGGTGCGGTCATGAGATCGATTACGACGTTTGTCGTCGTTGCGCTGACGGCTGGTTTGGCGGCCCAGTCGCCGCCGGCAGCTCCGGCCCAGGAGCTTCCGCCGATCAACAAGTTCCTGCAGGTGACGCCGCGAGTTCTGCACCGGCGCGCAGCCGCGGGTCGAGCACTTCGCGAAGCTCAAGGCCGACGGCATCAAGGCGGTGCTGAACCTGCGTCAGCCGAGCGAGCACCGCGCCGAGGAAGAACAGGCGACGGTCGAGAAGCTCGGCATGAAGTACTTCAACATCCCGGTCGTCTACCGGGAGCCCACCGACGCCCAGGCGGACGAGTTCCTGCGGCTGACCGACGACACGGCGAATCGCCCGATGTTCATCCACTGCACGGCCGCGATCCGTGTCGGCGCGTTCTGGGCGATCCGCCGCGTGATGCGCGACGGCATGACGGTCGATGCGGCGCTCGAAGAGGGCAAGAAGGTCGGGCTGACCAACGCCCCGCACCTCGAGGAGTTCGTGCGGCAGTACGTCGCCAGTCATAAGAAGTGACGGGCGTTCTTGGTTCTTGGTTCTTAGTTCTCGTTCCGTTCGCCGTTCCTGTGCAGGAACGAAGAACCACGAACGAGAACGAACGAATAACCAAGAACCAAGAACCAAGAACGTCTAGATCACCCTCTCAATAAACCAGTACGCGCCGGCGGCGATCACCACGAGCGATCCGGCCACGACGATCGTCCGCGCGGCCGCCGGACGGTGGGCGCGGATCGCGCCGAGGACTGAGGCCACGATCAACACGATGATGGCCTGGCCGATTTCGACGCCGAGATTGAACGAGAACAGCGACAGGCCGAGCGCGCGCGGCGGCAGCCCTGTCTCGCGGAGCACGCTCGCGAAGCCGAACCCGTGGACGAGGCCGAAGAAGAGCGCGACCCAGGCGCGGGCATCGCGGCCTTTCGAGCCGACGAGCAGGTTGTCGGCCCCCACATACACGATGCTGAGCGCGATGGCCGGCTCGATGACGTGCGGCGGCGGCGTGACGATCCCCAGCGCCGCCAGCGACAGCGTGATGCTGTGGCCGAGCGTGAACGCGGAGATGATCAACAGGAGCCGGCGCACGCGTCCGCCGAGCAGGATCAGGCCGACGATGAAGAGGATGTGGTCGGGACCGATGGCGATGTGATGGACGCCCGATGCGGTGAAGGTCTTGAACACCGCGATCGCCCCCTGCCGCGTGCCGGTGTAGAAGTCGAGGCTGCCGCGCGTGCTGCTCAGGATCTCCTGCCGGACGAGGTTGCCGTTCTCGTACAGGTTGACGAACGTCTGGTGATTGGGATCGTACGGGAAGAGCGCGGCCCGCACCGTCAGCCGGCCGGCGGACGGCGTGCCCGGTACGCGCCACGTCAGCTCGATCCCCGACCGATCGGGCACCGGCCGGCCGCCGACGATCTCCCACGGCAGCGCGTCCCCGTCCGCCTCCAGCACCAGCCGCGCGCGCACCAGTGCCGCGAGCGCAGCCGCGTGCCGTGCCACCACCGACGCGTCGGCAAGGGTCTCCGCGTCGGCGATGCCGAGCTCGTGCGCGACGTCGAGGTCGTGGAGCGTCAGCGTCCCGTTGATGGCGGATGGCGCGAGCCGGATGTCGAGGTAGCTGAACGGCGCCGGGTGCGCCGAGAGCCGGCGTCGGCCGCGAGCACGAACGCGATGAGGAACGCCGCAGCGACGGCGGCCGCGCGAGGTGGTCGTCACGGACGGCATCATCGTCCGCCCGCGGTGCGCCGCGCAAGCCGGGGCCGGTTGGGGTCAGACCCCGGTGCGCGGGGCGACACGCATCAGTTCGAACAATTCCTTCTGAATCAACCGGTTAGGGCTGGGGTATAGAACATCAGCCGGTGCTCCGTCCCCGGATTCGACCCCGCGTGCGCAAAATGGGGTCAGACCCCATTTCGCCCCGAGGACTGACCGATTGGGGTCAGACCCCCGGGCCTGCCCTGAGCGAGCGCATGGATTACGCGAGTCGAAGGGCGGCGGCGAGGATGGACCGCACGTGGTCCAGCGTGTCCGCCTCCTGCGGCGTCTTGTCGGTGCGCCATCGCAGCATCCGCGGGAACCGCACGGCAATCCCCGACCGGTGACGCGACGACCGCGCGATGCCCTCGAACCCGAGCTCGAAGACCTGCACCGGCTCGACGTGCCGGACGGGCCCGAACCGCTCCCGCGTGTGGCGCCGGATCCAGCGATCGAGCTCGGCGATCTCCTCGTTGGACGAGACCGGAGTAGGCCTTCGCAATCGGCACGAGCTCGCCGCCGTCCCAGACGCCGAAGGTGTAGTCGGTCAGCAGGCTCGCGCGGCGTGCCGCTGCCGGGCTGCGCGTAGATGAGCACGGCGTCGATCGTGTAGGGATCGATCTTCCACTTCCACCAGTCGCCGCGCCTGCCGTCCGACGCCGTACGGCGACGTCCGCCGCTTGATCATCAGGCCTTCGACGCCGAGCGCGCGCGAGTCGGCACGCAGCGCGCGCGAGCGCCTCCCATGTCGGCTCGGTCAGCATCGCCGACGTGCGCAGCACGCCGAACGGCGCGGCGACGTGCGATTCGAGCGCGCGCCGGCGCTCGTCGAGCGGGCGCGGCCGGACGTCGGCGCCGCCGTCCTCGAGCAGGTCGTAGGCCATGAAGACGACCGGGACCGCGCGCGCCATCTGGGCGACCTGTTTCTGCCGGCCGATGCGCTGCTGGAGCGCCGAAAAGGGCAGCGGCCGATCGTCGCGGAACGCGAGCACCTCGCCGTCGAGCACGGTGCCGTCGGGGAGACGCGTGGCCGCCGCGGCAATCTCCGGAAAGCGGTGCGTGATGAGCTCTTCGCCGCGCGACCAGAGATGCACCGCGCCGGCACGGCGCATCAGCTGCGCGCGGATGCCGTCCCACTTCCACTCGACCGTGCCAGTCGTCGCGCGGTCCCGAGCGTCTCGATCGGATCCTCGAGCGGCGACGCCAGGCAAGAACGGATACGGGCGCGAGCGATCGTCGTCGGTGTGCTCGGTGCGACAGCAGCGCGCCGTACCACTCGGCAGTCGGCGTCCATTCCCCCATGAGCCGTGCCGCGATGGTCGGTCGCCGGCAGCGCCGCGGCCTGAGCCAGCGCGCGGACGACGAGCGTCTGCGACACGCCGACGCGCAGCTCGCCGGTGAGGATCTTCAGCAGCATGAAGCGCTGCGAGTCGATCGAGCGCGCGCCACCAGCGGCTGACTCGCGCCTGCTGCGCCGCCGGCTCCAGGCCGCGCAGCGGCAGGATGCGCGTCGTCCACCCACTCGGCGAGCGGCACCGTCGCTCTCGGCTTCCGACCGCGACCTGATCGAGCACGAGCGCGGCGGTCTCGGCGCCGTCGCCGACCACCGCGTAGCACTCGTCGAGCAGCCAGTCGTCGAGGCCGGTGGCCGCGAGCGTCCAGTCCCGGATCGCCGCGGACGGAACCAGGCGTTTGAGACGCCGGCCGGTCAGGAAGATACACGGCCCACGCGGCGTCGGCGGGCGGCGCGGCCAGGAAATACCGGACCATCGCCGCGACCTTCGCGTTGGTCGAGGTCGTGCGGTCGATCGCGTCGTAGAGCGAGGCGAACCGCTTCACTCGCCGACGGCTCTCCTTCCCACGCGGTGCGGATGACGCCGGTGTCGAGCCCGTGCGCCGCGAGGTAGCGCGCGAGCGGCTCGCTGTGGCCGTGCGTCGCGAGGACGCGCGGCGCGCCGGTCTCCGCGATCGTCTCGCAGCAGCGCCGGCCAGTCGGCGTGATCCGACAGCACGAAGCCGCGGTCGAACGCGCGCTGGCGGCGGACGCCGCGCACGCGCATCAGGCCGGACGCGAACGCGTCCGACACGTCTCCCGAGCCGCCGCATCCACGGCGTGCCGCGCGCCGAGAGCGGCGCGAGCACCAGCTCGCCGGCGAACGACGCCGCGCTGGAGCGGCTGCCTCGAGCCCGTTCGATCACCGGCACCACCGGCAGCATCGCGACGCCGGCCTCGCGGTAGGCCTCGATCATGCCCGAGCATCATCCCGTGCACGTAGACGGGCCGATCCGTGACCCGCGTCAGCTCGGCGAGGACGCGCTGCGCCTTGCCGATCGTGTAGCAGAAGAGCACCGACGTCAGTGCCGCGTCGCGGTTCGCGTTCCACCACGCGATGATGTCGTCGATGACGGACCGCGGTCGGATCCCACCGGTAGATCGGCAGGCCGAAGGTCGATTCGGTGATGAACGTGTCGCACCGGACCGGCTCGAACGGCGCGCACGTCGGATCGGGGGCGCGCTTGTAGTCGCCGCTGACCACCCACACGCCGTCGTGTCCTTCGACGCGCACCTGCGCGGAACCGAGGACGTGGCCGGCCGGATGGAAGCTGACGCGCACGCCGCCGAGGGTCAGCGTCTGTCCGTAGGGCAGCGCTCTCGATCGAAGCATCGGGCCCGAAGCGGCGCCGCAGGAGGATCGCCGACGGATCGCGCGCAGAGATACGCGGCGCTCCCCGGACGCGCATGATCGCCGTGCGCGTGCGTGATCACCGCGCGGTCGACCGGCTGCCACGGATCGATGTGGAATTCGCCGGCCGGGCAATAGAGCCCTGCCGCCGTCTCGACGAGCATCAGCCGATCTTATGGCGGGATCGCGGTCGCACGCTCTAGGAGGGTGAGCTGGCGCAGAGACATCGGAGATCTTTTTCACCACAGAGTTATCGGAGTTAACGGAGAAGAACGAATACTCGTCTCCATCCGATAAGCTGTACCATGGTGGCATCGTGACCCACCAGGCGTCCCCGGCCGAGGGCGCGCTCTCGCTCGCGCTCGAACAGTACTGGGGCTACACCTCGTTCCGGCCGCTCCAGCGCGAAGCGATGGACGCGATCCTCGCCGGCCGCGATTCGATCGTCGTGCTCCCGACGGGCGGCGGCAAGTCGCTCTGCTTCCAGGCGCCCGCCGTGGTCCGTCGACGGGCTCGCGCTCGTCGTGTCCCCGCTGATCTCGCTGATGAAGGACCAGGTCGACACGCTCGTCGGCAACGGCGTCGCCGCGGCCTGCTACAACAGCTCCCTGGCTCCTCATCAGAAGGCCGCCGTCGGTCTCCGGCCTGCGGGATGGACGGTTCCGGCTGTTCTACGTGTCGCCGGAACGGCTTCTCTCCGACCGGGGGGAGGACTTCCTCAACCTGCTCGCCACCTGCCAGGTCAGCTTCGTGGCCATCGACGAAGCGCACTGCATCAGCCAGTGGGGGCACGACTTCCGCCCGGAGTACCGGCAGCTCGGGAAACTGCGGACGCTGCTGCCCGGCATCAGCCTCCATGCCTACACCGCCACCGCGACGGCGCGCGTCAGGCGCGACATCGCGGCGCAGCTCGGCCTGAGCGATCCCGTCGAGCTCGTCGGATCGTTCGATCGTCCGAACCTCGTCTATCGCGTCCTCGCGCGCGCGAACCTGAAGCGCCAGCTCACCGACGTGCTCGCCCGCCACCGAGGGCAGGCGGGGCATCATCTACTGCACGTCACGGCGCGAGGTCGACGCGCTGTCTGCCTGGCTGCGCGAGACCGGCATCCGCGCGCTCCCGTACCACGCCGGGCTGGCCGACGACGAGCGCAGCCGGAACCAGGACGCGTTCCTCGAAGAAGACGACCGACGTCATCGTCGCGACCGTCGCCTTCGGGATGGGGATCGATCGCTCCGACGTCCGCTTCGTCGTGCACGCCGGCGCGCCGCAGTCGCTGGAGCACTACCAGCAGGAGTCCGGCCGCGCGGGGCGCGACGGCCTCGAGGCGGAGTGCCTGCTCATCTACTCGACCGCCGACTTCATGAAATGGCGGCTGATGCTGGAGCGCAACGGCGAGCTGACCGAGGCGCACGAAGAAGCTGCTGCGCGACATGGAACGCTACGCCGCCAGCGTCGGCTGCCGGCACCGCCACCTCGTCGGCTACTTCGGCGAGACGCTACGCGCGCGCCGACTGCAGCGCGTGCGACTACTGCCTCGAGCGAGCTCGAGACGGCGGATGATTCCGTCCAGCTCGCGCGGAAGATGCTGTCCTGCGTGGCGCGCGTCGGCCAGCGGTTCGGCGCCGCGCACGTCGCCAACGTCCTGTGCGGCAAGGACAACGATCAGGTCACGTCGCGGCGGCACCAGGAGCTCACGACGTTCGGGCTGCTGCGCGAGGCGTCGGTCCCCGAAGTGCGCGGCTACATCGAGCAGCTTCTCGCGCACGGCCTGCTCCGGCAGACCGACGACGCGTTTCCGGTGATCGCGGCTGACGCCGCGCGGGCGTCGAGCTCCTGAAGAACCCCGCCAGCCAGGCCGGGCTCGTGCTCGCGCGTCAGCGCCGGTCGGTCAAGGACCGGATGCCGAAACGGTCGCGCATCGAGGCGGAGTCGTGGGAGGACGTGGACCGCGATCTGTTCGAGCGAGCTTCGCGCCGTGCGTCTCGAGATCGCGCGGGCGCGCGGCGTGCCGCCGTACGTCATCTTCCACGACACGACGCTGCGCGAGATGGCGCGGCTGCGTCCGAAGACCGTCGGCGATCTGCACGGCATCCGCGGCATCGGCGCGAGGAAGGCGGAGGATCTCGGGGAGATCTTCCTGTCGGCGATACGGGGGCCGGACTAAGGTCTTCGGTCTCAGGATCGTTGGTCTCGGGACTCAGGCTGCGGATCCCGGACCAAAGACCGAAGATCCCAGGATCCCGAGATCCCGAGATCCCGAGACGCGAGTCCCGAGCCCCCCACACGAGGAGACGATGTCTGCATACGTCATTGCCAATGTCGATGTCACCGATCCGATCGCGTACCAGGAATACATCCGGAGGTCTCCGGAAAGCATCAAGGCGTACGGCGGCAAGTTCCTCGCGCGGGGAGGCGAGACGCGCGTGCTCGAGGGAGGCTGGCAGCCGAAGCGGCTGGTGATCCTCGAGTTCCCGTCGGCCACGCAGGCGCGCATGTGGTGGGAGTCAGCCGAGTACGCGCCCGCCAAGGCCCTGCGGAACGCGACGTCGAACAGCGAGCTGATCCTCATCGACGGCGTGCCGGAGTAGCGCCCGTCCTCCTGGTGAATCCATGATGACGCAGATTTTCAAAACCCGGGAAGTCCGGCTGAAGCCGGATGCCACCTTCGGTTTTGAGACCGTCTCCAGGAATCGAGCGCTCCGAACCGGAACCGCGACGGCGTGCTTTGCACTGGCCGTGTTGGCATTGGGGACCGCCGCGACGCCGGCGAGCTGGCCCGGATTCCGCGGCCCGTCAGCCTCCGGCATCGGCGACGGCCGGCGGCCGCCGGACACCTGGAACGTCTCCACCGGGACGAACATCGTCTGGACGACGGCGGTGCCGGGGCTGGCGCATTCGAGCCCGATTGTGTCGGGCGACCGCATCTTCGTGACCTCCGCGATCAGCAGCCGGCCGGACGCGACGTTCAAGCCGGGGCTGTACGGCGAAGGCACGGCGTCGGAGGATCGCACGGCGCAGCGCTGGGTCGTGATCGCGATCGATCGGCACAGTGGAAAAATCGTGTGGCAAAGCACGGCGTACGAGGGCGTGCCGCGCGAGAAGCGGCACATCAAGGCGACCTACGCGAACGCGACGCCCGTCACCGACGGCCGGCGCGTCGTCGCGTTCTTCGGATCGCAGGGCCTCTACGCGTTCGACATGCAGGGGAAGCTCCTGTGGCAGAAGGATCTCGGGGTGCTGAACACCGGCGCCTACGATCTGCCGGAGTACGAGTGGGGGACCGCCAGCTCGCCGATCATCTACAAGAACATGGTGATCGTGCAGTGCGACACGCAGAACGAATCGTTCGTGCTGGCCGCCGACCTCGCGACCGGGCGGACGGTGTGGAAGACCGTGCGGCAGGAGTTGCCGTCGTGGGGCACGCCGACGGTGTACGTGCCGGACAAGCCGGACAGGGGCGGCGCGCCGGAGCTCGTGACCAACGCCTCCAATTTCATCCGCGGCTACGACCCCGACACGGGCGCCGAGCGATGGCGTCTCGGCGGCAGCTCGAAGATCACCGCGCCGACGCCCGTCTTCGCCGACGGCATCGTGGTCGTCGCCAGCGGCCGCGCGCCCGAGCGGCCGATCTTCGCGATCCGTCCAGGCGGCAAGGGGGACATCAGCCTCCGCCCCGATCAGGCCGCGAACGACTCCGTCGTCTGGAGCAAGACGGGCCGCGGCTCGTACATGCCGACGCCGCTCATCTATCAGGGCGTGGTCTACGTGCTGGGGAATGCCGGACTGTTCGACGCCTACGATCTGAAGACGGGGCGCGAAGTGTTCCGGCAGCGCATCGAGCACAAGGGAAGCGGGTTCAGCGCCTCGCCGGTCGCGGCCGACGGGCGCATCTACCTGTCCAGCGAAGACGGCGACGTGTTCGTCGTCCGCGGCGGCACGGAGTTCGAGCTGGTCGCGAAGAACTCGATGGGGGAGCCGCTGATGTCCACGCCGGCGCTCGCCGACGGGCACATGTACGTGCGAGGCGAGCGGCATCTCTTTGCGATAGGGGCAGAAACGCTAGGAGACCCCCTATGAAGTCAGTCTGGAACGCTCGGGATCACGGCGACCTTCGTGACCGCGTGCAGCGGCTGACGCCTGACAGCTCCGCGCAGTGGGGACGGATGAACGCACCGGAGATGGTGGCGCACCTGACCGACTCGCTCCGCATGGCGTCTGGAGAGCTTCCCGCCGAGCCGAAGAACATGCCGCTGCTCCGCTATCCGCCGATGAAACAGCTCATCATCTACTGCCTGCCGTTTCCCAAAGGGGCGCCGACCGCACCGGAGTTGCTGGCCAGGAAGCCGGGAGAGTGGACGGCGGAGGTTGGGCTGCTTCGCGACGAGCTCGACCAGTTCGTGCGCCGCGGTCCGGCTGCCACGGTGAAGGTGCATCCCGCTTTCGGCCGTCTCTCGGGCAAGGCGTGGGGCACGCTCGTGTACCGCCACATGATCATCATCTCAAGCGTTCGGCGTGTAGCTCACGCCCCGCTCTTCCCCGTGGCGAGCCGGCGCTCCATGTCCTCGAGCGTCTTCGGCCAGTCGTCGCGCAGCAGCCGGGCGAGCGCGCGGTCCGACAGCAGGCGTCCGCCGGTCTGGCAGGGCGCGCAGTAGTTGGCCTCGTTGCGCGCGTAGACGATGCGCTGGACCGGCGCGCCGCAGACCGGGCACGGTTGACGATAACGCCCGTGGACGGCCATGCCTTCGCGGAACGCGGTGACCTTCTCCGGAAACGCCCCGGCGGCTTCATCCCGCAGCCGTACGATCCACGCCTCGAGCGTGCGCAGCGTGGCCTCGTGGAGCCGCGCGATCTCCTCGCCGGTGAGACTGCTCGTGAGCTTCATCGGCGACAGCCGCGCCGCGTGCAGGATTTCGTCGGAGTACGCGTTGCCGATGCCGCTGAAGATGTGCGGATCGGTCAGCGCCCGCTTGAGCGTATGGTTCACCCGTGTGAGCCGCTCTGCGAACACCGGCAGCGCGGAGTCGAGGACTTCGAGGCCGCCGGGATTGAGCGCGGCGAGATCGGCGATCCCGGCCACGATGTGCACGGACGCCTGACGGCGGGAGCCCTGCTCGGTGAGAATCGCCGTGCCGGTCGGGAAGTCGAACGCCGCCAGGCCCACCTTGCGCGGGATGGCCGCGCCCCGCTCCCGCCAGCGCAGCCGGCCGGCGATCATCAGGTGCAGGACGAGGAACAGGCTGCCGTCCAGATCGAAGACGATCCGTTTCCCCATCCGCCGCAGTCCGACGACCACGCGCCCCTCGACCGCGGCGACGGGAGGCTCGACCGTGCGCACCAGGAACGGATTCCCGAGCCGCAGCCGCTCGAGCGGCTGATTCAACACCCGCGGGGCCAGCGCTTCGAGATAGAGCGCGATGTCGGGTAATTCAGGCACGCCTGATTACTCTATCGCAGCGTGTATCTCGAGTGAGGCCATCGGTCGAAGCGGGAAGCAGGAAGCTGGAGCAGCGCGAAGCTCGAGCAAGCAGGCAAGCGGCGAAGCAGGAAGCGGGAACGCAGGAAGCGCGGACACGCGCGGGATAGCAGGAAGCTGGAAGCCCGCGGACCGCGTGCGAAGCGCGGAAGCTGGAAGCGGGTAGCTGGGACTGGTGTTCCCACTCACAGCTCTCTCCCGAGGACCTGCTCCACCTTCGCGCGGTACGTGCGGCTCAGCGTCACGCGCGCGCCGTTGTGCAGGACCATGGTGAAGTCCCCATGGAAATCCGGCAGCAGCTCCTTGATGCGATCGACCTGGACGATCGCGGAGCGATGGATGCGGACGAACCGCTCCGGATCCAGCTCCCGCTCGAGCCGCCCGATCGTCTCCCGCGCGACGAACCGATCGGCCCCCGCGTGCAGCGTGACGTAGTTGTCCGCGGCTTGAATCCAGTCCACGTCCGCGAGCAACAAGACGATGACCTTCCCGCCGGACTTGACCGGCAGCCGCGTCAGGAAGCGGCGGCCCGAGGCGAGGTCGTTGAGCAGCGCCAGGACGCGCGGATCGACGGCGGCCCCGCGGCGCTCGGCGATGCGCGTGCGCGCGCGATCGATCGCGCCGGCGAGCCGTTCACCGGTGACCGGCTTGAGGAGGTAGTCGAGCGCATGGACCTCGAAGGCCCGCAGCGCGTACCGGTCGTGCGCCGTCACGAAGATGATGGCGGGAAGCGGCCCGCCGGCGAGCGCACCGATGACCTCGAATCCATCCATCTCCGGCATCTGCACGTCGAGCAGCACGACGTCCGGTACGAGCGCGCGGACGTCGGTCACCGCGCTCCGGCCGTCGCCGGACTCGCCGGCGACCTCGACGTCCGGCACGTCGCGAAGGAGCCGGCGAAGCCGCCGGCGCGCGACCGGCTCGTCGTCCACGATGAGCACGCGCAGGGTCATGGCGTCCCGGCCTCGGGCGTGTCGCGCTGCCACGGCATCGTGAGCCGGACGAGCGCGCCTCCGCCGTCGGCATTGCGGATCTCGACGCCGTGCGCCTGGCCGTAGAGCTGTTGCAGGCGCGCCCTCGTATTCCCCAGTCCGACGCCTTCGCGCGTGCCCACGTGCGGCTCGAGCCCCGCACCGTCGTCTTGCGACCTCGAGCACCAGGCGATCCCCCTGGCGCATCGCCCGCACGCGAATCCTGCCCGCGGTGACGCGCGCCGCGAGCCCGTGACGGATCGAGTTCTCGACGAGCGGCTGCAGAATCAGGGGCGGGACGAGGGCGTCGCGCGCGTCCGCTTCGACCTCGAGGCCGACGTCGAGGCGATCGCCGAACCGCGCGCGCTGAATGTCCACGTACCGCTCGAGCAGGTCGAGCTCCCGCGCGAGCGGCACCCGGTCCACGGTTCCCACGTCGAGCGACTCGCGCAGCAGCTGGCTGAGCGACGCGATCATGCGATCGGCCGTGCCCGGATCCTCGTGCACGAGCTCGGAAATCGTGTTCAGCGTGTTGAAGAGAAAGTGCGGGTGCAGCTGCATCTTGAGCAGCTGGAGCCGGGCGTCGGCCAGCCGCGCCTCGAGCTGCGAGGCACGCAGCTCGCCTTCGCGTCCGGCTCGATAGTACGCGAGCGCGTGCACCGCCGCGACGATGGCCCAGTAGATGACGTAGTGCGTCGCGAGGTTGCTGATGATGAAGTACTCGTTCGTCCGGACGATGGGGATTCGCAGGATGCGCGTGAGCGTCACCTTGAGCACCGCGATGAAGAAGCCGGCCGGCGCGTGCACCGCGAGGCTCGTGACGAACGAGCCCGCGCGGAGCGGGAAGCGCCGCGCGAGCCCCGCGACGAGCGGCGTCAGCGCCGCCCATGCGAACCACTCCGTCAACGACATGAGGAGCGTCAGCCGCCACTGCGGCGGCTGATAGGCGGCCACGAACGTGAGCGAGCTGCTCACCGCGAAGAACACGGCGAGCGCCGTCCATCCGGACAAGACGAGCACCCAGATTACCCAGCGGCGGCGCACGCGGGCCTTTGTATCACAGGGGTCCGGATCGCACGTTCTGCTCCGGCTGACGCCGGCCGGCCACTCCATCACCCGCTGCTCGTGGCGTCCGGGATGCCACCGTTAACGCCGGAGCACCACCGATCACGGTCCGGCTAAAGCCGGACGCCACCGATCACAGCGTCTGGGCGACCACAGGCGGCTGCGCCCGCCGCCGCGCCAGCACGCCCGGCCATCGGCCGTACACGACGATGCCGAGCATCGTCATGAAGACGAGCTCCCCGACGCCGTTCGCGTCCGTGCGTCACTGCGTGTCACGAAGGCCCCCGCCATGACGGTCATCAGCATGATCGCGCAGGCGCTGGCGATGCGCGGCACCAGCAGGCCGATCCCCGCGACGACCTCGACGGCGCCGATGACCAGATAGAACTGCGTCCGGGTATCCCCATACCCTGAACATGCGCTGCCACATCGGGCTCGTGAACTTCTGCACGCCCGGTCCGACCATCACGGCCGCCACCAGAAGCGTGACGATCCACAATCCCACGGTTCGTGCTCGTTTCATGCTGACCTCCATCTGTACCGAAACGTGTTCAAAACCGCAGGGTCCGGCTGAAGCCGGATGCCACGCACGGTTTCAGACGCACTCTTTGTGCCTCGAGTCGTCGAACGCCGCCATCGTTCTGTGGCGAAACGGTGGAGGACGGGGTGAAACGGACGGGAAGGCGGAAGGAGGCGGCGGTGCTACTATTTCCGCATGGATGACACCCTTCGTGTGATCCGGACGTTCGTCAACAACTTCGACGCCGAGATCGCCCGCAGCGCGCTCGAGGCGGCGGGCATCGACGCGATGATCCGCGCCGACGATTGCGGCGGCACCCGCCCGCACCTCTGGATGGGTGGCGTCGAGCTGCTCGTGCGAGAGGAAGACGCCGCGGAAGCCGACGACGTGTTGGGGACCGAGCCCGTCTCCACGGAGTCACGCGATGACGCCAGGTGAATAAGCAGCCACGCCAAGGGGGCCCGAAGCCGCTGCGCCCGGTGGTCGTGCTGGTGGCCGCGCTCCTGGGCATCGCGACATCGTTCGTCGGGGCGCTCGCGCTGGTGCCCCGCGTCCGGGTCGTCGAGGTCGTGACCGTCTTTGCCAGCGCGGTGGGCGGAGGCGCGGGCCTCGTCTGGGCGTGTTGGAGTTTCGAAAGGCCCGCAGCTCGGCGCTACGTCGCTGAAACACGTGTCCGTTGGCATGACGAGCTACCGCCGCCGCATCATCATCGTCGCGCTGCTCGTGCTCTGGCTCGGGACGCCGTTCCGCGCCCAGGCGCCGGCGGCGCCGCCCGATCTCGACGCGTACGTCGCAGCGCGTCTTGCGCGCGTTCGACGTGCCGGGCCTCGCGCTCGCGATCGTCAAGGACGGCCAGGTCGTGGTCGCGAAGGGCTACGGCGTCCGCAAGCTCGGCGAACCGGCGGCGGTGGACGCGCAGACGCTGTTCGGCATCGCCTCGAACACGAAGGTGTTCACGGCGACCGCGCTCGGCCTGCTCGTCGAGGAACGGAAGATCGAGTGGGACGCGCCGGTCGTGCGCTACCTGCCGGCCTTCCAGATGTGGGACCCGTTCGTCACGCGCGAGCTCACCATCCGCGATCTGCTCGTCCACCGGAGCGGCCTCGGGCTCGGCGCGGGCGATCTGCTCTGGTGGCCGGCGTCGACCTACGACCGCAAGGAGATCGCGCGGCGGCTGCGGTTCATCCCGCCGGCCACGAGCTTCCGCAGCGCGTACGCGTACGACAACGTGCTGTATCTCGTCGCCGGCGAGGTGATCGAGGCGGTCAGCGGCCAGTCGTGGGAGGATTTCGTCGCCACGCGGATCCTCGCGAAAGTGGGCATGACGCGGCAGCAACGTGCGGCATTCGCGGCGGCCGCCGGGGGCAACGTCGCGAGCCCGCACGCGCCGCATCGACGGCGTCGTCCGGCGCGATCAGCGCCGTTCGACAGCGACAACACGAATCCGGCCGGCGGCATCAACTCGAGCGCCGCCGACATGGCGAAGTGGATGATGGTGCAGCTGGGCGCGCGGCCGGCTGGCCGACGGCTCGCGGCTGTTTTCCGAGAACACGTGGCGGCAGTTGACCACGCTGGTGACGCCGATGCCGCTGGGGAGCCTGCCGCCCGAGCTGGCGGCGCTGCGTGCCGAACTTCCGCGGCTACGCGCTGGGGCTCGACGTCCACGACTATCGCGGGCACAAGATGCTGACGCACACCGGCGGGCTGCCCGGCTACGTGTCGCAGGTGGTGATGATTCCGGAGCTGGAGCTCGGGATCGCCGTCCTGACGAACCAGGAATCCGGGCATGCGTTCGACGCCATCGTCTACCGCGTCGCGGATCATTACCTCGGCGCGCCCGCCACCGACTGGCAGGCGGCGTATCTGGCGGTTGCCGCGCGCAGGCGCTGGCGCTGGCCGCCGCCGAGCGCAAGACCGCGACCGAACGCAACGCGGCTTCGCGTCCTTCGCTCCCGCTCGAGCGCTACGCCGGCACGTACACCGACGCCTGGTACGGCGACATCGTCGTCGAGCCGCAGGGCGGCAAGCTGGTGATGCGGTTCGCGCACACGCCGTCGCTCGTCGGCGACCTGGAGCACTGGCAGTACGACACCTTCGTCGCCCGCTGGCGCGATCGGGAGCTGCGCGCCGATGCCTTCGTGACGTTCGCGCTGAACCCGGACGGCTCGATCGATCAGGCGAAGATGCAGGCCGTGTCGCCGTCCACCGACTTCAGCTTCGACTTCCACGATCTCCTTCTGAAGCCGGCGGTGAGACGCGAATGAATGGCTCAGTGGAGCAAGACCCCAGGCCAATCCGATCCCATCCCTTCAACGTCGTGCTGGTCGGGCTCCCTGGCGCGGGGAAGGGGACGCAGGCCGCACAGTTCACGCGGCGCCACGGGATTCCCAGGATCTCGACGGGCGACATGCTGCGCGAGGCCGTCGCGCGCGGCACGCCCCTCGGCCGCCAGGTGGCCGCGACGCTCGAGTCCGGCGGGCTCGTTCCCGACGGGATGATCGTCGACGTGGTGCGGGAGCGCCTGGAGCGCCCCGACACGGCGCGCGGGTTCGTGCTCGACGGCTTCCCGCGCACGGTGCCGCAGGCCGAGGCGCTCGACCCGCTGGTCGCCCCCCGCGGCGGTGTCGTCGTCATCTACCTCGAAATCAGCCCCGACGTGATCCTTCAGCGGTTGCTGACGCGGCGAACCTGCGAGAGCTGCGGCCAGGCCGACACCGGGGCGCACACCTCGGAGTACTGCGCGTCGTGCGGCGGCAGCTTCGTCAAGCGCGCGGACGATCACATCGACGTGATCCGGCGCCGCCTGACCGCGTATGTCGAGAACACGCAGCCGCTCGTGGATTGGTACAGCAAGGGGCCGGCGTTCCGCGCCGTCGACGCCAATCAGCCTCTGGAGGCCGTCGCGCGCGCGTTCGACACCGCCGTCCTCGAGTGCATCGGCGGCCTGCGAGGTTCCGCTCCGGGCACGCAATTCCCTTGACCGGCAAGCGCTGACGCCTCTACACTGCCGCCTCTCACACAATACCGGAGGGCACAGTGACACAGGACGATGATCAACGCGAAGGTCTACATCTGCCGGGGAGCGGAGGATCAGGAGTACAACAAAGTGCTCGAGACGCTCAGGCTGGGCGCGGAGTTCAGGGAAGGCCGCCTGATCGTGGTCGCGGAAAAGAAAGTCCCCGGCGGCTACGCCGACGCGAGCGGCACCGCCAAGCCCAAGGCGTAAGCGCAGGCACGTTTGGGTACCCGGGATGACCTGGAGGCGTGGGGAGCCTGGCATCCGATCGCCAGCGTGTTTCATCAGGCGACGAAGGATTTCGCTCCCGCGGCGCACCAGCAGCGGGCGAGCGGCGAGCAAGTGCCGTCCGCCCCGCCCGGGCCGCCGCCCGAACCGTTCAAGCCTGCTCGCGGGCGCGGAACCCGGCTCCCCCTTCTGCCTCGTGCCGGACAATTCGCCCGGGTCCTTCTCGATCGGCGCACGTGGCGCGTGTTCGGGCGGGAACCGCTCGAGCGCGCGGCGCTCGGCACGCTGCTCGATCTGACGTTCGGCGTGACGATGAACGGGCGCGCCGAGGACGGCGCCGAGGTCGTCTTCAAGACGTCTCCCTCGAGCGGGTCCTGCCATCCGATCGAAGCGTACGTGCTGGCGCTTCGCGTCCGCGGGCTGGCCCGTGGGCTCTATCACTACGCCCCGGCAACGGGCACGCTGCACCTCATTCGTCGCGGGGCGTCCCGCGATCAGATCGACGCGTACATTCCCGGCCAGTGGTGGTTCCGCGACACCGCCGCGCTCGTGTTCATGACGGCCGTCCTGCCGCGCGTCCGGTGGCGCTATGCCAGCCCGCGCGCGTATCGCGCCGTGCTCCTCGGCGCCGGTCACCTCTGTCAGACCTTCTGCCTCGTCTCGACGTGGCTCAAGCTGGCGCCGTACTGTACCCAGGCCCTCGCCGACACGCGGATCGAACAGGACCTCGGGGTGGACGGCGTCAACGAGGTCGTCGTGTACGCCGCCGGCGTCGGCACGCGGCCGCCGGGCGGGCGGTGGGTCCAGTGGCCTGCGCACGAGCCCGGACGGCCGGATTTGCCCCCGCGATCCTCCCGAAAGCGCTGAACTCCCAACGAACTGACGCGCGACAATCCAACCAGCCCACGCGCTGGTAGCGCCACAGCGGCTGGTTGGCTTCGGGAACATTGTCGACGGTCTAGGCGTCTATTGTCGATGATTTAGGGGTTAGGGTGGCCGCTCGCTTCGCTCGGGTAGGGGCCGCGCAGGCTTCGCGCACGCGGTAAGGGCCGCGCTGACTTCGCTCGCGCGGTAGAGGCCGGCTCACTAGCGTTCGCCGGTAAGGGCCAGCTCGGCGTTCGCGGTGGGGCCTCGCTTCGCCCGGCGGTGGCAGGCTCGTTGCGACAACACATGGGCAAACCCTCGGATCTGATTCAAGGCACGCTGGACCTGCTGATTCTGAAGACCGTCGCGCTCGAGCCCAAGCACGGGTGGGCGATCGGGAAGCGGATTCAGCAGATGAGCAAGGACGTCCTGCAAATCACGCAGGGCTCCCTGTACCCCGCGCTGCACCGCCTCGAGCAGCAGGGGTGGCTCGAGGCCAGGGCGGGGGTCACCGAGACGGGACGCGAGGCGAAGTTCTACGCGCTGACGGCGGCCGGCCGGACGCAGCTCGCGCGCGAGCTCGAAAGCTGGGAACGGCTCTCGACGGCGGTCGGGCTCGTCGTGCGCGAAGCGGAGTAGCGAAATCGCCGGGACTCGGGACTCGGGACTCGGACTCAGACCTGAGACCTGAGACCGGAGACTCTCGAGCAGAAGGGGAGACGCCATGCGCCGGTGGATCGATCGTGCGAAGTTGCGCCTGCGCTCGCTCACGCGCGGCGGTGATGTGGACGCCGCGATGCAACGCGAAATCCGGCAGCACCTCGACGAGCAGATCGCCGAGAACCTCGCCCGCGGCATGAGCCCGGCGGAGGCGCGAACCGCCGCCATCCGCGCCTTCGGCCCGGTCGG
The DNA here is from genome assembly GCA_963820645.1 of uncultured Acidobacteriota bacterium. GTDB lineage: Bacteria > Acidobacteriota > Vicinamibacteria > Vicinamibacterales > 2-12-FULL-66-21 > JALZOC01. The sequence goes on along the minus strand of CAWGAS010000052.1, from coordinate 3,810 downwards.
CCTGATCGAGGAAGAGTGCCGCGACACCCGCCGCGTCGCCTTCGTCCAGAACTTCACGCAGGACCTGCGCTACACCCTGCGATCGCTCGCCCGGCAGCCCCTGCTCGTGCTCGCCGCGACGATTTCCATCGCGGTGGCGGTCGGCGCCAACAGCACCATCTTCAGCATCGCGACCGAGCTGATGCTCTCCGCGCCCACGACCCGCCGGCCCGATCAGCTCGTGCACATCCGGATGGGCAGCGGCAGCCACGTCTCGTACCAGGCAGTGGCAGGCGTTGCAGGAAAGCGGCGCGCTCCAGGGGCTCGCCGGCTATCAGTTCGAGGTCGAGGTCAACTGGCGCGGCCCGGAGAAGTCGATCGGCCTGATCCCGCTCATCGTCACGGCGAATTTCTTCGACGTGCTGGGCGTCCCGGTGGCGATGGGCCGCGGATTCACGGCTGTCGAAGCCGACGCGAATCGCGCCCCCGACGTCGCGGTCATCAGCCACGGATTCTGGCAGGGGAGGCTCGGCGGCGATCCGGGCATTCTCGGCCGGACGCTCGTGTTCAACGGCTCGTCCTACACGGTGCTGGGCGTGCTTCCCAAGGGACTGCGCGCGTTCCCTGGCTACGGCCTCGCGCCGGAAGTCTACCTGCCCCTGAGCCGGCAGCTGATGCCGGACCTGGACGAGCCGCGCGGCGCCGCGGTCGCGCTCGTCGGCCGGCTGCACGAAGGGCAGAGCGTGACCGAAGGAAGGGCGGCATTGGCGACCGCCGGTCAGCGCGTCGCTGCGCTCAACGGCGACAAGCAGTTCGGGAACCCCTCGCAGTTCGAGCCGGTCGGCGGCCTTGGTGGAGAGTTCGCGTCGGTGGCCGCCTTCTTCGGCGTGCTCCTGACCGCGGCCGGCCTGATCCTCGCGATCGCCTGCGCCAACGTCGCGGGCCTGCTCCTGGCGCGCAGCACGGTCCGGCGGCGCGAGATTGCGATCCGTGTCGCGCTCGGCGCCAGCCGCGCGCGGCTGGTGCAGCAGCTGCTGACGGAAGGGCTCTGGCTCGCGGTGTTCGGCACGGCTGCGGGCCTGCTCCTGATGTCGATCCTGGTGGGGCTGATCCAACGCGTGACGCTGCCGGTGCCGATCCCCATCGAGGTGCACGGCGCATTCGACACGCGGCTTCTGGTCTACTCGACGATCCTCATGCTCCTGACGACGCTGCTGTCCGGCCTGGCGCCGGCGCTTCAGGCGACCCGGCCGTCGCTCGTCCCCGCGTTGAAGCAGGAGGAGCCGCGTTACGGGTATCGCCGCTGGACGCTGCGCAGCGTGCTGGTGATGGGGCAGGTCGCCGTCGCGCTCGTGCTCCTCGTGACCGCGCTGCTGTTTCTCCGGAACCTGACGCGCGCGCAGGCGGCCGATCCCGGCTTCGACGCGTCGCGCGCACCTCGTCGCGCAGGTGAGCTTCGTCGAAGGCCGCTACACGCGGGAGAGCCGCGCGGCGTTGCTGGAGACCGTTGTCGCGCGCCTTCAGACGCTGCCCGCGGTCGAGCGCGTGACCTACGCGTCGGCCATGCCGCTGACGATACGCAGCGGGATGACGACAGGCTTCGAGCTGCGGATGGCGGACACGGGCCAGTCGTTCCTCGCGCCGGTACGAGGTGAACCTCGTCGGCCCGGAGTACTTCGCGACGATGGGAATCCCCGTCGTTCGAGGCCGCGAGTTCCGGCCCGCCGATCGGACCGGCGCGCCCGTGGCCGCGATCGTCAACGAAGAGTTCGTCCGTCGTCACTTCAATGGCGCCGATCCCGTCGGACGGCACGTGATGCTGCCCGGAGCCAACGAGTCGTATCCGGCCGAAATCGTCGGCGTCGTGGGCAACAGCAAGCACCGCACGATCGGCGAGGATCAGCAGGCTGCGATGTACGAACCGTTCCTCCAGCGCGGCAACCGCGGGCGCTTCGTGCACATCCTGGTGCGCACCCGAAGCGACCCGGCGGCCTCCGTGCGCGACGTGCAGCAGATCCTGTCGCAGATGGACCCGTCCGCGGCGGTGGACGTGCAGACCATGCAGTCGTCGCTGGCCTTCGCCTTCATGCCGAGCCGCATCGGCGCGGCGCTCCTCGGCGCGGTCGGCGTCCTCGGGCTCACGCTCGCGATGGTCGGACTCTATGCGGTCGTGTCGTACGCCGGTGAGCCGCCGCACGGCGGAGATCGGGATCCGCATGGCGCTCGGCGCCTCGCACGCGTCGGTGCTCCGCCTGGTGCTCCGGGACGCCGCGGTGCTGGCCGGAGGCGGCATCCTGCTCGGCCTGGCGATCGCGGCGCTGGTCACCCGGCCGCTCGCGATGTTCCTCGTGAACGGGTTGAGCGCGAGCGATCCGGTGACGTTCGTGGGAACGGCACTCCTGCTGGGTGCGGTCAGCCTCGCGGCGGCGTGGGCGCCTGCCCGCCGCGCGCTGCGCATCGATCCTGCGCTGGCGCTGCGGGAGGAGTAGCGCAGTTGGGGTTTGCACACCGTGTTTAACCACAGAGTTGACGGAGTTAACGGAGAAAAACTATTGTTTTGATTCCTCCGTTTCCTCCGTTAACTCTGTGGTGAAGACCCTCCGCTCCCTCCGTCTCCTCCGTTATCTCCTTTTCCGCAAGTAAGCACCCGTCCGCCCGCGGACGTATCCTCTAGAAGAGCACTCTTCCTGGAGGACCATCCGTAAATGCAGGCCCGCCGACTACTCGTGACCTCATGTCTCGTCTCCGTTCTGGCCGCGGGCCTGACCGCGCAGAAGACGCCCGCGCACGGCGGCTCGAGCTCGATCGCGCCTGCGGATCTCAAGGAATGGTTGACTTATATCGCCTCCGACGAGCTCGAGGGGCGCCTGGTGCATTCCGAAGGCCTCGGCCTTGCGGCGGCCTACATCGCCGATCACCTGCGCGAGTGGGGGGTCAAGCCTGGCGGCGACACCGGCACGTACTTTCAGACCGTCAAGGTGCTGGGCGTGCGGACCACGAGCAAGGCGTCCATCACCGTCGACGTGAACGGCCAGACGCGGACCTTCAAGGACGGCGACGGGATCACGTTCCCGCGCAGCATGGGCGGAAAGCAGACGATCCAGGGCGATCAGGTTCAGTTCGTCGGCTACGGCGTGCAGATGCCGTCGGCCGGCATCGACGACTACGCCGGCGTCGACCCGAAGGGCAAGATCCTGATCTATCTGGGGCAATCAGGACCGAAGACCGTGCCGGCAGGCTCCGGCCGGGTGCTCAACGCGCGCGCGCGCAGCGGCGTCGAGAAGGGGGCCGCGGCCGTGATTGGCGTGGGCGGCGGATTCGGGTTCGGACGCGGCGCCGCCGTCCAGAATCCTCCCGCCGCGGGAGCGCCGGGCCCGCCCGCGCCTCAGCCCGGCGGAACGCCTGCCGTTCAACCCGCCGGACGCGGGCGCGGCAACCAGCCCGACAACGGCGATTTCACGACCGCGCAGCGCTACGACCGGCCGGTTGTCCCCACCGTCACCGCGCGCGATGAGTTCTTCGAGTTCCTGTTCAGCGGATCCGGGACCACATACGCGGAGCTGAAGGAGAAAGTCGCGAACAGGGAACCGCTTCCGGTGATGCCGCTCAAGGGCGTGAAGATCACCATCGACGTGGACGCGGACTACGCCGTCGTCCGCACCCGCCTCTCCCGCAACGTCGTCGGGATCGTCCCCGGCACGGACTCCCGCCTGAACGGCACGTACGTCGCGTTCGGCGCGCACTACGACCACGTCGGCTACCGCGAAGGCACGCCGCTGACCAGCTCCGCGACGCCGGAGGATCGCATCAGCAACGGCGCCGACGACGACG
>CAWGAS010000051.1:0-64453 GCA_963820645.1 uncultured Acidobacteriota bacterium | reverse complement strand
TTGCGGTGCTCTCAAGGTCAACGGTTGCCATATCACTACCTCCTGTGACGTTTTTTTGCAGCCCACTAAGGGTCTATTTTCCGGCTCTGTGTACATCGCCTTGAGCTTCATAAAACAGCCGTACCTTATGGGACGAGCGGAGCATTCCACCGCCTCACGGCGGGGATGCCCCGATAGTAGCTCATGATGTTCAGCGTTGCAGTGTCGAGGAGAAAATGCGCGCCCGCACTGGGAGCGAGTCCCAGCCATCGGGCCGCGAGTACTCTCAGAACGTGCCCGTGAGCAAACAGAGCCGCATCACTCCTGCGTGCGCGCACTCTTGCGATCACACGATCAACACGGACACCGACCTGCTCGGGAGTTTCTCCGCCAGGGCCGCCATCGTTGAAGATCGTCCATGCAGGGCGACTCGCGTGAATCTGCTCGGACGTCAGTCCTTCGTAGTCGCCGTAGTTCCATTCCATCAGATCCGGATCGATCTCGGCACGCTCTGCGAGCCCCGCCAATTCACACGTCTCCCGCGCCCGTCGCAGTGGGCTCGTCAGCACCAGCTCGAAATTCCTCGTGACCAGCTCCTGCCTCAGCAGCCTTGCTTGCTGTCGACCGTGCTCGGTCAGCGGGATATCGGTGACCCCGGTGTGCCTGCCATTGAGACTCCATTCCGTCTCGCCGTGCCGAATGAGATGGACCTGTTGGATCGGCATCTGTATCCCTCTTCTCACCGGCACGCCGGATAGACCACCGGGCCAGCGCCAGTAGTGGTCTTGGATGGCCGGAATTGGCCCGTTGCACAGCGTCCATGGTCCTCTCTACTTTGGTGCGTATCTTCCTACTCCTGCTGCCCGATGCGCCCTGTCCCACTCCTCCAAGCTCTTCGTCGGCTGCTGGCTATTCGCGCAACCCATCACACCAGCGCTCAGCAGGCAAAAGAGGAGGCAGATGCAGATGATGAGCCTATCAATATGCATTTCGCCCGCCCACCCTCTCCCTTGTTCCTATTGTGTTCGTATCGGCGCGGACGTGGTATTCCCCGCGACTGTGGCTCGTATAGGGTGCTGAGCCGCCGCAGGCCACTTCCAGCCACAAAGCACGGGCATCTCGTCCTGTCTTGGGCTTGCGGCGAGGCATCCAGGGTATCGCGGCGCGATTGCACGGTCACGTCTCAGACGTTATCGGCCTCCGTCGAGCTGCTGCGCCCGGCTAACGCTTCCTGTTGGCCCCACGTCCAGCCGCTGACCTCAGGCATGTCCTCACCGTGCTCGGCGATGTACTGCTGGTGCTCGATCAGTTTGTCGCGGATTGCCTGCTTGGCGTAGGCGGCGCGGGCGCCTAATTGCGGTACGCGATCGATGACGTCCTGCACTATGTGGAAACGGTCGAGATCGTTGAGCACACACATATCAAAGGGCGTCGTCGTCGTACCCTCTTCCTTGTAGCCGCGCACGTGCAGGTTAGGGTGGCTCGTCCGGCGGTAGGTCAGCCGGTGGATGAGCCACGGGATAGCCGTGAAATGCGAAGATGATCGGCTTATCCGTCGTGAACAGCGTATCGAAGTCCTTGTCGCTCAGGCCGTGTGGGTGCTCACTCTGAGGCTGGAGCGTCATCAGGTTCACGACGTTGATGACGCGAATCTTCAGCTCTGGAACGTACCGACGAAAGAGATCGACGGCGGCAAGCGTCTCCAGCGTGGGCACGTCGCCACAGCAGGCCAATACCACGTCCGGTTCACCACCCCGGTCGTTGCTCGCCCACTCCCAGATGCCAATCCCCGCCGTGCAGTGCTTGATCGCCTGGTCCATGGTCAGCCACTGGGGCGCCGGCTGCTTACCGGCGACGATAACGTTGACGTAGTCTCGACTACGCAGGCAGTGGTCGGTGACGCTGAAACAGCAGGGCATTCGGGCGGCAGATAGACCCGGATGACGTCGGCCTTTTTGTTGACGACATGGTCGATGAACCCAGGATCCTTGTGGGAAAAGCCGTTATTGTCTTGCCGCCAGACGTGCGAGGACAACAGGTAGTTCAGCGAGCCGATCCAGCGCCGCCAGGGGATGTGGTTGCAGACTTTCAGCCACTTGGCGTGCTGATTGAACATCGAGTCGATGATGTGGATGAACGCCTCGTAGCAGGAGAAGAACCCGTGCCGCCCGGTCAGCAGATAGCCTTCCAGCCAGCCCTGGCACTGGTGCTCGCTCAACATCTCCATGACGCGGCCGTCGGGGGCCAAATGGTCGTCGTACGGGTAGGTGTCCGCCACCCAGGCGCGGTTGGTCACCTCCAGCGCATCCTGCCAGCGGTTCGAGTTGTTCTCGTCCGGACTGAACAGGCGAAAATTCTTCGATTCCAGGTTCAGCTGCATCACGTCGCGCAGGAACCTCCCCATGACCCGCGTGGACTCGGCACTCACCGCCCCCGGGTCCGGCACCGGCACCGCATAGGCGCGGAAGTCGGGCAGGCGCAGGTCCTTGAGCAGGAGCCCGCCGTTGGCGTGCGGGTTGGCGCTCATGCGGCGGTCGCCCGTGGGGGCGAGGGCGGCCAGCTCGGCCTTGAACGTGCCTTGAGCGTCAAAGAGCTCTTCCGGCCGGTAGCTCTTCATCCAGTCTTCGAGGATCGTGATGTGGGCGGGGTTCTCATGCATCTCCCCCATCGGCACCTGGTGGGCGCGCCAATAGCCCTCGGTCCGCCGGCCATCGATCTCCTTCGGGCAGGTCCAGCCCTTCGGCGTGCGCAGCACGATCATGGGCCAGCGCGGCCGCTGCGTGAAGCCGTGTTGCCGGGCCTCAGCCTGGATGCGCTGGATGTCCGCGATGACGCTCTCAAGCGTGTTGGCCATGAGCTGGTGCATCGTCTCTGGCTCATCCCCCTCGACAAAGTAGGGCGTGTAGCCATAGCCACGGAAGAGCTGCTCCAGCTCCTCATGACTGATGCGGGCCAACACACAGGGGTTGGCGATCTTGTACCCGTTCAGGTGCAGGATGGGCAGGACCACCCCATCAGTGACGGGGTTGAGAAATTTGTTGGAGTGCCACGAGGTGGCCAGTGGCCCGGTTTCCGCCTCGCCATCACCGACCACCGCGGCCACGATCAGGTCCGGGTTGTCGAAGGCCGCTCCATACGCATGCGACAGGGCGTAGCCAAGCTCGCCCCCCTCGTGGATCGAGCCGGGCGTCTCCGGTGCCACGTGGCTGGGGATGCCCCCGGGGAAGGAAAATTGCTTGAAGAGCTGCTTCATCCCTTCGGCATCGGCGGAGATGTTGTGGTAGACCTCGCTGTAGGTCCCCTCCAGGTAGGCGTTGGCGACCAGGCCGGGCCCACCGTGCCCCGGACCAGTGATGTAGATCATACTAAGGTCGTATTTCTTGATGAGCCGATTCAAGTGAACGTAAATGAAATTCAGGCCCGGCGTCGTCCCCCAGTGGCCCAGAAGCCGTGGCTTGACGTGCTCCTTGCTGAGGGGTTTTTGCAAGAGCGGGTTATCGTAGAGGTAGATCTGCCCGACGGACAGGTAATTGGCCGCCCGCCAGTAGGCGTCCATGGCGTCCAGCTCTGCATTCGAAAGCACCTCAGGCATCGTACACTCCTTCTCATGGATGGCGTATAGCGCCATCATCGCTGCACTACAGAGGCCCAATGGGCGGTCTGCATGGCTGGTTTCAGGTCTATACCATAATCTGCAACAATACCATAATCTGCCACAGTACCATATCTGTCATGGCACTAGAGAGAAGCTGGCTGCTCCGCCCTTTGCCCGAAGATGCGCGAGAACCGGCTGCGCACGAAGTCGTCGAGCGCGACGTCGGGGTTGCGCTCGAGCTCGGCGCCGACTTCCTCCGCGACCAGCCGGGCGAGCTCCGACGGCGGCCGCGACGTGACGACGAACCGATCGGTGAGCCACAGGAACAGGAGCCCCTGCACGAGCAGCAGCATCGCGAGCAGCGCGATGAAGCCGAACGTGATGCGCCAGTACAGGCTCCGGTACCAGACAGGATCAGACATCGGCGAACTTGTATCCCGTGCCCCACACGGTCAGCACGAACCGCGGTTCGGCAGGATCGTCCTCGATCTTCCGGCGGACGCGCTTGACGAGCGTGTCCACGCTCCGCTCCGTGATGTGGGTGTCGTCCCCCCACACCCGCTGCATCAGCGCGTCGCGGCTGAAGACGATGCCGCGATGGCTCGCGAGGAGGTACAGGAGATCGAACTCGTGCGCGGTGAGCTCGATCTCGCGATCGTCCACGCGCGCGTGGCGCCGCGCCGGATCCACCGTGAGTCCCCCGGCGACAATCGGCGGCGCGTGCCCGGCGGCGGGGCGCGACGGCCGCCGGCGCAGCAGCGCGCGGACGCGCGCGACGAACTCCCGGATCCCGAACGGCTTGGTCAGGTAGTCGTCGGCTCCGCTCTCGAGGCCCAGCACCTTGTCGGCCTCCTCGCGGCGCGCGGTCAGCATCAGGATCGGCACGTCGGCGTTCATGGACTCGCGGCGCACCGCCCGGCACACCGTGACGCCGTCGAGCTCCGGCAGCATCACGTCGAGAATGAGCAGATCGAAGGGATCCGCCTTCGCCAGCCGGAGGCCTTCCGACCCGGTCCCGGCCGCGACGGCCGTCAGCCCCTCCAGCCCGAGGTGCAGCACGACCAGGTCGCGGATGTGCCGATCGTCCTCGACGACGAGCACGCGCCCGCCCCGGCTCTCGGTCTGTCCTTCCAGCGCAGCCATTGAATCAGTCTAGCAGCTAGCGCCGACTCGGTGCGCGAAGGGGGATGCCACGGTTTTTTCACACGAAGGCCGCGCCCACTTCGCTGACGCGGTCCCGGCCGCCTGCCCTGAGCGAGCGCATGGGACCAGGCGAGTCGAAGGGCTCGCTTCGCTCGCGGCCCCGCTCTCACACCGCGTAGCTACCCGAGTCCGGTTCCGCTTGCGCCCGCAGCACGAAGGTGAACGTCGCGTCCTTGCTCCCCTCGTTCAGATCGAGCAGCAGGGCCTTGCCAAAGAGGGAGTCACGGCTGTTGCGCGGCTCTCCGGGGAAATACAGCTGCGTCGTGAGCGCCGGGTGATTCGGCGCCTGCGCCTTGACGTGCACGTGACGCGTCCGTCCTGCATACAGGCCCGGCACGATCGTCGTCACGGAGAAGCGTCCGTCGCGATCGGTGTACTGATGACCGCGCAGCCGGAACCCGGCCGTGTCGTACTGCCCGTTGTGATCGGCCTGCCAGAAGTCGAGCAGCGCGCCGGCAATCGGCAGACAGCCCGAGGTGACAACGCGTCCGGTGATGGTGAGGGGAATGCCGCCCAATCCCGGTTCGACGAGCGTGGTGCGTTCAGGCGAGTGCGGCTTGAAGTAGGGCCCTGCCGTCTGCGCCGGCGTCGGATCGTCGTCGCCGTCGTCGCACGCGGGGGTGAGCGGCAAGGAGGCGGATTGTTCGGACGCGGACAGGCCGCGCACGACGCCCGAGAAACCGGTGAACCCGGCAATTCCCGCGGCCGGAAACGCCAGCATCGCCTGCAGAAGATGCCGGCGGTTGCGATCGATTGGGGTTCGTCTGCTCATCGCCGTCCTCTCTCTCTCGCACGGCGCAGCCAGTGGTCACTGCCGGCTGCTCGATGCCCGCATTAGACGGCATGTCTTTGACCAGCCGGCGGCACGTCGATGACAAATGTGTGGCACCGAGAGGTTGGTTCTACTGGGTTCCACAGGGTTCCGCGGGGTTCGACAGGGTTCTGTTCCGCGGGGTTCTACAGGGTTCTAGGTTCAGGGTTCAGGGTTCTCGAACTGAACCTCGCGGAACCAAGTGGAACCCGGTGGAACCTTGTGGAACCCTGTCAGTCCGTGGAACCCGAAGCTGAAGACAAATCCATGGCTGGGGTTCGAGGCCGCGATTCCGCTAAACGATCGAACGACAGACAGCGTAATCTGACTCTGGATGGCCAGGGAAAGCCTTCGAACGTCCGTGGTCTCGAGGAGCGGTTTCAAAACCAGCAGCGTCCGGCTGACAATCGTGGTCGCGTGCGCCGCATCCGTGTTCTGGGTGACGGGGCCGTCCGTCGAGCTCGATGCCCGGCAGGCGCCTGGCGCGTGCCGCATCAGCGGGCGTGCGACGAGCGGGGGAACGGCGTTGCCGGGCGTGTCGATGGTCGTCCGCTCGGGTGACGTCGTCAAGACCGCGACCTCCAGCGACACGGACGGGACGTACCGGCTGTCGCTGCCGGCCGGCAGTTACCGCGTGACCGCAGAGCTCATCGGCTTCGAGACGGTTGCGCGCGAGCTCACGGTCGGGACAGCGGCCGCGGTAGGGCCTGCCCTGAGCGAGCGCACCGACCAGGCGAGTCGAAGGGCGCCGTGCGATCAGACCGTCGACTTCCTGTTGTCGCTCGCGCCGCGCGTGCCTCGCGCGGCGACCGCCGCACCCGCGCCCGGCACGCCGCAGCCTGCCTCGTCGGGCCGCGGGGCCCAGCCGGCCGCGGGAGTCGCGGCGCCCGGCGCGCAGCGCTTCGAGACGTTGACCGTGCAGACGCAGGCCGCCGCCGCCGCGGGCATCGAGTCGAACGACGCGCCCGATGAGGCGCGCCTGTTGCTGCCGCCCGGATTCTCGAGCGAGGGTCCGACGCAGGCGCTGGCCATCAACGGCAACATGGCCAGCATCGACCGCGGGATGATGAACGACCGCCTCGAGGCGATCGGCCGCGGCGAGTTCAACCCGGCGACCGGGGAGTTCGGTCAGGGGTTTGGACCGGGAGGTCAGGGAGGATTCGGCGGACCCGGCGGACGAGGCGGACCAGGAGGCTTCGACGGACCGGGAGGACGCGGCGGTCCCGGCGGACGCGAGGGCGGTCCCGGCGATCGCGCCGCGTTCGTGCTCGCCGGCCGGGGGCGCGGGCAGAACCCGTACAACGTCCAGTCCAACTACTCGTTCGGCGGCTCGGCGCTCGACGCCGCGCCGTACCAGCTGCGGCCGGGCTCTGACGCGCAGCAGCGTCCGTACTCGCGGCAGAATTTCGGTGTCACGTTCGGCGGGCCCGTGAGGATCCCGGGCGTCTACAGGGGGGACCGGCGCACGAGCTTCACCGCGAGCTACAACGGCAGCCGCGGCGGCGACCTGTTCGATCAGTACGCGACGGTGCCGACCGAATCGATGCGCGGCGGCGATTTCGGATCGCTCGCCACGCCGGTGTACGATCCGCTGACGGGCCTGCCCTTCGCCGGAAACCGGATTCCGTCTGCGGCCCTCAGTGCGAGTGCGCTGTCGCTGCTCCGCTTCCTGCCGCTTCCGAACCTCGACGGCACGAGCCGCAACTTCCATTACGTCACGACAAATGACTCGGTATCCGACAGCATCAACCTGCGAGTCACGCACAACTTCACGCCGAACGCGGGGGGCCGCGGCGGTCCGGGAGGCCGGGGCGGCGGCGGGCGCGGCGCGCCCGGGGCGCGAGGCGGCGGACGTGCCGGCCGCGGACAGCAGGGCATCAGCGTCAACATGACGACGCAGCTGCAGTACCGGCGCACCGACAACGATCAGGTCAACGTCTTTCCGACCCTTGGCGGACGGAACACGGGCTCGAGCCTGACCGTCCCCGTCTCGCTCAACATTCAACAGCGCCGCACGAGCCACAGCGTCAACGTCAACTACTCGCGTACGTCCTCGCAATCGCTGAATCAATACGCCTACGTCGAGGACGTGGCCGGGGCCGCCGGCATCACGGGCGTCGCCACCGATCCCTTCGACTGGGGCGTGCCGCAGCTGTCGTTCTCGAGCCTCTCGAGCCTGCGCGACGTGACGCCCGTTCGGCGCACGGACAAACGGTTCTCGCTGGGCTACGGCTGGACACACCCGTTCACTCGTCACACGCTGCGCCTCGGCGGCGACTTCCGCTTCGACGACTCCGACAATCAGACCGATAACAACGCGCGCGGCGCGTTCGTGTTCACGGGCCTCCATGCATCCGGCGGCTCGGCCTCGGCGCGCGGCGGCGGGCTCGATTTCGCCGACTTCCTGCTCGGGCTCCCGCAACAGGCGACGGTGCAGTACGGGCCCGGCAAAGTGCGGACGTCGGGCCGATCGCTCAGCGCGTTCCTGCAGGACGACTGGCGGAAAAGCAGCACGCTGACCTTCAATCTCGGCGTGCGCTACGAGCTGATCCGCCCGTTCTACGAAGACGGCGGGCAGATGGTGAACCTCGACGTCGCGCCTGGCTTCACCGCGGCCGTGCCGGTGCTCTCGGGCGAGACGGGTCCGTTCACGGGACCGTTTCCCAAGGCGCTGCTCAACACCGACTCGAACAACATCGCGCCGCGCATCGGCGTGGCCTGGCGGATGAAGCCGGGAACCATCCTCCGCGGGGGCTACGGCGTCAGCTACAACGCCGGCTCGTATTCGACCATCGCGCGTCAGCTCGTCGGGCAGCCTCCGTTCGCGGTCACCAACAACAGCATCGGCACGGCGGAGGATCCGCTCAGCCTGACGGATCCGTTCGCCGGCGCCGCGCCGGCCGAGACGACGAACAACTACGGTGTGGCCAGGGACTACGTGCTCGGCCTCGTGCAGACGGTGAACGCGGACCTGTCGCGCGACATCAGGCAGGTGTGGAACGTCGGCGGCGGCTACACCTACACGCGCGGCGGGAGCCTCGACATCGTGCGCGCCCCCAATCGCGGGCCGGACGGCCTGCGCATCGAGGGAGTTGTGCCGTTCGCGTGGCAGACCGCGGAAGGATCGTCGGTCCTGAACGCCGCGACCGTCCGCGTCTCGCGCCGGCCGGTCAAGGGTATCGGCGGCGGCCTGAGCTACACGCTCGCCAAGTCACGCGACAACGCCTCGTCCATCGGCGGCGGCGGCAGCACGAACGTCGCGCAGGACGACCAGAACCTCGCGGCCGAGTGGGGGCTCTCGAGCTTCGACCGGCGGCATCAGCTGTCCACCAACCTGAGCGTCGAGCTGCCGTTCGGACCCAATCGCCCCTGGCTGGCGCAGCCGGGCATCTGGCAGACGCTGCTCCGCGACTGGCGGTTCGCGACGACGTTCACGTGGCAGTCGGGGACGCCGTACACGGCGCGCGTCACGGGCGCCGTGGAGGACGTCGCGCGGGGCACGAATGGAACGCTGCGGGCGAACTACGACGGGCAGCCGATTTCGCTCGGCAACGCGACGATCGATCAGTTCTTCAACACCAGCGCGTTCAGCGTGCCGCCGACCGGCACCTTCGGCACTGCCTCGCGCAACCTGATCATCGGGCCCGGCAGCAAGCTGTTGAACGCGCAGATTTCGCGCGACCTGCGTCTCGGCGGCACCCGCGTGGTGACCCTCCAGTTGAACGGGACCAACCTCCTCAACATGGTCAACTACGCCGGCATCGACACGGTGGTCAACTCCCCGACCTTCGGCCAGATCTTCTCGGTCCGTCCGATGCGCTCGATGACGCTCAACGTGAGGTTCCGATATTGACGATGTGGCGTCCGGCTTTAGCCGGACCAGACGGATGTGGCGTCCGGCTTTAGCCGGACCAACAGAAGGTCCACCTGAAGGTGGACACTACAGATACTGGCAGTCAATCCAAACAATGCGTTTGCCCATAGTTCGATCCGCCATCGCCGCGTCCATCGTCGCCATGACTGCTGCCGTGCTGCCGTCGCACCCCGGCGCGCAGCAACGGCCCGTGTTCCGCTCGAACCTCAACGTCGTCTCCGTGGACGTCATCGTCCGTGACAAGTCCGGCGCGGTCGTGCGCGGTTTGACGGCGGCCGATTTCGAGATCCGCGAGGACGGCCGGGCGCAGACGATCGACAACTTCACCTTCGAGGAGATCACGGAGAAGGCCCTGCCTGCGCTCGAGACGGCGGACCTGCTGGCGGGTGTCGAGGCGAAGATGGCCGAGGACGCGGGCCGCGCCCCGGGGCCGCCCGCCTCGAAGCCCGAGCCGGCCGCCGCCCCCACGCCGCTCACCTCCGACATGGTCGCCGGCCGCCGGCTGATCACGCTCGTCTTCGACGTCAGCTCGATGCAGCCCGAGGACGTGCAGCGCGCGGTGGAGTCCGCCCGGAAGTACGTCGACGAGAAGATGACCGCCGCGGATCTCGTCGCGGTCGCGACGGTCGGGTCGATGCTCAGCGTGCTGACCGACTTCACGTCGGACCGCGTCAAGGTCTCGGCCGCGCTCGGCACGCTGGCCTTCACCGACGGGACCGCGACCGAAGCGCCGGCGGCGGCGGCGACGGTGGCGGTGGACGAAGCGGCCGCCGTGGCGACCGAGGAGGCGACGAGCACCGAGACCGCCGAGCTCGACATGTTCAACAACGACGTCCGCCTGCGCGCGCTGAAAACGCTCGCCGAAGCGCTGGCGCCGATCGAGCAGAAGAAGGCGATTCTCTACTTCAGCGCCGGCATGCAGCGAAGCGGCCAGGACAACCAGGTGGAGCTGCGATCCGCGATCAACGCCGCGGTCCGCGCCAACGTCGTCATCTATCCGATCGACACGCGCGGCCTTCAGGCCGTGGTGCCGGGGGGCGACGCGCGGCAGGCCAGCGGCCGCGGCAGCGCGTTGTTCTCGGGCCGCGGCGTGCAGCAGCAGTTCGCGCAGCTCTCCTCGTCGCAGGACACCCTCACGTCGCTCGCCGGCGACACGGGCGGCCGGGCGTTCACCGACTCGAACGACTTCGGCGAAGCCTTCGCGCGCGTGCAGCGCGACATGTCGGCGTATTACCTCCTCGGCTACAGCAGCACGAACCCGGCGAAGGACGGGCGCTTCCGCCGGATTCAGGTACGCGCGAAGCGCGACGGTCTCCGCATCGAAGCGCGCGCCGGGTACTACGCCGACCGCGATTTCACCCACACGTCCCGCACCGACCGCGAGACGCAGCTCGAGGAACAGATGTTCGCGGCCGTCTCGGCGACGGATCTTCCCGTCCTCGTGACCGGCGGCTGGTTCAGGCTGTCGGCCGACAGATACTACGTGCCGGTCGCGCTGACCGTGCCGGGCTCCGCGGTCCCGGTCGCCAACGAGAAGGACCCGGTCTCGATCGACGTGCTCGGACTGGTCCGCGACGAGCGGAACTTCCCGGTCGGACGGTTCCGCGAAACGCTGAAGCTGCCGCCGGGCACGGGCAAGACGCTGGCCGGCAAACAGGTGCTCTACCAGTCGGGCGTCACGCTCCCGCCGGGCCGCTTTTCGGTGAAGGTGGTCGTGCGCGAGAACACGACCGGCACGGTGGGCTCGTTCGAGGCGCCGATCGTCGTCCCGGAGCTGAAACAGTCCGCGATGAAGGTGAGCTCGGTCGTCCTCAGCACGCAGCTCCAGCCCGCCGCCAAAGGCAAGACCGACAACCCGCTGGTACGGGACGGCGTCCAGCTTCTGCCAAACCTGACCCACGTCGTCGGCAAGGATCAGAAGCTCTTCTTCTATTACGAGGTCTACGATCCGGGCCAGGCCAACGGCGCGGCGCCGCAGATCCGGACGAGCCTGGCGTTCTACCGCGGCCGAGTGAAGGTGTTCGAGACGCCGGTCGTGGAGCGCACGACCATCGACGTGCCCGACCGGCGCGCCGCGCTGTTCCAGTTCGAGGTCCCCGCCGACTCGTTCACGCCCGGCCTGTACACCTGTCAGATCAACATCATCGACGCTGTGTCGGGCAAGTTCGAGTTCCCGCGCATGCTGTTCGTCGTGAGGTGAGGGCCGCCCCGTGACGTCCGTCGTCTTCTATGACGGCGTCTGCGGACTGTGCAATCGCCTCGTGCGCTTTCTGTTGCCGCGGGACCGCCACGCGCGGCTGCGCTTCGCTCCGCTCCAGGGCGCCCTGGCGCGCACGGCGCTCGAGCCGCACGGCTACGATCCCTCGGATCTCGATACGGTGTATGTGATCGCGGACCGCCACACGCCGTCCGAGCGCGTGCTCGCGAAATCATCCGCGATCCTTCACGCGCTGGGTTCGCTCGGCGGCGGGTGGCGCGTGCTGGCGCGGTTGGGCTCGCTCGTCCCCGTCGTGCTGGCCGACGCGGTGTACGATGCCGTCGCGACCAGGCGCTATCGCACCTTCGGCAAGCTGGAGACGCTGCCCCATCCCCCTCCCGAGTGGCGCGCGCGCTTCATCGAGGACGACAAAGCCGAGACCTTTTTCACAACAGAGTAAACGGATTGCGCCGAACAATACGTCAAAGGGCATGAACGGTTTTGACTACGGGATTCTCGCGATCACCGATCACCGGCCGTGGCCGATGCCGGCATCGCCGTGGATGATGACGCAGACGTGGCACGACCTCCTGTTCGCCCACTGGCCGATCGACCCCGCTGCGCTCGCCGCGAAGATCCCCGCGGGACTCGAGCTCGATCTCTTCGACGGCCAGGCGTGGCTCGGCGTGGTGCCGTTTCACATGAGCAACGTCGCGCCACGCGGGGTCCCGGCGCTGCCGTGGATCTCGGCGTTTCCCGAGCTGAACGTGCGCACGTACGTGCGGGCCGGAGGAAAGGCCGGCGTGTACTTCTTCAGCCTGGACGCGGCGAATCCCGTCGCCGTCGGGGTCGCCCGGACGCTGCTGAACCTTCCTTATTACTCGGCGGCGATGCAGGTGGAAACGCGCGACGGGTGGATTCACTACAGCAGCCGGCGGACGGCGGCGGGGGCCGCGCCCGCGGAACTGGCGGGACGATACCGTCCGACGGGGGACGCTCGCGAGCCGGCCGCCGGAACGCTCGAATATTTCCTGACCGAACGGTACTGCCTCTTTACCGTGGACCACGCGTCCCAGCCGCAGCGGCTCGATATCCATCATCCGCCGTGGGAGCTGCAGCCCGCCGAGGCGGCATTCGCGGTGAACACGATGGCCGACGCTGCCGGAGTTCAACTGCCCGGCGTCGCCCCGCTGTTACACTTCGCGCGTCGTCAGGATGCAGTGGCGTGGATGCCGACGCGGGAGTAATCTTTGTCGCTGGATGAACCCGATGAATCTTCCTGACATAACCAAAGAATTCTCCGTTCCTCCGTTTCTCCGTGTTATCCGGGGTGCTTCGCTAGCTCCGCGATCTTCGGTATCTCGACTCCGCCTGCTTCCGCTCCTCCTCGTCCTGTGGCTGGCGCCGGACAACCCGGCCGCTCAGGTCGCGGCGGCCCGGGAGCCGCTGACGGTCATGAGCTTCAACATCCGGTACGGCACGGCGCAGGACGGCGACAACCATTGGACCGCGCGGCGCGATCAGCTGTTCGATCTGGTCCGCGCGCAGAATGCCGACGTCATCGGCGTTCAGGAAGCGCTCGACTCGCAGATCAGGGAAATCACCGCGGCCGCCCCCGGCTACGCGGTCGTCGGCGTGGGGCGGGACGATGCGCAGGCCAAGGGTGAGTATTCGGCCATCCTGTTCAGAACCGATCGGCTGCACGTGGCGGAGTCGGGCACGTTCTGGTTCTCGGACACGCCCGGGGTGCCGGCGTCGAAATCGTGGGGGAACAACATCACGCGCATCTGCACGTGGGCGCGGTTCATCGACCGCGACGGCCGCGGGTTCTGGCACTTCAACCTGCACCTGGATCACCAGTCGCAACCCTCGCGCGAGCGCAGCACCGAGCTGCTGCGCCGCCGCATCGACGCCCGCGCGTTTCCACGCGAGCCGGTCGTCGTCACGGGAGATTTCAACGTCGGCGAAGGCAACCCCGCGCTTCGCGCGCTGGTCGCCGCGGCGCGCCCGGAGGGCGGCCAGATGGGGGCGCCGTTCCTCGACACGTTCCGCGTGGTCCACCCCGACGAGCGCGTCGTCGGCACGTTCAGCGGCTTCAAGTTCGGGCAGGTGAACGGGGACAAGATCGACTACGTCCTGGTCCAGCCGGGAACCGAGGTCCTGTCGGCCGGGATCATCCGCACCAGCCGCGGCGATCGCTATCCGTCGGATCATTTTCCCGTCGTCGCGCGCGTGCGGTTGCCGCTGGAGATCAAGTAGTTTCTGAACCGAGGTGAACATGAGCGGACTCTGGCAGGATTTCCGATACGCCGCGCGAGCGCTCGCCAAGCGCCCCGGCGTCCCCGCCATCATGGTCTTG
The DNA here is from genome assembly GCA_963820645.1 of uncultured Acidobacteriota bacterium. Taxonomy (GTDB): domain Bacteria; phylum Acidobacteriota; class Vicinamibacteria; order Vicinamibacterales; family 2-12-FULL-66-21; genus JALZOC01. Next base: position 50,435 of record CAWGAS010000051.1, on the reverse strand, counting down.
ACGCTCGCGCTGGCCATCGGTGCGGCCACGACGATTTTCAGCGTCGTCCACGGCGTGTTGCTGCGGCCGCTGCCGTACCGGGATTCGAACCGGATCATGGCCATCTTCGAGGTCAACACGAAGGGCAGGCCGATGCGGCTCGCGGACCCGAACTTCGACGACTTTCGCGATCAAAGCCGCAGCTTCCAGGCGATTGCGAAGTACCGTTCCGGCACCGCGTCGGTTTCAGGCGGCTCGCAGCCGACACGCACGACGATGGCGGCCGTTTCGCCGGACTTTCTCGAAGGTCTTCGGGATTCAGCCGATCCTCGGCCGGGGTTTCAGCGCCGCCGACGCGAAACAAGGCGCCGGCCCGACCGTTCTCGTCAGCGACGGCTACTGGAAGCAGCATCTCGGATCGCCGCGGGACCTCTCGCAGTCCCACCTGAAGATTGACGGCAGCGCCTTCACCGTGATCGGCGTGCTCCCGCCCGGATTTCGTTTCCCGGCCGACGTGGATCTGTGGCTGCCGGCCGGCTTGAACGGCGACAACCCCAGTCGGACGTCGCACAACTACTCCGCGGTCGGTCGTCTCCGCGACGGCGTGACGGTCGAGCAGGCCAATCGAGACATCAGCGCCATCGCGCGGCGCATTCACGACGCATCGAGCGAGAAGGGCGATTACCTTCTCACGGATGGCATGGTCGTCCCGCTGCAGGACTCGATCACGGGCCGGGCGCGCACGCCGCTGCTGATCCTGCTCGGCGCCGTGGGATTCCTGCTGCTGGTGGCGTGCGCGAACGTGGCGAACCTGCTCCTGGCACAAACGTCGGTGCGGGAGCACGAGCTCGCCATTCGCAGCGCGCTCGGCGCGGCGCGCGGACGGCTGGTCCGTCAATTCCTCACCGAAGCCTTCCTGCTGTCGCTGGCCGGCGGCGCGACTTGGCGTGCTCGGAGCGCTCGGGGGCGTGGCGGGATTGGTTGCGCTCGCGCCGGCCAATCTGCCGCGGCTGGACAGCGTCTCGATCAGTATTCCGGTCATTGTGTTCGCGTTCCTCCTGTCCACGGCGGTCGCCGCCGGCCTCGGAGCGTTCACGGCAGATCCGCGCGACGTCGGTGGACCTGCGGAAGGACCTCGGCGAAGGCGGGCCCGGCAACAGGGGTCAAGCGGGTTCGCGCCGCAGCCAGCGCGTCGGCCGCGTCATCGTGGCGGCGCAGATCGCGATCACATTGGTTCTCGTCGTCGGAGCGGGACTGTTCGGGCGCAGCCTGCTGAAAGTGCTCGAAGTGAATCCCGGGTTCCGCGTGGACAACATCGTCACGATGGACGTCTCGCTTCCGTGGGTGAGCGATCCCAAGGTCAAGGCCAGCCAGGCGGTTTTCTTTTCGAGCCTGATCGACCGGCTCGAACAAATCCCGGGCGTGCGCAGGGTCGGCGCGACCAGCGGCGTGCCGATGGACGGCGGCCTTCCCGACGGCATGTTTCTCCTGCTGAAGCAGAATGAGCTTCCGAAGACCATGGATGGTCTCCAGGCGCTGTCCCAGCAAAAAGAACGCATCGGCAATGCGGACTTCTGCGTCGCCACGGACGGATACTTCCAGGTTCTCGGCATTCCGCTGGTTCGAGGGCGAATCTTCGACGAGCGCGACGGCGCCGATTCTCCTCATGTGGCCGTGATCAGCGAATCGCTGGCGCGCGACCGGTGGCCGAATCAGGACCCCATCGGCCACACGATCGAGTTTGGAAACATGGATGGCGACTTGCGTCTGCTGACCATCGTCGGGATCGTGGGCGACACGCACGTCTACGGGCTCGAGTCGCCGCCGCGTCCGACCGTCTACGTCAACCTGTTCCAGCGGCCGCGCGCGGCCATCACCGTGACGATGCTGAGTGAGGCCGAGACGCTGTCGGTGACTTCGGCAGCGCGAGCCGTTCTGCAGGAGCTCAACCCGGAGATGCCGGCGAGGTTCCGGACGTTCTCGCAAATCTATTCCGCGTCGCTGGGATCGCGGAGATTCAACCTCATTCTCATCGGGTTCTTCGGCATCACGGCGCTGCTGCTCGCAACGGCAGGGGTGTTCGGCGTGATGGCCTATTCGGTCAGCCGGCGCACGCGCGAAATCGGCGTGCGTGTCGCTCTCGGGGCGGGCTCCGGCGACGTTCTCAAGATGATCCTGGGCCAGGGATTGCGCACGATCTTCATCGGGGTGGCGATCGGGATCGCCGGCTCGCTGGCCCTGACGCGCACCGTGGAGTCGCTGCTCTACGGCGTGACCGCCACCGATCCGCTGACGTTCGCCAGCGTGACGCTGCTCCTTGTCGGGGCGGCGCTGCTCGCGTGCTACATTCCGGCGCGGCGGGCCACGAAAGTCGACCCGATGGTGGCGTTGCGGTACGAGTGAGGTAGCGGAGGGGACGGAGTCAGCGGAGGACTCTTGCAACACGGAGAACCGGAGAAACGGAGAAACGGAGGTTGTCTTGTTTTTCTAAAGAAGGAACACTCCGTTCCTCCGTTCCTCCGTGTTAATGCGCGGCGTTGAATGTTGTATAGCCTCCGCTGTCTCCGTCTCCTCCGTTAACCCCCGCGCAGCACACGCAGCGGATCCAGCGTCGCCGCGCGCCGGGCGGGGACGAAGCACGCGACGGCGGCGACCGCCAGCAGCAGCAGCGGGACGGCCACGAACGTCACGCGATCGTGAACGTCCACGCCGTACAGAAACGTCGAGATCGAGCGCGTCAGGATCAGCGCGGCCGCGACGCCGGCGACGAGCCCGATCCCGGTGATCGCGAGGCCCTGGCCGACGACGAGCATGACGATGTCGATCGGCCGGGCGCCGAGCGCGCTGCGGACCGCGATCTCGCGCGATCGCTGCGCGACCGTGTAGGACAGCACGCCGAAGAGCCCCACCGCCGCGATCGCCAGCGCGAAGACCGCGAAGCCGCCGAGCATGATCGCGTAGAGCCTGGGCCGCGCGAGGTTGCCGAGCAGCCGCTGCTCCATCGTCGCCACGGCGTCGAGCGCGACCGACGGGTCCTCCTGCCGGACGGCCTCGCGCAGCCGCGGCACGAACGCGGCCGCGTCGCCGGTCGTGCGGACCACGATCGTCGGATCGCTCGCCTGGACGCCTGACGTGAGCTGCGCGAACGACACGAAAATCTCCGGCTGCGGCGCGTCGGTCAGGTTCCGCATCCGCACGTCCTCCACGACCCCGACGACTTCCCACTGTTGTGTCGTTGCGCGCGTGGTCCAGGCCGGCCGGCAGGCGGCGCCCGAGGGCCGCGTTGTCGAGATACCGCCTGGCAAACGCGCGGTTGACCACCACGACGGGGAGCGTGGTGCGGGTGTCGGTCTCCGCGAGCGCCCGGCCGTCGGCGATGCGCATGCCGAGCGAGGCGAAGTAGTGCGGGCTGACGATGCGCATGGCCGATTGGACCTGGACCGGATCGCCCGTCCTTCCCGACGGCGGGAGGTTGAACGCGAGCAGCTGATCGATCGAGGACAGGGGGAGCACGGTCGTGAACGCGGCGCGGGTGACGCCGGGCGTGGCGTGCAGGCGATCGAGCACCCCCGCGAGCAGCTGCGCGCGCCGCGCGGGCGTGAACGAGGCGTCGGGAAGCGGGAGCCGCGCCGTGAGCACGTTGGTGACGTCGTAGCCGCGATCCACCTGCCACATCGCGGCGAAGCTGCGAATCAGCAGCGAGGCGCCGATGAGCAGCACCGAGGCGACCGCCACCTGCCCGGCCATGATGAGCGCCCTGCTGCGCGCGGTCCGGGTGCGCGTCGATCCGCCGACCGGCGCGAGGCTGTCTTCCGTGAGCGCTTCGACCAGGTTGATGCGCCGCGCCTGCATGCGCCGGCAGGAGGCCGAATGCGACGCTCGAGACGACCGACACGCCGGCCGCAAAGGCCATCACGCGAAAGTCCAGCGTGACGTCGGGCACCCGCGGGAAATCTGCCGGCAGCAGCGTCGGCAGGGCGCGGTGCAGCCACGTCGCGCCGAGCAGGCCGACGAGGCCGCCGAGGAGGCCGAGGAGCACGTTCTCGATGAGGAGCTGGCGCGCCAGCCTGCCGCCGCCGGCGCCGAGCGCCGAGCGGATCGCGATCTCGCGGCGGCGTGTGGCCGAGCGCGCGAGCTGGACGCTCGCGACGTTGGCGGTCGCGGTGGCGAGGAGGAGCGCGACGGCCACGAGGAAGATGATGATCGGCTCGCGGACCTCGCGGGTCATCGCGTCGAGGACGGGGACTGCCGTGACGTCCACCGGCCCTCGGCTGCCGAAGACGGCGATGGCCGTCAGCCCCGGATCCGGCGCGCCGCGGCCGCGCGCGGTGCCTTCGGCGGCGGCCTGCGCCGGCGTGACGCCCGGCTTCGAGCCGCGCCATGGCGCTGAACAGCGAGATGTAGCGCGTTTCCGGATTCTCCCCGAGGACCGGACGTACGCGGAGCGGCACCCACGCCCGTGCCTCGCGATCCGGGAACGTGAAGTCGCGCGGCATCACGGCGACGACCGTCCGCAGCGCGCCGTCGATCCGCAGCGTCGCGCCGAGCGCGCCGGGACTGCCCGGCAAAGAGCTGTTGCCAGAGCGCGTGCGACAGGACGATCTCCGATTGCGCCGTGTCGGTGGTGAACAGGCGCGCCGATCGCGGGCTTGCGCGCCAAGCAGCGAGAACATCGTGGGCGTGACCGCGCCGATCCTGATGCGCAGCGGATCGCCGCGATCCGTGACCGTCACCGTGCTCCCCGACCAGCCGCCGATCTCGTCGATCGTGCCGCGTGCGTCGCGCCAGGCCAGGTAGGTTCCGTTCGTGAGGATCGGCGGCAGGCGGCGGGTGCTGCCCTGCCGGGTTTCGGCCAGGCGCACCAGCCGATCCGCCTCCGGCCACGGCAGGGCCTTGCCGAGCACGCCCCACGCGACGCTGAACAGCACCGTCGTCGCGCCGATGCCGAGCGCCATCGTCAGCATCGAGACGAGCGTCGCGCCCGGGCGGCGGCGCAGGAGCCTGACGGCGTACTTCAAATCGTGCACCACGCCGACCAGGCGCGAGGTGGCCGATGCGGGCGGTTCGACGACCGGCGCCCGGCGGGGACGCCGCTGCAGCCCCGGCGCCTCGCCGGCCCAGAGCGCGATCTGCCGCGCGACGCGCTCACCGGCTTCGGCGGGCGACGCTCCCTCGGCGCGAGCGGTGTCGTACAACGCGCGCGCGTGGAGCGCGAGCTCCTCGACGACCTCGTCGTCCGGCGAGTGACCAGCGCCGGCGAGCTCGGTGCGGATGCGGTGTTTCCAGTCCATTGAAAGCCCTTGAAACTCAGCAGGCCGCTGAAAAACTGGCCCTGTCAATTCCCAATCGCCAACTCCCAACTCCCAAGGCGTGTGTCTCGTCCCAGCGGGGTGTAGGTCGTTACGACTTTCACCCCCAGATATTTTGGGAGTTGGGAGTTGGCTTTTGGAAGTTGACACGCTCTGTCCTACGCGTGCCGAATTCCCGCGACGCGGTGCAGGCCTTCGAAGAAGCGCTCCCAGGTGTTGCGCTGGCTCGCGAGCGTCTTGCGCCCGGCCGGCGTCAACCGGTAGTAGCGGCGCCGCCGCTGCCCCGCCTTCTCCACCCAGCGTCCCTCGATGAGGCCTTTGTCTTCCATCCGGTAGAGGGTGGGATACAGGGAGGCGGCGTGGAAGCTGATGGCGCCGCGCGAGCGCTCGTCGATGAGCCGCGCGAGGTCGTAGCCGTGCCGCTCGCGTTCGTCGAGGAGGGCGAGGATGAGCAGGCCGGCGCTCCCCCGTTTCAATTCGCGCGCCAGCGCGTCGATAGCCATATATGGGTACGTAGTATATGGACACGCGCGTGGATGTCAACGCGTGCGGGAGCAGCCGAGAGGACGGAGCAAGCGGAGGGCGATCACTTCGACCGTCACAAAACACGGAGAAACGGAGACACGGAGTCTCTTCGGGTTAAGAAAACAGCCAATATGTCTCCGTTCCTCCGTTGCTCCGCTCCTCCGTGTAAATGCCGGTGGAAGAGAACTCCTCCGCTGACTCCGTCCCCTCCTTACTTGATCCGCGTCTCGACCTCGAAGCGCCGGAAGTTGCTGTAGGTCGCGTGCCCCTCGATGCGCTCGCTGGTCGTGACGTACAGCTCGTTCATGTCGTCCGGCAGGAGCATGTCGAACCGATCCTGATGCCGGTAGCCGACCAGGATGATCGAGCTGAGCCCGTCTTTCCTGGTCCCGGTACGCAGCTCGCTGCGAAGCACGGCCCCCGTGCGCGGATCGATCCAGAAGGTCCCGCTCGACGGCATGTCCCGGTATTCCGGTGTGCGAATCAGCGTCGGACGTTCCCGCTCCTGAAACGCGACGATCCACACCGGCGTGCCGCGCACGTCCGTGGATCCCGATCGTTTGTAGCGGAAGCGCGGCTGGCGGTCCGGCAGCAGGAACCCGAGCGCCAGCGTGGGCACGTTGATCGTCCGGTAGAGATCGCCGAGGTTGTGCCTCGCCTGCTGGTCCGCGAGCGCCCGCACGCGCGCCGCGACCGACAGGCTGCCGTCGCTCAACACCCGCAGAAGCCGCCCGCGCTCGCCCGCCACCGGCTCGCCGTCGATCTCGAAAACCTCCCGCACCCCAAACCACAAGCCTCCCGCGGCAGTGTCGTGCACGATCGCGAAGTCGGATTTCAAGGTGCGCTGCCGTTTCTCGACCCGCGGGCGTGGAATCAGCGAGGGAGGCGACGGCAGCTCCGAGCCGGTCCGCTGGACGTACCATTCTTCCGCCACCATCGAGCTCAGCTGCGCGTGGTACTCGGTGGCGTAGTCCGCCGCACGCCGGAGCACGGTCTTCAGATCGGGCTCCCGCTCCTGCGCCCCGACGGGAATCGCGGCGACCGACAAGGCGAGGACGAGGTGAGAAGCGGGTCTCAGGAACATCGTGTTTTCAGGACACCTCCGATCATTAACCAGTCCGCCCGAAAAATCAGCCTCAACAGCCGCGAGCGCAGGAGCAGCCCCTACCGAGGCGCGCAGCGCCGAGGCCCCTACCGCGTGAGCGAAGGCAGCGCGGCCCCTACCGCGAGCGAAGCGAGCCCTTCGACGCGCCTGGTCCCAAGCGCTCGCTCAGGGCAGGCGGCCTTTACCGGCGAACGCCAGTGAGCCCTTCGACTCGCGAGTCCCATCGCGCTCGCTCAGGACAGGCCAGCCCACCCGTCGCTTGACCGGACCCGCCCGGACGTGCGAATGTGCCCCGTCCGGGACGCGCGCCAGCCAGCGGTCCGAAAGAGGGGTTATATGAGCGAACAGGAAAAGGACCCAACGGCACAGCCGGTGGAATCCGCGGGTGTGTCTCGGCGGAAATTCGTCACGACCGTTGCCGTCACGGGCGCAGGCCTCACCATCGTACCGCGGCACGTGCTCGGCCGCGGCTTCCAGGCGCCGAGCGACACCGTCAACATCGCAACCGTCGGCATCGGCGGCATGGGCGCCAGCAACACCCGCGCCCTCATGAGCCAGAACATCGTCGCCGCCTGCGACGTCGATTACGGGCTGCTCGAGGCGGCCATGAAGCGCTACCAGGCCGAGTTGGCTCGCATGCAGGGGGCCAACGCGCCGCCTCCGGGCCAGCGGCCCCGCCAGGTCTCGAAGCCTCAGGCCGACGCGGATGCGAAGCGCGCGCCGCAGAACGGCGCCGCGAACATGAAGCGGTTCGTCGAAGAGCAGATGCCGAAGATGACGCGGTACAAGGACTACCGCGAGATGCTCGACAAGCAGAAGGACATCGACGCCGTCGTCGTCGCGACGCCCGACCACATGCACGCCGCCGATCGCCTCGGCCGCGATGGACATCGGCAAGCACGTCTACGTGCAGAAGCCGCTCTGCTGGTCGGTGCAGGAAGCGCGGCATCTCGCGCAGAAAGCGAAGGACCATCCGAAGGTCGTCACGCAGATGGGCAACCAGGGTCACTCGACCGACGGCGCCCGCACCGGCTACGAGTACATCGCCGCCGGCGCCATCGGCGACGTCCGCGAAGTGCACGTCTGGACCAATCGCCCGCTCGGCTACTGGCCGCAGGGCATCCCGCGTCCGGCGCCGCTGCCGCCCGGCGAACCCGGATCGGCCGCTCGGCTGGAACGGCGCCGGCGTCGACGCGCGGCTGGCCGCGGCCCTCGTCGGGAACTATCCCGTGCCGGATCAGCTGTCGTGGGATCTCTTCCTGGGCGTCGCGCCGCCGGTCGACTACCACCCGATCTACCATCCGTTCAACTGGCGCGGCTGGGTGGACTGGGGCCAGGGCGCGCTCGGCGACATGGGCGCGCACCTGATCGATCACCCGTTCTGGTCGCTGAACCTCGGGCATGCCGACGATCATCGAGACGATCTCGACGCCGTTCAACCGCGTCACGTATCCGAGCGCGACGACGACGTACTACGAGTTCCCGGCGCGCGGCAGCATGCCTGCCGTGAAGCTGACGTGGTACGACGGCGGCATGACGCCGCCGAAGCCGGAGGAGATGGGCGACGAGCGGCTGAACGGCGAAGGCGGGCATCCTCTTCATCGGCAGCAAGGGCAAGATGCTCCAGGACACGTACGGCGTGCAGCCGCGGCTGCTGCCGAAATCGCTCCACGACTCGTTCGGCACGCCGAAGGCGAAGCTGGGACGCATCACGCACCAGGAGCACGAGATGAACTGGGTGGAGGCGATCAAGGGCAAGGCCGAGATCTCCAGCCCGTTCGAGTTCGCGGCGCGTCTGACCGAGGTCATGCTGCTCGGCGTCGTGGCGCTGCGCGCCGGCGGCAAGATCTACTACGACGGCGCGAAGGGGCGCGTCACCAACACCATCAAGACGGGGAACCGGGAAGTGGATCCCAACGAGTTCCTCGGACGCAACTACCGGGAAGGGTTCAAGCTCACGTAAGAGCGCGCGTGTCAACCGGTCGAGCGCGGGTCGGAGGACCCCGCGTTCGACTTGTGTCTCCAGCCTTCCGTCACATTCCAGTTACCTATGAACAAAGCCATTCGCTTCAAACTGTTCCTGATGATGGTGCTGGAGTTCTTCATCTGGGGCGCGTGGTTTCCCCTGATCTTCGGCTACCTGCCGAGCCTCGGCTTCAGCGCCGACCGAACAGACCTGGATTCTGAGCGCGTTTCCGGTCGCCGCCATCGTCGGCATGTTCTTCAGCAATCAGTTCGCGGACCGGAATTTCGCGGCGGAGCGGTTCCTGTCGGTCAGCCATCTGATCGGCGGCGTCGCGATGATCTCGCTCGCGTGGACCCGGAGTCTTCTGGCCGTTCTTCGGCCGCGATGCTGGTGCACTGCCTGCTCTACGTGCCGACGATCTCGATCACCAACTCGATCGCGTTCGCGCAGATGAAGGACGCGCAGAAGGAATTCGGCATCGTCCGCATGGGCGGCACGATCGGGTGGATCCTGGCCGCCTGGCCGATGACGTTCATCCTCGTCGACTGGGACAGGGTCAATGCCGCGCCAGACCGAAGGGTTCGTCGCCTGGCTGGGCACGGTGCTCGGCTCCGGCCTGACCGGCCCGGCGCTGCAGGACGGGACCAAGTGGACGTTCATCGTCGCCGGCGTCGCGTCGCTGCTGCTGGCGGCCTTCAGCCTGACGCTCCCGCACACGCCGCCGAAGCCGGCGGCAGACGGGCGTCGACCAAGCTGGCCTGGCTCGAAGCGATGAAGCTGCTCGCGTCCCGTTCATCCTCGTGCTCTGGCTCGTGACGTTCGTCGATGCGACGGTCCACAACCTGTTCTTCAACTGGACCGGCACGTTTCTCGGCACCGCGTCGGCGGCCGGCGGCGTCGGCATCCCCGGCAACTGGATCATGCCGGTGATGAGCATCGGACAGATCGCCGAGATCCTCACGATGGTCGTCCTCGGCGTGACGCTGAAGAAGCTCGGCTGGCGCACGACGATGATCATCGGCATCCTCGGCCACGCCGCGCGCTTCGCGGTGTTCGCCTTCCTGCCGCAGTACCAGGCGGTCATCATCCTGATCAACGTGCTGCACGGCATCTGCTACGCGTTCTTCTTCGCGACGGTCTACATCTTCGTGGACGAGTTCTTCCCGAAGGACGTGCGCGCCAGCGCCCAGGGGCTGTTCAACCTGATGATTCTGGGTTTCGGACCGCTGGTGGCCAACGTCATCGGGCCGAAGCTGATGGGCGAGACTTCAGCAGCGGCGGCGTGCGTGGACTTCCGGAGCCTGTTCCTGGTCCCGTTCGCCGCGGCAGTCTGCGCCGCCATCGTGCTGGCGCTCTTCTTCCACCCGCCGGAGAAGAAGCAGGCAGTCATCGCCGGCAGGCCGGCGCCGGTGCACTGACAGAGGAGACAGGAGTCAGGAGACAGAATACAGGGCGTCTCCTGTCTGCCTGTCTGCCTGCTTCCTGCTTCCTGCCTCTCGTGCCTCCTGCCTCCTGTCTCCTGTCTCCTGTTCTTGACTCCTCTCTCCTGCTGAGTATCTTGAGCACGGGAGCGCCGAACGCCACATAGCGGGAACACTCTACCCGCGCCCGATCTATCCGGCCGCGCAACCCTTCAGCGTCGATACATCGTGTTTGCGCCGCCGTCATGGCCGATTCACCTGGGTCCGGTAGCGTTCGACGCACCTGAAGGAGAAGGCCACGTGACATACAAGCTGGTCGCGATCGCGGTCGTGCTCATCGTCCTGTCCTCGCCGGCGCCCCGCGCCGAGGCGCAATCCACCTACGGCGCCCTCGTCGGCACCGCGGTGGATGCGAGCAACGCCGTGCTGCCCGGAGCCACCGTCACCTTGACCGAGGTGCAGACCAATTTCGAGCGCACGACCACCAGCGACGGCACGGGGTCGTTCGAGTTCCAGAACCTGACGCAGGGTCTGTATACCGTCGACAGTCAAGCTGGCCGGCTTCGGCACGTTCAAGACCGAGCCGTTCAGGGTCGAGGCGCGCCAGACCGTGCGCATCGACGCGAAGATGGCGGTCGGCGGGCTGGCCGAGCAGGTCGTCGTGCTCAGCGGGGCGCCGGTCATCAACACCGAGACGCCGACCGTGAGCGGCAAGGTCAGCAACCGCGAGCTGCAGGAGCTGCCGTTCACGTTCCGGACGTCGAACACCTCGCCCATCCCGGCGATTCAGGCGATCCCCGAGGTGCAGAAGGTCGGCGATCAGTATTCGCTCTCGGGGGCGCTGCCCTACCAGACCGAGGTCTCGGTCGACGGCATCCTCACCACGAGCGTCCGGCGCAACGGCATCGGCGCCGAGGGCGTCAACGTCTTTCCCTCGATGGAGTCGATCCAGGAGATCAAGGTCAGCTCGATCAACAACACCGCCGAGTTCCCGCAGCTCGGCGACATCACGACGGTCTCGCGCCCCGGCACGAACGCGCTGCACGGCACGGCGTTCTACAATTTCAACAGCACCGGCCTCAACGCCAACCCGAACTACTTCACGATCGCGACGCCGAACCAGAGCGACAACACGAATGTCGGGCTGAGCGCGGGCGGTCCGATCGTGCGCGGCAAGACGTTTTTCTTCGGGGCGTTCGAGCGGCTCGACATCGAGCGCACGCAGTCGGCGGCGGCGACGGTCCCGTCGGCGGCGTTCCGTCAGGGAGACTTCTCGTCGCTGGCGACCCCCATCCTGGATCCGTCGACCGGGCAGCCGTTTCCCGGCAACCGCATCCCGGCCGCGCGCATCAATTCGGTGGCGGCCAAGCTGCTGGAGACGTACATTCCCGCGCCGAACGAGGGCCCGTCGCTCAACCGCTACACGATCGACGGCACGGAGAAATCGAACCAGTTCGACCTGCGGATCGATCAGAACTTCAGCGCGGGGCATACGCTCTTCGGCCGCGTGAGCTGGAAGGACGTCGACCGGCTGTCGCCGACGACGTATCAGAGCCTGGGGCCGAGGACCGAGGTGAAGCCGAACCAGACCGTCGTGGTCTCCGACAACTTCGCGTTCAGCGCCAACCTCCTGAACGAGGCGCGCTTCGGCTACACCAGGGCGGATCAGAGCTTCACGACGGGCCGGCGCGGCCTCGACGTCATCGCCGATCTCGGGTTGACGCTCCTCTCGACCAACCCTCCGGACGTGACCGGCACGCCGTCGGTCGCCATCGCCGGCTACTCCACGCTCGGCGAGAACCAGGAAGAGCCGCTGACGCAGGACACGTGGCAGATCGCCGACAACGTCACCTGGCTCAAGGGCCGGCACACGATGAAGGGCGGCTTCGACATCAAAGGCTTCAACTGGACGAGCCCGGTCAACTTCACCGGGGCGGACGACTACGGGGTCTTCCGCTTCAACAACAACATCCAGGGCGGCGGTACGGGCCATCCTGTCGCGAACTTCCTGCTCGGCCTGCCGACCGACGTCGATCAGACCGCGTCTGGCCCCAACGTCGACGGCGTCGCGACCCACTACGGGTTCTTCGTGCAGGACGAGTGGCGCGCGAACAACAGCGTCACGGTCAGCCTGGGGCTCCGCTACGAGCTGCGGCCGCCGTTCGAGGATCGCGAAGAGAACATCTCGAACTTCCTGCGCGACACGCCGAACGGCGACGTCGTCGTGCCGTCGCGCGCGTCGATCGACCTGACCGCGCCCGGGTTCGCGGGCTCGATCGGCAACTCGCGCATCATCGCGGCCGACGAGATCGGCTACCCCAAAACGCTGCGGTTCACCGACAAGGACAACGTCGAGCCGCGGCTCGGGATCGCGTGGCGTCCGGGCCGCGACAACCGGACCGTGATTCGCGGCGGCTACGGGCTCTATCACGCGCGGATTCTCGGCCAGGTGTTCAACTCGCTGACCGGGATCCACACCTCCGACAACGTGACGTTCTTCAACGCGTTCGATCCGGCGGCGCGGGTGTACTCGATCGTGTGGCCCCGGACGTTCGCGGGCGACCCGAGCCGGGGAGTCACCCGCGTCGGCACGCAGAACTTCTCGACGGCGAACGATCCGCGCTACAAGGATCCGATGACGCAGCAGTGGAGCGCCACGTTCGAGCGCGAGCTGCCGCTCCGCCAGGCGTTCCGCGTCACCTACTCGGGCTTCCGGAGCACGGATCTCACGATGGCGCCGGACCTGAACCAGATCGCGCCGAACACCGTCGGGTTCGCGAACCTGCCGGCCGAGGCCAGGCCGTTCCCGAACTGGAACCGCGTGAACACGCGCGACAACGGGGGCTACCAGAACTACCACGACTTCGTCGCGCAGTTCCGCGGCGAGCTCACGCGATGGGGGGTGTCGCACACCACGACCTACAAGTGGGCGCACTCGATCGACAACATCGAGGATCGCGGCGCCGGCCAGTCGGACTTCCAGACGGAGATCAACGGCCGGACGGACAACCGGTTCGATCCGGACTACCTCCGCGGCCGGACGACCAACATCCCCGCCCATCGGTTCGTGAGCAGCCTCATCTGGCGCATTCCGGTGGGGCGTGGACGGGCGTTCGGGTCGGACATGCCTGTCGGGCTCGACGCCCTGGCAGGCGGGCTGGACGGTGTCGACGTTGACCCAGCTGCAGTCGGGACCGCACCTCACGGCGTTCTACAGCAGCCACTGCGGGTCCGGCACGAGCTGCTACGGCAGCGAGAAGGCGGACGCGGTGTCGGGACAGGATCCGGACAGCGGTCCGAAGACGCTCGCCCAGTGGTTCAACACGGGCGCGTTCTCGATCGCGGCGTTCCGGGACGCGCAGGGCCGGTCAATCTTCGCCGGCCGGTTCGGCAACGTGGAGAAGGGCTCGATCCTCGGCCCCGGCGCCTGGAACGTCGACCTGGCGGCGTTCAAGGACTTCCGGTTGAGCGCGCGTGCGACCGCCCGGTTCAACGTGTTCGTCACCAACGTGTTCAACCATCCGAACTGGGGGCGGCCCGACACGAACCTGACGAGCGCCAACTACGGGCGCATCACCACGCTCAACACGAACTTCCCGCTGCGCACGATTGTCCTCGGGGGGCGGCTGATGTACTGAAGCGGAGTCAGGAGGCAGGAGTCAGGAGACAGAAGTGTCGACGGGAGTCACGAAAGTGCAGACAGGAGACAGGAGGCAGGAGACAGAGTGTCGACGGAATTACCATCCTGTGCTCCTGCCTCCTGTCTCCTGACTCCTGACTCCTATTCCTTCGGCCGCGTGGCGACCGCGCCGATGTAGCAGACGGCGATCACGAGCAGCAGCGTGCGATAGCCGGTGACGAGCGACAGGTACTCGCCGACGCCGCCGACCATCGCGCCGAGCAGGTTGATGCCGTAGTCCTGCGCCACCGTGGTCGATCGCGCGATGGCGGATCCGAAGAGCAGCCCGGCGCACAGGATCGGGCTGAACACGAGGACGGCGTAGAACATCGACTCGGCCGCGCGGCTCTCGAAGCCGACACTGCCAACCGGCACGGCGTAGTTCAGCGCCAGCAGCGCGACGAGGACCCCGCCCACGAGCCACGGGCGCGTGATGGTCCGGCGCGCGACGACGGCATTGGCGACGAGCGCCATCGTCAGGACCGACGCGATCGCCATCGACGCGACGACCCAGGTGGATCCCCACAACAGCGCGAACTGGATGATCGATTTCGTCTCGAGCAGCATGAAGCCGGCGCCGAGCAGGAAGAACTGCCAGGACCATCTCGACGAGCCGCCGCGCCGCGGCGCCAAGGCCCCACAACGTCACGAGCACCGCGACGGCCGACACGACGAGCACGATCCCGAGGTTGATCGCGTAGTGCCGCGGCAGGTGGCGATCTTTCATGTAGAGGAACGGCCAGTCGTCGGTCGCCGGCTCGATCGACGGATCGCGCTGGTGCAGGCGCGCCGGGCTCGGCGCGTGCGACTGCCCGAACGCGGTGACCTGCTCGGGCACGATCGGCGGGGCCGTCAGCTGCGCGAGCCTCGGGCCCGCCATCAGCACGCCGAGAAACGCGCGCGCCTCGTGCACGTGCACGCGCGCCTCGGCGCCGAACGCGGCCGCCGCCGTGTTGGCCAGCCGGTCGACCAGCCACGGCTCGCGGAAATAGTTGTAGACGACCAGCACGCCGTCCGGCTTCAGCCGATCGCGAACCGCGCTGAAGGACTCGACCGTGAACATGTAGCTCTCGAGCCGCACGCCCGAGAAGCTCGACTGCATGGTGAGCGAATCGATCAGCGCGAACACGACGAGGTCGTATTTCTTCTGCGTCGTGCGCAGGAAATGCCGCGCGTCGTCGTTGATGACGGTGACGCGCGGGTCCGAATACGGGCGATCCGGATGATGTTCCCGGCCGAGGCGGATGATGGCCGGGTCGATCTCGACGGCGTCCACGTGACCGACGCCGTGCCGCAGCGCGGCGGCGACGTCGGTGCCCGAGCCGGCCCCCAGAATCAGCACGTCCTGGAACGTGTCGCCGAAGACGCTGTACGGCCACTGATAGAAGTATTCCTTCTGCTCGACCGGCGCCATCGACTGATGAAAGATGTTGTTGACCTCGACGACGGTGTCGGCCCCCTGCTGGCTGACGGTGATCTTGTAGTAGGGAGACCAGATCGCGCCGCGCGCCATCGTGTGGACGAGCGCCAGCGACCCGGCGAGGAGCACGATGTTGACGACGACCGCCGGGAGCGGCGCCCGCCGGGCGAGCGAGGATCCGCCGCCGTTCTCGACCTCGGGGGTGATCAGGAGCGGGACCGCCACCGCGAAGGCGACGCCGAACCAGACCGTCGGCGGCAGCTCCAGCCACGAGATCACGCCGAGCCCGACGACGCCCGCAAGGCTCCCGGCCAGGTTGATCGTGTAGGCCCGCAGCGGCGGCAGCTGCGCCATCTCGCGCCCCATCCGCTGCGCGAGCGTCGCGAAGAGCGCGGCGACGATGACGAACAGCAGCGGCAGGAGCATCGTGTTCTCGACGAGCACGACCTTCTCGGCGGTGCCGCTGGAGAAATAGATGCTGCCCGCGGTCGGCACCGTGAGCTCGAGGCGGAAGAAATAGACCGCCGCGATCACCGCCGCCGTGCAGGGCCGGAAACCACTGGAACAGCCGCGACCGCGCCGGCGCGAGCAGGCAGCCGATCCCGATCCCGAGGAAGCTCGCCAGGAGGATGAAGTTGGAGAAATACGAGAGGAGCCGGATGTACGCCGGCATCCAGCGAATCAGCGCAATCTCGAGGAAGAGCACCAGAAACGACGCGAGGAACACCCGCGTCGCGCGCGCGGCGTCGCCGCTCATGCGGACGGCGGGGTGAGGCCGAGCTTCTTCACGACCTCCTCCGGACACCCGGTCCACTCGGCCACGCCGACGTTGCCGAGGTACTGCAGATCGTCGATGCCCATCTTGCTCGTCCAGAACCCGCTGGCCGTCAGGTCGCGGAAGCTGTTGAAGAACGCGACGCCGTGCGAGTGCTCGGGACGCGCGCGCGCGGCCAGGCGATGTCGTCGAGCACCGCGGTCCGCTCGGCCGCGGTGCAGGCCACGAACGTCTTGTCGAAGCGGCGCAGGCACTCGCGATCGAGCCAGGCCAGCCCGCCGCGCATCGCGGTCTGCCGCGCCGGCTGGTCGATCATCATGAAGTCCATGAACTCCGGCACGCCGGCGTCGGTGGCGCTGCCGGAGCGCTCGTCCTTCGGGATGATCAGATCGACCAGCAGCCGCACCGTCGCGTACTCGTGGGCGGTGAAGAACTTCGGCTTGAACGGCGCGCGCCGCGTCGGCGCGCCGCCTGCGCCTGCGTGTGCGCCTCCCGGGCCTCGGCGTCCGTCCAGGCGAAGCCGGCCGCCGCCGGCGCGGCGGCGAGCAGCTGCAGGAGCGCGCGTCGATCGATGTCGGTCATGGTGGTCTCGGTCTCAGGTCTCGAGTCTTCGGCGTCTCAGGTCTCGTCAGTCTCCGGTCTTCGGTCTCGGATCCGCGGATGCCTGGATCCGAGATCCGCGCCATCAGATCGCCCCCTGCTTCCGCTGCTCGGCGATGTACTCCCACGTGCGCATCGCGAGCGCGAGGATCGTCCAGGTCAGGTTCTTGTCCGCCTGCGACACGAACGGGCCGCCGTCGGCGACGAACAGGTTCTTCACGTCGTGCGCCTGGCAGTTCTTGTTCAGCACCGACGTCGACGGATCGTTGCCCATGCGCGTCACGCCCAGCTCGTGGATGATCCGGCCGCCGGTCGCGATGCCGTAGCCCTGCTCGCGCGATCGGCATCGGCGCCGATCGGCGTGCCGCCCATCTCCTGTGATGATCGCGCGGAAGGTCTCCTGCATGTGCTTCACCTGGTTGATCTCGTGGTCGCTCCACTTGAAGTGGAAGCGCAGCACCGGGATGCCCCACTTGTCGACGACGCGTCGGATCGATCTCGCAGTAGCTGTCCTCGTTCGGGATCATCTCGCCGCGGCCGGCGAAGTTCGACGGTCGCGCCGTAGAGCCGGCGGTAGTCGTTCTTCAGCTGCGTGCCGTAGCCGCCGAACGCTCGGCCGGCCCGATCGTTCGACGCCGGTGAACCGCTGGATGCCGCCGCCGAAGCCGGCGCTCGGCATGCGGCGGCCGCCGCCGAGCTCGATGTGGTAGCCGCGCGGGAAATCGAGCTTCTTGTTGTCGAGCCACCACGGCATGTAGAGATGCATGCCGCCGGTGCCGTCCTCGTTGTGCGGGATGCCGTCCATCAGCTTCGGGATGAAGCCGCGCACGCCGACGCCGGTCGAATCGGTCAGGTACTTGCCGACGATGCCGCTCGAGTTGGCGAGGCCCTGCGGGAACTTCGACGACTTCGAGTTGAGCAGGATGCGCGCCGACTCGCACGCGCTCGCCGCCAGCACGACGATGCGCGCGCGGACGTGGTTGTCGCGCGACGGTGCGCTGTGTCGACGTAGGTGACGCCGTCGGCCAGGCCCGTGCGCGTCGACCGTCACCTCGCGCGCCATCGCGTTGGTGACGATCGTCAGCCGGCCGGTCTTGCAGCGCCGGCGGCAGCAGCACCGACGGCGACGAGAAGTTCGAGTGCGTCGCGCAGCCGCGGCCGCACTGGCCGCAGTAGTGGCAGGCGGCGCGGCCGTTGTGCGGCTTGGTCAGGATCGACAGCCGCGACGGCACGCTCGGGATGTTCAGCTTCTCGGACGCCTGCTTGATCAGCAGCTCGTAGCAGCGCGGCGCCGGCGGCGGCAGGAAGATGCCGTCCGGCTCGTTCGGCAAGTTCTCGGCAGTCGGCGCCGAAGATGCCGATCGAGCCGATCGATCTTGTCGTAGTACGGCTTCATGTCGTCGTAGGTGATCGGCCAGTCGTCGCCGAGGCCGTCGAGCTCTTGCGCCGGAAGTCGTCCGGCCCGAAGCGCAGCGAGATGCGGCCCCAGTGATTGGTGCGGCCGCCGAGCATCCGCGAGCGGAACCAGTCGAACAGGCGTCGCCGGGCGCGGTCGTGTACGGCTCGCCGTCGAGCGTCCAGCCGCCGAGCGCCGCGTCGAACTCGCCGAAGTGGCGCTCCGGGGTCGCCGCGCCGCGGCGCGGCGTGTCGTAGGGCCACGCGAACATGACCGAGTCGGTGACCGGGTCCCACGCGGGCCCGCCTCGAGCATCACGACGTTCGCGCCGGCCTCGGTCAGCACCTTCGCGGCCATGCCGCCGCCGGCGCCCGATCCGATGACGCAGACGTCGTAGACTCTAGGGTTCTGGATTATTTGCATGGACGGCCCCGGGGGGATTGTAGTCCGATGACCGCTTCGCTGCCAGCTGCCAGTTTCCAGCCTTCGCTCCCGACTTCCCGCGTACAGGCTTCCCGCTTCCAGCTTCCAGCTTCCCGCTCAGCTCCCGGTACGAGCTACGGCCGGCACGCCAGTTCCCTGCGCTTGAACTGCCGCCGCGAAACGTAATAGCATCGCTCGGTTCGCCACTCGTAATATCTGGCTCCTTCGGAGCACGAGGATCATCACCATGACCAGCCGTTCCTTCGCCCTGTGTGCCGCGTTGCTCGCGGTGTGTCTGTCGGCGTTAGCCAGCGCGCAGCAGAACCCGTACCTCGGCCGCTGGAATCTCACCCCCGTCGGCGCCGACGCCAGGGGCGTGTATTGGCTCGAAATCAAGGAAGACGGTGGGAAGCTGACCGGCATGTTCCTCAATCGGGGAGGCCACCCGCTCCCGCTCGCCACGGTCAAGGTCGAGAACGGCGAGCTGTTCTTCCAGATGGCGCCGACCCAGCGGGGCGCCGCCCCCGAGTTTCGGGCGCGCGTCAACGGAGACAAGCTGACCGGCACGATCAAGACCCCCGCCGCAACGACTGAGTTCGTCGGTGCGCGGCCGCCCAAGTGGCCCGCGGCCAACGCCAACGCGGCGCACAAGTTCGACAAGCCGATCGCGCTCTTCGACGGCAAGTCGATGGACGCCTGGGACGTCACCGACAAGAGCAGGCCGATGGGCTGGTCCGTCGTCGACGGCACGATGACCAACAACCCGAAGGCGAACAACCTGGTCTCGAAGCAGAAGTTCCAGGACTACAAGATCCACGCGGAGTACAAGCTCGAGCCGAACAGCAACAGCGGCATCTACATCCGGGGCCGCTACGAGCTCCAGGTGCTCGACGATTTCGGCAAGGAGTCCCACGACCGCAGTCACATGTCCGTCTACGGCTGGCACAAGCCGCTCGTCAACGCGAGCAAGCCGGTCGGCGAATGGCAGACGATGGAAGCGACGGTCGTGGGCAACAAGGTCACCGTCGTGCTGAACGGTCAGAAGGTGCAGGACAACGTGACCCTCGAGGCGGTGACCGGCGGCGCGCTGGATGGCAATGAAGCCGAGCCGGGCCCGGTGATGATCCAGGGCGACCACGAGAAGGTGACCTACCGGAACATCACGGTCACGCCGATCCTGGGCGGAAGAAACAAGACGTAGCGCATCGCACCGAGCTTCCCGCTTCCAGCTTCCCGCAAGCTGGATGCTGGGAGCTGGAAGCGGGAAGCTGGCTACTGGCTCCTCAACGCCACCACCGGATCGACCCGCGACCCTCGCCGCGCGGGGATGTAGCTCGCCGCGAGCGCGACACCGAGCAGCAGAACCGAAACCGCCGCCAGCGTCCCCACGTCGCCCGCCTTGGCAGCCGGGATCACGCTCGTCAGCAACCGCATGAAGGCGACGCCCCCGGCGAGCCCGAGGACGGTTCCCGTAACGGCGTAGGCCGCGCCGTGGCGCAACACCATCCGCATCACGTCCCCCGGCGCGGCGCCGAGCGCCATCCGGATGCCGATTTCGTGGGTGCGCTGTGCCACTGAATACGAGACGACGCCGTAGAGACCGACCGTGGCGAGCACGAGCGCGAGCGCGGCGAACGCGCCCAGCAGCGCCGTGTAGACGCGCGGCTGGGCCAGCGATCCGGCCAGCACGTCGTCGAGCGCCCGCATGCGCGCGACCGGCACGTCGCGATCGACCGCGCGCGCGGCAGCCTTGATCGCCCCCGCCAGCGACGAGGGCTCCACGGACGTTCGGACGACCAGCACCATGTAGGGCCAGTCGGGTCCCGGCTGCATCGAGCTCAGGAAAATCTCGGGCCGGGCCGCCGCGCCCAGGCTCCTCTGGCGAACATCGCCCGCCACGCCGACCACCGTCAGCGTGTCGCTGGCCGCCTGCAAGCCCGGCTGCACGATCTGCTTGCCGACGGCGTTCTCCCCTGGCCAGAACCGGCGCGCCGCGGCGTCGTTGACGACAATCACTCGCTCCGTGGTGGCGCGGTCGTCGCCGGTGAATTCGCGTCCCGCGCGCACGGGGATCTCCATCGTCCGGAAATAGCCGGCGCTGACGATGTTGAAGTTCGCGCTGATGAACTTGTCGCCACGGCCGGGGATCTTGAATCCGAGGGTGTTCGCGCCGCCACCGAGCGGGAGATCGGCGACGAGCGCGGCCGATCGGACGCCGGAGACCGTGCGCACGCGCGCCAGAAGATCCGAGTAGAACGCGGCCCGGGCCGCGGGCGCGCCAAGCTTCCTTTCGGGCAGCCAGAACTCGACGGTCAGGAGCTTCTCTGCGCTGAAGCCGGGGGCCGTGGACCGCAGCACGAAGAGCGATTTCAGGAGCATCCCGGCGCCGGCCAGCAGCACCAGCGCAAGCGCGGTCTCGGCAATCATCAGGACCGCGCGGGCGCGGCGGCCGCGCCCACTCGCCGTGACCGAGCGGCTGAACTCGCGCAGCGTGTCGTTGAGGGTCGTGGGAGCTGCGACGAGCGCGGGCACGACGCCGAAGAGGATGCCGGTCAGCAACGACAGCGCGAAGGCGAAGCCGAGCACCCACCAGTCGCTGTGCGTCGCCTCGATGCGCGGGATCGGGGCCGTGCTGGACAGCAGGAGCACGAGCACGCGCGTGCCCCAGCTCGCCAGCATCAGCCCGAGGACCCCGCCGGCCAGCGACAGCACGAGGGACTCGGTCAGCAGTTGCTGGATGATCCGCCGGCGTCCCGCCCCCATGGCCGTGCGGATCGCCAGCTCCCGCTCGCGCTGCGCGTTGCGCGCCAGCATGAGGTTCGCGACGTTGGTGCACGCAATCAGCAGCACCAGCGTGACGACGCCGAGGAAGAGGAGCAATCCCGTGCGCGCGTCGCCGACGCCGGCGTCCACGAGCGGCATGACGTTCACGCCGACGTTCGCGTTCGTCTTCGGAAAGCTCTGGGCGACCCGCCGTGCGACGGAGTCCATCTCCGCCTGCGCCGCGCCCCGGCCCACGCCCGGCCGCAGCCGGCCGACGACGCGCAGGAAGCCGTGATTCCGGCTCGGATCCGGCGCGAGCAGCGTGTAGATCTGCTCCGGCTCCACCGGCTGAAAGACGAATCCTTCGGGCATGACGCCGATGATGGTGTGCAGCTCTTCGTTCACGCGGATCGGCTCGCCGACGACGTCCGCGCGGGCGCCGAACTGACGGCGCCACAGCGCGTCGGACAAGATGGCGACGCGCGGCTCACCCGACACCACGTCGCTCTGTTGAAAGGTGCGGCCGAGGGCGGGCCGGACGCCCAGCGTCTCGAAGAACCCGGCCGTCGTCTGCAGCCCGGGCGCCAGCAGCGCCTGATCGGGCCCCGCGAGCGTCACGCCCCGGCTGGTCAAGGCCGCCATCCCGTCGAAGCTGCTGCCGCTCCCCTTCCACTCCTCGAAGTCCGGGTACGACGCGACGTCGCGCTGGTTGCCGTTCTTGGTGTCGGTCGCCCACAGCAGCATCAGCCGATCGGACTGCGGAAACGGCAGGGGCCGGAGCAGCACGGCGTTGACGACGCTGAACACCGCGGTGTTGGCGCCGATGCCGAGACCGAGCGTGAGGACCGCCACGGCGGTGAAGGCGGGCGTTCTCCACAGCACGCGGACGGCAAACCGCACGTCCTGCGCGAGGTGCTCGAGGATCGGGACGCTCCGGCGGTCGCGGTACTCTTCCTTGAGCGCCTCGACGCCTCCGAGCCTGAGGAATGCCTGACGGCGCGCCTCGGCCGGCGACAGGCCGGCACGCACGTTGTCGTCGATGTGCATCTGCAGGTGGCTGTCGATCTCGTCGCGCAGTTCCTGCTCCCGGCGGCGGCCGCCGAACAGCCCGATCACACGCGTCGCCCACGCCCGCAGCTGCCTCATGTATTTTGCTCACTCATATGGGTTACCAATAGATAACCACAGTTTCTATGGGAATGCAATAGGGGAAGCGGAGCGTCTCACCGCCCTCACTGTCACGCCAGGCTGCGCGTGTCTTTCCAACACGGGGGCCACGGAGCGCACGGAGGCTCCGGGACCGAGCGACTGGGTTGGAGTTCGTAATTCGACACGATCGCTCAATCGACAGCACGTTCGTACAAAAATAAGAACACTGACTGCAGATGTCCAGGACCGAACGCACTCGAGCGCCGGCCTCGTGTTGCCGGAGGCCGGCGTTGCAGGGTCAGACGAGTTCGAGGAGGCAAGCAGCGACCGAGACTGGCGAACTGCTTGTCTCCGATCTCGTCTGACCCCGCCTCGCGCTTCGCGCGACTCGAGTGCGATGCGTAGGGTGAAGCCTCCGTGCACTCCGTGACTCTGCTGGCTCTGTGGTGAACACTCTTGAGTGACGCTACCGGAAGGGCGGCCCGAACGACGGGTTGGTCAGGAACTCCCGATCCGTGAGGGCGTTGAGGAACGCGACGAGGTCCGCGATCTCCGTGGCCGACAGCGTGAACCCTTTCAGCCGCGGGCTCTTGAAGCGGCTCTGGCGGCCGCCGGAGGCGTAGTGCGACACGGCGGCCTCGAGGGTGCGGAACGCTGCCGTCGTGCATGTACGGGGCGGTGACGGCGATGTTCCGCAAGGTCGGCGCGCGGAAGCGTCCCATGTCGGCCGGCCGGCGCGTCTGGTCGATCAGCCCGCGATCCGTTGACGGGTATGCGCCGCGGCCGTCCACGTCGTAGAGGCCGGTGTTGTGAAAGGTCGGCGTGGGCGCGGCGGCCCCGTCGTGAACGGTCGGGCCGGACAGGTTGAATCCGGCGTGGCACCCGGCACAGGCCAGCCGGTCCGAGAAGAACAGCGTCATGCCCCGCACCGCCGCGGGATCGAGCGCGGCCCGCTCGTCGCGATAGAGATACCGATCGACCGGTGAGTTGGCCGACAGCAGCGTCCGTTCGAACGCGGCGATCGCCTTGATCGCGTTGTCGAGGGTCACCGGTGACGCGTCCCCGGGGAAGGCTTCCCGGAACAGCCTGACGTCAGCCGCGTCCGCCGCCAGGCGCGCGGCGGCGGCCGCTTCGTTTCCCTTGAGTCCCATCTCGATCGGGTGCTCGTTGAACATCGGCACCGCGATCTGCGCCTCGAGCGTACGCGCGGCGGCGTCGGCCCATCCGTACGACGCGTTGTAGGCGACGTTGGTGAGCGACATCGCGCTGCGCGCGTGGGCCTGGCCGGTCGAGCCGATCGCGCGCGCACGGCCGTCCGTGAAGGCGTGCGCCTGCTGGTGGCACGACCCGCACGAGAACGTCCCGTTGCCGGAAAGGCGCGTGTCGTAGAAGAGGCGACGCCCGAGGCGGACCTTCACCTCGCTCATCGGGTTGTCTGCGGGAACGGTTGGAACGGGCAGACCGGGGGGAGCTTCCACGCGAACGCAATCGCACCGGACGCTGCCACAGAGGACGAGCCCGGCGCGGGAGAGCACGCACAGGCGCAGACGGCACCCAGGGCGATTAAGCCCGTGAACACCCGCAATGGTGGACCTCGCGGCTACCGAGCCGATTCGTGATTCAAGGATTCAAGGATTAGTGATTAGTGATTGATTACCAGCCCGCGTAGCGGCTCGTGACGCCCATCAGCCGCGTCTCTTTCGCGATCCCGTCACGCTCGGTGACCCATTTCTCGAAGGCGTCGATCGTCGCGGCGTCGACCCCGGACGCATTGGCGCGCCGCGCGGCCACCCAGGCCTTCATCACGAGCATCAGGTCGTCGGCCTGCTTCCGGTCGGCGGCGAGCAGCTCCAGATACGCCTTCCGCGCATCGTCGACCCGGTTCAAGCTCAGGTACGCCTCGGCGCGGTATTCGACTGCCTCGGCATAGAAGCCGGGCGCCATCATGATCGCCTGGTCGTACATTTCCAGCGCCTTCGCGAAATCGCCGGTCTTCCGGTAGGCGTAGCCCATCCCGTTGTACGCCTGGAACAGCTGCGGGTTCAGCTGCGCGGCGTTCTTGAAGTCCTTGAGCGCTTTCTCGAACTCGCCGCGCGCCTTCGAGAGGGCCTTCTCGGCGTCGCCGGCCTTCTTGGTGGCGGCCTCCGCCTCGAGCTTTCGGCCTTTCACGCGATGCCCGTCGCCGTTCTTGTAAGCCTCGACGGCCCGCTCCTCCGGCGTCCTCGGGGCCATCGAGGAGGACGGCACCGCCATCGCCCCGGCTCCGGACCCGTTGGCGGACGCGGTGATCTGGGAAAGGCCGGCGGCCGCGGCCAGCAGGATGGCCGCTTTGAACGCGCGTGACATGCCTTGACTCCTTCGTTTTCGCAGGCGCTCGGAATGAGAAAGTGCCGATTCCGACGATGGGAGCAAACTACGTGCCCTGGGGTGTCACCCAGTATATACCCCGGCCATTAATGGGCGCCGGAGCCTCGCCGCTACGGGCGTCGAAAGGTGTTACGGACAGCGAAAGGAACATGTGCGGTTTCAAAACCCGTTGGTCCGGCTAAAGCCGGATGCCACCTTCGGTTTTGAAACAGGGCAGGCCGAGGCCCGCGGGTGCGAAGTGAGCCGCAGCCCTACAGACTTGAAACCACGATTGGTCCCTGGACGACCTCCCCTGACGGCGTCAGCCGCGGAATGTCGCCGAACGTACCGTCCGGGCTCTCGCCGATCGCCCGCACGGTCATCGTCGAGCCCTCGACGGTGACGAGCAGGAAATGGCACTGGCCCGACCAGGTCAGCGTGTGCGCTTCCGCGAACCCGTTCGGGACGCTCCGCCGGATCTTGCTGCCCGCACCCGAGACGAAGTAGTCGATGCCGTTCCAGCGCGAGTGCTGGAAGTTGTGCTCGTGCCCGCTGAAGCAGACGCGCACGCCCGCGGCCTCGAACAACCGCACGACGTCCTCCATGCCGATCGGTGTTGCGGTGCTGCGGACCGGCGCAGAACGGCGGATGGTGGCAGAAGGGAATGCGCCATCGGATGCCGCCGATCGCGATGGGCGGAAACGCGCGCTGCACGAAGTCCCAGTGCTTCGGGTAGTCGAACAGACGGCCGCGGCGGAAGAAGTCCTCCTTCGACGTGTCGAAGCACACGAACTCGATGTCCGACGCGACGCGGAAGCGGTAGAACAGCCCCGGGCCGACCGACGCGCGGCCCGCGGCCTCTTCGCCGGCGAGCCGCTCGCGGAGATAGAAGTTGTCCATCACCTGCTCGCGGTCGTCGTGCTCCTCGGTTTCGCGCGTGTCGTGGTTGCCGATCGAGGGACACCGGAATCCGGTTGAGCACGTACCGGTACGGCTGGAAGAACGTGAAGAACCAGTCGTCGTCTTCATCGCCCGAGTCCTTGGTCCACAGGAGGAACCGCTTCGAGGCGTAGATGTTGTCGCCGGTGGTGAGCACCAGGCGCACGCCGTGCTGATCGACCGCGCGCTCGAGCGCCTGCGCGATCTCGAGCTGCCGGCGCTTGGCCGGACGACGGCTTCCTGATGCCCGTGCCGAAGTCGCCGATGACGACGAAGGAGAACGGCTCCTGGAGGAGCGACTGCGGATTCGGCAGCGTGCGGAACTCGTTCCGGTACACGCGGTCCCGCTGCACGAGCCCTTGAACCGACGGATCCCAGTCCCAGCGGACTCCCTGTCGCCCAGGGCTCGTGCTTCACGGTGACGGTGTAGGTGTAGCGCGTGTTCGGCTGGAGACCCGAAATCGCGCAGTGGTTGCAGGTGTTGGTCAGCGCCTCGGCCACCAGGGTGCCGGTCGCGTCGCGGACCTCGACGCGCGCGGGACCGTACGGCGCGGACCGGCAGCCGATCGAATCGCACCGCGGCGGGTGCACCCACTGCAGGTCCTGATCGTCGACCAGCTTCGCACGGCCGTCCGAGCGGACCTTGAAATAGAAAGCGCCCCAGGCGATGAGCGCGGACTTGTGAGACAGCCCGGCGAGGTACACGTACGGTTCGGCGTGAAATTCAGGCACGACGTATTGTGGATCAGATGGATTCCACAGTTGGTCAACGGACTTCGCTGTCAACAGGCTTCGCTGTTCTTCCAACACAGAGGTCACGGAGCGCACGGAGGCTCAGGGAGCGACGCGACTGGGTTGGAGTTCGTATTCCGATTCGATCGCTCAATTGGCTGCAGTTCGAACAAAACAAGAACACTGATGCAGATGTCCAGGGCGGAACGCACTCGAGCGCCGGCCTTGTCTGGCTGGAGGCCGGCGTTGCAGGGTCAGACGAGATCGGGGAGGCAAGCAGCGATCCGAGTACTGGGCTGCTTGTCTCCTCGATCCCGTCTGACCCTGCCCGCGCTCGCGCGGCTCGAGTGCGTGCGGGAGGGTGTAGTCAGAGCTCCGTGCACTCGTGAGCTCCGTGTTGGAAAGGCAGGCGCAGCCGGGCGTGACTGGCCTCTCTGTAGTGAACTGCTCTCACTCGTTCCGCAACGCGACCACCGGCTGGACGCGTGTCGCGCGCCAGGCGGGGACGCCGCAGGCGGCACAGCCCACGAGCATCAGGATCGCGATCGCGCTCGCGTAGGTCGCCGGATCCGACGAACCGACGCCGTAGAGCGCGTCCGCCATGAGGCGCGTGACGCCGAGCGCGGCCGCGGCGCCGAGCGCGATACCGCAGATCACGAGCGCCAGCCCGCGCCGCGCCACGAGCCGCAGCACGTCGCCCGGCTGCGCCCCGAGCGCCATCCGCACGCCGAATTCCCGTGTCTGCTGGCTGACGGCGTACGACAACACGCCGTAGATGCCGACCGCGGCGAGCAGCAGCGCCACCGCGCTGAAGAGCGTCACCAGCATGGCGGCGCTCGTCTGCGGCATCATCGAATCCGACACCAGCTGCGAGAGGGTCTTGACGTGATACACCGGCTGCGCGGGGTCGATCGCCTGGATCTCGGCGCGCGCGGCGGCGGCGAGCGCGGCGGGATCGCCGTCCACGCGTGCCGCCAGCATCATCATGGCGGCCGGCGCCTGGGCGTAGGGGCGATAGATTTCCGGCGCGGGCGTCGTCGAGAGCTGCTGGTGATGAACGTCGCCGACCACGCCGACGATCGTCAACCAGGGCCGATCGGGTGCGGTGCCGATGCGGAGGCGGGACCCGATCGGATCGCGGCCGGCGAAGAACGTGCGCACCAGCGTGCGGTTGACGATGGCGACCGGCGCGCCGCCGGCGCGGTCCGACTCGTCGAAGGGGCGGCCCGCCACGACGGGAATCGCCGAGCGTGCGGAAGTAGGCCGTGGTGATCACGCGGTGGTCGGCGGCCGGCTCGCGGCCCGGCTGGGGCGCGGGCTGTCCGTCGATGACAAAGCTCCCGCCGCGGTTGTAGGTGCTGAACGGCAGCGTGTTGACGAACGAGGCCGATCGGACGCCGGGCAACCGCTCGATGCGCTCGACGGCCTGCGAGAAGAACTGCCGCCGGGACTCAGCCGACTCGTACCGGTAGTCCGGCAGCGTGAGGGCCATCGTGAGCACGCCGCCGGCGTCGAAGCCCGGCGTGAGGCGCTGCAGGTTCTGATAGCTGCGGACGAGCAGCCCGGCGCCGACGAGGAGCACGGTCGAGAGCGCCACTTCGGCGACGACCAGCGTCGCGCGCAGCCTGCGTGTGCGTGCGGAGCCGCCCGCGCCGGCTGATTCCTTGAGGTCCTCGTGGCGCGGACGCGAGGTTTTCAGCGCAGGCACGAGCCCGAACACCACGCCGGTCGCGATCGACAGCGCCAGCGTGAAGACGAGCGTGAAGCCGTCCACGCCCAGCTGATCGATGTTGGGCTGCGTGGCGATCAGGATCTCGGGCATCGCGCCGCGCAGCGCGCCCAGCGCGGCAAACGCGACACCCACGCCCGCCGCGCCGCCGCCGAGGCCGAGCAGCAGGCTCTCCACGAGAAGCTGCCGCGCAATCCGCGAGCGGCTGGCCCCGAGGGCCGCGCGCACCGCGAGCTCCCGCTGCCGCGACACGCCGCGAGCCAGCAGGAGGTTGGCGACGTTCGCACAGGCGAGCAGCAGCACGATCGCGACCGTGACGACAACGATGAGCGTCGCCGGCCCCGCCAGCTCGTCGTCCATCGCGCCCATCTCGACCAGCTGCGCGCCGAGCGAGCGGTTCGTCTCGGGATGCTCGGCCGCGAGCCGGCGCATGATGGTGTCGACGTCGGCCTGGGCTTTCGCGTACGGGATTCCCTCGCGGAGACGCGCGACGATCGTGGCGTTCGACGATCCGCGATCGGCGAGCATCGACGACGGCTCCACCTGGAGCGGCGCCCACAGGTCCCCTTTGAAGTTGAAAACCGGGTATTCGAAGGATCGCGGCATGACGCCGACGATCGTGTAAGGCCGGCCATCGAGCTGCACCACGCGTCCCACCGCCGAGGGATCGCCGCCGAACCGCCGCTGCCACAAGCCGTGCCCGATCACGACGACCTCGCGGCCGCCGGGCCGTCCTTCTTCTGGAAGCGGCCCACGGCCGAGCACCGGCGCGACGCCGAGCATCGCAAACGTGTTGGCGGTCACGCGATACGCCTGAATGCGTTCCGGCATGTCGCCGCCGGTGAGGTTGGCGCTCCAGTACCTGTACGCCGCCACATCCTCGAGCGATTGCGCGCTCTGCTGGAGCTCCACGAAGTCGGCGTACGACAGGCTGAAGCGGCGCTCCTGCCGCTCGGCGTTCCAGGCGAGCACGAACGCGACGCGCTCGGGCTGCCGGTACGACAGCGGCTTCAGCATCTGGATGTTGACCATGCTGAAAATGGCGGTGTTCGCGCCGATGCCCAGCGCCAGCGTCGCGATTGCGGCCGCCGTGAAGCCCGGCGCCCGGCGCAGGACGCGCATGCCGTACCGAACATCCTGAATCAGCGATCGCATCGAAGCATCTCCTTGTGCAGGGGGATCGTCGAAGACGGACACGAGCGGCGCGGGACGGACCTGCTCGCGGTAATACGCGGCGACCGAGGCGGCGGCAAGACGCCAGTAGGCCGCGCGCGAAAGCGATCCGTGGCTCCACGCTTCGTCGAGATCACCGGCAATCGCCTCGAAGGGATCCGGCGGCAGCAGGACGCGCAGCAGCAGCCCGGCCACGCGCGGCGGCCGCGTCACGGCGTCTCCAGTCGCGGCTCGAGGCCGCGCGCCATCCGCGCGAGCGCATCGTGGGATCGCCGCAGCAGCTCGGCGCCGGCCGGCTGCAGGGTGTAGTGCCGCTTCCGCTTGCCGCCTCGCTGCGCCGTGGGATCGCCGAGCCGGGAGGCCACGAGGCCGCGGCGCTCCAGGCGGTCGAGCGCGGTGTAGATCGCGCCCGGCGATACCACCCGCCCCGTCCGCGCCTCGATCGCCTGCCGGATGCGCGCGCCGTACGCATCCTCGTCGAGGTGCAGCAGCGCGAAGAGGAGCAGCTGCTCGAACTCACCCAGGTAGGTTCTCATAGACGTAGTGTAGGTAATATACGCCGAGACGAGGCCGGTGAAGTCGCTGGTCGTAACTGTCGTTACCCGGTTCGCCGAGATCGCCGAGTCCCGAGTCCCGAGTCCCGAGTCCCGACAGCGTAAGATACCCGCGAATGCCGTCACGTCGCGTCGAAGCGGAAATCGATCGGCTCTATCAGCTCGCGCCCGACGAGTTCACCGCCGCCCGAAACGCGCTGGCCAAGGACGCCGGTGCGGACGCGCCGGATGTAAAGCGCCTCACCAAGCCGGCCATTCCCGCGTGGGCGGTGAACCAGCTGTACTGGAAGCGGCGCGATGTCTACGACGCGCTGATCGACGCGTCGAAGGAGCTGCGTCAGGTCCACAAGGCCGTCCTCGCTGGTAAGCGGGCGGATCTGCGCGTGGCCGGCAAGGTGCACGACGAGGCGCTCGAGACCGCGTCGAAAGCCGCGCTCTCGATACTGCAGGACGGGGGGCACCCGGCAGCCGACGCGACCCGCCAGGCCATCCTGACGACGCTCCGTGCGCTTCCCTCCGATGAGCCTGCCGGCCGCCTGACGCGGCCGTTGCAGCCGGGCGGCTTCGAAATGCTCGCGGGCTTGTCGATCGGAGGCGGGCAGAAAGCGGCTGTCCGCGAGAAGGAAGCGCCGGCGCCGGCCAAGCCGGTGGCCAGGGTGACGAGCGTCAGCAAAGAGAAGATCGCGGCCAGGGAGCTCACCCCCGCGGAAAAGCGCGCCCACGCGGAAGCCGTGTCCCGCGCGCGGGAAGCCGCCACGAAAGCTGAACGCGAGCTGCGCGCGGCGGAGCACACGGCGCAGCGCGAGGAGTTCGAGGCGGCCCGCGCCGCGCGCGAGGCGGAGAAAGCCGAGAGGCAGATCGATGTGGCGCGCGAAGCGCTCGAGACCGCGCAGCAGGAGCTCAAAGCCGCTCAAGCGGCGGCCGCGACCGCGGCGCGCGCCCGGGACGCCGCGGAACGCCGGTCCAAGGACGCTCAGCGGGCGGTGGAGGCGGCCCGTGCGCGTCATGCAAAAGCCACCGATGCTCTCCCCTCCTCAGCTGGAAGATCGTCCGCCCAGGGATGATGTGCTGATCATTTGAACCTCCTTGAGCAGCCTCTAGCCAGACACTGCTCGTGGCTTCCGCCTTCAGGGGGAAGGATGCCGCCGGCGCGCTTTGTGACGGAGCGCGTTTGCGGCCCCTTCCCGTTATTGCTGAGCCTGGCTAGCACAGCCGTCTGGACATCCAACGTACACGGCGAGTAGAGTTACCGGCGGCTGCGGCCCCGGGTTCCTCCCCCCATGCGCCCATTGCTTTCATTCAACCTGCATCACGATCAGGATGTGGTCACGGCGCGCCGACAGGCCGCCGAGATCGCGGCTCTGCTCGAGTTCGATCTCCCGGACCAGGCGCGGATCGCGACGGCGGTGTCGGAAATCGCGCGCAATGCCGTGCGGTACGCAGGCGGAGGGTGGGTGGAATTCGCGGTCACGCTCGACGCACGGCCGCAGCGCCTCGTCATCCACGTGCACGACGACGGGCCGGGTGTCGAGAAACTGGATGAAGTGCTGAGCGGGCAGTACAAATCCCTGACCGGGCTGGGGCGCGGGATCATGGGCGCGCGGCGGCTGATGGACGGCTTCTCGATCGAGTCCTCCCCTCACGGCACCCACGTCACCCTCGAAAAGGACCTGCCCGCGCGCGGCGCCGTCGTCACGAGTGACCGCATCGGTCAGATCGCCGCACCGTGCTGCAGCGGGCCCCGAGGGGCCTGATCGAGGAGGTACAAAAGCAGAATCAGGAGCTGCTGAGGGCGCTGGACGAGCTGCAGCGAAAGCAGCTGGAGCTGGCGCATCTCAACCGCGAGCTCGAAGACACCAATCGCGGCGTCGTCGCGCTCTACGCGGAGCTCGACGAACGCGCGGATCACCTGCGGTGCGCCGACGATCGGAAATCGCGCTTTCTCTCGAACATGACGCACGAGTTCCGGACGCCTGTGAACGCCATCCTCGGGCTCTGCAAGCTCATGCTCGACGATCGCCGGGAAGAGGGTCGCGAGCCGGAGCCGGAGCTCGGCTACATCGTCCGTGCGGCCGAACAGCTGTCGGGGCTGGTGAACGACCTCCTGGATCTCGCGAAGGTGGAAGCCGGGAAGACGATCGTCCAGCCTGTGGACTTCGAGGTGGAACAGCTTTTCGGCGCCCTCCGCGGCATGCTGCGGCCGCTGCTGCTCAATCAGTCGGTGTCACTGGTCTTCGAGGATGCGGCGGACCTGCCCCCCCTGCACACCGATGAAGCCAAGAGTGTCGCAGATCCTGCGCAACCTGATTTCCAACGCGCTCAAGTTCACCGAGCGTGGCGAAGTGCGCGTCTCGGTCTGGATGGACGATCGGTCCGGCACGATCACGTTCATCGTCGCGGACACCGGGATCGGCATTGCACCAGAGGATCAGGAGAGGATCTTCGAGGAGTTCAGCCAGCTCGAGCACCGTCTGCAGCGGCGGGTGCGCGGCACCGGACTGGGACTGCCGCTGGCGCGCCGGCTCGCGGAACTGCTCGGCGGCACGCTGCTGGTGACGAGCGAGCCCGGCGTCGGATCGACGTTCTCCGTCTCGCTGCCGGCAAGGTTCGTCGCACGGGAAAAACCCGCGGCGCCGGTCGAGTGGACGCTGAGCGGACTTGGCGCCCGAGCCGGCGAGGCCGTTCGCGTCCTGGCCATCGACGACGACGAAGCGGCGCGCTATGTCGTCCGTCAGTGCCTTCCCGGCCCGGCCTTCGACGTGAGCGAGGCGTCGAGCGGCGAGGAAGGGCTCCACCGCGCCCGCACCGAGCGGCCGGACGTCATCCTCCTCGATCTGATCATGCCCGGCATGACGGGCCGCGATGCGCTCGAGCGGTTGGGGGCTGACCCGGAGACGCGGGACATCCCGATCGTCATTGCCACAGGAGCGGCTCTCGAAGATCATGAGCGCCAGGCGCTCCTCCGCCACGCGTCGGCCGTCCTCATGAAGGGGAACCTGTCCCGGGACAGCCTGCAGGACGTCGTCCGGACGGCGCTCGGACGGACGCTAGTAATCCTGCAGTAGAGTAAAAACTCCCATCAAGGCTGAGCCGCTTCCAAAAAGCTGTCGGCCGCTGCCGAAAGTGTTCAGCTCGAATACGACGCAGCCGGCGCGCTGCCGAGCTTTGCGACGCCGCGTATCTCCGGCATTTCATTGGGGTTTTCAGGCGGGGCCCTGGGTCATCCTCGCTATCGGGCTGGCTCAGACGGAACGGCACATACCTTGATTCAGGACTACTCTGCACATGGGTCTGCCACAGTTCCAGCGCGCCGGGGATCCGAGCGTCGACGCCGCAGCGGCTGAGTCGCCTCGAACAACAGCCGACCTCCGCGAATGGGTGCGGTCTACCCTGCCCCTCAAGGAGGAGCACGAGACGCAACTGTTCGGCGCCGTCGAAGGGGTCCTCGCCAGCCAGCGCCAGTTCCTCGAGGAATCCAAGCACGAGGCGATTCGCGCGCTGTCGGAGGGCTTTGCCGAGAAGATGGCGCGGCTGCAGCGCCAGCTCACCGAGAAGGACGTCACGGTCAGCAACATCGCGCGGTACTTCGAGGAGGTCGTGGCCGGGCTGACCGAGAAATCGCACCGCGATCCGAAGACGAAGCTGCTCAACTTCGACTGGTTCATGGAACGCGTCGAGTCGTTCCTGGCCGTCGAGCAGCGCGTCCGCTGGTGCGGCGTCGGGGTCGTCGACATCAACAGCTTCAAGTCGCACAACGACACGCTCGGCCACGCCGCCGGCGACAAGATCATCGAGCGGGTCGCGCACATCCTCTCGGATCAGATCCGATCCGAGGACTTTCTGGCGCTGGAGCGAAGCGGCGATTCCCGCGACCTGCACGCCAGGTTCGGCGGGGACGAGTTCTGCTTCCTCATCCCCGATCTTCCCGGGGCCGCCGAGGCCGTGGAGGTCGCCGATCGCTTCAAGCACTCGGTCGAGGCGCACGACTGGAGCCGCGACGATCGGCGGCTGACGCGCCCCGTCTGCGTCGACGTCGGCGTCGTCTGCATGCACCTGGGCCCCGTCGCCGAGCGGCGCGGTGTGGCGAGGAAGCTGGCCGCGGAGCTGATTCATCGCGCCGACCAGTTGATGTACAACGCCAAGGCGCAGAAGGCCGGGCACGTGCATCCCGTCGCGGTCCAGGTGGTCGACGGCGCGCTGCTGGAGATGCCCGGAGTCTTCGAGAAAACGCCCGAATCGGCGGCCAGAGCGTCGGCGGCGCGCCGCTAGCGGATTGCCCGCCCCTGAGTCGGGATGCTACACTGATCCGTTCAACCTGCCTGCGGTGGGTGTAGCTCAGTGGCAGAGCGCCGGACTGTGGCTCCGGAAGTCGCGGGTTCGAACCCCGTCATCCACCCCAACTTCTCAACCCTCACAGCCATTGCGGCGGTCGTACGCTGAACCGGCGAACGAGCTGTTCTCCCTGATATAAGATATGTGCCTCGTGCTCGAGCCGGCGACCGCCGCCGCGGCATTTGCGTTCATCACCGCCGAACCCCCCAAATTGCGGTACCCTTCCGAAGTGACGATCACGCAAGCTAACTCCCTCGCGCGCGAACCGCAGTGACGTCGGCTAAGGCTGGCACGGCGACGCGTCACCGCTCCCGGCCGGTCGTCATCGATCCGGATCACCCACGGCCATCGTCGTGCACTGCAGCGATCCGCGGTATCAACCGCACTTCCAGGACTTCCTCCACGGCGGGCTGAAGCTCGATCGCTACGCGCTCATCGCCGTGCCCGGCGGACCGCAATGCCTCGTCCTCGCCGGGTACCAGCCGAAGTTCTCGTGGGCCGGCTGGCGCTGGATGAAATTCCTGAAGAACATCGCCAAGCCGGCGCGCATCGTCCTCATCGCGCACGACGACTGCCGCTGGTACATCGAGAACCGCTACGTGCCGCATCCGTCGGAGGCGCGTGAGCATCAGATCAAGGACCTGCGCCAGGCGCGGGCCGAGCTCGGGGAGCGGTTCGGCAAAGTCTCGATCGAGCTCTTTTACGCCACGCTCGACGGGGACAGCGCGCAGTTCGAGCAGCTGTAAAACAGCCCGTGTGCTCCCGGTGGGCGCTCGGGGCCACTCCCGCACAGGTGGGCGCGGGACTGGCACACCCGCCGGCCGCCTTTTCGCAAAAACTGCCTGTATTTCTGGGATGACGGCCCTGGCACATGGCCTGCCTCCAGCTGAGGCATGTCCACACTAACCTGGAGCCTCTATCGTCCGGGATCCGAGGTCGCGTTTTGCGCCGGCGTCGCCCGCGGGGGGTATGCGCTTGCGGTCAGCCGCGACGGCGTCGAGCTGGTGAACGAACAGACGTGTGACGCAGGTTCCTTGCTTCGCCGGTCTTCGGAACTGCGGGCGTCGTTCCAGAGGCTCGGCTACACGACTACTCCTCACGAAGAGGATGCCGCACTGGTCGCCGGTCCGTGTTGGGGCCCGGGCACGCCGCTGCCGGCCTCTGCGATAGCCCAGCCCGATCCCGTTCCTCTCTCGTGGGAGGGATGGCAGGCGCCAGGGGTGTAGTCAGTCGTCCGCCGCGTCGTTCAGTCGTCGGTTCAGTCATCATCCTTCCGCACCAAAAGGCGGCGTTTGCGCCGCCACCAGTCCAGAAAGGCGAGCACGACGGCGGCAAGAACAGCCGCGATCGTGGGATCCCGGACGAGGACTTCAATCCAGAGAAACAGACCGATCGTCGCACCGACGGTGACGAGCACGATGCGTGCGATCCGGCTCACTGGGCGCTATTCTAGCAGCCTGCCTGATGTCCGCCTCCGGCGCCGCCCAGAGGTCCGCCTCCAGGAGGGCGGCGGTTGAGGTTGACGCCGCCGGAGCGTGTGACGCAGAATGCGCCCACCTCTTCCATTTTCCGGAGTGATTGCGTTGAGGACGTGACTCCCGGTGGCATCCGGCTTCAGCCGGATGGATCGTGACTCCCGGTGGCATCCGGCTTCAGCCGGATGCGATCGTGACTCTCGGTGGCATCCGGCTTCAGCCGGATTAGATCGTTGAGGACGACGTGGACCAGCAAGACGTAGAACGCATCGCACGCGCCACGCTGAAGGAGCTCGGTGTGTTCGGCGTCGTGTTGACGATCGTGCCGGAGAGCGAGCCCGGGCACTGGCGCATCGACATCCAGGGAGGGCACGGCCCCGGACGGCTGAAGATCCGCTGCGGGCCGGGATCGTCGTCGCAGTGGGTCCGCGACCAGATCTTCGAGCAGTATCTCGCCCAGAGCTGATCGTCAGCGCGCCGCGCGCTTCTTCGGGACCGCCTTCACCGGAATCACCTTCGCGGGTTTTTCGATCTCGGCCTTCGCCGCCTTCTTCTTGCCGGTGCTGACGCGGTCCAGGCTCTGGCGCAGCGCGTCCATCAGGTTGACCACCTTGGGCGGCGTCTCCTCGGTCGGTCGCCACCACCTCCTCGCCGGCGATCTTCGCGTCGATGATGCGCTGCAGCTCGTCCTGGTACTCGTCGCGGTACTCCGACAGGTTCAGCTGTCCCTCGAAGTTCTCGATCACCTGTTTCGCCAGCTTGATCTCGTCCGGCTTGACCTTGGCCGGCACCTTCTCGAGCTCGTCGATGGCGTCCATGCTGCGGACCTCCTTCGCGTGCCGCAGCGTGTACATCACGAGCCCCTTCTCGCGCGGCTGCACCGCGACCAGGTACTCGCGGCCGTAGAGCGCGAGCTTGCCGATGCCGGCCTTGCCTTTCATCCCTTCGCGCATGACGGCGAACGCCTCGGTCGCCATGTTGCCGTCGGGCGCGAGATAGTACGGCCGCTCGACGTAGATCGGATCGATCGCGACGGCGTCGGTGAACTGCACGAGGTCGATGACCCGCGTGGACTCGGGCCGCACCTTGGAGACGTCCTCCTCGGTCACGACGACGTAGCGGCCCTTCTCGAACTCGTAGCCCTTGGCGATCTCCGACATCGGCACCTCGCGCTCGCAGTGCGGGCACCAGCGCTTCTGCTGGATGCGCGTCTGGCACTCGGCGTGGAGCTGGTTGAAGCTGATCGTCGCCGCCGAGTCCGTTGCCGGAAACACGCGGACCGGGATGTTCACCAGGCTGATCTTGAGGAAGCCTTTCCAGGTCGGGCGGGCGGCCATAAGCTTGTTCTCCTTGTTCTTATCCGCGCAGCATAGATTATCGGCTCGTCCGGTGCCAGTCCGTACACGTGCACGCAACTGCCCGTCACTGCACAGGCCTCCAGAGCTCGCAATATCCCGGCATCGCCAGAACCATCCGCGGCTTCCAGCCGTCAGGCCGAAGGATGCCGCGGACACTGACTTCCGCCTGACAGCGCGGAAGCCGCAGCTTGGAGTTGCTTGACAGGCTTCGGGCCTGCCTTGGCGACGATTGACACCGTCGGCGGGACCCGTGGCATGGTAGTGGGATGAAGTGGCGAGAGAACCCGGCGGCCATCCGGCCGATGCTGGCGACGCTGGCGGACCCGCCGCTCACCGGCACGGGGCTGGTCTACGAGCCGAAATACGACGGCATCCGGGCGCTGGTGGACGTCGCTCCCGGGCCGGGCGGCCGGAGGTGTCCGCATCTGGTCGCGCCTGGGCAACGAGAAGACGTCGCAGTTTCCGTCGATCGTTCGGGCCCTCGACGCGTTCCGGACCGGGCTTCGAGCGCCGCTCCTCATCGACGGCGAGATCGTCGCGCTCGACGAGCACGGCCGGCCGGCGGGATTCCAGCGGCTGCAGGGACGCATCCACCTGACGGGCGCGCGGGACGTCGAGGAGATCGACCGCGCGCAGCCGATGGCGTTCATCGCGTTCGACCTGCTGCGCGACGGCGACGAGGATCTCCGCGGGCTGCCGCTGACCGAGCGCCGCGCGCGGCTCGAGGCGCTGATGGGTCCGGCAACCGGCCGCCGGCCGGCCCAAAGGGGCCGCGGCAAGGGTCCCGCGGCGCGCGACGCGATCCTGCGCCTCAGCGAGCAGGTGACCGGCGACGGCCGCGCGCTCGAAGCCCGCGCCCGGCAAGAAGGATGGGAAGGCCTGATCGTCAAGGACGCGCGCGCGCCGTATCACTCCGGCCGCCGCAGCCCGGCCTGGCGCAAGCTGAAGCTCCTGCAGCAGCAGGAATTCGTCGTCGGCGGCTGGACCGAGCCGCGACAGACGCGCCAGTACTTCGGCGCGCTGCTGCTCGGCGTGCACGACGAGAAGCGGCCGCGGGGCGCTGACCTACGTCGGCCACACCGGCACCGGGTTCGACCAGACGGAGCTCGCGCGCGTCTGGAAGCTGCTGAAGGCCGCGCGAAGTCGAACGATCGCCGTTCGCGGACCCGATCAAGATCGAACGAGCCGGCGCACTGGGTGCGCCCGGACCTCGTCGCGCAGGTGCGTTTCACCGAGTGGACCGACGACAGCAAGCTGCGCCATCCGGTGTATCTCGGGCTGCGGGACGACAAGCGGGCGGAGGACGTGGTGCGCGAGAAGAAGCGAGGTCGACTCAAGCGTCCTTCCGCCGGCGCGCCGGCAGCGCTGCCGTCCGCCGAAGCTCGCAGCCGCGTGGTCGCCCAGCTTCGCGCGCTCGAAGACGCGCGCCGGGACGGCACGATCGAGCTGCCCGGCGGCGAACGCCTCGGCGTCACCAACCTGTGGCAAGATGTTCTGGCCGGCGCCAAGCTCACCAAGGGCGATCTGCTCCGCTACTACGCGACGGTCTCCGATTTCATCCTGCCGGCCGTCGCCGACCGGCCGCTCGTCATGAAGCGCTTCCCGAACGGCATCGACGGGCCGGCGTTCTATCAGCAGCGCTCGCGGCAGGAGAAGCCGCCGCCGGGCGTCCGCATCGAGACGCTGCCGCCGGACGATCGAGCCGATCTCCGAGCCGGACGCGCGCCGCTTCGTCGGCGGCTCGCTGATCACGCTGCTCTACATGACGCAGATCGCCGCGATCTCGCAGGACCCGTGGTTCTCGCGCGTGCAGTCGCCGCTCGACGCCGACTACGTCGCGCTCGATCTCGATCCCGGCGAGGGCACGCCGTTCGCGCGCGTCCTCGACGTCGCGCGCTGGGTCCGCGACGAGCTGGAGTCGCTGGGCGTGCCGGGCGTGCCGAAGACGTCGGGCTCGCGCGGCCTGCACGTCTACATCCCGCTGCCGCCGGACACGTCGTACGAATCGGGCGTGCTCTTCTGCCAGATCGTGGCGACGATGATCGCCGCGCGGCATCCGAAGGCCGCGACCGTCGAGCGGACGGTGCGCGCGCGGCCGCGCGGCACGGTCTACGTCGACTATCTGCAGAACATCCTCGGCAAGACGCTGGCGACGGCCTACAGCGCCCGCGCCACCGATTTCGCCGGCGTCTCGACGCCGCTCACCTGGGAGGAGCTCGACGCGGGCGTCGATCCGCGCGACTTCACGATCGTGACGGCGCCGGAGCGCTTCCGCGAAGTCGGAGACCTCTGGGCGCGGCTCCGAACGGCGAAGCCGGCGAACCTCGAAGCGGTGTTCAGAAAGTATCAGGCGGGGGACGTCGAGTCGGCGGTCAGACAGACGAAGCAGCGTCCGTCCGGTTCACCGCCGATCAAGCGAAGCAAGAAGAGATAGATCTGCTACATCCAGCTCGTCGGCTTCCGCGCGTTCGAACGCAACCGCGATCCCGTGCACGGCGAACCCTTCGACCCAGGCGCGCGTGTGCGCGTCACGGCTGTCGACGAGCGTCCCGTCCACATCGAGGATCACGGCTGCGCCGCCCGCGTGCGCTGTCAGAGGCTGCCCTCTCCTTCTTCGTCCGCCTCGTCATCGACGTCTTCGCTGTCGTCGTCGTCGTCGAACTCGTCGCTGTCGTCGGCGGCGTCGTTCAGATCGTCGCCACCTTCCCGGACTTTCTCTTCGTCGAGAGGATCGGGCTTCTCAGACGGGCTGGTGTCGTAGTCTTTGTTGTCCATAACGCTCCTTTTTGAGAGACCGCACCGGCGGCAGAGCAAACAGGATGCCACGCTGCGATATCATGCGGACAGATGGGCAAGCGCAAAGACCAATCGCCGGATGAGGCGGCCAAAGCGTTCGGAGTCGGGCGGCTGCGGCGCCACCTCTTCATCTGCCTTGGGCCCGATTGCGCCGATCTCGAGGACGGCGAGCGCACCTGGGGCTACCTGAAAAGCCGGATGAAGGAGCTGAACATCTCCGGCGCGGACGGCCCGTGCTACCGCACGAAGTGCCAGTGCCTGCGGATCTGCACCGACGGCCCGATCTGCGTCGTCTACCCGGAAGGCACGTGGTACCGGCACGTCACACCCAAAAACGCCGAGCGAATCATCCAGGAGCACCTCATCGGGGGACGAGTGGTCGACGACCTGTGCTTCGCCAGGAATCCACTGAAGTAACGGGTCCGCGGTGAACTGAGCCGCGTCACGGCCGCCGGGAACGGCCGTGCTATCATCCCTCCCACGCCACCAGCCGGACGATCGAAAGGGCCCGATCACATGAGTCGCCGACTGCTCGCGTTCATCGCGGTCGCGGGTCTTGCGGGATGCAATGGGATTACCCCGACGGCGCCCGCACCGGCGGCAGCAGTAACCGCGCTGACCGCGGCCTCGATCAACATCATCCCGAGTCCGGCACAGCTGCCTCCGGCAGGAGGTAT
Organism: uncultured Acidobacteriota bacterium; assembly: GCA_963820645.1. Taxonomy (GTDB): domain Bacteria; phylum Acidobacteriota; class Vicinamibacteria; order Vicinamibacterales; family 2-12-FULL-66-21; genus JALZOC01. Next base: position 9,814 of record CAWGAS010000051.1, on the reverse strand, counting down.
CTCGACACTCTATGTCGAAGTGCTGTCAGCCGGAGGCGGCGGCGTTCGCGACGCGACCGTCACGTTGACGACGTCGACCGGCCAGCTGACCTCGACGACGGTGCGAACGGACAGCACCGGGCACGGCACGACCGAGTGGAGCGGGGATCGCACCGGGAAGATCACCGCGTCGCTCGGCGAGCTGACGACGTCGACCTCGATCGAGGTGCTGGTCCTGCCGGACCGGTTCCGCCGGGTCCGCCTCCAGGCCCGGGTCCGGGTCCGCCCGCCACCGCCGCCGCCAGGTCCCCCGGCGCCTCCGCCAGGACCTCCCACGCCGCCACCGGGTGCGGCGGGCGATCTCGTGCTGACGATCACGCCGTCGCTGGCGGCGCCGAACGCGAGCCAGAGTGTCACGTGGACGGCGACGATGACCTCGAGCACCGGCGCAACGGTGCCATTCATGGATCGCTTCGGGTGGGATCTCAACGGCGACGGCCTGGTGGATCGCGTCGAGGCCTCGCCGGTCGTGACGTACGCGCAGGGCACCTACACGGCGTTCCTCGAGGTCAGGACCTCGGACAACCGGGCCGTGACGGCGACGCGGTTCATTACCGTCGCGCCGACGCCGGTGCTCAGCGCGACGCTGTCCGCCTCGCCGTCGTCGACCGACCTCGCGACGTCGGTGACCTTCACGGCAACGGTCTCGAGTGTCGGCGCGACCGGTCCCGTGACGTCGTACGGGTGGGACTTCACCAACGACGGGACGATCGATTCAACAACCGCCGGGAATGCACGCGGTCGACCACCTACACCTCGATCGGCACGAAGACCGCGCGCGTGGTTGCGACGTCAGCCAATGGACAGACCGCCGCGGCGACGACGACCGTCACGGTTTCTGCGCCGGCGCTGGTGGTCGGACTCGCGGTCAGCGGCACGCAGACCGTGGGGAGTACGCTAACGTTCACCGCGACCGTCACGAGCACGGGGACCGGGCTCAATGGCGTCCCGGGTTCGATGACGTTCGAGTGGGACTACGACGGAGTCGGCACGCCGGAAGAAGTGACGACCGGCCCGTCGCCGCGACCGGTGGGCCGTGTTTTCAATCAGGCCGGCACCTACACCGTCAAGGTCACGGTGAAGGCCGCCGACGGCCGCACAGCGACGAACTCGATCACCGTGACCGTCACCTGATGACCGTGCGGCGAACAAGCCGCGCGATCGTGATTCCGGTCAGCTGACGTCGGGTTTCAAACCCGCAGGTAGACGGGCTTCGCCGGGCTTTTCTTTTGACGTGAGTCGCAACCGATCCCGTTGCGGCTTGCACGGCCGGGTTAGGGTCGCTATGATGGTGAGTCGTTTCGTCGGAAACGCGCGATATCGCTGCACGTCACTCGCGATCGCCTTGCGCCCGTAGCTCAGTTGGATAGAGCGCCGGGCTTCGAACCCGTAGGTCGGGGGTTCAAATCCCTCCGGGCGCACCAGCCTTCGCCCGCCAAAGCGCGCGGATCCAGAGCGCGACGGCGGGCTACGGCTGGCAGGCCATCCGAGCGATCGCGGATTTGACGGTTCGGCCTGTAGCGCCGGTCTTCAGGCCAACGCGGGACGACGGAACACGACACGACACGTCGACAGACGATGCGCCCGTAGCTCAGCTGGATAGAGTATCGGCCTCCGGAGCCGAGGGTCGCAGGTTCGAATCCTGCCGGGCGCGCCACCCTTCCAACCACTTCAAATCGTTGCAACGGTTCAACTAAGCTCTCTGTCGTTACGGAGCCTTCGGCCGCGACGGCAATCGCGAAAAATGGCTCCGTGTGACAGCGGTGTGACAGATCGTCACGCATTGGATCCTCCCGACACGACTTTCAAAGTCCGTCGGCTCCAGCTCACCTCGAGCCCTTTCCGCAGCTCTTCGTCTGTCACGTTCAGGTACCACGAGCTGTTCCTTCACGTACACGACGCTCTCGTGTTCTGTCGTCCCTGGTCCCGACTACGTGGTGATGGACGTGGAGAACGTCGGCCCGGGGGATGAGTCCGCGCTCGCTCGAACGAGCACCATCGAAATGAAGCACACTGTGTCTGTGTGCAATTTGGAACACGCAAGCGACGAGTTGAGGCAGATGATCGAATGCGATAAATGGACTCTCGTAACTCGGTGATCGCACACGACTTCTGGCGCTAAGCATTTGAGTCCCTGCCACTTACCCAACGACGATCCGTTCTCTGGCGTACACCCCTATCCTCCAGTATCCGCCAGAGTTTTGGAGACCTGGTGGAGACACCTGGTACCCGTTGAGAGGAGGGCTCTATGGACTTTGATTCTCGCTGGAATGATGACCCACGCGACCGCGACGACTACGGTCGCGCGCTGAGCCAGGGCAGCCGCGGGGGGTTGTCCAATCCGCGCGAGCGCGAACCGCTCGACGCGCGCGATGTGTTCACGCGCGACCTCGAGCTGCCGCGCGGCCCGGAACGCGAGCGTGTCTGGGCGCGAGACAGCGACGTGAGGTTGCGCGGCTCGGAGGTTCGCACGCTGTCCACGGTCGGCGCCTTCCGCGTCGTGCCTGCCGGCGATCTCCGCGACGGCCAGGACCGTCCGCTCGATCCGCACCGGGGCGATCTGAGGCACCTCAGAGACTCTGGACTCGTCGAGACCATCCCGGCCACCGGCAACGACCGCGCGCTGGTCGTGCTCACAGAACGCGGCCGGGACGTCCTCGAGCGCAACCGCTGGTCGAGTGTGCACCGCGAAGAACTGAAGTGGGCGGCCGTGGAGCGGGAGTTCGACACCCGGAGCGACGTCGACGACGAGCGCCGCAGACCTCAGGAGCCGAAAGGCCGGCAGGAGTTCCACGTCGGCATCCGAAGTGCGCGCCATACCCGATTCGCCGTCCACCGACCGCGCGAGCTGACGCACGACGCGCAGGTCTATCGCGCCTACCTCAAGGACGCTGACCGGCTGCGCGAAGAGGGCGCTTTCATCCGCCGCGTCGTCCTCGACCACGAGCTCAAGCGTGAGTACCAGCAGTTCCTGCAGGAGCGCAATCGTGGCACGTCGGACAGCGACGGCCGGCCCGATCGAACGCCGGAAGAGATCCATCGTTGGGCCGTCGAGCACGAACTCCCGGACAACGACGGCCACGTCCAGTTTCCGGACGCGCGCATCGAATATGAGGACCGCGACGGGCACCTCCGAACGCTCGACATCGAGGTCGAGACTCTGCGTTATCGCGGCGCTCACGCCAGCTCCAAGGCGTCGTCTGGATTCAGCCGTCACAGCGCCGGCACCGCGCGTGTGGTCGGTTCCCGCGGTGGCGGCGGTGGAGGCGCCGGTCGCGGTCGAAGCTACGGACTCACCATCACCGCCAGCACTGGGAAGAGCGGTGGTCGCAGCCCCAATCCGCGCCTGGCTGAGGAGCTGTTGCGATGAACCTCGAGCAGGCCGTTCAGACGATCGCGAAGCGCGGATTCACCGACCGCCAGGCTCGCTTCCTGGTGCTCGTCGCACGCCACTCCGGCGTCTGCGTCATGCGCCAGTATTCGAGCTTCGCGGGCATCGTGTTTGGCCAGAAGACGCGGAAGTTCTTCGCCAACCTCGTGCGGCTCGGGTTCGTCTCGACTTACGACTGCGCGCACAATAGGGGACGCGTCTATCACGTGCGTCATCGGGCAATCTACGAGGCAATCGGCGAGCCCGACAGCCGGCTCCGCCGACCGCCCGGCGTGCCTCGCGCGCTCGAACGTCTGATGCTGCTGGACGCGATCCTCGAGAACCCCGAAAGCATCTGGATGTCGTCGTCGACTGAGAAGCTCGGCTACCTCGCGAGCCGAGGGATTTCAGCCGACGACGCCCCGCATCTGAGCATCCGTCAGGGCGATCAGCGACGGGTTCGCCACTTCCCCGATCGCCTGCCGATCGGCGTCCATCCATCCGGCCACGTCGTCTACGTTTATCTGGACGCAGACCCACTACGTGACGAGTTCCGCGACTTCCTGCAGCGGCACGCGCCGCTCCTTCAGCGCCTCCCCGCGTGGACGGTTCGCATCGTGGTTCCACCGCACCTGGCCGACGTTCCAGGACGGCTCCAGAAGACCGCGTGGGCACAGCTCGCATCGCCTTTGAGCGAGCTGCTGCTGACGGAAGCGCGGTGGATCTCAATCGTCGTGCCGGAGGCCTGGCTGGCTTGAGCGACCCTGCCGATCGGCGCCGCTTTGAACGTTGCGAGCGAGCCTTCGCGACCGACCGCTACACGGTTCTCTATCGATGCTGGCGCGAGGACGGCGAGCGCGTGCTGGTGACTGCCTCGTCGCCGGTATTGGGACAGGCGATGGAGTCTGGCGCGGGGAAAATCGAACCCCTGGTCTTGCCGCACGCCTACAGCCACCTGGCGCCGATGGCGAACGTCGCCTGAGGCATCGACAACGTCCGATTTTCAGTCGCGCAGGGTCACACCCGCGTTACTTGCGCGACTGAAATCCCCGTCACCACAGAGTCATTCGTCCCCTCCGTCCGCGAGCAGTTCGGCCTCGGTGCGAAAGCATCCCAGCAGCTCGTTCTCGTCGAAGACCACTTCCTCGATGGCGTACGGCGGTCCGCTCAACCAGCTCGGGTCGTCGTCGATCCGCTTGGTGATCCGAAGCTCTCCATCCACGCTTTCGGCCCTCGAGACCTCGCGCGGTCCGAGCTTCACGGCGACCACGACGCCGGTGCCGATGTCGGTGCAGCGGAACGCTCCGGCATGCGTCCAGAACGTCTCGCCAATCGCGAAATCACTGAGCTCCATAGTGGCGGTCCGCCTCTCGCGGATCGTAACGCCGTCACCCGCAAATCTCATCCAACCGGCGCGTTCAGAGGGCGTTTTCTGTCTTCCCCTGGAGGCTTCCGTCCGCGGCAGGTCTCGACACGAGGGGGGCCGAGGAGGGGGAACGATAGCCAGCGGGCCAGCAGCCCCATCGACTATCGGGATGATGATGGCGGAGGTGCGCGGTCAATCGTCGCCATACCGTACACCTTGGTTGCGAAGCCTCATAGCTGCTGATACTTGCACCAATGTCCGTGTCTTTGTCGGCCGGCGCCTTTTGCCGGCCGGGCCGCCCGCTGAAGAGAGGATGGTGGGAGGAGTGGGGCGTGAGCGACCCGGCCTCCCGCGTATCTGGGTCGGCACAGGCCCGGCGAGCCGGGTCGCTCACGCCCCGTGTCCGTGTCCAGATCGTCCGGACAAACGCGGCCCGGATCGCGTCCGGATCCGCACCCAGTTTCGTACACAGATCCAGATCACGATCGCGCCGGCCGTCGTGCTCGCGATCAAGCTCGCGCGATGTCGTACGGTAGGCTCACGAACTGATGGTCGTTCTCCGGTGCACACAGAAGCTGCTCGTCCGGCTGAAACAGGTCGGCGACTTGCCGCCCGTCGAGTCCACCACGCGGCTCGGCGACTGGTACGGCAACATCCTCCGAATCGGTCGACGTCAGCACCTGCTTTTCATCAGCGAACGGTCCCGACTTCCGGTCGTATTTCCAATCAGCGAGGCGAAGCGGCTGGGTACGGTGTTTCCGGACGCCGTGTGCCAGAGGCTAGCCGTGGTCGGCATCGCTGCAAGGGACATCGCCGATGAACGGATGCGGATGTCGGAGATTGGCGTTCGGCCGGACCAGGAACCGCAGCCTGCTGGGCACGCTGAACGATTTCGCATTCATGGCGCAGCAAGGCAACGCCAATCGGGCCGAACCCGAGTCGCCAGAGGAGCTGATGCAGTTCCTCTCGCAGACGCCAATTCTCCCGTTGGACGGCGCAAGTCCGATCGAGTTGACGCGAGCTGCGTTTGGGCGTCAATCGATGCCGTGACGGCCACGGCCTCGCGTCGCTCCGGTGTTCGATTGTTCGGAATCGCTTGGGCGCGTCAAGACTGCCCTCCGGCGCTGCGCGGTCTTGACCCGCCCGGCGCGCTCCCGAGGCTAGGCAATTACCGGAGCGACACCGGCTGGGCTCCTCGGCGAACAATCCGAGACTGCAGCTCGGGCCAGTGACAACAATTGATTGGCCGCAAGGCACAATCCCGTTCTCGTTGACTTCCTTCTGCCGGCTGCGTCCCCAGGCCACCGCGCGATGCGGCGGGATTCTCACGGTATGATCTGACTCGCGTTCGAGGACGCCTCCGACTCCGGTTATGCGGCACCTGATCCAGTTCAACGAGGCATAGAGTGTTAACAGAGGGGCAAGTCAAACAGTTTCTTGCCGAAGCTAACGCTCTCCTTGACGCCAATCAAGCCGAAAGCGCGCTGGACCGCGCCTCAGATCTGATAAGTGGCATTCCGTCACCACAGTTGCTGTTAACCCTGCCGGATCTGCGCAATCTTGTCGAACGATTCCACCACAAAAAGCGCCGCACCCTCTCCGCACTACTGGAACACCGGCTGCATCGTGGCGCCTCCTCTGCACCGCAATCTGAGGCAACCGTCACTCAAAGAGCAAGATCTCCAGAGATTCTTGCGCCAGACTCGCAGGTGCCCGATTACGCCGCACGGCTGGACGAACTGCGGGAGTACCACGTCTTCCAGTGGAGCACGTTCTACCGCGCGACCATTGGGTACATCTTCAAAGATCTCCTACGCCGCGGGAAGAACGCGGAACTGACCGACTCACATCTCGTGGACGTTTCCGCCGAGATTGCGCGGCATGCCCGTGAGATCTACGGCCAAGGATATTTCCATCTGACGAGTCGAATGGGGCTCCCGTCAACGGTGGCGGAAGCGAAATCGCTCAGCGGTTTGCATCGCTTCCTCTACCTGATCATCGATCTCTACATTCAAGGTCGCCTTGACGTGGCGATGGCACGCGAAGCCAAGGTGTTAAGAGATGTGACGTCAGCCATGCTGGCGGGCGTATTGGGCGGCTACGGTCGTGCTCAGTTCGGGCAAGTCCTGGGCTGGGATCTCCTCGAACGGTTCCCGCGCGGCTGGATTCACTCGCTAGGCTTCATGACGGGCAGTGACGTCCATGCGCTTGCGTTCGAGCCTGGCGGTCGAACGCTCCCCGAGGGTATCGTTGACACAATCGTCCCAGCCCTCCTGGCAATCGATCGCCTGGCAAACAAGCATCAAGCTGGTGACCTCCTGCTGACCAGGCTGAGTAGACCCGTCGGAGAGCCTACACAGCTCGAAATAACGCTGACGTCAGCTCAGCGAACCCAGTCGCACGACACGACGATTGTCTGCTTTTTTACCGAAGTGGTGTCCGAGCGTCGGGTCATCGAAGATGCGCTGGGTTCTGGAGCGTCTGTCGCCATTGCGCGCGTCACTCCTGAACTCCGAGACTGGGCGGCCTCCATCGAATCGCGCTTGGTCGACAGTTCACGACTCACTGCGTTTGCGGGAATGCACGTTCACGATGTGTCTGAACGTGTCTTCGATCGGCTTGAGCGACGTATCACAGTTGATTTGGCCGGCGCAACTTCAACGCTGCTAGTTCGAAACTACGCCAAAGACTTTCCTCTCGAAGACCCTGTACCTACGTCTCCAGTTCCTAGTCCATCGGCACAGTGTTAAGAGCCTCCTCGAAATGTTCGAACGCGGCACAGGCATTCACCTGTGGTGTAGTGTCCGCCGCAGCGGCAAGACAACAGCAGCATCAGACCTGGCGGGGATGACGGGACGTTCAGTGGTAATAATGCAATCGATCGATCAGCAGCCTCATCAACCAGAATTGAACATTCTATACGGACGCATTGTCGACGTCCTGCAACGACGTTCTGTACTCCACCCCGATTTCTTTGTATCGACTGTTCGCGAGTGTGCAGTTGCATCAACATCAATTGAAGTAGACGTCCAAAAGGTTGTTCTTGTTATCGACGAGGACCAGTCACTCTTTGGAACTCTTGATGCATATGCTCGAAACGACCCCGATCTACGTTTTCTGGTGGTTCAACCGCTCCTCAGCCAAATGGTGGGGTTCGGGGTGTCGAATTTATTGATCTTCCTCGGCCAACGGCCCGACGCTCATTACATCGTGATGGCACAGAATCAACTGAGCCCATTGGTCAAGCAGGACAAGTTTCCACTGTTCGAACACCATTCTGGCGGCTTCGATACCGAGTTTGGCCGCTTCATTCAGCGCGTCCTCAGCGAAAAGCTGCCGTTTACCGCCAACTTCCTGGATGCCGTGTACAGTGAAACAAGCGGCCATCCGTATCTAACGGTTAACGTCTTGGTCGATTTCTGTCAATGGTTGATAGAGATAAACACACCGGCCGATGGAATAAGCGTCGACGCCCGTTTATTCGACGAATTCGTCAAGCAGCGCCTGTCTCATGCAGCACTGCAGCGGAGCCCGGACTACACGTTTTTTCAGCGGATGCTGTCTGAATATCTGAGTGAGCTGGGGCGTCGTCGCGAGCCGTGGCTTCATGCAGTCGCGAGTGTGCTACAGAGAATTGGAACAGATCATCCGAAGGCGTTCCTCTGTCCGTTGCCAAAATATCGGCAGTTGGCCGAGGACGTCGCAGCCGCCGCAGGATTGACGCCGGAGCAGCTTCTTGTTGGCGCTATTATGGCCAACTTTGTTTACAACGCTGGTGGACATGTATCGCCGGCGATTCGCATGATTGGGCGTCTGGCCGCAACCGTTCAGCCAGAAATCAACTGACACCTTATGTACAGCCCGATGCGTGTCGTCGAACTCATCAATGAGATGCCGTGGTTGGCGGAGGAAGCGATTCGCGTGTTGTGGGTGCGTCTTGTAGACGGCGGACGAGACGGGTTCGCGGCGGCTATCGAATCCAGTCGTGGCGCAGCCGCGATCGTTCCCGTCGTTATTAGGGAGCGGCTGTTTGTCGACGGAAATATGGTGCTGTCGGACTTTGTGAAGTTGGTCACCAGCAATCGATCTGCCTTTGAGCGGTTGGCCGCTGAACGGCACGACAGACTCAGTATTGTCGTCGTGGCGCGAGAAGAGCTGCGATTGCCTCAAGTCGGCTCTCCGGTGGTTCTCCCGGAATGGTTTCCAGTTAATGGCGGAAAGGAGGTTCACTTTCGACTTTCAGATTTGGCGGTCCGGGTGGAAGTCGATCTCTTGAACTGCGACGAAGCACGTATCGAAGATACGGCCGCCGCTCTGTTCGAACTTGAGTGCGTTGTCGCCGAGCGGCTCGAACAAGTTCAACGTCAAGCGGCAGCGGTCCAGGAAGGGCTATGGTCGCTGCTGTTCGAAGCTAAGGAGTTGAAAGTGCCACGGAGTGACATCCTCCAAATGTTTCGACAGCACTGTGAGGGCGTGGTGAATCCTAGGGCTTACCGCCCGAGCGTCGCCAATGGCAAATCGCTAGGGTCGAGATTGCTACGATTGGTTCTGAAGAGTTCTCCTGATCAGTTGGCGATCGCATCTGACGTGTGTGCTAAAGCTCTAATGTGCCAAGAGGAGGTGGTGCTGCAGCCATCTTTGTTTGCGGTGATGTTGCGTCCCGTGAGACGGCCAACACAGGCTGCAATGTCGTGCCACGCCCTGTTGCTCGCGTTTTACGGCGGCTACCAATTCGTAACTGGGGCAGCTCATGCCGGCGAATATCCAGGGTACCCACTTGCGTTGATTTATTCCACTTCAATGGATATTCGCAGGTCTCTTCGCGCCTCAGTCGTCTATATTCGTCAACTCTCGTAGCGGGTTGAGAGGCGACGACTTCGTCCGGTGACGGTTGATGCTCAGGTGCCGTCATGTTTCGGTCACCCATATGCCCTCTGCTCGCGACCCGCGGGCGCCCCGACAGCGACTGGCGGCCTACTCGTTCCAGACCTCCGCGGCCAGCGGGAGCTCATTGAGTTCTGCCCTGGCCTCGCGCCATG
>CAWGAS010000050.1:0-15988 GCA_963820645.1 uncultured Acidobacteriota bacterium | reverse complement strand
AACCCAATGCCGAGGCAGACCGGCTCTCGATGCGCCTGGTTACAGGTCTGATAAACATGTGTGAATAAACGATATACAGACAATTGTCGAGCGTCGAGTTCGACCGGGTCGACCCGCGCCGGAACCGGGTTCGTCGGTCCGCTGTTTGTTCCATTCCGGGTCAGTTTGCGACGATGCTGGCGGTTCAAGCCGGGGTTTCCGGGAAAGAACGGACCTGGATTGCGGCAAATGGAACACAGTTCACGTCTAAGTTGACCATACTGCAATCGGTTCTTGAACAAGGACCAGCGTCGGATCAAGGGAGGATCGAGTGGGCACAGGCTGCGCTGATCATTGCCGCGCTGGTGCTGTCGCTCGCGACGTTCGGCCTCTACGGATTGATCTCGTTCGTGACCTCCGGCGCACGCGCGAGGTCGCGATCGCCTGGCCCTTGGCGCGCCGCGTCAAGCGGTGTTGCGCCTGCTCGCGCGGCAGGGCATCCTGGTCGTCTCGGGCGGATCGGTCCTCGGCCTCGCACTGACCGCAATCGGGTTCCGGTTCATGTCCGGAATGATCTTTTGCGCGGTGGACGCTGGACCCCATCACGGTCGCCGGAGTCCTGCTGGCCTTTTCCGTGGCGACCCTCGGCGCCTGCTTCCTGCCCGGCCGCCGTGCCGACGCGGATCGATCCGATGCGCGTGCTGCGGAGCGCGTAGCTCCGTGGTGATGGACCGTCGCGCAGGGTGTTGTTCAGCCCTGGCGTGTCGCGCGTAAGTTCCGGCTGAGCCGGAAGCCACCGCAGGCATCGGGCGTTGCTGCCCGTGCGATTACCGCACATCCGATACGGTAATCGCTTGACAACTCCTGAGCCGCGGCGTACTGTCCGGTCGCCGACAAGACGTCCGACCCGCGCGGACTGCCGTGGCCCGGAGGGAGCGACGCCGGGGACCCCGCCGGCCCGGGCCCGCGCGCTCTTTCGAAGGAGCCCGCCATGACTCGCGCCTCCCAGCTCGCGCTGTGCGTTGTCCTCGCCACCGCCGCGTTCGGCGCGCCGTCCGACCACTCCAGCCCAGACCGCGACAGGGACCCTCGCCGGCATCGCCCGCGACAGCAGCGGGGGAGTGCTGCCCGGCGTGTCGATCAAGGCGAGGAACGTCGCGACCGGCGTCTCCCGCGACGCGACGACCGATCCCGAAGGACGGTATCGATTCCCGACATCCATTCCGGGGAGTACCAGGTCCGGGCGGAGCTCTCCGGGTTTCGAACGACCATCAATAGAGGTGTGATGGTGACGGTTGGCGGCACGACCGAAGCGGACCTGGCCCTGACCGTCGGGCAGATCGCCGAGGAGTCACGGTCGTGACCGCGCCGCCGCTGATCGAGCTGAGCAAGACGGAGCTCAGCCGCGTCGTGACGACCCGGGAGATCGAGCAGCTGCCGATCAGCGGCCGGAACTTCGTGGACTTCGTGAAGCTCTCGAGCGGCGTGGCCCTCGAACGCGAGAACGTCGGCGGCGGGGCCTTCAAGGAACCGGACGTCGGCGTCGGGTCCGCCGCCGCGCCCAGGCTGTCGTTTGGCGGCGAGCAGCCCGAGCTGAATACGCTGATTCAAGTGGACGGCGCCGACAACATCCAGACCTTCACGGGGCTGCCGCGGGCCACGCCGTCGCAGGAAGCGGCCAAGGAATTCCGCGTCCTCAACTCCACCTATCTCGCGGAGTACGGCCGCGCCCTCGGCGGGTTCGTCAACATCGTGACCAAGTCCGGCACCAACCAGGGCAGCGGCTCGGCTACTACTTCGGAATGGACGATGGCGCTGGCCGGCGCGGTCGATTCTCGACCGGCCCGGGGAGAACACGCTCAACCAGCATCAGTTCGGCGGGACCTTCGGCGGCCCCGATCACCGCCGATCGCACTTTCTTCTTCGGGAACTACGAAGGGCAGCTGCGGAAGCAGTCGAACCGCTATTCGCAGGTCGTTCTCAACAACCTCGACGCGCTCAACGCCGTCCGCGTCCCGCTCGGGCTCCGGCCGGAGACGACCAATCAGGTGCTCGACAACCACTACCATTCGTTGCTCGTGAAGCTGGACCATCATCCCGGCCGCAACCACACGCTGTCGATCCGCTACAACTTCCTCGATTCCCAGACCGACAACTTCCTCGGCGGCGGCGGCCGCGCGTCACCGACGTCGAGCACCGCCCGCGACAACCAGACGCGCGATCAGGCGCTCGTCGCCAACGTCATCTCCGTCCTCTCGCGGCGCCTGGTGAACGAGGCGCGCTTCCAGACGGCGCGCCGGACGTTCGACTTCTCGGCGGTCTACAACGAGCCGTCGCTCGACATCTCGAACTTCATCATCATGGGGAAGAGCACGTCCGACGTGGACTACTACGCCGAGACGCGCGTGCAGCTCGCCGACAGCCTCACGTGGACGACGGGCGGCCACCAGGTCAAGGCCGGCCTCGACATCAACATCCTGCGGAACGACTCGGTCTGGAACCTGTTCTTCCCGGCGCGGATCGTGTTTCCAAACGTGGCCGCCTTCCAGACGTTCTCGCCCGTCGTCTTCTGGTGGCCGTACCTCGCGGGCGCCCCGGATGTACCCGGGGATCAGCCCGACCTGGAGCCAGGCCGTCCCGTCCGACTGGGTTGACGAGACGCAGTTCAGCTTCAACCACAGCTCGTACGGCTTCTTCGCGCAGGATCAGTGGAAGCCGGTGTCGCGCCTGACGCTGACCTACGGGCTCCGCTACGACTTCGAGCAGTATCCGTCGCGGTACATCTCCGAGACCGACTTCAACAACATCCAGCCGCGGGCCGGCGCCGCCTTCGCGTACAGCCCGCGCGGCGTGATCCGTGCGGGGTACGGCATCTTCCACGACCGCTTGACGAGCAGCATCGGCCAGCTGTTCAACGCCACCGAATGGTCGAGCGGAGGATCGCAGCCGAACGCGCGCGTGCTCTTCCCCTCGATCGCGCCGATTGAGGGCCGGTTCGAGCAGCGCACCGTCGGCGGTCCCGCGGCCCCAGCGGCGGCGCGGGCGTTTCTGGCCACCGGACAAGTGCCGGCCGCGGGAACCAAGGGGCTGGCCGACACGATCGACGGCGCGATCGACACGCCCTACAGCCACCAGGCCAGCATGCAGATCTCGCAGGACGTCGGCCGGGGATGGGCCGTCTCGGCGAGCTACCTGTTCGTCGGCGCGCGCGAGATCATCGGCCACACGGGCAACCTGAACGCGTTTCAGAGCGGCGTGCTGGCGACGGGCAAACCGATCCTCGGCGGCCGCACCTACCCGGAAGTCGGCGCCATCTTCGTCCAGACCAACACGGGTGCGTCCTCGTATCACGGCGGCACCTTCGAGCTCCAGAAGCGGTTCGGCGGCGGGTACAGCCTCCACGGCAGCTACACCAAGTCGCGCAGCCGCACGAACGTCGATTCGCTCGCGAACCTGTCCGACATCCCGGAGGCGCAGGACCCCGACGCCGAGCGCGGACCGTCGCGTCAGTCCGTGGACGATCGATTCACGCTCTCCATGCTCGCCGAAGTGCCCTCGACGGTCCCCGTCGTCGGCCGCGTGAAGGTCGGGGGGCTGATCTCGCTCGAAAGCGGACGTCACTACAACATCTTCGTCGGCAGCGACGCCAATGCCGACGGGAACCCGAACACGGATCGGCCGAGCATGATCGGGCGCAACTCGTACGAGGGACCCGGGTACGCGAGCGTCGATCTGCGCGTCGGCAGGGAATTCGCCGTCAACGGGCGGGCGCGCGTCGACCTCAGCATCGACTTCTTCAATCTGCTCAATCGCGTGAACGTGAAGGACGTGAACACGGTCTGGGGCGGGATCGACATCAACGTGCCGCCCGCCGCGCAGTTCGGGTTCGGCACACCGCGCGACGTCTTCAACCCGCGGCAGGTGCAGATCGGGCTGAAGGTGAAGTTCTGATAGAGGGAGCGGAGGGGACGGAGCTCACGGAGCGGACGGAGCTCACGGACCAACGTCTGTGGCACGGAGAAACGAAGGCACGGAGAAACGAAGTAACGGAGCAAAACAATTTTTGTTCTCCGTTCCTCCGTTTCCGTTCCTCCGTGTGAAAGACGATCGTATGAAAGATCTCCGTTGCCTCCGCCAGCTCCGCTGGCTCCCGGGTCTTACTTCTTCTTGACGATCTGACTGATCCCGTCGAGCAGGTCCGTCTGCTGCGCCGGGTTCTCGGTGCGGCCGAGCCGTTCCGTCAGGACGCGCAGCGCTTCCTGCGTCCGGATCGACGCGATCCGCTGCACCGTGAACGAGAAGAGGTTCGGCAGCTTCGACTCCACCGAGAGCGTCAACGCGCGGGCCATGTCCAGTTCGGCCAGCGGTTCGGCCGCGTACCAGACCATCAGCGGCTGGTTCTGATCGGCCGCATCCTCGCCGTGCGCGACGAGCCCGGCCATCACGTCCCAGCGCTTCGCCGCCGGCACGCGCTGCAGCGCGCTCGCCAGATACAGCCGCACGAGCGGCGAGGTGTCCTGCCGCGCCATCCTCGCGAACTGCCGGAGCACGGCGTCCGAAGGCTGCTTGCCCTCGACGAGCAGGTAGACCGCCCAGCTTCGGAGGTACTCGCTGTCGTGCGCGAGCAGCTCGAGCAGATCCGGCTCGCGTAAGCCCTGCGTTGCGTGGAGCGCCCAGAGCGCCCGCAGCTGGCGCGTCACGTCGGGCTGATCCCGCAGCAAGGTCTTGAGCCGGGCGTGCACTTTCGGATCGGGACCGCGCTCCTGGAGGATGCGGCGCGCGTGCCGCACGTACCAGTCGTTGCGATTGAGCTGGAGATCGACGAGCGCGTCCGACGTCATCTTCGTCAGATCGACCTGGACCCATCGATCGCCGTCGTGGCCGATCTTGAAGATGCGCCCGAGCGTCTTGTTGTGGACGTCGGGATTGGTGCTGTGGCACTGGTTCTTGTCGTACCAGTCGATCGCGTGCACGGAGCCGTCGGGCCCGTAGCGGAGGTTGATCATCTGGCTCCACGAATCGTTGGCCTTCAGGAAGTCCTGGCCGTGCGCCGCCGTGTAGCCTGAGCCCTTCCGCTGCAGCCGATCGGTGTTGGTCCGCGCGCCGTGGATGTTGTTCATGAAGATCGTGTCGCGGTACTCCCGGGGCCAGGTGTCGCCGCCCAGGTAGATCATCGCGCCCGCGTGCGCATGGCCGCCGCCGGCCGCGTCCGATCGGCTGTTGCCGGCATGCGGTCCCTTCCTCCCCATCCAGTGCACGTGGTCGGCGACGGTCTTGATGTCGTCGTAGATGTACGGGTTGAAGTGCTTGCCGGCCTGCCGCTTGTACCTCGCGCCCTGCACGACGTGGAACAGGTGCTCGATGACGCACACGGTCGTGAACGCATGCCCGTAGTCGTTGAAGTCGAGGCCCCACGGGTTGCTGGTCCCTTCAGCGAACACCTCGAAGACTTGCTTCGTCGGGTGAAAGCGCCAAATCCCGGCGTTGAGCCGCTGACGCTCGGCATCGGGCGCGCCGGGCTTGCCGACGTTCGAGTGCGTGAACACGCCGTGCGCCCCGTAGAGCCATCCATCGGGCCCCCACATGAACGTGTTCAGCGTCTCGTGGGTGTCCTGGAATCCCCAGCCGTCGAGCAGCACCTGCGCCGGGCCCGCCGGCCGGTCCGCGGCGTCTTCAATCGGAATGAAGAGCAGCTGCGGGGCCGCGCCGACCCAGACGCCGCCGAAGCCGATCTCGATCCCGCTGACGAGGTTCAAGTTCTCGATGAAGACCTTGCGGCTGTCGAGCGTCCCGTCGCCGTTGGTGTCCTCGAGGATCAGGATCCGGTCCTTGCCCTGGCCGTCGGGTGCGCGCCGGGGATAGGTGTGGGCCTCGGCCACCCACAGGCGGCCGCGATCGTCGAGCGTGAACGCGATCGGCCGCACCACGTCCGGCTCCGACGCCGCGAGCTTCACCGAGAAGCCGTTCGGCACGGTCATCGCCCGCGCCGCCGCTTCACCCGACAGCCCGGCGTGCGGGACGGGGTCCATCGGCGGCATCGTGGTGATGTCCGTCGGGGTGATCTCGTTGACGAAAAACGGCTTCGAGTCGTGAAAGCGGAAGTTGTCGAAGGCGATGTGCGCCCACGGGTTTTCCTTGATGTAGGTTGCCGTGGACGCGCCGGTCTCTTCATCGACCAGCCGCACGAAGATGTCCTTGCCGGCGTAGGGTCTGAGGTCGACGACCGCCGGCCTCAGCCCCGCGTGGTCGGCGCCGGTGATGATGTAGATGACCTTGCCGAGGTGCCGCGCCCTGAACGCCGCCGGGGCCGTCCGCCAGCACCACCTCCACGCGCGTGCTGGCGAACGCGCCGCCGGACACGAGAAAACTGGCGTAGGGATGAGCTCACGGGAAACGACGTCGACTAGAGCGTCCCCTTGCGCGCGCTGCCGCTGGGAGCGCTGCTGACCCAGTACATCCCGGCGTTCTTCTGCGCCGCCGGCCCGGCGGCGGCGTCGGCTTTGACGACCGCGAAGGCGTCACCGATCGCCGTCCAGTTTTCCAGCGTGCCGGTCTCGAAGTCCAGGTTGAGCTGCGGCCGCCGCAGGCGCCACGCCCACTGGCGGCACGCGCGGCTGATCCGACACGTCGAAACGTCCTTCCATGCCGGCGGCCCTGTGGCCGGGCAGCGAACAGTAGTAAGTGTCGCTGACGTTCGCCTTGAACGTGATGCTGGCGCTCGCGCCGCGGTCCAGAATCTGCGCGCTCCGGACGTCGGCCTTCTCCATGGCGACGTCGTGCACCATCGTTTCGCCGTTGACGATGGTGATGCGGACCGTTTCGCCCGTGAGCGCCCAGAGATTGGGATTGCGCACGCCGTCGATCTCGCCGCCCAGGCCCCGGTATCCGAGCATCGTCGATTCGAGGGTGAACTCACGGTCGACGGGGCCCGAGGCCCGGGACGAGGGCGTCGTCTGGCCGGAGAGATGACCGCCGGCACAGGCGAGCAGAATCAGCGATCCCACGAAGCGAGCGCCGGTCGGGATGCGATGCTCCATTGATGTGTCCTTCTCCACCGGTCGTTATACCGCGAATACGCCAACCCGGATCAACTTCCAAGAAAACCAACTCCCAACTCCAAGTGTCTGCGGGTTGAACAGCGCTGCGGATTTGACACATTGGTACGAGCTCCGCGCCTTGGAAGTTGAGTTAGGCGTATTTGGGAGTTATCTCACTCTTGGCTTCCAAGCTTTCAGGCGCCGAAGAGTCGAAATTCACCAAAGCTCCTCGAGCTAACATCAGGTCGCCGTTTCCAGTCCTGGACCCGAGGTCACACCGTGAAAAAACTGGTCGTCGTGACGTCTGCCGTCGGCGTTCTGGCCATCGTGATGGCCGCACGGGCGCAGCCGCCGGCGTCGCCGCTCCTGAAGGAGCTGAGCGCCATCGCCGCGCACCAGTTGAAGGAGCGCGCCGACGCGATCGTGGCCGTTCGCGGCGAGGCGGCCGCGGAGGTTAGAAAGACCGAGGTCCGGCGCCGGATTCTGTCGCTTCTCGGGGGCCTGCCGGAGTACCGAGGTCCGCTCAACGCGCGCGTGACGAAGACGACGAAGGGCGAAGGGTTCGTGATCGAGCACGTGATCTTCGAGAGCCTGCCCGATTACTACGTGACAGCCAACCTCTATCGTCCCGAGGCCGCGGGCAGATACCCGGCGGTGCTCTTCTCGATGGGGCACTGGGATACCGGCAAGCCGGCCGGACAGCTGCTGTCCGCGAATCTGGCGCGCAAGGGATTCGTCGTCCTCGCGTACGACCCGGTCGGTCAGGGCGAGCGGCAGCAGGCCTACGACGCGCGGCTGGGACGCTCGCTCATCGGGGGCGCCACCGAGCAGCATTTCTCGAACGGCGCCGCGGCGATCCTGATGGGGCAGTCCGTCGCGCGCTACTTCATCCACGACGGGATGCGCGGCATCGACTATCTGGTCAGCCGTTCCGACGTCGATCCCGATCGGATCGGCGCGATGGGCTGCTCCGGCGGAGGCACGCAGACCACCTACATCGCGGCGCTGGACGAGAGAGTCAAGGCGGCCGCGGTCGCCTGCTACATGAACTCGTTTCAGACGCTCTTCACCGGCTCGATCGGCGACTCCGAGCAGAGCCTTCCGGGGTTTCTCGCCGCCGGTCTCGACCAGACGGACTACGTCGAGCTGTTCGCCCCGAAGCCGTGGCTCATCGCGTCAACGGAGGGTGATTTCTTCACGCCGGCAGGCGCCCGTCAGGTCTTCGAAGAGGCGCAGCGCTGGTACCGGCTGTACGGAGCGGAGGACCGCATTCGCTGGGTCGTGGGACCCGGCGGGCACGGCACACCACACGTGGTGCGCGAAGCGATCTATGCCTGGATGATCCGCTGGCTCGGACACGGCACGGGGAATCCGCGCGAGGAATCGTTCACGCTCGTTCCCGACCATGCGCTGCGGGTCACGCCGCGCGGACAGGTCGACGGGCGTGAGTTGTATCAGGTCATCCGTGAGACGCCGCGCCTGAAAGGATCCCGCACGGAGCTGGAGAGCTTCGTCCGTGAGTTGATGGTTCGTAACCCGCCGCTCGTTCGCACGTCCAAAGTGCTGGCTGCGGAAACAGGCGCCGCGCGGCGGCCCGTCGTCGTGTTCGTGCAGGACAGCCTCACGGCGGGCGCCGAGGCCCAGACCCTGGTCGCCGGCGGCACCGTGGTCGTGCTCGTGGCGCTCAGCGGCCGGGGCGGGGACGCGGAACGGCCGCGGTCCGGCAACTGGATGAACAACACACGCGCGTGGCTCGTCGGCCGCAATCTGCCGGCGATGCACGCCGCCGAGATCAATGCGGCCCTGACCGAAGCGGCCGGCCGTGCCGACGTCGATCCGGCGCGCATCACCGCGCGCGCCTCCGGCGTGGCGGGGGTGGCCCTGCTCCTCGCGGCGGCGGTGAACCCGCAGATCGGATCCGTGTCCCTCGATCGCACGCCCTACAGCGTGCGCGCGGCGATCGACAGCCCCATGCACACCAACCTGCACGACGCCGTGATGCCCGGATTTGCGGTGAAGTGGGATCTGGCCGATCTGCGCGAGTTGCTACAGCCGCGGACGGTCACATGGAAGGACCCGACCGACTGGATGGGCAACGTGGTCCTGCTCGAGGGCCCTTTTACCTACACACCCAGCGATCCGAACGTGGCTCGTTGAGGTCTTCGGTCTCTGGTCTGCGGTCCGACCTAAGACGACCTGCGACCTGAGACCCACGACCCAGACCTAAGACCCACGATCCGCCTCGGCCTCACTTGCGCATTGACACGGCGTAATTCCGCATGATTAATGGTACCGCCCCAGGAACCGCCAGACTGCACGCGTTCCACCGCGAGGTGGACCGGCAGAGCAAGCGTTGGACGTTCGTTCTCCGAAGGAGGATGACTGTGAGCCTGCCCAAGGTATTCGCGCGCGATCGGTTTCATCTGCTCAGCATCATCGCTGTCGCTCTCGCAGCCACGATCTCGTTGCTGCCAGGTCCGGCTGCCGCACAAGCGCTCTACGGGAGCGTGACCGGAGCCATCGCCGACGGGACGGGCGCCGCAGTGCCCGGCGCCGCCGTGACCATCAAGAACGAGGACACCGGTCTCGAGTTCTCGGCGATAACCGACGAAACCGGCACCTATACGATTCGCAATGTTGCCGGTGGCACCTACACCTTGAAGGCCTCGCTGCAGGGCTTCAAGGAGTTCGTCCAGACCGGCATCCCCATCACCGCCGGCGGCATCGTCCGCATCAACGGCCACCTGGAGATTGGGGCGTTGACCGAGTCGGTCAACGTCACCACGGAAGCGACCGTCCTCAAGACGGACAAGGCCGACGTCAGCGTCGACCTGCGGCCGGAGGATGTCACCAACCTGCCGTTGAACCAGTATCGCAACTATCAGTACCTGATGAACCTCGTCCCGGGCGCCACGCCGCCGGCGTTCCAGAACGCGCAGACCGATACGCCAGGCCGCGCGCTCACCACGAACATCAACGGGACGAACCGCAACAACAACGTCACCCGGATCGACGGCGCCGCCAGCATCAACGTGTGGCTGCCGCATCACGCCGGGTACATCGCGCCGGTCGAGACCATCGAGAACGTCAACATCTCCACCAACAGCTTCGACGCCGCGCAGGGCATGACCGGCGGCGCCGCGACGGCCGTCGTGACCAAGTCGGGCACCAACACGTTGAAGGGCTCGGCGTTCTACTTCCGCCAGCAGGACGAGTTCAACGCCCGCCGCGGGTATTTCGACCCGAGCAAGGTCGATGCGAGCACCGCCATCATGGGCGGGACGGTCGGCGGTCCCGTCCGCCGGAACCGTCTCTTCTACTTCGGATCGTGGGAACGCAACGCCGAGCGCCAGGGCATTTTCAGCACCTACACGGTGCCGACCGCGCGGATGCGCAACGGCGATTTCGGCGAAGTGCTCGCGCTGAATTCGAACTTCCGGATTTACGACCCCGCCACGGGCACGTCGACCGGCGCGGGCCGCACGGTCTTCGAGAACGCGGTGATTCCGGCCAGTCGCATCAGCGAGATCTCGAAGAAAATCCAGGCGAGGTACCCGGCGCCGAACAACGCCGGCACGAACAACGGCCTCCAGAACAACCTGTTCATCCCGCGCAGCCCCAAGGCCGACCGCGACAACTACGACGTCAAGGTCAACTGGAACCGCACGTCGGCGCACCAGATCTGGGGCAAGTTCTCGATGATGCAGGCGTCGGTCTTCGATCTGTTCTATCTGGGCCTCGACGGCGCCGGCGGAGGCGACACGACGACCAGCGTCTACACGGTCGGCCAGACCTGGACGCTGAGCCCGACGCTCCTCCTCGACGGCAGCGTCGGCGCGAACGTGATGCAGCAGAGCATGACGGGTCCGGACTACGGCACCAATTTCGGCAGCGAGGTGTTCGGCATTCCCGGCATGAACGCCGACGGCGTGACCGGTCCCGGCTCGGCCGATGTCCAGCGCTACAGCGGCATGCCGCAGTTCAGCACCGGCCTGTCGGCGATCGGCAACGGCGACACGTGGACGCCCGTGTGGCGCGACGAGCGCAGCTACACGATCTCGACCAACCTCACCAAGGTGGCGGGCCGCCACGAGATCCGCTCGGGCTTCGACTTCGTGCGGCTGAGGCTCACCCACTGGCAGCCGGAAGTCAGCAACCCGCGAGGCGTCCTCACGTTCGGTGGCGGCGTCACCGGTATCCCGGGCTATACCGGCGTCGGCGGCTGGAACGGGTACGCCGCGTTCCTGCTCGGCGAGATGAGCAACTACGCCAAGAGCAACCAGTTCGAAGAGCTGAGCGGCCGCGAGAACCAGTACGGCCTGTACGTGGCCGATCGCTGGCAGGTCAACGAGAAGCTCACGCTGAACCTTGGCCTCCGCTACGAGTACTACCCGTTGATGATCCGCGACAGGACCGCGGCATCGAGCTGCTCGACGTCAACACGTTCAACGTCCGGCTCGGCGGCCTCGGCGGCAACCCGCAGGATCTGGGCATCGACGTCAGCAAGACGCTCTTCGCGCCGCGCGTCGGCGCCGCGTACCGTCTCAACGAGCGGACGGTGCTCCGCGCCGGCTACGGCAAGACGTTCACGCCGCTGCCGTGGTCGCGCCCGATGCGCGGACGGTTTCCGTTGACGATTGCCTTCAGCGACGCCGGTCTGAACGGCTTCATCCCCTACGGCAACGTGGCCAACGGGATCCCCGGCGCGCCGAACCCGGACCTCTCGACCGGCAACGTGCCGCTTCCGCGCGGCGTGGACATGACGTCCCCTGATCCGGACGATATCGCGCGGGGCGCCACACAGTCGTGGAACGCGTTCGTCGAACGGCGCCTGCCACTGGACGTCGCCGTCAGCGTCGGCTACGTCGGCACGCGCACCGACGGCCAGTACGCGAGCAGAGGCTTGAACTATGCCGAGTCCGGCGGCAACGCCAATCGGCAGTTGTTCGCCAAGGCCGGCACCGCCGCGATCAACGTGCTCGCCGCCTCGGCGCGGTCGAAGTACCACTCGCTGCAAGTGGCCGTGAACCGTCCCTTCAAGAACGGGATCCTCCTCAAGGGCGCCTACACGCTGAGCAGGGCCAGGAACGAGGTCGACGACGACGGCGGCGGGTATACGTGGGCCATGCCGTCGCAGTTCAGCCGCAACTACGCGCTGGCCGGCTACGACCGTCCGCACATGCTGCAGATGGGCTTCGTGTACGAGCTGCCCTTCGCGCGGAACAGCGACAACCCGGTGGCGCTGGTCATCAAGGACTGGCAGATCAACGGGATCGCGTCGTGGCTGTCGGGGACGCCGTTCACCATCGGCGGCGACAACGGCCTGCTGCAGCAGTCGGGCGGCGTCGCAGACGATCAACGTCGACTGGAGATCCCGAGCCCGGCTTCGGCGAGGCCGGGCCTGACGCGCAGTGGTACGACCCGGCCGCGTTCTCCCAGCCCGGCAACGCGTGGGGGAACACCGGACGCAACCAGTTCCGCGGACCGGGGAACTGGAACCTCGACTTCTCGGTGTTCCGGACGATTCCGTTCGGCCACTACCGCGTCGAGATCCGCGCCGAGTCGCAGAACGTGTTCAACCACGCGCAGTGGGGCAACCCGGTGACCGGCTTCACCGATCCCGAACTTCATGCGCATCCGCACGCTGGCCCGTGCACCACGCACGATCCAGCTGGGCATGCGCTTCACGTTCTAGTTCGCACCTTCACGATCGGACCGGGCAGTCCTGCTGCCCCGGCTTTTTTTCAAACGCGAACCCTCACCGACGAGACTTGTGCCGTCTAGGAAGTCCTGTTCACCCGAGCGACCGCTGCGGCGCGCGCCAACGCGCCGTGGGGGAAGCCCCGCAGCCAATCGGGCCGGGCGCGGTGCACGGTCGAGGTGCGTGCGGCGCCGGCCGACCTGCGCCTCAGGCGCGGCTGCCGACCGCCGTGCCGCACCGCAGCCTCCTCGAGTCTCCACGCGCCCCTCCCGCGCAGCGCGCTGGCAGGATCCGTGCGCACGACTCGCCGTACCGGCAAGTAGCTCGCCACGAGCGCAACCGCGACAAGCAGCAGGGCGGCGCCCGCGAAACTGACCGGGTCGGTCGGCGCGACGCCGAAAAGCAGAGCCGAGATGAGCCGGTTGAGAGCCAGCGCGCCGGCGGCGCCGGCAATCACACCCCCGCAGATGGGACCGGCCGCCTGTTTCAGGAACATCCGCGAAATGTCCGGTCCCGTCGCCCCGAGAGCCATGCGGATGCCAATCTCACGCACGCGCGCGGCGGCGCCAAAGGCGAAGACGCCGAAAACCCCGACGGCGGCCAGCAGCAGCGCGGTCACCGCGAAGGCCGAGACGACCAACGCACTGAACCGTGACGACCCCATGGACTCGCTCACGACATCGTCCAGCATCCGGATGTTCGCGGTGCTCATGTCGGCGCTCACCTCGCGCATCTCGCGACGCAGGGTCGGGACGATGCGATCGATTCGGAAGCGCGGTCCGAACGAGGAGCGTCATGGAGAAGGACGGATCTTCCAGGTAGGGCACGTACACCTCGGCCGGCGGTGCCCCCCGCAGCGTGGCCGAGCGAGCGTCGCGCACCACACCCACGACGAGGCGGCGGCTGAGCCCTCTCGCGTCGAAGCTCGTCGACAGGAACTGACCGAGCGCGCTGCCGGATGGCCAGAAGGTGCCGGCCGTCGTCTCGTTCACGATGACGGCGCCCTGCTTCGGCGCCGCCGCCCTTGGATCCGGCAGACGCGCGAGACTGCCGGCGTCGTCCTCCGTGAAGTCCCGGCCCTGAACCAGCGTCATGCCCATGGTCTTGAAGTAGTCAGGGCTGACGCCATGGTAGAACGCCTCACGCGGGCGCGGTTCGCCAGGGAGCGTCACCTCGGTCGTCATGAGATTCCCCGAAAGCGGCAGGTCGGTCGTCGTCGAGACGGCCTGCACTCCAGGAATCGAGCGGAGCCGGCGCAGCACCGCGCTCGTGTCGGCCGCGAGAAGCTGCCACCGGTTCGGCGCGGACGTGCGGTAGATCGGGACGCGCGCTTCGATGCTGATGACGTGTGCAGGGTCGAAGCCGAGGTCGATGGCCTTGAGACGCACGAACGTTTGAATGAAGAGGATCGCGCCGACGAGCAGCACCAGAGAGACGGCCAGCTCGACGCCGACGATCGTCCGCTGCAGCCGCGTGTCGATGCTCAGTCGCGTGGAGCGTTCGCCTGCCGCGCTGAATGCCGCCTGCACCTCTGCGCGAGACAGGCGGAGCGCCGGCGCGAGACCGGCGCCGACGGTCGTGACCCCGACGGCCAGGGCACAGTAGGCGAGCGCCGCCGCGCTCAATCGCGCCTCCGCCAACCGGGGCACGTTCTCGCCGGAAAGCCGAACGAGCACGGGCAAGAGCACGCCGGCGAACGCCCACCCTGCGGCACCGCCCAACAGAGCGAGTACGGCCGTCTCCGTGAAAAGCAGGCGGGCGATGCGTCCACGGCCCGCACCGAGTGCCGCGCGGATCGCCAGCTCGTTCCGGCGCGCCACGCCGCGCGCCAGCAGCAGGTTCGACATGTTCGCGCAGCCGACGAGCATGACGGATGCGACCGCCGCGAACAGGGTCATCAGGCCAAGACGATGACCGCCGACAACCGAGTCGTGCAGCGGCAGGACCGCGACGGTCCAGCCGGCGTTGGTTGCCGGATGATCGCGCGCGAGCACGGCGGCGATTGACTGCAGGTCTGCGCGTGCCCCGGCGACGGTCGCGTTCGGCTTCAGCCTGCCGAGCGCTCCATACGAGCGGACCGCACGGGCGTCCCCGGCGGCGCGGCTCGCGGAGGGCGGTACCCACAGCTCGGTCCCCGACGGAAACGAGAACCCGGCCGGCATCACACCGACGACGGTATTGCCGGGGACGCCCTCGATCCGCACCGTCCGGCCGATGACCGCGGGATCAGTACCAAAGACCCGCTGCCACAACCCATGGCTCAAGATGACTTCGCGTCCGGCTAGGGGCCCGCGCGTCTCGCCTACCGATCCGAACTCTCTTCCAGCGGCGGGCCGGACGCCCAGGAGCGCGAAGAGATTCGGGCTGACGACGGCCTGCCTGGCCTGGATCGAGGTGTCATCGACGCCAAGCACGATCGGATAAGTGCCGACGTCGAACAGCGCGAGATCTTCGAACGCGGTCGTGCGTTCCCGCCAATCGTTCACATTCGCGGCGGAGACCTCGACATGCTCCTTGCCGTCAGCGGGATGTGATTCCCACAGGCGCACGAGCCGGTCGGGATCGTGAAAGGGCAGGGGCCGCAACAGGACAGCGTTCACGATACTGAAGATGGCGGTGCTGCCGCCGATGCCGATGGCAAGGGTCAGAATGGCCGTCGCCGCAAATGCAGGCGACCGTCGGAGCGACCGCCACGCCTGACGCAGATCCAGCAGCATCGTCTGTTGGCAGGGTCACTACTTAATCGCCGGTCAACAGTTGCTTGCGCCGGTGAGCGGCCGGCGCGTGCCGGGACTGGACAGGCCCGCGGTCGCGTGCAACCATCCACCTCAACCTGAGGACACCACGTGGGATCGGATCCGTCGAAGAAGGAGTCAGCGATGAATCAGCTGCTGCGCAGCGCACCGTACTTTCCGTCGCCGATCTGGAGCAGTCGGCGGCCCACTACGAGCGCGTGCTCGGATTCCGTC
Organism: uncultured Acidobacteriota bacterium; assembly: GCA_963820645.1. Classification (GTDB taxonomy): domain Bacteria; phylum Acidobacteriota; class Vicinamibacteria; order Vicinamibacterales; family 2-12-FULL-66-21; genus JALZOC01. The sequence goes on along the minus strand of CAWGAS010000050.1, from coordinate 302 downwards.
GCGAGTACGTTGCCGGCACGCCGCCGCAGTTCGCGATCCTGAGCCGCGACGGTCTGGCGATCATGCTGCGCCTGGTGGCGGCGCCGGAGCAAATCAGCCCGAACGAGAAACAAGGCGGAACCTGGGACGTGTTCTTCTGGGTCCGCGACGCGCGGCCCTGCACGCCGAGCTGCGGGCCAACGGGGCGGACGTCGTCTACGGACCGATCGTCCAGGAGGCCTACCAGATGGAGGAATTCGCGGTGCGCGATCGCGAAGGCTACGTGCTGGGGTTCGGACAGCCGCTGAGCGCGTCCGCCTGAG
>CAWGAS010000049.1:0-19790 GCA_963820645.1 uncultured Acidobacteriota bacterium | reverse complement strand
TACCATCTGGCTCATGCTCAACTACATCTGGTTCGGACTGATGGCGGCTGCGCTGGTCGTGGCGGCGGTCAACGGGACGGCGGACGCGGTGACGAAGGGCGCCGTCGAAGCGGCGTCCACCGCCGTGCAGATTGCGATCGGCCTCGTCGGGATCATGACCCTCTGGCTGGGCATGATGCGCGTGGCCGAAGCCGCGGGCCTGGTCTCGCTCGTCGGGCGCGCGCTCAGGCCGCTGCTGCGCTGGCTGTTTCCCGACGTGCCGGCCACGCATCCGGCCGCCGGCGCGATCGTGCTCGCGCTCGCGGCGAACATGCTGGGCCTCAACAACGCCGCGACACCGCTCGGGATCAAGGCGATGGAGGAGCTCCAGACCCTCAACCCCGACAAGGACACGGCCTCGAACGCCATGGTCACCCTCATGGCGGTCACCACCGCGGGCGTGCAGCTCATCCCGGCGTCGATGATCGGTGTCCTCGCCGCGGCCGGATCGACCAACCCGACGGCGATCATCGCGCCGACGATTCTCGCGACATCGGTTGGCACTGTCGCGGGCCTGATCGCCGCCAGGCTGCTGCAGCCGCTCTATCCGCTGACACCTCCCTCGCCCACGGAGGTGCAGTCGTGATCCGCGCCGTGCTCGACGCCATTTCGGTGTGGGCGATCCCCGTCCTCCTCGTGTCGATCCCGCTCGCGGGGATCATCCGGAAGGTGAAGGTGTACGACGTCTTCATCGACGGAGCGAAAGAGGGATTCGACGTCGCGGTGAGAATCATTCCGTTCCTGGTCGGCATCCTGGTGGCGATCGGCATGTTTCGCGGCTCCGGCGCCATGGATCTCGTGACGGCCGGCTTGCGTCCGCTCGTCTCGCCGACAGGTTTCCCGCCGGAGCTCGTCCCGCTCGCCATCCTGCGTTCGCTGACGGGGAGCGGCTCACTCGCGTTCACGACCGACTTGATCAAGACCCATGGCGCGGACTCGCTCCTCGCGCGCACCGCCGCCACGATGTACGGATCGTCCGAGACGACGTTCTACGTGCTCGCCGTGTACTTCGGAGCGGTCGGCGTCCGGCGCACGCGACACGCCGTGCCGGCCGCGCTCATCGCGGATCTCGCCGCGGCGATCGCCGCGGTCGCCGTCTGCGCGTGGATGTTCTGAGGCGGACGCAGCAGGTTGAAGTCGATCGCAACGCTTCGGGGGCGTGGCTTGTCGCGCTGACGATCACGAGTTATGTCTCGTCAAAGTTCCTGCCCGCGCGGCGACGGGAATGAGTTAGAATGAAGGTCTTCCCCCACAACTGAAGGGTTCATGTTATTTACGGATTGCTCCGGCCCCTGGAGATCTGTCTTTGGTCTGATTCTCCTGGCATTTAGTGCCGCCAGCTCGCCGTTGTACGCGGCGGACACTTTCGAGCCGAATGGCACCACGGCCACCGCGACGCCAATCCTGGTCGATTCATCGAGGGTCTCGTATATCTCGTCCTTGGATGACTTCGACTACTACCAGCTGACGGTTCCAGGGACGCAACAAGTCCACGTCAGGCTGATCATGCCCGGGCCCGTGAACTATCAGATGTTCCTTTTCGATAGCGCCGGCGACTACTTGGACATTGTCAATGTTCCCGTAAACGGAGTGGAGTTGCGCGCCGATTGGACGGTGGGACCTGGCACGTACTTCCTCTTCGTTCGTGGCACCTCCGATTTCGATGCGGACAACAGTTACACGTTGTCCGTCACTCGACTGCTCGGCGACGTGCCGGAACCGAACGACACGCCCCAATCAGCGTCGGCTCTCGTCGTGGGGACGGCGACGACGGGTTACGTGTTCACGAGCAACGACACCGATTGGTACCGATTTCAGGTCCCCTTCGAGACGCACCTGGACATCACGCTCACCGCGCCTGCCAATTACAGCCTCATGCTGTATTACGACAATCCCTCGCACCCGGACCCCTGGTTCTTGACCTACGCCGATGAGCCGGGGACCAACGAACGGATCCGCTGGACTGTGTCTGGCGGTACGTACTGGGTCAGAGTGAGTTCGTCTCCCGGCACCTACACGCAGACGACGCTGCCATATTCGCTTCGCGTGGATTCGGGATTCTTCACGGACTCCTACGAGCCCAACAACGGACGGTTTGGTGCGGCACTTCGGCGCGACACGACGATATGGTCGCAGTTCTATACGTCCAACGACTGGGATTGGTATCGATTCGGCTTGTCCGCAGGCGGCACGATCACATTGAAGTTGACCGTGCCTTCGACAGAGGGCATGCGCCTGGACGTGTACGACAGGGCAGGGAACCTGGTCGCCTCGGCCGAGGGGAATGGACGCGACGCAACGCTGGTTCAAACGTTGAGCGGCCCGGGCACCTACTTTGTTGCCGTGACCCTCTTGTACAGGAGTCTTCCGTTCCCGGAGCAGGAGTACTCGCTCACGCTCTCGGGCTCGACGGTCGGTCTCCCCAGGAGGATAACGGGGGACTTCGATAGCTTGGACGGCGCCGATCGCGTTCTGTACAACCCTGTCACGGGAATATGGACGAGGGAACACTACGGGGCTTTCGTACAGTTCGGCGAGCCGGGCGACATCCCTGTCGTCGGCGACTACAACGGTGACGGCGGCGCAGACCACGCGGTCTACCGGCCCTCGACCGGCATGTGGTACGTGCGCGGCCAGTTCGCGGTGCAGTACGGCGACCGGGGTGATATTCCGGTCCCTGCCGACTACAACGGAGATTCGGTGACCGATGTGGCCGTCTACCGGCCGTCCACTGGCGTCTGGTACGTGCGGAATCAGTTCGCGGTCCAGCACGGTGGAATCGGCGCTGTGCCGATCCCAGCCGATTACAACGGCGATGGCTCGGACGACGTGGCCGTCTACCGGGTGACGAGCGGAGTATGGGACGTTCGGAATCAGTTCAGGATCGCTTACGGGGGATCGGGTGATCTGCCCGTGCCCGGTGACTACAACGGAGACGGCAGGGCGGACATCGCGGTGTTCCGCACGGCGAACGGGGGCGTATGGGATGTGCGCGGTCAGTTCACATACAGCGGCAACCAGGGCATACCCATGCCCAACGACTACAATGGCGACGGCACGACCGATCTGGTGATGTATAACCCGTCGACGCGCCTGTGGTTTTCGCAGGTGCTGGTCCTCGAGTTCCAGCCGACACAGTTCGGAAACCCTGGAGATCTGCCGGCCCTGCGAAGGCCGGCGACCATACGCGCCACGCCTGGCGACTACGACGGCGATGGCGCCGCGGACGCTGCGCTCTATCGGCCGTCGACAGGGGAGTGGTTGATTGGCGGGAAGTTCGTGATACGCCACGGCGCGCCGGGGGACCTGCCGGCGCCCGCCGACTACGACGGCGACGGCGTCGTCGACGCGGGTGTGTTTCGTCCGTCGACGCGCCAGTGGCTCGTGCGAAACCAGTTCGTCACGAATTATGTCGGCGATCCTGGCGATATCCCGGTGGCCGGCGATTACACCGGCGACGGCATCGTGGACGTCAAAGTTTATCGAGCGTCGAACGGCGTGTGGTTTTCCCCGCTCGAAAGTGTGCAATTCGGAGCTCCGGGCGATGTGCCTGTCCAGGGGGACTACAACGGGGATGGCGTGACGGATATCGCGGTGTACCGGCCGTCGACGGGTGTCTGGTACGTGCGCAACCAGTTCACCGTGCAGTTCGGAGATGCGGGCGACGTACCGGTCCCAGCCGACTACAACGGAGATGGCGTGGTAGACATCGCGGTCTACCGGCCGTCCACGGGTGTATGGTATGTGCGCCACCAGTTCGCCGTGCAGTTCGGCGACAGCGGCGACCTCCCCGTCCCCGGTGACTACAACAACGACGGCCGGACAGACGTGGCGGTATACCGGCCCGCGACGGGCGTTTGGTACGTCCGCAACCAGTATGCCCTCCGGTTCGGTCGGCCTGGCGACATGCCGCTCGCGAGTCTGGCTGGGCGGTGATCGCAAGCCGGTGAATCTGAGCCGGCGCTGACTGACGTGAAGCGCTGACCTCCATGATTGTGCGGGCAATCGCCACAGCCAATCCGATCGGGACGCTAGCGCGTAGAGCCAGATTGAGATGCTGCTGTTCAGGACCATAACCGTCGTTCTTGGGATATTCCTCTTCTGCACGGCGCCCGCGCAGGCCCAGCCGGACGGCAGCGTTACGGGCCGGGTCCTGGATCAGACCGGCGCGGTGCTGCCAGGAGTGAGCATCGAGCTCGTTGCCGGCGCCACCGAACTGACCGCGGTCAGCGACGACGCCGGCGCGTATCGCTTCGAGCGAGTCCCGGCCGGGACGTCGGAGCTGACCTTCCGGCTCCTCAATTTCAGCGTGCTGCGGCGCACGGCGTCCATCGCGAGCGGCCGGGCCGTGGCCGTGGACGCCATGTTGACGCTGTCGTTGAGCGCAGACGTGGTGGTCACCGGCACGTCCACATTTCGCAACGTGGCCGATGTCGAAAACCCGGCGGAGAACCTCGTCGGCATCGCGTCCGCGGCGAGCCAGGGCGCCATCACCGCCGAGCAACTCGAAGGACGGCCTCTGATGCGCGCCGGGCGAGGTGCTCGAGACCGTGCCCGGCATGATCATCAGTCAGCACAGCGGCGAGGGGAAAGCCAACCAGTACGACTTGCGCGGGTTCAACCTGGATCACGGGACCGACTTCGCGAGCACGGTGGCGGGCGTGCCGGTGAACACGCCGACCGGCGCGCATGCCCACGGCTACTCCGACATCAGCTTCCTGATCCCCGAGCTGGTCAGCGGCGTGCAGTTCAAGAAAGGGCCGTACTTCGCCGACGAGGGTGACTTCTCCGCGGCCGGCGCCGCCAACATCAACTACGTCAATCAGCTCGACCGGCCGCTCGTCCGCGTGAGCACCGGGAACGACGGCTGGGGGCGCGTGTTCGGGGCCGCATCGCCGCCGCGTGGGTGCGGGTCATCTTCTCGCCGCGATCGAATTGAATCACAATGACGGCCCGTGGGCTCGCCCGGACGGCTACCAGAAGGTGAACGGCGTCCTGCGCTACAGCCAGGGCGACAACCGGAACGGGTTCTCCGTCACCGGCATGGGCTACTGGGCCGATTGGGAGTCCACCGACCAGGTGGCGGAGCGCGCGATTGCGAGCGGGCTGATCTCGCGCTTCGGGTTCCTCGACGGAACCGACGGCGGCAAGGCCAGCCGTCAAAGCGTCGCCGCGGAGCTCCAACGGTCGATGGGCCCGTCGTCGATTCGCGCGACCGGGTTTCTGCTGCACAACAGCCTCAACCTGTTCTCGAACTTCACCTACTTCCTCGACGACCCCGAGAACGGCGATCAGTTCGAGCAGGCCGAACGCCGGACGACGGCTGGAGGGCGTGTCACCTACCGACGGCTGGGTCACCTCTTCGAGCGGCACACGGAAAGCGCGGTCGGTGTGCAGGTCCGGCGGGACTGGCTCGATCCTGTCGGCCTGTATCACACGGTGGCGCGGCGGCGGCTCTCGACGACGAGAGAGGATCGCGTCGGGCAGACCATGAGCGGCGTCTACGCGCAGAGCGAGATCGAATGGGCGCGTGCGTTCCGGACGACGGTCGGACTGCGGGCGGACGCTTATCAGTTCTCGGTCGACGTCCAGCCACCCGCTGAACTCGGGCGACGGGTCGGATGCTCTCGTGAGCCCGAAGTTCGCCGCCGCATTCGGGCCTTGGGGTGGAACGGAGTTCTACGGCAACGCCGGCATGGGCTTCCACAGCAACGACGCGCGGGGCGCCGCGATCTCCGTCGATCCGTTGACGGGCGAGCCCGCGGACCGCGTGACGCCGCTGGTGCGCGCCAGAGGGGCGGAGTTTGGTGTCCGCACAGTGCGCGTGCGCGGACTCCAGTCCACCTTTGCCTTGTGGTACCTCGGCATCGATTCCGAACTGCTCTTCGTGGGCGACGCCGGGACCACCGAGGCCGGCCGGCCGAGCCGCCGCGTCGGGATCGAGTGGACCAACTACTGGCGGCTGCGTCCCTGGTTGATCGCCGACCTGGATGTGTCCGTCTCGCGGGCGCGATTCACCGATGACGATCCGGCGGGCGACAACATCCCCGGCGCGCTGGATCGGGTCGTCTCCGGCGGAATCACGATCGAGCCGCGCCGGCCCTTCTTCGGCAGCCTCCGCGTCCGGCACTTCGGACCACGTCCGCTGATCGAGGATGCCAGCGTGAAATCGAACGGCACGACGCTCTGGAACGGGGAGCTCGGGTATCGATTCTCCGGCAAGGCCCGGCTGGTCCTCGAGATGTTCAACCTCTTCGACGCCAGGGTGGCGGACATCGACTACTTCTACCGCTCGCGTTTGCCGGGAGAAGCCGCGGACGGCGTGGAAGAGATCCACACGCATCCGGCGCTTCCGCGATCGGCGCGCATCGGTCTGCAGTTCTCGTTCTGACTCAATCCGAACTAAGCGATTCATGAAACACAAAGGAACTGAAGCTAGGCAACGCCGGCCCCCGTATCCTATGGCCGGCGCTCGAGTGCGTTCCCGCCTTGGACATCGGCATTCAGTGATCCTGTTTGTTCGCGGTTGCTGCCAGCCAATTTGAGCGATCGTGTCGAAATTCGAACTCGGACCAATCGCTTCGCTCCCTGAGCCTCCGTGCCCCCCGTGGCCTCCGTGTTGGAGAGACAGGCGCAGCCGGGCGTGACAGTTAATCGGCGTTTCACAACCACGAGTTTTCAGTCACCGGGGCGGTCGCGCTTCATGGGCCACTCTCTGCGCGCGCGTTTCTGACCCGCACGCCGCAACGCGGACAGCGGGACGCGCCGCCGCCTACGCCGTTCCCACTCCCTCGCGCAGCCGCCGCACGCCGTGCCCGACGGCCAGCGAACCTTTCAGGATCGCGTTGAGGGGGATGACGCCGCCGAGCCGGTATTCGCCCACCGCCTGCAGCCCCACCGACGCCATGCACCCGCACTGCGTGCAGTCCGGGTCGCCGCCGTACTGACAGGGGGTGATCGGTTTTTTCAGATCCGCCGAGAGGCAGGCGGTCGTCTTCGAGAAGACGCACGCGTCGGGATTCTGTGGCGGGTGGAGATAGCCGCGCACCACCGACGGGATCATGTCGTGGAGCTTCGGCTCCGTCGCATGGAGCGAGGTGATCTCCTTGACGAGCAGCTCACGGTCTTCCGGCAGCAGGCGTTCCGCCGACTCCTCGCCCTTCTGCGGCGTGTAGAGGCTGAACCAGATGCGCTTCACGTCCGGGTTGGCGGCCCAGAACTGCGTGAACGCCGTCACGTAGCCGGGGCGGGCCTGCTGGTGCGTGAGCGTGCAGTGCACGGTGACCTGCTGGCCGGCGATGTGTTTGAGGATCCGGGCGTACGTGGCCGGCGCACGCCGGGCGTCGTGTTCCGGCTGCAGCCCGTCGATCGACACGACGACCTGAACCTTCGGGATCTCCGCCCACCCGGGCGGGATCGGCCGCACGGCGCTCGTCACGATCTGCGTGTGGACGCCCATGGCCGTGAGCTGCGGCAACAGGACGTCGAGCTCCCGGAATCGCACCAGGGGTTCCCCGCCGACGATGGAGAGGTGGATCGGCTGGTGCTCGCGCACGACGCGCAGCATGCCGTCGATCAACGCCTGCCCCTTGAGGTCGGCGAGCTCGCGGAGCAGGACGCCGCCGGCCAGATGCGTGTCGTTGTACGCGTAACACCCTGGACACCGGAGGGGGCATTCGCGCGTGATTTCGATCGAGAGATTGGGATGATAGCCGCTGAGGATCAGACCCCAGGCACGGACGATAGCGTTAGTTTCCACGACGACGCCTCACTGCTGCGGACGGTTCGATGCCGGTGGGCAGCACAGACCGGCGCTGCTCACTGTTCCTGGTATTGTGCCGCATTTCGCGAACAGACGGAGATCGCCGCCGGATCGTTCGTCGGGAAGCCGACACTTGGCCGTCGATAACGGACCAGGTCGCCGCAAGTCCGATGTGCTACTATCTCGCCTTGCCTTGGGTGCCCACGAGGGCATAACGGGGAAGACCGGTGCAAATCCGGCGCGGTCCCGCCACTGTGAGTGAAGACGCGTCGCTTCGAATAACCACTCGGCCCATCAGCCGGGGAAGGTGAAGCGGCCGGCGAATCGGCAGCGATTCGCTCCTTCCGAGCCAGGAGACCTACCCAGGGGTTCTTGCGGTCGACTTTCTGCGCCGACAGAAAGTGTGCACTGGCGCGCCATCCTGTCGCCGACGTGAGTCCGCCGCCTTGCTCGCGGAGGCAGCGTCCATGGCTCATCCTGTCACTCGACGGTCGTACACACCCGTCCTCGCACTCCTGTTTCTTCTTGCCCAGTTCCTGTTCATGCCCGCCGCACCGGCGCGCGCGCAGGGCGCGCTCTCCGTGCCTGGCGTCGTCGTCGACGAGGTCGGCGCGGCTGTCGCGGGCGCCCGCGTCACCGTCCGCGACGGCAACGGCGCGGTCTTGCAGACGGTTGCATCCGATCAAACCGGCACGTTCTCCCTGCGCGGGCTCCCGCCGGGCACTTACTCCGTCCTCGTGGAGATGAGCCTGTTCTCGCCCGTCACCGAGCGGGTGACGGTGCCCGCCTCGGGATCGGTAACCGCGCTGCGAGCCGTCCTCAAAGCCGGCGGGTTTGCCGAAAGCGTGGTCGTCACGGCCCGCCGCGTCGAAACCCGCATCGCGGAGACCCCTCAGAAGATCGACGTGGTCGACGCCGCCGACATCGAGCGCACGGTCGCGGCGGACCTGACCGACGTGCTGAAGAAGAACGCCGGCGTCGATGTCGTCCAGTACACCGGCGCACTGTCGGGCATCGGCATCCGCGGATTCCGTCCGCAGACATCAGGGATCAACAAGCGGTCCCTGTTGCTCATCGATGGACGGCCGTCCGGCGTGACGAACCTGGCCACGCTGCTCCTCGACAACGTGGATCGCATCGAGGTGTTGAAAGGCGCGGCGTCGGCCGTGTACGGGTCCTCGGCCATGGGCGGCGTCGTGAACGTCCTCACGCGTCAGTCGCATGGGAAGATCGGCGGCACGCTCCGCCTCGGAGCCGGAAGCTTCGGGACGACGGAGGTTGTCGGGCGTACGGGTGGCAGCCTCGCGTCGAACGTCGACTTCGACGCGACCGGCAGCGCCTTCGATCAACGCGACGACATCCGGATGGGTAACGGTGTGACGCGGCCCTCGACGAAGTTCAAGACGTACGCGGGCACCGCACGTGTCGGCCTCGACGTCCGTGGCGACTGGCGGATCGAAGGCCGAGGTGACCTGTACCGCGGCCGGGACATCAGCACGCCTCCCGATATCGCGGCCGGGACCGTGGGCCAGGGGCGCAAGGACATCGAGCGCAACGGCGGAGACGCCAGGGTGAGCGGACGGGTCCGCGCGCACGCGCTGTCGATTGCCACGTATCTGGCGACGGAGGCCAGCCACAGCTCCAACGTCACGTCCTCGAATCCGGCAGATCCCCCGTACTTGCCGTACTTGTCGTTCGAAAGCGATCTGCGGTGGGCCGGCATTCAAGCGAAGGACTCCTGGAACTGGTCCCGGCGGAACAGCGTCGTCCTCGGGCTCGACTACGAGAAGGTCACCAGCGTCAGCCGGTCCTACGCGCGGACGGGCGATCGCTCGGCGCCGTTCGGCGCCGACAGCAACAAGCGGACCGCCGGGTTCTACGTCGAGAACACGCTGAAGCTGAGAGACGGCCGCACGGTCATCGCCGCCGGCGGGCGAGTGGACCACATCATCACCGAGACCCTGGAGACACCGCTCAAGAGCAACTTCACGCCGTCCCGGAGCACGTTCACGGTCTTCAACCCGAGCGTCGGCATCAAGCAGGAGCTCGTCAAGGGGTTGCGCGCGCACGCCACCGCCGGGCGCGCATTCATCCCCGCCGAAGCGTTGATGCTGACCGGCTTCACGACGACGGTCGTCGGCGGCCGCACGCAGATCTCGCAAGGCAATCCCGACCTCGAGCCGGAGCGGAGCACGTCCTTCGACGTGGGCGCCGAGTGGACCTCGGCGACGACCCGGTTCGATGCGACGGTCTTCCGGACCGTGGTCCGCGATCGTTTCATCTCGAACGTCGTCATCAGCAATCCGCCGCCGCCGGATCCGATCGTCGTCTCGGTGACCAACGGCCTGGACGCCCACATCAGCGGCCTGGAGTTGGACGGGGAGCAGCGGCTCGGGCGGCGCGTGGGCGTGTTCGCGAACACCACGCACTACTTCACGCGCACGGAGCGGCTCGCGAGCGGGGCGGAGCAGGACATACTCAATGTCGCCAGGAACACCGTGCGTGCCGGCGTCGACGTGGATTTCGGGCGGCTCAGCACGCGCGTCACCGGACGCTACGTGCAGGGCCGCAAGGACAACAACTTCAACGCGCCGGGCTTCCCGATCGTCGACTACGACGATTTCACGGTCGTTGACGCGACCGTGACCTACCGTCTCGTGCGGCAGCACGCGGTGGTCGCCGCGATCAACAACGTGTTCGACGCGTTCTACTACGAGAAGCTCGGCTACCCGCTGCAGGGCGCGTCGTTCAAGCTCTCGTACCGGCTGGGCTTTTAGCGATGACCGCGCCATGAGTCAACCCGTCCTGCGGGTGCGGAACGTCGGCTGGCGGGTCCCGGCGGCGACCGTGCTCGAGCAGGTGTCGTTCGACGTCGCGGCGGGAGAGTTCGTCGCGGTCATGGGCCGCAACGGCGCCGGCAAGAGCACGCTGCTCGACATCATCGCGGGCCTGCGGGCTCCGTCGGAAGGCGCGGTCGTGCTCGCGGATCGTCCGCTGGAAGAATGGACGCCAATCGAACGCGCCCGCCTCATCGCGCACCTGCCGCAGAGCCTCCGCGCCGATCTGGCGATGCACGCCGAGGCGCTCGTGTTGATGGGACGCTATCCCCACGCCTCGCGCTGGTTCGAGTCGGACGAGGACCGCGAGGCCGCGCAAGAAGCCATGCGGCGGTGCGACTGTCTCGAGTTTCGCCGGCGTGCGCTCGGAACCTTGAGTGGAGGGGAGCGGCAGCGCGTGTTTCTCGCCGCGTGTCTCGCGCAGCGCCCGCGCGTCCTCCTGCTCGATGAGCCGGCGACGTTTCTCGACGTGGACCAGCAGCTCCAGTGCTTCAGCGTGCTCCGCGCCGAGGCCGATCGTGGCACGGCGTGCCTGGCGGTCACCCACGACGTGAACCTCGCGCTGACGTTCTGCACACGTCTGATCGTGCTGGCCGACCGCGGCATCGCCCGCGATCTCCCGGCGGAGACCGCGCTCGATGCGCCCGAGTGGCTGCGCGTCTTCTCTCATCGCCTGAGCGTGGACGATCGCACCAGCACGCGGCCGTGGGTGCGCTACCAATGACGGCGGTCGGACAGCGCGCGGTCCTGTGGGTTGGCGTCTCGGCGTTGCTCTTCCTGGCCGCCGCCGTGGCGCTGCCGTTCGTGGGCCCGTCGCGGCTCGACCTGGGTCAGGTCTGGAGCCGGCAGGATCCGGACTGGTCGATCCTCACGAACCTCCGGCTCTCGCGCACGCTGCTCGGCCTGTTCGCCGGCGGCTCGCTGGCGCTGGCAGGGAGCCTGTTCCAATCGATGCTCCGGGATGCGCTCGCCACGCCGTATACGTTGGGCGTGTCCACCGGCGCGTCCCTCGGCGCGGTCGTCGCCATCGCGCTCGACTGGCACATGGTCGCCGGCATCGTGGGCATCTGGGCGGGCGCGTTGGCGGGGGCAGCGGTGATTCTGTTCATCGTCATGGGCGCCGCGACCCGGGACGGCCGGCTGTCGTCCTCCAGCCTGCTGCTGGCCGGCATCGCCATCAACAGCGTCTGCGCCGCTGTCATCCTGCTGGTGCACGGCCTCACGGGCATGTCGCAGTCCTTCGCGATCTCGCGCTGGTTGATCGGCAGCCTCGACGCGATCGAACGTCCGACGCTGTTCGTCTACATGGCGGCCGTCACCGTGACCGCGGCCGTCATCATCCGGCAGGCGCGGCAGTGGAACCTGTTGGCCGTCGGGGAGGCGTGGGCCGCCACGCGCGGCGCCAACGTCAAGCGCTCCGTTGTCGAGGGATACGTGGCAGGATCGGTGCTCGCCGCCGCAACCGTGGCGCTGACCGGCCCGATTGGCTTCGTCGGCCTCGTCGTCCCGCACTTGCTGCGCGGGCGCCTGGGAGGCGACGATCGTCTGCTGATGCCGTGCGCGTTTCTGCTCGGCGGCGTTCTCCTCGCCTCGTGCGATGCGCTGGGCCGGGTCGTCCTGGCGCCGGCGGAGATTCCCGCCGGTGCGATCACGGCGTTCATCGGCGGCCCGCACCTGATCTGGGTCGTCCGCCGTGGAGGAGTCCGATGACGAGGGGTCCGAAGCCATGAGTAAGGCACGCGCGCTCTTCGTCGGCGGCACGTCGTCGAACGCCGGCAAGAGCTGGATGGTCACGGCCATCTGCGCGTGGCTGCGGAAGCGTGGCGTCTCGGTCGCGCCGTTCAAGGCGCAGAACATGTCGAACAACTCCTATCCGTGCCGATCGGGTGGCGAGATCGGCCGGGCGCAGGTCGCGCAGGCCGAAGCGTGCGGCCTCGAGCCGGAGCCGGCGATGAACCCCATCCTGCTGAAACCGAGCGGGAACGGCCGGAGTCAAGTCGTGGTGAACGGCCGCGTGTGGAAGACCCTCTCGGCCCGGGAGTACTACGCGCACGCGGACGAGCTGCGTCCCGAGGGTGCTCGACGCCTATGCCGAGCTCGAGCGCCGGTTCGATGCCATCGTGATCGAAGGCGCGGGCAGCGTCAGCGAGTTGAATCTGCGTGAGCACGATCTCGTCAATCTCGGGCTGGCGACTCGAATCCGGGCGCCCTGGATCCTCGTCGCCGACATCGAGCGTGGCGGTGTGTTCGGGTCGGTCGTCGGAACCGCGCACCTGCTGACGCCTGACGAGCGGTCGCTGTTTCGCGGCTTCGCCGTCAACAAGTTTCGCGGTGACGTCACGCTGTTCGAAGAGGGCGTGCGAATCCTCGAGGAGCGAACGGCATCCCATTGCTTCGGCGTGTTTCCCCACGCGCCGGACGTGCATCTGGACGCGGAGGACAGCCTCGCGCTCGAGACACGGGCTCGATCGTCACCGCCGCCCGGCGCGCGCATCGCGATCGTCCGGTTGCCGCACCTGTCGAACGCGACGGACTTCCGGCTCCTGACCTGGGCGGACTGGGTGACGTCGCCGCCTCAGGCCGGTTACGACTTCATCATCCTGCCGGGCAGCAAGAACACGATCGCCGACCTCGGCTGGCTCCGTCAGGCGGGATTGGCGGACTGGATCGTGGAGAGCCACCGCACGGGCACGGCCGTGATGGGCATCTGCGGGGGCTTTCAGATGCTCGGCCGCAGTGTGGCGGATCCGGCGGGCATCGAATCGGACACGGCGTGGATCGAGGGCCTGGGCCTCCTGCCGGCGGCGACGACGCTGACGTGCGAGAAGCGCACGCGCGCGGTTCGGGCGACGACTGCTGAAGGCGTGGCGTTCGGCGGATATGAGATACACGTCGGTGTGACCACGCTGGAGCAGGCTGCGGGCACGGTCCCGTTCGCGACGTTGGAAGACGGAACCACCGACGGAATGTGCAGCCCGGGGGTCATCGGAACGTACTTGCACGGCGCGCTCGAGAGCGCCGGCGTCTGCGCGGAGATCTTCGGTGTCGAGCTGCCGGAGGCCCGGGGAAAGGCCGCAGACTATCTCCGGCTCGCCCAGTGGCTCGAGCAGCACGGCCGGCAGCTGGAGCGCCTCGGTTTCGATTAGTCACGAGAGCCGTTTCAAAACCGACGTTTCAAAACCGGAGGTGGCATCCGGCTTTAGCCGGACTTCCAGGGTTTTGAAACCACTTGTTACATCACGGCAGGACAACACAGATGAATTGGGAACGACTTCTCGAGCAGCCAACGTTCGACCTTCGGCGATCGGGCCGCTTTCTCGTTGCGGACCTGAAGGAGCCCCACCATGTCCTGAGCACATCGGTGCGGAACGGCGGGTTGATCGAGCACGTCCGCTGGCTGGTCAACCACCAGAGCTGTGAAGGGAGCGCCCATCTCGATCGTCACAAGACGATCACCGCAACCGGCCTCGATGGATACCACGATCGCGTGTGCGGGGAGATCGGTGCGCCGGCCGACGCCACGGCCGTCATGGGGACCGCGGCCAACATGAACTACGTCGCCGTGGTGCGTGAGGCCGACGAGGACGTCACCGTCACCGCGGCCGTGACGGCCGGAGTCGAGGGCAACGCGACCGCGGCGGGCGAGCCGGCGACGTGGCGCGAGACCGACGCCGGGATGCAGAAAGTGCCCGTCTACGCCGGCACGATCAACACGATGCTGTTCATCAGCCGGCCGCTGACCGCCGCGGCCCTCGCGCGCGTCGTCGTGACGATGACGGAGGGCAAGAGCGCGGCGCTTCATCGTCTCGCGGTGCCGAGCAAGCTGCACGTCGATCTGGCGACCGGCACGGGCACCGATCAGTACTGCGTCGCGGCGCCGCTCGGCGGCGGCAAGCCGCTGACGTCCGCGAGCCCTCACGTGAAGCTGGGCGAGCTGGTGGGCTCCGCGACGAGGCAGGCGACGATGGAAGCGCTCCGCTGGCAGAACGGCCTCGAAGCGAGCTACACGCGCGGCGTCTTTCACGCGCTGGGCCGCTACGGCGTCAAGGAGGCCACGATCTTCGAGGAGATCGCGCCGTTCCTGAACGAGGGCGATCTCGAGCTGCTGAAGAAGAACAGCAAGGCGGTGTTCTACGAGCCGCTCGTCGGCGCTGCCGCGCATGCGCTCGCGACGGTCTGCGATCGTGTGAGGTACGGGACGCTTCCGGACGGCGTCGCCCCGGACGCCATGGTGCAACAGGCCGCGAGCCTCGCCGCCAACCTCGCGGCGCAGGTGCACCGCTGGCCCGAGTTCCGCGCAACCCTCCGGCCGCACGCGACAGGAGATGTGAAGACGCTCGTCCTGAGAGCGGTCGCGCTCGGGTGGTCCGAAAAGTGGCGAACGGGTGACTGACATCCTGGGTCCGCTCGCACCAGGCCCCGTCTTGCTGATGATCGGTGTGGCCGCCGACCTCGCCGTTGGCGACCCGATCTATCGCGTGGCATCCGGTGCGTGTCATCGGCCGGACGCTGACGTGGATGGAAGGCCGGCTCCGGGCGTCCGGCCTCGATGGCTACGGCGGCGGCATCCTGCTCTTCATCGCGCTGACGACGGCGTCGCTCGGCGTCCTCGTCATCGCGATCGCCGCGGCCCAGGCGGTCTCGGCGGCCATCGCCTGGATTGTGCACGCACTGCTCGTCTACGCGTTTCTCGCCCTGGGCGATCTGCTTCATCACGTGCGGCGGATCGAGACCGCCGTGCGCCGGCAGGACATCGGCGCCGCACGTCAGGCCGTGAGCGCGCTGGTCGGCCGCGACACCGATCGGATGGACGGCGCGGCGTGCCGGCGCGCGGCCGTCGAGAGCCTCAGCGAAAACCTGACGGACGGTTTCGTGAGCCCGGTGTTCTGGTACGTGCTCGCGGGGTTGCCCGGTCTCGTGCTCTTCAAGGTCGTCAGCACGATGGATTCGATGGTCGGATACAAGACTCCCCGCTACCTCCGCTTCGGCTGGTGCGGCGCGAGACTCGACGACGTCATGAACTACGTGCCGGCCAGGGCCACGTGGCTGGTGATTGCGGCGCTGGCCGCGGTGTTTCCCGGATACTCCGGCCGGAAGGCCTGGACCGTAGGCCTGCGCCAACATGGGCTCCTGCTCGGGCCGAACTCCGGTTGGAGTGAGGCCGCCACGGCAGGGGCGCTCGAGCGGCGGATCGTCGGACCGATCTGGCTCAACGGAGTATTGGTGACCGATCTCTGGATCGGCGACCCTTCCGATCCCCCTCTCGAGACCGCCGACGACATGGGGCGCGCCGTGCTGCTCGCCGTATCGAGCGGCCTGGCGGCCGCGCTCGCTGCGCTGCGCGGAGGCCGCGCTCGCTGCGCTCGCGCGGTAAGGCCTCGGCGCTGCGCGCCTCGGTAGGGCCGCGCCTGACTTCGCTCCGCGCGGTAAGGGCCGCTCGCCTGCCCTGAGCGAGCGCACGAAATCAGGCGGTCGAAGGGCTTCGCTCGCTCGGAAGTACACTGCGACCGTGCGTGCCATTGTTCTCGACGCTGACGGGACCCTCTCGCTGCGCGATCGACCGAGACCCGCCGCGGGCGATGAATGTGTCATCCGCGTGCTGGCGGCCGGTATCTGCGGCACCGATCTGGAGCTGCTTCGCGGCTACGCGGGGTTTTCGGGCGTGCCCGGCCACGAGTTCGTCGGCGTCGTCGAATCGGGGCCGGCCGGCTCGGAGTGGATCGGGCGCCGCGTCGCCGGCGAGATCACCGTTGGCTGCGGCGCCTGTGCCGGCTGCCGCGCGGCGGGCCGGGGACACTGCGACGTGCGCACGGTCCTCGGCATCCGCGGCCGCGACGGCGCCTTCGCCGAGTACCTCTCACTTCCGGCGGCGAAACCTGCACGAGGTGCCCGGCTCGATAGACGATCAGACGGCGGTCTTCGTCGAGCCGACCGCCGCGGCCTGCCGCGTCGTCGAGCAAGTGAGGATCGAACCCGGGATGCGCGCGGCCGTGGTGGGCGCAGGCCGCCTTGGGCTCCTGGTGGCTCAGGTCCTGCGGGAGCATGGCGCCCTGGTGATCGTCGCCGTCCGCAGCGACGCCAGCCGATCGATTGCAGCCGCGCTCGGCTTCGAGACAGCCGCCGCTGATTCGGCGATGGCGTCGCTCGCCCGGCAGTGCGACGTCGTCATTGACGCGACCGGGGAGCCGGCCGGCTTCGCTGTGGCCAGCGCGCTCGTCCGGCCGCGCGGCACGCTTGTCGTCAAGTCCACGTTTCACGGCGAGACGCCGGTGTCGTTTTCGCCGCTGGTGGTGGACGAGATCACCGTCGTCGGATCCCGATGCGGGCCATTCGCGCGTGCCATCGAGCTGCTCGCCGGCGGCCGCGTCAACGTGACGCCGCTCATCGCGGGCGTCTATCCGCTCGAGCAGTTTGCCGAGGCCTTCGACCGCGCGAAGCGCGGCATGAAGGTCGTTCTCACCATTGCTCGTGACGCGAAGCTTCGTTAGACTTCTCACGCAGACACCTGTCGTGCCCATACCTGACGCCTCCACACCTGTGAAGAATCAAAATGGCGACGCCCTTCGATGACGTGACGGCCGGCCCGGCCCAGACCGGGACGTCCGGCAGAGCGACCCCGTTCGCGGTGGGGCCGTCACCGGTTTGCGCCCGGCGAAATCGTGGCGGGTCGCTACAGGCTGGTGGCGCTGCTGGGGCGTGGCGGCATGGGTGAAGTCTACCGTGCCGAAGACCTCACCCTGGATCAGACCGTCGCGTTGAAGTTCCTGCCGAGGGCGTCAGGGTGAACCGACGCCCGTACCTGGCGCGGTTCCACAACGAGCTGCGGATCGCCCGTCAGGTGTCTCACAAGAACGTCTGCCGGCTTTACGACCTCGGGGAGGCGGACGGCCATCGGTTCCTCACGATGGAGTACGTCGACGGAGAAGATCTCTCCTCGTCTTTGCGCCGGATTGGACGGATGCCGCCAGACAACGCGCGTAGCAATCGCGCGGCAACTCTGCGCCGGTGTCGCGGCTGCTCACGAACGGAGCGTAATCCATCGTGACCTCAAGCCGGCGAACGTGATGCTGGACGGTGACGGCAATGTCCGCATCACGGACTTTGGTATCGCAACCCGGGGCGAAGGCGTGGAAGAGGGAGTCGTTGGCACGCCGCACTACATGGCGCCGGAGCTGCTGACTGGAAGGCCCGCGACCACAAGACCGACATCTATCGCCCTCGGCCTGGTGCTCTTCGAGGTGTGCACGGGCAAGCGTGCGTATCGACGCAAAAACCCTCACCGACCTGAGGCAGCTCCACGACACGGCGACGCTCACCACGCCGTCGGCCATCGTGACCGACCTCGACCCGGCAATCGAGCGCGTCATCCTGCGATGCCTCGATAAGGACCCGGACCAGCGGCCTGCGTCCGCGTTGACCGTCGCGGCGGCGTTGCCCGGCGGCGATCCGCTCGCCGCCGCGCTCGCTGCGGGCGAAACGCCATCACCAGAGCTCCTGGTTGCGGCGGGTGAGAGCGTCGCCGTTCCAGTCGTGCCAGCGCTCGCGATGTTGGCCGGATTCTTTCTCGTGCTCGTGCTGGGTGTCGTCTCGGGCAGTCGCGCATCCATCATCAGCCAGCTCCCGATGGCCATTCCCCCCGACGCGCTGGCGGATCGCGCGAATCAGATTCTGAAGAAGCTGGGCCACGGAAGCGGCGGCGCCGATCGGGCGATGGGGTTCCACTTCGACGGCGATTACATCCGTTGGGCACAAAGGAACGGTCCGCCGGCATGGTGGACCGACCTTCGGATCGGCCGTCCGGCCGCGTTGATCTTCTGGTATCGAACCAGCCCGGAAACGCTCGCGCCTTCGGCTCCTGCAAGCCGCGTGAACGCGCGCGACCCTCCCATGATGCTCCCGGGGATGCAGCAAGTGTTTCTCGATACCGAAGGGCGCCTCGTCGAGTTTCATGCGGTGCCGCCAGGGATCGCCCTGGAGAATCCGGCAGCCGACGCTCCGTGGCCAGCTCTGTTCGAGGCCGCGGATCTCGACGCCAGGACATTTACGCCGGCATCGCCCAAATGGCTCCCGCCCGTCTTCGCCGACGCCACGGCGGCATGGGAGGGACCGATGTCCGGACGCGCCGATCTGCGTGTCCGCATCGAGGCGGCCTCATACAGAAATCATCCGGTGTCGTTTCAAGTCGTATGGCCATGGACGGAGCCGCCGCGTCCGGACGCGTCGCAGCGAACCGGCCTGCAGCGGCTGACGGACGCCACCAGCATTGCGGTCTGGGTGGCGATGCTGGCTGGAGCTGTCCTCCTGGCACGGCGCAACCTTCGCGGTAATCGCAGCGACCGCCGCGGCGCCGCGCGGCTCGCGATCGGGATGACGGCCGCTTCGATCGCGCTCAATCTGTTGGCGGCCACGCACGTGGCGAACCCGGGCATCGAAAGAATGCAGATTGCCGGCGGGCTCGCGTTTGCCGTGTTCAACGGCGGGATAGTGTGGATTTACTACCTCGCGATCGAGCCGTATGCACGGCGCTTCTGGCCCGATGCGCTGCTTGGATGGACGCGCCTGCTCTCGGGCCACGTCCGCGACCCGCGCGTCGGCCGCGAGCTGTTGATCGGGTTGGCCTTCGGCACGGTCGGTCTGCTCATCGACCTCGCGAAGCTCGTGCCGATGGCGCTCGGTTGGCGAATCCCGGCGCTGCCGCTGGGCAACAGCCTGCAGTACCTCGACGGCGTACCGTCGGTGCTCGCTCAGTGGCTCGGCATCGCCATAGGGGGCCTGATGAGCGCGCTGGCCATCGCGTTGATCTTTCTGGTGCTCCGGCTCCTGTTGAAACGGCCACGCGCGGCCCTGGTCGTTGGCTTCCTCATCCTGCTCCTGCTCTTGAACAGCGGTTCCTTCATCTCTGGCAACTGGTTCGACCGTTTCAACAATCTCGGGTTCACCGTCCTCCTCACGTTCGTCCTCCATCGCTTCGGGTTGCTGGCGACGGCGACGACGCTGTTCGTCGAGAACATCATGAACAGTGTGCCGCTCACCACGAACCTGGCCGCGTGGTGGTCGGGGCCGATGATTGCGTCGCTGATCATGCT
Source organism: uncultured Acidobacteriota bacterium (assembly GCA_963820645.1). Classification (GTDB taxonomy): domain Bacteria; phylum Acidobacteriota; class Vicinamibacteria; order Vicinamibacterales; family 2-12-FULL-66-21; genus JALZOC01. The sequence goes on along the minus strand of CAWGAS010000049.1, from coordinate 66 downwards.
GATCGCCATCGGTTGGCTGGCGTAACTCGGCAGCCCGCGCGGGGCAGCCGCTGTTTGGACAGGTGC
>CAWGAS010000048.1:0-69671 GCA_963820645.1 uncultured Acidobacteriota bacterium | reverse complement strand
GGTTCGACGGCAAGAGTCTGTCGCCCGCCGGATCCATCAAAGTCAACGGGGGGCCGGCCGGGATTCGAGCCGGTGGGAGAAAGTGAGCGCTCGGAGATCTTCCGCCTGAAGGCGGCAGCCACGGGATTCGGATATGGCGCACGAAGGAAATGAAGCCGATTTCAACACGCTGATCCCCGAGCTGTCGACGTGGAACGACGGCAAGGGAATCGATGTCGATTCCTGGCTGACGAGAGTCGGGAGCTACGAACACGCAGTTGCCTACGCTCGTCTTTTCTGGCCCGAGTTCACCGTCCACGAGGATTGTGTGCTGTTTGCGGGGTTCAGCGAGGAGATCTTCGGCGGTTTCATGGAACAGACCAAGGGCGACAAGCGGGCCGTCGAGTCCGTCATGAACCACAGGCATCTGCTGGACCTGTTTCAGGACGCGGCTCTGGAGCCGTCCGACGATCTCATCGTACACCTTGGCCGCGTGTTGAAGGACATGTGGTCGGCCAAGCTGCGTCGCGATTTCCCGTCCCGGAAAGTCGTCGTCAGCTTCCCGGAGGATGACATCGACGACCTCCTGGACTACGAGATCACGTTCTATCAGGAGCATCCTGCGGGGACTATCTCTGACTGAACTCTCGGGCGGGGGCGGCTAGGCCTGAGAAGCCACTGGTGGTTCGAAGATCTCCACGATCTCGTAATGTGCCACGTGGGATTCGTAGCTTGCCATCAGCTCCTGGACGAACTGCGGAACGACCGCCACATCAGTGCGGATGCCCGCGAACGCCTCGATGGACTCCATACCTGGGGCTTTACCTGGGAACACCCACCAGGACCAAATCCCGTTGGTATTCTGCCGCTATCGGCAGACTGACTGGTTGTCCGGCCCGCTCGATCTCTTCGAGCGAGTACGGGATGTTCCCGGTCTCGGCCTCGCGAGCGACCACTCGTATTTCGCCGCGGATCGATCCGTCACCGAACGATGTCGTCACGGGATCGTGGGCAAAATCGGGCACCCTGAGCGCAAATGACCCATCGGCGGCAACCTTCGTCGTGTCAACTGTGAAGGATTGCACCGGACCATCGAGAATCCCAAAGAACTCATGCCCCCAATGAGCCAGATAGACCGCCTCGACTCTCACATCCTTCGTGGACGGCACGGAGGTCACTCTTCCGGACAGCGGAACCCAGCCCAATGGCTCGAACGCAATCGAGATCGGCCCAACCCGCCGGCCCACGAGCGCCGATTCCGTCAGCAGGACTATGCGGTATCCCGGACAGTAGATCATGGCTTTGAGCGTCGCTGCCTGCACGCCTCGACTCCAGGTGTCTATCGCGTACTCGCGGACATCGGGCCGCGTGCGTATGTAGCTGCCATACCCGCCAAACAAGCCCGTAATCTGGTACCGAATGGACAGTCCCGTCAGGTCCACTCGGTCCGGAAACCGCAGCCGAATCGCTCGCTGGCTCGATTCTTCTTGCGAGCCGCTGAGCACAACGGCCAACCCGGCTGCGGCCAGCCCGGCAACGAGCAGCGATCGAATGGTCATAACCCGTCCATTCTAGAACTTTAGAACTTCAGAACTTTAGAACCCGTCACCCCGTCGCCGTCAGAAGCGCGTAGTACCCCATCAGGACCACGATCACGGCGGTCGTGACCCACAGCGCGGCCGTCGTCAGCGCCGAGGGAGCGAGCTCGCGGGGAAGCCGGCGGTGGCGCAGGTAGATCGCGCCGATGCCGACGATGGGGAGCATCAGCGCCTGGACGATCCCGCCGACCATCACCATCGTGACCGGCGAAGCGATTGTCAGGAAGGCGGTGACCGGCGCGATCCCGAGCAGCACGACGAACCGGTTCCGGTATACGAGCCGCCGGGGCAGATCGTCCGGCTCGAACGCGCCGGCCAGCCGGCACATGTCGGCAAACAGCCGCGAGTGGGCGGCGGTGGCGGCGAACACCGTGCCGTACAGCGTCGCGATGGCCCCGACATAGAAGATGCCCAGCGCCCAGCCGCCGAGCGTCTGCGTGTAGAGATTCGAGAGCACCGGGATCATGTCCGCGCTCGCCGGCACGAGCCCCATGCCGTGCAGGACGCCGGCGCCGAGCAGGTAGAACGCCACCGTCGCCGCCGTGTAGATGATCATCGACACGATGATGTCGAAGTGCATCACGCGGATCCAGCCGCGGGCGCGGCGCTCCCGTGCGGGCGTGCCGTCGCGCGGGCCCGTGAACTGCGCGTATCCCTTCTCGACGCACCAGTAGGGGTACATGAACAGCTCGGTCGCGCCGACGCCCGTGATGCCGAAGACCGCGACCGCCATCCCGAGGCCCGCGGCCGGCAGCTGGAACCGCAGGCCGTCGGCCACCGTCGCTCCAGGAAAAAAAGCGCGGCATGCGCATGAGGACCAGCGCCGCGAGCGCGGTGAGCAGCGTGAAGAGCGCGACCTTCACCATCGCGATCCGCTCGACCCGCTCGTAGCCGCCGCCGAGGAGCAGCGCGAGCGTGATCGCGAAGAAGACGAGCACCCACGCCGTGACGGACACCGCGGGCACGACCAGGTGCATGACCTGCGACACGCCGCCGTACATCGCGCCCACCTGCAGCTGCGTGCCGCCACCATCACGGCCCACGCCCAGATCAGCCAGTTGACGCGCCAGCAGCCGTGGTCCCGGCAGCTCGTTCAGCGCCTCGAGGCCGGTCTCGCCGGTCGCGATCGTGTAACGCCCCAGCTCCCCCTGGATGACCGGCTTGCAGAAGCAGCTCAGGATCACGACCCACAGCGCCGTGTACCCGGCCTGCGCGCCGAGCGTCGTGGTCGCGATCAGCTCGCCCGAGCCGACGATCGAGGCGGCCAGCACCATGCCGGGGCCGATGCGGCGCAGCGTCGAAAGAAAGCTGATCGGCGGCTCTTCGATCGCAGACGGGTCGAGCGCGTACGGGATTACGTGGCGCCGCAACCGGCGTGAGAGCAGAGGGGCGGCAGGGCTCATGGAGGGGAGAGTATCGAGCGACGTTCAGGGCGCCAGGAGGTCAGCGAGGGCAGCACGAGCAAAAAAAGCGGGTGGGGACATCCCCACCCGCTCTTCGATTGACCGATCCGCTCCCGTTAGAACTGGAAGCGGAGCTGCAGCTGCACGTTGCGCATCGCCTGGGCGCCGGTCGCGGCGCCAAAGCCGGAGTTGTTCGGCTTCGAGCGCGCCGTGTTGAGCGTGCCGTCCGCGTTGAACTGGTTGTTCACGATCGTGAGGTTCGCCCGGGTTCGCGAACGTCACCGTGTTGTTGCGCCCGTTGATGATCACCGCGTTGAACGCGTTGAACACGTCCACCCGGAACTCCATGCGGCGAGCGCCACCCAGGCGAATGTCTCGCGAGAGCGACAGATCGACCCGCTTGTCCGGCGCAGCCACGCAGGAGGTTCCGCCCGGACTCCAGGCCGACGCTGCCGGGCTGCGGTCCGGTGACCGAGGCCGACGTTGAACTGCGCGTACTGGTTGTCGGAGCAGCCGCTGCCCGGATCGCCGACGTACGGGATCCTCGCGCCGTAGTTCTGCGAGCCGGTCAGGTTCACGTTGGCGCCGTTGTTCTGGTAGCTGAAGTTCAGATCGTACGCCGGACCGGAACCCGCCGTGAGCACCCCGGCAAGCTGCCAGTCGTTCAGGATGAACCCGACGGCACGCCCGAAGCTCTCGGGCGCGCGCGGCAGAGCTCCACACGCCGTTCGCCTTGATGATGTGCGGCCGGCGGTCGAGCGTTTCCAGCAGCTCTTCATACTGTGCCTGGTCGGCGCGAAGCGTGGCCGTGCCGTCCGGCGCGTGGTCCAGACGCTTGATCAGGCCGGTGTTGCCCTTGAACGAGATCCCGTAGGTGTAATTCAAGCCGAGCGAGAACCCGTTCCGGAAGCGGCGGTTCAGGGATGTCTGAAGCGAGTGGTACTCGTCCCAGAAGTCCGTGGTGTTCTGCGTGATGTTGCCCAGGCCGCGGTACGGCTTCAGGATGTTCTCCGGAAACGCCGTCGCCCCCGGTACGGTGCTCGAGCCCGCAAGCGTCGGGTCCTGGTTTTTCGGCAGGAAGGCGGCGCCGAAGTCCACGGCGTTCAAGTTGAAGTTGGTCGATCCGGTTGGTGCCGCGATTGCCGACGTACGAGACGTCGGCCACCATCGCCCAGGGCAACGTCCTCTGAACGCCCGCATTCCACTGCCAGGAGCCGGAGACCTGCGCGTCGTACTGGAAGATGTTCATGGCCGGCACCGCCACGGTGCTGAGACCCTGACCGATCGTCTGCAACTGGCCGTTGCGCAGGTCCTGCGTCGTCGCGATCGGCGGGTTGCCCGGGATGTCGAAGATGGTGTTGCCGTCTGGACGGTCGAAGTACAACCCACCGCCCGCGCGGAGGATGGTGCTCTGGTTGCCGGTCAGATCGTACGCCAGACCGAAACGCGGTGCGACGACGATCGTCGGCCAGACATAGCCCGTCTTCGCGATGCCGTCGCCCGCCTTCCGGATGCCGTTCAGAGGATTGCCCGAACCCGGGATCGGCGTGCCGATCGCGGCCTGGGTGTTCGCCGCCCCGGCGGCAGTCAGAATCTGGCCGTTCCGCGGATCCATCGCGTTGCGGACGTTGCCCGAGCAGGTGGCCGCGCCGTTGCTGCAGCCGGCGACGTAGAACACCGGCGCCTGGGCCGCGGACCACTGGTCCGGGAAGAAGTTCGACATCTGCCCGAACTTGTCGTGCTGAGGCTGCTGGTGCGTGAACCGCAGGCCGTAGTCCATCGTCAACCGGCTGTTCACCTTCCAGTTGTCCTGGGCGTAGAACTCCGTGTTGTTGTAGATCATGTTGCCTTCGATCAACTGCGACGCCTGCTGGTACCGCGTGAACACGCCGAGCGCCGCGTTGGCGTAGCCGAAGCCGCTGTCGAGCGCGTTGTTGGTGTCGTTCCCGAAGTTCACGTCCCCCTGGAACAACGCGCCGAAGCCGGCGTTCTGCGCCTTGAAGCTGTGGTTGTTGTAGAAGCCGGCCTTGATGGTGTGCCGGCCGGCGACCTTCGTCACGCTGACCGCCACGTCCTGGGTCCGGTTGATGTTCAGCCAGCCCGGATACCGCTGATTCGGCGGCGCGGCGCCGATACGGCCTCCCCACGAGAAGGTCGGCGGCAGGTTGATTCTCGTGCCGTCCCAGAAGGCCGGGTTGACGTCCTCCATGACCTCCATCACGTAGTACCGCGGATCGACGACACCGGCATCCTTGTACAGCAGCGGGAAGTCGGCCAGGCCATTGAGACGGTTGGCAGACGTCGTTGACGAGGACGCCGTTCTCGTTGCCGCCGGCCAGCTCGTTCCGGATGAACCCGTAGGTGCGCTTCGACGAACGTCGTCGGGTTCATCGTGTAGTTGACCGTGGCGGCGTAATTCGTGATGTACGGATACGGGTTCAGCACGTCGCTGAAACCGGCGATCAGGCCTGGCGTCACGAGCTTTCGCCGCCGGTCGCCGGAGTACTTGCCGGTGAACCGCAGCTTGGGTGACATCTGGTAATCGAGGCGGACGGCCGGCTGCTGAATGAGGTCGTCCGTGGTCGGCGGCTGCACCTCGTAGTTGTAGTTCGTGCCGGCGGCCTGCGTGACGTTCGGAAGCGGGTACCGCTTCAGAATGTTGATCCCGGTGTTGTAGAGGCGGTTGGCCGGAATCTGGTCTGTTCGCGAACGTCTCCGCCGTTCGCCGGTCGACGAGCGTGGGGAATGAGGTCGCCGTTGTTGTCGAGGCTCTGCGAGAAGTCGCCGGCGCGTTCGAGTGCGGTCGGCACCCGAAGACGAATGACGTTGCCGTTGTTGATCGCGGCGGTCGTCGGCCGGTACTCGTGCGCGTAGAAGAAGAACAGCTTGTTCGAGCCGCCGGGTTTGCCGACCGGTCCGCCGATCGTGTATCCAAGCGTTTTCTGCTCCGTGTGCGGCGTGGCGTCGCCGTTCTTCTCCCGCACCCAGGTCGTCTCGTTCCAGTCGGAGTTCGTGAAGACGCTGTAGGCCGACCCACGGTACTGGTTCGTGCCGCTCTTGGTCACCGCGGTGATCTGCAGGCCGCTCGCCCGGCCGTACTCGGCCTGGTAGCCCTGCGTCAGGATCTTGACCTCGCCGATCGACTCGATGTTCATCTGCAACATCTGGCCGTTGTTGCCGGTGTCCATGGCCGAGGCGCCGTCCATCATGATGTTGTTCTGACTCGTGCCGCCGAGGCGTGTGCCGCCCCCGTCTCCGCCGGTGACGACGCCGGGCGTGAACGCGGTGAAGCTGGTGAAGTTGCCTCGGTCGATCGGCAGGTTCTCGATCTGCTCGGTGGTGACGGCGAACGAGCGCTCGCCGCTCTGCGACTGCACGAGCGCGGCTTCCGCGGTGACGACGACCGTTTCAGCCGCGCCGCCGACCTCGAGGGTCAGCGCCGTGACCGCGACGCGGTCGCCGCCGCTGACGCGGACGCCGGAGCGCCTCGTCGTCCTGAAGCCGTCCATCGTGACTTCGAGGGTGTAGGTGTCCGGCGTCACGTTCGGGAACGACGAAGTCCCCGGTTCCGCTGCTGGTGACGGGAGTGGATTTCGTGCCTCGTGCCTCGCTGATGAGCACGACGGTCGCGCCCGGGATCACGGCGCCCTGCGCGTCTTTGATCGTTCCGGCGACTGTTCCCGTCGTGATCTGCGCCGAGGCTGGTATCGCCGCGGCCAGGACCAACAACGCAGCCGCGACTACCGACACGGTCGCTTTTGCCATTTACTCTCCTCCATCTACCCCGGTCTGCGAACGAACAAACAACAGTGCAAGGCCGTTGAGGAACGCGAACGGGAGCCTTCCCATCCGGCGTCACTCGCGTCCTTCGGCCCGGGGCGCGGGTGATCGAGCAGACTATCCCGACGTGTGGAGCCCGGTGTTCTGACCGCTTGTCAAAAACGCGACGGTCGTGTAAAGGCGTGGAGTTTCCGAGCAGCCGCGTGCTCATCTGTAATCGATTTCAGAACCAAGGCTGCGCCTCCTGAGGTGAAATGTCAAACTGTTTTGCTTTGCGAAACGTCGCGTTTAAACGACAGCGCTTCCGGAGAAAGTCCGAGTGCGGCCTGGCCGATTATCGCCTCGCGAACGGTACCTTTGCGCCGCGGGCGCGCTAGCATAATGCCTCATTTAGGCGGAGTCCGCCACCTGAAACGCGTGCACTTATTTGGCGCTCTGGATGACCATCATCGACACGAATCTGACCGAAATCGACGTGGACGGTTGTCCGCTGGCGTACGCGATCGAGCGGCCCGGCCGGTGCGCCGGTCCTGCTGCTCTCGCACGCGCTCGGCGCAACGGCGGATCTCTGGGCGACGCAACTTGCTCCTTTCTCGAACGCCTTTTCCGTGATCCGCTACGACACCCGCGGCCACGGGCGTTCGGGGGCGCCAGCCGGAGAGTACACGATCGAGCGGCTTGGACGCGACGCGCTCGCGGTGCTCGACGCCGCCGGCGCGGATCGCGCGCACGTGTGCGGCCTCTCTCTCGGTGGGTTGACCGCGATGTGGCTCGGCGTCCACGCGCCGCAGCGCATCAGCCGCCTGGTCCTCGCCAGCACGGCGGCGCGCATCGGCACAGCCGGATCGCTGGACCGAGCGGGTGCGTCAGGTGCAGGCGAGCGGCATGGAGGCGATCGCCGACGCGGCGATGCCGCGATGGTTCACCGAGGACTTCAGACGGCGCGAGCCCGAAATCGTCGCGCGTCATCGTGCGATGATCGCGTCGTGCTCTCCGGTGGGCTACTCCGGCGGTTGCGCGGCGCTGCGCGATACCGATCTGCGCGAGGCGATCCGCCGCATCGACGCGCCGACGCTCGTCGTCTCCGGCACGGCCGATCCGGTGACCCCTCCCGGCGACGGGATCGAGATCCGCGAGAGGATTCCCGGAGCGCGGATGGTGACATTCGACGCCGCTCATCTGCCGAACGTCGAGCGGGCCGATCAGTTTTCCGAGGTGGTGACGGAGTTTCTGACTGGGTAGGTTCCGCGTGGTTCCACGGGTTCCGCAAGGTTCCGCGGGGTTCAGTTCCGCAGGGTTCTACAAGGTTCTACAAGGTTCCGGGTTCAGTTCTACAAGGTTCGGTTCCGCAAGGTTCGGCGAGGTTCTGCGAAGTCTGGCCACGGTTCTGGAGTAGATTAGCGGCCGGCCAGTTCTGATCCTGGCAGGGAAGCTGAGGAGGACATATGAGGTTGAGGAATTCACGAGCGCTGCTGGCGGTGTCCGCCGGCGTTGCCATATGGATCGCCAGTACCGTCGGCGGTGGTGCGCAGCAGGCTCCGGCGGCGGCACCGAGTCAGCCTCCCGCGCCCACCTGCGGTGGACGGAGCTCCCAGCCGCAGTCGGTCTGTCCCGAGCATGTGGAGGCGATGATGGCGGCGCTCCCCGACAAGCCGCCGGCCAAGCCGGCGCGCCCGCGCAAGGTCCTGGTGCTCGTCCGCGACGTCCGGGTGGGTGCACGCCTCCATTCCGATTGCCGCGAAGACGATGGAGGAGCTCGGCAAGAAGACCGGCGCGTGGACCGCGACCGTCTCGTACGACCGCTCGGTGATCACGGCGGAAAACCTGAAGCAGTACGACGCGGTGTTCCTCAACAGCACGACCGGGACGTACCTCGACGAGCCGAACGCCGCGACGGATCCGGCGGCCAAGACCGTCACCGATGCGCGCCGCAAGGCGCTGATGGACTTCATCCGAAGCGGCAAAGGCATCGCGGGCATTCACGCCGCCAGCGACTCGTACCACGGCAGCCCGGCCCGGCGCGGGCGCGGCGGCCCCGCCGGCGGCGTCGCCGTTGTGGCCGGAGTACAACAAGATGATCGGCGGGTATTTCAAGCACCACTGGAATTACCCGACGACGATCACCGTCAAGATCGACGATCCGAAGAGCCCGATCAACGCGCCGTTCAAGGGTCAGCCGTTCGACATCACCGACGAGGTCTACACCTACAACCAGGATTCCTTCTCGCGCGAGAACGTCCACGTGCTGACCAGCATCGACTACGACAAGATGAGCCCGGAGATCAGGGCCAAGGAACAGTCCCCGCGCACCGACCACGACTTCGCGCTCAGCTGGATCCGGCGCGAGGGCAAGGGACGGTTCTTCTACGCCGCCCTCGGGCACGACGAATCGATCTACGCGAAGACGGCCGATGCTCGAGCACATCCTCGCGGGCGTGCAGTACGCGCTCGGCGATCTGAAGGCCGACGACAGTCCAGGCGAAAGCTGGGACCGAAGTAACGAGTTCGTTCTCGGTCTTGGTTCTCGGTTCTTGGTCGTTCTCGTTCTTGTTTGTTCATCCTGAACTGAACCGACATCGACCAAGAACCAAGAACGAAGAACCAAGAACGTTGCGAGGATCATCATGGCGCAGATTGGTGTCAACGCATGGGTGTGGACGTCGCCGGTGACGACGGAGGCGTTTGCGAAGCTCGCGCCGCGCGTCAAGGAGATGGGCTTCGATCTCATTGAGTTCGGCGTCGAAGGGACGAGCGACCTCGACTACAAACGCGCCGTCGGAGATCGCGCGCGATCTCGGTCTCGGCGCGAGCGTCTGTGCCGCCATGGGGCCGGACCGCGACCTGATCCACCCGGACGAGAGCATCCGGAAGAGCAGCGCCGAGTACGTCCGGCACTGCATCGACGCGGCGGAGGTGCTCGGCGGCGCCCACGTGATCGGTCCGCTCTACAGCTCCGTCGGCCGCTGCTGGCAGCAGACGCCGGACGAGCGCGCGCGCGACCTGGACGTGCTCGTGACGCAGCTGAAGGCGCTGTCGAAGTACGCCGGCGACCGCGGCGTCGTGCTGTGCGTGGAGCCGCTCAACCGGTTCGAAACGAGCTTCCTCAACCTGGCGGAGCAGGCGATCGAGGTCGTCGACCGGGTCGATCACCCGGCGTGCGGGATCCTGCTCGACACGTTCCACATGAACATCGAGGAGAAATCGATCGGGGACGCGATTCGCGCCGCCGGTCCGCGGCTGCGTCACCTGCACACGTGCGAGAACGATCGCGGCGCGCCGGGGTCGGGACACGTGCCCTGGAACGAGGTGGCCGCCGCCTGCCGCGACATCCACTTCGACGGACCGTTCGTGATCGAGTCCTTCACGAGCGCCGTGAAATCGATCGCGCGCGCGGCCGCCATCTGGCGCGCGTTTGCGCCCACGCAGGACGCGCTGGCCCAGGACGGCCTCCGGTATCTCCGCGCGTCTGCTCCCGTCCCAGGCCGGATCGCAGTCCGCCGCCGGCAGGGCCTGAGCGTCCTGCGGTCCTTCGACAGGCTCGCGCGAGGATCAACGGAGCGAGTGATATGCCACAGAGATCGAGGAGAGCGACCGATGCGGACTGTGACCACGGTGAGGGTATGGATGAATGTCGCCGGAGCGCTGGCCATGGCGGCCATCGGCGTCGTCGGCGCAGACGCCGCCGGCCGGCGGGCGGTGCGCCCCCGCAGGCGGCGGCGAACCCGTGCGGCCCGACGACACCCGCACGCGGCGGCGGCATGCTGGCGGGCGCGGGCCCGTCCGACAAGCCGCCCGTTGATGCGGCCGCGGCCGACCGCGCCAAACCCGTCTACACCGCCGAGTGCGTCACCTGCCACGGGACGATGGCGCGAGGCACGGCGAAGGGGCCGAACCTGATCCGCTCGCTCGTCGTGCTGCGAGATCGGTGCGGCAGCGTGCTCGGACCGTACCTCAAGGACGCGCACAAGGCGCAGAGCCCGACGGCGGCCGCGAACCTGACCGCCGCGCAGATCTTCGACCTCGCGCACTACCTCCGCCAGCGCGTCAACGATTCCCTGCGCGGCTCGCCGCTGTTCGTCTCGCAGAACGTGTTGACCGGCGATCCGGAGGCGGGGCTCTCGTACTTCGACGGCGAAGGCAAGTGCACCACGTGCCACTCGATCAAGGGAGACCTCGCGGGCATCGGCAAGCGGCTCGAGCCGATCGACCTGCAGCAGCGGATGCTCTTCCCCGGCGCCGGCCGCGGCGGGCGCCGCGGCGCTCCGGCGCCGCGCCGGCGCGCCGTCGCGCGCGGCGGTCACCGTCACGGTGACGCCGCCGGGCCAGCCGGCCGTGTCGGGTGTGCTCGTCCAGATGGACGACTTCAACGTCGCGCTGCGCGACCAGTCCGGCATCTACCGCAGCTTCAAGCGGACGCCCGGGCTGCAAGTGGTGAAGACCGATCCGCTGCGCGTTTCACCAGGGGCTGCTCGACCGGCTGACCGACAAGAACATGCACGATCTCGTGGCCTACCTGGAGAAGGTGAAATGACGCGCGCGACCACACTGCTCGTTTCCTGTTTCGTCTCCGCGGCGGTGCTGGCCGGAGCCGGCCAGACCGGGCTGGACCCGGCGAAGCTCTTGAAGCCGGGGACCGACTCCTGGCCGAGCTACAACGGCGACTACTCGGGCCGCCGCTACAGCCCGCTCGCGAAGATCAACGACGGCAACATCACGTCGCTGAGCCTCGGCTGGGTCTACAGGCTGAACACCGGCATTGCGCCGGGCGGTGGCGGCCGGAGGGGTGACCCTCAAGGGCACGCCGCTGATGATCAACGGCGTGCTGTACCTCACCACGCCGGATCACGTGTGGGCGGTGGACGCACGCACCGGCCGCGAGATCTGGCACCACACCTGGCAGGCGAAGGGCGGCATCACCATCGGCAACCGCGGCGCGGCCGTGCTCGGCGACTCGCTGTTCTTCGTGTCGCGGGACTGCAACCTCGTGTCGCTCAATATCAAGGACGGGACGCGAGCGCTGGCACAAGCAGATCTGCGACCTCGATCAGTTCTACTACGGGTCGGTCGCGCCGGTGATCATCGGGAACCACGTCATTGCCGGCGTGAGCGGCGACGACCTCGACATTCCCGGATACCTCCAGTCGCACGACCCGGTCACCGGCGAGATGCAGTGGCGCTGGTATGCGGTCCCGCAGAAGGCAGGGCGACCCGGGCTCCGAGACGTGGCCCAACGAAGCGGCCGCGAAGGACGGCGGCGGCATGACGTGGCAGCCGGTCACCTACGATCCGGACACTGAACCTGCTGTTCGTCACGACCGGCAATCCGCAGCCCGTCATCGCGCACGTCAACCGGACAGGGGCGAACCTCTTCACCGGAGTCGATCGTCGCGCTCAACCCGGACACGGGGAAGATGGCGTGGTACTTCCAGTCGTCGCCGCACGACACGCACGACTGGGACTCCACGCAGACGGCGGTCGTGTTCGACGCGGAGTTCGACGGCAAGCCGCGAAAGCTCATCGCGCAGGCCGCGCGCAACGGCCACTTCTTCGTCCTCGACCGCACGAACGGCAAGGCGCTGATCTCGCACCGAGTACGTGAAGACCAACTGGTCGATGGGGTACGACGCGAAGGGGCAGCCGATCCCGAACCCGGCGAAGGACCCGCAGCTCGACGGCGCGCTCGTGTCGCCGAATCAGGGCGGCGCCGCCAACTGGCCGTCGCCGTCGTTCAGCCCGCAGACCGGGCCTGTTCTACGTCAACACGTCGCGCGCCTACAGCGTCTACTACATCTACGATCCGACGCGAGAACCCGCAGGGATGGGGCGGCACGGATCGCGGCGGCTGGTCGGAGGCGATGCTGCAGGCGATCGACTACAAGACCGGGAAGATCCGCTGGTCGCACAAGTGGGAAGGGGGCTCGCGTGCCGGGCTCCTGAGCACGGCGGGGAACCTGATTTTCAGCGGCGGCGCGCTCGAACGATCTCGTCGCGCTCAACGCGACGACGGGTGAGGCGCTGTGGCACGCGGGTCTGCAACAGCTCGGTGAGCAACGGCGCCATCACCTACGAGCTCGACGGCCTGCAGTACGTCGTCGTCGGCGCGGGCGACACGATGTGGACCTTCGTGATGCACGGCAAGTAGGACGTCTCGGTCGGACCGGGACCAGGACTCGAGACGAGCGACGTCGACAAGGAGACAGGCATGGGCATCTCGCGACGTCAGGCGCTCGTGGCGGGCGCCGCTACAGTCGGCGCCGGTCTGGGCGCCGGCGCTCACCTGGACGCGCAGGGCCGGGCGGTCACGAAGGGCCGCCTGAAGCAGTCGGTCTGCCGGTGGTGCTACGCCAAGATCGCGCTGCCCGATCTCGCCAAGGCCGTCGCGGGGATGGGGCTGACGGCCATCGACCTTCTCGGCGAAGCGGACTGGGCCGTGATCCGCGACTACGGCCTCATCTGCTCGATGGGGTCGGCCGGCGGCGGCTCGATCGCCAACGGCCTGAACGTGAAGGCCAATCACGACGCGATCGTCAAGAACTTCGAGCAGAACCTCCCGAAGGCCGCGGCCGCGAAGGTGCCCAACGTCATCACGTTCTTCGGCAACCGGCGCGGCATGGGCGACAGCGAGGCGATCGCCAACTGCGTGGAAGGGCTGAACCGCGTCAAGAAGATCGCCGAGGACACCGGGCGTGACGATCTGCGTCGAGCTGCTGAACAGCAAAGTCGATCACAAGGACTACCACGGCGACAAGAGCGCCGTTCGGCATCGAGGTCGTCAAGGCGGTCGCGTCGCCGCGCGTCAAGCTGCTCTACGACATCTACCACATGCAGATCATGGAAGGGGACGTGATCCGCACGATCCGCGACAACAAGGACTACTTCGCGCACTTCCACACCGGCGGCGTCCCCGGCCGCCACGAGCTCGACGCGACCCAGGAGCTGCAGTGGGCGACCGTCGCCGCGGCGATCGCCGACACCGGGTTTCAGGGGTACTTCGCGCACGAGTTCGTGCCGACGCGCGATCCGCTGACGTCGCTGCGGGAAGCGGTCGTGCTCTGTGATGTGTGAAGCTCAAGTTCTAAAGTTCTAAAGTTCTAAAGTTCTAAAGTTCGAAAGTTCGAGGAGTTCAAAAACACCCATGACTAAGCGCTTCTCGCACGCGATCGTCGCCGTCGGACTGCTGGTCGTGCTGACGCCGGCGTCCGTGGCGGTCCAGGACGGCAGACAGGCCCAGCCCGGGTCACAGGAGCCGGCGCGGGGCGGACGTCAGGGTCGAGGCCGCGGCGGCGATCCGTTCGCGGGGCAGCCGCGCGTCAAGGCGCTGATCGTGAGCGGGGGCTGCTGCCACGACTACTCGGGTGAAGCGAAGGTGCTGATGGACACGATCGGCAAGGTCCTGCCGGTCGACTGGACGCTGGCGCTGCAAGGCGGCCGGGGAACGACCGGCAGCATGCCGGTGTACGACAGTCCCGACTGGGGCAAAGGCTTCGACATCGTCGTCCACAACGAGTGCCTGGCCAACGTCGACGATCCGAAGTACATTCGGAAGATCACCGACGCGCATCGCAACGGACTGCCGGCGATGGTCATCCATTGCTCGATGCACTCCTACCGGTCCGCGACGATCGACGACTGGCGGGAGTTTCTCGGCGTCACCAGCCGGCACCACACCGCGCAGCACCACATCTCGGTCAAGATCGTCGCGAAGGACCACAGCAGCCTGAAGGGCTTCAGGGAGGACTGGGTCACGCCGGCCGACGAGCTGTACGTGATCGAAAAGCTCTGGCCGAACGCGAAGGCGCTGGCGACGGCGATCAGTCCCGAGGACAAGAAGGAATATCCGCTGGTCTGGGTCAACGAGTACGCCGGCAAGTCGCGCGTCTTCGGCACCACGATCGGGCACGGCCCCGACACCTGGAACGATCCCGTGTATCAGGATCTGCTGGCGCGTGGATTCAAGTGGGCGCTGAAGCGGGAGTAGCTGGTTGAGCGCCGCGATCACCACAGGTTAACGGAGATAGCGGAGACAAAAAAATTTGCTTTTCTCCGTTTACTCCTTACTCCGTTTACTCCGCTAACTCTGTGGTGAACTATCCGCTCGGTGATCTCGCGCAGCACCTCGAACGCCTTGTTCGCGGCGGGAACGCCGCAGTAGATCGCCTGCTGCAGGACGATCTCCTTCAGGTCCCCCGCGGAGAATCCGCCCTCGGTGAGCGCGGCGCGGGCGTGCATGCGCGAACTCTTCCCACCGTCCGAGCGCGACGAGCGTGCCGAGGACGAGGACGCGCCGTGAGCGCACGTCGAGCCCGGGCCGTGCCCAGATCTCTCCCCACGCATACCGCGTCAGCAGATCCTGGAAGTCCGCGGTGAGCGCCGTCGTCCGCGCGATCGCCGCGTCGACGTGCGCGTCTCCGAGCACCTTGCGCCGGATCTTCAGGCCCGCCGCGCGCCGCTCGCTTTCGTCCATCGGTTCAGCGCCGCAAGCAGGGCGTGCTCCTGCGCCAGCCCTGCGCTACGGACTGCCGCTACGCGTTGCCGCGTCTGCCGAGCGCGTTCTCGACGAACGTGCGCGCGCATCCGAGGTAGTTCTCCGGCGAGAGCGCGGCCTCGATGGCGCCGCGATCGAGCACCGCGGTGACGCGCGGGATCGTCCGCCAGGACGTCCGCGCAGCGAGCGTCCCTCGGCGACGACGCGGCGGCACGCCGCCTCGACGCGCGCGTGCGCGTCGCTCTTGCCGAGGTGCGGCGGCCAGCCGCATGATCACGGCTTCGGCCAGCACCAGACCGCGGGTGATGTCGAGGTTCGCGCGCATGCGCGCCGCGTCGACGACCAGTCCCTCGAGCGCTTCGGCGACCGCGCGCGCCGCGTCGGCGGCGACGCCGCACCAGCTCCGGCAGCGCGTCCCACTCCGCCTGCCAGCCGCCGAGCCCGCGTTCGTGCTCCTGCGGCATCGCGGAGAGGATCGTGGCGACGAGGCCCGGGCGCCCGCACGGCCGCCGCCAGCGCGACCGCGGCACGCACCGGATTGCGCTTGTGCGGCATGGTCGACGAGCCGCCCGCGTCCGCCGCGGCGCTCGTGCGCCTCGGCGACCTCGGTCTGCGCGAGCAGCGCCGAGATCGCGCGCGATCTTGCCGAGCGTGCCGGTCGCGACGCCGAGCGCGCAGGCCAGCCCGGCGAGACGATCGCGGTGCGCGTGCCAGGGCAGCGCCGGGACCGACGAGATCCAGCCGCGCGCCGAGCGCCTCGGCGACGGCCGAGGCCGCGCGTCCCGAGCGCCGCGAGCGTGCCGGAGGCGCCGCCGAACTGGAGCACGAGCGCCTGCGGTCGAGCGCCGACTCGAGCCGTGCTGCGACGCGCGCGAGCGCGTCGAGCCATCCGGCCGCCTTCAGCCCGAACGTCGATCGGCGTCGCCTGCTGCAGCCAGGTGCGGCCGGCCATCGGCGTGTCGACGTGCGCCGCGCGTGTCCGGCGGCGGCCTCGGCGGCGCGCTGCGAGATCGCGGACGATCGATGGGCACCGCCGTCGCGAAGCTGCAGCACGAGCGCGGTGTCGATGATGTCCTGGCTCGTGGCGCCCCAGTGCACGTAGCGCGCCGCCTGCGGCGTCGGTCGCGGCCACGCGCCTGGTCAGATGGTGCGACGAGCGGGATCGCGAGGTTGCCCGCGTGCGCGCGCCTCGGCCGCGATCGCCGCCGGATCGTAGAGGCTCGGCGCGCGCCGCCGCGCGGATGGCGGTCGACGGCCGACCGCGGAATCACGCCGACCGCCGCCTCCGCCTCGGCGAGCGCGGCCTCGACGTCGAGCATCGCCTGGAGCCGCGCGCCTCGGCGGAGACCAGCTGCGCGCGAGCTCGGCGGCGTCAGACATCGAAGAACACCGTCTCGTCCTGCCCCTGGAGGACGATGTCGAAGCGGTACCGGTCCGCGCCGATCGCGCCTGCGCGATGAGCGTCGCGCGCCGTCCGCTCGGGCACGAGCGCCAGGACCGGGATCGTCGCGCGTTGGCGGCGTCGTCGTCGAAGTACATGCGGGTGACCAGCCGCGTGAGCACGCCGCGCGCGAGCACGCCGACCACGAGATGCGGCGCCTGCGAGCGCGCCGTCAGGTCCGGGCACGCGGCCCGGCATCACCGTCGTGAACGCGAATCGCCGTCGGTCGTCGGTCGGCACGCGGCCGAAGCCGTCGAACGACCGGGTCCATCGGCGGATTGCCGGTCGATCGTCCGGATGACGGTAGCGTCCGGCGGCGTTGGCCTGCCAGATCTCGATGAGCGCGTCCGGCAGCCGGCTGCGCCGGCGCCGTCGCGCACCGTTCCCTCGACGGCGATGTGGCGGCCGGCTGGTCGCGCGCCGGACGAGCCTCTCGCCGCCCGCGAACGACAGCCCGAGGTGGAAGAACGGGCCGACGGTCTGGAACGGGCGTCAGATCCGCCATGCGGACTCATGTCTCCATCGGCGTGGCGTTCGCGCCCGCGCAGCACGATGTCGAACCGGTAGCCGAGCGCCCACTCCGGCTCGCGTGAGGTCGAGGTCGAACGCCGGCAATCAGCCGCTCCCGCGCGCGCGCGTCGGGAATCGAATTGAAGATCGGATCGTAGCGGCAGCAGCGGGTCGCCGGGAAAGTACATCTGCGTGACGAGCCGGCGTCAGGAAGCTCGTGCCGAACAGCGAGAAGTGGATGTGCGCCGGCCGCCAGGCGTTGGGATGGTTCCGCCACGGGTAGGCGCCGGGCTTGATCGTGACGAACCGGTAGCGGCCCTCGTCGTCCGTGAGCGTCCGGCCGGCGCCGGTGAAGTTCGGGTCGAGCGGCGCGGCGTGCTGATCGACCTGTGTGCGTGTAGCGTCCGGCGGCGTTGGCCTGCCAGACCTCGACCAGCGTGTGCGGGATCGGCCGGCCGTCCTCGTCGAGCACGCGCCCTTCGACGATGATCCGCTCGCCCAGCGGCTCGCCCGCATGCTGCCGGGTGAGGTCGTGGTCGGCCGGCTCGATTCGTCCTGTACGGATACACCGGCCCGGTCAGCTCCGACAGCGTCTGCGGGATGATGACCAGCGGCTCCTTCGGATGGCGCAGCGCCGTGCTGCGGTAGCCCGGTGAGTCGTTGGGCGGATGAATGCCTTCCGCGACCCGGGGATACGTCAACGGACCAGACAAGGGCGTCTCCTGACTGAGAACTCGGGACTCGCGGAGCTCGACGGACGTCGCTGAATTCCGGATCGCCTGCATCCCGACCTCGCTACGTCGCGCCATGTGCCTCCGCCGTCCGCGCGCGCAGCTCCCGCAGGACCTCGAGCTCGCCCGGTTCGGGCGGCCGCGTCTCGGCCAGATCGTCGCGAACCGCACCGGCCACTCGGTCGCCTCCCGGACCTGCGCGTTCGAGATTCCCGGATGCAGGCTGGTCACCGTCAGCTCCGCGTCCGGTCGTCCGGCTCCATGACGCACAAATCGGTGATCACCTTGGCCGGGCCTGCCGTGGTCAGGCCGAGGCGCGCGCGATGCCCCGCGCCGTCGCCATGGCCGAGCGACGTCAGGAAGTCGAGCCGCTGCTCGAACGCGCGCCGCGAGTGCGGCATGACGATGAAGATGCGCTGGCACGCGGCGGCCATTTCCGGCGCGCCACCGGCGCCCGGCAGCCGCACGGCAGGCCGATCGTACGGGCCGATCACCGTCGTGTTGAGGTTGGCGAACCGATCGATCTGCGCGGCGCCGAGGAAGCCGACGCTGATGCGGCCGCTCTGCAGCCAGTAACGGAAGAACTCGGGCACCGACACCGTGGTCAGCGCGGTCGCGCACAGCTCGCCGTCGCCGATCGACAGCGGCAGCACCGTCGGCCGCGTGCCGATCGTGCCCGACTCGTAGATCAGCGTGATGCGCGGCGCGTGCGTCAGCCGCGCGAGGTTGCAGGCGGCCGACGGCAGCCCGATCCCGACGAAGCACACGTCGTCGTTCCCGACGCATCGGGCGGCGGCGACGGTCATCAGCTCGTCGGGCGTATACGGCACGCTCATGCGACCTGCCTGTCCCGCGCGGCGAAGGCGTCCGGGTCCGGCGTTCATCACGTGCTCGTCGAGCCACGCCTGGAAGGTGTCGCGGTCGCGCGAGATGTCGTCCCAGGCGAGGTAGAACGCATTGTTCGCGCGCGTAATAGCCGTAGGCGTACGACGGAAACGCGCCGCCCGGGACGACCGCGACGGCGGCGATCGCCCAGTGCGGGAGGATGCAGGCGTTCGGCTGCCGGTCCGTCGAACCGGTCGACGACTTCCTCGACCGTGACGACCGCGCGGCGCGCGGCCAGCACCGCCTCTTTCTGCACGCCGATGATTCCTTCGATCATCACGTTCCCCTCGCGGTCGGCCCGCTGGGCGTGAATCACCGTCACGTCCGGCTGGAGCGACGGCACGGCCGTCAGCGTCTCGCCGGTGAACGGGCACACGACCGAGCGGTAAGTTGGGGTTCACGTCGGCGAGGCCGCCGGGCGCGCCGCGGAACATCGCGAACGGCAGGTGCGCGGCGCCGGCGTCGTAGGCGCTGGCCATCGCGGCGTGGCTGTACTCCTCGAGCGCGAGCGGCCGCGGCCAGCCGTGCTCGACCGCGTCGCGCAGCCGGTGGAGCGACCCGACCCCGGGATTGCCGCCCCACGAGAAGACCAGCGTCGCGGCGCAGCCGGCCCCGATCAGCTGATCGTAAATCAGGTCGGGGGTCATGCGCACGAGCGTGAGGTCGCGGCGGCCCTGCCGGATCACCTCGTGCCCCGCCGCGAACGGAATCAGGTGCGTGAAGCCCTCCATGGCGACGACGTCGCCGTCGTGCACCGCGTCCTGGACGGCCTCCTGAAGCGAACAGAAACGGGCCATCGCTCTCTTCCTCTCCCCGTCTGCGGTCGTCGGTCGTCGGTCTCGGGTCTCTGTGTCTTTGGTGTCTTCGGTCTTCAATGACCTGAGATCCTGAGACCGAGACCCGAGACCACGGGCCGCCGAAGCCGAATACCGCCTCGTCCGTGCGATAATCGGGTCGCGGCGCCCCGACCGCAGCATACTATGTCCGGCACCGAAATCGTATGACGCAGCAGACCCGCGCCGGCCGCGCGCCGGCGCGCCGTTCGAAGACGTCCGCGCCGCCCGCCCGCCGGGCCGTCCCCGTCGGCGCGACGCCTCCGGACGTCGCGCCACGGCGCCGTCCGCGACGTCCGCGTCCGCGTCCGGCCGGGACCGATCCGGACTACATGCTCTCGCTCGAGCGTGGCCTCGCGGTGATCCGCGCGTTCGGCGCCGGCCGGGGGACGCTGTCGGTCGCCGAGGTGGCCCGGGAAGTGGGGATCTCGCGCGCGGCGGCCCGGCGGTGCCTGCACACGCTGTCGGTGCTCGGGTATGCGTCCGCCGTGTCCGGCGCCTACGAGCTCGGGCCGAGCGTGCTGACGCTGGGCTACGCGTATCTCGCGTCGACTCCCGCGGCGCGGGTCGCGCAGCCGATCCTCGAACGCGTGACCGACCGCCTGCACGAGTCCTGCTCCCTCGCCGTCCTCGACGGCGACGACATCGTCTACATCGCGCGCTCCGCCACGCAGCGGATTCTGTCCATTGGTCTGGCCGTGGCGAGCCGCCTTCCTGCCTACTGCACGTCGATGGGGCGCGTGCTCCTCGGCGCCCTGCCTGGCGAGGAGCTGACCCGCTATCTGGCGCGCCTCGTGCCCGAGCGCCACACGCCGAGGACGATCGTCCAGAAGCGCGCGCTCCGTGCCGAGATCGAGCGCGTGCGCGGGCGCGGCTACGCGATCGTCGACGAGGAGCTCGAGATCGGGCTCCGCTCGATTGCGGTGCCCGTGCGGCGCGCGGGCGACCGGGTCGTCGCCGCGGTGAACGTCGGCGTCCACGCGGCGCACTTCACCCCCGCGACGATGGAGCGCGAGTTCCTGCCCGTGCTGCAATCCGCCGCCGCGGAGATCGGGCGATCCATCGGGCCCGTCATGCGTTGAATCCCTGGAAGTGGTTTCAAACCCGCGAGGTCCGGCTGAAGCCGGATGCCACCTTCGGTTTTGAACCGGCTCTAGTGACTGCTGCCCCAAACTTCCCGTGCGGTCGACGCGACGAGCTCCAGCTTGCGTCGCTGATCGTCGGGCGAGAGCCGGTTGCCCTCGTGCGTCGACGCGAACCCGCACTGCGGGCTGAGCGCGAGCCGATCGAGCGGCACGATGCGCGCGGCGTCCGCGATGCGGCGCTTGAGCTCGTCGGCGGACTCGAGCCGCGGCGTGCTTCGAGCTCACGAGACCCAGCACGACGACGCGATCGTCGGGCACGTGCCGCAGCGGCTCGAACGTTCCCGATCGCTCGTCGTCGTACTCGAGCAGGAACCGGTCGAACCGGGCCCGGCTGGAAGATCTGTTCGGCGATGCGATCGTATCCGCCCGACGCGTAGAACATGCTCTTGTGGTTGCCGCGGCAGATGTGGATGCCGAACGTGATGCCCGCGATGGCCCTCGATGATCGCGTTGTCGAGCTCGATGCAGGTGTCGAGCAGCTTGTCGGGATCGCTGCCGCGCTGCCGGTAGCCTTCGCGAATCGTCTCGTCGAGGAGCGCGGCGTACTGCGGCGCGTCGATCTGGACGTAGTCGCAGCCGAGCCGGCGCAGTTCCGCGATCTCGCGACGCGTGAAGTCCACGAGATCGGCGAGGTAGGCGTCGCGTGTCGCGTACGCGCCGCTTTCGACTTGTCCGGGTCGTAGTAGGCCGCCGCCTGCTGGGCGCTGAGGAGCGTGACCTTCACCTGCCGCGTCGTGCGGCCGCGCAGGTACGTGAACTCCTCGACGCTCATCTGCCGGCGCCAGCGCAGCTTGTCGACGACGACACGGCCGCGCGAGCGGCGCCTCGTGGCCCTGGTCGTCGCGGAAGGTCACCGACCAGCCGCCGTACTTGTCGAAGCCCTCGAGCGCGTCGACGAGATGGCCGTAGAACGCGTAGCGCCGCATTTCGCCGTCGGTCACGACGTCGAGCCCGGCGGCTTCCTGCAGCGCGATCGCCTCGTCGACGGCGCGATCTTCGATTCGCTTGAACTCGGCCGGCGTCAAGTCGCCGCGCTCGCGTCCTCTCGCGCGCGTCCAGCAGATAGCGGGGGCGCAGGAGACTGCCGACAACGTCGCTTTTTTCGGTCATTATGTCGCGCGGGATCCTATCATGCAGACCGCACGCACACAGGTCGGGATCGTCGGCGCCGGGCCGGCCGGGCTGATGCTCGGCCACCTGCTGCACCTGCGCGGCATCGACTCCGTCATCGTCGAGAACCGCAGCCAAGAGCACGTGATCGAGCGCGTGCGCGCGGGCGTGCTCGAGCAGGGGACGGTCGATCTGATGCACGAGGTCGGCGTCGGCGACCGCCTGCGCCGCGAAGGGATGCGCCACGACGGCATCTACATCGCCTTCGGCGGCGACGCGGCATCGCATCGACATGGCGGAGCTGACCGGCGGCCGCGCCATCACGATCTACGGTCAGAACGAAGTCGTCAAGGATCTCATCGACGCGCGGGTCGCGACCGGGCGGCCGCTGCGACTTCGAGGTCGACGACGTCGGCGTCCACGACCTCGACTCGACTGCAGCCGAAGATCCGCTTCCAGCACGCGGGACGAGCGCACGAGCTGCGTGCGACTTCATCGCCGGCTGCGACGGCTTTCACGGCATCTGCCGGCCGTCGATTCCCGGCGCGGACGCTGCACGTCTACGAGCGCGACTATCCGTTCGGGTGGCTCGGCATCCTCGCGAGCGCCGCGCCGTCGTCCGACGAGCTCGTCTACAGCCTCCACGAGCGCGGCTTCGCGCTGTTCAGCATGCGGTCGCCGACCGTGACGCGGCTCTATCTGCAGTGCGCGCCGGACGAGGACGTCGACGACTGGTCCGACGATCGGATCTGGGCCGAGCTGCATCGCGCGGCTGCGACGGCCGACGGGTGGGAGCCGACGGTGGGACCGATTCTGCAGAAGGGCGTCACGGGCATGCGCAGCTTCGTCGCCGAGCCGATGCGCTACGGCCGCCTGTTCCTGGCCGGCGACGCGGCGCACATCGTGCCGCCGACCGGCGCGAAGGGCCTGAACCTGGCGATGGCCGACGTCTGGAGGCTGGCGGAGGCGCTCGCCGAGTTCTACGACGCAGGCCGCGCGGACGCGCTCGATGCGCTACTCGGACCGCGGCCTGCGGCGCACCTGGCGCGCGCAGCGCTTCTCGTGGTGGATGACGTCGATGCTGCACCGGTCCGACGAGCGACACGCCGTTCGATCACCGGCGCCAGCTCGCCGAGCTCGAGTACCTCGTCAGCTCGCGCGCCGCGATGACGAGCCTGGCGGAGAACTACGTCGGCGTGCCGTTCGACTGAAACAGGAGATCAGGAGACAGAGCTTGCGAAACAAGGGGTCAGGAGGTCAGGAGATCCGAGGACGCTGAAGAAACACAGGAGCACGAGAGCACGGGAGGTGTGTGCGCCCACGCACCCTTCGATCCGCACTCGCGCCGCGCCCTGGACCCTCCCGTTCTCTCGTGCTCCTGTTCCAACCGGTAAACAGTACGTTGGAGGTCGGCAGTTGGCCATGAACGTTATTTCCTGCGTCTCGATTGTCGTCGCGGCTCTGACGGTCGTGACCGCGCAGCCTCCGGCGCCGCCGCCATACACTGCGCCTCCGCCGGTCTATGCGAAGGCGGATCCCGTGCGATCGTGCGAGAGCCTGGCCGCCGTGACGCTCCCGAACACGACGATTGTCTCCGCGGCGGTCGATGCCGGCGACGCGACCACGCCGCCGTCGTGCCGCATCACCGCGATCGTCACGCACCCGCCTGCCGGCGACGCGGTGAAGGTGTTCATCGGCCTTCCGATGAAGAACTGGAACGGCCGGTTTCAGGGTGTCGGCGGCGGCGGTTTCTCCGGCGGAGCGCACAAGGCGTGCGCCAGCCGCTGACGGCCGGGTATGCCGCGGGCGCGACCGACACCGGTCACGAAGGCGGCCGCGGCAGCTTCGCGCTCGACGCGGACGGGCCGGCTCGAACTGGCAGTTGATTCGCGACAACGCCCATCTCGGCATCCACGACATGACGGTCACCGGCAAGGCGCTGACGCGGCGAGTTCTACGGCAACGGCGCCGCGCTACTGCGTACTTCAACGGCTGCTCGACCGGCGGCCGTCAGGGCCTGATGGAGGCGCAGCGCTACCCGGCGGACTACGACGGCATCCTCGCCGCCGCGCCGGCGATCAACTGGCCGAAGCTGCACGTCGAGCAGCTCTGGGGACCGCTGGTGATGCTCGAGGCGAGCAACTTCGTGTCCCGCCTGCAAGTTCGCCGCGGCGACCGCCGCCGCCGTGGCGGCGTGCGACGCGATCGACGGCGTCAAGGACGGCGTCATCGAGGATCCGGTGCGCTGCACGTACGATCCGAAGGCGCTCGTCGGGACGGCAGCCGGCGAGTGCGGCGCGTTCACCGACGCCGACGCGGCGATCGTGCGGGCGATCTGGGAGGGTCCGCGGCGGCGGACGGGACGTTCCTCTGGTACGGACTGGCACGCGGCGCGGATATCTCGGCGCTGAGCGGACCGGCGGCACGCCGCTGACGGCGCGGCCGTCGACCATCACGCTCGACTGGTGGCGGTACTTCCTCACGCAGAATCCGGAGTGGGACTGGGCCACCCTCACCCGGCGCGTCGTACGAGCAGTTCTGGGATCAGTCGGTCGAAGAGTTCGGCGCCGTCATCGGCACCGACAACCCGGATCTGTCGGCGTTTCGCGACCGCGGCGGCAAGATCGTCATGTGGCACGGCCAGTCCGATCAGCTGATCTATCCCGGCGGGACGATCGACTACTACACTCGGGTCCAGCAGCAGATGGGCGGACGCGCGAAGGCCGCCGAGTTCATCAGGCTGTTCATGGCGCCAGGGGTGGGACACTGCGGCGGCGGCCCGGGCCCCGCGCCGGCGGGGCAGTTCGACGCCGTCGTGAAATGGGTCGAGGAAGGGCAGGCGCCCGACACGCTCACGGCCGTTCGCCGCGATCAGACCGGCGCCGTGGTCCGTTCGCGGCCGCTCTGCCAGTACCCGCTCGTGGCGCGTTACAAGGGACGCGGCTCGACCGATGATGCGGGGAGCTTCGAATGCCGATCCGGGCTTCTAGAGAAGATACCGGAGGTGACGGAGATAGCGGAGCGTTTCGAACACGGAGCAACGGAGCAACGGAGCAACGGAGAATTTGGAGTTCGCTTGGATAGATGCCAAGTGATCTCCGTTTCTCCGTTCCTCCGTGTTCAAGGGCGAATGCCGCGTGCGAGCTTCTCTGTCGTCTGCTGTCGACTCCGGTCACTCCACGCGCGCTTTGGACCGATCAACGAAAGGTGAAACGTATGGCTGAGACGAGTGCCGACTCTTCTGCGTTGCGCTCCTGGCAACGTCCGTTGGTCTCGCGGCGCAGCAGGCACCGGCGCAGGCGCGGCCGCGGCCGCGGTGGGCCGGCCGGGCCCGTGGTCGTCTCGCCGCTCGTGAATCCCGATCGCAGCGTCACGCTGCGGCTCCTCGCGCCGAAGGCGACCGAGGCGATCGTCACCGGCGAGCTCGCCACCGCCGCCCGCCGAAGGTGATGACCAAGGGCGACGACGGGATCTGGACCGCCACGCTCGGTCCGGTGCCGCCCGATGTGTATACCTACGCCTTCAACGTCGACGGTGTGAACACGACGGATCCACGCAACCCCTGGGTGAAGCTCGTCTCGTCGACCGGCCTCGCGTCGCAGGTCGAAGTGCCCGGCGACGGGTTGCAGTTCTGGGACTCGAAGCCGGTGCCGCACGGGCTCGTCCAGATCATGACCTACGAATCGAAGGCGATCGGCGCGACGCGGCAGGCGTACGTCTACACGCCGCCCGACTACATCCGCGGCAACACGCGCTATCCCGTCCTCTATCTCCTGCACGGAGGCGGCGACCTCGATCCCGGCTGGGCGATGACGGGCCGCGCGCACATCATCATGGACAACCTGCTCGCGGAGAAGAAAGCCAAGCCGATGATCGTCGTGATGCCGCTGGCGCGCGGCGGTGGAAGTCTCGGCCTTGGCCCGGGGCATGTCCCCCGGCATGAGCGGCCCCGGCACGTCCGCCCGCGCGGCGAGCCGCGGCCGGGCCGGCTGCGGGCGCTCCCGCGGCCCCGCCGGCCCGGCCCGCTGCAGCCGTTCGCGCAGGACTTCCTCGACGACCTGATGCCCGCGTCGAGAAGACGTTCCGCGCGTCGACCCGCCCGAGGATCGCGCGATCGGCGGCCTGTCGGCCGGCGGCGCCGCGACGATCAACACCGCCTTCAGCCGTCCCGACCTGTTCCGCTACGTCATCATCATGAGCGCCGGCGCCGGACAGAACCTCGAGCGTCGTATCCGAAGTTCTTCGGCAACTGGCGGCCGCGGCCAAGCAGATGAAGCTGATCTGGCTCGGCGTCGGTGACGAGGACTTCGCGCTGAACGGCACGAAGGCGATCGACGAGATGCTGACGAAGCACGGCGTCAAGCACACGTTCAAGATCACACCGGGCACCGGCACGAATGGCGGCTGTGGCGGCCGCATCTGTACGAGTTCGCGCAGCTGCTGTTCCAGTAGCGCGGAGCTCGCGCCGATGACTCGCGCCGACGCGCCGGTCGACATCGGCCGGCTCCTCGACGACGGCCGGTGGGGCGGGTATCAGAGATGGCTCGTCTTCCTCACCGCCCTGACGATCGTCTTCGACGGCATCGACAACCAGCTCCTCGGCGTCGTCATTCCCACGCTGATGAGGGAGTGGGGGGTGCCGCGCGGCGCATTCTCGCCGATCGTGTCGCTGGGCTACGTCGGCATGATGACCGGCGGCGCGCTGGGCGGCCTCGCCGGCGATCGATTCGGGCGGCGGACGGCGCTGCTCGGAAGCATGGCGCTCTTCGGGGTGGCGACGCTGGCGGCGGCCGCGGCCGGGAGTCCCGCGCAGCTCGCGTGGCTGCGCTTGATCGTCGGGTTCGGGCTCGGCGGGGCCATGCCGAACGCGGCGGCGCTGGCCGCGGAGTTCGTGCCGCTGCGGAAGCGGCCGATCGCCGTCACCGTGACCATCGTGTGCGTGCCGGTCGGCGCGACGATCGCCGGCCTGCTCGGGATTCAGGCGCTGCCGGTCGTTCGGCTGGCGCTGGCTGTTTGCGATCGGCGGCGTCGTGCCGATGGTCGCCGCCGTGCTGTTCGTGCGCCTGCTTCCCGAATCGCCGCGATATCTCGCCCGCCATCCCGAACGCTGGGGAGAGCTCGCGCGGATCCTGCAGCGGATGGGGCACACGGTCGACGCGCGCCACGGCTTCGTCGATCCCGGCGAGCGGTCCGTCGTCAAGGCCTCGATCGCGGCGCTCTTTCATCCCGAATACCGCCGGGACACGCTGGCGCTCTGGGGCGCGTTCTTCTCGTGCCTGCTCGCCGTCTATTCGGGATTCAGCTGGCTCACCTCGCTGCTGACGGGCGCGGGGTTCAGTCCCGGCGACCGCGAACACGGGGATCACCGCGTTCAACCTGGGCGGCGTGGCCGGCGCGCTTGCCGGCGGCGTGGCGATTACGCGGTTCGGCTCCAGGGCCGCGATGCTCACGATGACGGCCGGCGCCATCGCGTCCACGCTTGCGTTGAGCACGATGTCGATGGGCCCGGGCGCGCGCGCTGCCGATCATCGCGATGCTCGCGGTCACGGGCGCGCTGATCAACGGCGTGCAGACGACGATGTTTGCGCTGGCGGCGTACGTGTATCCGGGCGCCGTGCGCGCGACCGGCGTCGGCAGCGCGGTGGCGTTCGGCCGATCCGGCGCGATTATCAGCGGCTACGCCGGCTCGTGGGCGATCGGCTATCACGGGAGCGCGTCGTTCTTCGGCCTGATCGCGGTGGCGATGTGCGCGACGTTCGTCGCGCTGGCGCTCGTCACGCGGCACGTCGGCGGCGAGCGGCAACGGTGGTGTCCGCCTTTAGGCGGACCTTCTGCTGGTCCGGCTGAAGCCGGACGCCACCGTAGTCAGGGTCCGGCTGAAGCCGGACGCCGCCGGAAGTCTGGTCGGCTACCGGCTACCGAAGTCCGTGACGCCGACGGATGTGTGTATCCTGCCGCTGATGGTCAACTTTTCACGCCGACAGAACGAACGATGAAACCACACGAGCTCTTCGCCGACCGGACGGCGCTCGAATCGGAAGTGCGCAGGCTTGGCGTCGGGATCCGTTTCGAGCCGGACATCCGCATGGCGTTGACGCCGGTGACGATCGGCGCGCGCACCCTCGGGAACCGCTTCGCGATTCACCCGATGGAGGGCTGCGACGGCACGCTCGAGGGGGCCCCGGACGAGCTGACCTTCCGCCGCTGGGGCCGATTCGCCGCCGGCGGCGCGAAGCTGCTCTGGGGAGAGGCGATCGCGATCGATCCGGACGGCCGCGCGAACTCCCGTCAGCTCCTGTTGTCGGAGGAGAACCTGCCGTCCCTGGAGCGGCTGGTCGCCTTCGCGCGCAAGGAGGCCGGACCGGGCGGCGCGGACTGTTTCATCGGCCTGCAGCTCACCCACTCGGGTCGATGGTCGTACCCGACGCCGGTCGTGATGCTCCACGATCCCGCGCTCCGGAACAACGGGCGCATCATCACCGACGACGAGCTGGACCGCCTGCAGGATCGCTATGTCGCGGCGGCGCTGCGCGTGCGCGACCTCGGCCTCGACTTCGTGGACATCAAGCAGTGCCACCGCTACCTGCTCTCCGAGATGCTCGCGGCGAGGACCCGCCCTGGAAAGTACGGCGGCAGCCTCGAGAATCGAACCCGGTTCGTGCGCGAAGTGCTGGCGCGGATCGCGAGCGAGGCGCCGGGGCTGGTGCGGGCGACGCGCATGAACTTCTTCGACGGCGTGCCGTTCGCGAAGAACCCGCAGACCGGCGCCGGCGAGCCGGTGCCGGGCGCCACGGAAAACTATCTCGAGGTGGACGAGGCCGTCGAGGCGCTTCGCGGGTTCCGGCAGGCCGGGCTGCAGCTCGTGAACGTCACGGCGGGATGCCCGTACTACAACCCGCACGTCGGCCGTCCCGCGGATCGCGAGCCGCCGGATGGCTACGCAACGCCCGAGCCGCAGCTCGCCGGCGTCGCCCGCCACTTCTCGCTCGCGGAGGCGGCGCAGCGCGCCTGTCCGGATCTGCCCGTCGTCGGCACCGGCTACAGCTACCTGCGCCACTTCGCCGTGGAGGCCGGCGAGGCGAATCTTCGCGACGGGCGCGTGTCGATCGTCGGGCTGGGACGCGGCGCCATCGCCTACCCCGACTTCGCCAACGACGTGACGATGGACAAGAAGAAGGTGTGCATCACCGTCAGCTACTGCACGACGCTCATGCGCGCGAAGGGCAACGAGCTCGGTCAATATGCGGCCGGGTGTGTGCCGCGGGATCCCATCTACGCCAAGCTCCTCCAGGACATTCAGAAGAAAGCGAAAATCAGCTCCCCGGCGTAAGATCGATCCGAGAGACCTCGTCACCGGCACGCGCCGGCGGGCAATCCCACAGAGGAGCCCACCAGATGTTGCTCGTCAGAATCCGCGCGGTTGCGCTCCTCGTGGTGGCCGCGGTCGCGATCGGTCACGGGTATCAGGCCGGCGGTCAGTGGCCGCCGCCGCTCCAGACGGTGGCGGAAGAGTCCCCGGTGCTCGCCCCCGCCGCGTCCATGAAGACCATCTTCACGCCGCCAGGCTACCGCCTCGAGCTCGTCGCGTCGGAGCCGATGATCCAGGATCCGATCCTGATCGACTTCGACCCGGACGGACGGCTGTGGGCGATCGAAATGCCGGGGTTCATGCCCGATCTCCCCGCGGCCACGGAACGCGATCCCACCGGCCGGATCGTCGTCCTCGAAGACGTGGACGATGACGGGAAGATGGACAAGCGGACGATCTTCCTCGACGGCCTCGTGCTGCCGCGCGCCCTGAAGGTCCTCGACCGCGGCGTGCTGGTCGGCGAGCCGCCGAATCTCTGGCTGGCGCGCGACACCAACGGCGATCTGCGCGCCGACACCAAGGAGCTGGTGACCGACACGTACGGCCAGCGGGAGGCAGGCCCCGAGCACAACGCCAACGGTCTGATGTGGGCGCTCGACAACTGGATCTACACGTCCGAGCACGACAGCTACCTCCGGCTGAAGAACGGCCGCTTCGAGGTGCAGAAGACGCTGTCGCGCGGGCAGTGGGGACTCTCGATGGACGACGGAGGCCGCATCTATCGCAACACGAACGAGGCGGCGCTGTTCGTCGATCTGGTCCCGGCCCGCTACTTCATGCGGCACCCCGCGCTCCTGCGCACGCGCGGCGCGTACGAATCCCTGAACAGCGAGGGCGTCAACACCGTCTGGCCGGTGCGGCCCACGCGCGGCGTCAATCGCGGATACCAGGAGGGCGTGCTGCGGCCCGATGGACGGCTGGCGCGGTTCACGTCGGTCAGCGCGCCGACGGTGTATCGCGGCGACCGGCTCCCGCCGGATCTCTCCGGCAACGTCTTCGTCGTCGAGCCGGCCGCCAATCTCGTCTCCCGGCTGATCGTCAGCGACGACGGGACGGGGCTGAAGGCGCGGAAGGCGTACGAGGGCGGGGAATTCCTCGCATCGACCGACGAACGGTTTCGTCCGGTGTACCTCTCGTCGGCGCCCGACGGCACGCTCTACGTCGTCGACATGTATCGCGGGGTGATTCAGCACCGGATCTTCGTGACCGAGTACCTCCGGGATCACATCCTGGGGCACAAGCTCGTGGACCCGACCGGCCACGGCCGCATCTATCGCGTCGTGCACGAGAGCACGCGGCGCGGCCGCAAGCCGACGCTGTCGGCGGCCTCGTCGAGCGAGCTCGTGGACGTGCTCGCGCATCCCAATGGCTGGTGGCGTGACACGGCGCAGCGTCTGCTCGTCGAGCGCGGCGATCCGGCCGTGGTGCCGGCGTTGCGGCAGCGGATTGCGCGTGCCCCCGACGAGCGGACGAGGCTCCACGCGCTCTGGACGCTCGACGGCCTGGACAGCCTGGACCCGGCGCTCGTGGCCCAGGCGCTCCAGGATCGATCGCGCGACGTGCGCGTGTCGGCGATTCAGCTCTCCGAACGGTGGCTCGGCGATGCCGGCGGTCCTCTTCAAGCGGTCGTGCTGAAGATGATGGACGATCCGGATTGGGCCGTGCGGCGGCAGCTCGCCGCATCGTTCGGCGAGTTGCCGCAAGCCGTACGCGAGCGGACGCTCGCGACGCTGCTCGAGAGGTACGGCGACGATCCCGTGATGCGTCGACGCCGCCGCTGAGCGGGCTCGGCGGCCGCGAGATTGGCGTGATCGAATCGCTGATGCAGGGGAGCCACGGGCACGCCGCAGCGCGACGCGGCGGTCACGATGCTCGCGGCGACGATCGTGCGCGGCGCGCAGGACGCCGCCGTTCAGAGCCTCTTTCAATGGGCGGCGCAGGTGGACCGGCCGCAATGGCAGCGCTCGGCGGTCCTTCGCGGCGCGGAGGTCGCGCTCATGAGCGCCCCGATGCCGGGGACGCCGCCGCCGCGGCCGCCCGCCGCCGCTGCGCCAAGAACGTCCACGACTGCGGGAGCGCACGGGGATCGCGGAGCGGCCCGGGCGGCGCGCCCGCGTTTCCATCACGCGGCGCCCCCGCATCCGCGGCGGCCGAGGGCCCCGGCGAGAGGACGAGCCGGCGGTGGACGCGGAGGGGCTCCGGCGCTCAAGCTCCTGAAGGAGCCGGCCATCGTCTCGCTCGACGCGCGCGACGAGGACGATTTTCGCCAGCGCGCGGCGGCGCTGCTGACGCGCATCGAGTGGCCCGGCAAGGATGGCCTCGCGGCGCCCGCCGCCGCGTTGACGCGGGCCGGAGCAGCAGCGCTTCGCCGCGGGGAAGCAGATCTACGAGAACATCTGTCAGGCCTGTCATCAGGCGAACGGCCGCGGCCTCGACAAGCTCGCGCCGGGCCTCGTCGGATCGGCGCTGGCACTCGGCCCGGCGGCCGTCACGGTGCGCATCCTGCTCAACGGCAAGGAAGGCCCCGCCGGGCTCATGCCGCCGCTCGGCGCGGCGTTCGACGACGAGCAGGTGGCGGCGGTGCTGACCTACATCCGCCGTGAGTGGGATCAGACCGGCTCGCCGATCGACGCCGCGACCGTCAAGGAAATCCGCGCCCTCACGGCCGGCCGGACCAGGCCGTGGACGGCCGAGGAGCTGGCGCGAATCGGAGGTCAGTGAGCGCGCATTCGGGCCGCGATCGTGGTAGGTTACTGTCGGTTTCGCAACCGTCCTGATGCTTCACGTGTGAGAGGTCGATGATGAAGACCAGATTCGTGCGTCCCGTCCTCGTGGTGGCGCTGTCTGCCGCATGGCTGGCGGGGATGACCATCGCGGCTCAGCGCTCGACTTCCAGCACATGGCGACGGCGGCCACTCGCTTCCTGGCCGGGCTCTCTCCGGAGCAGCGCCAGCAGGCGTCCTTCGCGCTCGACTCGGAAGAGCTGACGCGCTGGCATTTCATCCCCACCAACATGTTCCCGCGCAAAGGCGTGTCCATCAAGGACATGACGGAGGCGCAGCGCACGCTCGCGCGCGAGCTGCTCAAGGCGGGTCTCAGCCAGCACGGCTACCTGACGGTCACCGGGATCATGGATCTCGAGACGATCCTGAAAGCGATCGAAGTAAACGGCACGAACGTTCGCGATCCGGAGCTGTATTTCTTTTCCGTGTTCGGGACCCCTGGAGCCAAAGCCCCCTGGGGCTGGCGCGTCGAAGGCCACCATCTCTCGCTGCACTTCGTCGCCGGCAGCGGCACCGCGGTCTCGAGCTCGCCGGCCTTTTTCGGAACGAACCCGGCCGAGGTGCGCCAGGGCCCCGAGACGGGGAAGCGACTCCTCGGCGGGCAGGAGGACACCGCTCGTGCGTTGCTGATGGCGCTCGACCCCGCGCAGCGCGCCACGGCGACGTTCGCGGCCGAGGCGCCCACCGACATCCAGACGATGACGAAGGTCACCATCGATCCGCTCACGCCCGGCGGGCTGGCGGCGTCGGCGATGACGCCGGCCCAGCGCACGCTGCTCAGTCAGGTCATCGACGCCTACACGTCGAAGATGGCCGACGACATCGCCGCGGATCGGAAGGCGAAGATCAGCGCCGCCGGGATGGACAAGATCACGTTTGCGTGGGCGGGCGGGACCGAGCGCGGGGTGAAGCACTACTACCGGGTGCAGGGGCCGACGTTCCTGCATCGAGTACGACAACACGCAGAACAACGGCAACCACGTGCACTCGGTCTGGCGCGACTTCGACGGCGACTTCGGACGGGACCTGCTGCGCGAGCACCTCAAGAGCGTGGCGTCACTAATCGTCTAAACCCGTGAGGTCCGGCTAAAGCCGGATGCCACCTTCGGTTTGAAACCGGCTCTCACGAATCGCATCTCGTGACGTCCGGCTTCAGCCGGACCATGCGGTTTTGAAACCTACGCGTACGACGACACTCCGGCCGCATTCCTGCCCGCGCGCTCGGCGGTGATGCGGTCGAGATACCCTCCCTGCCGGAACGCATCCATCGGATCCCGGGGGAGCTTGTGGGCCGCGCGCCAGTCGCGGATCGCCGGCCTCACGTCGGTGGCGAACGCATCCTGCAGCACCGACTCCGCCTTCACGAGGTCGGTCGCGGTCTGCGCCGCGGTCAGCCGCTCGTAGTCGACGAGCGCGGCCTTCGAGTAGAGCTCCTGCGCCACGGTGACGGTCTGGATCATCGCCTCGATCTTGCCTTTGAGGTTGTGGCTCTGGTCGATCATGTAGGCGATGTCGGCGCGCGTCCCCGTTTCCCATTCGAAGAACAGGATCTCGTGGAAGATCCGGAAGATCTGGTACGGATCGATCGACCCGAGCGTCAGGTCGTCGTCCGCATAGCGCCGGTCGTTGAAGTGGAACCCGCCGAGCATGCCCTCCGACAGCAGCCACGCGACGATCTGCTCGATGTTCTGCGCCAGGTAGTGGTGGCCCGTGTCGACCAGCACGCGGGCCTGCGGGCCGGCGGCGCGCGCGAGCAGCAGGGCCATCCCCCAGTCGGCGATGTCGGTGTGGTAGAAAGCGGGCTCGAACGGCTTGTACTCGACGAGCAGACGCTGATCGGGGTCGAGCGCGGCGTGCAGCACCTGCAGCCCTTCCTCGAACCAGCCCTTGCGCCGCCTGATGTGGGCCGTGCCGGGATAGTTCGACCCGTCGGCAAACCACAGGGAAATGTCACGGCTCTTCACGCGGCGCGCGATCTGGACGGCGTCGTGCACGTGCGTCTGGGCCTGGCGGCGCACGTCGGCATCGGGATTCCCGAACGATCCGAACTTGTAGCACTGGTCCTGGAACAGGTTCGGATTGATGGAGCCGGGCCGGATGCGATATCGCTCGGCGAGCCGCGCGACCTCGTCGGCGCCGGTGAGCCCATCGGCAAAGTCCCAGAGCACGTGCAGCGCCAGCGTCGGGCAGATGCCCGTCAGCCCGTGCACGTGGGCGGCATCGCTGAACTTCTCCTCGATGGTCGCCGCGGCGGCGGGCTGAAGGAACTTCCCGAAGCGGGTCCCCGTGTTCGCGAAGCCCCAGGACGGCACTTCGATCCGGAAACCGTCCAGCGCGTCGAACACGCGAGCCGTCCGTTGTGAGTCCATATCGTTCTTACCCTCGATCCTGAGCGAGCGCCGCGACCGACTCCTGCGCCTGACAGCCTCGAACGGCCTGCCCTGAGCGAGCGCTTCGATTACGCGAGTCGAAGGGTCGAAGGGGCCATGGTATGACAGATCCATGGCAGGGTGCCACGACTTCAGACCCTCGGCAGTTGACTGCTCGGGCAGGGCTGAATCAGTTTTGCCCGGGGCGGCGTATTCTCACTCAGGCCCCCTGGCCCCCGGCCCGGACCGACACCGATGCACGATCCGTTGATTCCTCTCGGAAACGAGCCAACCGAACCGCCTCCGAGCCGGGGGTTCGGGTGGATCACGTTCGTGCAGATCGTGCTCCTCCTGGTCGTCGGGGGGCTCGCCGGCTATGCCGCCGTGCAGGCCCTCAAAGAGCCGGCCGCCCCCACGCCGCCGGGGGTGCGATCGGACCGCACCGCGTCGGGCGCGCGGGGCACCCGTGCCTTCGGGACGCGGGGCATGCCGCGGCCCGATCGGAAGATCGTCCAGACGTTCGACGTCAACGGCGACAACCGGCTCGACGCGGCGGAGCGGGCGGCGGCCCGGGAGTCCTTGCGGAGCGAGAATGAGTCCGGCGGATTCGGCCGCCGTGGCGGGTTTGGCCGCCGCGGCTTCGGCGCGGGGCCGCCGTCGCCCGGCCTGCGGCTGACTCCCCGCGACGTCCGCTCGTATCCCGGCGCCCCCGTCTACGATTTGCAGGTCCTGCGGACGGTCTTCCTGACGTTCGAACGCGACGACTGGGAACCGGAGCTCGCCGCGTTCTACGGGACCGACGTCGAGGTCCCCGCCACCGTCATCGTCGACGGCACGACCTACCGCGACGTCGGCGTGCACTACCGCGGGAACTCGTCGTACCGGATGGTGCCGGCGGGCTACAAGCATTCGCTGAACCTGTCGTTCGATTTCGTCGATCCGGACCAGCAGCTCGGCGGGTACCGGACCCTCAATCTGATCAACGCGAACGACGATGCGACGTTCGTGCGGACGGTCCTGTACAGCGAGATCGGGCGCCACTACCTGCCCGTCCCGTTGACCAACTACGTGCGGGTCGCGATCAACGGCGAGAGCTGGGGCGTGTTCCAGAACGTGCAGCAGTTCAACAAGGACTTCCTCCGCGATTGGTTCAACAGCACGAGCGGGGCGCGCTGGAAGGCGCCCGGCAGCCCGCGCGGACGGGCGGGCCTCGAGTACCTGGGCGAGGGGGCCGCCCCGTACAAAGCGATTTACGAGATCAAGACCAAGGACGATGAGCAGTCGTGGTCGGCGCTCATCAACCTCTGTCGCGTGTTGAGCCAGACACCGGCGGAGCAGCTGCAGGACGCGCTCGAACCGATCCTCGACATCGACGCCACGCTGAGGTTTCTCGCGCTCGAGACCGCGCTCGTCAACAGCGACGGCTATTGGACGCGCGCCAGCGACTACAGCATCTATCTCGATGACCGCGGGAAATTCCACGTGCTTCCGCTCGACTTCAACGAGGCGCTCGGCGCCGGCCGGGGCTTCGGCGGTGGCGGTCCCGATCTCGATCCGCTCACCGGCCTCGAGGACGCCGCCAAGCCGCTGCGCTCGAAGCTGCTGGCCGTGCCGGCGCTGCGCGCGCGCTATCTCTCGTACGTGCGGGACATCGCCCGCCGCTGGCTGGATTGGAACCGGGTTGGCCCGCTGGTCCGGCAGTGGCAGGCGCTCATCGAATCCGACATCAGGGTCGACACGCGAAAGCTCTACAGCACTGAAGCGTTCCACGCGGATCTCGGCGCCGATTATGAGGATGGAAGTCCCGCACCGGAGAACACGCTGCGAGGGTTCATCGAGCGGCGGCGGGAGTTTCTGCTGAAATAGCTACCAGCTACCAGCTTCCAGCTTCCAGCTTCCAGCTTCCAGCTGCTTCCCGCTTCCAGCTCGAGCTACAGGCATCGAGCTGTAAGTCGGACTTCAAACACTGCAAGCACGAACCTGAAAGCTGGGAGCTGGAGCTGGAAGCTGGAAGCTGGAAGCTGGAAGCTGGAAGCTACTGATTCAGATGTCCCAGAATCAGATCGTGAACATCCACTGATGTGATGCGCAGCGACGGCACGAGGTGCTTCTGCCGGCTGATGAACACCGGACCGTCCTCATCCCAGCCGGTCCGGCGCCCGTGCGATCCTTTCACGAGCGACGCGTCGAGCGGAATCACGTCGAGCAGGGAGCGCAGCCCCGCCTTGCGTTTCGCCAGCTTCCATCCGACCGTGAGGGCCGGGATGCGAATCGCCGGATCGACGAACAACTCCACCGGGTCGTACCCGGGCTTGCGATGGATGTCCACCGTCCGCGCGTAGTCGGGCGCCCGCCGATCGTCCAGCCAGTAGTAGTAGGTAAACCAGGAGTCGGGCTCCGACACGGCGATCAGATCGCCGGCGCGGGGATGATCGATGTGGTGCGCGCGTTTTCCGGCCTGGTCGAGGACCGCTTCGACGCCGGGCGTCTGCTCGAGCGAGGGCGCGGACCTCGTGCGCCTTCGCCGGGTCGTTGACGTAGACGTGCGCCACCTGATGATCGGCGACCGCGAACGCCGCGCTGGCGCCGGGATCGAGCATCTCGTGGCCGAGCTCGTCGCGGACCGCCAGCAGCCCGTGCTCTCGCAGGACGCGATTGAGGTGGACGGGCGAGGAGACGTCGCGCAGCCCGTACTCCGAGAGCACGATGACCTGCGCGCCGCGCGACTCGTAGTGCCGAATCAGATCGCCGCAGACGGCGTCGACCTGCGTCAGGTCGGCGGCCGCGGCCGGATCGCCGGGCCCGACGCGCTGCAGGTTGTAGTCGAGATGCGGCAGGTAGACGAGCGTCAGCGTCGGGTTGAACCGCCGGTCCACGTCCTTCGCCGCTTCGGCAATCCACTGCGTCGATCGAATCGACGCGCGCGGTCCCCAGAACTCGAACAGCGGAAACGTCCCGAGCGTCGACTGGAGCTCGTCGCGCAGCCCGGGCGGCGTCGTGTAGACGTCCGGGCATCTTGCGGCCGTCGGCCGGGTACATCGGCCGCGGCGTGACCGAGTAGTCCGCCGTCGAGTACATGTTGAACCACCAGAACAGGTTCGCGCAGGTGAACGACGGATCGGCGGCGCGCGCCGTCTCCCAGATCTTCGGCGCCTGGACGAGCGGGTTGGACTGCTTCCAGAACCTGACCTCGGCGTCCTCGCGCGCGTACCAGCCGTTGCCGACGATGCCGTGCGCGTCGGGGAAACGGCCGGTGAGGTAGTCGGACTGCGCGGTGCACGTGACGGCCGGGAACGCCGACGTGATGCGCGCCACGCGCGGCCTCGCGCGCCCAGCGCGGACAGCGCGGGCATCGACGGCGCCGAGCAGCGCGGGCGTCAGCCCGACGACGTTGAGGACGACGGTCTTGTGCATGGCGGAAGCTGACGCTGCAGCTGCGGCTCATCGCGTGTCGCGACTGCTTCAGCACCCACTCGTACTCGCGCGCAATCGAATCGAGCAGATCGATCTTCAGCCCGGCCGGGCAGCACGTCCCAGGTGTAGGTCTCGATCTCGAGGTGCCGTGGTGAACCGGCGTCCGCGCGGCGATCGCCGAGCACCGTCCGCACGTAGTCCTGCGTGGACCCGAGGCCGTCGTACTCGGCGGTGAAGAGCGGGACGTGAAAATGAATCCGCCATTCGGTCCCCGGCAGCGGCGCCGGGCCGTCCAGCGCCTCGCCGAGATCGGGGAAGTGGCGGAGCTCGGCGCCGCGCCGCTCGATCACCTGATGCAGGTAGGTGGAATCCGCGAACGGTCGCAGGCGGTCCACGAGGGCCGCGGACTCCGGGCCGTTCGCCGGGAACGTCACCTTCAGCGCCGAGCTGAGCTGCACGCGTCCGATCTGGATGCCCGCCTGCTGCACGCGCGCCAGCGCCGCCTCGGGGTCTTCGTACTCGACGGCGAAGTGGCAGCAGTCGAAACAGATGCGCATGTGATCGCGAAGCTGCGCTTCCGCCTCGGCAGGCCCGCAGCCGAGCGCGGCCGCCAGCCGTGGCGCGCCGTCCGGCAGCAGCCGCCGGTTGAAGAACTCGATGAGCTCGTCGCTCGTTTCGATCAGGCAGTCGGGCTCCGGTTCGATGTCCAGGTGAATGAACGTGCCCGTCCGCTGCCGAAGCCGCACCAGCGCCTCGGCCACGCGGACGACGTTGGTGACGAGGCGGTCCCAGGCGGCGTGCGTCGGGTTGGGCATCCACGGTTTGTAGGACAGCGGCGCGGTGGAGATGCCGCCGTCGAGTCCGGCCGGCAGCAGGCCGCCAAGAATCTCGAGCAGGTCGAGCGTGTACCGCACCCGCGCGTCGTCGCGCCAGTCCGGCGCGTAGACGTCGGCCTTGACGGCCGTGCGATGGAAGGAGCCGTGCGGAAACCCGTTGATGAGCGCGACGTAGAGGCCCTCGCGGTCGAGGAACGCGCGAAACTCGGCGAGCCG
The DNA here is from genome assembly GCA_963820645.1 of uncultured Acidobacteriota bacterium. Taxonomy (GTDB): domain Bacteria; phylum Acidobacteriota; class Vicinamibacteria; order Vicinamibacterales; family 2-12-FULL-66-21; genus JALZOC01. The sequence goes on along the minus strand of CAWGAS010000048.1, from coordinate 30,784 downwards.
TTCGCCCTCGAGCAGCTCGCGGGCGTCGCGCGCGGAGAGCCGCAGGCCGAGGCCGAACGGGGCGGAAGGGGAGAGCCGCCGCTTCAGCGCCGGGGCGAACTGCCGGAGGTTGGTGTTGACGGCGTCCCACCCGTCGGCGGGGTGGATGTTCGTGCAGTAGGTGAGATGGAAGAAGCCGTCGTTGTCGAGTTGCACGTCTGCCTGTCAGCCGATCCGCGCCGGAGCGGCTTCGATCTCCCGCGGCGCCACCTTGAACTTCGGCGACTGGCTGAGGAAGCGCACCGGATTCTCGAACACGACCTGCTGGATGAGCGCCTCGGGGTGGCGCCGCCGGCGCATCTCCAGGACGAACCGCGGGACGGCGATCGGATCGCTCGGGCCCCAGTCGCACGCGCCGGCGACGCAGATGCGCTCGGGCCCGTACCTCTCGATGATGTCGACCGCGCGCTGCGGCGAGATCTTCGTCTGCGGATAGAGCGTCAGCCCCGCCCAGAAGCCGTGCTCCAGGATCATCTCGATCGTGTGCTCCTCGGCGTGATCGACCATCACGCCGCTGCGGCACGATCTCGCGGTAGCGGCGCAGGACGTCGACCGAGATGTGCGTGCCCTTGTACTTGTCCTCGAGGTGCGGCGTGTGGATCAGGATCAGCTGATCGTGGGCGATCGCGAGCTCCACCTGCTCGGTATAGGTCGCGATCTCGTTGCGCGTGACGCGATTGAGGCCGATCTCGCCGATGCCGAGCACGGTCGGCCGGTCGAGGAACTTCGGGATGCGCGCCAGCACGTCGCGCGAGAGCTCGCGGTTGTCGGACTCCTTCGGGTTCATCGCCAGCCACGTGTAGTGCTGCATGCCGTACTGCGCGGCGCGCCGCGGCTCGAACTCCGTGAGCTGCCGGAAGTAGTCCTCGACGCTGTCGCCGCAGCTGCGGTCCCAGCCGGCCCAGAACGCCGGCTCGGTCACCGCCACGCAGCCGGTCAGCGCCATCTGCTGGTAGTCGTCGGTCGTGCGCGAGACCATGTGCGCGTGGTGGTCGATGTACTTCACGAGCGCCCCTCCTGGTTCCAGCGATCGTACGCGCCGACCGCGCTCTTCCGGTCGAGCGCGTCGAGCGGCTCGGTCGTCGGATCGCTCAGCAGCATCTGGATCTGCGTCAGCCGGTCGCCGGGCGCCGACAGCGCGTCGAGCGCTTCCGCGAACGCCTGCATCCGGAAATCGTGCCCCGCCCACGCCGGATCCGCGCGGTCGAGCCGATCGAGAAACGCCGCCATCTCGAGCAGCCGGGTGCGGTTCTCGATGAAGTACTCGTCGACGAGCTCGGTCGCGGTCAGCGGGGAGTTGTGCGCCTGGCTGTTCATGACGTCACGAGGCTTTCTGCGCGGTCGTCTCGGGACGGCCGGCTTCGATCGTCTTCAGCATCTCGATGCTGCGGATCATCACGTCCTGTCGAATCTCGTGCACGTCGAAGGGCTCGCCGATGCCCTTGAGCAGCATGATGGTCAGCCGGCCGCCCAGGTGCTCCCGGAACTCCGCCAGCCCGCGAAGCACGCAGGCGGGATCGGCCGGCGTGTCGAGCCGTTCGCCGAGCGCCGGCGTGTAGACGGACAAGCCGAGCGCGAGGAAGACGTCGATGATGCGCCGCCAGTCGGCCTCGGGGAGAAAGCCCGACAGGTGCGAGTACGTGCTGTCGAGGGCGATGCCGATCGCGACCGCCTCGCCATGGCGCAGCCGATGGTGCGTCAGCTGCTCGAGCTTGTGCGCCGCCCAGTGGCCGAAGTCGAGCGGGCGCGACGACCCGAGCTCGAACGGATCGCCGCCGGTGGCGATGTGCCGGAGGTGAAGCGCGGCGGAGCGCCGGACGACCTGCTCCATGGCGGCCGGCTCGCGGGCGACGAGCGCGGCGGCGTGCGCTTCGAGGATACTCGAAGAAGCCGCGGTCCTTGATGAGCGCGGCCTTGACCGCTTCGGAGATCCCGCTCCGCCAGTCGCGATCGGAGAGCGTCGAGAGAAAGCCGAAGTCGTTGATGACCGCGAACGGCGGCGCGAACGTGCCGAGATAGTTCTTCTTGCCGAACGCGTTCACGCCGTTCTTGACGCCGACCGCCGAATCGTCCTGCGACAGCACGGTGGTCGGGACGCGGATCAGCCGGACGCCGCGGTGCGCCGTGGCCGCGGCATAGCCGGCGACGTCGAGCACCGCGCCGCCGCCGACCGCGACGAGGTACGAATGGCGGCACAACTGCCCGGCGTTGATCGCTTCGAGCACACGCTCCGTGTGCCGCGGCTCGTTCTTGACCTGCTCGCCGCCCGGGATCACGAGGACGGGCGCCGCGAGGGTGATGGCCGCCTCGTGCTCGAGGCAGTAGCGTTCGATCGAAGCGGTCAGGTCCGGATGCGCGCGCGCCACGCCGCGATCGACGACGGCCACGACCTTCGCCGGCGTGGTGGCGTCGTCGCTCTGGACGAGATCCCGCACCAGCCGGTTCGACGGGGTGAAGACCCCCGTCGTGAAGTGGACCGGGTAGCGGAACGCGACGTTGATTTCCTGCCGGATGACGTCCATCAGGTTACCGAAAACAGCCTGGCGAGCAGGCCCGCGGTGACCGCCGTCGCGAGCACGAGCGCGCCGTACAGCGGCCCCGCGTACACGGTGCTGATCACCGCGTCGACGAGCACCAGTGACAGCACCCCGGCCTTTACCGCCCGGCGGATCAGGGTGGGGCGCGGGTCCTTGTAAACACTCCAGAACGGCGGCAACACCCGCCATCCCAGCACGATCGTGAGCGGGATGGCCGCGACAGCGTGTGGTCCCGATCGGACCGCCATCGCCGCCAGCACCCCCACCACGGCGATCAACGATATCAGAGCCAGGCCCGCGGCCCCGCGCTTCCCGCCGTGGACTTCGCCGCGGCTGACCGCCGTCGCCGCGGCAATATATACAAAGGATAGCAGCGCGAGGGGCCAGTGTCCCGAGATTGTGGCCGGGACGGCCGCCATCCCCAGCACCAGGTTCAGCCCGCGGCAGAGGCCCATATTGACGGGGCCGAAGGCGGCCTGGTGCTTCCCCCACGCATCGTACAGCACGACCAGTGCCGCGATGCCGCAGGCGATGGCGACCGCCGGGGTTGTCGTTTGCGCGGCTGAGGCGACCCCGGCGACCAGCAGAGCTGAGCCGAGGCCTGCGGCGTGCGCGGCCGGGACCCGGCCGCTCGGGATGGGCCGCTCCGGCCGCTCGACCGCATCGAGCCGGCGATCGAAGAAGTCGTTCAGGACCACGCCGCCGGCGTAGAGGCAGGCGGTGGCCGCCAGCAGCCACGGCAAGGCCCGGCCGTTTCCCAGCCCCGCGACGGCGTACCCGGCGAGCACGTCCGCCATGGCCGTCATCACGTTCGGCGGACGGAGCAGCTCGAGGTAACCGCGGATCAAGGCCCGGAGATATTACAATGCCTCGGAGATTCCCTCATGTCACAACTCCATGCCCCGCCTCACCATCTTGTTGTCCGGCGCGATCGCGTCAGCGCTCCTTCATCGCGGCCGCGCCGCTTCAGAGCCAGGCGCCGGCGGGAACGCAACAGCCTGCGGCGGCCGGGGCGCGCGACGAGCTGATGGCCGCGCTGCTCGCCACGCCGCCCGATCGCGTGCCGAAGCCCGCGGAGGGGCAGCCCGTCTTCGAAAAGCTGTGCGCCGCGTGCCATCGTTTCGGCGATCTCGGCACCGACGTCGGGCCCGACCTGACGACGCTCAACAGCCGGTTCAAGAAGAAGGACATCCTCGAATCGATCCTGTGGCCGTCGAAGATCATCTCGGATCAATACGAGGCGTTCATGATCGAAACGACCGGCGGCGACATCATCACCGGCGCCGTGGTCATGGAAGACGATCGGCGGATCGTCCTGCGCACGGCGCAGAATCCCGATCGGCCCGTGCAGGTGGCGAAATCGCAGATCAAGACGCAGCAGAAATCGACCGTGTCGCTCATGCCCGAGGAGCTGCTGACCGGTTTGAGCCACCAAGAGATCAACGGGCTGATCGCGTTCCTCCTTGCGGGCCCGAAGAATCCCTAATCACTAATCCCCTAATTGGGATTGGGATTCGGGCTTCGGGATTCACGATCAGGATTCACGATCCACGGATTAGTTCGACTCTGTCAGATCTGAAGAGCGTGAGATTGGCGGGCGAGCGGAGTCGTCGGCCGCCGCCGCTCCACACGCCGGGAAACCGCTCCCGGCTCTTACACTGACGCGGCCGCGGCGACTAAGTGATGCGTGTAGACGACATCTGCCAGGCGCACTGATGCGCCGGACGTACGCGTTGGGCGACGCGGATCACAGGGACGGGAGTCGCCGCGAGGAATCGCCGGGCGCGCTTTCCGGCTGCGCGCTGCGACGGCGCGCTCCGCATCGCGTCGGCCGCCGACCCCGCTCGCCCGCTGACGCGCCTGCTGTGGAAGATCTGACAGAGTCCAACTAATCCCGGATCCCTAGTCCGCGATCCCGAGTCCCGAGTCCCGAGTCCCGAGTCCCTTACACCACGGGACTCGCGGTTTTGGGGACGATGTCGATCTGCAGCGCGGGGTCCGCGGCCGGGACGTAGGACGTTTCGAAGCCCAGCTCCTTGCGGACGATGTTGCAGCCTTGCGCGATCGAGCTGGCCTTGTAGAAGGCGATCTCGCGGTTGGCGCCCTGACGGCCGAAGCCGCAGTCGCTCGACACGATCAGCTGCTCGGGCGCGATGTGCTGGAGCGCGGTGCGGATCGAGTCGGCCACGTCGCCCGGACGATCGGCCTGCAACGTCCGGTGGCTGACGGCGCCGATGCAGATTTTCTTCGGCAGCTTGCCTTTGTACTGGCCGAAGAGCTCGAGGTCCTTGAAGTTGCGGTCCTTCGTCTCGATCGTCCAGACGTCCCCCTTCATCTCGTTCAGGTACAGATCGAACGACGCCTTGTAGCTCGTGTCGTCCATCACGCGCTGCATGTTCGGGTTGCCCCAGCACGTGTGAATCCAGAGCTCCACGTCGTCGAGCCCCTGCACCTCGCGGTTGTAGCAGTCGATCATGAACTTCACCCGCTCGTGGCCGGCGCCGAAGGTGTTGGCCATGAAGTGCAGCGTCGGCTCTTCGATCTGGATGCACCGGCAGCCGGCGTCGCGCAGCGCGAGGAGCTCCGTGTTCATCGCCACGGCCATGTCCCACAGGACCTCGCGGGAGTCCTTGTACTTGTCGGTGTGGATGTCGAGGAAGAGGCCCATGACCTGCGAGCAGCAGGTCCCGAAGCGGACCGGCTTGCGCGTCTTGCTCTGCGCGATGCGCCAGATCTTGGCGTAGTCGAGCGGGCGGTGCTCGATCTTGCCCGTCACGCGCGGCCAGCGCCAGCCGGTGTAGATTTCGTTCAGCAGCGTGCCCGGCGGGTAGCGGAGCCACTCGCTGCGGGTTTCCTCGGACTGGAGGTGAGTCGCCTTCGAAGCCGGTCCAGCGCTGCAGCGGGTAGTGGTGCCAGCTGCGGCCGGCGAAGTCCTCGTCGCAGTGGAAGTCGCCGTGCGTGAGGATGTCGAGCCCGGCGCGCTCCTCGTCGCTGATGACCACGGCGAGCGCGTCCTGGAACTTCTCGCGGAAGCGGATGTCCATCATGCAGGTGTCGAGCGGCTTCGCCCACATGCTCATGTCGAACCACCGCGGCCGCGGCCACGAGCCGGTCACGGTGCTCGGCAGGATCAGGTCCTTCGTTACTGTGAACGCCACGGATTTCTCCCTCCTGATCGTCCGCGGGAAACGCGGAACGTCACGGAATACACGGAGAAGATACCGAGAACCCGCGAACCGGGTCGTCCGTGTATTAGAATCATCCGTGCCGAACGGGCATCACCTCGTAAAGAGAGCGCCTGCGGCCGCAGCCTGCCGCGAGCGCGGTCGAGCGAGCGCAGCGAGTGCCGACCGCGAGTGGTCCGCGAGCATTTAAAAAAGGAAGAAACCCCATGACAGATCACGACAAGAACGGCGGCCTGGATCGACGCGGCTTCTTCAAGACCGCCGGGGCCGGATTGAGCGCGGCGGGGCTCGTGTTGACGGGGCACGAGGCGGCGGGCGCCGCCGCGGCGCAGGGCGGCGCGTGGACCGAGAAGGACAAGCTGGCTCGCATTGCGTCCTGCACGTGGCCGATCCGGTCGATTTTCAAGTCGCGCGCCGGCGGAGGCCGGGGCGCGGGCGGGAGAGGTGACGCGCCGCCGGCGAGTGCCGCGGGCGCTGCGGCGCCTCCCGCAGGCGCGCCGGCCACCGCGGCGGCCGCTCAGGCCGGAGCGGGCGGGGGCAGGGGCGGCGGGCAGCAGCCGAACGCGAACGCCGGCCTGACGAACGCGCAGATGAAGGAGAAGTATGGCGAGATCACCATGCTCGACTTCCCGCAGTTCACGAAGGACAACTTCCCCGGCGTGACGCACATGGATCTCTTCTCGGGGCTGTTCGGCGACGTCACCGACGACAGCATGTTCACCCGCGGGTTCGAGCCGATGAGCCCGTCCGGGAGGAAGTGGCTCGACAGGCTGGCCGCGAAGATGTCCGAGACGGGCGTCAAGTGCCAGCACATCTCGAACAACGCGCCGACGAACCTCGCCGGCCCGGACGAGACCCAGCGCAAGGAAGGCGTCGAGATTGCCAAGCGGTGGCTCGAGGGATGCGCCGTCCTCGGGGTCAAGTCGATGCGGATGAACTCCACGTCCGCGCTCGGCCCCGGCATCAGGCCGAACGCGATCCCCCGCTCGAGCGACGGGTACCCGCGCAACATCGACATCATCCCGCTGCTCAATGCCGCGATCGAGTCGTACAAGGAGATGGCGGACTTACGGCGGGAAGCTCGGGATCAAGGTCACGTTCGAGAACCACTGGGGGCTCGCCGCCGATCCGATGAACATCCGGATCATGCTCGACACGATCAACCACCCGTACTGCGAAGCGTCGCCCGACTTCTGCAACTGGGAACACGAGTACATGCTCTTCAACGGCCTCAAGGCGCTCGCGCCGTACTCGCACACGAACGTGCACGCGAAGTACTGGGATCGCTGGGGGGACAAGAACGACGTGCAGCGCTCGGTCCGGATCATGCTGGCCGGCGGGTTCAAGGGCACCTTCGCGCTCGAGTACGAGGCGGGCCCGTTGAACGGCATCGAAGGGGCGAAGTATCTCTACAAGGAAGTGCTCGCGGCGCTGTCCACGCCGGTGCCGGTGGTGTAGGTCCGTCAGCTACAGCCCCGCTCATCCCTATCGGCCACGCGCAGCCCACGTACGAACCGCGCGCGCAAACTCTCGACGTTCGAACAGAGTCGGGTAGCCGCTCTCGTTGTAAGTCGTCCCAAAGAGCCGCTCGTTGTAGTGCATGAACTTCTCGATACCCGTGATGAGCCGGGACGGATCCTTGCCGAGCCCGCGGATCGTGACGATGGCGAAGGCATCGCACAGTAGCTCCAGCTCCTTGAGACGGCTGTGGTCTCCGAGTCTGGACGCACGCTCATAGTCGGTCCAGAGGTACTCGTGGCCGATTTCGTGAGCCACCAAGGCCTGAAGCTCGTCCGCGTCCACCAGGGTGAGCGCTGGTTCCGAGATGACGACCACCGTTCGCTCAAACAATCCGATCCTTGCCACCGGAATATCGACGACCTTGATCTCGTACACCGAGTCGCGCCCGGTCGCGCGGAGCAACGGGGCTAGAGCGGCCAGCTTCCGCCGCGCAGAGGCGTTGAGCTTGGTGACCTCGCCTTTTTCCGGGAGGGTACTCAGGGTGCGCGCCTTTTCCACAGCTGACGCCGGTGCAGGCCGGCTGGTCTCCAGGAGCAGTGCAAACACGCCCGGGTCTGTGGCGAGGATGTCGCGCGGATTTGTCAGCGCCGGCAGCTGACCGCTGAGGTTGGCACCGGCCACCGCGGTCCAGACCAGGCAGAGAACAATGAATCGGGACCCGCGGAACAGGCGTAGACTGAAGGGCGTTCCGGCTCGCGTCGAACGAAGGTGTGTGTGTGTCATGAGCCGAAACTAGCCAGCGGCTCATGAGCAAGTCCTTTGAGATGAACGGCGGCGTCGAAGGAATCTCAGAGGGATTCGTTAGAAGTCCTATGTCCAGTCGCACGAGCGACTTGTACGAGTTCGGTCCGTACAGGCTGGACCCGCAGCGGAGGGTGTTCACGCGCGAGGATCGCGTCGTGCCCCTCGCGCCGAAGACGTTTGAGCTGCTGCTACTGCTGCTGCAGGGAGACGGTCGCGCCTTCTCGAAGCAGGAGTTGATGACGGCGCTGTGGCCCGACACCTTCGTCGAAGAGGCCAATCTGTCGTTCCAGATCTCGGTGTTGCGGAAGGCGCTCGGGGAGGCCGATTCGCACTGGATCGAGACCGTCCCGAAGCACGGCTACCGGCTCACCGCCGACGTGAAGGTGATTCCGCGCGGGGGAGACCAGACGTCAGCGGTCCTCACGGCCGAGATGGGTGGTCCGCCTCCGTCAACGACGATCGACCGCGCGACGAACAGGAAGAGCTGGATGGCCGCCCTCGCCGCCGGCGTCGCCGGTGTCGTGTTCGCTGCCGGTTGGTACGCGGCCTTCCGCAGGGACCGGCCAACCGTGGCGGTCAGGCCGCCGCAGGCCGCCGCGGTCCCAATCACCGCGTACCCCGGATTCGAAAACGCTCCGAGCCTCTCGCCGGACGGGAGCCAGGTTGCCTTCTCCTGGAACGGCCGGACGCAAGACAACTACGACATCTACGTCAAGCTCGCCGGACCTGGAGAAGCGATCCAACTCACGACAGACCCGCGACAGGATGACAACCCCGCGCGGTCGCCCGACGGACGGCACATTGCGTTCGAGCGGTTTACTGCGATGGACAAGGTTGAGGTGTTCGTCATTCCGGCACTCGGCGGAGCCGAAAGGAAAGTGGCGACGGATCTGCGTGGCGTGTCGCAGGCTGGAACTACTTTCGGATCGACCGGTCATCTCAGTTGGACGCCGGATGGCAGATGGCTTGCGCGTGGCTTCTCGCGGGAAGGCGGGATCTGGTTGATCGCGGCGGACGGCTCCGACAGACGCCGCCTGACACACGAGATCGACGCCGGGCCGGCATTCTCAGAGGATGGGCGCTACGTCGCGTTCATTCGGTCCAGTGGGGCAGGGTTCGCAGTCTACGTGCTTCCGCTGACCTCCGGGATGATGCCCGCCGGCCCGCCGAGCCGGGTGACGCCCGAGGCCCCGTGGATCCGAGGACTCGCTTGGACGCCGGACGGCCTTGGGCTCGTGTTCTCATCAGGAGGTCATCTGGGCAGCCCGCGCCTGCACAGGATCGCACTTGCGTCGAACCGGCTGGGGCCCGTCGGTGTGCCTGAGCTCCTGGCGTTTGGTGAGAACGGGACCGCGGTCAGCATCTCCAGGACCGGTCGTCTCGTGTACTCGGCTCGCTTCAGCGACGCGAACATCTGGAGGCTCTCGCTGACAGGGCCCGATCGGCCCGGCGCTGAGCCCCTCGTCCGATCGACGCTCAACGACTGGACGCCTGACTACTCTCCGAACGGTACACGCCTGGCCTTCGCATCAACGCAATCGGGCACGGAGGAGATCTGGGTCGCGAATGCGGACGGCACAGACCCAAAGCAGGTGACGTCCATAGGGGGCCCGATGTGCGCCAACCCGCGCTGGTCGCTGGACGGGCAGAAGATTCTGTTCCACTCGCGTCGCGACGGCTCGGCTGACCTCTACATCCTGCACCTCGACAGCGGCAAGGTGGACCGTCTCACCGAGAACGCTGCCCAGGACGTCGAACCCAGATGGTCGCGAGACGGCCGCACGATTTACTTCGGCTCGAACAGGACCGGGCAACGCGAAGTCTGGAAAATGTCCGCTGCTGGAGGCGCCGCTGTCCGCATCACGACGCAGGGAGGAATGACGGCTACCGAATCGCCCGACAGCCGCTTCCTCTACTATGCCAAGAAGACCGGGTCACCGACCGCGATCTGGCGCGTGCCCGTGGATGGCGGCGAGGAAACGCCGATCGTCGAAGGGTTGAGCAATTCGTTGAACTTCGTGGTGGCGAAGCGAGGCCTGTATTTTGTCGCCGTCGGCGACGCGCCACACAAGACATCGATCGACTTCTTCGAGTTCGAGACGGGCAAGCAGACGACGCTGCTCAATCTCGGGAAGCAATGGTCGGTAGGCATGGCCTTGTCGCCCGACGAGAAGTCGCTGCTGTACTCGGTGGTCGACAGCGCAGGCAGCAACCTGATGCTGGTGGACAAGTTTCAGTAGAGTTTCTGGTAGCTCGTCAGCTTCCAGCTTCCAGCTTCCAGCTTCCAGCTTCCAGCTTCCCGAATCCTGCTTCCCGCTTCCCGCTTCCCGCAACTGGGAGCTGGGAGCTGGGAGCTGTTAATCCAACCGCACCGCCCGCCCCTCTCGCGCTGATTCGTAGGCGGCCAGGGCCACGGCGAGCGATCGGCGCGCGTCCTGAATCGTGGCCGCGGGCGCCTGGTTGTTGTCCAGGCACTCGATGAGGTGATTGAGCGGGAACGGCGGCGCCGGCCTGAACGGCGGCTCGGATTGCCGCTCGAACACCCAGTCGGCGGCGCCGGCCGCGAGCACGGCGCGTCCGGGCGCGCGGAACTGCTGATCGATGATCTCCCCGCGCGACCCGACGACCTCGAGCCGCACGACGCTGTTCTGCTTCGGCGACGGTCCCGTTTTTCTCGGCGCGTTGATCGTCCACGCCGCTTCCAGCGTCGCGATGACGCCGTTGGCGAACGTGAACGTCGCCATGCCCCAGTCCTCGACGGCGATGTCCTTGTGCACCAGGTTGGCGATCTTCGCCTCGACCTGCACGATCTCGCTCCCGGTCAGCCATCTGAAGGCGTCGATCCAATAGATGCCTTCGTCCACGAATGCGCCGCCCGGCACGTGCCGCGGATCGACGAACCAGCCGGGGGTGCCGGAGCTGTACCAGTCCTCGGCGATCGACCACCGGCTGGTCTGGTGCAGCAGAATGATGTCTCCGATCTCCCCTTTGTCGATGCGGGCTTTCAACTCCGCATTGCGCAGACGCCCGATCCCCTGAAACGGGAAGCAGGTCACGCCGGCGGTCTCGACCGCTTCGACCATGCGATCGGCCTGCGCGACCGACATGGCCAGGGGCTTGCCCAGAATCATGTGCTTGCCGGCACGGGCGGCCTTGATCGTCAGGCCCTCGAGCTCCGACACCGGCGCCGCGATGTGGACGATGTCGATGCGCTCGTGCTCGAGGAGCGCGTCGTAGTCGGTGTAGCCGTCGACGTCGAACGTGCTGGTGAACTCGTCCAGCTGGGCCTTGTTGTGCCAGCCGACCGCGATGAGCTCCGCTCGCGGGTACTCGGGCAGCGCGCGCGCCAGGTTGTACGCCGAATACCAGTGCCCCAGTCCAAGAATCGCCACACGCCACTTACGCATCGCGCCTCCGCTGCTGCCGCTTCGTGATCTCGCCCACGTCCGGAATATGGCACAATCGCGCTCCGAGGAGCAGACATGAACCAAGTGCGAGTCACGACCGTGCTCTTTCTGGCGGTTGCCGCCGCCGGGGCGCAGGCCCAGCAGCGTCCTCTCAATCAGGCGCCGAAGGGCTTCACGGCGCTGTTCAACGGACAGGATCTGACCGGCTGGCGCGGCCGGCAGGGGACCTACAGTCCGTACGAGCAGGCGAAGCTCACGCCCGCCGAGCTCACCGCGAAGCAGACGGCGTGGAACGCGGAGCGCGACAAGCACTGGAGCGTGGACAAGGCCAAGGGGGAGATCGTCTCCGACGGACAGAGCGTGCACCTCGCCACCGACAAGGAGTACGGCGACTTCGAGATGTGGGTGGACTGGCTGATGGTGAGCCCGGGCGGAGACTCGGGCATCTACCTCCGCAGCATTCCTCAAGTGCAGATCTGGGACCCCGCCAACCCGCGCGAGCAGAAAAACGGTGCCGACAGGGGCTCGGGCGCCCTGTGGAACAACAACAAGGACAACCCGGGCAAGTGGCCCCTCGTGAAGGCCGACAACCCGATCGGCGAGTGGAACACGTTCAAGATCAAGATGATTGGACCGCGCGTGTGGATCTCGCTCAACGACAAGGTCACCGTCGACGGGCAGGTCCTCGACAATTTCTTCGACCGCACGCAGCCGGTGCCGGCGCGCGGCCCGCTCGAGCTCCAGACGCACGGTTCGGAGATCCGCTTCCGCAACATCTACCTCCGCGAGATCGGCGCGGCCGAAGCCAAGGCGGCCGAGAAGAAGTAGTCCGGGGGTGTGCTACACTCCTATTGGTATCTAATAGGAGTTTCCAGCATGGCCGACAAGGCTGAGGTGTGGCAGGGCACGCTGGCCCTCATGGTCCTCAAGACGCTCGAAACGCTCGGGCCGCTCCACGGCTACGGCATCGCGCGCCGCATCGAGCAGACGAGCGGCGACAAGCTCTCCCTGAACTACGGCACGCTGTACCCGGCGCTGCTGAAGCTGGAGCAGGAGGGTTACATCGCGTCGGAGTGGGGACTGTCCGAGAACAACCGCAAGGCGAAGTTCTACAAGCTGACCCGTGCCGGGAAGAAACAGGTCGAGCGCGAGACCCTCGAATGGGAGCGCACGACCGGGATCCTCGCGCGCTTCCTGTCCCCCGAGAGGCCGTCGTAAGGCCCTTCGACTCGCCTGGTCCGGTGCGCTCGCTCAGGGCAGGCCCTTCGACTCGCCTGGTGCCGGCCTTTCGCCTCCGCCCCGGCGCCCTGGCGGGGTGCCCCCGCCAAACCCCGTATCTTTCATTTGCAGTCCGTTTACATCCGGGTCCCCATGTACCAGCGGAGGCCCATTTCAGACAATTCTGTCTGAAAATTTCGCCACGGCGACAAACCGCGCGAAACCGGCGCCCCGTCACGCCGGACAAATGCGTCTCTAAAGATTACTGCTGTCGGTCTTTCCCGATTGACGGCAGAGCGGAGCCGAGTCAGAATTGGGGGGCACATTATCAGCAGGACGACATTTTTGTCGTAGTGCCTGCCTATACCGCATGACGACAAAGCTCTCGACCCGAACCACCGCGCCGGACAGTCCCTCGAACGAGCACGAACGCCTGGGCACGCTGCTGCAGATCGGCGAGGCCTTCTCGAGCACGCTGAACGCGAAGGCGGCGATTCACGAGGTCCTCGAGACGCTCGCCCGCCGCCACGCCATCGCGCGCAGCCTCGTCGTGCTCGTGGACGACGATGGCCGGCAGCTCCACGTCGAGGCGGCCCACGGCCTGAACCGGCCCTCCCACCACATCCAGTACACGGTCGGCGAAGGGGTCATCGGGAAGGTCGTCGAGACCGGCAAGGCGGTGATCGTGCCGCGCGTCAGCAAGGAGCCGGCCCTCATCTTCCGCAGCACCCCCCGCGACGAAGGCGCCGGGGACGAGTCCAGCTTCGTCTGCGTCCCCATCGGGTTCGACCGGCGCGTGGTCGGCGCGCTCGGCGTGAACCTGAAGTTCAAGGCCGATCGGAACTACGACCGCTCGAAGGCGTTCTTCAGCGTGGCGGCGTCGATGATCGGCCAGGCCCTGAAGGTGCAGCGCCTGGTGGCGGCGCAGCACAAGCGGCTGGTCAACGAGAACGCGCACCTGAAGCAGGAGCTCCGCGAGCGCTACGACTTTGCCGGCATCGTCGGCAACAGCGGCCCGATGCAGCGCGTCTACGAGCAGGTGGCCCAGGTGGCGCGGACGAGCACCTCGGTCCTGCTGCGCGGCGAATCCGGCACCGGCAAGGAGCTCATCGCGAGCGCGATTCACTACAACTCCGCGCGGGCGAAGAAGCCGTTCGTCAAGGTGAGCTGCGGCGCGCTGCCGGATACGCTGATCGAATCGGAGCTCTTCGGCTACGAGAAAGGGGCCTTCACGGGCGCCGACCAGCGGAAGAAGGGGCGGTTCGAGCTGGCGGAGGGCGGGACGCTCTTCCTCGACGAGATCGGCGACGTGCAGCTCTCCACGCAGGTGAAGCTCCTGCGCGTGCTCCAGGAGCGCGAGTTCGAGCGGCTCGGCGGCCACGAAACGCTGAAGGCCGACGTGCGCCTGATTGCCGCGACCAACAAGGACCTGGAGCGCGCGATCGAGAAGGGATCGTTCCGCGAGGATCTGTTCTACCGGCTGAACGTGTTCCCGATCTTCATTCCGCCCCTGCGCGAGCGGAAGCCCGACGTGCTGCTGCTCGCCGATCACTTCCTGCAGCGCTTCTCCGGCGAGCACGGGCGCGACATCCGCCGGCTGGCCACGCCGGCGATCGACATGCTGACGTCGTATCACTGGCCGGGGAACGCGCGGGAGCTGCAGAACGTCATCGAGCGGGCCGTGCTCGTCTGCGACGGCCACGTCATCCACGCGCACCATTTGTCGCCGACGCTCCAGACCGCGGAGGCGTCCGGCACGGTGATGAGCATCGCGCTCGACGACGCGGTCGCGGCGTACGAGAAAGACCTGCTGCAGGACGCGCTCAAGAGCGCCCGCGGCAACCGCGCGAAAGCCGCCCGCCTGCTCCGCACGACCGAGCGGATCGTCAACTACAAGGTCCGCAAGCTCGGGATCGACTGGAAGCGCTTCAAGCCGTAGTCACTCCTCGCTGGCCTTGATCCCGCAGTCGCATGAGCCCTGATGAGCCCTGATGAGCAATGATGGGCGACGTGCGACAGCGCCTGGCGTCGCTCTCGAGCCGGTACGCCCTCCGCTACGCCGCGGTCGTGGCGATGGTGGTCACCGTCACGCTCGGCGTCCCTCCGGAACCGACGCTCCTGTGGAACGCCGTGTTCGACGTCGGCCACGTCGTGGTGTTCGCGGCCATCACGGTGATCCTGCTGGACCTCGTCGAGCGCCGCCAGGCTGAGCCAAACCCTCGCGCGGCCGTCGGCTGGACCGTCGGCGATCACGCTTGCGCTCGCCGCCGGCACCGAGCTGCTGCAGTCGCTGGAGCCGAATCACGACGCGGACGTCCTGCGATCTCGTTCGCGATGCGGCCGGGATGACGCTGGCGCTCCTGCTGCGACCGGCGGGCCGGTCCCCGCACATCAGCACGGTTCGGCGGCTGACCGCCGCGCTGATCGCGGTGGCCGTGCTGGCGCCGTTCCTCGCGGTCGCCGGCATCTACGTGCAGCGCAGACGAGCGCTTCCTGTCGTAATCCCCATGCACGGGTCGTGGTGGGAACGCCGCCTGCAGTCCTTCCGTGATGCTGAAGTGGTTCCCGGCGGCTGCGAGGCGTCCGGTCCGGCGGGGACCGAGCCCCTAGTGCGACTGTTGTTCCGGCCCGGCAAGTATCCAGGGTTCTATTTCGACGAGCCGTACCCTGACTGGCGGGCCTTTCAGCGGCTGGTGTTTCGGGCCGCGAACGGATGCCGACCAATCCATCACGCTGTCGCTGCGAATCCACGATGCGCGTCAGGACGAGCGGCACGGCGATCGCTTCATCGTCCAGCTTCGCCATCACGCCGGGAGACCACCGCATCGAGATTCCCCTCGACGCGGTCCGCTCGGCACCGCAAGATCTCGAGATGGATCTTGCGCGCATCCGCGGCATCGGCGTGTACGCCCACCAGATCGGCCGGCCCCGACACGTCTGCCTGAGCGCGTTTCGCCTGGAATAGGCACGCACAGGCGATTTTTGCACACTCGTTAAGGCCCTGCGCTACGAAGGCTTCTTCCCCGGTCCCAGGAACAACTCGTAGGCGACGCTGGCGCGCTCGCGCTGATAGGGGTACCCGAGCCGATCGAGAAACTCCTCGAAGCCGCCCATCTGCCCGGCCGGCACCTCGAAGCCGGCCAGCACGCGGCCGAAGTCGGCGCCGTGGTTCCGGTAGTGAAAGAGGCTGATGTTCCAGCGTCCGCCGAGCTGCTCGAGGAACGCCATGAGCGCGCCCGGCCGCTCCGGGAACTCGAAGCGGCACAGCTGCTCGTTGGCGACGTCGGGGCTCCGCCCGCCGACCATGTGCCGCACGTGCAGCTTCGCGACCTCGTCGTCGGTCAGGATCGTCGTCCGGTAGCCTCCCTGCTCGAACGTTCCGGCGAGCTCCTCCGCATCCTGCCGCGACCGCGTGGCAATCCCGACGAAGATGTGCGCCTCCTCGCGGCCGCTCAGCCGGTAATTGAATTCGGTGACGACACGGCGGCCGATCGCCGAACAGAACTCGCGGAACGCGCCCGGGCGCTCGGGGATCGTGACGCCGAAGAGCGCCTCCCGGGATTCGCCGAGCTCGGCACGTTCGGCGACGAACCGCAGGCGATCGAAGTTCATGTTGGCGCCGCTCAGAATCGCGGCGAGCCGCTCGCCCGTGGCGCCGGTCCGCTCGACCCAGGCGCGGAGCCCGGCGACGGCGAGGGCGCCGG
Source organism: uncultured Acidobacteriota bacterium (assembly GCA_963820645.1). Lineage (GTDB taxonomy): Bacteria > Acidobacteriota > Vicinamibacteria > Vicinamibacterales > 2-12-FULL-66-21 > JALZOC01. The sequence continues at coordinate 14,429 of CAWGAS010000048.1, read as the reverse complement.
CCGGTTCCAGAATCGAGCGCGTCTCGTCGAAGATGTCCTTGATCGCCGCGCAGATCTCGTCGTTCGAGACCCGCACGATCTCTTCGACCGTCGCGCGCACGATTGGAAACGTCAGCTCGCCCACCTCGCGCACGGCCACGCCGTCGGCGAAGATGCCGACATGGTCGAGCCGCACGCGCCGTCCGGCGGCGAGCGACTGGAACATCGCGTCGGCTTCGTACGGCTCGACGCCGATCACCCGGATCCCGGGCTTGAGCGCCTTGACGTAGCTGGCGATGCCGGCGATCAGCCCGCCGCCGCCGACCGGCACGAAGATCGCCGACAGGTCGCCGAGGCGGTGGCGAAGCATCTCCGTGCCGATGGTGCCCTGCCCGGCGATGACGAGCGGATCGTCGAACGGGTGCACGAACGCCATCCCGTTCGATTCGGCGAGCTGGTCGGCGTGCGCCTTGGCGTCGCCGTACGTGTCGCCGTGCAGCACGACCTCGGCGCCCATCTCGCGGACCGCATCGATCTTGATCTCGGGCGTGGTCTGCGGCATCACGATCAGGGCGCGCAGCCCCAGATGGCGCGCCGCGAACGCGACCCCCTGCGCGTGGTTGCCGGCGCTCGCCGCGATGACCCCGCGGGCGCGCTCCGTCTCGGACAGGTGCGCGATGTGGTTGTACGCGCCGCGCAGCTTGAAGCTGAACACCGGCTGCAGATCTTCCCGTTTCAGGACCACCTGGTTCTTCAGGCGTGCCGACAGCCGGGGCGCCGGCTCGAGCGGCGTCTCGTGCGCCACGTCGTAGACACGGCTCGTCAGAATCAGCCGGAGCATCGCGTCCGGGTCGAGGTGCAGAGGACGGGGGGACGGCATGGACAATCCGGTCTCCGATCAGTGCGCGGCGAGCGAGTAGATATCGTTGAGGATGCCCGCCGCGGTGACCTCGGCGCCGGCGCCTGGACCGCTGATGACCAGCGGCTCCGTCCGGTACCGCCGTGTGGTGAACGCCACCAGGTTGCGCGTCCCCGTCAGCGCGCCGATCGGCGTCGTCGAGGGAACGGCGATCAGGCGCGCGGACACGCCGCGCGCGGTCGCCGTCACGACGTAGCGCAGCACGCGGCCCTGCGCCGCCTCGCGCTTGACGCGCGCCGCCCACTCCGCGTCGACCGTGGAGAGCCGCTTCAGGAACGTCTGGAGCGGGAGCTTCTTCAGGGATCGCGGCACGAGATCGTCCGGCGTGGGCATCGTGCCGCGGTAGCCGAGCAGGCGCGCGAGGATCAACGCCTTGCGCGCGGCATCGCGTCCGGAGAGATCGTCCCGCGGATCCGGTTCCGCGTAGCCGCGCTCGACGGCTTCCCGCACGGCCACCGAGAACGGCTTTCCCGCGGACACCGCGGAGACGACGTACATGAGCGTGCCGCTGACGCAGCCCTCGATCCGCAGCACCCGGTCGCCGGTCTCGACGAGCTTGGCGAACGTATCGATCACGGGCAGCCCCGCGCCGACGGTCGCTTCGTAGCGCAGCTGGCGGCCCGTCGTCGTGGCCGCCCCCAGGAGCGCCGCGTAGCTTTGCCACGTTCCGGCCAGAGGTTTCTTGTTGGCGAGCACGGCATCGAAGCCGAGGCCGAGCGCCGCGCGCACGAGATCGCCGGTCTCGTCGCTGGTGACGTCAACGACAACGGGCCGCGAGACGGCATGAGCCGCCATGAACGTCAGGGCCTCGGCAGCGGCGGACGGTTGTCCGCCGAGCGCGGTCAGCAGCGCGCCGGCATCCTTCTCTCGCGTCAGCGCGAGCAGGCGCCGCCGTGAGATCCCGCGCGGCTCGAACACGTAGCCGGATCGGTCGAGCAGGCCGACGACGCGCACCGCGGGGCGCCCGTTCGGCGCGGCGATCTGGTCGGCGAGGGCGCGCCCCACACGTCCGAAGCCAAGCAGGACCACGTCGGTCCGCGGCGTGGACTGCGAGCTGCCGCCGCCAATCTTGGACAGCTGGAACGCGGCGTGGACGCGGCGTGCGGCCGCGGGCGCGTCCGCGGCGGTCACCGCGAACGAGATGTTCCGCTCCGACGACCCCTGCGCGATCGCGACGACGTTGATCCCGCCCGCCGCCAGCGCCGTGAAGACGCGGCCCGCGACGCCGGGCGATCCGGCCATCCCGTCGCCGACGACGGCAAGGACCGCCATGCCGCGGCGCGCGGTGACGTTGTCGATGAGCCCGCTCGCCAGTTCCTGGGCGAAGGCGTCCTCGAGGCGGTTGACCGCGCGGTCCGCTTCCGTTTCCGGCAGCGTGAACCCGATCGAGCTTTCCGATGAGGCCTGGAAGATCGTCGAGACCGACAGGTGCTCGGCCTCGAGGGCGCCGAAGGTCCGCGCGGCGATGCCGTGGACCCCGACCATCCCCTTGCCGGCGACGGTGACGATCGCCTGGCCCTGCACGATGGCCAGCGCCTTGACCGGATACCTGACGGTCGCGCGGCGCGCCGAGACCTCCGTGCCCGGCGCGGCCGGATCGAGGAAGCTGCGGACGCGCAGCACGATGCGGCTGCCCGCGAGCGGGATGAGCGCCCGCGGGTGCAGGACCTTCGCGCCGTAGTGCGCGACTTCCGCGGCCTCGCGATGGTGCAGGTGCGGGATCAGCCGGGCATCCGGCACCAGCCGCGGATCGGCGGTGAGGATGCCGGCCACGTCCTTCCACAGCACGACCCGGCGCGCCGACAGCGGACGCGCGAGCAGCGTCGCCGTCAGGTCGGACCCGCCGCGGCCGAGGGTGGTGACGCTCCCGTCGGGGGCGTAGCCGATGAACCCGGGAACCACGGCGATGACGCCGTCCGCGACGAGCGGCGCCACCCGGCGCCGCGCGCGGCGCGCCGTCTCGGGAAGATTCGGGCGCCGCGCCGCCGTGATGCCCGTCGGTCGCGATGATGTCCGCGCCGTCCACGTAGACGGCCTTGCGCCGGCCGGCCGCGAGGACGGCGGCGAGGATGGCGGCCGACATCCGCTCGCCGCGCGCCGCGAGCATGTCGCTCGCGCGCGGCGCCAGGTGCCCGAGCACGCCGACCGCGCCGCAGAGATCGCGGTACTCGCGCGCCGCCTCGTCGAGCCGCGCGAGCAGCGCGCGCCGCGAGGCCCCCGCGGGCAGCACGGCTCTGGCAATCTCGCGATGACGGCGCAGGAACACCGCGGCGACGCGTCCGGCCTCGTCCGACTTGCCGGCCGAGGCGAGCGTGGCGCCGTTCAGCAGGAGGTCGGTCACCCCGGCCAGCGCCGACGCGACCACGACGAGCGGCCCGGCGTGCGCCGCGATGAGCGCGGCGGCCCGTTGGATGGCCGCCGCATCCGCGAGCGACGCGCCGCCGAATTTCCAGATTTCGAGATCGCGGTTGGTGGGCGCCACGTCAACGGCTCCGCGACGCGATCGATTCGGCGGACACGACGCTGTCGACCGCGCGGCGCACCGCGTCGTAGTCGTTCGGCAGCTCCACCGGGGGGTTCGCATACCGCGACTGGACGCCCGAGAGGCCGTTCGTGTGGTACGCGACCTTGAACTCGCTGAATTTCAGCCCGTTCGCCGTCGAGATGACGATCGTCCGATCGGTGGCCGTGATGTCACCGCGCGCCACCAGCTTCTCCAGCGCCGCCAGCGCGACCCCCGTGTGCGGGCAGTTGAACATCCCGGTACGATCGGCGCGGGCGGCGGCGTCCGCCAGCTCGGCCTCGGTCGCCTGCTCGACGATGCCGTCGAATCGCTGGAGCGTGCGAATCGCCTTGTCGATCGAAACCGGGTTGCCGATCTGGATCGCCGACGCGATGGTCGGCTGCGCGGCCATCGGCTCGAAGACCCAGTTGTTCCGGTAGGCGACGTAGAGCGGGTTGGCGGCGGCCGCCTGCGCGACGACGATCCGCGGTCTCTTGGAAATCACTCCGAGCTCCAGCATCAGCTCGAAACCGGCGCCGATCGCGCTGACGTTGCCGAGGTTGCCTCCCGGGACGACGATGACGTCCGGCACCTCCCAGTCGAACTGCTGCACGATCTCGACCGACAGCGTCTTCTGGCCCTCGAGCCTCAGGCTGTTCATCGAGTTGGCGAGGTAGACACCTTCTTCTTCCGCCAGCCGGCGCACGATGGTCATGCAGCCGTCGAAGTCCGTGTCGAGGGCCAGCACACTCGCGCCGTTGGCGAGCGGCTGCACGAGCTGCGCGGGCGTGACGCGGCCGCGCGGCAGGATGACGATGGCGGGGATGCCCGCGGCGGCCGCATAGGCGGCCAGCGCCGCGGACGTATCGCCGGTCGAGGCGCACGCCACCGCGCGGACGGCGGCGCCGTCGGCGACCATCTGCTTGACGACCGACACGAGCACCGTCATCCCGAGGTCCTTGAACGACCCGGTGTGCGAGTTCCCGCACTGCTTGACCCAGAGGTCTTCGACCCCGATCTCCTGGCCGAAGCGCTCGGCCCAGAACATGTTCGTCCCGCCTTCGTCCATCGAGACGACGTTGTCGTTCCTGAGCTCGGGGCAGATCCACTCCTTCTTCCCCCAGACGCCCGACCCGTACAGGCCAGGTCGTACGCTTGTACCGCTCGTCGAAGGTGCGCATCCAGGCGGCCGGGCTGCGATCGCGCAGCGCGTCCAGATCGTGCTCCACCTGCAGCAGCGCTCCGCAGCGGGGGCAGCGATAGAGGGGCTGCCAGATGGAATGGTCCTCCGGACACCCGGCCGTGCACCGGAACACCGCGCGATACGGCCTTGCGATCTTCATGACGCGTCCCCCTCGGACCGGCCGCCTTCGCGGCTGACGCCGCGCCGGCGCGCTCGGGATGAGCCCACCCGGCCGCGGTCATGCGGCCGCAAAAAAAAACCCGCTGGCCCGTGGAGGCCGGCGGGTGCTGCGGTTGCTGGGTTCCGACCAGCCGTCTTATCCGAAAACTTCCACCGATTGGTCAAGTTTTCGGGATCAAGACGGCGAGCCAGTAAACAATGCCACCTAGCGAGGCGGAGCCTCTCATTGTCTGAGGCGCAGCCTCGCTAGCTATCGAGCCAGCGCGCAATCCCCACCGACCGCACAAATCCAGGTCGTCTGGACTCGAGTGATCCCAATCGCGATGGTTGTGGGGGCCGGCATTCCGCGCTGAGTATAAGCGCGATGATTTTGGGGGTCAAACGTCAGGCCGGCTGGGGGCCCGCCGATCGAAGGACTTCGAGCAATCTGGCCGAATCCTGCCACGGTGCGAGCAGGCACACCGCCCCGAACACCGCCGCCTCCGCCTCGAGCTGGGGATCCGGGATCGTCGAGGTGACGACCGTGAGCACCGCCGGCCGGTCAACCCGTGCACGCAGAACGAGATGCAGGCCGTTGTGCGCCCCGAGCCGGTGCGCTGTCACCAGGGCGTCGAAGGTGTGCCCTCGCAGCAGTCCGGCCGCTTCCCCGAAGTCGGCCGCGAGGGTGACTTCGAATCCGTTCGAGGTCAACAGCGGGGCCAGAGACTCCGCGAAGGACGGCTCCGGGTTCACGAGCAGAATCTGATGCCGCATTTTCGTGGCGGTTCGGGAGCAAGAGCGCCGCCAAACGGATGAGTCAGTCGTATCTCTTTGGATTCATGGGGTTGGATTCCGTGCGTGCCCGGTGGCCGCCCTGGCCCTGTACGCCTTTGGAACACGGCCATTCGCTTCGCGTGGCGAAATTGCGCGGATGAGGTGTGCTTTTCTCGAGCCTTTCGGCCTCCAAAGCCCGGCAATTGCTTCCTCCAGGCAGAATAAAAACACCCGAATCCACTCCAGAGGCACATCCTGTAAATCGGCCATCGAGGGGTCCACGCATAGAGATCGAGGAAACGCCCATGAAATCATTTGTGCGCTGTCGTGGAGACTTCGGTCTGCCTGTGGCCGTCCGTTTGCTATCTCAATGAAGGTTCCCACACAGCAACTCACGGAGTCTTAGAACATGCGACTGTACGGAGAAATCACTGGGGAGAGCTCTGCCATCGTCGAATTGAGGCAGGAGATCGAGCGCGTCGCGCGCTCCGATGCGAAAGTACTGGTCACTGGCGAAAGCGGCGTCGGCAAAGAGCTCGTCGCGCGCGCCATTCACGCACGCAGCCTGCGGGCGAACCGCCCGTTCGTTCCCGTCAACTGCGCGGGGCTTCCGGAAACGCTTCTCGAGTCCGAGCTGTTCGGTCACGTCAAGGGGAGCTTCACCGGCGCCTATCGCGACAAGCCGGGCAAGCTCGAGACCGCGCACGAAGGGACGATCTTCCTCGACGAAGTCGGGGAGATGTCGCTGCGCATGCAGGGCCTGCTGCTGCGATTCCTCGAGACGGGCGAGCTGCAGAAGGTCGGCAGCGAACGGGCCGGCACGCCGGTCAACGTGCGCGTGGTCGCGGCGACCAACAAGCCCCTGTCGGAAATGATCGCCCAGGGCACGTTCCGCGAGGATCTCTTCTACCGGCTGAACGTCATCCACCTGCTCGTTCCGCCCCTGCGGCAGCGCAAGCAGGACATTCGCGCCATGATCGACCACTTCCTCCGGCAGTTCCAGCGCGCCAACCGCTCGTCGGTCGAATCGATCGCTCCCGATGCGCTCGAGGCGCTGATGGACTATTCGTGGCCGGGGAACGTGCGCGAGCTTCAGAACGTCCTCGAGCGGCTGGTCGTCGTCGGGCGCGGAGCGGTCGTGGAGCTGGGCGATCTGCCCGCGGAGCTGCGCGCCAACCGGCGCTGCGCGGCTGCGCCGGTCGTCGCGCCTTCCGTGGACGTCGTCGAGGACCTTTACAGCCGCCTGACGCACCGGCGCGAGTCGTTCTGGACGACGGTGTATCCGCTCTACATGCAGCGGGAGATCACGCGCGCCCACGTCCGCGACGTCGTGCGCAAGGGGCTGGAAGAAGCGCGCGGCAACTACAAGATCATGGTGGAGCTGTTCAACATGGATGCCGGGGACTACAAGAAGTTCCTGAACTTCCTGCGCAAGCACCAGTGCCAGCTGCCGTTCAAGGACTACCGGCAGGTCAGCCACCTCGGGCCCATCGGCCAGCACGCGCCGGCCAGCCACGTCGAGCACATCGGTCAGGCATAGGCGAGGGTCCGGCTGAAGCCGGACGCCACGGAAGGTTCCCGGACGGCGTCCGGCGTGAAGGTCGGCGCCATGGGCGGGAACGTCCAGCGCAGACGCAGCGCGGTCCGCGATCGGCAGCGCGCGCATGTGCAGACTGTCGCGCGGCGCCGCGCGGCCGGCCGAGAATCTTCAGCGCCTCGAACACGATCTCGCCGGGTGACAGCGTGGTCAGATACGCGTCAGCTCCAAGGGCGCGTGCGTCGGAGGCCAGCATCGGATCGGCCGGTCCGATGACGATCGCGGCGGTGTTGGGGTAGAGGGCGCGGGCCCGCAGCACCAGGTGCAGCCCGTTGTAGGGGCAGAGCCGCACGCCCGTCGTCATCAGCTCGGGCTCGACGCTTCCCAGCACCTTCAGCGCATCGGCGAAGCTGTGCGCGCCGACGGCGGTCAAACCGGAAGCCGCGAACGCATGCACGAGATCCGTGACCGACGAAGCGTTGTCATCAACGACCAGTATGGTCTTCGGCATGGGATCCTTTTTCCAGTGTGACTGCCGTGTTACGTGCAAGCCACAGACCGCTCGCCAGTTCGTCACCTCAGAGGGCTCACGAGTGGACTCGAGACGACAGGAGCCCACATTGTTCGAGGTACCGGTGTACTGCGGACCCAATCAGCGGCGATCCACTGCCTGCCGGACGTGACGGTTCGCCGACAACACCGCAGCGGCAGAAATTAGTCAGCCGGAATCGCGACTACAGGCTCCGTCGAGCTCGGGTTTCGGCGACGGTTCCGAACGGCGCGGCCCCGGACCGCCGATTCAGGCGGGATCCCGCGCGATCGCGGCCGGCCTGAGGATGGCGGTTCCTTTGCTATTCCTTCATCGCACCCTGCAACCAATCAATACTTATGTGGACTCGCATTGCGCTCCTGATCGTCGTTGCCTGCTCTCACGGCAGCAGTCCCGGCCGCCTGGGGCCAGTCGCAGCGGGCCCCCAGCCGCGCGGCGGCCGCGGTCCCGCTTCCGGTTCCACCGCCCGATTACACGATTGGGCCGGACGACAAGCTGTCGATCGTGTTCTGGAAGGACACGGAGATCACCTCGGACGTGATCGTGAGGCCGGACGGCCGGATCTCGCTGCCGCTCCTGAACGATGTGCAGGCGGCGGGACTGACGCCCGATCAGCTTCGCGAGCGCCTGCTGGTGGCCGCCTCCAAGTTCATCGCGGATCCGGCCGCGACCGTCGTGGTCAAGGAAATCAACAGCCGGCACGTCTTCATCACGGGCAGCGTCGAGAAGCCCGGGTCGTACCCGCTCAAAGGCCCGACGACGGTGCTGCAGCTGATTGCGACGGCCGGAGGGCTGCGTGAGTTCGTGAGCGGCAAGAACATCGTCGTGGTCCGCCCGGGCAACACGCGAATCAAGTTCAACTATCAGGACGTCGTCGGCGGCAAGAAGCTCAATCAGAACATCGAGCTGCGGCCCGGCGACACGGTGATCGTGCCGTGACGATCCGCTGCCGGGCGTGATTGCGCCCGTGGCTGGCCTCTGGTCGCCGTGGTCCTGCTCGGCCAGGCGCTGCCGCCTGGGCGCAGACCCCGGCGAACCCCAGCGGCACGCAGGCGTCGGCCGGCGGCAGTCCGCTGAAGGTTTCGGTGTCGATGTTGTCCGCGCTCGAATCGGCGACCGTCGCGAGCGGCATCGCGCCGCCGGAAGAGGGCCGGGTGAACGTCGGTCTCGGCTACGGCCGCGCGACCCGCCGGAACAGCTTCGAGCATCTCGCTGGGCTCGGTCGTCGCCGTACTCGACCGGTCATCCGCCAGGACCTCGTTTCGTATGCGGGGGCGTTCAGCTTCTGTTCGCGGTTCGGTCGGCGGACAGTGCTCGAGGTGACCGAATCGCTCAGCGAGCGGCCGCTGGACAGCACCGGCATCTCGGGGTACACGCCGGGCGTGCCGGGCGCTCGTCTCGGACGCGCTGATGATCAATGCGGGCCTCACCGCCGCCCGCGAGACGAGGAATGACGGCGCGGTCACGCTGTCGCGCACGCTCAGCCGGCGGTCGACGGTGTCGGTGTCGTTCACGCACACGAGCTCGAGGAGCGCCGGGCCTGGCGACGGCAGGCAGCCAGCTCGCCTCGGTCCGGCTGGAACGCCGGTGTCGCCGTCCGGCGTGTTTCACGCGGGATACGGTTTTGGATCGACGTCGATCGCGACGGCGGAGGCCGCCGCCGGGATCCGGCACGACGTCGACTTCGGCTTCGACTTTTCGCAGGCCGCTCCCGTTTTCCGGCCGAACGGTGCTCGAGACGGAAACCGGATCGACGATCCTCAGCGACGGCCACAGCCGCAGGCTTCGTGCTCATCGTGCGCGCGAGCCTCGCGCGCGATCTCGCGCGCGCGGTGGTCGACGCGCATCGAGTACACGCGCCCGATGCAGTTCGTGGCCGGTTTTCAGCAGCCGTTCCTGTCGGATGCCCTCGGCCTGAACGTCGACGGCCAGCTGGGACGCGCGTGGTTCCTGTCGATCGCCGGCGGGTGTCGCCCGCGGCATCGGTCGGGTTCGAGACCAGCGCCCCGCAGTACGACTGGTACACGACGTCGGCGCGCCTGCGCCGGCAGATCGCGAGAGCGTGGCGCGTCGAAGCTGGAGGGCTACTCGACGCGCTTTCGGTTCACGGGAAGCGAGCCGGTCGGGGCTGACGCTTCCATCGCGGCTCGCGCGGCAGGGCGTGCGCGTCGGATTGTCGTGGTCGGCTGCGTTGTTCCGGAGGAGATAGAGGTTTCCGTGCTACCAGGACGCAAGTACGCTATCGAAGATTTTCTGCGGATCGCTTGGCGGCGCAAGTGGCTGATCCTGCTGCCGTTCGTCGTCGTATCCGTCGCGACCGTGCTCGTCGTGCGCCGGCTGCCGGACGTCTACAGGTCCGAGACGACGATTCTGGTCATCCCGCAGCGCGTCCCGGACAGCTACGTCCGGGCGACCGTCACCGATCGCATCGGGGATCGCCTGCAGTCGCTCAACCAGCAGATTCTCAGCCGGAGCAGCCTCGAGAAAATCATCGTCGAACTGAACCTGTTTCAGAACGAGCGCTCGACGACGTCGATGGAGGACCTGATCGCCCGCATGCGCAACACCGTGAAGGTGGACCCGGTGCGTGGGGGATGCGTTCAAGGTCAGCTCACGTCTTCGCCGGACCCGGTGACGGCCCAGGTCGTCACCGAGCGGCTCGCCACGCTCTTCATCCAGATGAACGTCGAGGACCGCGGATCCCTGGCGCAGGGCACCAGCGTGTTCCTGAAGGAGCGCCTGGTCGAGCAGGAGCAGCGGCTGATCGAACAGGAGAAGAAGCTCGAGGCGTACCGGCTCGCGCACGCCGGGGAGCTGCCGTCGCAGGCCGCCTCGAACGTGCAGGGCCTCCAGTCGGCGCGCGCCCAGCTGCAGACACTCGTCGATTCGATGAACCGCGAGCGCGAGCGGCTGGGCACCAAGGAACGCGAGCTCGGCGACCTGCTCGTGCCGGAGCCGGCGGGTGCCGTCCCACCGGCCGGCGTGTCATCGCCATCGGGCGGCTCTTCGACGCCGGCGGCGTCTCCCGTGGAGGAGCTGGCTGAGGCCCGCTCGCAGCTGCTCACGATGGAAGAACGCCTGACGGCTGAACATCCGGACGTCCGGCGCCTGCGCCGGCGTGTCGCGCAGCTCGAGGCGCAGGTGCAGGTGCTGAAGTCTCAGCGGCCGGCCGCCCCGGCGACCGCCGCCGTGCCGGCGCCTGCGCAGACGCCGAACGAGCTGCAGCGGGAGCGGCGAATCCGGGACTTGCGCGCCGAGATCGACGCGATCAACCAGCGCATCGGCGCGCTCCAGAGGGACCAGCAGCGGATCCTGCAGGAGATCAACGTCTATCAGGCACGGCTCGAGGCGGTGCCGGTGCGCGAGTCGGAGCAGGTCGAGCTGATGCGCGACTACGAGACCGTGCAGACCCTCTATCGCGACCTGCTCTCCAAGCACGAGGCAGCCAAGATCGCGGAGGCCATGGAGAAGGGCCGGGTCGGCGAGCAGTTCCGCGTCCTCGATCCGGCGCTGATTCCGGATCGCCCGTACAGTCCCGATCGGCTCAAGCTGAACGCCCTCGGGATTGCCTTCGGCCTGCTCATCGGCCTCGGGATCGTGGCGGCGCTGGAGTTCATGGACTCGACGCTCAAGTCCGAAGAAGACATTCGCACGGTCCTGGCGTTGCCGGTGATCGCCACCATTCCGGTGTTCTCCCCCAAGCTGCCACGTGGCCAGCGGGTCCGAGGGGTGCTCACGGGATCGGGCACCGCCCTGGTGATCCTCGCCATCGAGATTGCGCGGGGCCTCCGCTGATGATCACCATGCCAACACGGCTGCCCTCGCGCCCGGCGTTCACCACGATCGGTCCGCCCGAAGGGCGCGATCCGGACCTCAGCGCCATCGCCAAGCGCCTCGGCGCGAAGATCGTGCTGTCGGAGTTGTCGCCTCCCGGCAGCGTCGAGCAGTACCGCCGTCTCGCCGCGACGCTGCATCACGCGCAGGCGCAGACCGGCATGAAGATCGTGATGGTGGCGAGCGCGATGCCCGGCGAAGGCAAGACGCTGACCGCCACCAACCTCGCGCTGACGCTGAGCGAGTCGTACCGGCGCAAGGTGCTCGTCATCGACGCCGATCTCCGCCGGCCGACGATGCACCAGATCTTCGATGTCCCGAATATCGCGGGGCTCAACGAAGCGCTGACCTCACCGGACATGCTGCCGCCGGCGTTCGAGCTGTCGCCGCGCCTGACGCTGCTGCCGGCCGGCCGGCCCAACCCCGATCCGATCGGGCTCCTGACCTCGCCGAAGATGCGCGAGCTCGTGAGGGGCGCGGGGGACGGCTTCGACTGGGTCATCGTCGACACGCCGCCCGTGGGCCTGCTGACCGACGCCAACCTGCTCGCCGGCATGGTCGACGCGGTCGTCATGGTGGTCGCGGCAGGCAAAGTGTCGTACCGGATTCTGCAGAAGTCGGTCGAGGCGCTCGGCCGCGAGCGGATCATCGGCGTCGTCCTGAACCGTGCCGCGGACGCGCCGTTCGGGCATTCCTATCAATACGAGGGCTACTACGGACACGCCCGCCCGAAACCCTGAGCCGGTGAACTCATGTCGAACATATTGATGCAGCGCCTGACGTGGCGCTCGACCACGCTGATTGGCTTCGAAAGCGTCCTGATCGCGGGCGCCATCGCGGCCGGGGTCTATCTGCGCCTCGCCGGGGCGACACCGGCGGCCGGGCTGATCCCGCGGATGCTGCTCGTGATCGTCATCTGTCAGCTGTGCCTCTATTACCGCAATCTGTACGAGTTCCGCGTGCTCGCGAACCGCTCGGAGCTGTTGATTCGTGTGCTGCAGGCGCTCGGCGCGGCCTCCGTGATCCTGGCGCTTCGTCTACCTGTTCGCGCCGAGCCTGATCATCGCGCCGCGGCGTGTTCGTCACGTCCGGGCTCTTCGTCGTGGTCGGCGTGACGAGCTGGCGCCTCAGTTTCGAATGGATTTCGCGGCGCGTCGCGCCGCGCGAGCGGCTGCTGCTGGTGGGCGTCGGCAGCGCGTCGATCGCGCTGGCCCGGGAGCTGACCGAGCGAACCGAGCGCGCGATCGAGATCGTCGGCTTCGTCTGCCCCGAGGCGGACCGGGCGGCGGCGCTCGGCGCGAACGTCATCGGGACCATCGAGGACATTCCGGCGATCGTCCGCGCCCGCGCCGTCGACCGCGTCGTCGTCAGCCTGGCCGACGCGCGCGGGAAGCTGCCGATGGACAAGCTGCTGGAGATGAAGCTGGACGGGGTGACCTTCGATCACCTCGCGTCGGTGTACGAGCAGTACACCGGGCAAGCATCGCCGTCGAGAACCTGCGTCCGAGCTGGCTGATCTTCTCCGAAGGCTTCCGGAAGAGCCGCCGGCTCCGCGCCATGAAGCGCGCGCTCGACGTGCTCGGCTCGCGGGCTCGCGCTGCTGCTGCTCCTGCCGATCATGTGCGTCGTCGCCGTGCTCGTGAAGGCCACGTCGCCCGGGGCCGATCCTCTACGGCCAGCGGCGCGTCGGCCTGCACGGGCGCGTGTTCACGGTCCGCAAGTTCCGCTCGATGCGCGAGGACGCCGAGGCCGCAGACGGGCGCGGTCTGGGCCGGCGAGAACGACTGCCGCGTGACGCCGATCGGCCGCATCCTGCGCCGCACGCGTCTCGACGAGCTGCCGCAGTTCTGGAACATCCTCGATCGGCGACATGAGCCTGGTCGGGCCGCGGCCCGAGCGGCCGGAGTTCGTCAGCGAGCTGACCGTCGCGATCCCGTTCTACGGTCAGCGGCACGTGGTGCGGCCCGGGCTGACCGGATGGGCCCAGGTCTGCTACGCCTACGGCGCCAGCGTCGACGACGCGATGCAGAAGCTGCAGTACGACCTGTTCTACATCAAGCACATGTCGCTCGGCCTCGACCTCTACATCGCTGCTGCGCACGGTGAAGACGGGTCATTCAGGGGCGGGGAGTCTGACGTGCGCGACGAGGAGCCGAGCCATCGCGTGCTGAACGCGATGACCATCGACGTCGAGGACTACTTCCACGTCAGCGCCTTCGATGGCGTCGTGCCGCGGAGCCGCTGGGAGACCCTCGAGAGCCGGGTGTGCGCCAACACCGAGCGGGTGCTCGGCATCCTCGACGACGCGGGCGTGCGGGCGACGTTCTTCGTGCTCGGCTGGGTTGCCGAGCGGCATCCGGAGCTCGTGCGGCGGATTGCCGAGCGCGGGCACGAGCTGGCGTCGCACGGCTACGCGCACCGGCTCGTCTACGACCAGACGCCCGCGGCGTTCCGCGAGGACGTGCGGCAGGGCGAAGGCGCTCCTCGAGGACGTGTCCGGCGTGGCCGTTGACGGCTTCCGGGCGCCGAGCTACTCGATCACCCCGCGGTCGCTGTGGGCGCTCGACATCCTGATCGACGAGGGCTACCGGTACGACGCGAGCATTTTTCCGATTCACCACGATCGCTACGGCATACCCGTCTCGGCCCGGCACGCCTACGTCGTGCAGCGCGACGGGGGATCGCTCGTCGAGTTTCCGGGATCCACCTTCCGCTGTGCCGGGATGAACTTCCCCGTCGCCGGCGGCGGCTACTTCCGGCTCCTTCCCTACGCCTGGACGCGGTTCGGCGTCGATCGCCTCAACCGCGTCGAGCAGCGGAGCGCGATCTTCTATATCCATCCGTGGGAGATCGATCCGGATCAGCCCCGGCTTCCGGGCTCGCTCCTGAGCCGCACGCGCCACTACCGGAACCTGGACAAGACGGAATCGCGTTTGCGGCAGCTGCTGTCCGACTTCCGGTTCGGCCCGCTGCGCAGCATCATGGACGCGA
>CAWGAS010000047.1:0-95152 GCA_963820645.1 uncultured Acidobacteriota bacterium | reverse complement strand
CCTCGCGACGCGCCGATCAGAATGTGAATCGAAGACCGAGGCGCACGGAACGCGGTGGCTGGACTGCCGTGGACGCGCGGAACGCCGGCCCGGTGACCTCGTCCTCTTCGACCTCGTTGTTGGTGTTGAGAAGATTGAACACTTCCAGGATCAGCGACGCGCGACTACCGCGGGTCCATATCTGTTTCTCGAGCCTCGTGTCGAGGGTGAACACGTAGGTGAACCGGGTTTTGCCGCGCGGAAGCGTGGGCACGAAATCCACACCCTGTTGCACGTCCGGGGCAATCACCACACGCGTGAAGTGCTGGCCATCCTGGTAGCGGGCCGCGGTCCCGCCGCGGAAGCCGTACGGCAGGTCATAGATGGCGGACCACTTGACGACGTATCCGCGCTCGAAGAAGAGCCGGCCCGACGCGAACGTTGCCGCGTTCGGCTCGCTGAAGACCTCCCCGAGCACGCCCTGATCGTTTTCGTCCGGACGAAAGCCGCGGTTTCCCCCGGAGCCTTCCGACTTGTGTGCGGTCGCGCCGATCAGCGTGCCCCACCGGCCGTCGAACGGCCGCTCCAGGACGAGGTCGACCCCGTGGTCGCGCGCCGTGTTGCCGTCGACGTTCTGCAGCACGTACGAATCCGTGCCGAAGCTTGCCGGCAGCCGGTTGAAGATCGGCAACAGCTGATCGTCGTCCGCTCCCAGCATGTTGAGAGCCGGGTCCTCGACATGGGTCAGCGAGGCGTTGGCCGCGGTGACGGCAGCGTTGATCGGCTGAATGAGCCTGTAGGTCCGGCGATCGGTGGCGCCGAACCGGAGCACCAGATGTTCTGTCAGGCGCGTCTGCAGCACGATCCGCGTTTCCTTCGTACGCGGCGCGTGCAAGTCGCCGGCAATGGCATTGAGCCGGCCGTTCGCACAGCACGGACCCACAGCGGCCACCGCCAGGCCGACCTCGTCTGCCTGGAGCCTCCGGTCGCCATTCACGTCATCCCAGCGGCTGACCGTCCCGGACAGACCATGCGGATCGCCGTAACTCAGGTAGTTCAGGGGCAGACGCGACGCGTACCGCGAGTATCCGACCTGGAACGTCAACCGGTCATTCGGCAGCGCGCGCCACGTGCCGCCAACGCTCGGCGACAGCGCCGGCCAGGAAATGTCGCCCCCCACGCCGTCGCGAGACGCCGACAAGATTGATGCCCGGAGGCCGAGGTCGACGTCGAGGGTGGACGTCACCGGGACGACATCCGTCGCCCAGAGCGCCAGCTCCCGGCCGCGCCACTGCGCCGTGACCGCGTCGGTGCCGTACGCCCAGGCCCGGGCGGGCTGGCCATCCACCAGCTCGCCGATCAGGGAAGCGCCCGGCGCGTCGCGGCTCGTTCCGGTCCACGAGGCGGTGGCACCGAACTCGGTCAGGTGACGCGTGCCCCACCAGCGCACCGGGCCGGGATCGCCGCGCCAGTCGATCGACATGCGTTGACGACGGCTGGTAGACGTCGCCGCCATCTCGTAGACCGGCCCGTCGCGCAACCGCTCCATCGTTCCGACAACGGGCACGCCGGACAGCGCCGGCGTCGTGGCGGCCCGGGCGTACGTCAGATTCGCGGACCAATTGAGACCCACGAGGTCGCGGCGATTCCAGGTGGCGGAGGCAAGCGTCGATCGATTTCGCTCCAGAAGGCCGGGGTCGACCAGGGCGGCGCGGCCGGCCGCCGGAACCTCGAACCGATCGATCTGCCCGAACACCCGCAGCTCGTCACGCGCGGTCGCCTTGTAGAGGAGATGCGCCGACAGCGTCTGGGCCCGGCTTTCAAGGGGCGGCAGACGCGTTCTCTCCACACGTGTTGCACGCGCGAGCTCCCCCGCCACGAGGAGTCCAAGCCGATTGGACACCGGGCCGCTGACGACAAATGAGCCGCTGCCCGCTCCGCCAAGGCGCGCGATCGACGGCGCCGCCGGGAGGGGATTCACCGATTGAAACGCCGCCGGCGACACGTCGAATTCAATCGTGCGCTGCCAGCTCGACGCGGGCGTTCGCGGCAGCATCATCACGGAGGTGCCGCTCCCATACCCGTCCGGGGGCAGACCCGCCGTGGTGACGGTGACGGCCTCCAGCGTGTCGAGGTTCGGATAGAACATCGCGAAGCCGGTGCGGTCGGGATCGGTAACGTCCGCATCGGCCAATCGGAACGTGGTCTGCGTCCACGACGCACCAGACGCGCCCAGGCGCTGCGGCTCGAGGTACGTGCCCCCGCCCTCGATGCGCTCGGTGACCACGAGCGGATCGCTGCGTTCAATCAGTCCGTATACGCCTCCGCTCCGCGGGAGCCGTTCGAGCGCCGCCAACGCGAACCGTGTGCCGTAGGCGGTCCGGCGGATGCCGGCCACGTGCACTTCGTGGTCGCCGGCGGACGGCGCCGACGCGCGACCGACGTCCACTCTGACGTCGTCGCCAAATCCCACCTCCAGTTGGCGTTCGACCGTGCCGACGATCAGTCGATATCGCCCCGGCGGCACGAGCCTGAACCGGACGATCTCCCCGCGGCCCGGCTGCGCCGACCAGGACTGAGATGGATCGGCCAGGGACCTCAGCAGGATCGGGATCGATGCGTCCGCCGCCTTTGGGGCTTCGTCTGCGGATGCAACGTGCACCTCGATTGTGGCGGCAGCACCTTGCGCCAGAGTGACGCTCGTTCGGCCGAAGCACAACACGCCGGCGAGCACGACGCACCAACGCCCGGATCCGCGGACGCACCAACGTCGTACCGTCACGAGTCGAGGAGTCATATGAACATACGGGAGAGCGGCCGTCCACTGCGTGACACGCAGTACCGATTCCAGCGGCCATGGCTCCAGTCAAGACATCATACGCGCGACGCTGAGCCCGAACGTAAGGTATTCATACGCGCGGCGCCCGGTGGTCCGGGGAGGAGCATCGGATGCCGCACTCTACTCGGAGATTTGTCTGTGGCAGCCACCGTATTTCGTGGCCCTCATCGTGAGTGCAGCTCATCATTACCGTGTCGCGACGGGCAGTTTTGCCACATATCACACGAATGTTGCGCCGTGTTCACACGGGTGCCAAACAGAGGCCTTAACATTATCGGGTGTTTGCCTAAAAGTAAGGGGACCCACACATGCGCACCCGCCCAACGTCTCGTCAGGACACTCGACACGATGTCGGCACGCTGTGGACGATGGAACGGCGACATGACAGGGCACGATGCGCGCTGATGCAGTGGCCGGCAGGCTGGGAGTTGCGAGTCGTCGCAGGAGGCGAAACTCTTCTGACGGAACACTGCACTCACCCGACTGAGGCATTCGGGCTCGCGGAACAATGGAAGCGCACCATGCACGAAAAGGGTTGGCGGCAGGTCGTTCCGCATTCCGCGCAGCTCCCCCACCGCGACGACCCCCACGCCGCATGAACCCTGGACGCCGGCACTCCTCGCACGCCGCCGAACTGATGGGTTCTCGAGACTCCCCGCCGACTTCCGCCTGAAGGCGGAAGCCACGAGAAGCTCTCAAACACTAGCTTGTGGCTTCCGGCTTTAGCCGGAAGACTCGACTCCGCGATTCTAGGACTTCCGCCTAAAAGCTGAAGCCACGAGTCTTCATGGTGGCTGGCAACATGATTTTACGGGCGCGTTCGCGGTTCGACATGCGGCCGTCATGGGGAGGCGCTACCATGTCGGTACTGCGCGTGGGTATACCACGGCATCGGGCAAGAACGGGCGCAGGCATGGGCGCAGATGCGCCACTGCTTGCGCCATTGTGTTGGTAGCTGCTTCCCGCTTCCGCTTCCTGCTTCCAGCTTCCCGCTTCCCGCTTCCCGCCCCGCTACGGCCGGTCGTGGCTCTCGCGCGCGTAGTCGGTCACGTGCCGCGTCAGAAGCAACTGCTGTGCATCGACGCTGTCGCCGTCGCGCGCGGCCGGCCGGTACGCGCCTTCCGCGTCCAGGACGGACGCGCGCTGGGTGTCCCTCAGGTACGCATCGAGCACGACGTCCCGCAGGTACACTGTCAGTTCGGGGTCGAGCACCGGGCAGAGGACCTCGACACGGCGGTCGAGGTTCCGCTCCATGAGGTCGGCGCTGCCGATGTAGGTTTCGGGCGCCTGATCGTTCCCGAAGAAATAGATCCGCGAGTGCTCGAGGAACCGGCCGACGATCGAGTGCACACGAATCGTCTCGCTGACGCCGGGCACGCCGGGCCGCAGGCAGCAGATGCCGCGCACGATGAGGTCGATCTGCACGCCATCCTGCGACGCGCGGTACAGGTGCTGGATGGTCTCCGTGTCGGTGAGCCCGTTGACCTTGATCACGATGCGCCCGCGGCGCCCGGCGCGCGCATGTTCGGCCTCGCGTTCGATCAGCCCGCGAAGGCGGCGGCGCAGGTTCACCGGGGCCACCACGAGCTGCTGGTATTCGGTCTGGCTGGAATAGCCCGTGAGGTAGTTGAAGAGATTGGTGACGTCCTGCACGATCGGAGGCCGCGCCGTCACCAGGCCGAGGTCCGTGTAGATGCGCGCGGTGGCCGCGTTGTAGTTGCCGGTGCCGATGTGCGCGTAGCGCCGGATGCCCTCCGGCTGCTTGCGGACCACGAGACACAGCTTGCAGTGGGTCTTCAGATTGACGAGCCCGTAGACGACGTGGACGCCGGCGGCTTCGAGCCGCGTCGCCCACGTGATGTTGTTCTTCTCGTCGAACCGCGCCTTCAGCTCGACCAGCACCGCCACCTGTTTGCCCGACTCCGCGGCGCGTTCCAGCAGGTCGATGAGCGGCGAATCGTGGCCGATGCGATAGAGCGTCATCTTGATGGCGACGACCTGCGGGTCGTCCACGGCCGCCCGCAGAAACGTCTCCACCGACGAGAACGAATCGAACGGATGGTGCAGCATGAAATCGCGATGCCGCACCAGCTCGAAGATCTCCTCGGCGTCCGACGGTCTCCACACCACGCGCGGCGCGAAGTTCGGATACTTCAATTCGGGCCGGTGCAGCCGGGTCAGCTCCATCCAGTCGCCAAACCCGACGCGGTGGGCCGTCCTGACCAGGACCCCCTCGCCGATGTCGAAGTTCTCGACCAGGATGTCCATCACGCGCCGCGGCATCCGCGCCTCGACCTGGAGGAGCGAGGGCGTCCCGTGGCGGAGCTGACGGAGTCCCTGGTCGATGGTTTCGAGCAGGTCATCCGCTTCGTCTTCCTGGATGACCATGTCGGTGTCGCGCACGACCCGGAAGACATACGCCCCCCGCACCGCCGTGCCGGGGAAGAGCGCCTGCACGTTCGCGCACACCACGTCCTCGAGGAAGACCAGCACCGTCCCGCCGCCGGACAGCTCGGACGGCAGCGTCAGGAAGCGCGGCACGGTCGGCGACAGCTTGATGCGCGCGAACTTGGTGCGTCCGTCGTGCTTGACGACGACCGCGAGGTTCTTGCTGAGATTGGAAATGTGCGGGAACGGGTGTCCGGGATCCACCGCAAGCGGCGTCAGCACGGGCGCGATCTCGTGCTCGAAATAGGACGACAGGTATGCCGACACCGCGGGCGAGTAGTCCTTCCCGTCGAGGAAACGAATCCCGTGCTCCTCGAGCGCGGGCCGCAGCACTTCCGTCCAGCAGCGGACCTGGTTCTCCAGCATCTGCAGGGCGCGGGCGCGGACCAGTGCGAGCTGCTGCTCGGTGGTCAACCCATCGGTTGACATCCGTTCGCCGTCAGTCCTCAGCTGCTTGTGAAGCGCGGCGACCCGGATCATGAAGAACTCGTCGAGGTTCGACCCCACGATCGCGAGGAATTTCACGCGCTCGAGCAGCGGGTGCCCGTCGTCCCACGCCAGCGCGAGGACGCGCTCGTTGAAGGCGAGCCAGCTCAGCTCGCGGTTGATGAAGAGCGACGGATCCTGCAAGGACACCCGCGCGACATCGGCCGGGACGGAATTCAGGGCTTTGGTGGACATGGGGATATGGCGCCAGACACGCCCCGGTAGTCTACGCCAGCCGCAGCGCCGGTGATCCGCGCTTGACGCGGCACAGCCAGCGTCAGAAGAATTTACAAATGTAACATCCCGGCTGCGACCAGGCCCTGGCGCGGTGTAAGCCTCGACCGCAGAATCGGATACGGCACTCAGCGCACTGGGCGGCCGGATGTCGTTCCTGTGCGATAGGCTGTCGTCGAACAGTGAGGACGCATGGATCCGATCGCCGACAAGCCTGAGAGCTCGCCCGCCGGCAGGCTGGAGGAACACGTCGCGGAAATCGAGCGCGTGCTCGCGAAGCACCGCCTGCTCGAAACCGTGGCGAGACGTCAACTTACGGACCGGAGTGCGCTGCTCGAGGAAATGCAACGACGCCAGAATCTGGTGGAGCTCCAGAAACGCCTGCGCGCGCTGCACCCCGCCGACGTGGCGAACATCCTCGACTCGGAGCCCACCGAGGACCGGCGGCTCGTCTGGGGCGAGCTTCCTACACGCCTGGCCGCCGAGGCGCTCGTCGAAGTAGGGCCCGGCGTCCGCGAGTCGCTGATCGCGAACACGTCTCGCGAGCGGCTGGTGACCATGCTTCGTGAGCTCGACACCGACGACGTTCGCTATTTGTCCGAGTGGCTGCCCGAAGAGGTCATGGAGGACGTGACCGCCCTGCTCGATGCACGCGACCGATCCTGGCTCGAGCAGAACCGCGCGTATGCGCCGGGCGCCGCCGCGCGATTGATGACGCAGGACATCCTGCGCCTGCGGGAAACGCAGACGGTACAGGAGGCGGTCGATGACATCAGGCGCAAGGGCCGGCTCCCCCTGCACACCGACCGGCTCTTCGTCGTCGACAGCCGCAACCTGCTGATCGGCGCGATCGGTCTGGCCGACCTGCTCATCGCCGACCCGGCGGCGCCAATCGCATCCGTCATGGACGGCGACGTCCGCCGGTTCCGGCCCGACGACGAGGCGGACGAGGTCGCGACGGCATTCGACCGATACGATCTGTTATCGGCGCCGATCGTCGACGACCGCGGAAAATTGATCGGCCGCGTGACCGCCGACGCGGTCATGGACTTCATTCGCGCCACCTCGGAAACCGAGGTGCTCGCGCTCGCCGGCCTGCGCCAGGCCGAAGACCTGTTCGCACCTGTCGGCGATTCGGCGCGGAACCGCTGGCCGTGGCTTGCGGTCAACCTGTGCACGGCTTTCGTCGCGTCCAGGATCATCGGCGCATTCGAGGACACGATTCAGCAGATCGTGGCGCTGGCGGCCCTGATGCCGATCGTGGCCAGCATCGGCGGGAACACGGGGAACCAGACCATGGCGCTGGTGGTGCGCGGCCTGGCGCTCGATCAGCTGAAAGCCGGGAGCGGAGGGTACCTCCTCCGGAAGGAACTCACGGTCAGCCTCCTGAACGGCGCGCTCTGGGGCACGCTGGTCGGGCTCTTCGCGATGATCGTGTACCGATCGCCCGCGCTGGGGCTGGTCATGAGCAGCGCGGTGCTGTTGAATCTCGTCGTCGCGGCGATTGTCGGCGTCCTCGTGCCGCTTGGCTTGTCCCGTCTGGGGCGCGACCCGGCGCAGGGATCGAGCGTCGTGCTCACGTTCGTGACCGACGGCATGGGGTTCTTCCTGTTCCTCGGCCTGGCGAGGATCTTCCTCATCTAGGCCCCATCTCGGACTTGTCGAGGCTGCTCAGGCGTTCGTCGTCGACTTCCAATCGCGTCAGCCGCTCGGCGATCAACTCGGCGCGCCGCCGTTCGTCCCGTCCGTCCAGGATGCTCATGTCCTCGGGGTTGGCGCGCAGTACACACCGGACGTCCGCGCGTTGACGTGCGGCTGAGTCTCGGAACGAGTTGTCCAGTACCCTGCCGCGCGATCGGCGGACTCGAGCCGGATCTCTCCCGTCCCGTCCACCTGCGGCGCGTTCGGGTGCCGGGGCCGTTCGCCTTTCCAATAGTAGAAGATGCCGGACGGATCCTTCTTCTCCTTCGCCGCTTCGCTCCAGTAGCGCGCCGACAGAGTGCCATCCTCTTGCCACGAGCGGCCGGCCAGATCCAGTGCCCCCTCGCGGTCTCGCGAGACGCGCAGGAGGCTCACGGCCGAGGGCTCCTCGGAGCTGCGCTCCGTCAGGGAAAACTGCCACCACATCCCCTCGATGCGGGCTGCGCGCCGCTCGTTTTCGATCGCCTTCCGAAGCTTCTGATTGACGACTCTCACCTCGGCGGCGGTCGTCGCGTCGCCGTAGCGTACGCACGTGAGGCCGAGGAGATCGCTCGGCAGCTTTGTCCCGCTCGCATGCAGGATGAATGTCCGGCGCATTCCGAGCGCTGCACCGAAGAGACCGGCTTCGAAGACCACGTTGTCTCGCGGCGAAGCCTGGCCGGATCCCGAGTCATCGGATGCCGGTGGACTCTTGGTCGTCCAGTCGTCCTGCGCGAACACGAAGGCCGCGAAATCGACCTCACGCGTCAGCTCGAGGAGCCGCTCCAGCGTCGTGGTCCCGGGATTGAACGACGTCGTCCACGGTTCCACGTGCGCGACGTCTTCGAGACCGCGCGTGAGCGCCTGCAGCAGCTTCTGCTGCTTTCCTGACGAGCCGAGGAAGATGCGAGGCTTGTCCATCCATTACTCCCAGCCGATGCCGGCGGCGCTCGCGGCGGCTATGGGTGGCAGCGAGGCTGCAGGTCGTGACCTCGCCCGCGCCCGGACCTGCTCGAAGGTATGGTGACGCAAGATTGCTCCATTTTCAAAAACCGGCTTCAGCCGGACCCTCGGGTCCTCTGCATTCGGCCACTGTTCTTCCGGCACGATCTCGTCATGCCCGGTGAGGTTCACGACCTGTAGACGGCCGGCCAGAGATGCCTTGGACTTGTCCAGCGGGTTCTTCTGAACGTTCACCCACTGCCCATCCCTCTCCTGGGCCGAACTTTTCATCGCAAAGCGTTCGGTGTCCCGGTCCACCTTCTGGAGGAGCCCGCCGCCCATGCCGTAGACCATGTTGTGCGCGGCGAACCCGTTGACGACCACGGCGCCGGCGATGTCGATGATTCGGTCAGGAACCAACCCATCGCCCCAGATGACGGAGTAGGGCGTCTCCTTATGCCCGGTTGGCGTAGTCGTAAAGGGCATTCTGGCCACGTAGCGATTCAGCGTCCAGAGCACCAGATCCTTGGGGTCGGGGTGCTGAGGCGTGATCGAGTCGGGCCGGATGACCAGCTTGACGCGATGCTGGTCCACGACGGGCTTCAGATCGATCATCGCATCGACGAAGGCGTAATAGTCATACGAGTCGGCGACCAGCGAGACGATCTGGTCGGGATGCGTCTCGATGATGTGCCGGGCGATGGCGACTTCTTCCTGTGGTCCACCCGCGGTCATGATCGAATGTTCACTGGCCACCACCGAGGAGGCCAGGTCCTGCAGGGACGCGCCGTAGTAGTGCACGGCCTGTTTCATGCCCTGCATGGTATCGGTGCCCTGGCTGTGGACCAGATGCGCCATCGCGCCGATGCGGGCGGTCTCTTCACTGCTGGCCCCACGGTAGCCGAAGTCATGCAGCATGTAACGAGCGCTGATCTCCGGCCCGCCGCTCGCTCTCACCAGCTCGAGCAGTTCCCCGATGACATAGCCGGAGACGGTCGCCACCGTCATGGGATACCAGACTTTGCACAGCAACGGCTCGACGTGGTTCGTGAGAGCCTCGCAGCGCGGATCCGTATTGACCACGGTAAAGGTCGGATAACCGACCGGGACGCGGCAACCCTCATCCCAGGCCAGAATCCGCAGAGGCAGCCGCCCGCCGTAGGTCTCGACGATGTGGGACCACATCGGGTTCAACTGCGGATATTTGAAGTGCGCCCGCAGGTAGTCCTGGGCCTCTTCGATGTCTGCCCTGGTGACCCGGGGACCTTCCAGATACTCCTTGAGGTAGTACTGCAGTCCAACGGCCGTATTCCAGGCGTGCCTGGCCCCAATCCGGCTGGACAAATACGAGTAGGTGCGGGTCGTGTCGTGGATCCGCATCGTCCAGTGGTACTGCTTGTAGGAGTCCGTCTGCAGGATCAGATTTGGCCTGAAGCTCATTACTGAAGTTCCAAAGCAGGTATTGACCAGTTCATAGTAATACTCCATTCGACTACTGAATGGCTGTCGCGCACACCCGGGCGGCAGCCGCGCCTTCTCACCGTCGCACTTCAAGACCGCATCAACCACCGTTCTGTGACGTCACTCGCCCCTGAATATCGGCTTTCAACACCATCGATCGGCCCTGCCGGCGTATGCTTTGGCCATGAAAACGCTCATCTCGGGGATGCTGCTGGTCACCGTCTGCGCCATCCTCCCCGCACAGCAGCCCGTTGGTTCGACCGAGTCCGTTCGACCCGGCATCGAGGTGTTCCTCTCGGCCGTGCCTGCGCGCCTTCGCGGCAAGCGCGTCGGACTCATCACGAATCATGCGGGCATCGATCGTGCCGGCACGTCCGACATCGATCTGATCGTGGCGCACCCTGACGTGAAGCTGGTGGCCCTGTTCGCCGCCGAGCACGGCATCCGGGGAGTCGCCGCCGCCGGCGAGAAAGTCGCAGACGACCGGGACCCGAAATCCGGCCTGCCGATTTTCTCGCTGTACATGGCGGAGGATCGCGGCCCGACGCCCGAGATGCTCAAAGAGATCGATGCGCTCGTGTACGACCTCCCGGAGGTCGGCGGGCGGACGTGGACCTACGTCTCCACGATGGCGCTCTCCATGCAGGCGGCGGCACGAAAGAACATCCCGTTCGTCGTGCTCGACCGGCCCAACCCGCTTGGCGGCGAGATCGTGGAGGGGGCGCTGCTCGATCCGGCATTCACGTCGTTCGTCGGGATGTATCCCATCCCGGCTCGTCACGGCATGACCGTCGGGGAGCTGGCGACGTTCTTCAACAGGGAATTCGGGATCGGCGTGGAACTGATCGTCGCGCGCACGGCGAACTGGCGCCGCTCTCAATGGTTCGCCGACACCGGTCTTCCATGGCGGAACCCGTCACCAAATCTCAGGTCGCCGGCTGCCTTGAACAATTACCCGGGCACGGTGTACTTCGAGGGGACGAACCTGACGGAAGGCCGCGGGACGGAACGTCCCTTCGAGCAGGTCGGGGCACCCTGGCTCGACGCCCCGGCGATCGTGAAAGCCATGAATGAACGGCGCATGGACGGAATCCGTTTCGAGGCCATCACGATGGCCGTCGAACGCGGCGCGGCCAAGTTTCCAGGGCAGACCATTCCCGCGATCCGGTTCGTCGTCACGGATCGCGAGGCCTACCGCCCCGTGCGTACGTCGCTGCTGCTGATCGACGAAATCCGGCGGCAGCATCGGAAGGAGTTCGTGTGGGGCAAGTCGATCGACCGGTTGACCGGGTCCGACAAGGTCAGATTGGCCATCGACGGCGGAACGCTTCCGGCACTACTCGAGCAATGGGATCTGGAAGCCGCGGCGTTCCGGGAACGACGCCGGCCGTTCCTGCTCTACGACTGACCGGGCTCTATGACGGCTGTTTGTCGGCGGGCTTCGAGGCGGCCATGAACGACCCTCCCCGCCCCTCCGCGCTCGGAGGCGCCTGCCGCCGAATCCACTCGTCGAGATCGGCACGCCGAAAACACCAGCGATCGCCAGACTTGACCGCCGGCAACACACACGTCGCCGCCACGCGCCGCAGATTCGCATCCAGCAGGCGCTCGATCACCTGATCGGCTGTCAGCAAATCGGCCGCGGTCTGACCGGCTGGTTTCGGCATCATAGTAATGAGCCTCAATCCTACGCCGGGTTGGGAGCGCTGTGAATAGCCGGAAAGGTACATTTCGGTATACCGTTCGATATAGGACGACGCTATTTGCTGAAACGATCGTCCGATACGAGACGATCGTGGGTCATCGGAAGCCGCGGGGCCGAGGGTGTAATGCCGATTCGTGTGCTCCTGGTCGACGACCACCAGATCGTGCTGCACGGACTGCAGCAGTTGTTCGAGCGGCACGACGATTTCGAAGTCGTCGGCTGCTACCGTGACGGTGCGGCCGCGATCGATGCCGTCGCGGCGCACCGGCCCGACGTCCTCGTCCTCGATCTGCGCATGCCTGGACAGAGCGGCCTCGACGTCCTCCGCACGCTCGCGAGCAAGGGCATCGCCTGCCGAAGCGTGCTGCTGACGGCGGCCATCCGCGACGAGGAGGTGGTGGACGCCGTGCGGCTCGGGACGTTGGGGGTGGTGCTCAAAGAGTCGCCACCGGAGATCCTGCTCGAGTGCGTCCGCAGCGTGCATCGCGGCGAGCAGTGGATCGAGCGCGAAACCGCGACGCGAGCGTTCCGCACCGTCCTCGGCCGCGAGACGGCGGAACTGCAGGCGCGGGAAACGCTCACGCCGCGCGAGATCGAGATCGTCCGGATGGTGGTGCAGGGGCTGCGCAACAAGGTCATCGCGGAGCGGCTGACGATATCGGAGGGCACCGTGAAAGTGCACCTGCACAACATCTATGAGAAGCTCGGCGTGGACGGACGCCTCGAACTGGTGCTCAGGGCGCAGCAGATGGGATTGAGCTAACCGTCCGGATCGGCAGGGTGATTTCGACGCGCGAGCCGGTCGGCATCGACTCGATCGCGAGCGACCCGCCGAGCGACTCGAGACGCTCGCGGAGGCTGACCGGGCCGACCCCCGACGTCACGAGCTCCCCGTGTTCGAGCCGGCCGTGGAAGGGGAATCCGCGTCCGTCATCCGAGACCACCACGCGCAGTCCGTCTACGCCGTGCGCCTGCACATCGACCGACACGCGCGAGGGGTGCGCGTGCTTCAACGCGTTGACCACGGCCTCGCGCACCAACAGACGGACCGTCTGTTCGGCGGACGACGACAGCGGCAGATCGGTCGGGCTGACGCGGATGGAGATCGGCGTATTCCATTCGACCGCGAGGCGTCCGCGCAGTTCCTCCAGCGCCTGGGCGACTCCCCGGTCCGAGGCGACCGGCCTGTCGGCCGGCTTCAGGTCCTCGATGAACAGGCGAATCTCCCGCTGCTCGATCGCGATGGCGCGCTCCAGCGCCAGAAGCCGATCGCGCGCGGGCGCCGCCGCGTCCGGCTCGTCAGCCAGCGCCTGGAGCCGCAGGCGGATCCCGGTCAGCGACTGGAGCACGCCGTCGTGGAGGTCGCGCGCGACGCGGATCCGATCCTCCCGAATCGCGATCTGGTGCAGGCGCTCCTGGAGATACAACCGTTCCAGCGAGTTGCCCACTTCGTGGACGACAACCTGCACGAGCGGGATCAGTTCCTGTGCCGGGCCGCGCGCGCCGCTGAAGAACACCCGCCCCTTCAGATGCTCGACCTCGAAGGTGGCTGAGGCCAGCCCCGGCTCGCAAGGCGCGGTCCAAGCTCGCGGTGCACCGGCCGGCCCCGCCATGCGGTGAACAGGCTGGGGTGCCCGACCGTCACGGCCATGTCGGCGCCGGGCGCATCGCCCGAGACGAAGGTGGTCCCCTCGAGGGCCGGGTCGACGAGCGGTGTGAGCAGCGTCGGCGGGTACCTCGCGATCGCTTCGCCCGCCTCGCCCGTATGCACGCCGGACTCGGCGACGTAGACCCAGGGCTCGTCTTCCGCTTCCCACACGGCGACGGCGCGCGCACACCCCACGACGCTCGCGGCGTGCGCGAGCAGCTTGGCGGCGCCCACCGCCAGGCTGACGTCCCCGAGCAACGGCCACCCACTCACCTTTCGAAGCGTGCTGAGCGCGCCGCTGAGATCGGCAAGGGCCTGCTGGTGTGACTCTTCGGCCCGGGCGCGCGCGGAGCTGATCGACGCGGTCACGACGGCGACGACGGCGAACACCGCCAGCCGAATCACGTCGTCCACGCCGATGTGGAACGAGTAGTAGGGTGGGATGAAGAAGAACGCGAGCACGGTCGTCGACAACAGGGTCGCGAACAGCGCCGGCCCGGATCCGCCGTACATCGCGACGATGATGACGGTGGGGAAAAAGAGGATCGAGACGCTCGGTCCGATCCATTCACGGAGCGCAAACGTCATCGCGGCGGCGAGCGCGACCGCCGGCACGGCCATGATGTAGGCCGCCACTGAGGAAGACGAGGACGAGCGGGACACCTCGAACCACTTCGGCATTGGCAGCCAGAGCCTGGTCAGGATAGTCCCACGAGCCCGGGCCCGGCGGCGAACATTTCAACGCTTCTCTTGCGGCTTCAGCAGGCTTTCCAGAAACTTCAAGACGCGGTCGAATGTCGCGGCAATCACGGGATCCCCCATTGCTGCGTCGAACCCATGCCCTCGGCCGGGCATCGCAATCAGTTCATGTTGGATTCCATGGCGCTCCAACTCCCTGGCCATCAGAACGGATTGCTCGAATGGAACGTCCGTGTCGTTGTCCCCGTGCAGAAGTAACGTGGGCGGATAATCCTTGGTGACGTTGCGAACCGGACAGAACGGATCAAACCTCCGTGGTTCCTTGTCCGGGTCATGCCCGAGCACCTCCATCGGCCAGAGACCCTGCTGACGAGTGTAAAGGTAGAATCGCCCGCGGTTCCCGCCTTGATCTTCAGAGATGACGCGTGTGCCGACGGCCTGATAGGCCTCGTCCTTCGGCACCGGCGGCTGCCGGTTGTAGAACGGATCGGGCCGGCTATACCACGCTCCCGCGATATCACCGTAACCATAAAACGACACGACCGCCCTCGGACGCGGTTTCAGCACGACGCCCGCCATCAGCGCCAGATACCCGCCGGCCGAGTGCCCGACCACAGCGACGCGACTCGGGTCAATCCGAAACAATTTCGGGCCGTCAGCACGCACCCACCGATATGCATCCTCGAGGTCTTCGATGATTTGGGGCAGCTTGGCCTGAGGCGCCAGCCGGTAATCGATTGAAATGACGGTGTATCCCGCATCGAGATACTTTTCCGCCTGGACCGGATTCAAGCCTCTCCGGTTCCCCATGATCAGCGCTCCACCGTGGATCCACAGGAGTGCCGGCCTGATCACATCGTCGGGTTTCCGGTAAACGTCGGCCCGAACGCGAACGTCTCCTGCCGTCTTGAAGGTGTAGGTGCTTCTTACGACCTCCTGGCCTTCAGCAGGGTGCACGCCGGCCACCGACAGCGCGCAGAGAAGCGGCAACCGAACCGAAGCCCTCGAGATGTTCACGGTCCCTCCATTCAGCTTCCAGCTTCCAGCTTCCCGCTCCCAGCTTCCCGCTTCCCCGCTTCCCCGCTTCCAGCTTCCCGCTATGCATCCGAGGAGAGCCGGCTGCCGCGCCCGGTACGGCGCCTGGCAAAGCCGGTCGCTCCCGCGCGAGACGTGGTAGTCGAGCGGGGGCAGGTCTGGTGGGCCGATCTCGGCGAACCCGATGGTTCGGAGCCGGGGTACAACCGGCCCGTCTTGATCGTGCAAAACGATGCCTTCAACCGAAGCCGCCTGCACACCGTCGTTGCCGTCATCTTGAACACCAATGCCCGTCTCGTCGATGCCCCGGGCAACGTGTTGCTTCCCGCCAAGGCCACCGGCCTGCCGAAAGACTCGGTCGCGAACGTCTCGCAGGTCATCACGGTCGACCGCGATTTCTTGATCGAACTCGCCGGCCGGGTGCGCGGTCAGTTCCTCAAAGACATCGAGAGCGGCCTGCGGCTCGTTCTTGACTTGTAGCCCAACCACGGGCTAACGCTTTCGCACCTTCCCATTGAGATCATAGATGAACGCGCCATGGTATTCACGGTCCGGCGCGGCATCGTAGGCACTGATCTCGAACGCGAGCGTCGTTGCCGAGGACCAGGACATCGCCCGGAAGAACCGATGACCGTGCTCGTAAATTGCGACGGGCCTGCCCATGGCGCGAACGAAAGCGTCTTCGACATTCGTCAACCTGTCCGCACGGTTGAGTGTCGCAATCCAAAGAACCGAGTCATTGCTGCCCTGGTGATCGGTGATCGCGACTGCGCGGGCGTCCGGACTCCAGAGCACGTCAACATGCCGGTCGAAGTCCAGCAGCTTTGCCGGCGGTCTCGCTCCCCTGCGCAACCACAGTTGGTGAGGCCCGACGCCTACCGGTTTGCGCCATTCAATCGAAGCCTTCGCGCCCGGGGAAGCGCATTCACGGGCCGCCCCGGAAAGGTGCAAGCCGTCTTCGAATCTGCCGAAGACAATGCGACAAACGCTGCGATCGCGAATCCTACTCTGTTACGCAATGCCCCTGGCTCCCAAGAATCAGTTCCCTCGGCGCGCGATCTCACGGAAACCAACGGCGCCACAATCCCGGGATCACGATCGCGAGCAGGATCGCAAGCAGCGGCAGAGCCACGTAAATGACGACCAGCCAGTACGACTCGCGCTGGAAGGAGAAACGGAAGATCTGTCGCATCCTCGCCTTCATGGCTGGTACGCCCACGGGCGGCCGGCGGCTGCACCGTCAGCCCGCGCCACCGGGGTCGGCAGGATCTGGCGCCGGCTGACCGCGCAGCCGCGACCAGCCCCGCGCGAGAGCTTCGCGACCGAAGACGAGGGCCGCGCCGGCACCGATCTGGACGACACCTTTGATCATGCCTTCGCCCTGCCGTTGCCACATGTAAGACCACGTGTCGGTCTCGTCAGGCATCGTCACCAACACGAATCCCGTAGCCGCCGCGTTCTGAAGGCCGTCAATCATGACAAAGATGCCGACAATCGCGAAGGCCAGGACCTGCAATTGCGCGTGGCTGGCATCGATGGCCAGCGGAGTCACGTCAGACTCGAACAACGCCACGATCTTGTCCGCCCACACCAGGACGACCACCCCGGAGAGTCCCTGAAGGACGACATTCAGCACGTAGCCAATCGAGGATGCACGGATGAATGCGGCTTGTGGATCCCCGGTGGGGACTGTCCAAACCATCCAGACCGTCGCAGGGAGTGAGAAGAGCGTGCCGAGAATTAGAAGCGCACCCCAGACCTTCAGCGCGAGTTCCGCCAGTGTCTTGGCGTTCATGCTGCTGTCAGTATGACCGGTGCTGGAAGGAGATGCGGAAGATCCTTCGCAGGCCGACTCAACCGATCGGTCGGCACGCCCAGGACCAAATCGATGTCATCCGACACGACTGACTGGGTGAAATGTTTTTAGGGCCGGTTTCAAAACCGAAGGTGGCATCCGGGTTCGGCAGACGAGGGCATTGGTAGATCCTACTGTTCGCACCGCGCGAGCGCGGTGTTGGAAGTACAACCCCCGTTCAAACCGTGCATGCGGATTTCCCGCACACGGCTTACCAAGGGGCATTGAGAGTGCGACATTACGCAGCCTCCGGGTACCGAATGGTCCCGCGCAAGCGGTGGAGACCGAGAGCGTGAAAGAAGTCCGGCGTCCATTGGGCGGCCTGACCAGGGCGGAGGTTGCGGCCGTGACGCTTGACGAGCAAGCGCTTCAGCCGCCACGCGACATAGTCATCGACCTGCCCAAACTTGATGGCGGCATTGCCCGTGCGGAAGTAGGCCCCCCAGCCGCGCAGTACCGGGTTGACCTGCGCGAGGATCTCGCGCAGGTCCCGATGACCAACGTTGCGGGGCGTGCATGCCTTCACGCGCTGGCGAATCCGACGCATCGCGCGGAGAGACGGCCAGCGCTGCAGGTAGTACACCCGTCGGTGTACCCGTTCCCACAGGGGGCCGCTCATGCGCTTGCGCACATGACAGCCGAGGAAGTCGAAACCCTCGCGTCCCCGCGAGAGGTCGACCTGCCTCGTTTTGTCTGGATGCAGCTCCAAGCCGAGTCGGGCGAAAATGGCGCGCACCCGCTGCTCGGCCTGCTCGCACGCCGCCTTCGTGTCACACATGACCACGAAGTCGTCCGCATAACGCACCAGCAGCCCCAGATGGGTGTACCGACGCGTCCACACGGTGTCGAGCACGTGCAGGTAGATGTTCGACAGCAGCGGCGAAATCACGCCGCCTTGAGGAGTGCCCGCCACGGTCGCGCGCACCGCCCCGTCTTCCATCACGCCTGCCTGAAGCCACTGCCGGATCAGCTTGAGTACCCGCCGGTCCGAGATACGCTGGGCCACGAGCGTCAGCAGCTTGCCGTGGTCGATGCGCCCGAAGTAATCGCGAATGTCGGCGTCGAGGACGTGATTCCCGCCTCGCGCGCCACGTCGACGCAGCATTTCCAGCGCCTGCGTAGCGTTCCGTTTCGGCCGAAACCCATACGAGCACGGATGGAAGTCCGCCTCGAAAATCGGCTCCAGCACGAGCGTCGCCGCCATCTGTGCCACTCGGTCTCGGACCGTGGGAATCCCCAAGGGCCGTTGCTTCCCGTCTGCCTTCGGAATGTATCGACGCCGCACCGCCGCGGGCCGATACGTGCCTGCTTGCAACCGCGCGCCCAGGTCTGCGAGAAACCCCTCGACGCCCCGTTGCTCGACCGCGGCCAGCGTCATGGCATCGACGCCGGCCGCGCCGCGGTTCCGCTTGACCCGCCTCCACGCTTCCCACAGGACGTCACGCCTGTAGATGCGGTCCAGCAATGCGTGGAAACGACGGCCCGGTTGGCGCTTGGCCGCACTCCACAGTCGGCGTTGCAATTGGCGCACGTGGTCGATGGACTCGGGTCCACCGGGGTGGTTGGAACCGGTCCTGCCGGTCATGCCCTTGCGCGTGCTCGCTCGGCCGACGTTGCCCCCGCAGGGACCCTTCGCTCCGCTCGCGTTGTTCGTCGCGAGCCTCGACACTACTACGATCCCCTCGGACTCCCGCTGCGCCGCGCTCGCTTTCGCCGGTGGCTTATACGAGCCGCGTTGCCCCGACTCGGGCCGCGCAGACGGGCCTCTCGTGTTCCGTTCCGCTCCGTGTCCGCGTGCTGCGCCCTCTACCCCGCCGAGACCTGATGCGCGTACGTCTCCGGATGGGAGCGCACCAGACGTGGCCTTCACCGCGACATGACCGGTTCGGCTCTCGGATTGTAAATTTGTCGAGGCTGCAGGCTTCACTTGATGTTGCGGCCCGCGGACTGGCTCCCTCCGTAGAGGCTCTTGACACCCCGCTCGGGCCGCGCGACTCTCGTCACGCGCCTGGGGTCTGCTACTCGGCGCTCCGGCACTTACCGAGGCGGGACTTGCACCCGCTGGAGAAGAACGGCGGGATGCGACCGCTCGCGCAGCCGCATCGTCACGACGCACCATGCGTGAATGCTACACTCCCGACGTGCTCGTTCTTCCATTTCTCATCGGCGTGGTCGCCGGCATGCGGTCTCTGACGGCGCCGGCGACCGTGGCGTGGGGCGCCTATCTGAACTGGCTACACCTCCACGGCACAGTCCTTTCCTTCATGGGCTCGGCGGGCGCCGTCGCGATCTTCACGCTGCTGGCGGCGGGTGAACTTGTCGCCGACAAGCTCCCTTCGACTCCGAGCCGAACGAAGCCCGCAGGCCTTGGTGCCCGCCTGGTCCTCGGGGGATTGTCCGGCGCGTGCGTGGCTGTGTCGGCCTCTCAATCCATCGCGATCGGTGCGGTGTTGGGCGGCGCCGGTGGCGTTGCGGGCGCCTTTGCAGGCTACGAGGTTCGCACGCGGCTGGTCCGCGCGCTGAAGGTTCCGGATTTCGTCATTGCGTGCCTGGAAGACGCGACCGCCATCGCGGCGGGCCTCTTCATCGTGTCGCGATCCTGAACCGCCTGCCGGATCCGCGCCGGCCCACCCGAAGATCCAACATTTCACAACGAGCCCAGGGGCTTTCGATGAACGCCGTAGACAAATACCAAGCCGTCGTCATTGGTTCAGGGCAGGGCGGAACGCCGTTGAGTCGAGCGCTCGCGAATGCGGGGCTGCGAACCGCCTTGATCGAACGGGCACACGTGGGTGGGACGTGTATCAACGAAGGCTGCACGCCGACGAAGACCATGGTCGCCAGCGCGCGCGTGGCGTATCTCGCGCGCCGCGCCGCCGACTACGGCGTGCTCGCCGGAGACGTCCGCGTCGACATGGCTCGCGTCCGGCAGCGCAAGCGCGAGATCGTGAACAGCTTTCGCCAGGGTAGCCAGGCGCGACTCGAAAAGACCCCGAACCTCGAGCTGATTTTCGGGGAAGCGGCGTTCACGGCGGCCAGGTCGCTGCTCGTCCGGCTGGCCGACCATGAACAGCGTGAAATCACCGCCGACAGGATTTTCATCAACGCCGGCGCACGCCCGGCGCGTCCCCGACCTCGAAGGCCTGATGGACGTGCCCTTTCTCGACAGCACGTCCGTGATGGAGCTCGGACGACGTTCCGGAACACCTCCTCGTCCTCGGAGGCGGCTACGTCGGGCTGGAGTTCGGCCAGATGTTCCGCCGGTTCGGCAGCCGCGTGACGATCGTTCAATCGGACGGACAACTGCTCGGCCGCGAGGACGCCGACGTCGCCCGGGAGGTCGCCGCCATCCTGAACCAGGACGGCATCGACATTCTGCTGAACGCGAAGGCCGAGCGCGTGACCCGGGCAGGCGCGCAGGTTCAACTCACGGTCCGTACGTCCGACGGCACACAGGTTATCGGCGCGTCGCACTTGCTCGTGGCCACCGGCCGCGTTCCCAACACGGATTCCTTGAACGTCGCCGCGGCCGGCATCGCGATCGACAGCCGCGGGTTCATCCAGGTCAACGACCGGCTGGAGACCTCCGTCGCGGGCACGTTCGCCCTCGGTGACATCAAGGGCGGCCCGGCATTTACCCATATCTCGTACGATGACTTTCGCATCCTGCGCGCGAATCTGCTCGAGAGCGGACGCGCAACCACCCAAGGCCGGCTGGTGCCCTATGTCGTGTACATCGATCCGCAACTCGGCCGGATCGGGATGACGGAAGGCGAAGCCCGGGCGGGCAACATGGCGATTCGTGTCGCCAGGATGCCCATGACCAGTGTGGCCCGCGCGCTCGAAGTGGACGAGACGCGCGGGTTCATGAAGGTCGTGGTCGATAGCGCCACCGATCAGATTCTCGGTGCGGCCGTCCTGGGGCTCGAAGGTGGAGAGGTGATGTCGATGCTGCAAATTGCGATGATGGGGAAAGTACCCTACACCGCGCTGCGGGACGGCGTCTTTGCCCACCCCACGCTGGCCGAATCCCTGAACAACCTCTTCACGCACGGGTTTTAGCCGGCCCCCTCGTGAGGCGCAATCGTCAGCGGCAGCTCCTGGAGTTGAAGCTGCAGGACACGCCAGGAACGCACGCCCCATAAGCCGCACACCACGCCGAAAAGAAGAGGGCCTGCGAATGCGAGAATCTCCAGCGCAGTCGCTGAGACAGCGTAAGCAAGCCACAGGCCCAGAACGAGGAGGAACGCGGTGAACACCACGCTGCTCAACTGGAACACGAAGCCGGCGAGAAAGACGTTCCCCCACGCCCGGGACCACCGTCGCCCGCGGTTGGACCGTCGCGCGGCCAGTGCCGTTCCCAGAATGGCAACCGGCACGCCGCCGAGGAGAAGACCTAGCAAGCCCCAGTTGATGCCGGCCGCCACACCCGTCGCCGCAGGGTCAACACGAACAATGTTCCAGTAGCTCGCGCGTTCAATGCGTTGCTCGACGGGTTTGAGTGCCACCAGGACTTCGGCCGGCAGGATGCCTGAGATTCCAAGAATGGCGGCAACGGCATAACTGACGGCGAGAGCCATGCCACCTACGACCATGACCCAGATCGGCAGTCGCCGAGTCGCTGCGAGTTTCTCGGTTTGCATGTCAGGCCACTTTGCGGCGTCGCTTCACCACGATCCTCTTGGACACCGCCAGGCGCAATGTGCCTGCTGACATCCCCTGGCCGTCAGCGGACTCGTCCGCGGCCGCCGCCATTGAAGACGACACTGCCGACCGTGCC
Source organism: uncultured Acidobacteriota bacterium (assembly GCA_963820645.1). Lineage (GTDB taxonomy): Bacteria > Acidobacteriota > Vicinamibacteria > Vicinamibacterales > 2-12-FULL-66-21 > JALZOC01. The sequence continues at coordinate 73,361 of CAWGAS010000047.1, read as the reverse complement.
GGTCTCAACGACATACTCGGCACCGAAGGCCCGCAACCGCCAGCGCCGTGAGAACGGGCGCCACCCAGATTTCCACTGGTCCCGCTACAGAGAGTGCCCCTGGGATACCCACCAATATCGATCACCTGCCACGCAATTTGTCCAGTGGCGCCTCGGGATCAAAGGAATGGAGCAGCCGGTAGTTGTCCCAGCCGCGTGTGCCCTGGCATGTGACGATTGTCGAACGGCGAATCCGCCGGCCGAGAGTGTGATGGCCCAATGCGATCCGTTGCACGGCCCGCCAGGTTCGCGCTGGATTTACGGACGTGAACATGAAATTCCGGTAGCTGTTGCCACGCTCGACTGAAAACCTGCGAACGACTGTCTCGAGCGCAATTCGCAGCATCAGCTCAGACACGGTGTCAGGGTTGAGTTCGAGCGACCGGCGAGGTTGAAATTGCACGCAAAGCGTCCGCATCTGATGTCTAACTAACTTAAGTCATCTTTCGACGCTCCCGTGCAATCACCAGGCCGGCCTGATGTCGGGCGTTTCAGTCGCGCGTTTCCAGGGTGCAGCAGCCGGTCCAGCGCCCGCCAGGCGTCAGCAACGACGAGCCTGCGCCTCTTTTGCCCGCTTCGACCACTGCCACAGCCCTCCCGTGATCTCGATGGGCAGCCGATGACCCGTCTGTCTCGCCAGCATCACGATCTGTCCGCGGTGATGTCCTTCATGCGCCACCAGGTATGCGAGGACGTGCACGACATCCACGGGCAGGTTCACCCACGCCACTCCCGACGCCGGGATTCTGCCGCCCTGATTGATACCGAGCTCGAGCAGTTCGACGATTCCGTTGCTGCTTCGCCCGAGCGCCGGCAGCAGCTCCCGGCGCGTCACCGTGTGACGGCTCACGCTCTTTGGTGGGCGGATGCCGTGTTGTCTCCCCAACATCTTGATCCACATGCAGCGGGCGTTGTGAATGTGGCCGGCGATCATCCGCACGGTTCGCCGGGACGTGCCGGGGACCGTCATCGGCCACAATTCGGACGGCAGGTTCTCGAACAGGAACAGCGTCACGCGATTGCTCGTCTTCCACGCCGCGATGACCGCTTCCGCCAGATCGACTTCGTGAGTCATCCTCGTCTGGTCCCGCCTGGAGCGTCGGCTCCATGTCGTTCGTACGCCGGCCCTGTATCGTCAGGCGTCTCCGGTAGGTGCATTCGCCGTCAGACGTCGGTCTGTCCGTCGAGCACCGTGAGAGCGTCGTCCGCCTCGGCCAGTTCTGCCTCGTTGAAGACCAGGACGCCCGCGCGCCGTAGTGCCGCTGCGGTCACTCCGGTTCCCGTGACGAGCCGACCAGAAAAACTCCCGTCGTAGATCTCGCCCGTGCCGCACGACGGACTCCGGGTTTTCAGGACCGCGACACGGATGCCAAGCTCCTGTGCCACTCCGACGGCGTGCCCGGCGCCCGCGACGAATGCATCAGTGACGTCTCGGCCGTCGTTCGTCATGACGGCGGCCGCACCGTTCAGAACCTTCGCCCCGTCGCCCCCGACCGCCTCTGCGGCGGACCGGGGCGTGCCCAGACCCGCAGCGACTTCCGGGCAGAGCCCCACGACCCGTCCCTGCTCCAGCCACCGCCGGAGGATCGGGCTGTCGATCCGTGCGGACCCGCCGTGATATCGGACCTCCGCGCCCAGGAGGCACGAACTGACGAGGACTCTGGCCAGAGGCACCTGGGCTCCTTCCAGCACCTATCGCTTCTTGTAAATCAGTGACGTGCTCACGACGGCCACGCCCGACCGCCGCTCCGCGTACTCGACTACGAGCCGTCCGTCGGCGTCAAGCGACCACAGTTCGCTGTGCTCGACGGTGCGCTGTCGCCCTTCGGCGTCGGGCGCCTCGGCCGTGCTCGTACTCGCCACGAACTGGTCGCCCAACCAGAACACGTCTGACCGGAAGCGTCCACCCGTTCCACCGACAACTCCGTGCGACCCGAACGTGTGGGTCACGGCCTCCGGAACGTCACCGGCCGTTGATGGATGTTTGACGGTGACCGAGGCCGCGGTCTGACGGATGGTCAGTTCGTCGGCGATTATGGGCGATGCCCGTGCTCCGCGCGGCTTCGCGGCGTCGATTAGAACCCATCGACCGGAGAAATCAGGCTTGCCCTGCGCAGCCAGAATCTGATCGGTGCGCTCGACGAGTCCGTCGACAAAGTTCGCCCAGTGTGTCGGCACACCTCCGCGATCAGCCGGCGGCGCGATCGCAAAGTCCTTCAGAACGCCGCGAAGGCGAATGCGCTCGCCCTTTCGGAGCTTGAGGAGCGGCGTCGCCTCATCGATACTTGCCTGGGTGGCAAGGTTCACGGGAACGGAGAAACGCATTTTGATGAACGCGAGCGTCCGGCTGCCGGCAACCCTCCGTCCAAGATCGACGTCGATGAGGACCGCGGGATTTTCGGGGGCGGCGCCTGGAAACACAACGACCCCGGAATAGATTCTTTGCGCAAGCGATGCGGATGCGTGGGAGGCCTCGACCGGAACGACCCCGGCAAACACGTTTCCCACGAGCGCATCTTTTTGAATGGCGGTCGCGTGGGGGTCCTTCAGGACGTTCACCACGGAATCCAAAGCGCCCGACGCTGATGACTGCGGCTGTCCCTGAAGTCCAGAGCCCGGCGAAACCAGAACCACAAGCGCGACGATGGAGGACCGGAGGTTAGACAACTTCATGGCCGGTCCATTGCACCGTCGAGGCGAAACTCGAACATGACCGTCTGGTCCGGGGCTTCGACGCCGCCCAGCTGGCGGTACAGGCCCATCGCGGGAACGTTCGATCGCTCCGTGAGGACCCATGCCTGGCTGCAGCCACTGGCCCGACCGGCGTCGAACAGCGCTTGCAAAAGTTGCGTGGCCAGCCCTCTGCCCCGATGGGTAGGGGCCACGCCGACCTCGTTCACCCACAGCTCGGGCGGCTTGTCCGGGTGGACGTAGTGGACTCCCGTCGCGAAACCGACAACCGATCCTCCGTCCCGCGCGACCGCCACGTGGTGTCTGGGGTCGGCCAGGAACTCGGCAGCCAGCGCCGGCTGCACGGCATGGTCGAACACGTCCGGCGCCACGTCCGTGAGCACCGCCTCGTCTCCCGCCTCGAGAAGTCGAATCTCGATTGTCATGCTCGTCGCGTCAAACGTCAAAGGGCCGTCCTTGACTACCGGACCACGTATTGACCGCGCGCGGCGTCGAAGCGAAGCACCTGACCTCGGCGCATGCCGGCGAGGTTCGGCTCTTCCGTCTCGATCCGACAGCACGGCGTCGAGCCGAACTCGGTCCGAAGCGCGATCGACCGCGGCTTCGCCTCGGCAGGGTCGATGGAGAGAAAGGTCCGCCATCGCGCACAGCCAACGGGGTTCGAGCCGAACAGTTTCGCAACGCGCTCGCTACCACCGATCTCGACGGGCTTCGTCCGGCCAATCTTCCAGATCTTCAAATCGTATCCGGCGGGCGGCACGGAGTGGGCGGGAATGCGGACAATCAGGAGCTCGTCGCCGGGACCGTCGATCGAGATCGATCGGCACGATCTGAAACCTGCCGTACGCCGCCCACAGGTGCATCCGCGAAACCGCGCGTCCGCGCCCGTCCGCCACCTCGATCCAGTAACTGTCTGCTCGCTCCAAAGGACAGCCGCAGTCGTACGGTGTGCAGTCCTCCGACGGCGCGCATGCCCGCGATTCAACTCGCAAGGCGCCGTCACTCCCGTCGTCCAGGCGGACCGGAATGGGACCGTTCGTCGGCTGGAAGGTCGAGTTGTCGAGGGCCGGCAGCGGCGCCCGTGTCGGACCACCCGCGGCAAATGCCCATGGCCCGTCCCAGAAGGATTGATCGAGCGATACAAACCCTGGCGGGAGCGGCTGGCTGCATGGGGCGGCCGTGGACTGTGGCCGGGCAGCCCTCGCCGGCATCATCGCCACGCTGGACGTGGCCACGATGACTGCCACGACGTTCACGACATGCCGGCTCCTGCGATTCAGCATCGGCTGCTCACTCGTCCGTTCGGGCATTCACGACCTCGGACGACGGGAATGCCGGTTCCCGGGTCACGCGCCGCGCCTGCTCGAAGTGCCGGCGCTCGTGCGCCACGATGAGCCGGCAGCCATCAAGCACGCTGTAAGTGATGAACGAGACAAAGGGCGACACCATGATGATGCGGCCGATGTCCCGTCCGTCGAGCGCCTGCACCCGCGCGCCGGCCTCCCCCTGCTGAGCGACGAAGCGGTCGATGATTTGCGGGTCGATCGCGCTCGACGCCGGGGTGGCCCTGAGAGGCGCGGTGAACTTCCTCTTCGAGTCCGGCGTCTGCGACTTGATCAGCATCCGCCCGAACACGCCAGGGAGGATCGGCAGCCGCTGCCAGACCGTCTGCGAAGACGCGGCATCCGTGGCGGCGTCGATTGCCTGGAACATCTCGCGGTTGGCGTTCAAGAGGTGATCGAAGCACTGCGCGACGCTCCAGCGCGCTGCATCCGGCCGCCAATTCAGTTGCGCTTCGTCGAGACGGCCGAAGACGGATTGCACGTCGCTCGCAATGGCGTGGAGCTCGGCTCGCACGTCCGCCAGCGACAAGGCCGTGAAGTCCGTGCGCCATCAGCCAGCAGCCCTCGCCTTGATCCGTCCAACCTTCTTGTACCGAAAACAGTCAATCGTGTGATCGTTGACCAAGCCGACCGCCTGCATGAAGGCATAGCAGATCGTCGAGCCGACGAACTTGAAGCCACGGCCCAGGAGATCGCGGCTCAGGGCGTCCGACTCCGGCGTGCGCGGGGGCACCTGCTGGAACGTGCGCCAGCGATTCACCCGAGGTGCCCCGCCGACAAAGCCCCACAGGTAGGCATCGAAGCTTCCGAACTCGCGCTGAACCGCGAGGAACGCCTTCGCGTTGCGCACCGTGCTCTCGATCTTGAGGCGATTGCGAACGATGCCCGGGTTCGCCAGCAGACGCTCGACCCGTGCCGGCGTGAAGCGGGCCACGCGCTGCGGGTCGAAGCCCGCCATCGCCTCACGGTAGGCCTCGCGCTTCTTGAGGATCGTCTCCCAGCTCAGGCCCGCCTGGGCGCCCTCGAGCGTCAGGAACTCGAACAACACCACGTCGTCGTGGACCGGCACGCCCCACTCGGTGTCGTGATAGGCGATGCCGAGCGGCGTTCGAGCCCAACCGCAGCGAATGTCCGGACCCATAACGCTTTCCTTGTCCTCGCGTCAGCAGCTTGTCAGACTGCTTTCGCTTCGTCGATGAGCCTTTGAATACGGGAACGAGTGCGCGAATTGCCAAAATTGCCGCAGGAGGCCACGGATTCCCTGAATCGTCGATCGCCGGCGGCGAGCTCGGCTTTGAACCTCGGAATCATCGTTGCCGGATGGTACTCGAGCAAATGCTCCAGCAGCACGGTTGACGATGCCATCCTGATATCGGCGTTGGCCGACTTCGCCAGTGCCCGCGCGATCGGCCAGACCCGGTCGGGATTCGTCTCGATGAACCCGCCGATCACGATCGTGGCCTGCCACCGGCAGGTAGAATCCCGCTCCTGAACGTGGCGCCGTGCCAGATCGAAGTAACTCCGCCGGGGACCGTTCGCGTCCATCGCGCTGCGCATTCGCATCAGCGCGGTGACTCGGCGGTCACGGCCGCGTGAATTCAGTTCGGCACGCAGTTCGCGGAGCGACCGAGGCCGCGGATTGGCCTTCAGAGCGCCAAGGGCGCGATGCAGAATCGTGGCCATTCAACGTGACTGCTTCCGACGAGCCGCGGCGGACCAGATGTCGATCTCTCGCTGCGGTGTTGGCCGGTACGAGGACGCGATCAGAGCGGTAACCGCCGGGGAACCTCCTGTTCATTTGACACCAGGAACCACTATTCGGCGCACACCGGCAGAACCCATCCGGCGATCCTCGACGTTGACTACGTCGAAATCAGCCGTTGTCCCTCGAGAGGCATCACGCAGGGCGTCGTAACTGTGGGTTCCCCCTATCCCCGGCGCTCACTTGTGTTGACTGCGCGCGCCAGTCCGTAGCGCCGGCCTTGAGGCCGGCTTGAACTCTTGGTCTACCGTCCTTCCGATGAGCCGCTGCGCGCAAGCGGCAGCGGCGGCACCGTCGGCCCGTTGGACGGCTCGCCGAGTCTGGCGAGCGGCCAGGGCAAGGCCGGAAACGCCTTCTTGCCGACCGCAAGAAGTCGCGCTTGAACGGTCTTGCTGAACGTCAGCTTGCCATCCAGCCACTCGCCTCCAGGCTTCTCGAACACCAACTCCCTGCAGAGAAAGCAGACGAGCACCTGAACCGAGTCGCGGCCCTTGTGAAATCGAAGGGCCAATCCCGGCTGGAACCCACAGGCCATCGGCCCACCCACGTATGACTTCGTGCTCAACACCGTCCTGCGCATGTCGCGCGCCGTCCGCCGGATCGAGCAGGACCGGACGCTCCACTACCCGGTGTGTCGCAGAGAGACCCATGCCCGTCTCCTCCACCGGCAGCGCCTCGACGCGCTCGGCGTCGCGCACAACCGCGAACGCCGGCGCAGCGAAGCGCTTCTCCAGCGCTACGCGAAGATCGTCGGCCTGCGGCCGTTCCGGGAGCCAACCCCGAGAGAACAGGCTGCCACCAGTCCGACAAACAGGCACAGCCGCAGTCGCACGGTGTTCATACTTCGGATGATCGCACGGAACGAGTGGCGCGCCGGCTCGAAGCCGGCGTCAGGCAGCGACAAACGCGATGCCGTCGAACCGGGCGACGCACGAGCTGACGTCGAGCTGCGCAGCGATGAGCTTGTCCTCGTGATGCGCCCCGGCCATCGGCTCGCGTCCGGAGCCGTGTAGCGTCACAAGAAATGATCGGCGACGATCACCGCGCCTGGCGCAGAGCACTCGCTCCGCATGAGAGTGATCTCTTCGCAGTCGGGCACGGAACGTCCGGCCGCAGAGCGGCTGCGCCCACGCGGCGACCCGCATGCGAGCGTCAATGAAGGCTCCCGCCGCGATGACGGTCACGGTCGCGACTTGACCCGCCACTGGCCGCGCCACGTTTCCAGGACGAGCAACCAGCCGTTCCCGCACAATCGTACCGCATGCGATGGGACCCGATCACGCAGTGCGTCCCGATCCGTCGAGTTCCGCCGGCAGCGACATGGACGATGCCCGGTTTGTGCCGGGTCCCGTCGAACGGAACGACATCGGAAGGCATGACGACGGCGCGAGAGACGCACCGGCGTTCCTCGCCTAAGCGGGCCAGTCCTTGACTGTGCGTTCGGCGCCGACAGATTGTCGCGGCCCATTCGACGCGTCATCACGCTCAAGTCGAACACGCCAGAGCGTGTCCGGGACGGATTCCGAACAGATCCGCCCGCGCTCCACGACATCGCCAGACGTTCCCGTGGCCAGCGCATGCTGCGTCGCGTCAGCGACCCGCAGCATCTCACGGGCCGCAATCCGATCGGGTTCGACGCACGCCGGCCGAGTCCGATCCATCGACGCGCCGGTTGCCAATCTGCCTGGCTCGTCGAAAGCGCGCCCGGTTGATTCCGCACCCGATGATCCGACGGACGACGCCACGCATGGTCGGTGGAACAGGGAAATCAGACATGTCGCTCGCTCCTCAGGGCTGCGCCCGCGTCGTCGCCGCGCTGCTTCAGCGCGATGCGATCGACTCGCCACGGATCGCGCTTCAGGCCCTCGGTGAGCGGTGTCGACGCGCACGGCTTACGCACACGTCCAGCGACTCGGCGTGTACTAAGGCGCTAGTTGCTGGACCGCTCGGCCACGCGCGCCAACACCTGCCGCGTTGTGCAAGCATCTCACCGCTTGACCGTGAAGGTCGCCAGGAATTCCTCCGATGGGGTCTTCTGATTCGATCGCGGATACGGCGAGAGCGCGACCACTTTGATCGTGTACTCGAGATGCGAGATCTCCGGAGAAGCAGAGTCCGCACGCACCTCACGCTCCACCGGCGCGGCAAACCCTCGCGACAACTTCAGCGCGATCACGGCTTCGCCGGCCCAGACGCAGATCGCGTCGATCGGACACCGCGAATCGGACACCACGCGGTCGAAGGTGACTTTCAGTCCGCCCGGGACGACCGCCGATTGCCCCGCCCGCAGGTCAAAGGGCTGGTCGAGCGGCACGGCGGTTGGCTCGGTGGGATTTCCTCCACAGGTTGCTCCGAGACAGGCGGCGATCAGGACGACAGCGAGAATCGCTGGGAACGGACGATTGGTGACCATGGGTCGTACCTCGTGCGCTGAAGCGAGCCCTTCTGCAGACCTTGACCTGACCCGGCGGTCCGCGAAAGGGCCTGCTTCGATTCTAAACGCAACCTGGTCCCGAGGCGGCCGGAATCGCAAGCCGCGATCTGGTGCAAGGGTTGTCAGGCCGCAGCCTGCGAGAGTCGAGCCACAGCCACAAGGCGATCCGTGCGTCCAACGCCCACCGCGGCGTCGTATGCACCGAACTGGGCAACGTGACCGAAACCGGCCCGGTCGAGGCTGGACTCCAGCTCATCGCGCGTCCAGCACCGCATCACGAACTGGTAGTCGCTGGAGCGCTCCTGACCATCGTGGACGAGGGTATGCCGTTCGGACAAGAGGAGCTGCCGGTTGTCTCGATCGAGCTCGGTGATGCTCGTAAACGTCAGCTTGCCTCGATCGGTGTCGACGCTCTTTCTGAAGAGCGGCTCTCGATCCTTGCGCTCCGCTGAAGCCTCCCACTCCCGCACGTCCAGGATCAGCACGCCCGAAGGCCGAAGCGACCTGGCGAAAGCTCGCGAACACCGCTGCACGGGTGTCGTCGTCGACGAAGTCGTTGAGCACCCCGCGGCAGAGAATGGCATCGTAGCGGCCGGCCGGTTGTTCCATGATGTTGCCAACCGCGAAGGAAACGGAGATCGGCGCCTCGTCGATCGATCGCCTGGCGACGTCGATCAGCTCCGCCGACAAGTCGATCCCGTGGACGACGTAGCCGCGTCGTGCCAGCTCCGTCGCATATCGCCCCGTTCCGCAACCCGGCATCGAGGAGCTCGCTGCCCGGAAGGACGCCGCGTTCGACCAGCCAGGCTGCCATCGTCATGCACTCTTTGCGGACCGGACGATCGATCAGCAGGTCGAAGGCCCAGGCGTACTCGGCGTAGAACGGTCGTCTGGAGCCTTCGGTCATGCGTCTCAGCAGCCCTTTGGATACGCCCGCCGCAGTTGCAGGTGAAGACGGTCGTAGAACGCGGCAGCGTCAACGACGTATGTCGGCACTCTGCGAGGCTCCGGCACGGTTTCAACGTCGCACGGCATGTCGAACGGCTCTTCCTTCCGAATCTCCAGCGCGTGCTGCCGGATGTTCACCACAACGATGTTGGTGCCTGCGTTGAACACGGCCGCGCCCGCCATCCCGTTGGAACGTACCGTGATGGTCTTCGAGAGCGTGTAGATGCTTCGCTGACTCAACGCTCTGGCGGACTCGGCCCCGGCGCGCCCAGGCAGTTGAATCCAGACGGCGTCTCGAAACGGACGCGGCGGCAGCTGAAACCAGTCGCCTTTCCGATCGAGAACGGTGTGGTCCATCATGAACGTGTAGCCCGAGTCTGGTTGCACCCAGTCCGGTTCGAACTTTACGTCCTCGCCGGCGGGCGGACGGTATGTGAACTCCATTCCCTCGCCGGGCATGACGCGCGCGATCAGCGCGCCCGCGCTTCTTGCCTTCACCGAGGGCGACTCGTGAAGCGGGAGCTTCCATTCGGCCGGCGTCGGCACGACGGAGAAGCACTCGGCAACGGCGCGGAGCCGGTAAACAACTCCAGGGTTGCTGAAGAGAGACTGTTTCAGCGCCTCGTCGAGCGGGACGACAATGGGTCCGTCGGAGCCGACCGATGCCGCGGAAGTCAGGTCCACAGGATTCTTGCCGTCGATCGGGCCCAGTTCCAGGCGACGCACCGCTCCTGCCTGGAATCGCCCTGCGGGGCAGGCGTCATTGCCACTGGAGTTGCAATCGAACACCAACTCCAGCCGATCGAGCTCGGACGGCGAACGGAAGACAGTCAGATTCCCCGACGACGCAGCCCGCCTGATCTCCAGCCGGAAGAACTGAGGGTTGGCCGAGTCCGTCTGTCTCGAAAGTGCGTAAAGCGGCGCGAGCTTCACCACATCAGTGCGTGACTTGGTCGACGGCGAAATACGCACTTGCCATCGCAGAGGCCTGTGTTGAGGCGCTTGCACGGGGAGGCACCCGGCCCCGAACAGGCGGCCTGATTCTCTCCTATGAGATACGACAACATCTCGTCGGACCAGAGCGGCACCATCTGGAACGGCGTCTTGATCCGAGTGTCCGCGCGACCAACCGACGAGACTGAACACGACGAACGGGACACACCAGAGAAGCGCGCGATAGAGCGGTCGTGGATCAGAGTGCCTTGTCACGAATCCTCGCTCGCAGCCGCTGAGCTTACGAAACGCCGCCACAGCCTCCCGCGCCGTAACAGGCGAGCCATGGCAGGACAACCATGCCGACCGCGCCGACCGCTATCCCTATCTTTGTGCCGACCCCAACCTTCTCTTTGGCCCGGGCCTTGTGGATAGCTCCGGCGACGAGGCCACCCCAGGCCCCGGCGCCTGCACCGACGAGCATGACGCGCGGATCGTGGTTGTAGCCCCCGACGGCCCGGTACACGGAAAGGACCGCGCCGGCACCCGCCCCGATCATCGTACCCGTGACCACTGGATGCCGCACGACCCAACTTGGCTGAGCCTGCAGAGTGGGTGCAGGACTCTGTGCCAGTTGCGCTCCCGCGCGCCGAACGGCCGCGTGCAACGGGCCCTTCGACTCGCGAAAATCCCTGCGCTCGCTCAGGGCAGGGCCTTCATGGGCGGTTGGGGCAACAATTCCCCCGATGTCGCTGATGACGGCCGCCGTTCTGTCCTGGGCGAACGCCGTGCTTCCACAGGCGATCAGTGACGCCGCGATGACCAGAATGACGGCCGGACGGCCGGCGGATTCCTTCGTTCGTCTCTGAATTAGCGGGTGACACATTTGCTCATCTCCGTGCTCTGTAATGCGCACGGTTCGAGCAAATCAGCTCACGTCCGGAGTCACGGCCGCGATCCTCGTTCGGTAATCGCACGCGGGCCGGCCATGGCGAACCAGCAGGATCTCGAGCATCGGGGCGGCCAGGTTCGACTCACCGTGGCGCAGGCTTCGAAAGGCCGTGCCCGCCGAGGGGCACTGTCTCGACGCGATTGCTGAAGCCGGCGATCATCGGGCGGCCTTTCGCGATCGCGGCCTGGACCGCCGGCAACGAGAGCGACGCTTTGTGACTGGCCTGACTGTCCCAGACCTCGGTGATCCACAGCGCATCGGCGTCCGCTGGATCAGTGGCGATGACGTAGCTGAGACAGCCCGGCATCGCCTGGCCGGCTTCCAGCAGGAGCGCCGCGAACGCGTCGCGCTGACCGGGCACGAGGCTGACCTTGCCGATCAATCCGTACATCCCTCCTCCGATCGCGGCCGGCTGTCCCGCTGTCTCTCGAGATGCGAGCGGAGCGATCGCCGCCGCACCGGCCAGGGCAAGGAACTCGCGTCGTTGGTACATTGTGCTCAACTCGAGACGCCCGACTTCAGATCATCCGGCGGCACCGGGGACGGCAGCGACACGGGATGCCGGCAACGCCGTCCGTGTTGTAGTCGTAGGTCAGCTCCTCGCCCTTCTTGATGTCGCACGAGGCCAGGATCCAGATCGTGTGACCGACGATGTCAATATAGCAATTCGGGCGGCACGCGTGGTTGATGTATCGGGCGATGTTCCCGCCGATCGCCGCGTCGCGCGCCCACCGGCTGTTGATCGTGAAGATCCAGATGCGCTGCCGGGGCAGATACCGGAGCTCCCGGCGCCAGGCCTCCGCCTGTGACACCAGCTCGCCCTGTACTCGACGACCCGTGTGTCCTCTTCGATGGCCTGGGCGGCATAGACGCCCCACCCCGAGATTCCCGAGCGACGGCGGACCACACGCGGAAGACGAGTCATCAGCGTATTAGACCGCGAGAGGCGTGAACGCGCCAATCGATCGCGTGCTCTACCCTCGGCCGTGCACGCTTTCCGTCAGGAGCTGCCGAACGATGCGTGCGCGTGTGCAGCCGAGGGCCGTGCGGACGGCAGTCTTTGTGGCATCCGCGCGCCCGATCAGGAGGCTGGCGACATTGGCACACGCGATCAGCAGGACGAACCCGGCCGCGCCGAGCAGCGCCAGCAACGGCTCTCTGATGTCGCCTGCGATCTCTTCAACCAGCGGGGAGAGATGCACGCGGATTCGCTCGTCCGCCGACACCGCACCCTCGACCGCGGCGTCCATCTGCGCTTCGGCCATTCGCGGGTGAATTCCGCCTTCAGCCTGCGTAGAGATTCAGTGATCCTCAGCGGACGCCCCTCGGCGCGCTGGCGCGCCAGGCACGACGTCAGCGGGATCCAGCCGTCCAACCGTCTCAGCGCCCGTGGCCCATCGAACGCCTCGGGCATCACACCGATCACGGTCGCGGCCGCGCCGTCGAGCGTGAAGGTACGGCCTGTGACGTTCGGATCGCGGTTCAAGGCTCCTGCCCAGAAGCCGTGGCTGACGACGATCACCGGCTCGCCGGCCGGGACTGTCCTCGTGCTCCGTGAAAGTGCGGCCGATTCGCGGCGAGACACCGAGCGTCGCGAACATGCTGGCGGAGACACACTCGAGCCGCAGGCGCGTCGCGGAGCCGGCCCCCGTCAGGATCGGAGACAACATCGAATACCCCGAGAGGGAATCGAGCGCATCGACGCGGCCGGCCCAGGCACGAAACTGCGCCTCGGTGAAACCTGCCGAGTCGCCCCGCGGCGTCTGCCGCAGGACGGTCACCACGCGTTCGGGATCCCGGAAGGGAAACTGCAGCAGCACCGCGTTCACGACCGTGAACATCGCGGTGTTCGCGCCGACGCCAAGCGCGATCGAAAAAATCGCCGCGGCCGTGGTCATCGGGCGCTTCCGCCTGAGGCGGAGGCCGTACGCCGCGTCCCGCGCCAGGATCTGCGCGTGCTCGCGCGGCGCGACGCTGGCGAAGCCGCTCAGCGTCCGCGGCCGAGCCGAACAGCGCGAAGACCCGGCGCCGGTATTCGCCGCCGGCGCGCTTCGCGAAAGTCGACATGGGCGGCATCGGAACCAGCCACAGTTCCTTCGGCTCCCGCGCGGCGGCAAACAGTTGTGGCTCGGTGTCCGCCTCAGTCGTATGTCGATCAGCGTACCGCCGACAACCAGCACCGGGCATCCGATCGCCCCAATGTGCTGCACCGGTCTCAAGTCGCGGCTGGTCGGCGCCGTCGCGCGCGTGCTGAAACAGGCGTGAGATGTCAGCCGTCAGCCGCTTCTTGAACCTGTTTCGAACGAAGGCGCTTCAACACGAGCTCGAGGCGGAGGTCCAGTTCCACCTCGAGCTGCGGATCGGGCGGAACCTGCGCGACGGGATGAGCCGCGCGGAAGCGGAAGCGGACGCGCGGCGGCGCTTCGGCAACGTCGCCCGGATCACGGAAGACATGCGGGAGGTGCGGGTGATGACGTCGCTGGAATCGCTGCTCCAGGACCTTCGCTACGGGTTGCGGTCGCTGGGCCGCGAGCGCCTCTCGACCGCCGCGGTCGTCGCGATGCTCGCCCTCGGCGTCGGCGCCAACGTCGCGATCTTCACGCTGCTGAACGCGGTGTGGCTGCGTCCGCTCCCGTACCGCGACGCCGCTCGCCTGGTCACCCTGGAGGACTCGTTCACGCGCCTCAGCATCCGCAACACCAGCCCGACGGTCCCGGAGTTCCTCGACGTCCGGAGCTGGAACCAGTCGTTCGAGACGATGGCGTTTCTCGACCATCGCGATCTCCGGCTCACCGGGGGGCAGGAGCCGGAGCGCGTGTTCGGCGGCCGGGTCACGGCGGCGTTCTTCCCGCTGCTGGGCGCGGAGGCGGCGCTCGGCCGGGTGTTCCGCGACTCGGACAATCTCCCCGGCAATGAAAACGTCGTGATCCTGGCGGACGGGCTGTGGCGCCGCGCGTTTGCCGCCGATCCGTCGGTCGTCGGCCGCGAGCTGATGCTCGACGGGCGCCCTCACCAGGTGGTCGGCGTCCTGCCGCCGCGTTCTCCTTCGATCATCCCGCGATCGGCGTTCGCGAGCCCGCCGACGTCTACGTGCCGTTTCTGATGAACGACTACTACACGCTGCGCAGCGGCGGACATTCACATCTGCGGCGCGTGCTGGCGTTGGCGAAGCTGAAACCGGGCACGGAGATCGACAAGGCGAATGCGGAGCTCGGCCTGCTCGCGCAGAGGCTCGCCACAGAGCACCCGGACCTGTATCGGAGCCGGCCCTCCGGCGAAGAGATGGGCTTCACGATGCAGGCCAGGCCCCTGCAGGACGCGATCGCCGGCGAGACCCGCGCCGTGCTGTGGCTCCTGTTCGCCGCGGTCGGCATGGTGCTGCTGATTGCGTGCGCGAACACCGCGCAGTTTCTGCTGGCCCGCGCGCTCCAGCGGCAGCACGAAGTGGCCATCCGCCTGTCGCTCGGCGCCACTCGCCGCAGGCTCGTGCAGCAGTTCCTGACCGAAGCGCTGATGCTGGCCGTTGCCGGCGGCGTGCTCGGGTTCTGGATCTCGCAGGTCTTCGGCCGGGCGCTCGTCGTCGCTCAGCCCGGCGGGCGGTCCGCTGCTGGCGTCCGCGAGCGCCGACGCGACGGTGCTCGCCTTCACGCTCGGCCTGTCGGCGTTGACGGCCATCCTCTTCGGACTGCTGCCCGCGCTCGCCGGATCGGGGCCGGCAGGCAACGCCTGCTCTTCCGCGGCCCCCGCGCGTGGAACCACTCGCGCTATGCGCTCGTGGCGCTCGAAGTGGCGCTCTCGATGGTGCTGCTGGCCAGCGCGGCGGTCCTGCTTCGCGGCCTGCTGCAGATCAGCAACGCGCCGCGCGGCTACTCGCCCGACGATGTGACCGTGATGCAGCTGCGGCTGACGCAGCCCCGGCCGGAGGCGCAGGCGAATCCCAGCGTCCAGTACCGAGCAGTACCTCTCGAGGATTCGCGAGATTCCCGGCGTTGAGGCGGCGGCGGTGATCAGCGGACAGGCCGTCCCCCTCACGGACGTGAACTTCGTCATCGATGCGCATTCGGGAGACGCCAACGCGCTCGCGCGTCAGACGTGCGCGCAACATCGTCAGCCCGGACTACTTCCGCGCGCTGCGGATACCGCTCGTCGAAGGGCGGACGTTCACGGTCGCCGACACGCCGGATCGCCCGGCCGTCGCCATCGTCAACCAGGAAGTCGCGCGGCGCCTCTGGCCGAACGAAAGCGCGCTCGGCAAGCAGCTGCGCGTGCCGCGGCCGACCACGATCGTGGGCGTCGTGGGCAGCACCCGGATGCGCTCGACGGCGCTGGACATGAGCCCGCAGATCTACGTGCCGTCGCTGCAGGTCTGGGAGCCGAACGCCAGCATCGCGGTGCGGACCGTGGCCGGTACGGCGCCTCCGATTCAGGCCATCAAGCAGGCCGTGTGGTCGGTCGCCCCGGAGCAGGCCGTCTTCAACATCCGCAGCATGCGCGAGCTGCTCTCGCGGTCCTCGGCCGAGCCGCGCTTCCGCACGTGGCTGATCGGCTGCTTCGCCGTGCTCGCGCTGGTGCTGTCGGCTGCGGGAATCTTCGGCCTCGTGTCGTACCTCGTGTCGCGGCGGACGCGCGAGATCGCGATCAGGATGGCGGTGGGCGCCCAGCGCCGGGACGTGTACTGGATCGTCTCCCGTCAGACGCTCGCGTCGACGTGCACCGGCCTGGTCGCGGGGCTGGCCGGGGCCGTCGCCGCGAACCGCGCGCTCGGCAGCGGCTTCCACGGCGTCGGCACGCCTCGACGTGTCCACGCTCGCCGCGGTCAGCGTCGCGTACCTGCTGATCGCGTTGGCGGCCACGTACGTGCCGGCCCGCCGCGCGTTCGGCGTGGACGCGATGCGCGCGCTGAAGTCCGACTAGAGCAGGGCAGGCCTGAAGGCCTGCGCTACGTCCGACCTAGAAGATGAACTTCAGCGCGAGTTGCACGACGCGCGGATCGCCGGCCGACGCGATCGTCCCGAAGGCCGCCGAGCCTGTCGTGGTGTTTGGCGCCCCGAACGGCGGCGTGTTGGTGACGTTGAAGATCTCCACTCTGGCTTCGAGCGCCTGGCTCGCCCGCAGCGGCACCCGGCGCACGACGGCGATGTCGAGATTGCGATAGCCCGGTCCCCGCACCGGGTTGCGCGGGCTCGTGCCAATCGTGAACTGAGGGGCCGTCGCAAACGCGCTGGTGTCGAACCACCGGCTGACGGACCGCTCGGCGGCAGGGAGCGCCGGATCGCCGATCAGGTTGCGGACGCTGCGTGCCGAATCCCGCGAACGCATTGTTGTTGGTCGTCTGGGTGACGGCGATCGGGATGCCCGACTGCAGCGTGAGCACGCCCGTGACCGTCCAGTCGTTGACGATAGCGCCCAACACGCCGGGAGCGCGGCGGCGCCGGTTCACGCCGAAGGGGATGTCCCAGACCGCCGACGCGACGAACACGTGGGGAATGTCCCCCGTCGAGTAGTCGCGCTCGAGGCGGCGGTTGAAGCTGTCGGCGACCGGAAAGCTGGCGACCGGCCCCGTGAGAATCGACGCGTCGAACACCGACGAGGCGTCGTCCATCAACTTGGAGCGCGTGTAGCTGACGAGATACGACAGGCCGCGCGAGAACCGCTGCTCCAGCTTGGTGTAGAAGCCGTGATAGATCGTCGTGCCCACGTTGTTCCGATACAGGCTCACCGTCGTGTACTGCGGGTACGGTTTGAGCAGCTGGGCCCGCGTGATCGTCGGATCGCCGAGCGATGAGGACCGCGGGATGGTGCCGAAGTACGGATTGGGCACGCGCTGCAGCAACGGCGATCCCTGGGCGAGCTGCTCGACGGTCAGCTGATTCAGGTTCGTGTCGGGGAGGCCGACGCGCGTGATCTTCGAACCGGCATAGGCCACCTCCACCGAGATGTTCGAGGTGAGCTCACGCTGCAGCGACGTGTTCCACTGCTGGACGTAGCCCGAGCCCAGGTCGCGATCGACGGCAAACACCCCTTGACCGAGACCGGCAGCCGGCGTCAGCGGAATCGGCTCGACGCTGGGTCCGGCGGAGAGGACGAACGCCGGCGTGATGTTGTCCAGCGTCCGCTGCGACACGGTCTGCAGGAACGGAAAGACCGGCGTCGTGAACGGCGTGGTGATCCCGGCCATCTCGATCCAGATCATCCCGTAGCCGGTCCGCACCACCGTCCTGTCCGTGAGGCGTCCGACAACGCCGAGGCGCGGCCCGAAGTTGAGCTTGTGCAGCTGTCGAGCGGCGCGAGGCTGGCCGTCGCGGCCCAGGTACTCGAGCTGCTGGGTTTCCAGGTTGAATATCGCGACCTGGTCGTTCTCCTCCGTTGACGGAAAGTTCAGCGTGTAGCGCACGCCCGCATTCACGGTCACGCGGTCCGACACCCGCCAGTCGTCCTGAATGAAGTACTCCTGGAAGTGGGCCCGGTTGCGGATCTCCTCCTGCTGCAGATCAATCGAGAACTGCTGGACCTGGCCGAGGAGGAAGCCGGCCAGCGGCGTGCCGGTGTTGGCGGCCGTCGTCGCATCGGTCGGCAGGTTGGTGAAGAGGTTGCTGAACGTGAACTGGCCGGTGGGCGATGGCGGCTGCACGACGTTGAGCCGCTCCCATCGCAGGTCTGCGCCCATCTTGAGCGTATGCCGTCCCTTCAGCCACGTCAGCGTATCGGCGATCTCGGTCACGCTCGTGCCGAAGTCCGACGCCGTGGACGGCGGCGACCCGAGCTGTTGATAGCCGGCGATGAGGAACGTGGGCACCGTGTTCGGAAATCGCGCGCTCGACGGAATACCTGGAAGGCCCAGGCTGGTCGAGGCGGTGCCGTCGAGCTGAGCGGCGGCGCGGCCGACCGTCCGCCTGGTGTCGCCGATCCGAAGCTCGTTCACCACGTTGCTCGAGAACGTTCGCTGATAGCTGGACGCAAATGACCAGGACGTGGTGTCCTGCGGACCGAGCGTGCCGGTCGTCACTCCACTGCCGTCAGGTAGTGGGGTCACCGGGCCGAACGCTTCCCGGAATCGTGTCAGGCGCCCGAAGACCTGATCGCGGTTCGCGGCAAAGCGATGATCCAGCCGGCCGCTGAACTGATCCTGATCCACCGTTTCGTTGTGCAGGCGCCGGTAGTTGTTGGCGGTCCCGGCGCCGGTCGGCAGCGGATACCGTTCCATGAGCGTGCGCGCAACCGAATCAAATCGCTCGGCAGGAATCGTGTTGCCGGGGAACGGGCTGCGACTCGAGCCGCCCGTCGCAACGGGAACGGTCGTGGCCGGATCGTAGATGGCCGGTACACGCCCGGCGATGGCTTCCGTGAACACGCCCTGGCGCTGGAGCCGCGTCGGTACCGTCGAGATCACCGTACGTCCGATCGTCTGGCGCTGGCCCTGATAGTCGGCGAAGAAGAACGCCTGATTGCGTCGAATGGGTCCGCCGGCGACGCCACCGAACTGATTGCGGCGAAACAGCGGTTTGACCGGGTTGGTCGAGGCAAAGAAATTTCGCGCATTCAGCGCCTCGTTCCGGAAGAACTCGAAGACGCTCCCGCGAAGGGCATTGGTCCCGGACTTGGTGGTCAGGTTGACCACCCCGCCGTTGAAGCGCCCGAACTCCGCGGGCGGGCTGTTGCTTTCGATCTTGAACTCCTGGATCGCGTCGACGTTCGGAAAGAACGTGACCTGGCCGGGCTCGGGCTGCAACACCGAGATGCCGTCGAACAGATACTCGTTGGTGCGAGGCCGGCCGCCGTTGATGCGCGGCAGCGGGGCCGCGGGCGGCGGCGGCAGCGCCACGCCGGGCGCCAGGCCGGCGAGCGTGATGAAGCTCCGGCCGTTGAGCGGCAGGTCGACGATCTTCCTGTTGTCGATGACGTGGCCGAGCCCCGAGGTGTCGCTCCGGAGCAGCGGCGCGTCGGCGGTGACGGTGACGGCTTCGGTCAGCCCGCCGACCTCCAGCCGCAGGTCCAGTCGAAGCGTCTCGCCGGTGGCGAGCCGGATGCCGTCACGGGTCAGCGGCCGGAATCCGCTCAACTCGACGCGCACCCGATAGGCGCCGGGCGCCAGCGCCTGAACGGAGTAACGGCCGTCCGGGCCCGTGACCATCGTGCGGGACAGGTTGGTACCGGCGGCGACAACGGTGACGGTCACGCCAGGCAGAGGGGCGCCCGCCTGATCCACGACGTCCCCCGCCAGTGCCGCGGCGCCAATCTGCGCGCGGAGGCCCGGCACGGCGATTCCGATTCCGATCGAGACCCACAGGCACGCGCCTGCCCAACGCCGACCTCCGAGCATCCGGACCCCCTCGAATGTCCTGAACTCTAGATCGTCTCGAGCTCGTAATCAAATCGACTCAATTCGTATTAAAACGGCCATCACGAATGTGGCCGAATGACGGATCGAGAGGCGATCTCACTCAGCGCCATCCGCCGCGCGGTCGCGGCGGCGCACGGTTCCGATCGATCGCGGCTTGCCTCCGACAACGGTTTGTGCGATTTTGGGACCGGGATCACCATGGCAGCGCCCCGCAAGTCCGATCAGTCCGTTCAGCTCTACCGTCTTCCGCCCCGCAACCGTGACGCTTCCCGTCGTTCACGGGAACGACTGCGTCGTCGCGCTCAGGGCGCTCGGCGAGGACACCAGGGTCCGCATCGTCGGATTGCTGGTCGACGAGGCGCTCGACGTCGGTGAGATCTCGAAGCGACTGGGTGTCTCGCAGTACAACGTGTCGAAGCATCTCCGCATCCTGCGCGAAGCCGGTCTGCTCGAGGTCGAGAAGAACGGCCGCACGCGCCTCTACGCGCTGCCGGACACGATCCGCCGGGGCGCCGAAGACGGCGTGCTGGACCTCGGATGCTGCAGCTTCCAGTTCCACGGTCCGCCTGCGGCGACAGCGCACGTCGCGCGCAGTCGCCCGCCACACGCCGCCATCTCGCGTCGGCGCAGCTCGGCCCGGCTGCCAGAGCGGACGCGTCTCGCGCCGGCGGGCATAGCGTTCGGCTCAGAAGCCTGTTAGATCGACGGCGATGCGCCCGGCTGGCAGCCGTGACCGAGACTCGCGCGACTGAAGGCGGACACGTCGCGACGGGTGCGAGCCGCCGGCATGGGCCGATCGCATTCGGCGCAGCAGGCGTCCGCCTTCGATTCCTCAGGCTTCAGGAACAGGAACGCGCCGCTCGCGGCGCCCTTCGACAGCACCTGCCAATCGTGCACGTTGAGCGGCGTCGGCACGCCGCGACGGAACACGTTGCCGAAGTCGTCGGTCACCTGCCCCATCGGTCCGAGATACACCGCCTGATGCGTCGCCGTCGTCGGCCGGTGACCCGGCTTGCGTGCCACGATCCGCAACTCGCGCATCGGCACGCCGTCGACGACGAAGTACGCCGTCTGCGACAGCTTCTCGATCTGAATCTCGACGAATCCGGCCCGAACGAGATCGTCGACGACATCGCCGGTGGCCGGCACGTGCTGCACCGCCGCGGCCGGTCCGGGCAGCGCGGGCGCCGAACGGCTCGCGGCCGATCGCCGGCCAGGCCGTGGACGTAGATCGACGCACCCGGGCGCAGCGCCCGCAACGACTCGGCGAGCAGCCCCGGGCGATTGTCGGCATCCGGCGCCACGTTGATTGACCCCTCGAGCCGCACCTCGTGCAGCGTGTTGTCGTCGTGCGGAATCCGCGACGGGAATCGGGTCCCGCAGCCGATGTTCCCACGCGAGCGGCGCCGGACGACCGTCGTGGTGTCCACGCGGAGCTGCTCGACGCGCGGCGGCGCGGCGCTGCCGTGATCGTCGATGTCGTCGTGGAAGACGTAGATCTCCCAGAGCGCGCGGTCGGGATCGGTGATCCAGAACTTCGTCTGCCGCGCGTAGCAGCACTCGACGCCGTCCTCCCGCTCGGTGGGGAGCCCGGCCGCCTCGAGGCGGCGCTGAATCTCGACCAGCTCCTCGGCGGTCCGCACGCGCAGCCCGACGTGATTGAGGTTGCCGCCCGCGCCGGGCCGGCCGGGAATCAGCGACAGCACGAGCGGCGGCTCGGCCAGGTCGAACTTGGCGTAGTCCGATCGGACCTTGGCCGGCTCGGCGCCGAGCAGCACGCGGTAGAACGCGATCGAGCGGTCGAGATCCGAGACGTTGAGCGAGGCGTGGAACTTGCGCAGGGTGTCGTCGATCGCGCCAGCCATAGCTGTTACCTCAGAGTTACGCGTTCGTCGGGTCCGGCATCGGGACGCGAAACGCCGCGATGCTCAGGAGCAGCACGCACGGCGCCAGCATCCAGAGCGCCGGCGTGTACGACCCGGTCAGCGCCGCGCACTGCGCGAAGATGAGCGGTCCGATCGCCGACGCGAGGACCGTCAGCATCTGCGCGGCGCCCTGGATGCGGCCCAGGTGCGCCGGGCCGAACGCCTGCCGCCAGACCGCGAAGAAGATCACGGTAATCATGCCGCCGGACAGCCCGATCAGCGCGGCGAAGATCCAGAGCTGCGACAGCGTCGTGAGCAGCGGCAGCGCCGCGAGCGCCGCCGCGTAGATGAACATCGCCAGGCCGAGCAGGCGCTGCATCGACCAGTGGAGCGTCAGCCAGCCGCACGCGAGCTGACCGGCCAGCGCGATGATCGACGTCGCCGGCCAGAAACCTGACGTAGGTCTGCTGATCGAAGCCGCGCTCGGCGAGCACGGCCTCGTTGAAGAGTCCCAGACCGGACGACACCAGGCCGAACAGCGACGTCGCGCCGCCGAACACCCAGAACGCCGGCGTGCGAAGCGCCGCTGCGAGTGACAGCCCGTCACCGGCGCGCCCGCTCGGCCGGATCGGAGGCCGGACGCGCGGGCCGTTCGCGCAGCAGCAGGACGACCGGCGCGGCGAACAGCACCAGCCCGAATGCGACCTGAGCCCAGGCGGTGCGCCAGCCGCTGACGCGGACGGACGTCCCGACGGCGGTGAACGCCGCCGCGAAGAACAGGCTCAGCAGGACCGAGTAGACGCCCATCGCCACGCCGACACGCCGGTCGAACGACTTGCCGACGGCGGTGATGCTGGCGACCGACAGCGCGCTCTGTCCGAGCGCGCGCGTGGCCAGCACCAGCAGGAACAGCACGCATCGCCCCGCCGGCCAGGCGGCTCATGCGTCCACACGACCGCGCCGAGCAGCACCGTCAGCGCGAACGTCGCGCCGCGCAGGCCGACGCGATCGAACAGCCGGCCGATCGGCAGACAGATGGCGGCGCCGAGCAGCGTGGCCCAGAGATTGATGTTCGCGTAGGTCACGCGATCGAGCTGGAGGTCGCGCAGCATCGGCTCGGTGATGAGGCCGAGCCCCTGCGTCCGCCCCGGAAGGGTCGCCAGCATGATCACCGCCGCGACGACGACGTTGATCCAGCCGGCCCACGCGCTCCGAACGTGATCGCCGGCAGCCGACAGTTCCGCTGTCCCGATCGCCGATGCCGTCGCCCGGGCTCATCACCGGAAGAACGTCGACGTCTTGCCGTACTCGGCGTAGCGATCCTGGAGCCAGCCGCGGAACTCCGCGTAGTGCCGGTCGCGCTGCTCGCCGCCGTCGCTGAGGGCGTTGTAGCTCAGATAGAGCAGCCGGCGCCACTGCGCCGAGCGGTTCGGCCCGGAGCGATGCGGCGTGTAGCCGCTGAAGATCGCGACGTCGCCCGGCGCGAGATCGAGCACGACCCCCGTCGAGCGATCGACGGCATCGTCGGGCAGCTGGTGATACATGCCGTCCCGAGGCGTCAGGCAGCCCTGCTGGTGATAGCCGGGAAACACTTCGGTCGCGCCGTTGTCCGCGTCGGCGGCGTCGATCGCGACGATCGCGGTCACGAACGTCGTCGGGAACGACTTCCAGGAGATGTAGTCCTGGTGCAGCTTGTAGCCCACGCGTGCCCGGGGCCTTGAAGATCAGCTTGTCCTTGAAGAGACAGGCCGGCTCGCCGTACAGCGCGCCGACGATGTCGAGCAGGCGCGGATCGCGGGCGGTCCGTTCGCAGACCGCGCTCAGGTCGATCACCGGATCGAAGCAGTCGAAGCGGCACTCGCCGGTGTCGACGTCGTTCTGCCAGCGGCAGCGGATGTTGTCCGTGTCGATCAGATCGGTGCGTCGATGGAGGCGCGCGGCCTCGGCGTCGAGCTCGGCGATCCGATCGGCGGAGAACACCTGTCGGACCACGAGGAAGCCGTCCGCGTGATACTGCGAGACCTGGGTCGCATCGATGAGGCTGGTCGTGGCGTGTGTGGCATGACGGTACTCGAAAGGTCCGGCTCAAGCCGGACGCTCACCGGGACACTGGCACGGCTAGCGACCTGCTGACATCAGATCGACGTCAGCCGGACGCTGAACCCGGCTCAGAAGCGTACACCGCCGAGTGCTCACGCCGACAGCGTGCGTGGCGCGCCCATCTCGCCCATGAAGCCCGACGGCGCGAAGCTCGCGTAGGGGAACGCCAGCGGAATGTACCGCGTGTCGAAGGCGTTGCGGACGAGCACCTCGCCGATCAGGAACCGTCCGGCGACGCCGAGCCGGAGATTGACCAGCGAGTACGCGTCCTGGCCGATGCGTGTTCGCGTCGTTGTACTGGAACGCGCCGTAGAACACCACGTCGGCGCGGCCGGTGACGCGTCGCCGGCGCCGACGGTCGCGCGAGTACTGCAGGCCCGCGCTGGCCGTGTAGTCCGGCGTGTTCGGCAGCTTGTTGCCCTCGACGTTCACGCCGCTCGAGAGGCTGCCCGCCGAGAAGCGCGCGTGCGTGTAGCCGACCGCCGTGAACACGTCGAGGCCGGGCGCCGGCCGGGCGCTGACCTCGAGCTCGACGCCCTTGCTGACGGCGCCGCCGACGTTGGAGATGTAGAACTGCGCCGGCACCGCCGGGTTGGGCACGTTCAGCTGCAGGTCGTCCCAGTCGATGTAGAAGACGGCGGCATTCGTGGACACGCGGCCGTTCGCCCACAGCGTCTTGCACGCCGCCCTCGACGTGCCAGGTCTGCTCTTCGCCGTAGGCTTCGCTGCCGGCCGGCGACGCCGGGTTGAACCCGCCGGCCTTGTAGCCGCGCCCGACGGTCGCGTAGATCGTCTTGTCCGGCTGGAGCCGATAGGCCAGAGCCACCTGCGGCGAGACGTTCGAGAAAGCTCTTGTCGGCGTCGACCGAGCGTGCCGGCAGAATCGGCGGCTCGTAGAAGTTCTCGAGCGTCGCGCTCTTGTCCTCGTAGTCGAAGCGCGCGCCGGCGGTCAGGTCGAGCCGGTCGCTGAAGGTGACCGTGCCCTGACCGAACACGCCGAGACCGAAGTCGTCGAGCGTTCGACCGCGGCGAGTGCTGGCTGACGGCAATCGGCGCGAACAGGACCGGCGCGTAGCTGTTGATGGCGTCCTGCTCGTAGCGCCTGCGTGAAGAGGAACACGCCGGTCTGCCAGCGCAGGCGGGCGCTGTCGGCGAGCCGGATCGACGCGGTGTCGGCCGACGCGAAGCGGACCTCCTGCGTGAACTGGAAGTCCTTCTCGGTGTTGTCGCGCGTCAGGATCGGCCGCGGCGTGTAGTCGAGATCGGTCACGTCCTGCGTCTTCCAGTTGAGGAAGCCGGTCGTGCTCGAGAACACGACCGGTCCGCCTACGCGCCGCGCCTGGATCGTCGTCCCGATGACGTCGCGATTGGCGAACCCTTCGAAATCGCGCGCCGCGTGGAACGGATTGGCGCGCAGCGCCGCCACGTCGTTGAGCGAGTAGTCGCCGTCGCGGGCCCGCTCGCCGGTGAAGATGACGCGCGCCTCCCAGGCGCTGTTGGGCGTCCACAGCAGCTGGGCCTTGGCCGAGAACGCCGAGCGGTTGTCGATGTCGTTGCCGGTGACGTCGTTCACCGTGAACCCGTCACGGTTCACCTGCGCGAACGGACACGCCGAGGCTGACCTTGTCCTTGACGATCGGTCCCGACGCGCCTCCGCGAACCGCCCACGAGCCGTGGTTGCCGAACGGCGCCGAGGCGGATCCCGTCCACTTCGCGAGGGACGGCCGGCGGCTCGTGATGTTCACCAGCCCGCCGAGCGTGTTCCGGCCGAACAGCGCGCTCTGCGGGCCGCGCACGAACTCGATCTGATCGACGTCGAGCAGCTCGATGCTCGAGGAGTTCGCGCTGATCTGCGGCACGCCGTCGATGTAGGTCGTGATGCCCGGATTGTTCGGGCTGGAGCTGATGCCGCGGAAGCGCGCGTTGCTCAGCTTCCGGGCCGTCCACTCGGTGAAGAAGGTATTCGGCGCGAAGATGGCCGCCTCGCTGACGATGTGGATGCCGGCGTCCTCGATCGTCTCCTGCGAGACCGCCGTCACGCTGACCGGGATCTTCTGCTTGTCTTCCGGCTCCTTCTGCGCCGTGACCGTCACGGTCGGCATCCGGAAGCGGAGCGAGCGGGTCGTCCGGTGCCGGCGCGCCGGTCGTCTGGGCCGAGTGCCGCGGCGCAGGCGGCCAGGCATGCGATCAGCGCCGCGTAACCCGCGGCGCGGTACCGTCGTCTGCAAAGCCGCTCGTGGCGTCCGGCTTTAGCCGGACCACTGGGCTTTGAAGTGGTCCGGCTGCGGAGCGTCCGAGCTGTCCGAATGGAGTGTCAGACCGGAGACGAGAATCGATCTGGAACATCTGCGCCATTATGCATATGTCCCGTCCCGGCGCAACCCGGGACCGGGTGCGCCATGAACGACGCTCTGCCCACGCCCCCTCCAGCCGCGTCCGAAGGGCCTCGGCCGAAAGCGGCAGGTTGCCGAGAAACTCTGCGTGACGGCGGGCCGCGCGGTAGGCCGGCTGCCGGACTGGCTCGTTCAAGTAGCGGGACGCCAGGCCGGCATCGAAGCCGTACAGCAGCGTGCCGTGGTGCAACAGCGCGCGGCGCCCGCGCCGCTGGGCGTTTCCGGACACCTTCCGCAGCGCCAGAGCGAGATCCGTCTCCCCGGCAACCGAGAGACCGGGGATGTCGAGCGCGGCCGCGATTCGTCCCAGGATGAACTGAAAGCTCGCCCGGACGTCGTGCCAGCTCCGGCCGCGAAACGAGCGACAGGGCCACGGCGTAATTGAGACAGCCGGGCCCGAGCACGACCGCGCCCCCGCCGGAAAAACGCCGAACCACGGGAACGCCGTCGTCGCGGCACGCGTCCAGGACCACGTCGGCGTCGATCCGGCTGCTCCGTCCGACGACGACGACAGGGCGCGTCGTCTCCCAGCAGCGGACAAGCCTGTCCGAGGCTCCGGCCTCGACGGACTGAAACATCGCCCAGTCGCGGCCGAGCTGTTCTTCCGCGTCGAGGCTCGTCTCTTCGGGGTTCTGGTGCATGATGCTTTCGGCCATGCCGGTCTATCTTGATTGCGCCGCGACGACGCCGCTCGATCCCAGGGTCCGCGCCGAGATGCTGCGCTACCTGGACGAGGACTTCGGCAACGCCGGCAGCCGGACGCACGAGCTCGGGCGGCGCGCCCGGACCGCCGTCGAACAGGCGCGCGACCGCGTCGCGGCGGTCGTGGCGAGCGGCCGCGGCGATGTAATGTTCACGAGCGGCGCGACGGAAAGCAACAACCTGGCGATTCTCGGGCTGGCGGCTGGCGCGGGCGGCAGGCGGCACATCGTCTCGACGGCGATCGAGCACCACGCCGTGCTCGAGCCGCTCGCGGAGCTCGGCCGGCGCGGGTTCGACGTCACGCTCGTCCCGCCGGACGAGAGCGGCGCCGTCGATGCCGGCGCGGTGCTCGCGGCGCTTCGCGACGGACACCCTGCTCGTCAGCCTGATGCACGTCAACAACGAGACGGGCGTCATCCAGCCGATCGCCGAGATCGCCGATGGGCTCCATGGGAGAGAGCCGTATCTCCACGTCGATGCCGCACAGAGCTTCGCTCGAGAGATCGCGGCGCTCCGTCATCCGCGCATCGATCTCATCAGCGTGAGCGCGCACAAGATCGGCGGTCCGAAGGGCGTGGGCGCGCTCGTCGTGCGGCGGCGCGACGGGCGGCGTCCGCCGCTCCAGCCGCTGATGTTCGGGGGCGGGCAGGAGCGTCAGTTGCGGCCCGGGACGCTGCCTGTGCCGCTCATCGCCGGCCTGGGTCTGGCGGCCGAACTGGCCGTGACCGAAGCGGAGACGCGTGATGCGCGGTGCCGCGCGTTCCGCGAGTCGCTCCTCGCGGGTCTTGCGCCGCTCGACCCGGTGGTCAACGGCGACCTCGAGCCGGACGGTGCCCTACATCCTGAACCTCTCGTTCCCGGGCATGGACGCGGAGACCGCCATCGACGCGTGGGGCGATCTCGTGGCCATCTCGAACGGCGCCGCGTGCACGTCGCAGAGCTACACGTGCAGTCACGTGCTCGGCGCGATGCAGCTGCCGGCATGGAGAAAGGACGGCGCGCTGAGGTTCTCGTGGTGCGCGGCCTCGACGGAGCCGGACTGGAGCGCCCTCGTCGCCGCCGTCGAGCCCTATCGGGGCGTCGAAAGGATCGGGGCCACGTGAGCGCCGCCAGGGACGAGCACGTGTACTACCGCCGGTCCCGGTTCACGACGCATCTGCCCGTCGATCGCCGCTATTCGCCGGCGCACTACTGGCTGTTCGAGGAGTCGCCGGGGCTGTGGCGGGTGGGCTTGACGAAGTTTGCCACGAGAATGCTCGGTGACATCGTCGAGTTCGAGTTCGGCGCTCCGTCAGGCGCCGAGATCGGCGTGGGCGACGAAATCGGGACGATCGAAGGGTTGAAAGCGGTGACGAGTGTCTTCTCCGCCGGTTCCGGCCGCTTTGCTCGGCGAAGGCGATCGCCTGAGGCAGGATGTCACGCTCGCCGAATCCGATCCCTACGGACAGGGCTGGTTGTATAAACTGCAGGGTGAGCCGGCGCCGGATACGGTTGACGTCCACGGATATGTGGCGATTCTCGACGCGACGATCGATAGGATGCTGGCGAGCCGCCATGACGGCGGCGGGGATCGACGAGCGAGGACTGAATGAGCGCGGACTACATCATGGTGGGCGGATTTCTCGGCGCCGGCAAGACGACCGCGATGCTGCGTCTCGCCGAGCACCTGACCGCCGCCGGCCGGCGCGTCGGGCTCATCACCAACGATCAGAGTCATGGCCTCGTCGACACGTCCATTGTCACGGCGAAGGGCTATCCCGTCCAGGAGATCACCGGCGGATGCTTCTGCTGCCGCTTCACGTCGCTGACGGACGCCGCCGATCGGCTGACGCGCGACGCGAGCCCCGACGTCTTCCTCGCCGAGCCGGTCGGGAGTTGCACCGACCTGCGCGCGACGGTGCAGTATCCGTTGCGGCGCCTCTACGGCGACGACTACCGCGTGGCGCCCCTGAGCGTGCTCGTCGATCCGATGCGCGCGGCGCGCGTGCTCGGGCTCGAGTCCGGCCGGAGCTTCTCGCCGAAGGTCCTCTACGTCTACGAGAAGCAGCTCGAAGAGGCGGACCTCATCGTCATCAACAAGAGCGACATCCTGGACACCGCGAAGCGCGACGCGCTCGAAGGCGCGTTGAAGGCTCGCTTTCCACAGGCGGACGTCGTCACCGTCAGCGCGCGGACGGGCGAGAATCTCGAGGACTGGTTCGGCCGCCTGTCGGCTCCCATCGCCGCGCGATCGGCGATGGACGTCGACTACGACGTGTACGCCGAAGGCGAGGCGCTCCTCGGCTGGCTGAACGCGACGTTCCTCTTGTCGTCGCCGAACCCGTTCGACGGCAATCGGTTCCTGCAGCGGCTTGCCGGCGCCGTGCGCGACCGGCTGGCGGCCGCCGGCATCGAGATCGCGCACTTCAAGATGACGCTCGCACCCGACAGCGGGAACGATCTGGCGCGTCCTGAATCTCGTGCGCACCGACGGCACGGCGGAGTCGCCGTATGCCCTGGCCGACGATCTGACGGACGGGGAGCTGATCGTCAACCTGCGCGCCGAAGGCGATCCGGACCAGTTGAAAGCGATGGCGCACGCCGGCGTCGAGCAGGTGGCGCGCGAGATGGGCGTCACCGCCGCGGTCGAGCACAGCGAGCACTTCCGGCCCGGCCGCCCGGAGCCCACGCACCGGATGGCGGCGCCATGACGACTCAGGCGCCTCGAATCCTCTATTGCCACTGCGCCTTCGCGAAGATCGTGCCGCCCGAGGTCAAGGCGGCCGTGCTCAGCGGGCTTGCGGAAGCCAACGTGGATTTCGACGCGGTGCCGGATCTGTGCGAGATGGCGGCACGCGGCGACGCGCGGCTGCGCGAGCTCGCGGCCGAAGGGCCGCTGCAAATCGCCGCCTGCTATCCGCGCGCGGTGAAATGGCTCTTCGCGTCGGCCGGCGCGGAGCTCCCCGACGCAGACGGTGCGCGTCTGGAACATGCGCGTCGAGACGGCCGACGTCGTGATCGATGGTCTGCTCAACCCGTCCAACCACGATGGCGAGCCGCCGGCCGCGGGAGCCTCGCGATGAGCCTCGTGCCGTCCGGCCGATCGCAGGTGATCCTTCGCGCCGGCGCGAGCGGGATGAGCCCTGCCGACCGCGCGGCCCTGGCACGGCTGCTCCTCGATCGGGGGCTGGAGGTGTCGTGCCGCCAGGATGAAGGCATCGCGGAAGAGTCCGCGCCGGGTGCCGACCCGGCGACGTTCGCGGCGGCAATCGAGCGCGACTCCGGCACGGTCCCGACCACCGCCGCGCCGTGGAAGCCCTGGTTCCCGGTCATCGACTACTCGCGCTGCACCAACTGCATGCAGTGCCTGAGCTTCTGCCTGTTCGACGTCTACGGGGTGTCGGCGGACCGCAAGATTCAGGTGCAGAACCAGAGCAACTGCAAGACCGAGTGTCCGGCCTGCTCGCGCGTGTGCCCCGAAGTGGCCATCATGTTCCCCAAGTACCGGCACGGGCCGATCAACGGCGAGGACGTGAAGGCCGACGACGTGCGGCGCGAAGCGATGAAGGTGGACATCTCGGCGCTGCTGGGCGGCGACGTGTACTCGATGCTGCGCGATCGGAGCGCGAAGGCGAAGTCGCGCTTTTCCAAGGAACGCGACGACGACCGCGCGCTCAAGGAGCGTCAGAACTGCCTGATTGCGCTCAAGCGCGACCTCGAGATCCCCGCGGAAGTGCTCGCGGCGCTGCCGTCGCCCGAAGAGATCCTGGCGAGGGCCGAAGCGGCGCGCGCCCGGGCCCTGGCGGCAAGCCAGCCGCAGGACCCCGGCACCAAGGCCTGAACATGCTGTTCACGCTGACCAGGCGCGTGCTCACGGAGGCCAGGCCGAAGGTCGTGGCCAAGTTCGTCTACAACTTCGGCGTGAAGGGCGTCCGGTCGGTCGAGCTGCACAAACGCCGCCGCCGCCGCGGCGAGAACTTTCCGCCGTTCCTGTTCATCTCGATCATCTCGAGCTGCCAGCTGCGCTGCCAGGGATGCTGGGTGGACGTCGCGGCGCCCACGCAGAAGATGTCGCTCGACGAGCTGAACCGGATCGTCAGCGATGCCAAGGCGCACGGCAACGCCTACTTCGGCATTCTCGGCGGCGAGCCGTTCCTCCATCCGCAGCTGCTGGATCTGTTCGCGGCGCACCCCGACTGCTACTTTCAGGTGTTCACGAACGGTCAGCTCATTACCGACGACGTCGCCCGCACGCTCGCGCGCCTGGGCAACGTGACGCCGCTCCTGAGCATCGAGGGCTCCGAGGTCGTGAGCGACGACCGCCGCGGCCGGACCCAGGTCCTCTCGAAAACGCTCAAAGGCCTCGAGGCCTGCCGCCGCCACGGCCTGCTGATTGGCGTCGCCACGAGCGTGTGCCAGACCAACATCGAGCTGGTGTCCGAAGCGTGGCTGCGGCGCCTGATCGCGATGGGCGTTCACTACGTCTGGTTTCACACCTATCGCGTCGTCGGCCCCAACCCCAACGCGCAGTTGGCGCTCAGGCCGGAACAGGTCCTGGCCGTTCGCCGTTTCATCGTGCAGATGCGCGCCCGGCTGCCGATCGCGATCGTCGACGCGTACTGGGACGACCGCGGCGAGGCGCTGTGCCCGATGGCGACCGGCGTCAGCCATCACATCGGACCTGGCGGGCACATCGAGCCCTGCCCGGTCATTCAGTTCGCGACGAGCACCGTGCGCGACGGGCCGTCGATCTACGAGACGATGACGAAGTCCGCCTTTCTTCGTGACTTCCGGGAGGCCGCCGCCGGTGCGACGCGGGGGTGCATCGTGCTCGAGCGGCCCGATATCGTCCGGGATCTGGTGCGCAAGCACGGCGCGCACGACTCGACGCAGCGCGGCACGGCGATGGCGGAGTTCGAGGCGATGACCCCTCGACGGAGCCAGCACGCGCCCGGTGAAGAGATCCCGGAAGAGCACTGGATGTACCGGTTCGCCAAGAAGCACTGGTTCTTCGGATTCGGCGCGTACTCGTAGACCGGTTTCAAAACCGAGGTGGCATCCGGCTTTAGCCGGATTTCCGGGTTTTGTAACACTTGAGACACAGTCGGCGTCATGAGCATACCCATACTCAAAAAGCCGCTTCGGATCGTCCCGGCGATGCCTCAGAGGCCGCCTCAAGCGAACATCCCCCAGACGCTCGCGGAGCGCGAACGCGTGCGCGACACGGTCATCCGCCACGTCGAGGCGCGGCGCGAGTCGCTCGTGCCGCCGCTCGTGCTCGACGAGCTGCGCGTCGAGGCCGACGCGGTCGTTGCCGGGGCCGGCATCGATCCGGTGTACCGGGACTACGTGGGCATCCTGGTGAACAACGAGGTCTGGTCCGAGCATCTGGCGTCGGTGCCGTTCGAACGCCGGTTGCTGCTGCTGCCCAAGTGCCTCCGCGTGGAGGACAAGTGCCCGGCGCCGTTCGACGAGTTCGGCCTGCTCTGCAAACAGTGCGGGCTGTGCACGATCCAGGACCTTCAGGAGGAAGCCGAGCGGCTCGGCTATGCCGTCCTCGTGGCGGAAGGATCGGCGCTCGTCATGGCGTTGATTCAGTCCGGGAAGGTCGACGCCATCGTCGGCGTCAGTTGCCTGTCGGTGCTCGAACGTGCGTTCCCCTACATGGAGGCCGCGGCCGTTCCCGGCGTGGCGATTCCGCTCCTCCAGGACGATTGCCGGGACACGGCCGTCGACATCGACTGGATATGGAGCGTCGTCCATCTCACGAGCGACGATCGCACCCGGAGGCTCGACCTCGACGCGCTCCGCACGGAAGTGGAGACATGGTTCACGCCCGCCGCGCTCGACGCCGTGCTCGGCCCGGCGGACGGCGAAGCGGATCGCGTCGCACGAGCGTGGCTCGCGGCCGAGGGCAAACGGTGGCGGCCGTTTCTGACGGCGTGCGCCTACAAAGCGCTCCAGGACGATCAGGCGCAGCCGCTCCCCGAATCACTGCGGCGAGCCGCGGTTGCGGTCGAATGCTTTCACAAGGCCTCGCTCGTTCACGACGACATCGAAGACGCGGACGAGCAACGCTACGGGCGCGACACGCTGCACGTCGAGCACGGTGTGCCGGTGGCCCTCAACGCCGGAGACCTGCTCGTCGGCGACGGATACCGGCTGCTCGCGGGCTGCGGCGCCTCCGGAGACGTGTGCGCGGAGCTGGTTCGCATCGCCGCCGCGGGGCATCGCGAGCTCTGCATCGGACAGGGCGCGGAGCTCGCGTGGATGAAACAGCCGGGGCCGCTGACTGCCGATCAGGCGCTGGACATCTTCCGGCGGAAGACGTCGCCGGCCTTTCAGGTCGCTCTGGGGATCGGCGCAGCGCTTGCGGGCGCGTCCACTGAAACGCAGCAGGTGCTTCGGGACTACAGCGAGGCGCTCGGGATCGCGTATCAGATCCGCGACGACCTCGAGGACCTGTCGGACATGGAGCCGAGCGGCGGCCTCGGCCTGGGCGGACCATCGCTGCTGCTGGCGCTGGCGTGCGACAAAGCGAAAGCATCAGGCCGTAACCGCGTGATGACGCTGTGGCGCGAGTGCCGCACGAGCCCGGCTGACCGCGCGGCGTTTCTCGCGCTGCTCGGCGAGCTCGCCGTCGAAGATCGCGCCCGGGCGCTGCTCGAGGCGTACAAGGAACAGGCGGTTCGAACGCTGCCCGCGCTGCAGAACGCGAGCCTGAAGGGGCTACTGCGGCGGGTGGTCGGCAAAGTCTTCCGCGTCGAGATCAAGGGCTGGTGCAGTGAGTTTGAGACTCGAGATGCTGCAGGTCGCGCGGCTGGCGCCCAAGCAGCTCGGTGAGTCGCGCGACCTCGTCACGGCCTTCCTGCGCGAGCGTGTGAACCCCGACGGCGGCTTTCAGGATCGCGCCGGCGTGAGCGATCTGTATTACACCGTCTTCGGGCTCGACGCGCTCATCGCCTTGCAGGAAGACCTTCCTGTCGCACGGACGGCCGCGTTCGTCCAGGGGTTCGGCGACGGCGCCGGTCTCGACTTCGTCCATGTCGCCTGCCTGGCGCGGGGCTGGGCGGCGCTCCGCCGCCAACCTGACCGCGCCTGCGTCGATGGCCTCCTCGCCCGCATCGAAGCGTGCCGCGCCGGCGACGGCGGATATGCGACCCTGCCCGCGAGTCGCGCACGGCAGTTCGTACGGCGCGTTCCTGGCGATGGGTGCATATCAGGACCTCGGGCGCACGCTGCCGGATGCCGACGGTGTCCTGGCCTCGCTGCGCCGGTTGCGCGCCGCGGACGGCAGCTACGGGAATCATCCCGGGCTGCCTTCCGGAAACACACCCGCGACGGCCGCGGCCGTGCTCGTCATGCGGCACCTCGAGGCGCCGCCCGATCGCGAGGCCGGAATGTGGCTGCTGGATCGCTGCCACACGAGCGGCGGCTTCTTCGCGTCGTCCGCCACGCCGGTTCCGGATCTCCTCTCGACCGCGACGGCGCTGCACGCCCTGTCCACGCTGCACCTGCCCATCGCCGGCCTGTGCGAGCCCTGCCTGGATTTCGTGGACTCGCTCTGGACGAACCGGGGCGGCTTCTTCGGGACGTGGGCCGACGATGCGGTGGACTGCGAGTACACCTACTACGCGCTGCTGGCCCTGGGCCATCTGAGCCTCGAGCCATCGTGACGGCGCTCGACCGCGATCGGCTTGATGCGGCGCTGAGCCTCCTCAGCCGCCGGCTGCTCGATCGCCGGGCCGCCGCGGACCACTGGGAAGGGCATCTGGCGAGCAGCGCGCTCTCGACGGCGACCGCGGTGCTCGCCCTCGACACGTCGGCGCGCAACGGCTTCCCGGCGGGCGATCGGTTGACCCGATTCGTGAAGGCTGGATCCGCGTGGCTGGCTCAGCATCAGAACGCCGACGGCGGGTGGGGCGACACCGTCCGCAGCCGCAGCAACATCAGCACGACAGCGATCGTCTGGGCCGCGCTCTCGAAGACGGCCGGGCGAGGACGCAGGCTGGCGCGCCGGCCGTGGACCGAGCCGGGGCGTGGCTGCGGCGCGCAGCGGGCGGCACGACGCCGGAAGCGCTTCGTCTCGCGATCCTGCGCCGCTACGGAAAGGACCACACGTTCTCGGTGCCGATCCTGACCGTGCTCGCACTGGCGGGCAAGCTCGGCGACGACACGGACGTTGCGTGGAGGTCGGTCCCACAGCTTCCGTTCGAGCTGGCCGCGCTGCCCCATCGCTGGTTCCAGTATCTTCAGCTGCCGGTCGTGAGCTACGCGCTGCCGGCGCTCATCGCGATCGGACAAGCGCGGCATCACTTCGCGCCGTCCCGCAATCCCGTCGCGCGCGCGCTCAGAGGACGCGTTCGTGGTGTGACGCACCGGCTCCTGCGGGCCATGCAGCCCGAGAGCGGCGGGTACCTCGAAGCCACGCCGCTCACCAGCTTCGTGACCATGAGCATCGCCGGGATGGGAGAGACCACGAGCGCGGTCGTGGATGCGGGCGTCCGGTTCCTCGTCGAGTCGATGCGCGACGACGGAAGCTGGCCGATCGACACGAACCTCGCCACGTGGGTGACGACGCTCTCGATTGGCGCGCTCGCGGAGGCCGGCGCGCTGGCGCCGGAGGACACGGCGTCGATGCGGCAGTGGCTGCTGGCGCAGCAGAGCACGCGTGAGCATCCGTTCACGCACGCCGCACCGGGCGCCTGGGCGTGGACTCCGCTGAGCGGCGGGGTGCCGGACGCGGACGATACGTCCGGCGCCCTCGTTGCGCTGCGGCGTCTTGGCGATCCCGATCCGCAATCCACCATGGCGGCTGCGGCAGGCGTGCGCTGGTTGCTGGGCGTGCAGAACCGGAACGGCGGTGTCCCGACGTTCTGCCGCGGGTGGGGAACGCTGCCATTCGATCGGAGCACTCCTGAAATCACCGCGCACGCGCTGCAGGCGTGGAGCGCCTGGTTCCCCCATCTCGATCGGCCGCTGCAGCACGAGGTGCGCGCGGCCGCGGCGCGAGCCGTGGAGTTCCTCGCGGCCACGCAGCGGACGGACGGCAGCTGGATCCCCCTCTGGTTTGGCAACGAACACGCGCCGGACGAGGACAATCCGGCGTACGGAACGGCGCGCGTCGTGCTCGGCCTGCACTCGACCCTCGGTCACGAGATGGCTCGAACCACGGATCGCCGCCGGCTCGCGGTCACGTGGCTGCTGGACGCTCAGAACGCGGACGGTGGCTGGGGAGGAAACCGCGGAGTCCCGTCGTCAATAGAGGAAACGGGCGTCGTGCTGGCAGCCCTCGGCCGTTCGATCGATGACGGCGACAAGGGCCGGATTTCGACGGCCGTGGCACGCGGCGCCGGTTGGCTCGCGCACGCGATCGCCGGCGAAGCCGTCCCTTCACCGCTGGGCCTGTATTTTGCCCGTCTCTGGTACTACGAAGAGCTCTACCCCCTCGTGTTCGCTCTCGAAGGACTGGCTGGCGCCAGGGCCATGGTCTTCTAACCGCCGCGCACACGCGATAAACGTCAGCGTTGTTATTCGTAGTTCGGATCCAGGCGACTGATCCTGACGCCGTCGCCCACCCAGGCCGCAAGCTCGGACGCGACGAGTGCCCGAAGCTCCTCGAGCTCCGAGGTATCGACGACCGTGTCGAGCACGAGCAGGCGCTTCGTTCGCGACGTCAGGTGGATCCGAAACGCCCCCTCATCCGAATCGTCCGTAATGACGTCGATTGCGAGTCTCACCTCGCCCTGACGGAACCAGATGAACCAGCCCCAGTCCTCCTGGTTCGTTTGCACGTGGGTATAGCGCGAGCGCACCGAGGGCAGAAGGCGGTTCACCACGACATCGCCGCCGATGCAGCACTCGTTGATGTACTGCTCGCGATCGACGATCGGGACGCGCTTGGTAAAGGACAGCTCGTATGGCATTTTGTCGTCCGTCTGGAGATGATGACTGTCAAGCGGAGCGAGTGGACACGAAGTCCGTGACCGGTTCGGCGTCCGCGTGCTCATCCATCGCCGTCGCCCGGTTCCGCCGCGTTGAACAGATGCTTGAAAAAACTCTCCGGGGAGTTGAGAAAGTCGCGAGTGATCAGGAAGTGCTTGGTCTCCCGATAACTGATCTCCTGAATGGTATCGCCGTCGAGGTTGAAAAGAACCGCGCCCGGGAAGCTCAGGATGATGGGCGAGTGGGTCGCGATGATGAACTGTGCGTGCCCCGGTGTCGAAAGGTCGTGGATGATCCTGAGGAACGAGAGCTGGCGTTGCGGTGAGAGCGCCGCCTCGGGCTCGTCCAGGATGTAGATGCCCTGCTCGAAGCGGTGGGCGAACAGCGAAATGAAGGACTCACCGTGCGATTGCTCGTGGAGCGACTTGCCGCCGTACGCCCGCATGTCCGAGACGTCCTCGATGTAGGTGGCGAAGTTGTAGAAGCTCTCGGCCCGCATGAAGAACCCTTCGGTGATCTTCGGCAGCCACGACAGCCTGAGGGCCTTCGCGAGCGGGGAACGCTCGGCGAACGTCGCGCGGTAATGATCGCGGTTCCCGCCCTCTGGATTGAAGCCGCAGCATTCCGCGAGCGCTTCGAGCAGAGTGGACTTGCCGCTGCCGTTTTCACCCACGAAGAACGTGACCTTGGTCCGGAACGTGAGGTCGATTCCGTTGGAGAGGGCTCGAACGTTGAAGGGATACTGCGTTCGATCCATCAGTTCAGGCAGGCTCACGACCCTGCGGAGAAACGGCGCGCCCAGAGGAGTGTCCCGGCGAGACAGGTCGGCGTTTCGACTTCATGATCAACTATGTCACGCGAGGAGCGCGGCAATGCCCAAGTCGCGACTTTGTCAGAAACGAAGACCGTGAAATCTGCGGGCGAGCGGGGTCGGCGGCCGCCGCCGCTCCGCACGCCGGGAAAGCGCTCCCGGCTCATACACTTTCGCTCCCGCGGCGACTAGGGGTGCGTGTGGACGACACACACCAGGCGCACAGTGAAGGATGAACGCCGGCCGGACGCTCTGCGTTACACTGACTTCCGCCTAAAGGCGGAAGCCACAAGTTGATTTTTTCACAGGCTCTCTAACCTAATCCGAGAGCCCCGGGTTTGCGTCCTTGATTCTCCGAACAATTTCGCCCAGGGTGCCACGAAAGAACACTGACAGTCGCACAGTGCCGCCATCGTGCCGGACGGTGTATCCGCAGAGTGGCGCCGTCGAACTATTCGCCTCGCGACTGTAGCGTGACTCAGACGGCCATACCGCTGGCGCAGAGCGGCGTACCCCGCATCAGGCGCGCCCGCCCCAGCCGTCGAACAGCGCTGGCTCGATCGCTTTCACCGTGGCCAGGCGCACGCGCGTTTCGCGCGCAGCCGATCTGAATATCACCGTTTCAGCGGCTTCGAATCGAACTTCGTACGGCAGCGTGAGTGCCACGTACCAGTTCCATGCGACAAGAGCGGCGAAACCCAACGCCTCCACCAGCGTGGGAGCCAATTGTGCCAGACCCCCAATGGAGGTGACGATACCAACGACCACGGAGATCGTCAGGACTCCGAGAATGGCGAACGCGAACACCAGAAACCAACGCGGCAGCACCAGTCTGTAAACAACAGTTGAATGCATGGTCCGACTGAGAGCGCGGCCTACCGGCTCACCGCGCACTGCCCTTCCGCGCCGCGGCCGGGTTTGTTCGGCGTCCCTCCGTTGTCCGGCGCCTCGCTGTTGCCGGTGCACGTGAGCGCGCCGTCGATGGTGTTGCCAATCACGCTGACCGGCCTCGACGGGCGGTTGTCGATGAGCGCCAACCCTCCCCCGATCGTCGATCCGAACACGACCACGCGGTCAGTCGTTGCCGCGATGCGCACGTCGCCGGCGACCCTCGTGCCGACGAGCTCGACGGACGCGGCGCCGGTCGCCGTGACGCCCCCGGTGATCCGCGCGTTCGTGGTGACGAGCGACGCGCCCTGGCCGACCGACACGCCTCCGTGAATGGTCGCGTCCGTCACACACGTCACGCCGGACTCGACGCGCAGATCGCCGCGCGTCTCACCGGTCACCATAGCCGAGCAGGCAGGCGCGGGCATGACGGTGGCGCGGAAGCTCCGTGCGGGACCGATGTTGCCGGCCGCATCGATGGCGCGGTACTCGACGCGATGCGTACCCCAGCCCGGCTCGCGCGGCTCCCACGGCTGCGGCGAGAGACCCTCGGCGCCGAGGCTGCCGTAGATCAGCTCCTTGATGTTGGTGCCGCGTGGCGTGAACGTGAACGGCGTGCCGGGCGGCGCGTCGGGCCAGCCATAGTAATGATGCCAGCCATCGTCGTTGACGCGAAACTCGGCGACGAGGTAGCCCGGCTGATCGTCGCGGGGCTCGAGCTTCATCGTGAACTGATCGCGATGGAACGCGTGGACGGACCCTTCGGGGGCCGCGACCGAGGCGGCCGCCGGCGACAGCGTGTACGACACCGTCGGCGGAGCGTTGTCCACGGTCCACGTGCGCGTCTCCGCCGCCGCGCCGCGCGCGCCTCCGGCGCCGGCAAGCGTGACCGTCAACGTGTGCGTGGCCGGGGACAGCCTGTGACGAGCCAGCGGGAAGGCCAGGCTGTTGGCCGCGTCCGCGACGACCTGTCCGTCGAGCCGCCAGGTGATGGGGGGCACCGTCATCGGCATCGCCCGATCGGGATGGGTGAGCTCGATGTAGACGACGTCCGAGCCGCCGACGGGCCGTGTCGTAGGCGTCGATCCGCCCAGCCGCCGGACGAACGACGTGCCCGCCGGCGTTGCTGCAGCGCCGCTCACTTTCCACGAACGGGTCACGGTCAGCGCGCTCGCCCGGATCGCGGGATCGCGCACGAACGGCGTCGGGTCCACGACCGTCACCGAAACGGTCTGCTCGCCGGAGCCGAGGCCCGCGGACTCGAGGGCCAGATACGGGCGATTCCCGCGGTTGGGGATCACCGTCTCCCCCGCCTTCCACGTGATGTCGAGCTCGTGGTACACGGGATGCGCGGTATCGATCCACAGCACGTCGCGCCGGTCCACGGGAGCGTCGGTGGGCGTCGCGGCGGCAATCAGGCCCGTGCGCTCCGCGATTCGCTGCGTCATGCGCTCGCGGCCGACCTGATCGAAGTAGTAGCCGAGCGAAATCATCATCGAGTGCTTGCTCGGCCGCCAGATGCCCCTGGTATTGCCCGATCCGCCCTCGAACCGGCCGATGAGGCCGCCTGCCTCGCCCGGCTCGCCCAGCCAGCGCCACCATTTCCGCTGACGATCGCGCATCTCCGTCTCGGTCAGCAGCGTCGTGTGAATCGCGTTCGGTTCGGTTCCCGTGTACGTCCCGCCAGGCTTCCCGCGTGCGCTGTAGGTGTACTCGTCAGTCAACCCGCCGAGCGAGTGTCCGAGCTCGTGCGGCGTGATGAGCGGGCTGAGGGCGTTGCCGCCGGTGGTCGTCGCGAGGCGGCCGCCGATGCCGCCGTACGTGTCGCTGTTGGCGATGATCAGGATCTGGTCCACGTTCGGCGTCGCGCGAGCCGCGTACTGCTGCACGATCGCCTGCGCCGCCTGCGGGACGGTGACCCCGCGCGCATTGATGTTCGTACAGCCCCCGCCGAACCGCAGCTGCAGCGGCGTCGTCCGAGGCTCGCGAATCTCCGGATCGCAGTCGATGCCCGACTGAGCGGAGACGATCTCGACGCCGTACACGTTGAAGTAGTTGCGGTAGCTCCTGAACGGCTCGATGCTCCAGAGGATGTTGAGGTGCTTGTCGAGATGGGCCCGGAACTTCGCCTGCTCGGCAGCCGTGTAGCCGTCGCCAAGGACGACCAGCGCGAATCGTGAGGCCGGGTCGCCGGTGATCTGGAGTGGAATCACGGTGCCGCCGGACTCCTGGGCGCCGGCGGCGGCGACGGTCAGCGCGAGTCCGGCGATCAGGGATCGGACAAAGGTCGGGCGTGTCATCGCGGTAGGCTACCACCACCGCACCGTCCCCACGGAGCTTGCGGCTTTTCGGTAGTGTCGCAGTCTGGTTGAGTCTCGGATGGCAGCCGTTCAAACGGAATCGGTCCAGTGATGTTTGAGAACCAAGACGATTGCGAGAGCGGCTTGCGCCAGGAATCCCGCGATCCACACCCAGACGCTACGACTCGCCAACTGAATCGCCAGCGCGGCCACGAACCAAAGGACGAACACGCGGAGCTGCAGGCCGTGCAACTCTCCCTTCCACCAGAGCCGCCCTAGGTACCACAGACAGACAATGGTCGCGAGGCCTACTGCTCGGCGAACCGCGCGGACCGAGGAGAGAGTGAAATAGTCTGCCGGGTCCATGGTGGGCAGTTTACCCTTTCAGACGAGCACGCACCGCCGCGCATCATCCGCGATGACTCAAAGTCAATAGGGAGTCATCAGGCACCCACTACTGTTTTTCCTCTCCACTTGACTTCCAAGTGAAGTCATGAGAATGTCCCTGGCATGTGGCCCCTCCGACGATTCGTTCGACGGCTGCTCAACGTGGTTCGCCCGGACCGGGCCGAGCCGGATCTCGCCAGAGAGATCCATTCCCACCTGGCGTTGCTCGAGGACGAGTTTCAGCGCCGGGGAATGACGGCCGAGGACGCGCGGCTCGCCGCGCGCCGCGCGTTCGGCGGCGTCGAGCAGGCCAAGGAGATCCAGCGGGACGCCCGATCCTTCCGGTGGCTGGACGACGCGCGGAGGGATGCGCGGTACGCGGTGCGCATGCTGCGCGAGGGCGCCGGGGTTCACGGCGGTCGCCGTGTTGACGCTCGCGCTCGGCATCGGCGCCAACTCCGCCATCTTCACGGTCGTCCACGCCGTGCTGATTCGGCCGCTGCCCTATCCCGAGCCGGGCCGGCTCGTGGGGATCGTGCAGCTGCACACCTCGGGCGGCCCGGAGTTCGCGACCTGGCCCGACTACACGGACTGGCGCGACAGAGCCGCCTCGCTCGAGAGCCTCGGCGGCGCCTGGAGCCGCGTCTACAACCTCACCGGCGTCGAAGAGCCCGAGCGGCTGGCGGGCGCTGCCGTCACCGCGACCCTGTTCACGACGCTCGGGGTCGCGCCGCAGCTCGGCGGCACGTTCAATCCCGATGGCAAAGGCGATCCGCGCACGGTCGTCCTGTCGCATGGGCTCTGGCAGCGGCGCTTCGGCAGTGCGCGGGACGCGATCGGCCGGACGGTCTCGCTGAACGGGACGGCCCACACGGTGATCGGGGTGATGCCGCCCGGATTCGCGTGGCCCCAGGGCGCGGAGCTCTGGGTGCCGTTCGTGCCGGAGCCGGGCATGACACGCGGCTATCACCTGCTCCAGGTCGTCGGCCGTCTGCGGCGCGACGCGACGGTGTCGTCCGCGCGCGCGGAGCTCGAGACGATCGCGGCGGCGTCCGCGTCCGCGTACCCCGAGAACAAGCAGTGGGGGGTTCACATCTCTTCGCTGCTCGAGCACACCGTGGGATCGACGAGCCGATCGCTGCTGATCCTCGCCGGCGCCGCGGGGTGCGTGCTGCTCATCGCCTGCGCGAATGTCGCCGGACTGCTGACCTCGCGCGCGCTCGCGAGGAGCCGGGAAATGTCGGTGCGAAGCGCGCTCGGCGCCAGCCGTGCGCGAATCGTCCGGCAGCTGTTGACGGAGAGTCTCGTGCTCTCGGTGTCGGGCGGCGCGATCGGGCTGGCCCTGACGGCGTGGGCGATTCCCGGGTTGCTCGCCTTGACGACCCTGCCGCGCGCAGACGGGGTCGCGCTCGATGCGACGGTGTTCGCCGTGACCCTGCTCGCATCGGTGTGCACCGGCCTGCTGTTCGGCCTTGCGCCGGCGGCCATGGCCTCGCACACCTCTCTGCCGGCGATGAGCGCCCGTGGCAGCACCCGAACCGGATGGATGCGGCCGGCGCTGCTCGTCGTCGAGGTCGCCGCGGCCGTCCGTGCTGCTGGCCGGCGCCGGGCTCCTGCTCCGGAGCTTCTACAACCTGCACCAGGTCGAGACCGGCGTGAGCGTCGATCGCGTGCTCACCGCGCGGTTCTTCCTCCCGCGCGCCAGCTACCCCGTCGAGCGCTGTGTCGCGCTCTACCAACAGATGATCGAGCGGGTCAGCGGGCTGCCGGACGTCGAGTCGGCCGCGGCCGTCAGCGTGTTTCCGTTTGCCGGCGTCAGCGCGAACGTGGTGTTCACCATCCCGGACCGGCCGCCGTCGGCGCCCGGCGACTTCCTGACCGCGAACTTCAGCTCCGCGACGCCGGGATACTTCCGCGCCATGGGCATCCCGCTCGTCGCCGGCCGGGGCTTCGAGGACGCCGATCATGCCGGCGCGCCGTTTGTCGCCGTGGTCAAC
This sequence comes from uncultured Acidobacteriota bacterium, assembly GCA_963820645.1. GTDB lineage: Bacteria > Acidobacteriota > Vicinamibacteria > Vicinamibacterales > 2-12-FULL-66-21 > JALZOC01. The sequence goes on along the minus strand of CAWGAS010000047.1, from coordinate 30,551 downwards.
CGCGCCATGGCGGATCGCTACTTCCCGGGACAGAATCCGATCGGCCAAACCGTTCGCATTCTCGGACCGAAGCCGCGCACGATCGTCGGCGTCATCCCGGACCTGCGGCAGCGCGCGCTGCAGATCCCGAGCGAGCCTGAAATCTACGTCCCGCACAGCCAGTTTCCCGCCGGCGGCATGTTCCTGGTCGTGCGCGGCCGAACGGATCGGCCGGAACGGCTCGCGGCCTCCGTCCGTGCGGCCGTGCGATCGATGGATCGCGACCTGCCGATTGCCAGCATCCGTACCGGTGGGGATCTGATCGACGAGACGCTCTCGTCACAACGCCTCAGCCTGGTGCTGCTCTCGGTGTTCGCCGCCGTGGCGCTCATCCTGTCCGCGATCGGCGTGTACGGCGTCCTGTCCTTCACGGTCTCTCAACAGACCAAGGAGATCGGGATCCGGATGGCCCTCGGCGCCGCGCGCCGCGACGTGCTCGGCCTGATGCTCTGGAAGGGACTGTGGCCGGTCGTCGTGGGCGTGACGCTTGGCATCGGCGCGGCGCTCGGCACGACACGGGTGCTCACCAGGATGCTCTTCGACGTTCGCCCGTCCGATCCCGCGACGCTTCTCGGCGCGTCAGCGCTGCTGCTCGCGACCGCATTCGTGGCGGTGCTGGTTCCGGCGCGGCGGGCGGCGCGCGTCGATCCGTTGATCGCGGTGCGCTGCGAATAGCGGACGTCTCAGGCAGCTGACGGTCCGGCTGAAGCCGGACGCCACCGGAGCACGTGCTGGACGCCAGCCCGCCCTGAGCGAGCGCCACGGGATTAGGCGAGTCGAAGGGCCCCCAACGAGCCTGCGGCGGTCAGCGCGCCACGCGTTCCGTCGCGCGGCGGGGCGCCTGGTAGAGCCGGAGCCGCTGAATGGACCACGCGGGCCCGGTCTCCACGGTTGCCGTTTGCGTGATCCGGACGAACTTCGCCCGGACTGGACGAAACGCGATCGTCGTGTTGGGCCCGCTTCCCTGGCCTTCGGCCACGGGCTGACCCCATGTCTTGCCGTCCACGGAGACTTCGACGCGGTACCCGCGAGGGAACGTTCCCGCTGGCGGTGGCGGCGGCGCCGCGGGCTCGGCCGGACCGCGCCGCGGCCTCGACCGCCCGGAACGCCGCCGCGGCCGCCGGACTGCGGCGTCGAGTTGAACTGAATCTCGGTGAGCATCACCGGTTCGGGAAGCTCAATCTGAAACCACATGCCCGGTTGCTGTGGGGCGCCCGTTGACCAGCCCGCGTAATTCAGCCCGCCGGCCGCAGCCTGTGTGTTGTGGCTGGCCGTCGCGTTCCAGGTGTTCTGCGGCACGAGCGCCACGGGCAGCGAGGCGGCGAGCTCCGCGTACGTCCACGGCGTTTTCCGATCGGCGGTCGCGGCGCGCACACGTGCGACGTCCTCGGGCGTGACGAACGAGCTCGAGTTGCCGAAGTTGTTCCGCAGATAGGACGCCGCGGCCGCGACCCAGTCGTCCCGGTTCGTCCCCATCGGCACCATCACGTCGGTGTACGTCCGGCCGTCGATCGGACCGTCCATGCCGTGCAGAATCGCGTTCACCACGTAGTCGCGATGGCCCTGCACGCGCGACGACCCGACGAACGACGGCGCTTTGATGGCGCCGCCGCCTTCACCGGGCGCGCCGCGGCCATCCGGGCCGTGACAGATGGAGCACAGCTCGGTGTAGATCGTCTCTCCCCGCTGGAGCGTGCTCCGCTGTTCCGGCGTCACGCCGCGCCCGCCGCCTGTCGAGGCCATCGCCGGCTGCAGGATCTGCGTCCCGACGAGTTGCACGCCGCGTGCGCTGTTGGCGGCCTGCGCCTCCTTGACGACGGTCGCGAGGTCGGGGGCCTTGAACAGATGGAGCGTGAGCATCCCCTGGATCATCACGTCGGTGTCCGCGTCCTTCGCGGCCGCGCGGTAGTCGTCAATCAACGCGCGATGGCCGGCCTTGTAGAGCGTCTCGCTGGCGCGTATCGCCTGAATGCGCATCCGCGGATTCGAATCCTTCATCTGCTCGCGCGCGAGACCCGGGTCGAGCGCGCCCAGTCCCTCCAGCGTCCACAACGCGTGGACGCGCGCGGAGAGATTGCCGGACGTACGGACCATCTGCTGCAGTGCGGGCACCACGGACGCGTCCTGCTTCAGGACGAGCAGCTGCTGCGCGGTGTCGCGCCACCAGCCGTTGGGGTGCGCCAGCCGTCCCACGAGCTGTGCGGGTGTTTCGTTCAGCAGCCGCGGCTGTGCCGTGTCGCGGTCCAGGCCGTCGTAGGTCACGCGCCAGATCCGCCCCTTGCGAATGTTGCCCGCCAGCTTGTACTGATCGACTTTCGCGCGGAGGTAGCTGCCCGGCCGCGTCCAGTTCCCTTCCTGGATGATGCCCCGGTACGGATCCACGATATACAGCGTCCCGTCCGGAGCGGTCGCGATGTCAACGGGCCTGAACAAGTGGTCGCTCGACCGGATGAACTCGGCGTGCTGCCACTGATACACCTGACGCAGCGTCGTGAGGCCCTCGGAGTGGATCGGTTTGGCGCGCCGCACGATCCGCGCGACGGGCTCGCCGTAGAGATAGTCCCCCTGCATGTCCGCGGGCATGCGGTGTGCGCGAACGATGTCGTTGCCCGCGGCGCCGGTGACGCGCTGCAGCGTCAGCTCGCCGGGGCGAATCGCGCTCGTGCCGGGTTGGTAGTCCCCGAGGCCGGCGATTCCCCACGGCACCTCGAATCCCGGTTCGAGGAACCGCTGGCCGCCCGCGAAGGTCACACCGTAATGAATCGGAAGCTGGAAGTACCCGGGGAGCCCGCTCGCGCCCCCCTGGAACCACACCTTGCCCTCGTTGTCCTGGGTGATGCCCCACTGCGCGTTGTTGGCGGCGGTGGGTTCTCTGAGCACACCGGCCGGTGTCGCGCGCACGCGGAACGCGTTGTACGTCGAGTAGAGCCAGTTGTCCATGCCCCAGAACAGGCTGCTCTGCTGATGCTCGACGTTGCCGGCCCGCCCGAAGCTCGCCGTGAACAGCTCCTTCTTGTCGGCGACGGAGTCTCCGTTCGTGTCGGTGTACTTCCAGACTTCGTCCGTGTTGGACTCCATCGTGAGAATCGCGTTCGCGCCGAAGGGCGTCACGAAGCGTGGAAACACCAGCTTGTCGACGAAGACGCCGTGCTTCTCGTACACCCCGTCGTTGTTCACGTCCTCGTGCACCGAGATCAGGCCGGCCGGCGCGAGCTCGCCGGTGGCATCCGCATCCTGCATGTAGCCGCGGATTTCGAGGACGAACATCCGGCCGTTGCCGTCGAACGCAATCTGCATCGGCTCTTCGATGTCGGGCTCGGTGAGGACGGGCTCGATCCGGTAGCCAGGCTGGAGGAGAAACCGTTTCTGCTCCTCGGCCGGCGAGACACCGGTGACCGGTTCCTTCGGCGACAGATCGGCGCCCTCGAACGGATCGGCTGGCTGCCCGCCCCCGCGTCCGCCGCCTCTCTGTCCGCGACCGCCCTGCGGCCCTGGCCGCGGCAGGCGGCACGTCAGGACTTTGCGTCTGAGCCGTTGGCTGTGCCGCGCCCTGCGCCGGCGCCGGCGTCTGAGCCGCCAGCGTCAGACACGCCGCCGCAGTCACCGGCCACAGTCACGACTATGTGTCGAAATCGAAAGTGTCAGAGCTCACCACGGATGATCCTGACTCTCTGATCCGTGCAATCCGTGTAAATCCGTGGCCAGAACTGGAAACGAATCTGCAACTGCACGGTCCGCGGGCTCAGGTAGCCTGTCGCCACGCCAAATCCCGCATCGCGCGGCCGCGATCGCGAGTCGATCAGATCGCCGGTGTCGACACGAGGACCGCCGGCGAACGCCGGGTTCAGGCCCCGTTCCCGGATCAACCGGCTGGCGTCTCCGATTCGTAGGACTTCAGCAGCGCCTCGAGCGCCCGCTTCCTGGGCAGCAACGTGCGGCGGTGGTTCCAGAGCATCCCCAGCATGATGGCGCCGAAGACCGCGGGCACGAACACGAACATGATGTCGATCTCGCTCCCCGCCTTCCCCACCGCTTTGAGCTGACCGATGATCAGCGGCAGAATGAGCAGGAACCCTCCCTGCAGGCAGGCGACGAGCACGTTCCGCCTGCGCGCCAGGCGGTTCTCGTCGAGCAGCGCCTGCACGCTCGCCCGGATGGAGGCGTCATAGTCCGGGTGCCGGCGGCGATGGCGGCGGTACTGGACGACAAAATAGATCCATGCCACCCAGGGCAGCAGGAAAAACGGGATGATCGCCCACTCGCGTGTGAAGTCAACCGCGTCGTCCGAAGGCCCCGGCCACATCAGATGAAAGAGGATCATCCCGGTCGTGAACAGGAGCGCGGCCAGAACAAGGGCCATGAAGGCGACGAAGCCCTGATGACGGCGGCGGAGATCGGCGGTGAACTGCATGGTGTCCTCTTCGAGTTGAGCCGCGGACGGCTGGTTGTGAGGCGAGCGCCACACCCGGGTGAGATCACCGAGGTCCATGGACGGCTCCTTTCAGCGCATCGGTCAGTTTCTGTTTGAGCCGATGCAGGCGGGCCCCGACGTTGCTCTCCGTCAGGCCGTGAATCTCCGCCATGCCGGCATAGCTCACGCCGTCGAGCATGAGCAGCGCGAGAGAACGATCCAGGGGCGGCAGCCGGCGGATTTCCGCGTAGAGCCGCTCCAGCAGTTCCGGTTCACGCGGGTCAGCGGCCAACACGCCCGCTGCGGGCTCCGCGTGAAATCGCTCGAGCCGCTCCCGGTAGTTGCGCTGGGTGCGTTTCCAGGTCAGCGCGGCGTTGTGCGAGACGCGGTAGATGAACGTCGAGGGCAGCGCGTCATCCCGGAACGCGGGGATCGATTTCCAGACCGCCAGCAGCAGTTCCTGCATGAGGTCCTTCCGGTCGTCGCCTTCGGCGAACCCGTTCGCGACATGGTGCAGGATCGCCCCGGTGCTCCCGCACCCAGCGCTCGAACCGTTCATGCTGCTCCTGCGGGCCCATCGTTTAGACAGTTAGAAGCAGCCCGGCCGGGTTTCTTACAACCGGGCTCAGCCCCGCGGGACCCGCGCGGGCTCCAGGTCGCCAGCAAGTATGTTATTGCCGCATGATCTGAGGCCCTGTATATTCGGCCAACACAAGTGAACTTCGGGACCAAGCCGGCTCTACATCGGGAGGCAGATATGTCGGGAGCACAGAGTTCCAGCCTGGGGCAGCGTGCCCGGGGCGCGCACGTCGCCTCGGCGCTGCTCGCTCTTGCGGCGATGTTTTTTTGTGTCGACTCCGGCATCCGCTCAGCTCTTTCAGTGGACGCCGGAGCAACTGATCAAGTACACGACCAAGAATCCGTACGATCGCTTCCCCGACGGCAGGCCGAAGGTCCCCGACGAGATGTTGGAAAGACTGAAGGGCCTGATTGCCGAAGAGGTGCAGGCGGTCCTGCCCGGCCGGGGCTTTCCGAACCAGTTCGAGCCTCGTGACGGCTGGAGAGTGCTGCAGCCGGACCAGAAGATGGTCGGGCGGGTGTTTACAATCCAGTTCATGCCGCTCCGCGGCGACATCGTTGAAGTGGACGAAGCCGACGCGAAGGCGAAGGGCACGAGCCCGGCCCGAAACCAGACCGCGATTGACATGCTGCTGCCCGGCGACGTGATCGTGGCCGACGTCTTCGGGGCGGACTGGAACTTCGTCGGCAACAAGCTCGCGCACTACATCCAGACCACCACCAAGAACGGCATGATCGTCGACGGCGGCATCTACTGGCTGGAGCGCATTGCGGCAACGGGGATGCAGGCCTATTACAAGAACTCGTTTCCGACGCAGGGGATGCGCGTGATGGTGACCGGCATCAACATCCCGGTCCGGATCGGCAAGGCTCTGGTGATGCCGGGCGACGTGGTTCTCGCCGACCGCGAAGGTCTATGGTTCATTCCGCCGCACATGGTGCGGGACGTGGTCGAATCCGGGGAGATGTCGAAGGCGCGCGACGACTGGAGCCTGATGATGCTGGGGACGGGGAAGTACACGTCCCGCCAGATTTACGGGCCGCTGACGCCGGAGTTGGAGAAGCAGCGCGACGACTACATCTTCCAGAAAACCGGTCGCCGAGCGCCGCGCGATCGCTGACTCCAACCGCGGTGTTGTGGGTCCGGCTAAAGCCGGACACCACCGGATGATCGGCGACTATCCGCGCCCTGGCGCGCGGGATGGCGGCGCCTTCGGCTTGCCTGTCCTGGGATCGACCTCGCGGTAGACGAACGGCTCGCGCAGGCTGCGCCACGGTTCGTCGTTGTAGCAGTCGACAAGGAAGGGTCCCTTCGCCTGGGCCGGCGAGAGGATGGCCAGGAAGGTCATCGGCTTCTTCGACGGATTGTGAATCGCGTGCACCACGTTCTTCGGGATGAACGCGATTTCTCCCGCTTTGAGCCGGCACTTCTCCCGGTCTACCCACTGCTCGGCCACGCCGTCCACCACGTAGATGATCTCTTCCAGCTCCGGGTGGTAGTGAAACTGGTGACCGGCGCCGGCGCGCATCGTGACGCGCACCAGCGTCAGCAGCTCGGTCCCCGTCAAATCGGGTTGCGACAGCCACCAGTGTTTACCCCACGGGGCGAATTCCACTCGGGCTTTCGCCGTCGTCACGAAGCGGAGCGCCTTGATCGCGTCGGCGGCGCTCATCGGGCGCCCGCCTTGCGGATGCTCTTGAACATCTTGATCTGGCCGACGATGGCGCGCTCGGCCGGGAGGCGTTCCACGGAGCTCGCGCCGTAGAAACCGTCGACGCCGCGGCACTTCGTGATGATGTATTCGGCGTCCGGCGGCTCCGAGATTGGACCGCCGTGGCAGATGACGAGGACGTCCGGGTTCACGCCACGCGCCGCGTCCGAGATGTCCTGGATCCGCGTGACGCAATCGTCCAGCGTCTTCGAGCTCTTCGCCCCGATCGATCCTCCGGTCGTGACGCCCATGTGGGCGACGATGAGGTCGGCCCCCGCCTCCGCCATGCGTTCGGCCTCGGAGGGATTGAAGACGTAGGGCGTCGTCAGCAGGTTCAGCTGGTGGGCGAGGCGGATGATGTCGACTTCGAGCTGGTAGCTCATGCCGGTCTCCTCGAAGGCCTGGCGCATGTCGCCATCGAAGAGACCGACCGTCGGGAAGTTCTGGATGCCGGCGAAGCCAAGCGCGCGAAGCTCTCCGAGGAACAGCTCCGGGATGATGAAGGGGTCTGTGCCGTTGACGCCGGCGAGGACCGGCGTCTTCTTCACGACGGGAAGCACCTCGTAGGCCATCTCCTTGACGATCTGGTTGGCATTGCCGTAGGCGAGGAGGCCGGCCGAGCTTCCGCGCCCCGCCATCCGGTAGCGGCCCGAGTTGTAGACGATCAGCAGGTCGATGCCGCCCGCTTCCTCGCTCTTGGCGGAGAGGCCGGTACCGGCGCCGCCGCCGATGATCGGCTCGCCGCGCGCGATCTGATCGCGGAATCGCTTCAGAATGCCCTGCCGGGAATTGTCCACGCTCACGAAGATCCTCCTGCGAAATGTCAGAACCGAAGCCCTCTGAAACCTGTAGCCAGGCCTTCAGGCCTGCCGGCGCCGGCAGGGCTAAGGCCCTGCGCTACGGACGGTGTTGAATCATCAGCTCAATCAGCTTATGCGCCGCCGCGTCGGCGAACTCCGGGTCGTTGATGTGCAGATCCAGCTCCTCGACGTGCACGCCGCGCAAGACCAGCGCGGACCGCGTCGTGGAGGGCCTTGCGCGCGGCGGGGTCGTCGAACGGCTGGCCCTCCTTGTCGATCGCGGACACGCCGCGCCCGGGAAGCAGCACCGAGACCGGTCCCTTCGCGGCGGAGAGCTTCCGGGCGATCTCGGCGCCGATCTGCGCGTTCTCGTCCGGCGTCGTGCGCATCAGCGTGACGTTCGCGTTGTGGTTGTAGAAGAGGCGGTCCTTGAACTGTCGCGGGCACCGACTCCGGCGCGTAGAAGTTCGACCATGTCGAGCGCGCCGATCGAAACCACCTGCGGGATGCCCGCCTTGCCGGCCGCGGTCAGACGATCGGGGCCGGCGGTGAGGAAGCCGCCGACGTGCTCGTCGGCGAGCTCGGTGGTCGTGATGTCGAGCACGCCGGCGATGAGGCCGTCGCCGATGAGCGACTCCATGGCCTGGCCGCCATTGCCGGTCGCGTGGAAGACGAGCACTTCGTAGCCGGCGCGCTCCAGCGTCTCGCGGGCGCGCTCGACGCACGGCGTCGTCACGCCGAACATGGTCGCGGCGACGAGCGGCTTGTCGTCCGCCTGCGGTTCCGGCGCCGGGTGCGTCACGAGGCCGGCCATCGCGCGGGCGGCCTGCGACAGCACCTGGCGGCTCACGCGGTTGATGCCCAGGATGTCGACGACCGAGTTGAGCATGAAGATGTCCTTGTCGCCGACGTATTGCCGGACCATGCCGGAGGCGAGCGTGCTCACCATCACCTTCGGCACGCCGAGCGGCAGCGCCTGCATCGCCGCCGTCGCGATCGTCGTCCCCGCCGATCCGCCCAGGCCCAGGACGCCGGACACCTCGCCTCGCGCGTGCGCCTCGCGCGCGAGCCGCGCCGCGCCCTCGGCGGCCTTCGTCACGGCTTCGCCGCGATCGGCGTTCTTCCGCACCGCCTCGAGCGTCGTCCCCGCCAGCTCGAAGATGCGCTCGCGCGGGACGTCGGCCGCGACGGCCGGTGTGCCGAGCGCACCGACATCGACGAGCGTCACGGCGACGCCCCACGACGTGAGGAGATCGCGAACGAAGCCGGCCTCGCGGCCTTTCGTGTCGAGCGTGGCGAAGAGGAAGACGGAGGGCATCAGCAGTCGTTTGTGAGCCTCACTATACTCAACAAGACCCGCGACGGAATGCGGTTTGACCGCCGGCGCGACGCCTCGCTATAGTCGCGACTGCCATGAGAACCTTTCCTCCTCCTCGCGACCATCCTTGCCACCGCGCTCACCAGCGTCACGACCGCCTCGCCGGCGCCGGACGTCCCTCGGACGCGCGAGCCTGCGAGCTGGGGGCACCCCCGCCGGGGCCCCCGGCGCGCAGTCCGTGCGCGCCGGGGCGAAGGAGCCGCTGCGCGTCTTCATCCGCTCCGGTCCGAAGTCGCACGGTCCGGGCGCGCACGACTATCCGCGCTTCCTCAAGGAATGGGTGCCGCTCCTGAACGAGCGCGGCGCGCGGGCCACCGGCGCCGACGCGTTCCCGACGAAGGCCCAGCTCGACGAGACCGACGTGCTCATCCTGCACGCGCAGGAGGCCGGCAACATCACCGACGCCGACGGAGCGCGCCAACCTGAGCGACTTCCTCGCGCGCGGCGGCGGGCTCGTCGTGATTCACGCCGGCGCCGTCTCGCGACGATCCCGACTGGTTCAAGGGCATCGTCGGCGGCTCGTGGCGCAACGGCACGACCAGGTGGCTCGAAGGGCCGATGCATCTCTACTTCACCGACCGCGACAGCCCGATCACCCGGGACGTGTCCAACTGGTCGATGGACGACGAGATCTACTACGACATGGACATGCTGCCGGAGGTGCGCGTGCTGGCGGCCGCCTACACGCCGAAGCCGGCCGGCGCGCGCAACGCGGCGTTCCAGAAGCGCGCCGACGAGCTCACCGGCGGCGGCAAGCGCGTGAGCATCTACGACATCCAGCCGCAGATGTGGACCTACGAGCGGACCGCCGACGGGCGGCCGCGCGCCGTACCGCGCGTTCGTCTCGATTCCCGGTCACCTCTACGAGAACTTCAACCGCCCGAACTACCGGGCGATCCTGCTGCGCGGCATCGCCTGGGCCGGCAAGCGCGCGAACGTCGACGAGCTCCTGCAGAACGAGGAAGCGCGGCGACGCCCTCCGCTACGTCGAAGGCGGCCCGACGCACCCGGCGAAGGCCGCGGCGAGGATCGAAGTCCATCCCGGAGTTCGACCTGTCGCTCGTCGCCGCCGAGCCGCTCATCCAGAAGGTGATGAACCTCGACTGGGACGAGCGCGGCCGCCTCTGGGTCGCCGAGACGCCCGAGTATCCGAACGGCCGCCGCGTGCCCGAACCGGCGACGCCTGGAAGGACAGCGGCTCGCTCGCAGCCGGCGCAGCGACGCGCGATCCGGAGGACAGCATCTCGATCCTGTCCGACACGAACGGCGACGGCGTGATGGACCGCAAGCACGTGTTCGCCGACAAGCTCGAGCTCGTCACCGGCTTCGTGCTTCTACCGGACGGGCGTCATCGCCGCGACGGCGCCGGACATCTGGTATCTCGAGGACACCAACGGCGACGAGGTCGCCGACAAGCGCACGAAGCTCTACACCGGGCTCGGCACCGTCGACACGCACGCCGTCATCAACAACCTGCGCTGGGGGCTCGACGGCTGGATCTACGCCACGCACGGCTACAGCACCGGCGACGGTCACGTCTCCGCGACGGGCAAGAAGAGCTTCGGCCGCGACGGCAGCGGCGTCGTCCGCTTCAAGCCGGACGGCAGCGCGTTCGAGCAGTACAGCAGCCGCGGCGGCAACACGTGGGGCCTCGACATCACGTGGGACGGCCAGGTGTTCTGGACGCAGCCGACGAGCGGCACGGTGTTCTTCCACACCGTGCTGCCGGAGAGCGTGCTCGCGAAGGGCAGGATCCCGGACACGACCTCCTAGAAGGGCATGATCACCGGACAGAAGACCTACCCGCTGATGACGTGGCCCGAGCAGGCCTACGTGCAGATCGATCTGGTCGGCCAGTTCACGGCGGCGGCCGGCTGCGCCGATCTACGACGGCGGCGCGTGGCCCGAGAAGTGGCGCGACAGCTACTTCACCGGCGAGCCGACGCTCAACATCGTGCACCAGCAGTTCGTGAAGCCCGATGGCGTGAGCTACACGACCGAGAAGGAGCCGGGCCGCGAGGAGACGGAGTTCATGCGCAGCCGCGATCTCTGGTTCCGGCCGATCGAGACGCGCGTCGGTCCGGACGGCGCGCTCTACGTCATCGATTTCTACAACCAGGCCGTCATCCACAACGACACGCGCGGGCCGCAGCACGGCCCGGCCAACGCCGCCGTGCGCCCCGATCGCGATCACTACTTCGGCCGCATCTGGCGCGTGCAGCACAAGCAGGCGAAGAAGCTCGACGTGCCGGCGCTCGATCGCGCGCGACCTCGCCGGCCTCATCCGCGCGATGGAGACGAGCCCGAACGCGCACGTGAAGCAGACGGCGTGGCGCCTCGCGCAGGAGAACCTCGCGTCGGACCCGCGCCTCGCACAGATCAAGCAGCCGATGGGCAGCAAGGCGCTCGCAGCTGTACGAACGGGCGCGCGCCGCGACGACGGCCGCGGAGCGCAAGGCGCATGCTCGACAGCTTCGCGCGCGCCACCGACAACTGGACGCGAGTCGGCGCATCGTCGCCGCGGCGACCGAGCAGGCGCCGGCGCCTACGTGGCCGAGGCGTTCACGCACGCAGCGTCCGCAGGCGCTGGCCGAGCTTCGTCGCGGCCATCGTGCCCGCGGCGCTGCCCGCGAAGCCGGCCGGCTGCTCGTCGCCGGCCGCCGGCGCCGGGCCCGACGCGGCGGGCGCTCAAGGTCGCCGTCGTCCGGGCCGTGGCGCCGGATGCACGGCGAAGCGCCATCGCCACTCGACCCGCCACGACGCGGCGCTGCAGACGCTGCTCGACGATCCGGCGACGACGGCGGCCGTGCTGCCGGTCGTCGCGAAGTGGGACAAGGCGGGCGCGCTGCGCGCGACCGCCGAGCAGCCGCGCGTCGCGCGCTGCTGCGCGAGCTCGGCGACGCCGACGACGAGCGACGACCGCCGCGTCGACATCGCCGCCAGCCTGCTCGCGCTGCCGCGCACCGCGCCGGAGGCGCTCGCCGACGATCGCGCCGATGCTCGCCGACCCGGACGCTCCGAGCCGCTGCAGGAGCGGCTGATCGCGACGCTCGGCGAGCGGCACGGGCAGCGACGTGGACGCCGTGCTGGTCGCCGCGCTGGCGCGGGCCAGCTCGACGCTGCTCTTCGATCAGCTCCTGAAGCGCCCGAGTCCGTCGCTGGCGCTGCTCGCGGCGATCAAGGACGGCAGACCGTCACGCCGAGCGATCTCGGCCCGGCCAACGTCGCGCGGCTGCGCACGCACCCGAACAAGGCAGGTCGCGACGCGCAGGCCGCCGCGCTGTCTCGACACGCTGATCGCCGGCGACGAAGGCGAAGGGCGACTCATCGCCACGCTGCTGCCGGAGGTCGAGAAGCCCGGCGACGCGGCGCGCGGCAAGGCGCTCTTCACCGGCACCTGCGCGACGTGCCACAAGCTCGGCGACGTCGGCACGAGCGAGGTCGGACCGCCGCTCAACGGCATGGGCGCGCACGGCCGCGCCGAGCTGCTCGGCGCAGATCCTCGACCCGAACCGCGAGGTCGATCCCAGCTTCTGGCAGTGGAACGTCACGACGCGACAGGGCGAGACGCTCGTCGGCGTGATCGCGCAGCGAGAACGCGGCCAGCCTCACGCTGCGGAACGCCGTCGGCGACGTCGAGATCAAGAAGGAAGACATCGTGACGCGCGAGAACACGCGCCGTTCGCTGATGCCCGAGGGCCTCGAGGCGCTGGGTGCCGAGGCGCTGCGCGACATCCTCAGCCTTCATCGGGCGGCGCCGCGACAGGGGTTCCGCGTCGTCGATCTGCGCGCAGGCCTACACGGCCGACAGCCGGCGCGGCTTCCGCGCGGAGGACGAGCGCGACGACACGGTGACGCTGCACCGGTTCGGCGACGTCACGTCGCGGGCGTGCCGTTCTTCGTCATGGATCCGGCGCGATCGCCGAGCGGCACCAACATCGTCGCGCTCGAAGGGCGGGCCCGGCAGCGACAACCTCTCGACCAGCTTCCGCAGCGCGTCGAGATCCCGACGTCTCGTCACCGCCGCGAGCCTGCATTTCCTTGGCGGCGTCGGCGGCTGGGCCTGGCCGACCGGCGGCGACGCCGCGCGCGGCAAGCCGGCGCTGAAGGTGACCGTCGCACTTCGCCGACGGCACGACCGAAGAGCACGTGCTCGAGAACGGCGAGCACTTCGCCGACTGCGTTCGGCACGCGCGGACGTGCCGCTCAGCACCGACGCCGGCGACTTCACGCGGCGCGGCCAGCTGCGCTACTTCGCGCTCAACCTCGGCAAGAAGGGCGCGCTCTCGAAGATCGTGCTCGAGAGCTTCGACAGCGACGTCGTGCCGGCCACCGTCGCGATCACGGCGGGCGCCGAGCCGGCGCCGCCAAGCCGTCGTGCCGGCGCCCACGCCGCGGGTCAAGCCGCTGGCGCGCAGCGCGTCCGCTGAGCGCCGCACCAGGCCCGAAGGAAGGCGGCAAGCGGCGACGCGCCGCTGCCGGAGACCAAGCCGATCGTCTGGGCGGCGGGCAAGACGAAGGTGCTCGATCATCGGCGGCGGCAGCTCGCACAACTTCGGCGCAGTTCTTCGGCGGGACCGACGGCGCGACGCTGCGCGCCGCCGGGTTCAGCGTCAACTACACCGAGGATCGCGACCAGGCGGCCGCCGAGATCGGCAAGGCCGACGTCGCCGTCATCAGCGTCAACCGGCAGTTCTTCGACACGCCCGCGTATCGCAAGGCGCTGTTCGAGTTCGCCGCGGCCGGCAAGGGGCTGGTCATGCTGCACCCCGGCACGTGGTACGGGTTCGCGCAGTGGCCGGAGCTGAACGCCACGATCGTCGGCGGCGGCTCGCGCGGCCACGACAAGCATCGCGAAGTTCTCGGTCAACGTCGTCAAGCCGGAGCATCCGGTCATGAAAGGCGTGCCCGCGTCGTTCGAGGTCGAGGACGAGCTCTACTACCTGAACGCGGAGGCGGACAAGATCCCGGCGGGCACGGCGGCGATCGAGGTGCTGGCGGAGACGTCGCCGAGCGTGCGCTTCAAGCAGCCGCATCCCGCCGTCTGGATCACGCGCCATCCGACGGCGCGCATCGTCGGCATCACGCTCGGGCACGACCAGCGCGTGCACGATCACGCGGCGTTCAAGACGCTGCTGACCAACGCGGTGAAATGGGCGGGACGGGTGCCGTAAGCGCACCAAGCTGCTGACAGTTGGACTGTGGATCGCAATCGGCGCGCTCGGCGCCGTCGGTTTCGGCGTGCTCGCTTTGTCGCGCGGCGAATCAATCAACGCCGGCTGGATTATCGTCGCCGGAGTCTGCACGTATCTGGTCGCCTACCGCTTCTACTCGCGATTCCTCGCCGAAACGGTGTTTGGACTCGACAATCGGCGCGCGACGCCCGCCGAGCGTCTCAATAACGGGCGCGACTTCCACCCCACCAACCGGTGGGTGGCGGCCGGACATCACTTCTCGGCTATTTCCGGCGCGGGCCCGCTGGTTGGGCCGACGCTGGCGGCGCAGTTCGGATACCTTCCCGGAACCCTGTGGCTGATCATCGGCGTGGTGCTCGGCGGCGCCGTTCAGGACTTCGTCATCCTGTTCGCGTCGCTGCGCCGCGACGGCAAGTCGCTCGGGCAGATCGCGAAGGAAGAGGTCAATCCGGTCGCCGGTTTCGCGGCGATGGTCGCCGTGCTGGCGATCATGATCATCCTGCTCGGCGTGCTCGCGTTCATCGTCGTGAACGCCCTGCGCGACAGCCCGTGGGGGTTGTTCACGATATCGGCGACGATTCCCATCGCCCTGCTGATGGGCGTCTGGATGAACCATCTGCGCCCGGGCAAGGTCGGCGAAGCGACGGTGATCGGCGTCGTGCTGATGATGGCGGCGCTCGTCGGCGGCCAGTGGGTGTCGCACGACCCCGCGTGGGCGCGCGCGTTCACCTGGTCGGGCCCACAGCTCGCCTGGGCCGTGATGATCTACGGGTGCCTGGCTTCGGTGCTGCCGGTGTGGCTGCTGCTCGCGCCGCGCGACTACCTGTCGGCGTTCTTGAAGATCGGCACCATCCTGGTGCTCGGCGTCGCCATCATCGTGCTGATGCCGGCGCTGCGCATGCCCGCGGTCACGCAGTTCGTGGACGGCACCGGGCCCGTATTTGCCGGCAAGCTGTTCCCGTTCGCGTTCATCACCATCGCGTGCGGCGCGATGTCCGGATTTCACGCGCTCGTCTCGAGCGGCACCACACCGAAGATCGTGATGAAGGAGGGCGACGCGCGCATCATCGGCTACGGCGGCATGCTGGCCGAGTCGCTCGTGGGGCTGATGGCCATGGTCGCGGCGGCGACACTCGATCCCGGCATTTACTTCGCCATGAACGTGGGCCCCGGAATCCTCGGGACCACGGCCGAGAGCGCGTCGCGGGCGATCGCGGAATGGGGATTCGTGCTCAGGCCTGAGCAGATGAACGAGCTCGCCCGGGAGATGGGAGAGTCGACGCTGCTGTCTCGAACCGGCGGGGCGCCGAGCCTCGCTGTCGGTATGGCCGGCATCTTCGGCGGCGTCTTCAGCGGCTTCGGCATCTCGCTCTGGTATCACTTCGCGATCATGTTCGAGGCGGTGTTCATTCTGACGACGATTGACGCCGGCACCCGCATCGGCCGCTTCATGCTGCAGGAGCTCCTCGGCTACATCTGGGAGCCGCTCGGCCGCACGTCCTGGTATCCGAGCATTGTCCTCTCATCGGTCCTGATCGTGGCGGCCTGGGGCTACTTCCTCTACCAGGGCGTGGTCGACCCCCTCGGCGGCATCAACTCGCTGTGGCCGCTCTTCGGCGTCGGCAACCAGCTACTCGCGGCCGTGGCGCTCTGTGTCGGCACGACTGTGATCATCAAGATGGGCAAGCTCCGCTACGCCTGGGTCACCGTTCTGCCGCTGGTCTGGCTGACGGCCGCGACGCTCACCGCGGGATGGCAGAAGGTGTTCTCGCCCAGTCCGGCGCTCGGCTTTCTGGCCCATGCCCGATCGGTTGCAAGCTCTGGTACCCCCAACGCCGCCCGTATGATCTTCAACGATCGTGTCGACGCCGCGCTGACGCTGTTCTTCATGGCGATCGTTGTGATCGTGATCATTGCGTGCGCGAAGGAGTGGTGGCTGGTGGCCACGGGTCGACGTGCCGCGCGCGTGAACGAATCGCCGTACGTCGAATCGGGTACAGTGGAACCACACCCGCGTACCGCACACGCCTAGCTAGGGGGCGTCGATCAAAAAATCCATTGGTAGCGTAGCAGACGTAGCGCAGGCCTTCAGGCTCTGCCTGAAAAAAATTCAGGCCTTCGGTCGAGGCCGCGAGTGGCGCGCGGCGGTGAAAATGGCGACGCCAATCTTTAATCGCCGGTCGGTTGTTGCAGCGCTCACCGACCAATTCGCGCCACCCCACGTGTCTTTTGTGCTACGACACCAAGAAGGACGAACCGGAGCGGATTGACCTGGACAGTCGATCGCTTCGCTCGGCCGGTTCTTGATGAAGCCGTACCACCCCGCCGCTCGTGTCAACCGCTGAACAACGACCGCGTCTACCCACCGAAGAATCAGAGACTTGGCGTTCATGATGCAACAATGCGGCGCCTTGTTCTGGACGACGAACGTCCAGGGTGCACCCCTGTCGAAGTGCCTCCGAAAGGACGCAGGGGTCGCTGCGTGCCGGAAACCGCATCCGCACTGCCGGTGAGAATCAAGTGAGGTATCGCGATTGCCTTCGAAGAAAGGTCGATCGTGTCCACTCCAAGTGGATTGAAATGCCCCGGGTCGGTAGAAATGACCGCGAGAACTCGGTCCGGCGCAAACTCGGCCAACCTTCCAACCAGTGAGCCCGTTCCTGAGAAACCCAAGAGGCTATCCAGTCTGGCCGATCCCAGCTCGGGGTGGCTTGAAGTCTGCGCCAACTGCGTGAGCGCTGCGAACAGGGCACGTCCGAGGCCCTTTGAGGGGTCCACGTTCATATCCCCTCCGGTCTCGGATCTCGACGGACAATGGAACGGGAAGAGAAGAGCGAAGTCGTGACGTCGAGCGAACGCTCGAACGTCGGCGTCCCGATAGTATTCGAGCATGTCGCGACTGCGCTCGAAGATGACCCAGACTCCCTGGACAGTCCGCGAGGCATTCGTCAGGGTGATCTGCTACCTGCACGCCGCCGCCAGGTCTTCGTCTGTTCCAGGAGTAACCGACGTCTGAAACACCAGGCCCTGTGCAGCGATGGCGGATTGACGCTCGGCATTCGCGGCCGTTGCGACCGGCGTCGCCGCGATTGCGTACGCCTGGGCGGTCACCGTCGCGCCCAGGAACCACGCGGCAATCGCACGAGCTTGCAACCCGCGCGTTAGCGTTTTCACAGGCGACAGTCTATCGTCGGCCTGACCCCCGCAACCACGGTCATGACCATTCAACACATCGCCGGGAGGCAGGATGCCGAGCCTGACGAGCTGCGGACGGAAGCGACGGCGTGATCCGTCCGGCGGCCCATCCGGTGCGGCGACTCGGCGCTCTTCCGCGCCGAGCCCCGCGCCGATACGCCGGGGCTGGTACCGCGCCCTGTCATCGTTCGACGTGTCGCGCATGATAGTAGCGACACTCCCTGAAGAACACAACGGAGATCACGCCTGCCGACCCTGCCCGCGCCTCTGGTGAATTCGAAGCCGCGCCTCGAGCTGGCTCCTGCCACCCGCTGATTGACGGTTTCGATATGGGTCGAGCACCCATTTGCGGCGTCAGCCGCGGTCGTCTCGCGCGCATCGATGGTGTTGAGCCCGTCGACCGACAGCGCGACGGCGACACGGACGGCGTAGGGATTCCGCAGCCGAATGGCGTATTCTCGCCCTTTCCGCGCTTCGACTGTACCAGCGCCCATTATGGCGTACGCGTCGACGAGCGCCGTCGACGATGATGTCGACCTCCCCAACCGTACCTGAAGGACGTTCGGGTGACGCTGAGATCACGGCGTGCGGACCGGTGGCGAGCGCGAGGCCCGCAGCCATCAGACAGGCGAAGCGTTGGTTCATAGGTTCTCCTTCCCTTAGAACGAGCGAGGCTGGGAATCTTGCAGGGAGGGGGCTACGGAGGAGACCGTTACTCCGTTCCTCCGTGTTGAAAACGCTGGAAATCAGGATCTCCGGTACCTCCGTCACCTCCGCTGACTGGTTCACCTGCCGGACCTCGACGCCGTAGCGCCGAGGTGCGGACGTCGATCAGCCTGGCGTGATCGCCGAGCGGCCCTGACGCAGCACGTATTTCTGAATCTTGCCCGTGGCGGTCTTTGGAAGCTCCGGAACGAACGTGAAGTCGCGTGGCGCCTTGAAGTGGGCAAGCCGGCTCCGCACGAACTCCCGCAGCGCGTCCTCGGTGACCTCGGCGCCCGGCCTCAACACCACGAAGGCCTGTGGGACTTCGCCCCACTTTGCGTCCGGCACGCCGACGACCGCGGCCTCGACGACGGCGGGATGCTGGAGCAGCACGCCTTCCACTTCGACCGACGAGATGTTCTCGCCGCCGCTGATGATGACGTCCTTGAACCGGTCTCGAATCTCGACATAGCCGTCGGGATGCACCACCGCCCCATCACCGGAATGGAACCAGCCGCCGGCGAAGGCTGCCGCCGTGGCGTCCGGATCGTTGTAGTAGCCCTCCATGACGACGTTTCCGCGCACGACGATTTCGCCAAGCGTCCGGCCGTCCCAGGGAACCTCGGCGCCGATGGTCTCCGAAGTGGCGTTTCCGTCCGGATCGATCACGCGCAGCTCGCCCGACGTGATCAGCTCGACTCCCTGGCGGGCCTTGATCCTGAACTGCTCTTCCGGCGACATCTCTTCGTGGCCCGGCCGGCTCTCGCAGACGGTGATAAAGGGGGATGTTTCAGTGAGCCCGTACACGTGGGTCAGCTGCCATCCCAGGTCGTCCTGCACGCGCCGGATCGTCGCGGCTGCCGGCGGCGCTCCCGCGGTGAGGACCCGAACCGGCACTCGTGAGCGCCGCCTGACTTCCGCGGGGGCGTCGGCGACGGCGATGAGCACCGTCGGCGCGGCGCACAGCATCGTGATCGCCTCGCGGTCCATGAGGTCGAAGATCACGGCCGGGTCGACCTTCCGCAGGCAGATGTGCGCGCCGCCGACGGCGGTCACGATCCACGTAAAGGTCCACCCGTTGGCGTGGAACATCGGAAGCGTCCACAAATACCGGTCGGCGCACGTCATCGGGACATGGATCAAGGTTCCGACCACGTTCATGTAGGCGTTCCGATGCGTGATCATGACGCCCTTCGGGCGCGAGGTCGTGCCGCTCGTGTAGTTGATCGTCAGCAGGCCGCGCTCGTCGATCGGCGCGGGCTCGAACGACCCGGCTTCGGCTGTCAGCAGCTGCCTCGTAGTCCAGCCATCCCTCGCGCGTGCCTTCCAGCGCCACGAAATGACGGACGTGCGGCAGCCTCGCCCTGATCGTCTCCACCACCTCGAGCTGATCGCTGTGCGCGCAGACCGCGATCGCGCCGCAGTGATTGATGATGTATTCGAAGTCGTCGGCGGTGAGCCTGAAATTGATCGGCACCAGCACCGCGCCGATCTGCGGCACGGCGTAGAACGATTCGAGGTGCCGGTGCGTGTTGGGCGAGATGTAGGCGACGCGATCGCCGCGCCCGACGCCAAGCCGCTGCAGCGCGCCCGACCATCTGTCGCAGCGGGACAGGAAGCCTTCGTAGGTCAGGCGCAGCGCGCCATCCACAACCGCTTCACGCTCCGGGTACAGCTTGCGCGCCCGCCGGGCGAAATCGAGGGGAGTCAGCGGAGCTTCCATGTCGGTTCGGGCCTCCTCGTCAGTCTATCGCCGCGGCTGAACGTATCGAGCGGCAGAGCGAGGAGGGCCGCGATTTGCGGCGCGGCTGTTGGGCGCATTCGCACTGATCGCGCTCGGCTCGCGGCGCTCGGCGTGTATGCCCTGCTGGCGTACTCGGTGACATCCCGAACCCGGGAGATCGGCGTGCGGATCGCGCTCGGTGCGCGCCCGGCCGATGTCCGGCGTCTCGTCTTCCAGCACGGGTTCACGCTGACCGCCATCGGTCTCGGCGCAGGACTGATCGCCGCGGCGCTTGGAGCGCGTCTCGTTGGGGCGCTTCTCTACGAGGTGCCGGTACGGGATCCATTGACCTTCACCGCGGCGCCGCTCGTGCTGGCCGGGCCGCCGCACTGGCTGCCTGATCCCTGCGCTTCGAGCCACACGCGTGGATCCTGCGTGCACTTTGCGGGGGAGTGAGACGGTTGAACACTATCGGGAACAGGATGCCATCGAGATTTTCAACCTCATACTCGACGCGCGGCTGAACGTATTCGAGCGGCAGGGGCGAAGCGATGCGAAACGGGTGCGCCTGGATCTGTGTCCTGTTGGTGGCCGGTCTGATGGCCGGAGCCACGCCAGCGGAAGAGACGTTCAATCGCGGGCTGATCGCGGTGGCGAACGATGCCGGCCAGGCGTATATCGGCTGGCGGTTGCTGAAAGCGGATCCACCGGGCGTCGCCTTCAACGTCTACCGGCGCACGGCGGACGGCGCTCCCGTCAAGGTCAACGCCCGGCCGATCACCGCCAGCACGAACCTGGTGGACGCGGCGGCCCCGATGGACAAGGAGAACACCTGGTTTGTCCGCGGCGTGGTCGACGGGCGTGAACTGGCGCCGTCGGAGACCGCGTCGCTCGGTGCGAGCTCTCCGCCCAACCGCGTGCGCTCCATCAAGCTGCAGGGCGATTACCTGTTCAACCGCGTCGGCATCTGCGATCTCGACGGGGACGGCGTGTTCGACTACGTCATCAAGCAGCCAGGCGCGGGACACGGGCTGGATCCCGGCACCATCCGCCCCAGCCCCGACACGTTCAAGCTCGAGGCGTACAACGGCAGGACCGGCGCGTTCATGTGGCGCTACGACCTCGGGTGGAACATGAACATGGGCGTCTGGTGGACGCCGTTCATCACCGGCGACTTCGACGGCGACGGCAAGGCGGAGGTGGCGCTCAAGATGGCGCCGTACGCGGCCACGAAGGAAGCGGCCACGATCGCCGACGGCGGATTCGTCCTGGAAGGCCCCGAATACCTCACCGTGCTCAACGGGATGACCGGGAAGGAGATCGCGCGCGTCGACTGGGTCGAGCGCGGCGATGCCACGCGCTGGGGCGACAACCGCGGCAATCGCGTCAACCGGAACCAGATCGGCGCGGCGAAGCTGGATGGGAAGAGGCTCAGCATCCTCGTGGCGCGCGGCACCTACACGCTGATGTACCTCGACGCCTGGAATCTGGTCGACGGGAAGCTCGTGAAGGTCGTGGCGCTGGTTCGGCGACGACACCACGCCGCCGGTCAGAGGTCAGGGCGCGCACGGCATGCACGTCTACGACGTCGACGGCGACGGCAAGGAGGAGATCGCCCTCGGATCGGTGGTCGTGGACGACACCGGCAAGACGCTCTGGACCAATCGCCTCGGGCATCAGGATGTGTTCTATCTCGCCGACATCATTCCGGCGCGGCCCGGCATCGAGATCGCGTACGGCTACGAGGACCCGCAGACCGCCAACGGCATCCAGGTCGCCGATGCGCGCACCGGCGAGATGATCTGGGGGCACCCGCAGCCGACCACGCACATCCACGACTGGGGCATGCTCGCGGACATCGACGCGTCCAACCCGGGCTACGAGCTCTACGCGGCCGAACAGCGTCGAACGCTCGGCCAGTTCCTCTACTCGGCCAAGGACGGCAGGCTCCTCTCGAAGGAGGACATGGGATCGATCACGCTCAACCCGGTCTACTGGCTGGACGGTCCGCAGAAGGTCTACAACATCTTCAGTTACCGCGCCGGCACCACCGTCCTGCGCAAGTACAAGACGGAGGCGCCGGTGGACACGCTGGAAGGACGCATCGTCGCGATCGCCGACGTCCTCGGCGACTGGCGGGAGGAGCTGATTCTGACCTCGAATGGCGAGCTGCGGATCGCCACGACGACGGTCCCTTCCACCACGCGTCACGTGAACCTGATGCAGGATCCGCTGTACCGGAACGACGTGGCCCACGCCTCGATGGGCTACTTCTATCCGCCCAACACCAGCTATCCGCTGTTCCCCGAGTCGTTCAAGTAGCCGGCGCGCGGCCTCCGTGCCTGAGTCCGACACCGAGCCGCCATCGTGCCCGGATCAGGTACAGTCTCGGGTGACCATGCGAGACATCTTCAGACATTGGCACCGCAGGACGATGCTCGTCACGCTCGCATCGTGCGCGGGCGTCGTCCTCTCTTTCATTCGAGTCCCAACGCCACCAACCAGGATCGCCGCGAGGACCCTCAGTGGCCGGCGATCTCACGGGAGGCGAAGCCGTGGTCGCGCTGGTGGTGGCACGGCAGCGCGGTCGATCCCGCGTCGCTGACCAGGCAGCTCGAGGTGTTGCGGGACGCGGGCATCGGCGGCGTCGAGATCACGCCGATCTACGGCGTCCGCGGCGGCGGAAGCGCAGTTCATCCCGTTCCTGTCCGACCAGTGGCTCCGCATGCTCGAGCACACGCTGCGCGAGGCGAATCGCCTGGGCCTCGGCGTCGACATGGCCACCGGGACCGGCTGGCCGTTCGGCGGACCCTGGGTCGGCGACGAGACGAGCTCGCGGACGATCGCGCACAAGACCTGGACGCTCGCCGCCGGCGAGAGGCTCGCCGAGCCGGTGCGGCTGCGTCAGGCTCCGCTCCTCCGGGCGATCGGCACGATGGCCTCGCCGGGCGCGCCGCGGGGCACTCGTCCCATTCAGATCGCGGACCTCGTCGAACCGGTCACAGCCAACCCCGACCTGCAGGCGCTGGCGCTCGACCAGGTGAGATACGCGCGCGATCTGCCGCTCGACGTCCTGATGGCGTACAGCGATGCCGGGGATGCGATCGATCTCACGCCGCGCGTGGACCGCGACGGCTCGCTCGAACTGGACCGCTCCCGCGGGCCGTTGGACGCTGTACGCGCTGTTTCTGGGGTGGCACGGCAAGATGGTCGAGCGCGCGGCGCCGGGCGGCGAGGGTCCGGTCATCGATCACTTCTCGCGGACCGCGATCCGGCAGTATCTCGCGCGGTTCGACCAGGCGTTCGCCGGGCACACGACAACCGGGCTCCGCGCCTTCTTCAACGACTCGTACGAGGTGGACGATGCGAGCGGACAGGGGGACGGGACGCCGTCTGCTGCTCGACGAGTTCCAGCGGCGGCGCGGATACGATCTGCGGCGCCATCTGCCGGCGCTCCTGGGCCGCGACACCGAGGATCGGAACGCGCGCGTGCTCACCGACTACCGCGAGACGATCTCGGACCTGCTCCTCGACACGTTCACGGCGGAGTGGGGCGCGTGGGCGCGGGGGCGGAAAGCCGTCATCCGCAACCAGGCGCACGGATCGCCCGCGAGCCTCCTCGACCTCTACGCCGCGAGCGACATTCCGGAAACGGAAGGCGAAGAGATTCCGCGCTTCAAGTGGGCGACGTCGGCCGGGCACGTGGCCGGACGGCGCCTGATCTCCGCCGAGGCCGCGACGTGGCTCGGCGAGCACTTCCGCTCGACGCTCGCCGATGTCCGCGCGGCGATCGATCGCTTCTTCATCGCCGGCGTCAACCACATCGTCTATCACGGCACGGCGTACTCGCCGGAGAGCGAACCGTGGCCGGGACGGCTGTTCTACGCGGCCGTGGAGTTCAGCCCCCAGAACGCGTGGTGGGACGATTTCGGAGCGCTGAACCGCTACGTCGCGCGGGTGCAGTCGTTCCTGCAGAGCGGCAAGCCGGATCACGACGTGCTGCTCTACTATCCCCTGCACGATTCGCTGGCCGTGCGGGGCAAGGCGCTGCTGACGCACTTCGGCGGCGCCAACGAGCCCGCCGCCGGCACCGCCTTCGAAAAGGCCGGCGCGATGATGCAGCGCCGCGGCTTCACGTACGACTACATCTCCGATCGGCAGCTGCAGAGCAGCCGCGTGGCCGGGAACCATCTCGTCACCGCGGGCGGCGGTTCGTACAAGGTCCTGGTTCTTCCGGCCAGCCGGTTCATTCCGGCCGGGACGTTCGAGCGCGTGCTCCGGCTCGCGCGAGACGGCGTGTCCGTCGTGTCGCTCGGCGGCTGGCCGTCCGACGTCTCGGGACTGCCGGATTTGCCGGCGCGCCGGGAACGATTGAAGCGAGCGGCCGCTGCGGTTCGATTCGGTCCGGCGAATGCGGACGGGATCAGAGAGGCGCCTCTCGGCCGGGGCCGCATTCTTCGCGGGAACGACCTCGAACGGCTCCTCGGCCGCGCCGGCACGACACGTGAGCGGCTGGTCGACGAATCGCTGCGGTTCGCGCGGCGCGCCGACTCCCGCGGGCGGGTGTATTTCATCTCGAACCCGACCGGCCGGACGTTCGACGGATGGATCCCGCTCGACGTTCGGACCGGCGACCTGACCGTCTTCGATCCGATGCACGGGCGCCGGGGCAGCGCACGCGTCCGGCGCTCCCCCGCCGGCACTTTCGACGCCTACCTCCAGCTTCCCCCCGGCGAGTCGCTCGTGGTGGCGGCCGGACTCGCAGCCGCCCCTGAACCCTACGCGACGTATCGCGCCGCGGGCCCGGCCGCCGAGATTCCAGGCTCGTGGGCGGTTCGCTTCGTCAAGGGCGGGCCCAGGCTGCCGGCGGCGAGGACGATCGAGCGGCTCGCGTCGTGGACGGGGCTCGGCGGCGACGACGTGAATTGGTTCTCCGGCACCGCCGAATACACGATCACGTTCCCCCGATCGCGGGGGCGACGCCGACGCCTGGCAGCTCGATCTCGGGCGTGTCCACGACAGCGCACGCGTGCGGCTGAACGGCCGCGACCTGGGGACCCTCCTCGGTCCCACCTTCCGTCATCCGGATCGACGCCGCGCAGCTGTCCGCCGTGAACGTCCTGGAAGTGTCCGTGACCAACCTGACCGCGAACCGGATCGCCGACCTCGATCGCCGGGGCGTGTCCTGGAAGAAGTTCTACAACGTGAACATCGCCGCGCGGCTCGCGGAGAACCGTACCCCGGACGGCCTCTTCACGGCTGCGGGGTGGGAGCCGCTGGACTCCGGCCTGATTGGTCCCGTCACGCTGACGCCGCTGACTGCGGATCGGTGATCGGTGAAGTCACTGAAAACCGCCATGGTCCGGCTAAACCGGACCCTGAACCTTGAACGCCGTAGAACCCAGCGGAACCCTGCGGAACAGAACCTGAAGGAACCCTGCGGAACCTGGTGGACCTCCGGTGTTGAACCCTACTTCTAGAACCGCCAGCCGGCGCCAAGGGTCAGCCGCGTCGAGCCGAGGCCTTCCGGACGGTTATCGGTGAAGTCGACCGTCAGATCGGCGAGGACGGAGATTCGTCCGGACACGCGTGCGTCCATGCCGACGGCAAACCCTGCACCCGATCCCTGGCTGTGCGAATCGAACGTTTCGAGCGGACCGGGAAGGACGCTGGTTCCCCGGGCCGAGCGTGAAGGTCGGAGAGACTGACTGCTGCCTGGAGTCGATGAAGGCGAGGCCGAAGCCGGCATAGGGCCGGATCGCTTCCGTCGAGCGGAAGAAATACAGCCCCTTGGCCGTGAACACCTGCTCGGTACCGTGGAACGCCCGGTTGAGCTCGAACTCGCGCTTGCGTGTATGGCGGTCGTAGCCGACCTGCACGCCGAACCGCTGCCCGATCGGGACGATCACCCCGCCGCCCGCCGTCGCCCCGCCGCCGAGCGATCCCTCGTCGTCGCTGAGCTGGACTCCGCCGGCATGTCCGAAGATCAGGATCCCGTTTTTCTGTGGACCGGCCGGCTTTCGCTGGGCGATCGTCGGCGACGGCTGACCCGCCCCGGCGCGATAGACGGTCTTGCGCTTTTGAATCACCTTGTCGATCAAGGCGCCGACGCCTGCCCCGACGAGCGTGCCGAACGCCGCGAAACGCGGATCGAGGCTCGCCGAGATGTCCGAGCACTTGTTGTTCGTGCACAGCTTGGCCATCAGCGCGAGCGCAGAGGCGCCTCCGACGGCCGCGCCGATGGCGGTCCCGTCGAGGACTGAATCGCCGACGCGATCGATTCGCTGGACCGTCGCGAGCGGCAGGCTCACGCGGCCGCGGTCGCCCTGAACGACCAATGCGTCGGCGGTCAACTGCGTCATGCGGCCGCGAATCGTCCGGCTGTCGTCCGTCACTTCCACGTGGTCGTACAGTTTGAGATTGGGTGGAGGCTCGGGTTTGGGTATCGCCGTCGATTGAGCGACCAGCAGTCCGGCCACGAGGAGCTCCCAGGTTCGCGGGCATGATCACCTCCGCCTGCAAGTGCGTCAGGAGGACGGAAATCAGCTCATCGTGCGGGTGGCAGAATCTGCGATCAGCTGTGTAACCCGACGACTGGGGTCTGACCCGGTACGGTAGAAGCGCCTGAAGGCTGGCCGAAATCCCAGCACGACCATACGCACCGTCACCCACCACAAACCGATCGAGGCGGACGAAACCGGTTTCCAGAAAGGCGCCCGGCGGATTCGCGCCCGGCCACTCCCGTAACCCCTCCAACAGCTTACGCGCTACAGCGCGGTCGGCCCCGATTGTGCAGCCCGGGACGTGGCCCTGCGGCTCCGCCTGACGCGCGAGGTACACGATGCAGTCGTTTACATTTTGGAGTGCGTCTCGTTGTGCGATCGTACTGACAGCTCTCCTGGCATCAGCCTCGGCGGCCGGGGCGCAGACCGTGACGGACGCGCGGCGCGTCGAATTCACGCCCTCAACCGAACACAACGCCGTTGACGGCGACGGCGTCCCGCTGCTCACCCGCTATTCGCTTCAGGTCTTCACTGCCGGCGGCGCGACGCCGCTTCAGACGATCGATCTCGGAAAGCCTGCGCCTGGTGGCGACGGCATGATTCGGCTGGATTTCGTGTCCTTGCTCCCGACCCCGCTCACGCCCGGCGTCCTCTACGAGACGCTTGTCGAAGCCATCGGACCCGGCGGGCGCAACGCCAGTCTTCGGTCCAACACGTTCTCGTTCACCATTCCCTGCTCGTGGTCGATATCCCCGACGAGTCAGTCGTTCACGGCGTCCGGCGGCACCGGAAGCAGTGCAGTCACAACCGCTGCAGGCTGCACGTGGACGGCCACCAGCAATAGCACGTGGATTACCGTGACTGCCGGAGCGTCGGGGTCGGGGAACGGCACGGTCGCGTTCACCGTCGCCGCCAACACCGCTGGAACGATCCGCACCGGCACGCTGACGGCCGCCGGTAGCACGTTCACGGTCACGCAGGCAGCGGCGTGTTCGTACACGATTTCACCGGCCAGCCAATCGCTCCCGGCCGCCGGCGGCACCGGAAGCAGTGCAGTCACAACCGCTGCAGGCTGCACGTGGACGGCCACCAGCAATAGCACGTGGATTACCGTGACTGCCGGAGCGTCGGGGTCGGGGAACGGCCCGGTCGCGTTCACCGTCGCCGCCAACACCGCTGGAACGATCCGCACCGGCACGCTGACGGCCGCCGGTCGCACGTTCACGGTCACGCAGGCAGCGGCGTGTTGTACACATTTCACCGGCCAGCCAATCGCCGCCGCCGGCGGCAGCGCACCGTCAGCTGCACGTGGACGCACCGCGCACTTACCGTGACTGCCGGAGCGTCGGGGTCGGGGAACGGCACGGTCGCGTTCACCGTCGCCGCCAACACCGCTGGAACGATCCGCACCGGCACGCTGACGCCGCCGGTAGCACGTTCACGGTCACGCAGCGCGCGTGTTCGTACACGATTTCACCGGCCAGCCAAGCGCTCCCGGCCGCCGGCGGCCCCGGCACGGTCACCGTGACCGCGGCTGCCGGGTGCGCCTGGACCGCCACCAGCGGCGCATCGTGGGTCACGATCTCGAGCGGCGCAACCGGTAGTGGCAACGGCAGCGTGGGATTCACTGCGGCGGCCAACACGGCGACGCCGGGGAGGTCGGCAACGCTGACGATCGCCGGCAGGACCTTCACAGTGACGCAAGCGGCCGCGGCCTGCACGTTCACCGTGAGCCCACGCACCATCGCCGAGGCGCAGGCCGGTGACAGCGGCACGATCTCGGTGACGACGCCGACCGGGTGCGCGTGGTCCGCGTTCGACCCCTGCTACCTGGATTACGCTGACGGGCGCGGGACCCGGACCCGGCGCAACGGCTTACACGATCGCCGCGAACACGGGAGCCACGGCGCGGACGGCGACGCTCACCGTGGCGGGCCAGACCGTCGCCGTGACGCAGGCGCCCGTGACGCAGCCGGGTGCGCCGGACGAACGTGCGGGTCGTCCGGTAGGCTCGCGCTGACTACTCCGATAGTGCTCCGGCCCTTCAACCGCTGCGAGCACGGCTCCCGCGGTCGAAGGCGGCTTCGCCGGGACGCTCCGGCCTGATGAAGCGGCGTATATTACGCAGTCATGAACAGCTTCGCGCTCGTCGCCCTCGTGACCGTCCTGCAGACCACCCCATCTCCGGCCCAGCCCGCAGGGGCTCGTGGAGGACGTCCGGAAACTGGAATCGGCAGAAACCAACGACGGGCGATTCGATGCGCTGACCGCGCTGTTGCGGGCGCGAAACCTGACGTTCACGGTCGAGCCGTTCACGCTCGACAAGGCGATCGGCCGTGAGCCTCGCACCGAAGGACGGAACGTCGTCGTGTCGCTGGGAGAGGGTCCCGAGGACCTCGTGATCGGCGCGCACTACGACGCGGTGCGGCTCGCCGACGGCACGCTCAGCAAAGGCGCCGTCGACAACGCCGCGTCGAGCGTGATGCTCGTGCGGCTCGCCGAGACGCTGCGGGGCGAGAAGTTCCCGCTCCGCCTCAAGATCGTCTGGTTCGACATGGAGGAACTGGGGCTCGTCGGGTCCGCGCGCTACGTGCAGCAGCACGCCTCCGACCGCATCGTCGCGATGCTCAATTTCGACATCAACGCGAACGGGAACACCGTGGTCTTTGGTCCGTCAGAACGGCCCGACAACGCGGCACTCCGGCGTACGGTCGTGCAGACCTGTGCCGCCGAGGACATCGCCTGCGCCGGATTCCCGCAGATGCCGCCCGGCGACGATCGGTCGTTCGTCAAGGCCGGGATCCCGACGATCTCGCTCGGCGTAGTCCCCGCCATCGAAGCCCACCAGCTCTGGCTCATGATGAACGCCGGTCCGAACGCCGGGCTGGCGCAGGGAACCGTGCCGGTCATATTGCGCACGATTCACACGGCGGAGGACACGTCGGCGAAGGTGGACGCGGAGACCATGGCGCGGATGCTTCGATTCGCGCTGTCGCTCGTGAGAAGTGTCGGGCGACGGTGAGATCGGTGAAGCCGGATACCACGGTATCGGACCGGCTGAAGCCGGACACCAACGGTACACGGTCCGGCTGAAGCCGGACCCACGCACGTCGAGCACGTGGCGTCCGGCTTCAGCCGGACCTGTCGCACGCGCTCGACGACGGCGTCGCTGACGCTCCGCGTCGTCCCGGTCCCCCGAGATCCGGCGTGATCTCGCGCCGATCGGTGAGCACGCCGAGGACCGCCTGTTCCATGAGCGCGGCCGCCGCGGTCTCTCCCAGAAAATCCAGCATGAGCGCGCCCGAGAGCATCGCGGCCATCGGGTTGGCGATCCCGCGGCCGGCGATGTCCGGCGCCGAGCCGTGCACCGGCTCGAACATCGAGGGGAACGTCTTCGCCGGGTTCAGATTGGCGCTCGGCGCCAGACCCAGGCTGCCCGTGATCGCCGCGCTGAGGTCCGTCAGGATGTCGCCGAAGAGATTCGACGCGACCATGACGTCGAACGTCTCCGGGCGCCGGACCAGATCCATGCAGGCCGCGTCGACGAGCAGCGACTCGGTGCGGACGTCCGGGTAGTCGCGCGCGACGTCCGCGAAGACGGCGTCCCAGAACGCCATGCTGAAGCCCTGCGCGTTCGACTTGGTGACCGACGTCAGGAGGCGCTTGCGGTTCCGGCGGCGGGCGAGATCGAACGCGAACCGAATCACCCGCTCGGTGCCATGCCGCGTGAAGACGGCCGACTGCACGGCCACGCCGTACGGTCCGGTCGGGTAGAGCACGCCCCCGACCTGCGCGTACTCGCCCTCCGTGTTCTCGCGGACGACGACGAAGTCGATCTCGCCAGGCTGCTTGCCGGCGAGCGGGCATCGCACGCCCGGATACAGGACCGCCGGCCGGAGACACGCGTACTGATCGAAGCCCCGGCGGATCGGCAGCAGCAACCCGTTGAGCGTGACGTTGTCCTGCAGCCGCGGATCGCCCACGGCGCCAAAGAAGATGGCGTCGAACGGCCGCAATAGATGGAGGGCATCGGCCGGCATCATGACGCCGTGCGCGAAATAATGGTCCGAGCCCCACGGAAAATGTTCCCATTCGAACCCGAATCCGGAGCGTTCGGCCGTGGCCTCCAGCACCCGGATCGCCGCCGGGACGACCTCGTGTCCAATCCCGTCGCCGGGAATCACCGCTATTCGATATGTCTGCATTTGATTGAAGATCCTGAAACCGCCATGGTCCGGCTGCCGCCTTCGCCGCCTCCCACAGCGCGGCTACGGCGGCCAAGGAAGCCGGACGCCACGTGTTCTGAGCGCA
>CAWGAS010000046.1:0-59432 GCA_963820645.1 uncultured Acidobacteriota bacterium | reverse complement strand
AGGCCTTCACGACTTACCTCGACTTCAACGGCGCCGGCGGGCGCCCCGGCCTGTTCCAGAAGTTCACGTTCGAGCGCAATTTCGCCGTCGGTCTCACCAACTTCCAGTTCGATCCCGACTACTCGCGCAACGGCGTGTTCTACACGATTCATATCGAGGACCCGGCCGTTGCCGCCGCCGCGGCGCCGCGGGCAGGTGTCGTAGCCGGCCTCGACCTCTCGAGTTACACGACGACGCCCTCGACCCCGACGCCCACCGTGGAGGGGCGAATCGATCGCGAGGCCGTGCTGATCGAATGGACGGACCGGAATCCCGCGAACGCGACCTTCGAGGGCACCGCGCGAGAGCTGCTGCGCCTGCAGCAGCCGATCGCCATCCACCCGATGGGCGAGATGACGCTTCAACCCGATCGCACGACGCGGCGATCCCGACTGGCGGGTCATGTACGTAGGGTCGGGCGACGCCGGCTCCGGCGAGCAGCGGGACAGCCGCCGGCTCAACCCGCAGCGGCTCGACACCCTCGTCGGCAAGATCCTGCGCATCGTCCCGGATCTGCGCGAGCACGTGGCGACGAGCACGGTCAGCGAGAACGGACGGTATCGGGTTCCCACGGACAACCCGTTTTCGGCGCTCGAGGACGCGCGAAAGGAGATCTGGGTGTACGGCCTGCGCAACCCGCACCGGATGATCTGGGACGTCGATCCTGCGCGGCCCAGGACGCCGGTTCTGTTTGCGTTCAACATCGGGCTCGCCGCGTGGGAAACGGTCGTCATCGTGCGGAAGGGCGCGAACTACGGCTATTCGCTACGCGAAGGGACGCAGACGATGTCTGCGGACGGCATGGGCGCGGTACCGGAAGACGACACGATTCCGATACGGATCTCGGACACGGTCGTGCGCGGGCACGGTCAAGCCCACGTACCCGGTCATTCAGTACCACGGCGGACCACGGCGGTGATGCCATCGCCGGCGGTTTCGTCTACCGCGGCAGCAAGGTCCCTGCGCTCAGAGGCAAGCTGGTGTTCGGCGACATCACGACAGGCCGGATTTGGTACGCCGAGCTTGCCGACGTGCTCGCGGCCGACGATGGCAAGGCGGCGACCGTCGCGCAGACGCACGAGATGGACGCCGGTCTCCGCAGGCTCGTGGAAGAAACCTACCGCGCCCGCGGCGGCAGGGGTGCGGGACTGCCCGGCGCTGCCGCCGTCTCCGGTCGTGGACGCGTGGACTTCCGGTTCGCGGTCGACAACGACGGCGAGGTCTACACTTCTGACGAAGAGCGACGGGATGATCAGAAAGGTCGTAGACGCCGGGCCACGTCCTCTTTCCCGCCATCACTCGAGTCGTCCCAGTCTGCGCCCAAGCCCGGACGCCAGGAATCAGGCAGGTACGCCGGTGACCAATCCCGTGGCGGCTACGCCGGCGTCGATCGCCGCCGGGAAAAAGGCGTACGATGCCAACTGCGCCGCGTGTCACGGCAACATGGCGCAGGGCGCGGTGAAAGCCGGCGTCGTGATTTCGATCATCGAGGAGCAGGGTGGGAAGCAGGCGCCGGACCTGACCGATGACCGGTGGGACCACGGCTCGACCGACGGCGAAATCTACACCGTCATCAAGAGGGGCATTCCGCCAACGATGATGGCGGGGTGGGACGGCCGCATTCCGGACAACGACATCTGGAGCATCGTCAACTACCTTCGAACGCTCGCGCCGAAAAAGTAAGGCCGGCAATCACGTCGCCCCACCGAGCGTGCTCAGAAGCCTCGCCATGAAGGCCCGCACCTGCCGATCTGGGCGGTCGTCGAGATGAACTCGAACGCCGTCGCACTGACCGCGCCGGTGTGGCCCTCGAGAGTCGCCGTCAGCGCCGCGGGCAGCACGGGACACTCATCCAGCAAGCCGAGCAGGCTGGCCCACGCTGGCACGTCGAGCATCGCGATGGCGTCGAGGGCAGCGCGCGCGCGCCACGGCGTGCCGGCGCGCGCTGCTTCACGAGCTCGCGCCGCAGGGCACCAGGTCACGCTGGATGTCCGCGTCGACAGACCGAAGATCCGTCAGCGTGGCGATGAGGTGCTCAGCCACGAACATGCTCACGTCCTCGTGCAACACCGTCCAGCCCACTTCGAACGCGGTCGACGAGATCGTGATCCACCAGAAAGTGGCGGGCAGCGTCGCGTCCAATCGCGCGCGGACGAGCAACGTGCCGCGTCCGCGTCGAGCCAGCGAGCCGGCCAGTGCTCGAGACCCAGGTTGCAGATGCCGACGGCCGCCTCTGACGCTTCCTGCGGCGTGAAGGGCCGTGACTGAACCGAACACCCCGCCATGAGCGTGTTGGCGAGAAACGCCAGCTCTCGACTCCGCCTGAGAGTACGCGGTGTCGTCAGTGTCGCGGACGTGCTTCCATCAGCGGCCGGATGCTCGTGAGCCGCGACGGCTCCGATGGTGCGTCCCTCGAGCAGCGCGCGCGGATGACTCGGCACCAGCCCGCCTCGGCGAGCAGATCACCGCGGCGTCGAACGCCTCGGACTGGTCCGTCGAGTCTGCTGCGCGCCGATGCTCATCCCGGCGTGGCCGTTGGGGCTGACTGGCGCGGCGAGTCGTCCGCGGCACGAAATACGCCGTGGCGATCGGATTCATCGCGCGCGACCGCCTGCGTTTCGGCTGCCTCGCCATCTGGAGAAACGCACGCGCGTCGGCCGGCGTGCTGTATCCCTGCCGCGACCGCCGGATGCGCACGGTCGAGCGCCACGTCGTGGAGCAGCTGCTCCGGCGCCGTGAGCAGGTCGTCGAGCCCGTCGACTTCCGGAGCGGAGTTGGACAGCCGGCGGCAGCCCCGCATCACCGCGTGAAAGCAGTCGGGATGGTCCGGCGTCGAGCGCGATGAGCAGCGCCACGATCGCGTCCCACGCGTCTGGCCTGATCGCAAGCACCTGATAGCCGCCGATTTCGCGATCGAAGTCCGCCGCGGCGACGTCACCTCGACGTCCATGCGCCTCGTCATCCGCGCGACTCGGGCGCGACGATCGCCGACGGATCGAAGACGCGGTACGTAGCGCGAGAGCCCGGCAATCACGAGTTTCCGTCGAGCGCGGCCACGATTCCGCGCCGCGACGGCATCGCCGGTGTCCACCAGCACTTCGAGCCAGTCGCCGAAGCGGTCCGCGTCGAACTGGTCGTCGCGCCCTGGCTGAGCGCCGCGCCACAGGTCGAGATCGAGGACCGACGTCAGCTGTGCGGGTGTCGCCGCGCGACGAGCTCGCCAGCAGGCGTGGAGTCCGCCGTGCTGAATCAACTGATGCAGCGTCTCGGGCGCGAGGTGAGGCACCAATCGCGTGAGGTGCGGCGCATCGAGCAATCGCGCGAGGGGACTTCTCGATGGCCCTGCCTCGTCCGGGGCCGAGTCCTGCGCGCGCACGTGCGCGGTGCGCGCCGGCCTGGATCCGGGCGCGGCGTTGGAAGTGCGGCGACGATCAGGACCCTTGCGTTTTGACATGAGCCCGCGATGATACGGGTCTCGCGGCTGAAGAAACAGTCTTGAACTGCACACCACCCCTTTGGTCAGTCTGCTCACTGCGGTTGGTGACAGTGCGCGAGCGTTCGCTCGCCGGATGCCGGGGCATCCTGATAGCGGCGGCGCTTACCTCGGGACGATCGTGTTGTCCCGATTCTGCTGTCCCGGCGGCGCCGTCAGGAACGTGTCGGGCGAGAGGACGATCTGATCGAACAGCACGCCGTCTTCCCGCTGTTGAATGCGCAGCGTGTGCGAACCGGACGTCGCGAAGTAGATGTGCGTCCCGAGCCCGTTCCAGCCCTGGTCCGCCCAGCCCCAGCCCGAGATTGGGCCGTTGTCCGTTTCCTGCTGGACCACCTGCGCGGAATTGTCGGCGCCGCTCGAGCCGATCCGGTAGATTGGCGATCCCGAGGCGTTGACAGCATCGGAGAACTGCACGTGAATCGAGTCGTTGCCGTAGTAGTCGTTCTGCGCGCGCATCCGAATCCACAGATGGTAGGCCTTCCCGGCCTCGGCGTTGAAGGTGATGTCGACGTAGTGCTGGGGCGCGACCGGGGCGGGGGCGATCTTCGCCGCCCCGTTGTCCGTGTTCCACAGCACGACCGAGTCCGCCGCCGTGCTCTGCGACGATCTGATCCAGTTCCCGACGATGTTCGCCGCCGGCACATCGGCGGCACGCAGCACGATCGTGCCGGACGGTGGCGGTGGCGGCGGCGTGACGGTGTTGAATACGTAGACGCTGACGGCCGTGGACGTCGTCTTGTTGCCCGCGCCATCTCGGGCCAGCGCGGTCAGCGTGTGCGTCCCGTTGCTGGCGGACGTGGTGTCCCACGACACCGAATACGGCGCCGCCGTATCTGCCTCCCCGAGGTTCGCGCCGTCGAGCATGAACTGCACGCTCGCGACCGCGACATTGTCCGCGCTGTCGGCCGTGACGGTGGTCGTTCCGGACACCGTCGATCCGTCGGCCGGCGCCGAGACCGGCGACCGACGGCGCCGTCGTGTCGGCGGCGCGTCGCGCGTTCGACGACGGTCACGGCGACCGCCGACGACGACGCCTTGTTGCCTGCGATATCGCGCGCCAGCGCTGTCAGCGTGTAGGTCCCGTTGCTCACTCGACGTGGTGACCCACGACACCGCATACGGAGCCGTCGTATCCTCCGCTCCGAGATTCACGCCGTCGAGCCTGAACTCCACGCTGGCGATCCCGCGGTCGTCCGACGCGTCGGCCGATACCATGTGATTCCTGTCAGCACAGAACCTCCGGACGGCGAGATCAATGACGACTGTCGGCGGCGTCGCATCCGGAGCGGTGGCCCCCGCGTTCGAGACCGTCACCGTGACGGGGGCCGACGTCGACGACGTTGCCTGCGGCATCCCGCGCCTGCGCGGTCAGCGTGTGCAGGCCAGCGGTCGTCAACGTCGTGTCCCACAACATCGTGTAGGGGGCGCTTCGGTCCTCCTCCCCCAGCCGGACGCCGTCCAGGAAGAATTGAACACCGGCGACGGCGACGTTGTCCGATGTGCTTCCGGAAATCCGCGTCGTGCCCGAGACCGTGGCGCCCGGCGCGGGCGAGTAGACGAGGACGGAGGGCGCGCGTCGTATCAGGTGGCGCAGGCGGGGATTGTCAGGCGGCAGACCGGAGGTCGTGAAAGTGTGACACCGGCCCTTCCGCCGCGACGTTCGCCATCGTTTTGGACACGACCTTCCAGCTGTACGTGGTGCCCGGCAGGAGCCCCGTGACGGTGATGCTCTTGTAATCGGTCGTACTCTGGCTCGGTCCGAGATTCACGTCGGCGGTGTGCAGCTCCGGGTTCGAGCCGACGCCCAGGTACAGGTCGTACTTCCGCGCCCAGTCGCCCGCGTACCAGCTCAGGGTGACGCTGTCCGGGACTCACGGCCGAGGCCAGATTCGCCGGGGCCTGGTACTTCGGCGGGTCGGGCGGCAGCGGCACGAAGTCGGCCGTTTGCACCGAAGACGATCCGTCCGGCGGCCGGTTGTTCCACTTCCAGTCGAACTGGTCGGCGAAGAATTGATAGAACCAGTCCTTCGTCGTGAAGTAGTTCACTTCGAGCTGGTTGTCATCGGACGCCGTCGACCAGTTGGACGTGCCGAAGATTGTCGTGCGCTGACCGGCCAGCTGGACCGTTTTCTGATGGTTCTGACCCGCATGCGCGCGCATCCTTATGCGGACGCCGGCCATGTACATCCGATCGACGTTGTACGCGTCTCCCGCCTGGCCGGATTGCGGTATTCGAGCGGTTCCGCGTACACCTCACGGGCACGCCGCGCGGCACCGCCCGGATGAGCGCGTCGGCCGGCCGGGGATCCGTGATGCGGAACATCACGACGTCGATTCCCTGGGTCTCGGCGTCGAGCAGCGGCAGGAGCCGGGCGGTGTAGCTGTCGTCGGGCGGCAGGTTGAACTCCGGCGCAATCGTGTACGACTCCGGGTAACTGCGGGCCCTGACGACCGGGTTTGCGTAGAACGTGTAGACCTCGTTCATCCACACGTCGTCAAACCTGCCGCATCAGGCTCTGCACGACGTCCGGCTCGTTCGAGAAGTAGATCGACTCGTCCTGGTACTGCACGTACGGGATCTCGTAGACGTACTCGTAAGGGCTGTAGTTCGCCCCTGAGAACTCCACCACGTTCTGCCCGGCGAAGATCATCCCCTTCCAATGGGCAATGTCGCCGAACGGCTTGTTGAGCATGGGGATGCCGGCGGCCTCCAGCTGGTTCAATTGGCGCGGCATTCGCGGGCTTGCTGGTATTGGCCCTCGGGTCCATGATGACCCGGACAGGCACGCCGGCGTGCCACCTGCTGACGATGGCGTTGGAGTAGCGGGCGTCGGTCATGAACCAGAAGCTCAGGTCGATGCCGACGGTCTCGTTCCTGATGAGGGTCAGCACCTCTTCGCGGCAGTCGTCGGTACGCGATGTCGCAGAGATAGGCTCCAGCGCTGCGCACGCCCGGCCCTGCCGGCTGCGCATGGACGCTCCGCCGGGAGCCCGACAAGACAGAACGCCACTACCGCGGTGGTGGCCAGCAACCTATTCACTAAGAGAACCCCCTGCCCACTTTTCCAGGAACGCGCCACGAATGTCGCGCTCTTGACGATGGTGAAGCGAGTTGCATGCCGCTTCAAGCGAAGCGGGGATTCACAAGCTGCTGAGGTCGGAATCTGAGGCAGCCGGGGAGGCAGTTCACGCGAACTGGCGAGTCCGGTGAGCTCTCGCGATCTGGAGAGTGTGGGCGGTTCCTGGTTTAGAAGTTCAGTGTCCCGATCTTCCTGACCAGCTCCAAAGCCAGAAACCGCCCGACCGATGGTCACGTGCTGCTACGCAAACTCGCGCGCCGCGGCTACTCCCGGGGAACGAGCCAGACGTCGAACGCCGGATCCTGCGTGCCGTCGCTCCACAGCAGGCGCCCCTTCTGCCGGAACTCGTCGCCGTGACGATCGACGCGCTTCATGTTCGTGTAGTCCGTGCCGATCGCGACCAGCCCGGAGCCCGCCACCGCGCGCAGCTCGTCCGTTTCCGAGATGCCGTTGTGGTTCGCGTCCCGCCACAGCAGCAGCCGGCCGAAGATCGCGTCGCGCCCGTCGACCCGATCGTCCAGAACGCTGCGGCCGTGTAGGTCGGGCCTCGCGCGAACTTGACGCGCTTCGAACCCGTTCATGGCGGCCACCTCCGATCGATTCCGCGTAGGCCGGCGAGCGATTGCCGAACCGCTCGGCGCCGCTGTCGATCACGCCGCTCCCGTTGCGATCCATCGCGAGGAACTCGTCGTCCGAGTTCCGGCGCGTCCAGGCGATCGAGCTCCGGCACCCCGTCGGCGTTGAGGTCGAAGCGCACGCCGTTGTCGAGGCTCGTCAGCTCGTAGCCGTCGCGGCCCGTGTCCACGATGATCGGCGAACCCGGCGTCGAAGACGCAGTCCGATCCGTTCCAGTAGGAGTCCCACCCGAGCGCGGCACACTGCGCGGCCGGATCTGGCTGCTGTTCGCGAACGTTCGCGTGGCTCGCGGTTGCGCCGTTGCCGTCCCAGAAGCCCGCGAGTATCCGCCAGTGCGCGCCGCTGGTCTGCCAGATGCCGTACCGCGGAAGCACGCACCGGCCGCCGAACCGACGCGGTGAACAAGTCCCACGTATGCGCGGCCGACCCGCGGGATGGCCGAGGACCCACGCGTCGACGCCGACGGCGTACGGACAGAGGTTGACGTCGCGCCGCGTCTCGACGATGTATTCGAGCCAGTTGAACGGTCCGTATTCGATGGCTCGTGTTGTAGTTGTTGAACGCGCCGCAGCCGATCATCTACAAGCTCGTCGCCGCCCTCGGCGACGAGCGCCGGCGCCGGCGCCATCGCGAACGCACATACAGCCGCGGCCAGGAACGAGCTAGAAACGACTTCATGGTTGTCACCAGTCCTTTGGTCAGTCTGCTCACTGCGGTTGTCGGTAGTGCGCGAGCTCGCGCTTCGCGATCGTGACGCGGGTTCCCGCCTTGGTGGACTCGACGAAGTCGATCAACGTCGAGCCGGCCTCGGGGCTCAGCCGCTCGAGGAGTCGATTCGCGCGCCTGCAGCGTCTGCCACCGGCAGTCAATCTGGATCTCCGCCTGGCGCCGGTTGATCTCCGAGGCCTTGGCCGTCAACAGCAACGGCTGAAGCTCCGCATCCGCCCCTGGCACGCGGCGTCGCGCTTCCGGCTCTCGACCGCTTCCCCGACGATGATGGCGGCTTCCTCTTTCGAGACCGCGTGATGAACCGTGGATGGGAGCATCCGCGACGCCGCCGGCCATCACCCGGAACGCGAATTCCCAGGCCGACCATTGCGGGATCATTTCCGGGTTCTTCGCGCCGTCGATCTCGATCATCGCGGACGTCTCCGGACTCGAGAACTTCGGCGGCGACTGCGCCACGGCGTGCGGCGGAACGAGAAAGGAACGCGCCGGCGACTGTCAGGCCTCGCACGAGTGTTGTCATTTCTGCAACCTCCGCGCGCCGACCTAGCAAAACGTTCGCCCGTGGAGTTGCCTCGTAAATGCCGTTCGCCCGCCAACCGATGGCGGACTCGTCGGGCGCCGGGAGCGGGCCCTCGCGGAACCCGGATTCATCGGCAGATCGAGCGGGTCGCTGATGCCCGGACGGGCACGGCCTGCCCAGGGCCTGGTCCTGGGATCGCAGCGGCCGGAAACGCGATTTAATCAACTAAAACGGCCTCGATCCGCGTGGGCCAGCCCATTTCTGCTACACTCACCTAACTCGACAATATGAAGGCGCGATTCCCGGGGTGGGCGTCGCCGTCTGCTCCGCCGGCCGGTCCGGAGGCCTGGGACCTCGAGCTCGATGTCCAGGCGGCCGAGCGGCGGAAGCACGAACGGCTCGTGCACCTCAATACGACCGTCGTTCCACGCCTGCGCGTTGCGGGCTTTGCCCTGCTGTCGCTCAGCGTGCTGCTGCACAACCGCCTGGTCCTCGGCCAGCCGGCGTGGACGGCATGGGCGCAGCTGACGTTCGTCCTGGCGCTCTACTGCGCGACGTCCTGGTACGCCCTGAACCTGTTCTTCGTCGATCTCCGGCGGCACTTCGATCTCGGCGCGCTCGTGCTGGCGGGCGACATGGGGATGTTCTCGCTCGTCATCTACGCCACCGGCGGCGAGCGCAGCTGGCTCTTCTTCCTGCCGATGTTCAGGGTCGCCGACCAGGCGGTGACGTCGTTCCGCCGCGCGCTGGCCTTCGCCCACCTCGCGCCGATCGGGTACGTCGCCGTCATCGCGTACATCATCCTGGTCGACGGCCGGCGGCTGCCGCTCGGCCCGGAGATCGCCAAGGTCCTCGTCATCTACGGCGGCAGCCTGTACATCGCGCTGATCGCGCGCACCGCGGACGAACGCCGTCGCGGGATGTCGAGGGCGATTCGTCTCGCCCGTCAGCTCATCGGCGATCTCGGCCGCAAGTCGGAGGCGCTCGAGGCCTCGGCGCGTGAGCTTCAGCGGTCGGTGGAAAGCCAGGCGCGCCTGGCTGAAGAGAACGCCGAGCTGTACGCGGCGGCGCAGCGCGAGCGAGGCCGCCAGACGCAGATCTTCGAGTCCACGTCCGACGGCATCATCTTCATGAGCCACGACGGCCGGATTGAAGCCGCCAACGCACGGGCCGGCGATCTGCTGGGATTCGAACCGTCGGCGGTGATGGGGGTCGAGCTCGCGCGCGTCGCGTCGCGGCTCTACACCGTCGGGGACGGCGACAGCTTCCTGCCGAGACTCCACGGGCTGCTGGCGGAGCCCTGGACCGGAGGACACGGAGACCTGCAGCAGCCGGCCACGGGCCGCGTCTTTCACTGGGTCGCGCAGCCCGCGCGCGACGGCGCCGGCGGCAGCTCCGGCCTGACCTTCACGATTCAGGACGTCACGCGGACCCGCGATCTCGTGCACCAGCTCGAGGACAAGTCCCGTCTCCTCGACGCCGCGCGCGTCAAGGCCGACGATGCCAATCGCGCCAAGGGAGAGTTTCTCGCGAACGTCAGCCACGAGATCCGGACGCCGCTCAGCGCGATCATCGGCATGGCGCAACACCTGCGCGAGGCGGCGCCGCGCGACGAGATGCTGCGCCGGATCCAGCACTCGGCCGAGTCGCTGATGAGCATCATCAGCGACATCCTCGACTTCTCCAAGATCGAGTCCCGGAAGCTCACGCTGGATCGCGAGCCGTTCTCTCTGCGCGAGACGGTCGAGGACGCCGTGGAGATGCTGCGCCTGCGCGCCGGCGAGAAGGGGCTCGGCCTGTACGCCGATGTGCTCGCCGAGGTCCCCGACAGGCTCGTGGGCGATCCGATGCGGCTGCGCCAGGTGCTGCTGAACCTCATCGGCAATGCCCTGAAATTCACCGACCGCGGGGACATCCGCCTGCGCGTCGGCGTCGCGACGGAGCTGCCCGGCCAGGTGTGCCTGCACTTCGCCGTCATGGACACGGGGATCGGCATTCCGCGCGACAAACAGGATCTCGTCTTCGAGGCGTTCGCACAGGCCGACGGATCGGCGGCCCGGCGCTACGGCGGCACGGGGCTCGGCCTGTCGATCTCGGCGCGGCTGGTGGCGCTGATGGGGGGCGACATCTGGGTGGAAAGCGAGGCGGGCGAGGGCTCCGCTTTTCGGTTCACGGCGCAGTTCAGCCTCGGAGCGAGCACGATCGTCGAAGAGCCGGGCGCGGTCGCGCACGATCGCGCCGCTGACGGTGCTCGTCGCGGAGGACGAAGAGGTGCACCACGCGCTGCTCGCGGGCCTGCTCGTCAGCCGCGGCCACCGCGTCGTCAGCGCGCGGAACGGACGTGAAGCGCTCGTCGAGCTCTCCCAGAACAGCGTGGACGTCGCGCTCCTGGATCTGCAGATGCCGGAGATGGACGGGTTGGAAGTGGCCGCGACGGTCCGTCACCTGGAACGCACCGCCGGCGGCCACCTCCTCATCGTCGGGATGACCGCCTCGACGCTGCAGCAGGATCTCGATCGCGGCCTTGCCGCCGGCATGGACCGCTTCGTCACCAAGCCGATCGCCCGGGACCTCCTGTTTCAGATCGTCGAGGAGCTGAGCGCGGTGGTTCCTGAACAGGAGACCTGACCTCCTGTGCACCCTCCGCTATCTCGCGACCCGGAGGGCCGTCACGATCTTCTGCTCCATCGTGCCGGTCGTCACCACCAGCTCGAGGGCATAGTCGCCCGCGCCGAGCGGCGCGAAGGTGATCTCGGCCGTGAGCCAACGCTGTGCGGTCTGGTCGTCGGTCCGCTCGCCGACGGTGACGGGGATCGGGAGCGGCTTGCCCGCCTTGTCGAGGAGCCGCGCGGTGCCCGCCTTCACGTCGGCGCCGACGGGGAACTCGAGCCGCGCGCGCTCTGTCCGGCTGAAGGCAAAGGACGCCGCCGGCAGCACGCGATTCCCGGTCGAGGGCCCGCGCCGGAACACCATCGGCTGGCCAACCCCTTTCGGCACGTCGACGGTGAGCACGCCACCCAGACCTTCCGCCGCCGGATCCGCCCCCGTCAATCGCGCCCTGACCTGGAGCGATCCGGAATCGACCGGGCTCGAGAGCGTCACGGGGAGGGCAAACGAGCGCTGTGCCGGAGCGAGCGTCACACGTGCCGTGGCGGAGCTGCTGCCGGCCTTCACGTCGAGATCGACCGTTCCCCCCATTCCCCAGGGGTCCGTTCCAGAGACGGCCAGCAGCTCCCCCGCGATCCACACTGTCGAGACCGCGCGCGACCCTGCCGAGGGCACCGGCACGACGTTCAAGCTCAGACGGGAATCCGGACGAATGCGCGCGAGCGAGGAGATCGCGCTGGTCACGTTCGCGAGCCAGTCCGGCACCGGCGCCGGCGCCGCCGCTTTGGCCGCTGTGATCTCCGCGGCCGTCGCGGACCGGTAGCCCTTCCGCGCCCGCACGTCGACGCCGGGGCGCTTCACGCGGACCTTGATGCTGTGGAACCGGCCGTCCAGCTTGCCGTTGGTCGAGTAATATCCGAGCAGATAGTACGAGGAGAGGTCGTCGGAGATTCGCTTCAGGCCGGTGTCGAGATCGTTGTTGTTCAACACCGCGATGCCGTCGGTCGCCTCGGCCAGCGTCCGGAGCGTTTCGATCCGGTTCCGCAGGTTGCGGGCATCAACCGCAATCGGCGGCGGCTTGGCAGGTCCGATCGGACTGTCGAACACCGGAAGGCCGCGCGGATCGACCGTGTAGAACGAGGCGTTTCCCATGTTGGCCTGGTCGATGATGTCCCGGAAGTACTTGTCGTTGTCGAGCATCGACAGATACAGCCGCGCGGCGTCGCACTCGCTCTTCGTCTCGCCGGTGGAGCTCTGCGTGTTCCGGTTCGTGATTCGTCCGTCCGGTCCGACCGAGATGGGATCGGGTCCCGGTATGGGTTCTGTTTTTCCCGTGAGCGGGCTCGTCCGCAGCTCGGTCAGCTTCGGGT
Organism: uncultured Acidobacteriota bacterium; assembly: GCA_963820645.1. Classification (GTDB taxonomy): domain Bacteria; phylum Acidobacteriota; class Vicinamibacteria; order Vicinamibacterales; family 2-12-FULL-66-21; genus JALZOC01. The sequence continues at coordinate 46,955 of CAWGAS010000046.1, read as the reverse complement.
CGGGCCGGAACAGCAGCCATCCCTCGCTGACCGCCACGATGGCCTTCCGCTCCTCGCGGATGTTGCGCAGGTAGACCACGAGCTCGTTCAGCGAGTCGAGCACCGTGCGTTCGCGCCGCCGCTCGACCATCTCCGCGACCATGCCAGCCTGCTCGCGCATTGGAAAGCACGCCTCGTAGGTGTGCTCGATGTCCTCTCTCGGGAACGTGAATCGCTCGCCCCATGGCCAGATGTTGCGCAGACCCGACGCCATGACGTCCGTTTTCCGCGCGAGCACCACGTCGGCGGCCGACATCTTCGGCGTCATGATGCCGACGAGATCGTCCGGCCCGAGCACGCGATCGATCAGCCGGATGAGCGGCTCGCGGGCGTGCCAGCCCCCTTCGACCGACACGTGGAACACGTCGAGAAAGAGCACGAACACCCGGGCCCGGGGATTGGCGGCGAGCTGCTGCATGGCGCCGATGCTGTTCGGTTCCGATCGCAGCGACTGGGGCCCGGCCGGGCTCATGAGGACGTGTTCGAACGTCTGAATCGACTGCGGCTTGCCGTCTTCGAGGACTTCGAAGTCCTCGGCGCGCAGATCCAGCACGGGCTTCCCGGCCTGCGTCGGATACACGTCCACCCGGACGAAGTTGGCCTCGGTCCGGAACGTGGGGGGCTGCTGCGGGTCCTGGGACGGCTTGGCGGTGCCCGCGGACTGCGCCGCGGCAGTCACGGCGGCGGCAACGGCAAGCGCAAGCGGCGCGAAGAATCGGCGATGCACGGGTACAGTCCTGTCTGGCATGCGCGGTCTCGCTGGCCAGACGAGTCTACGCCATTTCGCCGGCTAACTCTCGGGAGTCGGGCTCTCGTGCCATCCCTTCTCTTTCAGGCGGTCGGCGTAGGCCCGCGCCCAGTTCACCGCGAGCCATTCCTCCTGGAAAAGCTCCGTCAGGACGACGTCGCGGTCCTGGACGACCTGCACCTCAACGGGCATCCCGTTCGGGTACATGATGCAGCGCACATCGGTCGTCCGGCGTCGCAGAGACCACAACATGCGCCCGCCCGGCTGGACGGTGAATGTAGACACGTTTAGCGGTAAGCCCTTTCCCGCTCACCGGCAAATCTGAAAGGAGTAAGGAGTACCGAGGATTTAAACGGAAGGAGGGCGCAGCGTCAAGCCCTAGTTTTGCGGCGTTGCCGGCGTCGTCATTTGTTCAAGCGGCGCGCCCAGGCCGCCAGGCTGTCGAGAAGCCGACGACGGTCTCGAGTCGTCTGCCGCGCGGCCTGCCGGTCTCCGAGCACCGGCCGGCTCAGCGCTGCGAGTCGTAGCCCGTGCCGGCGCGGTGCTCGGCAATCCACTGGGCGCTGACCCCGCCGAGATCGGGCGTGTGTACGCGCCGCTGCCAGGATCTGATGACCGCGATGAGCGCGGCTCCGGCAATTGCCCAGGCGACAAGGAACCAAATGGACGTCAACATATCCCTCCAAATGAATCGATCTGCTGTGAGGTCGGCTGAGACGCGCGCGACAGAAGGACCAAATTGGGCCGGTCGGCGCGCCCCCTGGCTGACGACAGTCAGGAGGGAGCACTACTCGAACGCTGGCGGGCCAGTTCTGGACTACGGGCTCCATTATACACGATGGGCCTCCAGAGGCCGGCATCCCTCGCGTGCTGTAATAATGGTGAGCATGATGGTCCCGCGCGCGAGATGCTGAAGGACGTTCCAGCGGTCGAGTCGCCGGCCGGTCCCGACCCGCAGACCGCCGAGATATTCAGCCAGGATCAGCTCGAAGCGTATTCCGAACGAATCGCCGTCACCCACCGCCTGGCCGAGAATCCCCGGCGCGGCCGACCCCTTCTTCCCCGGCTCGACGAGAGCGCGGCGCGGCTCGAGGAGGCGTACCGGTTTCTTTCGGCCTCCGCGCGGACGGATCCGCATCCGGTCTCGTCGGAGGACTGGCTCCGCGACAACCACCACGTCGTGCAGGACCAGGTCCGCGAGATCCGCCAGGACCTTCCGCGCAATTACTACCTCGAGCTGCCCAAGCTCGCCGACGGCCGCTTCCAGGGATACCCGCGCGTCTACCTCCTGGCCACGGAGCTCATCGCGCACACGGCCGGCCGGGTGGACCTGGAGACGCTCGTCGATTTCGTCAACGCGTATCAGCGCAGGGCGGAGCTCTCGATCGGGGAGATCTGGGCGATCCCGATCATGCTGCGGCTCGCCCTTGTCGAAGAGCTGCGCCGTCTCGCCGACGGCGTCGTCGCCGCCCGCCGGAGCCGCGAGAAGGCGCGGCGATGGCACGAAGGACTGGAGATCGGCGCGGACTGGACCGAGGCGAACGTCCGGCGGCTCCTCGAGGAGGGCCGGCAGGAAGACAACCGGCTCCCGGCGGCGTTCGTCGTGGAGCTGCTGCAATGGCTGCGCGACCAGCCGTCCACGGCGGGGCCGGCGTGGCAGGCGCTCCAGCACGCGCTGCTGGAGCAGGACGACTCGGCCGACGAGATGCTGCGGATCGAGCACCAGCGCGAGGCCGCCGATCAGCTCGCCATCGGCAACGTGATCACGAGCATGCGCCGGGTGTCGTCGATCGACTGGACGCTGTTCTTCGAGCGCGTCAGCCTGGTCGAGCACCTGTTGCGCGGCGACCCGGCCGGCGCGTACGCGCTGATGGACTTCTCCACGCGCGATCGCTACCGCCACTCGATCGAGCAGCTCTCCAAGCGCGCGCGGCGGGCCGAGACCGACGTCGTCAGCCGCGCGATCGAGCTGGCGAAGATCGCGCGCCGCGACGAGCCGCTCCACGACCGCCGGCATCATGTCGGCTACTACCTGATCTCCCGCGGCCGCTTCCGCCTGGAGCACGACGTCGGCTACAAGCCGAAGCTGCGCGAGCGGCTCGCGCGCTTTGCGTTCCGCCACCCGGCCGTCGGGTACCTGGGCGCGATCGCCGCGACGACGCTCCTGAGCGTGGCCAGCCTCCTTTTGTACGCGGCGCGCCGCAGCGCGACCGATGCCGAGCTGCTGGTCGTCGCGCTCGTCGTGCTGCTCCCGGTCAGCGAGCTCGTCATCAGCGTGCTCCACCTGATCATCACGGCGCTGGTGCCGCCGCGCCAATTGCCGAAGCTCGCCATGCGCGACGGCATCCCCCCGGAACACCGGACCGTCGTGACGGTTCCCGCGATCGTCGACTCCGAGCCGCGGCTGCTCGCCCTGCTCGACGATCTGGAGGTGCGCTTCCTGGCCAACCGCGACGCGCACCTCCACTTCGCGCTCCTCAGCGACTACCCGGACGCCGATCGGGCATCGCTCGAGGGCGAGGCCGTGGTTCTCGACACCGCGAAGCGCCGGATCGACGAGCTCAACGAGCAGTACGGGACCGGCCGCTTCTTCTTCTTTCACCGCGATCGCCGCTGGAATCCCGGCGAGGGGCGATGGATGGGATGGGAGCGCAAGCGCGGCAAGCTCACGGAGTTCAACCGGCTGCTGCGTGGCGCGACCGACACCAGCTTCTCCGTCTGCCACGGCGACCTGTCGGTGCTGTCCTCGGTCAAGTACGTCATCACGCTGGACTCCGACACGCAGCTGCCGATGGAGGCGGGCCGCCGTCTCGTCGGCACGCTCGCGCACCCGCTCAACCGGCCGCGGTTCGATGCCACGGTGGGGCGCGTCACCGAAGGGTACGGCGTGCTGCAGCCGCGCATCGGCGTCAACGCCGTCAGCGCCAACCGCACGGCGTTCGCGAAGGTGTTCTCGGGCCACGTCGGCGTGGATCCGTACACGACCGCCGTGTCCGACATCTATCAGGACCTCTTCCACGAGGGCAGCTACGTCGGCAAGGGCATCTACGACGTGGAGGCGTTCGACGCGGCGCTGGCGAACCGCGTGCCCGACAACGCGCTGTTGAGCCACGACCTGTTCGAAGGCTTCTACGCCCGGGCGGGGCTCGTCACCGACACGCACCTCGTGGACGACTACCCGTCGCATTACCTGGCGTTCGCGGCCCGGCAGCATCGATGGGTGCGGGGCGACTGGCAGATCGTGCGGTGGCTGTGGCGCACGGTGCCCGACGCCAGCCGCGTCCCGGTCCGGAACACGCTTCCGGAGATCTCGCGCTGGAAGATCCTCGACAACCTGCGGCGCAGCCTGTTGTCGCCGGCGCTGGTGGTGCTCCTCGCCGCGGGCTGGACGGTCCTGCCCGGTTCCGCGCTGCTGTGGACCGTGCTGGCGCTGATGGTCCTCGCCTTCCCCGCCTACGTCCAGGTGGCGCGGTCGCTCTCGAGCCGCGTGCGCGGCGTGCCGCTGCGCGAGCACGTGCGGGCGGAGCGCGACAACCTCGTGACCAGCGCGCGCCAGTCGCTCCTGTCGGCGACCTTGCTGGCGCACCAGAGCTGGTTGATGGCCGACGCGATCGCCCGAACACTCTGGCGCCTGCTCGTGAGCGGCCACCGCCGTCTCGAGTGGGTCTCGGCCGATCAGATCGGGCGGCTGGATCCGTCGCTCGCCCAGGTCGCCCGCCAGATGTGGGCCGCTCAGGCCATCGCGATTGGCACCGCCGCGCTGGTCGCGACGATCGCTCCGAGACACCTGCCGCTGGCGCTTCCCTGGATCGTGCTCTGGCTGCTCTCTCCGGGGATCGCGTACGTCACCGGGAGGCCACTGGCCCACGAGCGTCAACCGCTCGACGCGGCGGAACGCGCGATGCTGCGGAGGATCGCGCGCAAGACCTGGCGGTTCTTCGAAGATCTCCTGGCCCCGGTCGATCATTGGCTCGTTCCCGACAACTATCAGGAAGATCGCGACGAGCTCGTCGCCCACCGCACCTCTCCCACCAACATCGGGCTTCAGCTCATCGCGACGCTCGGCGCGTACGACTTCGGGTACATCAGTTTCTCGGGCGTCGTCGATCGGCTCGAGCCCACGTTCGCGACGCTCCTCGCTCTGCCCCGCTATCGCGGGCATTTCTACAACTGGTACGACACGCGGACGCTGGTGCCGCTCGTGCCGGCCTATGTCTCGACGGTGGACAGCGGCAATCTCGCCGGCTACCTCCTGACGCTGAGGAGCGGTCTCTACAAGACCATCGATGAGGCCCCGATCATCGACAGCCGCACGCTCGCCGGCATCGGGGACGCCCTGGCGCTGTGTGAGGAAACACTGACCAGCGGGAGCGGCGGGCGGCGTTCGCCGGCCGGACGGGCGTTCAGAAAGGAGGTGGCCGACCTCCGCGTCCAGCTCGCCGAGCAACCGGCCTCGCTCGGCGCCTGGCGCGTGCTCCTGGAGCAGCTCGGCGACCGCATCTCGGCGATCGGCGTGCTCGTGCGCCAGATCGAGGAGGACACAGCGGATCGCGGAGACCTGGCGTCCGTCGCGGAGTCGGGCCAGTGGCTCGACCGCGCCGGCGCCGCGGTCGCGCAGCGGCTGGCGGACCTCAACCAGCTGGCGCCCTGGGCAAAGGCGATCGAGCGCGCGCCCGGCGGACTCGCCGGGCCAGGACCCGCGCCGACCCTGAGCGGCCTCGTGACCTGGTCCAGGGGGGCCTCCGCCGCGCTCGACGGGCGCACCGGCGCACGCGAGCTCCGCGAGGCGATCGACCAATCCCGCGCGCACGCGGAAGATCTGATCGACCGTGCAATCCGTCTCGCGGAGCTCGCCGACGACTTCGTGGAGGAGACCGAGTTCGGATTTCTCTTCAGCGCCGAGCGGCAGCTCTTCTCAATCGGCTTCAGCGTGACCGACGGACGGCTGGACTCGTCGTACTACGACACGCTGGCCTCGGAAGCGCGGCTGGCGAGCTTCGTCGCGATTGCCACGGGCCAGATCCCGCACGAGCACTGGTTCAAGCTGGGGCGCTCGCTGACGCCCACCGGCAACGCACGGGCGCTGCTGTCGTGGAGCGCCTCGATGTTCGAGTACTTCATGCCCCTGCTGGTGATGCGCGCCTATCCCGGCACGCTCCTCGACGAGACCTACCGCGCCGTCGTGGAGCGGCAGATCCAATACGGACATCAGCGGGGCGTCCCCTGGGGCATCTCCGAGTCGGCGTACAACGCGCAGGATCTCGACCGGAACTATCAATACCGCGCGTTCGGCGTGCCGGGGCTCGGGTTGAAGCGGGGCCTCGCCGACGACCTGGTCGTGGCCCCGTACGCGACGCTGCTCGCGGCGCCGCTCGCGCCGCTCGACGTGCTTCGCAATCTGGAGCGCCTCGCCGCCGAGGGCCTGGCCGGCTCCTATGGGTTCTACGAAGCGATCGACTACACCCCCGAGCGGAACCCCGAAGGGTCGCGGGGCGTCGTGCTGCCGACCTACATGGCGCACCACCAGGGCATGAGCCTCGTCGCCCTCGACAACGCGCTGCACGACGCACCGATGCAGGTGCGGTTCCACGCGGATCCGCGCGTCCAGGCCGCGGACCTGCTGCTCCAGGAGCGCATCCCGCACCTCGTGCCGCTGAAGAACCTGCCGATCGAAATCGCGGATCACGTCCCGACTGCCCGGCGGGTCGCGCCGTCCGTGCGCCGCTACGCGACGCCGCACACGCTCAGCCCGCGCGCGCACCTGCTCTCGAACGGGTCGTACATTCTGATGGTCACCAACGCGGGCGGCGGCTACAGCCGGCGTCAGCAGGTGGCGCTGACGCGGTGGCGCGAGGATGTCACGACCGACGCCTGGGGCAGCTTCTGCTACGTGCGCGACCTCGACGCCGGCGACGTCTGGTCCGCGACCTACCAGCCGACCGCCCGGGAGCCCGAGGAGTACGAGGTGACCTTCGCGCCGGACCGCGCCGCGTGGCGGCGCCTGGACGCCGGCATCGAGACCCGTACCGAAGTCGTCGTCTCCCCGGAAGACGATGCGGAGCTGCGCCGCGTCTCGCTGACCAATCACAGCGCCGTGACCCGCAGCCTCGAGCTCACCAGCTACGCCGAGGTCGTCCTCGCGCCGGCCGACGCCGACCTGTCGCACCCGGCGTTCAGCAACCTGTTCATCGAGACCCGCAGCGTGCCGGAGCGCGATGCGCTGATCTGCGTCCGGCGTCCACGCTCGGGCGGGCAGCGTCTCTACCTGGTGCACGTGCTCAGCGGCCGCGGCCGCATGGGCGTGGCCACGCAGTACGAAACCGATCGCGCCCGCTTCATCGGCCGGGGCGGGACCCTGGAGCGTCCGGCCGCGTTGTCGGGCCAGGCCGCCCTGTCCGGCACGACAGGCCCGGTCCTCGATCCGATCGTCAGCCTCCGGCAGTCGCTGCGCCTGCCCCCCGGGGCGACCGCGCGCTTCGCGTTCACGACCGCGTATGCCGAGAGCGAAGAAGCCGCGCTGCACCTGATCGAGAAATACCACGATCGCCGCGCGGTGGCACGCGCGCTGGCGCTGGCCAGCACGCACAGCCAGATCGAGCTGCGGCACCTCAACCTGACCGTCGAGGACACGATCGCGTTTCAGCGCCTCGGCGGCCGCCTGCTCACGGGAGACACGCGGCTGCGCCACGGGGACGCCGTCGAAGAGAACCGGAGAGGCCAGCGCGAGCTGTGGAAGTACGGCATCTCGGGGGATCTTCCGATTCTGCTCGTCCGCGTCGCCGGCGAGGATGCGCCGCCGCTGGTCGTCGAGCTCCTGAAGGCGCACGAGTATCTGCGGCTCAAAGGCCTCTCGTTCGACCTCGTCATCCTCAACGACCATCCGCCCAGCTATCTCCATGCCCTGCACGAGGCGTTGCAGAAGCTGGTCGATAGCAGTCCGGAGCAATTGTGGAACGACAAAGCGGGCGGCATCTTTCTCCGCCGCTCCGACTTGATGCCTCCCGAGGACCAGTTGCTGCTCCGCGCCGCCGCGCGCGCGGTCATGGACGCCGCCGACGGCGGGCTGCGCAACCAGCTCACCCGCTCGCAGGTGCCGTACTCGGCGGGACCGACGCGATCGGAGGTCTCCGATCGCGCCACGCCGATCATGGCGCCGGTGCCGCCGTCTCCGTCCGCCGCCGATCGCGGCCTGGAGCTCTTCAACGGGCTGGGCGGGTTCGCCGACGACGGGCGCGAGTACGTCATGCGGGTCAATGCGGAGACCGGTCTCCCTCCCGCTCCCTGGACGAATGTCGTCGCCCACGCGCGCTTCGGGTTCGCCTGCACCGAGTCAGGTCCCGGATACACGTGGTCGCAGAACAGCCACGACAACCGGCTCACGCCCTGGCGGAACGATCCCGTCAGCGACGCGCCCGGCGAGGCCGTGTTCATCCGCGACGAGGACAGCGGTTCGTTCTGGTCGGCGACGCCGCTGCCCGCCGGCGGCGCGCATCCGTACACGGTGCGTCACGGGCACGGCTATTCGGTCTACGAGCACGTCCGCGAGAAGCTGGCCTCCGAGCTCCTGCTCTTCGTGCCGCAGGATCAACCGGTCAAGATCTTCCGGCTCGCCATCAGGAACACGTCGCCGCGGCGGCGCCACTGCTCGGTGACGCTGTACGCCGAGTGGGTGCTTGGCGAGAACCGCTCGCGCACGGGGATCCACGTCGTCACCGGCACCGAGCCCGTCGCGGGCACCGTCCTCGCGCGCAACGGTTTCCGCCAGGAGTTTCCGGAACGCGTGGCCTTCCTCGATCTCTCGCCCGGCGAGTCTCGCAGCGTCACGGGCGATCGGACGGAGTTCATCGGACGCAACGGATCGCTCCGCTGGCCCGCCGCGCTCGGACGCGAGCGGCTGTCGAACCGGACGGGCCCGGCGCTCGATCCGTGCGGGGCCGTCCGCGTCGAGATCGATCTGGAGCCGAACGCCGAACAGGTCGTGATTGGCCTGCTCGGCGACGCCGTGGACACGGCGCAGGTGCGCGCGCTCGTCGCGCGCTACCGCGACCTCCGGCACGTCGACGAAGCGCTCGGGGCCGTGCGAGCGTTCTGGGACGGGATGCTCGGAACGGTGGCCGTGCGCACGCCCGATCGGGCGATGGACCTCGTCCTCAACCGCTGGCTGCCCTATCAGACGCTCGCGTGCCGCGTGTGGGGGCGATCGGCGTTCTATCAGTCCAGCGGCGCCTTCGGATTCCGCGATCAGCTGCAGGACACCCTGGCGCTGGTCACGTGCGCGCCGTCGCTCGTGCGCGCCCACTTGCTGCGCGCCGCCTCGCGTCAGTTCGTCGAGGGAGACGTCCAGCACTGGTGGCACGAGCCGGGCGGCCAGGGCGTTCGCACCCGATTCTCCGACGACAGGCTGTGGCTGGTGTATGCGACCCTGCAATACGTGGCCGCGACGGGCGACGACGGGGTGCTCGACGAGGAGGCGCCGTTCCTGACCGCCCGCCTGCTGAACCCGGACGAGCACGAAGCCTACGAGCCGCCGTCGGTCTCTTCCGAGACAGGCTCGTTGTACGAGCACTGCCTCCGCGCGATCGCGATCAGCCTGCGCACGGGTGCCCACGGCCTGCCGCTCATGGGTACGGGCGACTGGAACGACGGGATGAACCTGGTCGGGGGCGGCGGCAAGGGCGAGAGCGTCTGGCTCGCCTGGTTCCTCGTCTCGATCCTCCGCCCGTTCGCCGACATCGTGGAGCGGCGAGGCGATGCCGCGCGCGCGGCGGACTATCGGCGGCACGCCGCGGCGGTGACCGCAGCCGTCGAGAGCAGCTGGGACGGCGATTGGTACCGGCGCGCGTACTTCGATGACGGGACGCCGCTCGGCTCGAAGGAGAACGCCGAGTGCCAGATCGACTCGATCGCCCAGTCGTGGGCCGTCCTTTCGGGGGCCGGCAATCCGGCGCACGCGCGCCAGGCCATGGAAGCGGTTGACGCACGGCTCGTCCGCCGCGCCGACCGCATCGTGCTGCTCCTCGCTCCCCCGTTCGATCGCATGACGCCCAGCCCCGGCTACATTCAGGGTTACGTGCCTGGCGTCCGTGAAAACGGGGGGCAGTACACCCATGCGGCCTTGTGGACCGTGATGGCGTTTGCGGTCCTCGGCGACGGCGATCGCGCCGCTGAGCTGTTCTCCCTCCTCAATCCGGTGAATCACGGGCGGACCGGCGCGGACGTCGCGCGCTACCGCGCCGAACCGTACGTCGTCGCCGCGGATGTCTACTCGGTGCCGCCGCACACGGGCAGAGGCGGGTGGACTTGGTACACCGGATCGGCAGGCTGGATGTATCGGGTCGGGCTGGAAAGCATCCTGGGCATCACGCTGCGGAAGGGCGCGCTGCACATCGACCCGTGCATTCCCCGCACCTGGCCCGGCTACGAAGTCATCTTCAAGCCTGCAGGCACGCCGTACCGCATCGCCGTCGAGAATCCTGACGGGGTGAACCGCGGAGTGAAGCGGCTGGAGATCGACGGCGTGGATCGCACCGGGCAGGATGTTCCGATCCTCAACGACGGCGCCGAGCACCACGTGCGGGTCGTGCTGGGGTGAGAGTCAGTAGCTCCCCCACCGAGATTCACCACTGAGGTCCACGGAGATAGCGGAGAAGAACAATTAATGTTCTTCTCCGTTGACTCCGCGAACTCGTGGCTGAGCTACCCCTCTACGCATGCCTCAGAACGTGAACTTCGCCGCGAACTGCAGGTTGCGTTGCGGATCCTGGTTGAAGAACGCCGTCGAATTGATCCGGCCGGCGTTCGTGTTCGGCGTGCCGGGCACACCCACCTCGGAATCCGGGTTGCCGAGGTTCACGTTGTTGAACAGGTTCACCACCTCGATCCGGAGCTCGATCTGGCGGCCGGTTCCAAGCGCGAAGTGCTTGAACAGCGAGGCGTCTGTGCGCCAGTACCCGGGACCGCGCAGGGAGTTGCGCGGCAGGTCACCGAAGGTGCCTCGCGCCGGGCGCCCGAACGCGCTGCCGGAGGCGCCGATCGCGGCGGCGTTGAACCACTCATCCTGGGTCTTCGGCCCGTCCGGGTCGCCGATCAGGTTCGGACGATTCGGGCCGGTGTCGCGATCCTGACCAGCATCTCTGTAGGTGACGTTGAACGGCAGCCCGCTCTGAATCGTGGTGTTCGTGTTGAACTGCCACCCGCCGATCACGGCGTCGGCCGCCGGCGACATGCCGGACCCATAGAGCCGCCCGCGGCCGATCGGCAGTTCGGCGACCAGCGACAGGATGAAGCTGTGGACCCGATCGAAGTCCCCGGGCGGCCCGTATTCCAGACTGCTGTCGTACAACCCCTGGTGCTCGGGAAGGTCCGTCTCGAAGTAGCTGCCGTCGTGCGCCCGGGCGCGCTGCAGCGTGTAGTTCATGTTGACTGAGTACCCCTGCGAGAACCGCTTGGTGAGCTTCGCCTGCAGCGAGTCGTACGTGTTCTCCGCGCAGTTGCAGAAGTAGGCGATGTCCTGCGTCCAGCCGAACCGGTTGAAGTACGGCCGGCGGTTGTTCTGCGGAACGCCCTGCAGGTACCCGTTCAGCGTGGGCTGGTTGATGTTGATGTCCGGTCCGTTTCCTGCGAACACGTTCCGCCCGCGGTTGCCGACGTACGCCGCTTCCACCGACAACGTGTCGGTCAACTGGCGCTGCAGCGAGACGTTGAAGGCATCGACCGTCGGCGGGCGCTGCTTGGCGGGCAGCGCGCGCGCAAACACGCCGTTCGGCAGCGGGAACCTGCCGCTTGACGCGTTGGGAAAAACGGGTAGAGGCGCGCCCTGGGCCAGCGTGAACACGGAATCGAAATCCCGCACCGTTCCGTTCAGTTCCTGAATGGAGAGCACGGGCAGGTTCTGCGTCACGCTGTGGCCGAACAGCGACCCGAACACCCCGATGTCGAAGCTCCGCCCGAAGCCCGCACGCAGCACCGTCCGGTCGTCGAGCTGGTAGGTGCCGCCGACTCGCGGCGCCCAGTTCAGCTTGTTCTCGACGCCGCCGTTCATCGGGATCCCGCCGACGCCAACGACCTTGATCTCTCCGGTCGTCAGATCGAGGAAGCCCGCGTTGCCCGGCTCGTTGATCGTCTGCGGGTTGATGACGTCGAGCCGCACACCGTAGCTCAGCGTGAACTTGTCGGTCGGCCGCCACGTGTCCTGTGCGTAATAGAAGTGCCGCCACTGCTGCTCGCGCGCGTCGGTCTGTTCACTGAAGTACCGCGTGAACCGCGTCACATCACCGATCAGGAAGGTCGCGAGCCCCAGTCCGGCCGTGCCTCCTTGCGAGGTGCGATTGTGGTGAAAGGTCAGTTCCCCCGAGCGGTGCCGATCGCTCGGCACGCGAAGGTTGTGCGCGCGCCGCACGTCGACACCGAACTTGAAACTGTGGTTTCCCTGGAACTTCGTGACGTTGCCGACGAACTGAAACTGCTTTTCGTCCTGATCGAGTGGGCAGTTGCACCGGTTCACGCCGAGACCGGACCCGAAGTTGAAGCCGCGGTCCCCTTCGACGAACCCGCCGAACAGCCCCGATGTGAACGTGGTGTCCAGATTGAGACCGGGAATCCCGGCCTCCGTGGCCGGCCGGGTGCCGAAGTCGAACGGCAGTACGTTGACCTTGTACTTGAAGAAGCCGAAGCGGAAGTCAGCCAGCATCGTCGAGGAGAAGGTCCGATCGATCCCGAACGCCAGGCTCTGGTTGATCACGTCGGAGACACCGCCGAGGCTGACGAGCTCGGGGCCGCCCCCGTCGCCGAACGCGGTCGGCCCGTCGCGCAGGAAATCGCCGACGCTGTAGCGGGCGAAGGTGTTGAGGTTGTCGGACAGCCGGCCATCCACGCGGACGTTGAACGAGTTCTCCGTGAAGGATTCCGAGCCGCTCGCGACGAAATTGTCCCGCGTCCCGTTGTCCCGCCCGGGGGCGTTCGGCTCCGGAATCAGTCTCAGCAGCGCCTGCGCCTGCGGCGACAGCCGTCCTGCTGGAATGACGTTGTTGGCGAACTGTGCTCCGGTGGCCGGGTCGTAGATGTTCACGCCGTACGCGCTCAGGTTGCCGCCCCGCGCCGCCGCCGTCGGGACGGTCAACAGTTTCGAGCCCCCCTGAGTGACTCCGCGTGCCCTGATAGTCGCCGAAGAAAAACCACTGGTTCTGCTTGATCGGTCCGCCGATTGAGACACCGAACTGGTTCCGCTCGGTCTCGGGGACGAACCGGCCGGTGAGCGCATCCGCCTGGAACTGGGTAAACGGGTTGCGCGCCTGGAACTTGTCGGTCTGGTAGAACTCGAACGCGCTGCCATGGAAGACGTTGGTGCCGGACTTGGTCTGCACCGACACGACGCCCGCCGTGGCCTGGCCGAACTCGGCATCGTAGTTCTGCGACGTGATTTTCGTCTCGCCGATCGACTCGAGCGTCGGGTTGATGACGATGATGCCGAGAATCGGATCGCGGTTCTCGGTGCCGTCGAGCTGATACCCCGTGCCGCTGAAGTGCTGGCCGTTGACCATCGTCTGGGTCGAACCCTGAGGGTTCTCGCTGGCCGCGTGCTGCCACTGGAGCTGCTGCGTGCCGGGCGTCAGCAGGATGAACTTGGTGAAGTTGCGATCGAGCACCGGGAGATCGGTGAGCTGCTTGTTGTCGAACCTCGTCGACACATCGGCGCGATCGACTTTCAGGAGCGGCGATCCACCCGTGACCATGACCTCTTCGGACACCGCGCCGATCGCCAGCGTGAACGTGACTGGTGTCTGCGCGTCCACGCCCACGGTAATCGCCGGCACCACCGCCGTCTTGAAGCCGGCCAGTTCCGCCTTCACCTCGTAGGTGCCCGGAAGCAGCCGCTCTTTGACGAAGTTGCCGGACTCGTTGGTAATCGCGGTGTCGGCGGTCTTGCGCTCGACACTGGTGATCGTGACCGTGACACCGGGCAGCACCGCGCCCGTCGGATCTTTTACGGACCCGCCGATGCTCCCGTAAACAGCCTGTGCGAGCGCCGCCGACGGGAGTGATGTCAACAGGATGAGAACGAGAGGGGGGATGAGACGTGCGGAGCGGGCGCCGATGGCCCCCCTGCACATCTGAACGATGTCAAACGGAGTGCCTGAGCGCATGGGATCCTCCACCCGGGACGACGTGCGTGACAAAGACGTAACTGAGCCGCATACTAAGTGCGGCCTACGTCTCCGTCAAGACCCCATTAGCCTGATCGCATTAGTAGTTGACGCGAACTCCGACGACCGCGATCCCTCCGACCAAGCTGAGCCGCGCGCGACAAGAGGTGTGGGTAGTTGTTACCGATCGGTCGCTTCGCGGATTCTCAAGACCTGCCTGGCCGGGATGTCGGCGAGCACCTGCGAGCGGCCGTTCGGCCAGCGCACTTCGACGCGATCCGCTGCGGTCGCGGCCCCGAGTCCGAAGTGCAGGCGCAGAGCGTCGTGGGAGTAGTAACTCGTTTGGCTCAGGACCGCGCGTGATTGCACACGCCCTCCAACGGTGACCGTCACCGTCGCTCCGATCGCGGACCTGTTCGAGGCAGCCCCTTCCAGCTCGACCATGAGCCAGCCGTTGCCGCCGGTGTAGTCGTTCCTCAGCAGCGAAGGAGGCTCGTTCATGTTCATGACGAGCACGTCGATGTCGCCATCGTTGTCGACATCCCCGAACGCGGCGCCCCGGCTGGAATGCCGCGCGTCGGCTGCGCCGCTGTGCGCCGTCACGTCCTCGAACGTCCCCTGTCCCGTGTTGCGGAAGACGACTCGCGGTCCGCGGTGCGCGTACTGAGGAAGCGCGCGCTCGATCTCCGGATACACGTTGCCGGTGACGTAAACGAGATCCTGCAGTCCGTCGTTGTCCAGGTCCGGCATGCCGGCGCCCCACTCGACATATCGGTTCAGGACCGCCAGGCCTGCGCTAGAGGCGACGTCCTGGAACAGCCCCTTTCCGAGGTTGCGATAGAGCGCGGGGATATCGTCCGCGAAATGCGTCTTGAGCACGTCGAGCAGCCCGTCGCGATTGTAGTCGCCTACGGCGACGCCCATCCCTGCCTGCGGGTTGCCGTTTTCGTCGTACGCGGTCCCGCTCTCGACGGCGACGTCGGTGAACGTGCCATTGCGGTTGTTGCGGTACAGGATTGCCGCGGTCGAATCCGCCGCGACGTAGATGTCGGGCCAGTCGTCGGCGTCGAGGTCGACCGCAAAGGCGGTCATCGAATACCGTCCCGATACGGCGGCGATGCCTGAGGTGTGCGACACGTCGGCAAACGTGCCGTTGCCCAGGTTGCGGAACAGCATATTGGTGTCGGTCGGGAGCCCTTTCGGACCGCAATTGACGGAGAGGCCTTTCCACAGGCAGTTCGGCCCGGCGCCCGGCTCGAGCGCGGTTTCGAGATCGAAGCGGAGGTAATTGGCCACGAAGAGATCGAGCCGGCCATCGCGATCGTAGTCGACGAACGTACAGCCCGATCCCCAGCGTCTGCTGCCGGCCAGCAACCCCGCACGCCTCGTGTCGTCGTCGAACCGGCCGCTGCCGCGGTTGCGGTAGAGCACGTTCTGCCCGTAGTACGTGACGAACAGGTCGATCCGGCCGTCGTTGTCGTAGTCGCCGGCGCAGACGCTCGAGGCCCACCCGGAACGGCGCAGACCGGCCTGGTCCGTCACATCCTCGAAGGTTCCGTCCCGCCTGTTCCGATACAGCCGGTTGGTCGGCTCAGATCCCGCGGGATACAACGCGTCGTCTCTCGAGCCTTCCCTCAACCGTGTGCCGCTCAGGATGAACGCATCGAGCCAGTCGTCCCGATCGTAGTCCAGCAACGCGACGCCGGAGCCGTTCGTCTCGATGATGAACCGCTTGCGATCGACGCCTCCGTACACCGTGGGCTCACGGAATCCAGCTCGCTCGGCGACGTCGGTGAAGCGGACGGGCCAGGCACGACCGGTTTCGCGCACGGGGGCTTGCGGCGTCGCGAGCGCGCCACCCAGCGCGCACGCTCCGGCGGCCAGGAGGAGAAGCCGTTGGACGGCCGGGGGAAAGGACACGGCGTGAATACTGGATTGTCAGCGGCCCGGTTGCCCCTGCAGCCGCTCCGCAATCTCGAACTCGCGCTTCGCTTCCGCGAGCCTGCCGGTCTGCTGGAACAGTTGACCGAGGAGGTAATGGGCCGCTCGGTTGTTGGGATCGTACTGAATCGCGCGGGCGAGCATGCCTTCCGCCGTGGCGGGCTGCTCCTTCTTCATGTAGGCCTTGCCCAGCAGGATGTACGGAGCGCTGTAAAACGGGTTCAGCCAGATCGATTTCTGGAGGGCCACGATGGCGTCGTCCCACTTCGACTGGCGCACGAGCGCGTCGCCGAGCTGCGCGAACGCCATCGCGTTGCCGGGGTTCAAGGCGATCTCGCGTTCGGTCAGGGTCACGGCTTCGTTCAGCCGGCCGCGGAACATCGCGAGCTGGCCGAGCAGGGCGTGGGCCTGCGGGAGCTTGGGATCCTTCTGGACGGCGCGCGTCAGCTCGGTCTCGGCGAAGTCTTCGAAGTTCAGCCGGATCATCATCTGCGCGGCGACCAGATGGGCGGCAGCCGATTCCGCGGCCACACCGAAGGTCCGGGCGAAGGTGGCACGTGCGCGGTCCGGCTGGCGCACCTGCACGTACGCCTGTCCCAGAACGTACCCGAGCTCGAGGTTGTCGGCCGCCCAGACACGGGTCGCCTCCAGGAAGGGGACCGCCTCCGCGAAGTGCCCGACGATGAAGTGAGAGAGTCCGAGGATCTGGATCGCTTCCCGGCGCTCAACCGATCCTTCAGGCCACCGGCTGGCGACGGCCGTCAACTGCTCGATCGCGTGAGCGTGATCGTCGGCATGGTAGTAGGCGACGCCGAGCACATGGGTGATTTGATCCGGTGCGGGCTCACCGAAGGCCTTCAGCTTGTCGATGGCGGCTCGCGCCTGACCCTGATCGATCAGCCGTCGCGCCTCTCCAACGGCCGCCGCTGCGCGGTCCGCTAGCACCTGCGGCTGGCCCGCGATCATCGCGGTCAACACGATCGAAGCAAGCGGCATCAACGTCCTGGCGGCAGCGCGGTGCCGCTCCCCTCTTTGAGCGTAAGGATCCGATCGACGCCCGGCCCGTCCCATCGTTCCTCGAGCCCGTTCGGCCATCGAACGTCGATCCGCTCGATCCTGGTCGAGTCGCCAAGGCCGAAGTGCAGGCGCAGGTCGTTCTGCGAGTAATAGCTGCCTCCTCCGCGCACGTCACGGACCTGCGCGCTGCCGCCGGCCGTCACCCGCACGCGGGCGCCGATAGCGCTGCGATTCGACTGCACGCCCACGAGCTTCACGGTTATCCAATGCCGGGAGTTCGCGGAATCCAGCCGGTAGAGATCCGGCCGGTCGTGCATGTTGTTGACGACGACATCGGTGTCGCCGTCGTTGTCGAGATCGGCGAAGGCGGCGCCGCGGCCGGCGCGAGGAGTCATGACCGCGGAGCCGGCCCGATCGGTGATGTCGGCGAACCGTCCGTTGGCCAGGTTGCGGTACACGATCTTTCGTTGCTTGTATCCCGCTTCCGATTTCAGTTGCTCGACCTCCGGATAGACGTGGCCGTTGACCAGAAACAGATCGAGCCAGCCGTCGCGATCCAGATCGAGGAACTCGACTCCCCAGCCGAGCCAGCGCGTGTTCATGCCGATTCCGGCGGAGAAGGTCCGATCCTCGCACAGCCCGGCGCCGGCGTTCGCGTAGAGCGTGGACGTGTCGCCGGCGAAGTTGGTCTTGAAGATGTCCATCCGGCCGTCGCGGTCGTAGTCGCCCACCGCCACGCCCATCCCCGCCTGCGGTTTGCCGTCCTGGCTGTACGCACAGCCCGACCCCACGGCGATATCGGTAAACGTGCCATCGCGATTGTTCCGGTAGAGCGCGCTCGGGTTCGAGTCGTTCGCGACATACACGTCCACCCACCCGTCGTCGTCGAAGTCGAGCGTGCTGACGCCGAGGCCGTACGTGCCGCTCGCCCGGGTGATGCCCGAGGCCTCGGACACGTCGGCGAACGTGCCGCCTCCCGTGTTGCGATACAGCAGGTTCTTGCCGCCGCGAAGACCCGGCGGCCCGCAAGCGACCGCCACGCCTTTGTAACGGCACAGGCCCGACTCGGGGACGGGGGCGTCGGCGAGATTGAAGTCGATGTAGTTGGCGGCGAACAGATCGAGACGGCCGTCGCGGTCGAAATCCAGAAACGCGCACCCGGCGCCCCAGCGCGGAGCGGCGCTCGACAGGCCCGCCGCGCGCGCGACCTCGTCGAACGTCCCGTTGCCGCGGTTGCGATAGAGCCGGTTCTGCCCCCAATACGTCACGAAGAGATCGTCGTCTCCGTCGTTGTCGTAATCGCCCGCGCAGGCCCCCTGGCCCCATCCTGTATATATGAGTCCGGCCTTCGCCGTGACGTCCTCGAACGACCCGTTGCGGCGGTTGCGATAGAGATGGCTGGTCGGCTCCTGGCCCTTCGGGAAGCCTTCCAGTGTCGTGCCGTTGACGATGAACACGTCGAGCCAGTCGTCGCCGTCGTAGTCGAGGACCGCGACGCCGCTGCCGGTGGTCTCGAGCAGGTATCGGTTGGTCTTCTGGCCGCCGAACACCGTCTTCGCGGTCAGCCCCGCGGCTTCCGCGACTTCGGCGAACGAGAACCCGAGCGCGGCGCGCTCCTCTTGTGCCGACGTCGCAGTTTCCAGGATCAGGCCCGCTGCCAGGCAGACGGACGTGAGGAGGCAGAGAACCGCCGGGGGATTTCGCCTGACTCTCGTCATGGGCGGCGCCCCGCCGCGTGTGTCGCCGTGCATTCGGCTGCGGGTGTGCCGGGCGGCCGCAGGTACGGCGCGAGACGGCGCGCATCCTCGAAGTGTTGGCGCGCCTGGTCCGGCGCAGTCAGTCGCAGTGCGAGCGCGAGTTGATAGTGCGCGTGCGGGTTGTCGGCCGCGAGCTTGACGGCTTCGCGAAACTGCTCGATCGCCGCCTTCCGGTTTCCCGTCTTGAGTTTCTCCACTCCCACGCTCACCGCGAAGGTGGAGGCCTGCGCGTCGGCCTTCCGGCGATTGAGCCGTTCGGCCTCTTCGTACGCGGCGCGGGCCCCGGCTCCATCGCCCTTCTGTTGGAGCGCCTGGCCCAGGCTGAGATGCGCTTCCGCCATCTCCGGTCGATCCGCGATCGCCCTCCGGAACTGCTCGACGGCCTCGTCCAGCCTGGCGCGCTGCTTCAGCACGACGCCCAGCATGTAGTGTGCTTCGGCGTAGTCGGGCTGGCGCGCGATCGCTTCGCGGAACAGGCTGACCGCGTCGTCGCCCCGTCCCGTCTGCCAGAGCACGACGCCCAGCGTGAACGGCGCCTCGGGCAGCTTCGGGTCGAGGCGCATGGCGTGGCGCAGCTCGGTTTCCGCGCCGGTAAAGTCGTCGTTCTGCTTGAGCGCGAGCCCGAGGTTGTAGAAGGCCTCGGCGTTGGCGGGATCCGATGCGACGAGCGCGCGGTAGACCGACACCGCGCGCTCGAGATTGCCCTGCTGCATCAGCGCGGCCCCGAGATTCAGCCGTGCGGAGAAAAAGGCCGGCTCCGCTTTCGCGAGCGCCTCGAGCACCGCCACGGCTTCGTCGCCGCGGCCCTTCTGCGACAGCGCCAGCCCGAGGCTGTTCCGCGCAGCGGTGAGCGACGGATCGATCCGCGCTGCGGCTTCGAGGTGGGTAATGGCCTTGTCGAGATCGCCGGCCTCCTGGAGCGCCGCCCCGAGCCGCAGATGGACGACGGCAAGGCCGGGATTGAGGCGTGAGGCTTGGCACAACTGCTCGATGGCCGCATCGAGTTGCTTGTGATGCTGGAGCGTTAGCCCCAGGTAGTAGCGGGCCTCCGCGTGGTCCGGACGGAGTTTCACGGCCGCCTGCAGGGCCGGCAAAGCCCGCTCGAAATCCTGTGCATACCAGCGGGTCGCGCCGAGATGGTATTGCGCGTCGAACAGGCCCGGACGCAAGTGCACGGCGCGTTCGAACTGCGCCAATGCCTCGGCGATTTTCCCCTGCTGGCCGAGCACGAAGCCGAGGCGGTCATGGGCCTCGGCCATGGCCGGCGCGTGCCGAATAGCCGCCTCGTATGATCTCACCGCGGCCGGCAGGTCGCGCTGCCGCTCCCGGACCAGGCCCAGCACGTAGTGCGCATCAGCCGAGTCAGGATTCCGCGCGATCTCGGCCTCGACGGTCGCTGCCGCGCGCCCGAGATTGCCTGCGTCCAACAATGCCCGCGCTTCCTTAATCAGATCGGCGGTCGACCGCGACGTTCGGCCCGGTGTTTGAGGATGCACGTCGGCGGCGAGACAGAGCAGTATCGACGCCATCGCGGCGCCCCACATGGTTCCCCGACGCATGGGTCATTCTATCCCTGGAGCGCGCGTCCCCGAGATCGGCCGGACGTTGCCGTCACCGCTTCACCGGGCGCCGACCTTCAGCGAATCCCCGGTCTGGTGTTCGCGGATCTGATACCGCAGGAACGCGTGCACGGCGGCCAGCGCCTTCTTCGAGCCGGTTGAGATCGACACCTTTCCGCCCGTCTCGTCAGGCACGAACGTGTAGACGATGTCCCGGCTGAATTGTGCGAGCGCAGGAACGCCGTCGGGCTTTTCCGAATGCACGGCAAACGGCGCACTGAAGTCCCCGCGAGCGAACTGTTCGGCGATGGTCTTGAGGTGGGTCGTCACCTGCTCGCGCAGCTCGCGATCGTCCGGGTTGTTCACGTGCACCTCGATCGTGCCTCCCGCCGGCGACAATCGGAAGTGATGCGTTGTCCCCTTCTGGTCGAACCCCATCCCCTTCTCGCCGTGTTTCTGGCTCGCGGCGTGGTGGGGGTGCGTCTGCTGCGGCATCGACGCCTCAGCAGGCCCCCCTGCCGCCGCTACGAGCACCAACGCGCCGGCGAGTCGTATCGTGTTCATGGAATACTGCCTCCAGGCCCATCGTCGCTCGAAGCGGTGCCCCGAATCCATGAGCAAACTCACAGTCGACATCGCGTCGGCGCTCGAAGCCATTCCGTATGTGATGGCTCTGAACGCCGAGGACCGGCATCGCCTTGCCGCCAGCTGCACGGTCCGACCAGTTCAAAAAGGGCACAAGGCCTTCGTCGAAGGAGATCCTCCCGCCGGCGTGTACCTGATTCTTTCGGGCCGCATGCACCTCGTCCGCTCGTCGGCGACCGGACGGGAGCAGGTCCTGCACGAGGAAGGCGCCGGCGTCACCCTGGGTGAAGTGCCGGTGTTCGACGGCGGCGGCTACGTGGGATCGGCGGTCGCCGCCGAGGACGCGGTCCTGCTCTTTGTGCCCCGGCAGCCGCTACTCGACTGCATCGGCCGCAATCCGGCCAGCGCCGCGGCCGTGATCCGCGTGCTGGCGCGGCGCGTCCGCGTGTTCGCGGCCCTCGTGGAGGATCTCTCCCTGCGCGACGTGACGCAACGCACGGCGCGGTACCTGCTGCGCGAATCGGACCGCGCCGGTGCCACGTCGCTCGTGCTGCCTGACACGCGGGACGTGCTCGCCGCGCAGATCGGCACCGTGCGCGAGCAGGTGTCCCGGGCGCTCTCGCAGTTCAGGCGCGACGGCGTCATCGAACTGCGCGGCCGCCGGCTGCGCATCGTCGATCCGCAGCGCCTGAAAGCGCTCGCCGCGGATCGGGCGTGAGCAGGGTTGCGGACACGTGACCGCTTCCCCGGCACCGGGTAGTCTCTCTCGTTAGTTGCTCAGGAGAAAGACGTTGGCGCCCGAACCTGCGGGCCTTCTGCCCGGCACGCTCGATCTCCTCATCCTCAAGGCCGTGTCCCTCGGAGAACGGCACGGATACGGAGTTCTGCTGCGCCGGCAACGAATCTAGGATTCCGTCGGGGCGTTCGTCACAACACTCGTCACACGCACGGTCCGGCCATTCACCAGTCATTCGTCCCAACGCTCATCTTTTTTTGCTGGTGGGCGGCCGGCCAGCCGGTCGCGCACGGTCTCGAGCTCCTCGCGCAACTGCCGGACGCCCTCCAACTCATCGCCCTCGGGCCCGTGCTCGATGCCGGCGTGGCCGCGATAGCCGGCGTCCACCACGATCTTCATCATCCGCAGCAGGTCGATGTCGCTGGTGTTCCCGTGGAAATCCCACACGCTGGGCTTCACGCTGACGCCTTTGGCGAACGGCATCAGTTCTCTCACGCCGACGTACGAATCGTAGCTCTCGACCTCTGCGTCCGGGCTGGCGGCCGTTGGACCGGCGATCCGGAAGTTGCCGAAGTCCGGCAGCGTCCCGGCCCGCGGATGGTTCACCATCTCGATGGTCCGCACCAGCCACCTGGCGTTGCTGGAGAATCCCCCGTGGTTCTCGATGACGACGTCGATCCCGTGCGGGTCGGCAAACTCCACGAGCTGTCGCATGCCGTCGGCGACGAGCTGCATCTGCTCGTCGGCGGTGCCGCTGCTCTGAGCGTTGACGCGGATGGCACGGCAGCCCAGGACCTGCGCCGCTTCGACCCACTTCTTGTGGTTCTCGACCGCCGCCCGGCGCTTCGCCGGATCCGGATCGCCGAGGTTGCCCTCGGCGTCGCACATGATGAGGACCTGCGTGACGCCTTCGCCCCGGGCGCGGGTGTTCATCTCCTCCAGGAACGCCGCGTCCTGTGCTTTGTCCTTGAAGAAAGAGTTCACGTACTCGATGGCGTCGATGCCCACGCTCCTCGCGATCCTCGCGAAGTCCAGGTGCTGCATCCGGCCGGCGGAGAGCGGCTTGTTGATGGACCACTCAGCCAGGGAGATCCCGTAGAGCGGATCGGGTGCCTCGTGCGCCATACTTTAGAACGTTCAAAGTTCAAGTTCTAAAGTTCGAGACTTCGATGACGAGCTCGAATTGAACTTTATCAACGGAGACCGGCATGAACCAGCTCGATCTGAAAGGCCGCGTGGCGATCGTCACCGGCGGGGCACGCGGGATCGGCCGTGCGGCGGCCAGGCGCGCGCTTCAATCCGGCGCCCTGGTTTCGTTGTGGGACGTCGATCGCGAGACGGCCGCAGAGGCGCTGGCCGAATTGTCGGGGCTCGGTACCGTCACCGCGGAGCTGGTCGAGTTGAGCGACGCCGGGTCCGTCGAGGCCGCGACGGCTGCGACGGTGGCCAGGCACGGGCGCATCGACATCCTCGTCAACAACGCGGGGATCACCGGCGGCAACGGCCTGACGTGGGAGCTCGACCCCGCCGTCTGGCGCCGCGTCATCGACGTCAACCTCACCGGATGCTTTCTCACCTGCCGCAGCGTCGTGCCCCACATGCTCACCCACGGCTACGGGCGCATCGTCAACGTCGCCTCGATCGCCGGGAAAGAGGGCAACCCGACCGCGTCGCACTACAGTGCGTCCAAGGCCGGCCTGATCGGCTTCACGAAGTCGCTGGCGAAGGAGCTGGCGGCCAAAGGGATCCTGGTCAACTGCATCACGCCCGCCGCCGCGCGGACGGAGATCTTCCGCCAGATGGCGCAGGAGCACATCGACTACATGCTCGCGCGGATTCCCATGGGCCGCTTCGTGGAAGTGGACGAGATCGCGGCGCTGATTTGCTGGCTGGCGTCGGAAGAGTGCTCGTTTTCCACCGGGGCCGTTTTCGACGTCAGCGGCGGCCGGGCCACGTATTAGACAGGTGGCTTGTTTTCTCCTGATCTTCTGGCCTCCTGTAAGAGCCTCCTGATCTCTTGTGACGCTCCGGGAACGCCGGCGGCTCCGCCGGCATCAAATAGACGAGTTGAAGACCTTGATGCGCCCAGGAAAAATCACCGCCCCCGGCGACGACGCCGAGCTCGTCAGCCGCATCGCGCGCGACGACCACGCCGCGTTCGAGACGTTGATGCGCCGGCACAACGGCAAGCTGTTCCGGGTCGCGCGGTCGATCCTCAGGGACGACACGGAAGCGGAAGACGCGCTGCAGGACGCCTATCTCGACGCGTATCGCCACATCGGCGACTTTCGCGGCGGCTCGCAGCTGGGGACGTGGCTCACGCGCATCGTGATCAACCAGGCGCTGATGCGGCTGCGCCGGCAGAAGCGCGACCCGGTTGTCGTGCCCATCGGCGATCGGAACACGGCCGAACCGGATCAGGCAGAGGTCGACGTGGCAGATGAAACAACGGAATCGCCGACGAACGCCACGCTCCGCGCCGAGGTCCGGCTGATGCTCGAGCGGCGAATCGACGAGCTGCCGCTCGCGTTCCGCACGGTGTTCGTCATGCGCGAGGTCGAGGACATGACCGTGGAGGAAACCGCCGAGTGCCTCGGCATCCCCGCGGCCACCGTCCGCACGCGTCTGTTCCGGGCCAGGGCGCTGCTCCGCGAGTCGCTGGCCCGCGACATGGACATGGCGACGGGCGACGTGTTTGGCTTCGCCGGCGCGCGCTGCGATCGCATCGTGGCCGGAGTGCTGGCACGAACGCGAGCCGGGCAGTTCCCGCCTTCGCTCTAGTCCACCTCGAGCGAAAGCCTGCCGCGCCGAAGCTCCCTGAAACACCTGGAGCGAAGGCGGGCTTGCCCACGCGTAGCTCACTGGAGACACCTCGAGCGAAGGTGGGAACGCGCCACGCGCTCTCTGCATCCAAGTAAACATCCGGAGCCGCGGAACGTGGCTTCCACCTCCAGTAGCGCAGGGCGTCAGCTCTGCATTTAGACAGCCCTCAACCTCAAGGAGTGTGTATGAGAATCGCAGCCGTCGTCGTCGCCGGGTCATTGTTGTTCGCGGCGAGTGCCAGCGCGCAGGTCACCGACCCGCAGATCGCCGCCATCGTCGTCACCGCCAACCAGGTGGACATCGACGCCGGGAAGGTCGCCAAGGACAAGTCCACCAATGCCGCCGTCAAGGAGTTCGCGCAGCTGATGATCACGGATCATACCGGCGTGAACAAGCAGGCGGTGGACCTGGTCACCAAGCTCAAGGTCACCCCTGAGGACAATCCGACCGCCAAGAGCCTGAAGGAAGGCGGCGCCAAGAACGTCGCCCATCTCAAGACGCTCTCAGGGGCGGCGTTCGACAAGGCGTACATCGATCACGAGGTCGCCTATCACCAGCAGGTGCTCGATGCGGTCGACAAGACGTTGATCCCCAGCGCCTCGAACGCAGACTTGAAGGCGCTCCTGGTCAAGGTCCGCCCGGCGTTTGTCGCGCATCTCGAGCACGCGAAGAAAATCCAGTCGTCGGTGGGCACGAAGTAATGAAGGTCTCCGTGGCCGCGGTGGTGGCCGTGCTCTGGTTGAGCGCGAACGCCACCGCGGCGGCGGACTCCCCGAAACCGGTGACCCACAAGGTCGCCATCGAGGCGACCAGCTTCCAGCCCATCGCCATCACCGTCAACGCCGGCGACACGATCGTGTGGACCAACAAGGATCCGTTTCCCCACACCGTCACGTCGAAGGCAGGCGGGTTCGATTCGGGCCTGATGATGCCCGACAAATCGTGGAGATACCGGCCCACCAAGAAGGGGGAGTTTGCGTATCTCTGCACCTATCACCCGACGATGACGGCCACGCTGCGCGTCAAGTAGACGGCGTCAGCCGGCCGAGATCCGCCGCGACCCGGGTGACTATCGAACCTCGCTCAGGATCTCGGTGAGCACCCTGCCGTCGACGTTCTTCAGATCCAGGCCGAGCAGGCGCGCGGCCGTCGGCGCCACATCGACGTTGTCGACCGCATCGAGCGTCAGGCCTCGCTTGATGCCGCGCCCCGACGCGATGAAGAGAGCGCGCAGGTCCGGATCCGTCGCGATGTACCCGTGAGCGCCGAGGCTTCCCGCGGGTGCATCCACGATCGACGGGTCGTTCGGATCGGCGGTGAACGCGTAGCCTTCCTTCGCCGTGAGGAAGAGCGCCGCCATCTGCCCGTCGTCCTCGGGCCGCGGCAGCCCCAGACTCGCGAACTCTGCCGGCTCGATCACGCGGTCGATGCCCTCCAACCCCTCGAGCGCCTGTCGCACGCGTTTCAGGCCCGCGCCCGTCGGATCGGGGACGGTGAGGTAGATCATCGCCGTCCCGCCTTCGGGCACGGAGTACGCCTCGGTCTTCGTGACCTTCCCATCCTGCACGGTGAGCAGCCCGGCGTTCCTGAATGCCGCGTTGGGGCGGATCTGCCGCTTCACCGCCTTGAACCCATGATCCGGAGAGGACGAACACCGTCGTGCGCTCCATCAACCCGGTCTCCTCGAGCGTCTGTACGATTCGCGCCACCTGGGTGTCGTTGTGCGCCATCGCCGTCATCGCCGCCGGCGTTCGCGGTCCGTAGCGGTGCTGCGTGGAGTCGAGGTTCAGCAGGTGGAACAGCAGCACGTTGGGGCGGTGCTGCCGGAGGATGTGCGCCGCCGCGGACGTCCAGATGTGATCCCGGAAGAGGATGTTCCGGCTCGAGAAGGCCGCGAGATCCTCCTCGGAGATCACGCCGGCCTGCACCAGTTCCCTGGCAATCCGGCCTTTCGGATCGGGGCGCTCCCCGAACTCCCACGTGATCGTCGGCGCGTTCAGGATCGCAACCCAATCCACCTGCGCCGTCGTGAGACCGCGCTCGTGCGCGGCGTCGTACAGAGTTTTCGCGCGGACCATCTCGGCCTTGTCGCGCCACGGCTCAATCCGCGGCGCCACGCCAGGCTCGCGCAAGAGAGTCCCGTTGAACAGCACGCCATGCCTGGCCGGCTTGACGCCGGTGACAATCGACGTGTGGTTGGGCCACGTCACCGTCGGGTTCACCGGACGCATGCCCTTCGCCACGACTCCGCGCTCCGCCAGCCGTCGAAGCGTCGGCACGGGCAGGGAGGGATCGTCGAGCGCCCAGCCTCCGAAGCCGTCGAGCGTGATGATGACGACGTGGTTCGAAGTGGTCGCGGGTTGCGTCTGCGGGGCCGAGAGCATCGGCACAGACAACGCCGCCAACAGTGCGAGCCACGAACACAAACGCAGAACGGAACGTCTCACGGTGACCTCTCCTCTACTATTCTCCGGTGGTGTCCGCCTTCAGGCGGACCTTTGCCGGCTGAAGCACGTCCTGGTCACCGCGTCAGCATCAGCCAGACGAACGCGCTGAATCCGATGACCACGACGGTCCGCCGCACCCACTTCTGGCCGACGTGCAGCGCCAGCCGCGCGCCCCCGTACCCGCCCGCCAACCCGCCGGCGGCCATCGTAACAGCGACGGGCCAGTTGACGATCCCGCTTGCGGCGAACGTCGCGACGGCAACCGCATTGATGCACAACCCGCCCCAGTTCTTCAATCCGTTCATTCGATGGATATTCGTGAGACCCATCGCGCCCAGCGTCGCGAGCATCAGGATTCCGATTCCCGCGCCGAAGTAGCCGCCGTACACCGCCACTCCGAACTGCGCCCCGACAAACCACCACGACGGGCGCGGGAGCACGCGTGGGAGATCCGCTCGATCGGCGGCAGCCCCGGCGAGCGCGGTGGCTCCGTCACGATCGCCCCCGAGAGACGCCGTGTCAACCGTTGCTGCAGCAGAAACAGCAGCGTCGCTCCCAGCACGAGGAACGGCACGATTTCGTCGAAGAGACTCGCCGAGGTGTAGAGCAGCAGGACGGCGCCGATGCCGCCCCCGGCGAGGCTCGGCAGGGTGAACCAGCGCAGCCACTCACGTGCGTCTGCCAGTTCACCGCGGTACGCCCAGATGCTGCCGATCGAACCAGGCCAGAGCGCGACGGTACTGGTGGCATTGGCCGAGATCGGCGGGACACCCAGCCAGACGATCGCCGGAAAAGTCACCAGCGTGCCTCCCCCGGCCATCGAGTTGATGGCGCCGCCGATGGCCGCGGCCAGGAAGGTCAGAAGAAATTGTAAAGGGGTCATGCAGCGACAGCGACCCCAACCAGCCACGAAGATCGTTTCACTGTTTTCCCAGCAGCAGCTTCTCGAGAACCGCCGCTTCGCTGCCGCGCAACCCGCTGAGCGCGGCGTCCATCGTAATCGGATCGTCGCCGTGCCGGAGGAGCAGCGAGACCGCGGCGGTTTCGCGCAGCGCCGGGCGGCAGCACGCCAATCGACGCAGCCAGTTGCCGCCGCACGGCCACGTCCGGATCGTCCAGGCGCTTCAACACCGGCGCCTGTATCGGATGATTGGCTTCGCCGAGCCACCGTTCCGCGATGCGGATCGCCGACACGCGGACGTCGCGCGAGGGATCCTCCAACGCCTTGGCGACGGTCGCCGGATCGATCGGCGTCAATCCCGTCCAGCGTCCACAGCGCGTGGAGGCGCGTGCGCGGTTCCTTCGCATGCCCGGCGAGCTGCACCAGCGCCGGGATCACCCGCCTGACGGCGTTCGCCGAACGCTGCGCCGCCTCGTCGCCGCCTGTCGCGCGGGAGGCTGCCCCGCTCGACCAGCAGGCGCTGCGCGGTGTCGCGCCGCCAGCCGCCGGGATGCGACAGCGACGCCACCAATTCCTCCGGCGAGGCCGTCGAGAGCGCGCGCGACGTGTCCCGCCGGGTCGTGTCGTGCACGACGCGGTAGATACGCCCGAACCCGGTCGGCTGAACGAGGTCGCTCGCCAGGATGTGATCGCGCAGGTACAACGTCAGGGAGTTGCGGTGCTCGAGGATCCCGCGATACATGTCGACGACATACAAGGTTCCATCGGGCGCATTGGACAGATGAACGGGCCTGAAGCGCTCGTCGGTGGACGCGAGGAACTCTCCCCTGTCGTACGCCTTCCGCGCCCGCAGCGTCCCCCCGTCGTCGCTCAGAATGATGCGGCTCACCAGGTTGGCGGCCGGCTCGGCAACGAAGGCGTTGCCGTAGAGCTCCGCCGGCAGCCGATCGCCGCGGTACACCAGCGGCGCGCAGACGGCCGTGTACATGGCGAGCGAGCCGTCGGGGCGATCGATGCCGGTCTG
The DNA here is from genome assembly GCA_963820645.1 of uncultured Acidobacteriota bacterium. GTDB lineage: Bacteria > Acidobacteriota > Vicinamibacteria > Vicinamibacterales > 2-12-FULL-66-21 > JALZOC01. The sequence goes on along the minus strand of CAWGAS010000046.1, from coordinate 18,236 downwards.
ATACGCCCGGTTGGTGCCGGGGTTCGGGCGCACGGGCCAGATGGTGTTCAGATCCTCGTTGTCGGTGGCCAGCCGCTCGTAGCTCCCGCGCGTGCGGAGCAGATTCGGATTGCGCGCGAAGTAGGCCGTCGGCACCAGATCGACGTGCAGCGCCGAATCGTTCGTGTTCCGGTAAATCCGGCCCGCGTCGTCCTCCGCCACGCCCCACTCGCCGCGAAGCAGCGTCTGGTGGATCTCGAACGTGCCGTTCTTCAGGCGCAGGTGAACCTCGACCTGCCCGGCCGTATACATCCGGTTGTCGCGCGCCCAATAGAGCCCGTTGGCGTTGTTCTGAGGGTCCCCATCCCGCCGTCCGAACTGATCGGTGATCAGCGTCTTCGTATCCGCGCGCAGATCGCCGTCGGTGTCGCGCATGAGCCAGATGTTCGGCGGCTCGCCGACCAGCACGCCATGGTCGAGCACCTTGAGCGCCCGCGCCAGGATCAGCCCGTCCGCGAACACCGTCCGCTTGTCCATCCTGCCGTCGCCGTCGGCATCCTCCAGCACGACGACGCGGCCGATCGGGTCGTGCTCGTTGCGCCCGGCGATGTCGTTCATGTAGCCGGGCATCTCGACCGCCCACAGGCGTCCCTGAGGATCCCAGTCGATCGCGACAGGCTCCTGAATCATCGGCTCGCTCGCGACGAGCTCGACGTGATACCCGGGCGGCATGTAGAAGCGCTTCAACGCGTCGGCGGGCGACAACGCCGGCGAGCCGGCCGGGACCTTCTGAACGCCGGGCGGCCAGGGATCAGTGGCGGGCGACCGCTGCTGGCGCGGAACCCGTGACCGCGACTGCCGCCGCGACGAAGAAGGCGACGGCGGGAAGTCTGTCGAGAATCATCGAGAATGCTCTGAACTGGTTTCAAACCGCACGGTCCGGCTAAAGCCGGATACCACGGACGGTTGTGAAACCATCTCTAGTCACGTGGCTCTGGTGCAGAATACCCTCTGCGAGGCCAAATGAGACAAATCGATCGCCGCGGATTCCTCACGACGTCCAGCCTGGCGCTGATCGGTCTGGCGGTGGATGGCGGCGCCGGCGCGGGCGCCGCGGCGGCAGACGAGCCGATCATCGATATCCACCAGCACGTGGGCTATGCCGGCCGGGCCGATGACGCGCTGGTCGCGCACCAGCGTGCCATGGGCGTCACGACCACGATCCTGCTGCCGGCCGGGCGGTCCGTGCGCACGCCGTCCACGCACGACGGCGTCTCGAACGGCCTTCAGGCGCAGTGTCTCGGCAACGAGGCGTGTTTTCAGCTCGTCGCCGCGCATGCGAAGGCGTACGTGTCCGGCGCGAACGAGGTGCCGGATCTCGAGGAGGCCGTCCCGGAGATCGAGCGCTACCTGAAGCGCGGCGCCGTGCTCATCGGCGAGCAGAAGTTCGGCGTGGAGTGCGACTCGCCGGCCATGCAGAAGATCTACCAGCTCGCGCAGGCGTACCGGGTCCCCGTGCTGATGCACTGGCAGTTCGACATGTACAACTACGGGTTCGAGCGCTTCGGCACGATGCTCGAGAAATACCCGCGGGTCAACTTCATCGGCCACGCGCAGACGTGGTGGGCGAACATCGACAAGAAGCACACGCTCCAGGCGGGACTCTACCCGAAGGGCCCGGTCACGCCCGGCGGCCTGACCGACCGCTACCTGAGCGACTACCCCAACATGTTCGGCGATCTCTCCGCCGGGTCGGGCCTCAACGCGCTGACGCGCGACGAAGACTTCACGCGCGATTTCCTGAAGCGCCACCAGGACAAGCTGCTCTACGGCAGCGACTGCACCGACGTGGAGGGCGCCGGACCGAAGTGCCAGGGCGCGCAGACCATCGCCGCGCTGCGCCGCCTGGCGGGAAGCAAGAGCATCGAGCGGAAGCTCCTGCACGGCAACGCGAAGAAACTGTTTCGGTTCTAGCGAGGCTGCGCCTCAGACCGTCCAGGCTCCGCCTCGCTAGATGGCATTGCTTACTGTTCCGCCGCTTGCCCGCCGACAAACTTGACTCAAAGCATGAGTTTTCGGCGGTCAAGACGGCTGGCCGTCATTCGGTGGCGCTCGCGTGGCTCTTGCCGCTGTCGTGGATCCACACCGTCTTGACGTTGACGAATTCACGGATCCCGTAGACGCCGAGCTCGCGTCCGTAGCCGGAGTGCTTGATGCCGCCAAACGGCAGGCGCGGATCGGAGACGACCATGCCGTTGACGAAGACCTGGCCGGCCTCGATTTCGTCGGTGAACCGCGCGCGTTCGGCGGCGTCATTCGTCCACACGCTCGAGCCGAGGCCGAACGACGTGTCGTTCGCGACGCGAATCGCTTCGCCGATGTCGCGCACGCGGAACAGCGCGGCGACCGGCCCGAAGAGCTCCTCTTCGTAGGCCGGGCGTACCCGGCCTGACGTCGGCGAGCACCGTCGGCGCGTAGTAGTTGCCCGGACGATCGAGCGGCTTTCCTCCGGTCAGGACGCGGGCGCCGGCCGCCACCGAACGCTTCACCTGATCGTCCAGATCGGTGAGGACCGATCTCGTCGCCAGCGGACCGACCTCGGTCGCCGGATCCAGCGGGTCGCCGACCTTGAGCGCCCGCATCTTCTCGGTAAAGCCGCGCTCGAACGCATCGGCGACGGCCTCGGTGACGATGAAGCGTTTCGCCGCGATGCACGACTGCCCGCTGTTGACGATTCGCGCCTTGACCGCCGTCTCGATCGCCGCGGCCATGTCGGCGTTCGCCGTCACGATGAACGGATCGCTGCCGCCGAGCTCGAGCACCATCTTCTTGAGCTGCCGGCCCGCGGCGCCGGCGACCTGCGCGGCCGGCCTCCTCGCTCCCGGTCAGCGATGCGCCCGCCACGCGAGGATCGTCGAGCACGCGCTGGACCTGATCCGAGCCGATCAGCAGCGTCTGGAACGCGCCATCCGGAAAGCCCGCCCGCCGGAAGATGTCCTCGATCATCAGCGCGCATTGCGGGACGTTCGACGCGTGCTTCAGGAGCACCGACGTTGCCGGCCATCAGCGCGGGCGCGGCCAGGCGGAAGACCTGCCAGAACGGGAAGTTCCACGGCATCACGGCCAGGATCGGCCCGAGCGGCTGATACCGGACGAAGCTCTCGGTCGCCGTGCTCTGCACCGGCTCGTCGGCCAGCATCCGCGCGGCGTTCTCGGCGTAGAACCGGCACCCCCACGCGCACTTGGCCGCTTCCTCGCTGCCGGCTTTGACGAGCTTGCCCATCTCGGTCGTCATCATGCGGCCGAACGTGGCCTGCTCGGCTTCGAGTATCGCCGCCGCACGCAGCATCCTCTCCGCGCGTTCCGCGATCGGCGTACGGCGGTACGTCCGGAACGTCAGCGCCGCGCGCGCGATCCTGGCGTCGATCTCGGCGCCGCTCAGCGCGTCGAAGGTTTGCAACGTTTCGGCGGTGGCCGGGTTGATCGTGGCGATTGGCATCTGTCAGTCCCTGCCTGAAACGAGGCACGTGGATTCCGCTATCATGATCATGCATCGTAATACTCTCGTCAAACTTTCCCCAGGGGTTCACGATGTCGGAAACGATTCAAGGTGCCCGGTTCGATACCGCGAAGGCAGAGGCCTTCGCCGGCCGCCTCCTGAACGCGCTCAACGACGCCGCCCTGTGCCTGATGGCCTCCATCGGGCACCGGACCGGCCTCTTCGACAGGATGCGGGACCAGCCTCCCATGACCTCGGGAGAGCTTGCCGCCCACGCCGGCCTCGACGAGCGCTACGTGCGCGAATGGCTCGGAGCGATGGTCACGGCGGGCGTCGTCAACGTCGATCCTCAGAGCGTCCGCTACCAGTTGCCGCCGGAGCACGCCGCGAGCCTGACGCGGGCGGCCGCGGCGAACAACCTGGCCGTCTTCGCTCAGTATGTTCCGCTCCTCGGCAGCGTGGAGGAGGACATCGTCGCGTGCTTCAGGAACGGCGGCGGCGTCCCGTATGAGCGATTCCCTCGATTCCACGCCGTGATGGCGGAAGACAGCGGCCTCTCGGTTGTCTCCTCGCTCGAATCCCATATCCTTCCGCTCGTACCCGGCCTGGCGGCGCGCCTCGAGCGGGGCGCGCGGGTACTCGACGCCGGCTGCGGCAGTGGCCGCATTCTGAACCGGCTGGCGGCGCTCTTCCCGAACAGCCATTTCGTGGGCCTGGATCTTTCGAACGAAGCGCTTCGGGCAGCGTCTGCCGAGGCGTCGGCTGAAGAGCTGAAGAACGTCGAGTTCGAGGAGGTCGATCTCAGCGACTTCGACCGGACGGCCCCGCCCGAATCGTTCGACCTCATCACCACGTTCGACGCGGTGCACGATCAAGGCCAAGCCGCTGAACGTCCTGAAGGGCATCGCCCGCGCCCTCAAGCGCGACGGCGTCTACCTGATGCAGGACATCAAAGGATCGAGCCACGTCTACAACAACATCGGCCACCCGATCGGGACCTTCCTCTACACCGTGTCGTGCCTGCACTGCATGACCGTGTCGCTGGCGCAGGGGGGCGAGGGACTCGGCGCGATGTGGGGCGAGGAGAAGACGCGGGAGTATCTCGAGAAGGCCGGCTTCCGATCGGTCGAGAAGCACGAACTGTCCCACGACATCCAGAACAACTGGTACGTCGTCAGGAAATGAGAAGACGCGCGGGAGCTCTCAACCTGCCGGTTCGAATGCCTGCAGTAGTCCCGCGCGGTGCATCCGGTCGAAATCCTGATCCAGCGACCAGATGAGGGCCCCGTTCTCCTCAGCGAGCGCCCCGATCAACAGATCGCCGAAGGCAAATCGCTGGCCCGACGTCGAGGCGCGCTCGATCCACTCGTCCACCGTCTGCCACGTCTCCTCGGTCGGGTAGGCGATCGGCAGGGCCGACAGTCCCCAGCGAAGACGCGAGCGGTCCGAGTTCGACGCGCCGCACAGCAACTCGATGCGTACCGGCTGCGGCAAGAGCACTTCGTCGGCATCCAGAAGTGCGTTGAGGACGCGCGCTTCCGGGCTCTTTGCGGATCGCAGTGCGGCGATCCAGACCGAGGTGTCAACCGCGATCATCGTTGCGCCGGGACTCGACGGCGGCTTTTCGGCACATCCACGTCCAGGTTGACGTGTCCCATCAGCGCTTTCAACTTCTCGAGCCGCTGCCGCCGGACGAGCTCCCGCAGCGCCATGACGATCGTGTCGGTCTTCGACTTGAAGCCGAGCGCGATTCGAGCTTCCTCGAGCAAATCCCCCGGCAGGTCAAGCGTGGTGCGCATACAAAATATCTTAAATTGTATGCGTCAGGATGTCAACGGACAGACGAATCATATGCCTGGCAAGTCGCACCGTACAAGGTTCTACAAGGTTCCACGGGGTTCCGCAAGGCTCCACTGGGTTCTGTTCCGCAGGGTTCCGCTCGGTTCGGGGTTCCGCCAGGTTCGGAGTCCCCGTGCCCAGGTGCCCCGCGCGAACCGCTGAACCCTGAGACCCTGCGCGGAACCCAGCGAACCGTAGAACCTGAGAACCTCGAACCCTGCGGAACCCCGAACCTGGCGAACCCCGTGGAACAGAACCTGGCGGAACCCCGTGGAACCCCGCGGAACCCTGTGGAACCCCCTTACGCGAGCAGCTTCGTGACGACGTCCCCGTGCACGTCGGTCAGCCGGAACTCGCGGCCCTGGAACTTGTAGGTCAGCTTCGTGTGATCCAGCCCCATCAGGTGCAGGATCGTCGCGTGCAGATCGTGGACCTCGACCGGATCCTCGACGACGTTGTAGCCGAGATCGTCGGTCTGGCCGATGGTGATGCCCGGCTTGACGCCGCCGCCGGCCATCCAGATCGTGAACGCGCGCGGATGATGATCGCGTCCCATCAGCCGCGAGCCGCCGCGCGCTTCGTTCATCGGCGTGCGGCCGAACTCCCCGCCCCAGATGACGAGCGTCGTGTCGAGCAGGCCGCGCTGCTTGAGATCCCGCACGAGCGCGGTCGCGGCGCGATCGGTCTCGAGGCAGAGCTCCGGGACTTTCGTCGCGATGTCGGTGCCGACGCTCGCGCCGTGCGTGTCCCAGCCGCGGTGATAGAGCTGCACGAACCGCACGCCGCGCTCGACCAGGCGGCGCGCCAGCAGGCAGTTGTTCGCGAACGACACCTTGCCGGGCTCGGTGCCGTACAGCGCGTGGATCGGCGCCGGCTCGCTCGAGATGTCGGTCAGCTCCGGCACGCTGCTTTGCATCCGGTAGGCCATCTCGTACGACGCGATGCGCGTGTCGATCTCCGGGATCGCCGACCTCCGCGCGCCGCAGCTGGTTCAGGCCGGTCACGAGATCGATCGACTTCGCGCCGCGCGCCGGTGTCGACGCCGTCCGGGTTCGAGACGAACAGCACCGGATCGCCCTTCGAGCGGAACTCGACGCCCTGGTAGACCGTCGGCAGAAATCCGCTGCCCCAGCACGACTTGCCGCCGTCGGGCGCGTTCTCGCCCGAGAGCAGCACGACGAAGCCGGGCAGATCGCGGCTCTCGCTGCCGAGCCCGTAGGTGAGCCAGGAGCCGACGCTCGGGCGGCCGAACACCTGGCTGCCCGTGTTCATGAAGATCTGGCCGGGCGCGTGGTTGAACTGCGTCGTGTGCAGCGAGCGGACGATGGCGATGTCGTCGGCGATGGTCGCCAGGTGCGGCAGCAGCTCCGACAGCTCGGCGCCCGACTGGCCGTACTTCTTGAACGTGAACGGGTGAACCGAGCAGGCGCGGCGTGCCCTTGATGAACGCGAACCGCTCGCCCTTGGGAATGAATTCCGCGGGAATCTCCTGGCCGTCGTACTTCTGCAGCGCCGGCTTGTGGTCGAACAGATCGAGCTGCGTCGGCGCGCCGGCCATGAACAGATAGATGATGTTCTTCGCTTTCGGCGCGAAGTGCGGCGCGCGCGGCGCGACCGGACCGTCCGCCGTGCGCCGCCTGCTGCGCGAACAGCCGGTCGTCGAGCAGCGCCGACAAGCGCGACGCCGCCGATGCCGAAGCCGGACTGCTTGAAGAAATGACGGCGCGTGATGTCGCGCAGCGTGTTCGGGTTCATTGTCATTCCTTGGTCAGGGCTTCGTCGAGGTTCAGGAGCGCGTTGGCGACGAGCGTCCACGCCGCCTGTTCCGCGGCGGTCGATGCCGGCGACCGCGTAGCCCTTGATCGTGCGCGCGGCCGCCTCGGGATCCTTCCGGAACCGTTCGAGCTGCCGCGCTGTACGAGGCGACGATTCGGTCGACCTCGTCCGGCTTCGGCGTGCGGGTCGCGACGAGGCGGAAGGCGTACGAGGCGCGGCTCGCGTCGGCAGCCTGGCTGCGCTCGGCGCGGCGCCGGAGGTGTCTCGCGCAACACGCGCGCCGCGAGCGCCCTGGCCGCCTCGAAGAACGCCTCGTCGTTCAGCGTGGTCAGCGCCTGCAGCGGCGTGTTCGTGCGCACGCGCCGCACGATGCAGTGCTCGCGGCTCGTCGCGTCGAACGTCATGAAGCTCGGGTAGGCGGCCGAGCGGCGGATGAACACGTAGAGGCCGCGGCGGTAGCGGTCCTCCCCGTCGCTCGGCGTCCACTTCTCGCTGCTGTACGGGATGTCCCAGATGCCGTCGGGCTGCGGCGGGAACACGCTCGGTCCGCCGATCTTCCGGCTGAGCAGTCCGCTCGCGGCCAGCACCGTGTCGCGGACCATTTCCGCTTCCAGCCGGAAGCGCGGACCGCGCGCGAGCAGGACGTTGTCGGGATCGCGCTCCACGAGCGCCGGCGGCGCGGCCGACGACTGGCGGTAGGTCGCCGACGTCACGATCAGCTTGTGGAGCGCCTTCGTGCGCCACCCCTGGCGGACCAGCTCCGTCGCCAGCCAGTCGAGCAGCTCCGGATGCGAGGGCGGCGCTCCCCTGCGTGCCGAAGTCTTCGCTCGTCTCCACGAGGCCGCGGCCGAAGAACTGCTCCCACGCGCGGTTGACCGCGACGCGCGCCGTCAGCGGGTTCTCCTCGTCGACGAGCCAGTGCGCCAGGCCGAGGCGGTTCGGCATCTGGTCGTCGGAGCGGCGGCTGGAGCGTCGCGGCACGCCGGCGTAGACCTGCTCGCCCTTGTCCATGAAGCTGCCGCGGCGGCGCACGAACGCCGACGGCCGCTCGTAGCCGACCCGCTCCCGCATCACGAGCGCCGTCGGAATGCCGAGGGCCCTGAGCTTCTTCTGCAGCTCCGCGATCCGATCGCGCGCCGGCTTCAGCGACGCCGCGACCGTCCGGTAGAACGCCGCGAGATCCTTGCGCTCCTGCTCGGTGCGATCCGCCGCGGCGATCGCCAGAATCGGCCGCAGCCTGGCCGGGATTTCCACGACGCGCTGCGGCGTGCTGCTGGACGTGACCGACAGCCGGAAGCGGCCGAGCGGCTGTCCGACGACCGCGCCCTGATGCTTCAAGCGAATCCGCAGCCGCGCGCCGGCCGGCAGGCGTCCAACGGCTGATCGAGCGTGAACACGATTTGACGCGGCAGCCGCGTGTCCTCGCGGCTCGCGTCGATCCGCCATCCTCGCGGGGCGTACAGCGTCGCGCGGACAGCGACCTTCGGGAAGAACGTGTCCACGCTCGCGCCGCCGTCGTCCGACTTGATGGCCTTGAATGCAGGTTCGCGAACCCCGGTGCTGCAGCCGCGGCGCGGCGGCCGGCGTCGCGACGACGCCGCGTCGAGCGGCTCGCAGCGGCTTCGAACCCATTCATCTGGAAGTTGCCGTACATGTCGCGGCCCGGTCCGCCTTTCGGCAGCGACGGATCCGGCAGCGCCTCGAGACGAATCGCCGTGATGCGCGGAAGAGCCGTCGTCGGCCTCGATCGTATAGATCGTCTCGCCCGGGTTGGCGCCCGAGGCCAGGACCGAGCCGTCGGGCGCCGGCGTCAGGACCACGCCGCCGTCCGCCGCGAGGCTCTTCGGCGTCAACACCTGCCACGCAGCGACGGCTCGAGCCGCACTCGTGCTCCCACGCGACCTGGGCGCGAGCGAGGGCGGGCGTCTGCGTCCGGATCTGGGCGTTCAGCAGATCGATCTCGGCCTGGATGGTCTTCTGCTTCGCTTCCTGCTCCGGCGTCGGCACGTCGATCGCCGGCTCGGTGAACTTCGTGCCGTCGCCGAGCTTGCGCACTTCGTAGTCGCTGTTCTGGAAGAACGCCATCATCCGGTAGTAGTCCTTCTGGCTGAACGGGTCGTACTTGTGGTTGTGGCACTGCGCGCAGCCGAGCGTGGTGCCGAGCCAGACGGTGGCGGTCGTGTTGACCCGATCGACGAGCACCTCGTACTGCGCCTCGTCCGGATCGATGCCGCCTTCCTCGTTGGTCATCGCGTTGCGATGGAACCCGCTCGCGACCTGCTGCGCCGGCGTCGCATTCGGCAGCATGTCGCCGGCAATCTGCTCGATGGTGAAGCGATCGAACGGCATGTCGCGATTGAGCGCGTCGATCACCCAGTCGCGGTACTTCCACATGACGCGCGGCAGATCCTTCTCGAAGCCATGCGAATCGGCGTAGCGCGCGAGATCGAGCCACGGCCGCGCCCACCGCTCGCCGTAGTGCGGCGAGGCGAGCAGCCGTCGACGAGCCGCGCGTAGGCTTCGTCCTGTCCGTCGCGCGCGGCATCGGCGAGCACCTCGTCCACCTCCTGCGGCGACGGCGGCAGCCCGATCAGATCGAGCGAGACGCGGCGGACGAGCGTCTCCAGCGGCGCCTCGGGCGACGGCGTCAGCCCTTCCTTCTCGAGCCGCGCGAGGACGAACCGATCGATCGGCGTCCGCACCCAATCGGCCTGGCGGACCTCGGGAGGCGTCGGCACGCACGGGCCGGCGATAGGCCCAGTGCTCGGGCTCCTCCGGCGCCGCCTGCGGTGACGCGCCGGCACTGTCGCCGCCCGTTTCCGGCCACGCGGCGCCCTTGATCGATCCAGGCTCGAATCAGCGCGATCTGAGCGGCCGGCAGCGGATCGCCGTCCTTCGGCATCCGGTCGTCGCCGTCGAGGCCGAGCAGCCGCCGAACCATCAGGCTCTGCTCGCTGTCGCCCGGAACGATCGACGACGCCGGTATCGCCGCCCTTCATCGCGGCGGCGCGCCGGTCGAGACGCAGCTTGGCCTTCGTTTTCTTCGCGCCGTGGCACTCGTAGCAGTGGGTCTGGAGAATCGGCTGGATGTCGCGAGCGAAGTCCACCGGCGCGGCGGCCTGATCGGTGGCGGGTTTCTGCGCCTGAAGCGGCCCCCACGCGAGTGGAAGCGCGCCGAGCGCCGCGATCGCGAACGCGGCGAAGGAGCGGCTGGTCATGGCCATATCTAACCTAGCAGAATTGCTACGGTTCCGATAGCCGCCCCAACCTTCGATTGCTGCCCGCTCGTCTAACAGCTCGACGGGCCCTCCCGCGAGCGGTAGCGAGCGCCAAAATGAACAGCTTCCTTCAAGATCTTCGGTACGGCCTCCGATCGCTGTTGAAGAGCCCCGGGTTCACGGCCGTCGCCGTGTTGACGCTCGCGCTGGGCGTCGGGGCGAACACGGCCATCTTCAGCGTCCTCCGCGCCGTCGTGTTGCGCGACCTGCCGTACCACGACCCCGATCGCATCGCGGTCATGTGGACCAGGAACATCCGCCAGAACCTGCCCGATGGCTCCTCCTACCTGAACTTTCGCGACTGGAAGGAGCAGAGCAAGTCGTTCGAGCAGATGGCGGCCTACATCCGGCCGGAGTTCACACGCGGCACGCTGGCCGGCGGCGGCGGTGCGGAGCGGATCTTCCTGGCGGAGGTCGGCCCGGGCTTCTTCGAGCTCCTGGGCACGCCGCCGCTCATCGGCCGCACGTTCGAGCCGGGCGATTTCAGCGCCAACCGGCGCGCCGTCATCATCAGCCACGGTCTCTGGCGGCAGCGTTTCGGCGCGGATCGAGGCGTGCATCGGCAGATCGATCCAGCTGGAGGAGGCGACCGTCGAGATCGTCGGCGTGATGCCCCCGGGGTTCGAGCTCCCGAACGCGGAGATCCAGCTCTGGCAGCCGCTGTGGTTCGGCCCGGACTGGCAGAACGAGCGGAGCCGCGGATGGGATGCCCTCGTCGTGCTGGGACGGCTGGCTCCATCGGCGACCATCGCGTCGGCGCGCGCCGAAATGGATGCCATTGCGGCCCGGCTGCGAGAACAGTATCCCGCGTCGAACGCGAGCTTCGGCGTGACGACCGATCCGCTGGTCGATCGCGTCATCGGACCGGCCACGGAGCGTTCGCTGTGGCTGCTCTTCGGATCCGTCGGGTTCGTCCTGCTGATTGCCTGCGCGAACGTGGCGAACCTCGTGCTCGCTCGCGCGGCGGCGCGCCGCCACGAGTTCTCGCTGCGCACGGCCCTCGGCGCGGGCAAGACGCGGCTCGTGCGGCAGGCGCTGACCGAAAACCTGGTGCTGTCGCTGCTCGCGGGAACAGTCGGCCTGCTGATCGCCTGGTCGCGGGACGATGGCGCTGAGGGATCTCGCGGCGGGAGCGCTGCCACGGGCGGACACGCATCCAGCTCGACGCGAGCGTGCTCCTGTTCCTGCTCGTCGCGTCGCTCGGCAGCGGCCTGCTCGCGGGGCTGCTCCCGGCCTTGCAGCTGTCGACGACGAATCCCGCCGAGGTCCTCCGCGAGGGCGGCCCGCGCATGCTCGGAGGACGCGGCGGCCGCCGCGTGCACCAGGGGCTGGTCGTGGCCGAGATCGCGCTCGCCGTGATCCTGCTGTCGGGCGCCGGTCTCCTGATTCGCAGCTTCCTGCGCGTGCAGGCGGCGAACCGCGGGTTCGACTCGCGCAACGTGCTGCTGCTCCAGGTGGACCTGCCCGGCAAGTACAACAGACCGGCAAAGAGCGCCGCGTTCTTCAGCGAGGCGACCCGACGGATTCGCGCGCTGCCCGGCGTCGTCGCCGTGGGCGCCATCAGCGACTTCTTCATCCACCGGCAGCCGGACTACCGAATCGCGCTCGAGGGGCAGCCGCCGCAGCGCCCGGACGATCCCGCTCCGCCGCTGACCGAAGACCAGGTCGTGCCCGGCTACTTCGAGGCCATGCGCATCCCGCTTCTCCGCGGCCGCCTGTTGCAGGACAGCGACCTCGCGCCGGGAGCCGCGAGCGTCGTCGTGATCAATGAAGAGATGGCGCGGCGCTTCTGGCCGGGTCAGGAGGCGGTCGGCAGGCGTTTCAAGTACGGGCTCGACCCGGCAGCGAAGAGTCCCTGGAAAACGGTCGTCGGCGTGGTCGCCGACATGAGACGGCAGCGCCTCGACGAAGCGGCGATTCCCTACATGTTCCAGCCGGGCGTCAGGTCGCAGATGGACATCGCGGTGAGAACGCTCGGCGATCCGGACCTGTTGCGGGAGGCCATCCGGGCCGAAATGCGCGCGATCGATCCCGCGGCGCCTCCGTACGGGATCGTCACGGTGGAACAGCGGCTGGGACGCACCGTGGCGCTGCGACGCCTGCAGACGGTGCTGCTCGTCGCGCTCGCGGCGTCCGCGTTGATCCTCTCGGTGATCGGCGCGTACGGCGTCATCCATCAGGCAGTCGCGGCACGGACGCAGGAGATCGGCATCCGCATGGCTCTCGGCGCGAACGCGGCCAGCGTGTTGCGGATGGTGCTCGCCGGCGGCCTGGCGCCCGCGGTGGCCGGGCTCGGGCTGGGACTGCTGGGCTCGCTGACGCTCAGCCGGACCCTCTCGTCATTCCTGTACGAAACCAACCCCTTGGACCCGCTGATCTACGCTGCCGTCACATTTCTCTTGCTTGCAGTGACGGCCGTCGCCTGCCTGGTGCCCGCCCGGCGCGCGGCCCGCTTCGACCCGATGGCTGCCCTCCGCCACGATTGAAAAATCGGCGGGAAAAACCGCAAAAACCGATAGTCTTGATGACGCTTCCATTAAGGACGGCAGCAACTTCGACCGATAGACAGGGCAGTATGATTTGGCTTTTCGAGCGCGGCGACCGGGTCGTGCAACTGGTCACGCGCTTCGACTCCGGCACCGGCGAATACGTGCTCGATCTGCAATGGTCGGACGGGCTGTCCGAGTCCGAACGCTTTCGGGACTACGTCAAGTTCAAGACCCGGATCATCGACCTGGAGCAACAGCTCGCGGCCGAAGAGTGGAAACAGGCCGGCGGCTCGCCGCAGATCATCCCCGGGGACTGGTGGAAGCCGTAGCGACCGAGGTCGAACAGATAGTCGACCATACCGTCCCCGCTCCTGGTTATTCCTGACCAGCGCGTCCGTTACTTCCGGCATCCTCATCCCGATCCCGGATCCAATCCGGATCACTTCATTTGCCATCTCGGAGCCCGGGATTCTCGATTCGGATTCGGGGTTCGCGATCAGCGATCCGCGATCAGGATTTGGAATTCGGGATTCAATCATGATCTGGATTCTGACCTTCGTTCTGCCTCTGCTTTCGGGATGGACGGGATCCGGCGCGCAGGCGCAGGCGCCGTATGACCTGGTGATCGCCGGCGGCTCGATCGTCAACGGCGAGGGCACACCGGCGGTCACCGCCGACCTGGGCATCCGCGCCGGGCGGATCGCCAGCATCGGGAACCTCGCCGGTGCGGCGGCAGGCCGGCGCATCGACGCTGCAGGGTCTCACGGTGGCTCCCGGGTTCATCGACATCCACAACCACTCGGACTACACCATCCTGCTGGAGCCGAAGGCCGAGAGCATGATCCGCCAGGGCGTCACGACCATGGTCCTCGGAGAGTCCCGCTCTGCCGGTCCGGTGAAACAGGGCGCGGGCGACAGCCAGACATCGCAGGGCGTGAACGTCGACTGGACCACCCTCGGCGGCTATTTCGCCAGGCTCGAGCGCCAGCGCATGGCGACCAACATCGCGTCTTATGTTGGAGAGGAGCAGGTGTGGACCTACGTCAAGGGATACGGACAGTCCGCCGCGACTGCCGCCGAACTGGAGGCGATGAAAACGCTCATCGCTGAGGCGATGGAAGAGGGCGCGATGGGGCTCTCTACCGCGCTCCTCATGCCGCCCTCCAGCCTCGCGACCACCGGCAACCTTACCGGGCTGGCCACGGTCGCGAAGCGGTACGGCGGGATCTACTCGTCGCACATTCGCGACGAGGGCGAAGGAGTCTTTCAGGCGATCGCCGAAGCGATTCAGGTCGGGAAGGACGCGCACATCCCGGTGGACATCATCCACATGAAGATCGCGCACAAGAAACTGTGGGGCCGCGCCAGCGAGATCATCGCGATGGTCCAGAAGGCCCGCGACGAAGGGCACAAGATCCACGCGAACGTGTACCCCTACACCGCCGGCCAGAACAACCTGTCGTCCATCATTCCGCCCTGGGCGCACGACGGGGGACGGGACAAGCTGCTCGAGCGGTTGCGCGATCCCGGCGCGCGGAAGCGCCTGCGCGAGGAGATTCTCAACGGGCTCCCCAACTGGTACAACCACTACCTCGCGACCGGAGACGGGTGGGGCGGCATGCTGCTCGTCTCGCTGCGCAACGATCGCAACAAGCCGTTCCAGGGCAAGCGCATGAGCGAGCTGATCCAGGCGCGAGGCGGCGATCCGGTGGAGGTGCTCTTCGATGTGCTCGTCGAGGAGAACGGCAGCGTGCCCACGGTGTTCTTCCATCACTCGGAGCCGGACATGCAGCTCGTGATGCAGCAGCCCTGGACGTCGATCGGGTCAGATGGCTCGGCGGTGAGCGTCGATGGGCCGACCGGGCGCACGCATCCCCACCCGCGCTACTACGGGACGTTCCCGCGCGTCCTCGGGCGTTACGTCCGGGAGCTCGAAGGTCCTGACCTTGCCGGAAGCCGTCAAGAAGATGACCAGCATGAACGCGGACAAGCTCGGGATCGCGGATCGCGGCCGTCTGCGCGAAGGGCTGTCGGGCCGACATCGCGATCTTCGACGCGGCCCGTGTCATCGACCGGGCGACGTTCGAGAACCCTCACCAGTATCCGGCCGGCATCCGGTATGTGATCGTGAACGGCGCCGTCACGGTCGAGAACGAGCGCCACACGGGCGCGCTCGCCGGCCGGGTGCTGTACGGGCCGGGAAAGAAACGCTCATGAGAGGCCATGGGGAGACCAATTCCCAACGAAGTGCCAGCGCCTTGAACACGAGGTCAAGAGGTCAGGAGATAAACTCTCGAAAAGATCAAAGACTCCTGATCTCCTGATCTCCTGTTCAAGAACCACCGATCATTTCGAGCAAGAATAACCGGAGCGCGCCCCCGATCCTCGTTCGACAAACAGCAGAGGCGATGCGCGACGGATGAGCCAACCCGGTGTTCATCAGCTTGAACCGTACATCGGCCTCCCAACACAATGTACGTCTCGTGTTTGACGCGAAGGAGGTCGGAAAATGGCGAAAGCGAAGAAGGCGGTTCCCGACGGATACCACACGGTGACGCCGAGTCTCACGTTCGACAACGCCCCGCAGGCGATCGAGTGGTACAAGAAGGCGCTCGGCGCGGAAGAACTGGCGCGTGCCGTCGGTCCCGACGGCAAGATCATGCACGCGGAATTGCGCATCGGCGATTCGCGCATCATGGTGAACGACGCGATCATGGGCGGCAAGGGGCCCAAAGCGATCGGCGGCTCGCCGGTGTCGCTCTGGATCTACGTGGAGGACTGCGACGCGCTGTTCAACCGCGCCCTTGCGGCCGGCGCGCACGTCTACGGCGGGGCCATGGGCGCCATGACGGATCAGTTCTGGGGCGATCGCAGCGGCAGCCTGGTCGATCCGAACGGCTACACCTGGACGATCGCGACGCACAAGGAAGATGTCCCGCGCGAGGACATGGAAAAGCGGCAGGCGGAGTGGATGAAGAAGTTCGCGCCGCAGCCGACTCATCGCTGACGTGAGCCGGTCGCGGCAGGCCTCGCCGGGTCCCGCCCGGCGAGGCCATCGCGTGCCGATCCGCCAGTCTCTCGGAACGGGATGGTCCTGGACGATTCGGACGCCGGCAGCGGCGAGCGGGCCGGTCTCCGCAGCCACACTCGCACCTTGCCGGCGCACGGAGGCAGCGGATCGCAGGCCAGCAGGTACAGCACGACAGTCGTCAAGACGATCAGCGAGTAACTCAAGACCGCGATGTGTATGCGGAAGTTGACCGACACGTAGAACACTGGATAGAACAGCACGAGCGACAGCGTCAGAAACGGGATGCGCAGCTGCGCCTCCTTGATCCGTCTCGGATTCCTGTAGCCTTTCGCGACGCGCTCGTAGGCGTTGTTCTCGTACGCCTCGATGGGGACTTTGAAGATGGTCTGGGTCAGCACGTACAACAGGCCGACGCAGAACAGCCCCAGCCCGATCCGTGCCCCGACGTCGCTCCTCCAGAAATACACCCCGGCCCAGACGAAGTACACGATGATGCTGAGGTTCGTGAACTGGACCGCCAGCCACACGTTCGTCCGGCCGGTCAGCAGCTGAAACCGCCGGCAGAACCATTCCGTCAGGTTGAGTACGGCCGAATCGATGTAGGTCATCGTTCCTGGAACGGTCCCGTATCCGTGGCATCGACGCCGCGGGAGTTAGCTAGCTCGTGCTGAAGGCGCGCGCCAGCGCGCGGGCCCGCGATTCGTCGATCGGGCCGGACCAGACCCCGCCGTGCTTGATCGACGATCCGACGATGAGGGCGTCCGCGTCGCGGTAGTCGTGCACGTTGCTCTCGGTGACGCCGGAACCGACGAGCGTCGGCACGCCGACCGCCCGGGCGACCGACTGGACCTCCGCGGCGTCCGCCGGCTGGCCGGTGGCGATCCCCGAGACGATCACGCCGTCGACGAGGAAGAACTCCGCGGCCTTGGCGGTCTCCGCGAGGCTCACGTCGGCGGTCAGGGCATGCGCCGAGTGCTTTTTCTTGACGTCGGCGAACACGCGAATCCGATCGGCGCCGATGGCGCGCCGATAGCGAAGCAGGCTGCCCGCGCTCGATTCGATGATCCCTTCGTCGGCGACGTGCGCGAAGACGAAACCCTCGACGCGCACGAAGCTCGCACCGCACGCCAGCGCGACGGCCACCGCCGAGTGATTCGCTCCGGCCAGGACCTGCACACCGAGCGGCACCGCCGCGGCGGCCCGCACTTCGTGACCGATGACCGCGAGCGCGGCGACGATCTCCGGGCCGACCGAGCCTTTGAGATACGGCCGATCGTGCGTGTTCTCGATCATCACGCCGTGGAAGCCGGCCGACGCGTAGGCGCGCGCCTCGGCGACCGCGGTCTCCGCGATCTGCTCGATGCTCTGATGGGCCGCCGGCGTCCCCGGAAGCCCTCCCGTGTGCACGACGCCGACGAGCGCGCGTGGAACGCCGAAGAGAGACTTGATGACGCCCAAAGTGTCCATCGCGCCAAACAGTGTAAGCGAGGAACCGAACCCTGCGCACCGAACCCTGCAGAACCTGGCGGAACCACTAGAGCTCAGATCGGGCTCGTCCGGCTCCTCCCCCGCGTCATCCATATTGTCCCGCCCAGCATCGCGACGCTCAGGAGCATCCACGCCGTGGCC
Source organism: uncultured Acidobacteriota bacterium (assembly GCA_963820645.1). GTDB lineage: Bacteria > Acidobacteriota > Vicinamibacteria > Vicinamibacterales > 2-12-FULL-66-21 > JALZOC01. The sequence goes on along the minus strand of CAWGAS010000046.1, from coordinate 716 downwards.
CACACCCACGACGGCAGCAGGAAGAGCCGCGCCATGGTCGCGGCGTCGGACTGGCCGCTATTGACCAGGAACAGGACGCGGATGTCGTAGACCGAGTTGAGCGCCACCTGAATCGCCAGCAGGCTCAGGAGAAGTCGCGGCGCCTGCCCGATGCCCCGGCCGGCGAGCGCGACGAGCGTCACGCCCCACGCGAGCACGACCGCAAAGCCAAAGAGGTTGCGCATCCAGAGGACGAGCGTCAAGAGCATGAACGCCCCGAGGCTCAGCAGGATCACGTGGGCCCATTTCTCGGCGCGCGTGGCGGCCATGAGCAGGCACCCCACCACCGCCGAGCCGAGATACCCGGAGGAGGTCACCACGCCTCGGGCCATGCGCCCGACGGGAACGAGGCTCTGCGTGAGACCGCTCCCGTCCGGGTCGATGGTGATCGACGTCACCTGGCCGCCGACGAGCACGGTCATGAGCGCGTGACCGCACTCGTGGACCCACGTGGTGAAGAGCCTGAACGGATAGAGGAGGAACTGCGCCCACGGCGTGAGGCTGATGACCAGCGACACCGCGGCCGCCGCCCATAACCAGTTTCCCATCGGACGCCGCGCCGCCCTCACCCCTGTCGCGAGTCCGTCGCCGGGCGCAGGCGGCCGACGGTGGCGGCCGAGACTTTCGCCAGCCAGGCCTTCGCGGCCGTTCCGACGATGGCTTGCTCCAACGCGTCG
>CAWGAS010000045.1:0-45137 GCA_963820645.1 uncultured Acidobacteriota bacterium | reverse complement strand
CGTTGTACAATTTTCCACTTCAGCATGCCGATGTCTGCCCAAGCTCTGCCGGTCGCCGCCCGTTTGGCCATTGTTCGCCTGCACCCTGGCCGTGTCGGCGGGCTGTGCGCTCGTGCAGCGCAAGGCTGTCGGCATGGTCGCCAGCACGCTCGCGTCGAGCGGCGACGTGTTCACGAGAGACGACGATCTGGAGCTCGTCGGCGATGCGATCCCGTTCGGGCTGAAACTCTACGAGTCGCTGCTCGACTCGGCGCCGCGGAACAAGGACCTGCTCATCGCGACCTGCAGCAATTTCACGCAGTACGGCGTCGCCTACCTCGAAACGGAAGCCGTGGTCCTCGGCGAAGCGCAGCATCACGACGAGGTCGCGCACCTGAACCGGCGCGCGCTCAAGTTGTACCTGCGCGCGAAGGGCTATTGCCTGCGGGCGATGGAGGTGCGTTTTCCGGGGATCGGCCCGAAGCTGCTCACCGATCCCGGTCCGGCGCTCGCCAAGGCGCAGAAGAAGGACGTGCCGCTCTTGTACTGGATGGCCGCCTCCTGGGGATCGGCAATCGGCCTCGGCATCGACAGGCCCGACCTGGTGATTGACATGCCGGCCGTCCGCGCGCTGGCCGAACGGGCGCTGGCGCTCGACGAAGGCTGGGGCAAGGGCGCGTTGCACGAGATGTTCATTTCCCTCGACAGCCTGCCCGAGGCGCTCGGTGGATCGCCGGCGCGCGCGCGCGAACACTTCACGCGCGCCGTCGAATTGCAGCAGGGCCTGTCACCCGGGCCGTATGTCGCGCTGGCGATGGGGGTCGCCGTGCCCGCGCAGGACCGCGCGGAATTCGAAAAGCTCCTGCAGGCGGCGCTCGCGATCGACCCCGAGAAAGACCCGTCGGTGCGGCTGGTGACGCTCGTGCAGCAGCGGCGCGCCCGCGCGCTGCTCGATCGCATCGACACGATGTTCACGAAATGAGCGCGGATCCGTTGTCCGCATTTACAAGGAAGGTCAGGACCATGTCCGCTCTCAAACGGTTTCTGCTCGCCGCACTCCCGGTCGCTCTGGCCCCCGTCCTGATATGGGCGGCCCCGGGCGAGATCAAGCTCGCCACGCTGGCGCCGGCCAACACGTCGTGGCACAAGGCGCTGCTCGACATGGGCAACACGTGGAACAAGGACACCGCCGGCCGCGTCACGCTGACGGTCTATCCAGGCGGCATTCAGGGAGACGAATCGACGACGGTCAAGAAGATGCGTCCGGGCATCGACACGCTGCAGGCGTCGTTTCTCACGGCCGCCGGCCTGGCCGAGCTCGACGAGTCCTTCAACGTGTTGACCATGCCGTTCTTCTTCGAGTCCGACGAAGAGGAAATCGCCGTGGAGAGGAAACTGGCACCCGTCTTCGAGCAGAAGCTGCAGGCCAAGGGCTTCCACCTTCTGGGCTTCGGAACCGGTGGCTGGGTGCAGGTCTTCTCCAAGAAGCCCTTGCGCACGCTCGCTGATGTGAAGAACGCGAAGCTCTTCACGAGCAAAGGCGTGGAGAGCTGGGTGCAGTGGTACGTCTCGAACGGATTTCACCCGGTCGCGCTTCTGCCGGCCGACATCCCCGCGCAGCTGAAGCTCTCGACCGGTCTCATCGACACCGCCCCCAGTCCGCCGTACCTCGCGCTGTCGCTCCAGATCTTCCGCGACGCGAAATACATGCTCGATCTGCACATCGCCCCGCTGACCGGCGCGATGATCATCTCCAACCCGGCGTGGGCCCGCATCAGCGCCGAGGATCGGCTGAAGGTCACCGCCGCGGCGCAGGCGCTCGAAAAGCGCGTGCGCGCCGAGGCGCCCGCCCAGGACGCGGAATCCGTCAAACAGATGGTCGCCCGCGGGCTGCAGGTCATCACGCTCGACGCCAAGGCCGCCGCGGAGTTTCGCGCCGCCGCCAACCAGCTCACGTCGACGATGCGGGGATCGATGGTGCCGGTTGACGTGTACGACCTGGCGGCGCAGGAGCGTGACGCGATCCGGAAGTCCAAGGGCAAGTAGTTGCAGAAGGCGTTCGCGGCCGACACCGAGAACCGCATCGCGAGCCTGGCGCTTGGCGGCATCATGCTGCTGCCGCTCGCCGAGATCGCGTCCCGGCGCTTTTTCGGCGCGGCGATTCCGGGAGCGGCCGCGGTCGCGTCAATCCTGACGCTCTGGCTCGGGATGCTGGGCGCCGCGATCGCGGCGCGCGACGGCAAGCTCCTCACGCTCGCGACCGGCGAGTTCCTCCCGAAAGGTCGCGTCAGCGACATCGCCCACATCGTGTCGGGCACGATCGGCGCGATGATCGCGACGGTCTTCACGCTGGGCGGCATCGCGCTGGTGCGAAGCGATCGGATCGCCGGCGATCAGGTCACCGCCGGCCTGCCCACCTGGCTGGCCGACCTCGCGCTGCCGATCGGCTTCGGGCTGATCGCGGTCCGGCTGGTGTGGCGGGCGTCGCCGCTGTGGTCCGGGCGCGCCATTGCTCTCCTCGGCATCGTCGCCGGCGTCGTGCTCAACGAGCATCGCGCGTTCATGGAGAACCAGTCGGTCGTGCCCTGGTTCGCGATGGTGATCTTCGCCGGCGTGCTGGGCGCGCCGATCTTCGCGCTCCTCGGCGGCTTCGCGCTCTTCGCGTCCCTCATCCGCGGCAATCCGCCCGTCGTGCTCCCGATGATGGCGTATCAGGAGCTGACGACCTCGACCGGAATCGCGGCGATTCCGCTCTTTACCCTCGCCGGCTTCCTGCTCGCAGAGGGACGATCGTCGCAGCGGCTGCTGCGGGTGTTCCGCGCGTGGGTCGGCTGGGCCCCCGGCGGCACGGCGGTCGCGGCCGCCACACTCTGCGCGTTTTTCACGCTGTTCACGGGCGGCTCGGGCGTGACGATCCTCGTGCTGGGCGGATTGCTGCTGCCGGCCTTGACGGGCGACGGCTATCGCGAGCGCTTCTCGATTGGCCTGCTGACCGCGTCCGGGTCACTCGGCTTGCTCTTTCCGTTGTCCCTGCCGCTGATGCTCTACGGCATCGTCTCGCAGAAGGCGTCGATCGAAGATCTCTTCATCGGCGGGCTGCTGCCGGGCCTGCTGATGCTGGGGCTGCTGGCGATGCTCGGTGTACGCGAAGGCCTGCTGACGCGCGCGGAGCGCCGGCCGTTCCAGGCGAGCGAAGCGCTTGCGGCGTCGTGGGAAGCCAAGTGGGAACTGTTCCTGCCGGTCTTCATCGTCGGCGCGTTCCTCGGCGGGGTCGCGACGCTCGTCGAATCCGCGCCGCTCGCGGCGCTCTACACGCTGATCGTCCAGCGCTACATCCATCGCGATCTGCCGACCTGGAACGACGTGCTGCGGGTGGCCGCCGACTGCGTCGCGCTGGTCGGCGGGGTGCTGCTGATCCTCGCCGTCGCCGCCGGCCTGACCGACTATCTCGTCTACGCGGAGATTCCGACGCGGCTCGTCGAGTGGACCCAGACGCACATTCACTCGCGGCTGGTGTTCCTGCTCCTGCTCAATGTCTTCCTGCTGCTCGTCGGCACGGTGATGGACATCTTCTCCGCCATCGTCGTGGTCGTGCCGCTGATCCTCCCGCTCGCGGAAGTCTACGGTGTCGACTACGTGCACCTCGGGATCATCTTCGTCGCGAACCTGGAGCTCGGCTTCCTGCACCCGCCGCTCGGCCTGAACCTGCTGCTCGCGTCCGTCAGGTTCAAGAAGCCCGTGCTCGAGGTCACCTGGGCCACGCTGCCGATGCTCGGCATCCTCGCCGTCGGCGTACTCCTTATCACCTACGTCCCCTGGCTGACGCTGGGCCTGTTGCACTGGCTCGGACGGGGGGCGTTGAATCCCTAATCACTAATCCTTGAATCCTTGAATCGCTGAATCGGTTCCAGATTCTGAACTCGGCCGCGCCCGATCCGTACAAACTAATTACACGGGCCGAGGCTCGCAGAGCCACGCCAGCTGGGCACGATTGCTGCACCCAAAAAAGCCCCGTGGTGCCCCACAGAATTGATGAGTTTCGTGGGTACGTCGCCGGGTTCGTGCTGCTCGCGTCGGCGTGCGGACCCGCGAGCCCGACGTCGCCCGATGACGGTGAGACGCCGCCGCCCACCTTCGCCGCTACCGGCACCGTCCGCCAGTCGGGTGAGGGACCGCCTCTCGAGGGTGTCGCCGTGCAAGCCTGGCGTGTCCCGCCAACGTCGCCCCCGCTCATGACGACGACACCCGCCGGGGAGACGATCACAAACTCTCAGGGTGCTTACCGCCTCGAAGGTCTGATCGGGAACCATCCACCTGAAGATTCAGAGGGAAGGATTTGAACCCGCACGTGAGGACTTCTTTGTCACGGGAGATGCGCCGGCGAGCGTGAGGCTTCAACCGGCCGTCGTCGTTCCCGCCGGATCGGCGACGATGGCTACGCTGTATCCGGACGACCCTACGCACACCATCGTCGCCGACATCTACGGCTTCGAAAGCTGCGCAGCGCCGTGCCGGGTCATCCGGGTTGTCAGCTCCGTTCCCGCGACACTGCTCCTTCGGATTCGGTTGCCGGATGGGCCTGCTGATCTCGCCGCGTCCGTGAATGGATCGGACCTGGGCTGCTGCAAGGCGGAACTGTCGCGCAGCGTTCGCGATCAACCCCTCGAGACCGCTGCGCGTGTATGTCCGTCCGTCGAGCGGCTCTCTCGATCGCCCACGCGCCTTCGAGTTGACGACCGCGCTGCAACCCTGACGCAATAGTTTTTACGTATCGATTTTCGACAGGACGTGAGCCGCCAACTTCGCGATTCACAACCTGACCCCGCTGCGTCAACGCAGAACGACGAACGAACGAAGAACCAAGAACACAGAACGAAGAACGTCTCCAAACCTTCCTATTGACATTCGATAGGAACCGGCCCTATGATTCATATCGACGCTCGATAGGAAGGCCCGGGGATTGGGGGTTCACGTGCGCCTCACGCGCCTGCTCGAGAATCTGGTGTTCCGGAACCGCGTCGAGCAGGACCTGGACGACGAGCTGCGCGGCTTCGTCGAGATGGCCGCCGACGAGAGGCGCCGCGCCGGCGTGCCGGACGGCGAGGCGCGCCGCGCCGCCCTGGTCGAGCTTGGCGGCGTGGAGCAGGTCAGAGAATCCGTGAGGGATGCGAGGGCCGGCGCGCTTCTCGATCAACTGCGCCAGGATTTCCTCTACGCCATCCGGATACTGGGCAGGAACCGCGGGTTCACTGCCGTCGCCGTCACGACCCTTGCGCTCGGCATCGGCGCCAACACCGCGATCTTCAGCATCGTCGACACGGTCGTGTTTCGTCCCCTGCCGTACGAGGATGCCGGGCGGCTGGTCAAGATCTGGGGAAGCGGATCGGCGGACCCCATCGACAACGTCTCGTTTCCTGATTTCGTGGACATCCGGGACCAGGCCACCGTGTTCGAGCAGGTCGCCGCCGACGATGGGACGGACCTCACCGTCACACCGGTGGATGGACCCCGACAGCCGATCGCAGGGGCACTCGTGACGGGCGGGTGGCTCTCCACCCTGGGCGTGCAGCCCCTTCTCGGCCGCGGGTTCGTTCTCGACGACGAGCGGCCCGGCAACGACCGTGTCGTGCTCCTCACCCGGTCCTACTGGCAACGACACCTTGCCTCGGACCCGAACATCGTCGGCCGGACTCTCAGGACGAATGACGGCGCGTTCACGGTCATCGGCGTGCTGCCCCCAAACGTGCTGCGGTACGGGGGCGATTTCCTGAAGCCCCTGGTGCCGGCCGAGTACCCGCAGGGCAGAGGCCATCGCGACCTCGATGTCTTCGCGCGCCTCAAGCCGGGCGTGACGCTCGCGCAGGCCCGGACCGAGCTCGAGACGATAGCCCGCCGGCTCGAGCTGGACTATCCGGCGACGAACAAGGGACGCCGCTTCAGCGTGGCGCCGCTCGACAAGTACTACGCGTCGACGGATCGCAAGGCCAACCAGGGACTGCTGCTGATGCTCGGCGCCGTGGGCCTCGTGCTGCTCATCGCGTGCGCCAACGTCGCCAACCTCCTGCTGGCGCGCGCCGTGACGAGATCGAGAGAGTGCGTCATCAGGTCTGCGCTCGGGGCGGGCCGGGCGCGTCTCGTCAGGCAGATGCTCGTCGAGAGCGTGCTGCTGTTCTTTTTGGGCGGCTCGCTGGGCGTGCTGCTGGCGCGCTGGTCGGCTGACTCGCTGCTGGCCTTCGCGGTTACCGGCGGTTACGTTCCGGAGCGGATGACGGTGGCGGTAGACGGGCGCGTCCTCGCGGTCAGCTTGTTCGTCTCGCTCGTCGCCGGAGTCGTGTTCGGGCTGGTGCCCGCTCTGCATGCCTCGAAGGTCGATCTCAGCGATGGTTTGAAAGTTTCGACCACGACCGGCGGGTCCAGCCGCCGCCGCGCCAGCCGCCTGCTGATCGTCTCGGAGCTGGCGATCTCGCTCGTGCTTCTTGTCGGCTCCGGCCTGATGATCCGCAGCTTCCTGCACCTGCAGACGGTCTCCGGTGGCATCGATCCCGACAACCTGCTCCAGACCATCTCCGACGGAGGCCGATCCTTTCCGGAGGCGGTGGCCTACTGGCGATCGGCGCTGGATCGGACCCGCCAGGATCCGGGTGTGCTGTTTGCCGCCGTGACGTCGAGGCCCCCGTTCCACGGGGCGCGTGGTCAGAGGTTTGCGATCGATGGCCGGAGCGCCGCCCCGGGCGAGGAGCCGCAGGCCGGAGACATCCTGGTCAGCGAGGACTACTTCCGCACGATGGGAATCCCGCTGGTCAAGGGGCGCGCGTTTTCCGAGAGGGACTCCGGGACTTCGACTCCGGTCGTCATCATCAGCGAGAGCCTGGCGCGGCGGCACTTCCCCAAGGAGGATCCCCTCGGGAAGCGTGTGAGCTTCGCGGAGCGCTCCCCGATGCCGTGCTGCGCGGCGGCCCAGCCCGTGGAGAACGTCTGGCGGGAGATCGTCGGCGTGGCCGCGGACGTCCGGCAGGCCAACCTCGACGAACAACCGGCCGCGACGCTGTACCGGCCGTATTCGCAGATCGTCGAGCACGACATGTTCCTGATGGTGCGTGCGCGCTCGGCTTCAGACGCGGCGCGGCTCACGACGCATCTCCAATCGCAGCTGCTCGTGATGGATCCCGACAAGGTCTGGACGGAGGTGCGTCCGATGCGCGACGTCATCAACGGATCCGATTCGATTCGGCTCCGGCGCTTCGTCCTGATCCTCCTCGCGAGCTTCGCCGGCCTCGCCGTGCTCCTGGCTGCCGTGGGCACGTACGGCGTGATGGCCTACGCCGTTGCCGATCGAACGCGGGAGATCGGCATCCGCGTGGCCCTCGGAGCGACCCGCTCGATGGTGCTCAACCAGGTGCTAGCGGAGACGATGAAGCTGACGGTCGCAGGGCTCGTGATCGGGGGGATCGCGGCCCAGGCGCTGACGCGCTTCCTCTCATCGATGTTGTTCGGCGTCAGCTCCACCGATGCCGTGACGTATCTCGGCGTGTCGCTCGTGCTCGCCGCGGTCGCGCTGCTCGCCAGCTATCTCCCTGCGCGACGCGCCACTCGGATCGATCCTCTCGTGGCGCTGCGGCAGGAGTGAATCGCTATCCCTAATCGCTAATCCCTCTAATCCCTGAATCGCTGAATCCGGGCTGGCGACGATAGAATGGCCTGGAGCGATGATTCCCAACCGATTCGGCACTGTTCTGCTCGCGGGCGTCATCGCGTGCGCCGCGATCGAGCCGCGCCGGTCGGCGGCTTCTCAGGCTGACGCCACCAAAGCGTCGATTGCAGACAGGCTGAACCGTGTCGGCGCCGATCTCATGTCGGGCGCCGAGAATCCTCAGAACGCGATACAGGAGCTCAAGGCGATCCTCGCGCTCGATCCGCGATCGGCGGAGGGTCACATGCTGCTGGGCATCGCCTACCGAAGCGTTGGCTCACCGGACCTCATGGGCGAAACGGTCGCGGAGTTCCGGCAGGCGCTGGCGCTGAATGCCGATTTCGTTCCCGCACGCTTTTATCTGGCCCACGTCTACCTCGATCTGGGCCGGGCCGGCAGAGCGCGCGAAGAACTCGAAACCGTTCTGAAGAAGCACCCGGGCCAGCCTCAGTTTCTCGCGCTGCTGGGCGAGGCGGAACGGCAGCTCGGGAATCCGCGCCGCTCGATCGAAGTCAACCGGCAGGCGCTGCTTGCTGACCCCTCGTTCGTCCAGGCCCGGTACTATCTGGGCCTGGCTCTCTTTGATCTTGGGCAGCGCGCGGAAGCGATCCAGGAGTTCGAGCGCGTCGTTCAGTCCGGACCGAAAATCGCCGACGCGTACATCAGCCTCGGCGGCGCCTATCTCGAGGCCGGCCGTCTGGACGACGCGCTGGCGACGCTTCTTCAGGCGAGCCGCATCGATCCGTCGCGCCCGGAAGTCCGGATCAGCCTCTCTCGAACCTATCGCTCGAAAGGGTTGCTGGACAAAGCCGAAGAGCAGCTGCAGTTCTCCATGCCGGAGCGGAGCGTGACGCAGGCGTCGCCCGTGTACCAGCAGGTCCAGTCCGATCTCTACCTGGAGCAGGGCCTTCTCAGGTTGCAGCAGAAGCAGCTCGATGCGGCGGCCGCCGCGTTTCAGAAAGTCCTGAACATCGATACGAACCACGGGCCGGCCAACCGCCACCTGGCTGAAGTCTATCTGCTCCAGGGTTTCTACACGCTCGCGCTCGAGCACGCGACGAAAGCCGAGAAGCTTGGCTTCCCTCTGCCGGAGGACACGCGCAAGTTGCTTCAGGACAAACTTCACAAGAAGGAAGCGAGAGAGCGCTGGTGATCGGGCCCCGATGGCTCGCGCCGCTGGCGTGCCTGTGTGTCCCGGCGCTGCTCTCGGGCCAGGCGGGCAAGCCGGCGGCGGAAAGCGCCAAGGCGCCACCGAAGCCGGGCGCCACCGTGACGCGCGTGCGCTTCGCGGACGTCACGTCCCGCGCGAAGATCGATTTCGTGCACAAGTCCGGGGCCACGCCCGACAAGTTCATGGTCGAGACGTTCGGCTCGGGCGTCGCCTGGATCGACTACGACAACGACGGCTTCCCCGACCTCTATTTCGTCAACGGCGCGCCCGGCAGCGCCAATGCCCTCTATCACAACAACAAGGATGGGACCTTCACGGATGTGACGCAGCAGGCCGGAGTACCCGGCAAGGGGGGCTACAAGACCGGCGTCGCGGTCGGAGACTACGACAACAACGGCTATCTCGATCTCTACGTGACCGCATCCGGCCCCAACCTTCTTTACAGGAACAACGGGGACGGCACCTTCACGGACGTCACGGCGGCGGCCGGCGTCGCCGGCGGCGCCGGGGAGTGGAGCACGAGCACCGGCTTCTTCGACTTCGATCGCGACGGCGATCTCGATCTCTACGTCACCAACTACCTCGACATCCGGGACGGCGACAACCCGTACTGCGGGCAGCGGAAAGACGGCTATCGGATGTACTGCAACCCGACGATCTTCGACGGGATCGGCGGACCGGCTGTTTCGCAACAACGGGGACGGCACGTTCGCCGACGTGTCGCAGGCGTCCGGGATCGCCAACCCGTCGGGCAAGGGGCTCGGCGTGACGTTCTGCGACTTCGACCGCGACGGCGACACGGACGTCTACGTCGCGAACGATCTGGTCCGGAATTTCCTGTACCGCAACAACGGGGACGGCACGTTCCTGGACGTGGCCTACGGCGCGGGAGTGGGCTTCGACCCCAACGGCAAGCCCCAGGCGGGCATGGGCGTGGACTGCGCGGACTACGACGGCAACGGGTTCCCGGACATCTTCGTGACGAACTTCTCGGAGGAGCTGAACACGCTGTACGACAACCGGGGCAAGGGCGTCTTCGAAGATGCGACGACGAAGGCGGGCCTGGGATCCGGGTATCTCCCGCTTGGCTTCGGGACGAAGATGTACGACATCGACAACGACGGCGATCTGGACATCCACGTCACGAACGGGCACGTGATCGACAACGTCAAGCTGTACCAGCCGGGCCTCTCGTACGCGCAGAAGGATCTCTTGTACGAAAACCTCGGCGGCAAGTTCCGGGACATCACCGCGCAGAGCGGGCCGGCGCTGCAGGCCGAGCGGGTCGGCCGCGGCCTGGCGGTGGCGGACTTCGACAACGACGGCAACCTCGACGTGGTCATCACCAGCGTGGGACGGCCGCCGGTCCTGCTGAAGAATCAGGGAGCGGGGAGCGGCAACTGGATCGCGATCCGGGCCCAGGGCACGAAGAGCAACGGCTTCGGTCTGGGCGCGACCGTGCGGGTGGAGACCCCGGGCCGCGTGCAGGTCAGGGAAATCAACAACGTCGCCAGCTACCTGAGCAGCAACGACACGCGGCTGCATGTCGGCGTGGGCACCGCGACGATCGTCCAGCGGATCGAGATCCTCTGGCCGAGCGGCGCGAAGCAAATCCTGACGGGCGTCGCCGTCAATCAGGTCCTGACGGTCAAGGAACCTTGAATTGCGCTAGCGGCTCGTGGACGTGAACGCCGGATAATTGTCACGCCAGCCTGCGCTGACTTTCCAACACGGAGTGCACGGAGTGGCACGGAGGCTCTAATTTCACCTTCGCGCAACGCGACTCGAGCCGCGTCGGAGCGCGGGCAGTTGTCCGGCGAGATCGCTCAGGTTGCAAGCAGCCGCGAAGCAAGCAGGACTGCTTGACGTCCTCGGTCGTCAACTGCACCTCGAGCGCCGGCCCGCTGTCACACAGGCCGGCGTTGGCAGTGCGTTGCACACGGTGATCAGCGGCATGTCAGCAGTTCTCGGGTCGGCCGCTGCTTGCATGCCTGATCTGCGCGATTGATCCTGCACCGCGCTCCGCGCGGCTCGAGTCGCGTTCGAGAGGTGAAATTAGAGCCTCCGTGTCCTCCGTGACCTCCGTGCTGGAAGATCAGCGAAGCCTGTTGGCAGTGAAGTCCGTTGATTCAATCCTGCCTCAGAAGACCATCCGCAACGCGAACCGGATCTGTCTCTCCGTCGCCTGGGCGGACGTGATCTCGGTGTAGCCGTTCAGGTTGATGATCGTGCCGTCCGCGTTCCGCGTCGGAGCTGACGCATTCGCGCCCGGGTTGTTGAACGCCGGCGTGTTGGTGACGTTGAACACTTCGGCGCGGAACTGCATCTTCAACCCGTCGCGCAGCTGGAAATCCCGGAACAGGCTCGCGTCCAGGTTGACGAGGCCCGGGCCGCGCAGCGTGTTGCGGCCGCTGTTTCCGAACCTGACGGCGGTCACCGGCGCGAACGCGTTTGGATCGAAGTAGCTGTTGCCGCGGCCGACCCCGCCAAGAATCCTCACCTCCGACATGACCTGATCGGCCGTCTGCGTGTTGCCGGGCGCGTTCAGCGACGTGCCGGACGAGGTCACCGTGAACGGGATGCCGCTCATCGCGCTGAAGACGCCGTTGACCTGCCAGCCGCCGGCGATCATGGCGCCGACGCCGTCGGTCAGCCATCGCTTGCCGGGTCCGAACGGCAGCTCGTGGATCCCGTAGATCTGGAGGTTGTGCGGCCGGTCGAAGTCGGCCAGCGCGCGATTGCGATCCCACATCGGCTGCCAGTTCCAGGTCAGCCCCGAGTCGCTGTTGTCGGCGTAGTTGATCGCCTTCGAGAAGGTGTAGGTCACGCCCAGGACGGAGCGTGGCCACGTGACGCGTGAGCTGCATCTGGAGCGAGTCATACGTGGCGCTGTTGAACGGCGTCAGCATGTTGATGTTGGCGATGCGCCCGAACTGCGGGAAGAGCGCGCGGCCGTTGTTGCCCCCGCCAGGACCGGCGGCGTTGATGTTGACGTTCGCGGTCTGCCGGATGGCGCGGCTGCCGACGTAGGCGGCCTGCGCGACGAGCCTGGCGCCGAGCTCGTGCTGAACCGTGACGTTGAACGACTGGATGTACCCGCGATCGAAAATGGCCGGGAACGTCTGCGTGCCGACCGCGGTCGGCAACTGGATGACACCCTGGCTCAGATCGGGAACCGGCACCTCGGGAATGCCCGTGCGCAGCGATCCCGCGGCCTGCAGGGTCGACGCCCCTGAGAACTGCGAGGAGATCGTCGCGGGATAGGCGTCGCGCAGGTTGCGGAAGGAGTTCGGATCGATGCTGATGCCGTATCCGGCGCGCGCCACGGTCTTGTCGCTGACCCGATACGCCACGCCGAGGCGCGGCGCGAGCTGGCCGTTGCCCACGTCCACCCCGGCGTCGGTCGGCACATTCCCAAGCCCGCCGACGAACACCTTGTCGGTGACCGGATCGTAGCGCTCGCCTCCCCGATCCGCCCGCGTCGCGAACGGGTAGTACTCGTAGCGCAGGCCGTAATTCAGCGTCAGCTTGCGGTTGATCTGCCATTGGTCGCGCGCGTAGAAGCCCCACGACGGCATCCGCACTGACGCCGGGTTCACGAACTGCAGATCCTTGCCCATGCTCTGAGGCAGGCCGAGCAGGAAGTCGGCAAAGCTGTTGTACAGCGTCGGAGCGGCGCCGCCGCGAAGCGCCGTCAGTCCGCCGGTGAACGTGAAGCCGCCGCGCGGACCGAACGCGGCCTGCGGCTGGAAATGGTTGATCGTGTAGTAGGTGTACTCGCCGCCGAAGCGGAACCAGTGCGATCCCTTCAGCCAGCTCAGGTTGCCGACCGCGACGTACTGGTTGTCGCGGAACTGGAAGGGATTGGACACGTTGGGATTCCCGATCGACGAGAAGCCGTTGATGACGAAGCGCGGATAGCCTCCCTGCAGCCGGTCCGGGCCGTTGGTGCCGGGGATGCCGAGCACGTCGAGACCGTAGTTCCTGTCGATGTCGATGTTCTCCGCGCCGAGCCGCTGCCGCGTGAAGCCGAAGTTCGCATCGACGAGCACGTGCTCCGAGATCGTGTACGTGCCGCCGACCGCGGCGCTCTGGATGAGGCCCGGCGCACGGCCCGGCTGCCCGCCGGCCAGCGCGTCGCCGCCCGCCGCCTCGAGCGACGGCGGATCGAAGAGGTCGCTCGGCGAGAAGGAGTACCTGGCGAAAACGGACGCCTGCGCCCCGGGGTTGTAGTTGACCTTGAAGTCGAGGTTGTCGCGGTCGAACTCGTACGTGCCGGTGGCGAAGTAGTTGTTGGGGAACGTCGCGACGTTGGGCGCCGGGATGAGCTGGATCATCTGCCGCGCGGCCGGATCGATGCGCTCGGCCGGAATGCGGTTGTTCGGGAACAGCTGCCGCCCTGTTCCGTCCGGGCTCCCCGTCGCGGGATCGTAAATCAGCGCGCCCGTGCCGGAGAAGTCGCCGTTGCGGAGCGCGTCGCTCGGAATGGTGCGGAACGCGGAGGCGCTCTGCCGTCGGGTCGTGCGCTCCCAGTTGCCGAAGAAGAACAGCTTGTTCTGCCTGATCGGGCCGCCAAACGTCCCGCCGAACTGGTTCATGATGTTTTTCGGGATCTCGGGGCCGACGAAGAAGTAGTTGCGGGCGCGCAGCGCGCTGTTGGTGTGAAACCACTGCCCGCTGCCGTGGAACTGGTTCGTCCCGGATTTGATGGACACGCTCACCGCCGCCCCGCCGGCCATGCCCTGCTCGGCGTCGAAGCTGTTGGTGACGATGTTCACCGTTTCCACGGCGTCGGCGGCCGGCACGTAGGCCATGATGTGCGGCAGCCACGGGTAGCTGACCGTCGCGCCATCGAGCCGCGTGTTGTTGTTGGACCTGGAGACGCCGTTGAAGTTGGTGCCCAGCGACCGCTGCGGGTTGCCCGCGTCGGAGTGCAGCTCGACCGGCAGGCTGGCGCCGGGGATCAGCTTGTAGAGCTGCTGGAAGTTGCGCCCGCTTCCGATCGGCAGGTTCGACACCTCCGCCGTGTCGAGCTGCGCGCTGACATCCGCGCGCATCGTCTGCAGCACCGCCGTCGCCGTCACGGTCACCGTCTCCGTCGTCCCTCCCACTTCCATGCGCACGTCCTCGCGTGCGACGTTGTTGAGGGTGACGGGGACGCCGGTCTTCACGTAGGACTTGAACCCCGACATCGAGACCCGCAGATCGTAGGTGCCGGCCTGGAGATCGCGAAACGCGTACGACCCGCTGCCGTCGGTGGTGGTCTCGCGCTGGAGGCCCGTGTCCCTGTTGGTCGCGGTGACGGTCGCTCCGGGGAGGACGGCGCGGGACGGGTCTTCCACGCCGCCCACCAGCACTCCGTAGAGCACCTGCGCGTGCGTCAGATAGGGTGGGGTCGCGAAGGCTACGGTCAGGAAAAGAATCGTGGCGAGCCGACGAGCGTCGCTCCTCTTCATCATGTCCCTCCCATGCGCTGTCTACCTGGACGCGGCTTGTTCAGAACTTTGAGACTCTAGCGAGGCTGCGCCTCAGACCGTCCGGCTCCGCCTCGCTAGGTAGCATTGTTTACGTCGCCGCTGCCGCCGAAAACTTGACTCAAGAGATGAGTTTTCGGGGTCAAGACGGCTCGCACCGCTGGATCTTCACCCGCTTGATAGTTCCGTCAGCGGGCCACGACCGACATCCGCTTCAGCATGGCGCCGAACTCGAGGCCGGCGCGGCGGATCTCCTCCTGCTTGTCGGCCTCGGAGGTATTCGCGGCATGCAGGACCGTGCAGAAGACCTGAATCATCTGCCCGCCGGCGGTCGTCGTGAGCGACCACATCCGCATGCCGTCGTGCGCCGCGCGCATGTGCGCCGCGAACTCCTCGGGAGCTCCCGGCAGGTTGACAGTCGGCGCCGCCATCTCGAGCCAGAGCCAGAGTCTTCCGGACGACTCCACCTGGCCGGACTGGACCATCCGCACGTTGAGCGTCTGCGCGGCGTGCATCTGCCCCACGCCGTCGAGAAAATCTTTCAGCCGGGCTTCAGGGAGCGGCGTGACCAGGTCGAGCCGCGTGGGGCTGGGCCGCGCAATCGTGATCGCTCGATGGCCACGCGCATCGTCGGCCAAGAGGGTCGCGATTGCACTCCCGCTCGTGTCCTTCCGGATCGACCAGCCGGCCGGATAGGCCAGGCGCACCTCGAGCGTGGCCGTCCCGATGGAATCCTCTGACCAGCCCGCCGGCAGCGAAGTGGATACTTCGCTCGTGTCAGAGAACGAGTCCGGCCATCCGAGGATCGGCGTGGGCGAGTCGCGCCGGTCGCGAATCGTGAAGCTGATCTCGACCTTGACGGCGACGCGAACCGGCACGCCGTCTTTCATGCCTGGCATGAAGCGCCACTTCCTGACCGTCCTGATCGCTTCCTCGTCGAGGCCGTGGACCGCGTCGAGTGAACGCACGATCCGCACCGGACCGACCCGTCCGTCCGGCTCCACCACGCATTCCAGGACCGCGACGCCCTGAATCCTCGCGCGCATCGCCGCACCGGTGTAATTTGCGGCTTGACCTCTTGGATCACCCGGGGCGCCGTGACGCCCTCAACACCCGGAACCAGCACCCCTGGGATGGGCCAGCTCGTCGCATCGGGCGGTGCTTGAGGAGCCGCCTGGCGCACGAGCACCGTGACGAGCGACAGCACGAGTCCGAGATGGAGTCCCGTCATGTTTTCCTCTTGTCACGCTCAACCCGTCACGAAAGAGCCCGCGGCGAGGCACTTCGCGAGAACAATAGCGCATTGAAGCCGGCCGCTGACTGAAGAAATCCGCGCAGGAGG
The DNA here is from genome assembly GCA_963820645.1 of uncultured Acidobacteriota bacterium. GTDB lineage: Bacteria > Acidobacteriota > Vicinamibacteria > Vicinamibacterales > 2-12-FULL-66-21 > JALZOC01. The sequence goes on along the minus strand of CAWGAS010000045.1, from coordinate 29,481 downwards.
CGCTGCGGCGGGCTGCAGAATCTGCGATCAGTGTGCAACCCGACGACTGGGGTCTGACCCCTGTACGCTGTGACAGTTCGCCCATCGGCAGCGTCGCTTGTGCGCGTATTCTGAGAGTCGATGATTCCGCTTTCCATCCTCGACCTCGTGCCTGTGACGCAGGACGCCACGCCGCGCGAGGCCCTGCGCAGGAGCCTCGATCTGGCCCGGCAGGCCGAGCGCCTGGGCTATCGCCGCTATTGGGTCGCCGAGCACCACAACATGACGGGCATTGCCAGCGCCGCCACGGCCGTCGTCATCGGGTATCTCGCCGGCGGCACGTCCACGATCCGTGTCGGCGCCGGCGGCATCATGCTTCCGAACCACGCGCCGCTCGTCATCGCCGAGCAGTTCGGCACGCTGGAATCGCTCTACCCGGGGCGGATCGATCTGGGTCTCGGGCGCGCGCCGGGGACGGATGCCATGGGGATGCGAGCGCTGCGGCGCGATCCCGCCCGGGTCGATGAGTTTCAGCAGGACGTCGAGGAGCTACAGGCTCTCCTGGCGCCCGTGCGGCCCGGACAGGTTATTCAGGCAGTCCCGGGGGGCGGTCTGAACGTTCCGCTCTGGATTCTCGGCTCGAGCACGTTCGGCGCTCAACTGGCGGCGCACCTGGGACTTCCCTACGCGTTCGCCTCGCACTTCGCGCCGGACGCGCTGATGGAAGCCCTCGCCGTCTACCGCGCGCGGTTTCAACCGTCCGCGCAACTCGCCAGTCCCTACGCGATGGTCGGCGTCAACGTGGTCGCCGCCGACAGCGACGCGGAAGCGCGGCGTCTCTTCACGACACTCCAGCAGGCGTTCGCCAACCTCGCCCGCGGCCGGCCGGGCCCGCAGCAGCCGCCGATCGACGACATCGACGCGTACTGGACGCCGTCGGAAAGACTTCGGGCGTCACACATGCTGACCTACTCGATCGTCGGCGGTCCCGAAACGGTCGGCGAAGGCTTGCGCAGGCTGGCCGCCGCCACGCGGGCGGACGAGTTGATGGTCGTCTCCAACATCTACGACCACGCGAAGCGCGTCAGGTCGTATGAAATCGTGGCGGAGGTTGGCGCTACGACGTTGAACAGGAGATCAGGAGATTAGGAGATCACGAGTTTTTTCCAAGAAAAACAAGCTCCTGACCTCCTGATCTCCTGTTTAGTTCTGCTACGCAGATTCAGCAACACAAGTGAACACCCGGCTGGCCCTGGCCTTAGCTAGCGGGCAGCAGCGGCGTCACGCGCGCGCAGAGCTGGATGGCGAGCCCCCACGGATCCCGGAGCATCAGCAGACGCGAGCCATCCGCCAGTGACATCTCCTCGACGTAGGTCGCGCCGGCGGCGACGAGAGCGGTCATGGCCGCGTCCGGATCGGGAGCTGCAAACGCGAGATGGTGACGCATCGGATGCATCGACGAGTAGACCGGGATCGGGTCCACCGGGTTGCTGTAAATCTCCATGACCACGCGGCCCTTCGCATCCGCCAGGAAGTGGATGTGCTGGGGCGGCGGGCCTTGCCGGACGACTCGCATCCCCAGGTGCTCCACGTACCAGGCGGCCATGGCGACGGGATCGGACACGTTCCACGCGATGTGTTCGATGTTCAGAGCAGGCATTCGAGCATTATAGGAGACAGAAGACAGGAGACAGAAGACAGATCGATACTTGTCACGATCGATCTGCCTCCTGCCTCCTGCTCCTGCCTCCTTCGTCCGTGAGCTGTTTCCGCCCCCGCCGGCGCCTTACAGGGCGGAGGGAACATGCGAACGTTCTGGGTCACAACGGCGTTGGTCCTGGGTTCCGTGCCGGTCGCGTTCGCACAGCCATCGCCGCGATTCGACGTGGGGCCGGTCGTGCGCGCCGACAGGGTCATGGTCGAAAGCGGCCTCACAACCGTCATGCCGGTGATCGGGCTGGTGGGCTCGGTGCGGTTCTCCAAGACCTGGGGGATGGAGGGAGAGATCACGCAGGCGAGCGGCAGTTTCTCTCGGAGCTATGAAGGCTGGTTCGTGTCTTACGCGCCGCCGAACTCGACGCGCGCCGAGATCGAGCGCCTGGCACCCACCGCGCGCCGGACACTCGGGTACGTTCCCGGCGTGGGCGGCTCCGTGGCCGTGACCGCCAGAGGCGGATCCACGGGCCGCGCCGACGTCGTTTTCCGGCTGGGTCTGGCTTTCCGCAATTACACGGAAACCTCCGACCACACCATCCTGACAATTCCGGAAGAAATCGATCCCGCGCGCGTCGCGGCCTCGGGCGTGTTCACCAATCAACGCGTCGATCGCTCCCGCGGGGGGCTCCTCTTCGGTCTCGAAGTCCCGATACGGCTCGTGCGGCAGCTGACCGTGTCGCCCGACGTCCGCTACGTCTACGGCGGTCCGGCCCGCATCGGCGAGAAGCATCGTGAGCTCTCGCTCGGTGTCCGCGCCGGATGGGGCTTTTGACGCGGTCTCCTGTCTCCTGTCTCCTTCTTCTACCGCGACGCGGCGGTCGGCGCGGTAGCCTTCACGACCAGCTCCACCGGCAGCGCCGCCGATTCGTTCCGGAGCGGCGAGTTCACTTCGACGCGCCCCACGATCAGCAGCGGCTGACTCTGCGCCTGCACCCAGGGTTCGGCGACGATGTGGATGACGCGGCTGGTTTCCTGCTCCGTGATCATCACGCCGTTCAGGCCGACGTCGTCCACGCGCACGCCGTGCGGCAGGTTCATCACCGAGACCGGGACACGGCCCTTGAAGCCGTTGTGGCGCTCGACCTTGACCGTCAGCGTCACGGCCTTGCCCGGGATCACCTCGATCCGCTTCGCGTCGGTCGTGACGATCAGGTCCGGTTTCGGGGCCAGCGCGATCACGCTGACGAGCTCCGTCGTCTCGGCCTCATGGGACACCGTACGGCCGTCGATCGTCGCGCGGCCGGCGAGCTTCAGCGCGGCGACGCCAGGCACGTCGTAGGCGCCGGAGCCTGAGTGCCCGGCGGCCGCCGTGGGATACATCGACGGCAGCGTCGCATGCTGCCCCTCGAAGGATGCGTCCTCGGCCGCGGTCAGCATGAGCACGGTCGTCGCGGCGCCGGCAGGAATCCGGCCGGGCGTTGCCGTCAGGCCTGCCGGCAGATCGCGCAGCTCCACGTCGATCGCATCGTCGAAGCCGTCCTTGCGATCGGCCGTCACGGTCACCGACACGCGGCCTCCCCGCGGGATGTTGAACGACTTGGGATCGAACGTGACCTCGAAGTCGGGCGCCGGCTCGCGCAGCGTCAGGCGATACGCGTAGCGCTCTCCGTCGAGGCCGCGGACGTCCCGCAGGCGGACGAAGTAGTCGCCGTCGGCCGGCGCTTCGAAGTGGAGCCGCGAGTCCTTCCCGCCGAACCTCGGCCCGCCATCGTCGTTGACGTAGTCGATCTGGAACGCCGGCATCCCGTTCGGTTCGAAGCGCGTGCCGGGCGGGTGAATCTCGACCTTGAACACCGCCTCGCCGACCGAGTGGTTGCGGGCGGATGTGTCGAGCAGCGTGAGGCGTCCGCCGCGGTAGCTCATCAACTGGACGTCGTCGTCCGGGTGGGTCGGCATCGACGCGATCTGCAGCAGCTCGTCGCCGATGAGGAGGTGGTCGTTCACGCCGAGCTCGTTCCACGTCGCGAAGCGCATGCTGCGGCGGTTCGAATCCGGATCGTTGAGCGAGATCTCGGTCTGCGCGACGCACCGGATCGCGGCGCGCGGCACGACGCGCCCGTCGGCGTCCAGCACCTCGATCGTCGAATCGAGCGGAGAGCCGAGCTGCTGGGCGGTGACGTCGAGCACGACCTTCTGCCCTTTGCGCGCGGTGAAGCGAAAGAGATCCTGATCCGCGCGAGCCGCGCCGGGGCGCGAGCCCTCCCGTGTCCAGATCCGCCCGTTCACTGTCGCGGGAATCGCGAGCGTCTGCGCGACGGCCGGTTCGTCGTTCGGCTCGGCTTCGGGCGCCTCCGGATACGTGCCGAGCGCAACGGCTCGCCGGTTGATGGCGGAACCCGCGGTAGCGGACGCTGGAATCGGAATCGTCCTGCCGACGAGCGCCGACCGATCCCCCGTGACCTTCAGCGTCGCCCGATCGCCGAGGTTCACGCCCGAGGCGGAGATGTCGGCGCTCGCGCCCGACGGGACGCCGAGCGGGAACACTCCGGCAACATAGGGCAGGGCGCCGGCTTGAATCCGGTAGGCAAAGCCGTTCTTGCCGCCCCCGTGCTCGACGTCCTCGATCGTCAACGTGTAGCTGCCGGCTTCGGTGAACCGCCACGTCAGAACGGAGTCGCGGCTCAGATCCACGTCGCTGTTGGTTCCGAGGAGGCTGCCCTGCGCGTCGAGCAGCCGGATGACGCTGTCGAGACGCGATCCCAGAGGCCGCGCGACCACCTGGAAGACCATCTCCTCGCCCGCGCGGGCTCGAAACTCGTACGCGTCCACATCCCCGGAGGCTCCGAGCGTGCCGACGAGCGTCGCCGGGAGCGTCACCTTCTGCGCGGCGGCCGGTCCGTTCGGCTCCCGCTCGGCGATCTCCGCGAGGGAGCTGACGGCGAACCGCAGCAGGTTCGACACCCCAAGCGGCGTGAGGACGCGGAACGCGTGCACGGCGTGCGGCACGTTCGGCGCGATCGTCACGTCAGCGGTGACTTCGTACTTCTTCGCGCCGTCCTCGATGGGCGCATCGGTGCGGACGACGCCCTTCATGATCTCCGGCCTCTCGATTGGCAGCTCCTTCACGGCCGTGATGCTGGTCGAGAACCCCGGCTCGCTGAAGATGAACCGCGTGGCGCCGCCGATGTTCGTCCCCTCGATCTTGATCGTGACGCGCGTCCCGCGCTGGGCGCCGGTCGGGCTCACCTTCTGAAGGGTAGGAGGGGCGGTCTGGGCAAGCGCGGTCGACGCGGCAGCGAGGATCGCGATCGTGAGACTGATGACGGGCGTCAGGTTGGACTCGCAGCACGTTTGTATCTCCTTGGTCCGACAAACCGAATTCGAATCCACTAAGTCGGACCGAAGTCGTTCTTGAATCGCTTGATTCCGCAGTCTCTCGATTCACCGATCTCCCTGATTCCGGATTATGCGATTGCAAACTAATCATCGTCAGCGCGGCACGACGAACTGCTCGCCGGAACGCCCGCCGTCGAGGCCGTAGAGTCCGAGCGTGCCGTCGTAGCGGCCGGCGGCCAGCCATTTCCCATCCGCGCTGAGCGCCAGGCCCATGACCCAGTCCGGCTGCGCCTCGAACGCCTGCTTCTCCTTCAGCGTCGCGGCGTCCCACAACTTGATCACGCGGTCCGCGCCGCCCGACGCCAGGATCGCGCCGTCCGGTGAATACGCCAGCCGGAGAACGGACTCACCGTGCGCGAACGTGGATGCCTGCAGCGTCGCGGCATTTCCGCCAGGTGAGGACGCATCCCCGTTCCACGCCCAGGTGCGGATCGTGCGGTCGGCCCCGGCGGCTGCGAACCAGCGGCCCGACGGATGGACGGCCGCGGTGTAGACCGCGTCGAGCGAATCGTTGGCGGTGAACAGACGCTTCCCCGTCGCCACGTTCCAGATCTTGACCGTCCGGTCCCCGGCCGCCGACACGAGCTGGGTGCCGCCGGGCATGAATGCGACCGCATAGACCGCATCCGAATGCTCCCTGAGCGTCGCGATCACCTTTCCGTCGGCGACGGTCCAGAGCTTGATCAGCTTGTCGTAGCTCGCGCTGGCCAGCGTGGCGCCATCCGGAGAGAACGCGATAGCCAGGATTGCGTCCCGGTGCCCCTGAATCGTGGAGACGAGCTTCGGGGACGTCGCGGTCACATCCCAGATCTTGATTTCGCCGTACCGCCCCGAGGGGCCGCCGGCAACGGCGAGCCGCGTGCCGTCCGGAGAAAACGCGACGGCCCGTATGAGATCCGCGTGGCCGTTCAGCGCCGCGGTCCACTTGCGGTCGGCGAGCGCCATCAGGTGAACCGATTTGTACGTGCCGACGGCGATCCTGCGCGTCAGCGGGTCGAAGGCGATCGCCGCGACGGCGCCCGGCGCCGGCACGAGCGGCTTGACGTCGGGGATCTCGACCTCTCTGCGCGCCGCTGGAGGTCCGTCGGCCGCCTCCGGTCCGGGCGCCCCTTCGTCAATCCACCGGCGGATCAACTCCACCTGCGCCCGCGGCAGCGGATCCTCTTTATAGGGCATCCGGGGCTTGAGCTTGCCCTCGATCATCTGCATCAGCCGGCTCGCGGCGCTGTCGCCCGGAACGAGGGCGTTGCCATGCTCGCCGCCCGCGACGAGCGAGGCGTAGCTCTCCATCAGCAGTCCGCCCTTCTCGTCGTCGGCATTGTGACAGTGCTCGCAGCTCTCCTGGAAAATCTCGCCGACCTGGCTGAAAGACACGCCAGCCGACGGCGATGCACCCGGCACGCGCGGCGCATGGGCGGCGCATGCCACCGTCAGGAGCGCGGCCAGATACGCCGCGGCAGCGAGAGCCTGGACACGAAAGCGGCCCGTCATGCCCATCGGTGGTCGAGGATCAATGGTTGAACAGGAATTCCCGTCCCGTCAGGACGGCCCACGCCAGATCCTCGAGCACGGGGCGCCGCGGAGATCCGGCGGCTCCACGTGCGAGCGCCTCGTCCATCGCGCGGGACAACGTGCGGAGCTCCTCCTCGCTCGGGTAGCGGCTCAGGGCGGCGAGATAGATCCGTTCGACGGCGGTCTTGTTGTCGCTGCCGCCATCGACCAGCTTCTGAATCAGGCCGTTCTGCGCCGAGAGCTTCTGGTTGATCGTGTCGCCGTTGATGACGTGCAGCGCCTGCGTGATGCTCGGCTCCTGCTGCCGCTCCGAATCGGCCGCCGTGACCCGCGGGGGACGGCCGAAGGCGGTCAGGAAGTACGAGTCGACGGCCGCGTCCGGCAACTGCAGCGCGCGCCGGCCCGGGTGATTGGGAAACGTCTCCGCAACGCCCGTCACCTGGCTGATCGCGTCGAGAATCACCTCGGCCGGGAGCCGCCGTGCGATGTAGTGCGAGTGGTACTTCAGATCGGCGGCGTTGCTCGCGGTCGGCACGGACGACAGCTGGTAGGTCGCCGAATTCATGATCGTCCGGACGAGATGCTTGACCTCGAAGCGGTGCGCGACGAAATCGCGCGTGAGCGCCGCGAGCAGCTCCGGGTTGGACGGCGGGTTGGCGTCGCGAATGTCGTCGACCGCCTTCGACGAGCCCGCGTCCCATGAAATTCTTCCAGACGCGGTTGACGAGCGCGCGCGCGAAGAACGCGTTGTCCGGAGAGACGAGCCAGTCGGCGAAGAACTCCCGCCGGTCCGTCTCGGCGCTGACCGGCAGGGCAGGTCCGTCCAGCGGGCGCGGGGCAAGCGGCACGTTGAGCCGCGGGTGGTTGATCTCCCCGGTGCGCGCCGGATAGACGATGAGGTCCCCGCGGTCGGGCCCGTTCTTGACGGCGATCCGCGAGAACAGGTTCGCCATCTGGTAGTAGTCCTTCTGCGTCCACTTCTCGAGCGGGTGGTTGTGGCAGCGGGCGCAGGTGATCGAGAACCCCATGAAGGTCATCGCGACGTTTTCGGTGACGTCAATCGGGTTCTTGTGCAGCACGTAGTAATTGGCCGCGCCGTTCGCGAGCGTGCTGCCCGAGGCGGTGAGGAGCTCGCGGGCCATCTGGTCCCACGGCTTGTTGGCGGCCACGCTCGAGCGGATCCAGTTGTAGTACGACCACATGGCGTTCGAGGGCAGGCTCTTGCTCGAGACGAGCAGCAGGTCGGACCATTTGTACGCCCAGTAATCGACGAACTCCGAACGCTCGAGCAGCGCGTCGATCGAGGCGGGCGCGCTTGTCGGCGCGCGTGTCCGACAGGAACGCACGGATCTCGTCCGGAGCCGGGAGAATGCCCGCGGCGTCGAGATAGGCACGCCTGATGAACTCCGTGTCGGAGGACAGCGGCGACGGCTCGATGTTGAGCTCGGACAGCTTGGTCAGCACGAGCCCGTCGATGAAGTTCGCGCGCGGCGCACGCGCGTAGACCGCCGCGTCGATGTGGTTCGGGAAGGGCGACGTGATGCGCGCCGTGACGATCTTGCTCAAATACCAGGCCGAGATGGCCGCCTCGCCCGGGCCCTGCACTTTCGCGACGCCCTCTTCGCTCACCGACGCGACCGCCCCCTCGTTCGAGGAGAACTTGACCCAGCGCGTCACGTCTTCCGCGTGACCGTCGGAGAAGTGCGCACGGACGACGAGCGGCTGCTCGTCGCCGGGCTTCAGCCGCGCCGCGGGCGGAAAGACCTCGAGGCGCGTCATGGCCGGATCCCAGTCGGCCGGCGCCGGCGTGCCGGCCGCGATCCAGTCCGCGATCACGCCGTACTCCGGCGAGCGGGGCGCGAACCGCTTTCCGCCGCCGTGCGCGACGGCGAGGGTCGGCTTCAGCAGCATGAGGCTTCGTCCGGGCTCGACCTTGTTGATGCGGCGCGCCGCGGCCTGACGCGTCAAGGTCGTGTAGTCGACCTCGGGATCGTATCCGCGCAGCGTCAGCTTGAATCCGTTCTTGCCCGACAGCGAACCGTGGCACGGACCCGAGTTGCACCCGGCGCGCGTGAGCACGGGGATGACGTGGTTGCGGAATGTCGGCGGATACGGCGCGGACGCCCGCTCGACCTCGACGACCGTCGACGCCGACACCTCCCCGTCGCGCGCGGTGATGATGGTCCGTCCGTCGCCGACCGCCGCGACGACGCCGGCGGCGTCCACGGTGGCGACGTTCGGGTTCGAGGACGCGAACGTGGACGTGCCCGTGCGATGGCCGGTGTACGTCGTGCCGGCGCGGGCCTCCACGATGAGCTGCTGACGGCTGCCCTGCCCGCGCAGGACGACGGCCTGGGGAAGGATCTCGAGCGCGGCCGGGGCAGGCGTGTCCGCCTTCGGCGCGCCGGACAGCACGACGATGACTGCGCAAGCGAGCAGTGCAAGACCGATCGTGGCGTCCGGCTTTAGCCGGACCATGGCGGTCTTGAAAGCACCGCTGCGTCAACGTTTGCGCTCTCATAAGAGACTGTCAGGGATCCCCGCAGCGTCAGAAGCAGCTCGGCGATCGGATGATGTCCGTAGTCGACGACCGGCACCGGCCGGTTCGACGCGCCGATGATCGGCGTCTCGATGTCGATGCCGAGCGCCTTGTAGACCGTCGCGGCGAGGTCGGGCGGCGCGATCGGCCGGTCCTTCGGATACGCGCCGATCTCGTCCGACGAGCCGATGACCTGCCCGCCCTTGATCCCGCCGCCGCCGATCAGCGTCGTCCAGCAGTTCGTCCAGTGATCGCGGCCGCCCGCGGGATTCACCTTCGGCGTGCGGCCGAACTCTCCCATCGCGAGGACGAGCGTGTCCTGCAGAAGCCCGCGATCGTGCAGGTCCTCGAGCAGGGAACTGTACGCATGGTCGAACATCGGGCCGACGAGGTCGCGATAGCAGCTCGATCGGGCTGAAGGGGGCCGAGCCGTGGATGTCCCACGTAATCTCGTTGAAGACGGTCTCGAACATGTTGACCGTGACGAACCGCACGCCCCGCTCGATCATCCGCCGGGCCAGCAGGCAGCTCATGCCGAAGCGGTTGCGGCCGTAGCGCTCCTTCGTCTTGTCGTCTTCCTTTGACAGATCGAACGCGGAGCGCGCCGACTCGGACGACATCAGCTTGTACGCGGACTGGAAGTTGCTGTCGAGCAGCCGGGCGTCCGGGATGGACTCGAGGTGCGACACGGCGTTGTCGACGAGGTGCCGCATCGAGGACCGGCCGTCCACGCGCATCGGCGGCAGGTAATCGGGCGACACGCAGATCCGGCACCTGGAAGTTGGCGTCCGACGGATCGGCGTTCAGGACGAACGGATCGAACGTCTTGCCGAGAAAGCCCGCGTTCTGGCCGTGCGGCAGGTTCCCGCCGGTATTGCCGATTGGCCGCGGCAGCAGCACGTGCGGCGGCGCGTCCCCTTTCGGTCCTTTCAGCTTGCTGAGGACGCATCCGAAGTGCGGCTGCTCGTTGCCGAACTGGAAGAAGCGGCCCGTCTGCATGTACTGGTGCCCGACGTCGTGCACGCCGGCGCCGGTGTGATACACCGACCGCAGCAGCGCGTACTTGTCCGCGTGCTTCGCCATGCGCGGAAAGATCTCGCTGATCTGGATGCCGGCGACGTTGGTCGGGATCGCTTTGTAGGGACCGCGGATCTCGGCGGGCGCGTCCGGCTTCATGTCCCAGGTGTCGAGCTGGCTGGGACCGCCGACGAGCATCAGCATGATGCAGTTCACGTCGCGGCCGGGAGCGACCTGGCCGGCGGCCTTCAGCGCGAGGAAATCCCCGAGCGTGAGACCGAGGAGCCCCAGGGAGCCCGCGTGCAGGAAATCGCGCCGACGCATGCCGTCGCAGAAGTGGACGCTCTTGTCTGCGTCGAATCGGAACATCAGGCACCTCGCCTACAAGGGATCCGGCCTCGAAGCGAGAGTACGTCCCGTGGGCGGGTGTGTCAATCGGCGGGACGGTTGTCTAAAGTTCAAACAGGAGAAAAGGAGAACGGGAGAAAAAGAATCAAAAAACGAAAGACAAAACCAAAAAGACAAAAAACAAAAACAAAAGAGCCTCCCTTGCTCCTGTTCGCCTGTTGTTCTTGGCTGGATTGCAGTCTTTCAGCAACCTGCTAAAGAACTCTAGAACTTTATTCGGATCGCAACGCCTGGATGACGTCGATGCGCGCGGCGCGCGCCGCCGGCATCAGCGACGCGACGATGGCCGCCGCGACGAGGACCGCCGCCGCGCCGGCGATGGGCAGGGCTCCCGGGATGCTGACGTCCTGGATGTAGCTCCCGACGAGCTGCGCGAGGAGGACTCCTCCAGCCGCCCCGGCCACGATGCCGGCGCCGGCAATGACCGCGCCTTCTCCGAGCACGCGCGTCAACAGGTGACGCGGCGCCGACCCGATCGCGAGGCGGATGCCGAACTCGCGCGTCCGCGCGCTCACGGAAAACGCCAGCACGCCCGCGACGCCGACGACGGCGATGAGGAGCGCCACGGCCGCGAAGCCGCCGAAGACGAGCGCGTTCAGCCGATTGGGCGCGAGCACCTCCGCCCGCACGTCCTCGAGCGTCGCCGCCTGCTCGACCGGCTGATCGGGCGAGAGCTCGCGGATGATGCGCGTGATCGGAGGCACGAGCGCGTACGGATCGGTTCGCGCGTGGACGAAGAGGCGGCCGCCGCCGATCTCCTGCTCGAACGGGTGATAGACGCTCAGCGCCGGGCCCGGCACCACGTTCTCGTCGTCCACGTCGGCGGCGATGCCGACGATCCGGCGTGGCCCCGTGCTCACGTCGATGAACTTCATCACCGGATCGGTCCACATCAGGCGGCGGTTCAGCGCCTCCTGAGTCGGGAACATCCGCTGCGCCACGCTCTGGCTGATGATGACGACGGGCTCGGCGCTGCGCCGGTCGGCCTCGCTGAAATCGCGGCCCGCGACGATCGGGACGCCCAGCGACGCGAAGAACCCGGGCGACACGGTCCGGAACCGCGCGCGCGGATCCTCTTCGCCGTTCGCCTTGGCGTACCCCTCAACCGAGAACTGAAAGCCGGGGCCGAACGTGCCCGCGTCGCGCCACGGCACGATCGTGCCGATCGCGGCGCGCTCCACGCCGGGCAGCTCCGAGATGCGCCGCAGCGCCTCCTTGTAGAACGACGCAATCTGGTCCGGCGGACGCGAGTAAGAGACGATGGGCACGTTCACCGCGAGCACGTTGCGCGTGTTGAACCCGGTCGCGTGCCGCCTGCAGCGAAAACAGCGTCGTCAGCAGCATCCCGGCGCCCGCGAGGAGCACGAACGACGCCGCAATCTGCGTGACCGCGAACAGGCGCAGCCGGCGGTTGGTGCCCGACGTGATCCGCACGCTTCCGGTCGTCAGCCCGATCCCGGTGGACGCCCCGGCGGACGGCAGTCGCGGAACGAACGCCAGCAGCACGGCCGCGATCACGGCGAGGCTCACGCCGACCCACAGCAGGCTGGCGTCCACGGTCAGATCCAGCGCGCGCACCGAGAAACGCGCGGCATACCGGGCGAGAATCGCCACCATCGGACGCGCGATGACGACGCCGAGGATCGCGCCCGCCCCGCAGAGCAGCAGGCTTTCCGCGAGAAGCGTGCGGCGCAGCGCGCCGGTGCTCGCGCCAAGCGCCGCGCGGATGGCCAGCTCGCCTTCGCGCCGCACGGAGCGGGCGAGAATCAGGTTCGCCACGTTCGAGCACGCGATGAGGAAGACCAGCGCCGAGGCGGCCAGCAGGATCAGCAGGACGGTTCTCGCCGGCGAGGTGATCTGATCGCGCAGCCGCACGGCGTCGATTCGGAAGTCGGCTTCTTTCGGATACGCCTCCGGGTGCTCCGCGAGGATCGCGCCGTGCGCGGCGCGCAGCTCGGCGCGCGCGGACTCGAGATCGGCGCCGGGCGTCAGCCGGCCGAAGAGCTCGGTCATCCGGTGCACGCGGCCGTCCTGCATCGTGGCGTCCATGTGGTGCGGGCTCGTCACGACGTTCGCGATGATCTCCGTCTCCGCGGGATACGGGACGGACGGCTCGAGGACGCCGACGATGGTCGCCGAACGTTCGCCAAGCCTCACCGTCTTTCCGATCAGCGATTCGTCGCTCTGCAGCGTGGTCGTCCAGAAGCGATGCGTCAGCACGGCCGCGCCGGCAGCCTTGGGCCCGTCGTCGGTGGCGTCGAGCAGGCGGCCCCGCACCGGGCGGAGACCCATGACGCTGAAGTACGACCCGCCGACGACCCCGGAACGAACGACGCGGGGCTCGCCCAGGCCGGCCATCGTGAACTCGACGGTCGAGAAATCGCCGAGCGCGCCGAGGGTCCGGACGCGCGATTGCAGATCCCGGATTTCCGGGACAGAAAAGTTCGCGTTCTCCGAGCCGATGCCGCGCGCGCTCTGGCGGATGTAGATCAGGCGGTCTTCGTCGCGGTTGACGAGCGGCCGCAGGAGCACGCCGCGAACGACGCTGAAAATCGCCGCATTGGCGCCAATGCCAAGCGCCAGGGTGACGACGACGGTGATCGCCAGGCCTTTGACCCTGCCCAACGACCGCAGCGCAAACCGGAAATCAGTGATGAAGCTCATGAAGCACCTGAAGATTAGGCCGAACCCTGGCCCCTGGTTCCATGTCGAACGAGGGGCCTCGAAATCGACAGGCCGGATCTCTTTTTTGAGGCCGGGGCCCAGGGCAGCCGAAAAGGTAGTCAGTGTCTCAGATTTGCATCCGATCAATACAGACCTGCTGCATTTCGTGATTTCCCGTGGCATTTCGACGCCTCTCCGATGGTCCCGCGATTGCAGTACGACCGTAAACACCGGGACAAGTAGCCTCAGCGGCGCGGCAGCCGGAATTGCTGCGTCCAGCCAGGAAGCGCGTTCTTTTGGCGCCGATTTCCGACTCTGCAACGAGGCGGTGCGTGTTCCGCTGACCGGCCGTTTGGAGACGGGAGACCATGCATTCGGATCGCAAGGACCATTTGATTCAACTATCGGGCGAGCTGGAAAACTTCACGGAGATTGTCAAGCATCTTATCCCCAAGCCGGGAGCGGTTCCGCGCGTCAACGGGATCGACATTCACGGCGGCACGCTTGCGTTGCAGGGCCCGGTCGGAGGCGACCACCTGATTTTCGTGGATTTCAAGCAGCGGTTCGACCTCGAAACCAGGATTCAGCGAAGCACCGAACAGGGAAGGCTGGACATCGCCGAGAACCTCCGGCGCTGCCAGAAGACGGCAGGCATCGCGGTCCTCGACGTCTCGGGCCACCGCATCACCGATGCGTTCATGGCCGCCATGCTCCATCAGGCGTTTCTCCTCGGCGCGATCTACGAGCTGGACATGTTCGGGCGGGTGACGAAGCGGCTGTTCGAGAACCTGAACACCAGGTTCTATCAGTCGTCCAGCGACCACAAGTTCGTCTCGTTGATTTACGCCGAGATCTCCGAAGACGGCGGGTTTCGATTCCTCTCCGCGGCGCAGCCGTTTCCGCTGGTCTTCTCGTCCAGGCACGACCAGTTCATGGAAGTCAGCCAGGACTTGTGCGTCTCGTTTCCCCCGCTCGGGATGATGCCGTCGCTGCACGCGACCGACGGCAACGCGGCCGCGAGTCCGCTGGGCTTCAAGGAAGACTACAAACTGAACGAGTGGGTCCTGATGGGCGCCGGCGACATCCTCCTGCTGCACACCGACGGCCTCGTCGACCACCGGAACGCCGACGAGGATTACTATCCGCGGCGGCTCGAAGAGAAACTGAGGGCCGTCAAACATCAAACGGCCGCGGAGATCTTCGAGGCCATCCGGACGGACCTGCTGGCCTTCGGCACGCCCGCCGACGATGTCACGCTCGTCGTCATCAAGCGGACGTAGGGGCGGCTCGCTTCGCTCGCCGTAGGGGCCTCGGCGCTGCGCTGGTAAGGGCCGGCTCGCTTCGCTCCCGCGGTAGGGGCCGCTTCGCTCCCGCGCGGTCAGGGGCCTCGGCTACCGCAGGAGCGAGGTCACGCCCTTTCGCAGTCCATGGAGGCTGGCGACTTCTTCACCGCTCAGCGCGCGGTTGAAGACGGAGAGCTCGTCGAGCAAGCCGATGTAGCTCAAGCCGAGCGCGATGGTGTTCTTCTCCGGATCCCACGTGAAGGACTGCTGGCGCGGGCTCAGCTCGCCGCGGGGCTTCCCGTCCAGGTAAAGCCGCGCCACGCCGTCGCGCCTGCCGGTGTTGAAATTCTGAAAGCTGAACACGACGTGGGTCCACTTGCCGCGGTCGAACGGCGGGTCCTGGACCGTGACGAGCGGGCGCTCGTGGGCGGGAATGTCGTCGAACCTGCGCTTCTCCGGGTTCCACACGTCGAGGTCCGCGTAGACCCCCAGGCGGAAGGGAATGGATTCCGGGCGCTTTTCGAACTCCACGAAAAAGGCGCCGTCGTTCCAGGCGCGCGGCGTGATCTGAACAGGATCGCAAAAACCCGGCTCGAGATCGGTTTTGGGATCGACGCTCAGCCAGAACGAGACCGTGCCGGTCCAGTTCACCGGCTCGAAGGCCATGTTGCGCGCACCCTGGAAGAACACGATCGGCGGCCCCTTCTTCGTGAAGCGCAGAGCGTCGCCGAACTTGCCTGCGCCCCCGGCGGCCACGACCGCGCCGCCGTCCGGCAGACCGGGCTTCGCCTCCTGACGTTGCTTCAAGGACGGGGCCCAATACAGCTTCGGGTCGCCGGCCGCGTAAGCGGCATCGACCTTCCCGTCGAACGAAGCGTGGAAGGTCAGGGCCTTGCGCAGCGCATCTTCCTGGACCGCTCCGGCAGTGACCCAGGCGGCGCTGAACACCGCAGCTGCGAGGATCGCCGGGACGCGCGCGCCGGCCAGCTTCGGGAATGTCAGTCTCTCCATGAACGTCGACACGGTAAGTCACGCTGCCGCGGCCGTCAAGAGACGATGGACCCCCAAAGCACCGCGGCCGCGCACGCGCCTCGATCACCTTGGTACCGGACCAAGATATGTGTCCAGCCACTTGAGGATTTCCTTCATCGACTCCGGCACCGAGTCCGGCAGGTGCCCGCCCGGGAGGACCGCATGGCGCTTGTGCGCCGGCGGTGTGCCGAGACGGTCGAACAACGGACGCTGCGATGCCGCCACCGGGAAGATGAAATCGTTCAGGCCGTTCACCATCAGGATCGGCGCGGTGACATGCCTCGCGAAACTCATGGGATCGATTTCGGGGATGATCGGCTGCTGCGGATTGCCGAATGGATCGGCGATGCCCGGCCAGATGCCCACGCCTCCGGCCAGGAAAACGCCGGCCTTGAATCGCGGTTCGACGGCCATGAACAGCGGACCCGCGGCGACGCCCAGGCTGAATCCGAAGTACGCGGATTTTCCGGCATCGAGGTCGGGACGGCTTTCGACGTAGTCGAGCGCCCGCGCCAGATCCTGATAGAAACGCACGAATCGCTCGCGTGTTTCGGCCGGCCCCCTGGCCCTTGACGGGTAGCGGCGTTCGTACGTCCCCTTGTAAACAGGGAAGAGGACCGCCCGCCCGCTCCGGACGACGGATTCCAGCCTGGGACCGGGTCGAGCGCAGATCCGCGCTCGAGCGCTCCCAGAGCGCGTTGACCGCCGGGAAGTAGACCACCACCTGAATAAGGCGGCCGTGCGTTCGCCGGCAGGAACAGCAGTGCCGGCACGCGCTCGCGTTCGTAGGCGGCCGCGAACGAGACCCGCTCGAGGCGCCAGTACGGGCAGACTCGTGGCCGCGTCCACGCGGCCGTCTACGGGCGCGCGATACGTACTTGTAGTCGCTTCGGGTACACCTCATAGACCGAGTCGGGGCGGCCGTTCGACTGCGAGATCGCGGCGCCGGGCTCGACCGTGCGATCGTGCCGCCTCGCCGGGGCGCGCTGACGTGACGCATCGCAATCCGTACATCGCCTCGCGAGCCCACGGCGACTGGGCGTCGAATCCGAGAACCGGACTCGGCGCCTGCCAGCTGCCGCCACGCAGATAGCGCTTCGTGCCCGTCCGGTTCCAGCACCACTCCGCGACGTTCCCGGCCCTGTCGTGCGTGCCGAACGGACCGAACCCGCGGTGCGAGCCCACTTGCGCCGGGCCGGGACCATCGAAGTTGCTGACCAGCACGATCTCGTGAAAGACCCCCATGCCCGACGCGCGGTCCCACTCGTACACGGTCGGCAGCGCGCTTGCCGGCGAAGGCGGCGTACACGGCCGCCTCGAACCAGCTCACGCCACTGACCGGAAAGTCCTCCTGCCCCTTCGGCAAGGAGCCCGACGGCCCACGTCGCCGGTCCGGACGGCCCGTGGCGTCTACGAAAACGATCGATGGCTTCGCGGAAGGAGATGTTCGCGCCGCCGCATTCGGGCGCGAACGACGACGGCTCCTTCCAGAGCTCCGGACGTTCGTAGCCGCGCGCGTCGACGAACGCCTTGAACTGCCGGTTCGTGACCTCGAAGCGATCGATGTGAAAGGCAGGAAGCTGCTGCAGTTGGCCGCTCATGCCCTGGACGTCACCGGCGGGGACCGGCAGCATGCCCGGAAGCGCTTTCCCGGCGGCTCAGCTCGAAGTCGAACTTCGTCAGCATCGGCAACGGCAAAGACGCCGCCCTCGAGCGGTGCCCGTCCGAACTGTGCCGGCTGGTATCCGTCGTGCGTGATTCGCCAGCGCAGGTACCCTCCGGGTATGCGGATCCCGTCGAGAGGCGCCTGACCGAGATCGACCCAGCCCGCGTCATGCGAAGGCGCCAGGTAATCGGCGATCGCCACGCGCGCGCCGGCGGGCACCGTCCGGACCGACGCGCGGAACGCGACGCGCCTGGCGACCGCCTCCACTTGCGGATCGTTCGGCATCACCCGCTCGACCTCGCGCAGCAGGCGATAGGCATCCATGACGCGCTCTCGTTGCCCGGCCATCGCTCGATGTCCGGCAACGCCACGGTCCGCGCCCAATTCGTGCGCGCACGGTCACGCCACAGCCAGAAACTGATGGCGGCCAGGACCACGAGGGTCGCCGCACCGATCCATGCGAGCCTTCTGTCCCGCACGGACCAGCGGGCGCCAGCGCCGGACTGCCGCGCGTGGCACGCGGCGAGGTCGTGGGCCAGCGCTCCGGCATCCGGATAACGCCGCTCTGGATCGTGTTCCAGCGCCCGGCGCATGATCCGTTTGAAGTCGGCAGGGACGTCCGCAAGCGTCTCGATAAACATGATCGCCGCGTCGATTCCCAGGCGCCGCGTGCCGATCGTCCTCGAACCATCGACGCGTCGTCAGCATCTCGTAGAAGACGACGCCCAGCGAGAACACGTCTGACGGAGCCCCGACCGCCGCGCCCGCCGCCTGCTCCGGAGACATGTAGCCCGGCGTACCGAGCCGCAGGCCCGCGGTCGAGATGCCGTCGCCCGCGGCAGCACTCTCCGCTCGTGCCATCGGATCGGCGCCGCGCAGTTTCGCCAGGCCGAAGTCGAGATCTTGATTCGACCGTCGTGCAGCACGAACAGGTTCTCGGGTTTCAGATCCCGGTGCAGGATGCCACGATCGTGCGCGGCACCCATGCTCGCGCCAATTGCAGCGCGTGCTCGAGCGCTACGTCTGCGGCGAGCGGACCGGCCCGCAAGCGTTCGCGGAGAGTCTCCCCTTCGAGCAGCTCGGAGACGATGTACGGCGCGCCCTCATGGGACCCGATGTCGTAGACAGCGAGACCCCGGGGTGGTTGAGCATGCCGGCGGCCCGGGCCTCCTGCTCGAACCGCCGCAGGCGGCCGGCATCAGCCGAGTACGCCGCCGGGAGCACCTTGATCGCGACGTCGCGGCCCAGCCGTCGATCGCCGGCGCGGTAGACCTCGCCCATCCCGCCGCGGCCGATCAGCGAAACAGATCATGCGGGCCCGAATCGAGGAACCGGGGCGCACT
Organism: uncultured Acidobacteriota bacterium; assembly: GCA_963820645.1. Classification (GTDB taxonomy): domain Bacteria; phylum Acidobacteriota; class Vicinamibacteria; order Vicinamibacterales; family 2-12-FULL-66-21; genus JALZOC01. Next base: position 10,986 of record CAWGAS010000045.1, on the reverse strand, counting down.
CAGTGGCAAGCTGGTCAACCCCAACCCCAGGAGACACTCCGGGCACAGACCTTCCGCATCGGCCGGCGCCAGGTTCGCGCCGCACGTCCCGCAGCGCGGGTCGTCGCGCGTCACGATCCTCCCCGCTGGAGCGCTGATCGTCAGGTCCTACCGATGCCGGTCGCATTCGTTTCAGCGGCGAGCGAAGCGAGCCGCACCCCACCGCGAGCGAAGCGAGCGGCCTTTACCGCCGAGCGTTAGCGAGGCGGCCCCTACGGCGAGCGAAGCCCTTCGACTCGCTTGACCCCTGCGCTCGCTCAGGGCAGGCGAGCCGCCCTACCGAGGCGCGAGCGCGCAGGCCTGCAGCCTCTACTCACGCGAGAGCGCCGAAATCGAGAGGTAGCGCAACTCGTCGTCCACCTCAGCGTTCGTCGTCGACGGTCTCGGCGACTTCGGTGCGCAGCGATTCGCGGTAGCGGCGGCGCATGCGATGAACCGTTACCCGGACGGCGTTCTCGCGTCATCCCGAAGCGATCGCCCGTCTCGCGATGAGAGGCTGCGTCCGCCTCGCCGTGAGGTGCCGCGCACCGCGTCGAAGAACGCTTCCCGGCCGGCCGCGCGAAACTCCGCGCGGAGGCCCGTCAGCGCGCGGTCGAGGACGGCCAGCGCCCAGCGCCGGTCGTAGACGCTCCGGCGTGATGCCGTCCCGGGGCTCGTGCCGGTAGCGGCGCTCGGCTGCCTCGAGGTCGAGCGACACGAAGGGGCACGCCGCCTCCGCGTTTGGCGGCGGCGGCGCGGACGCTGCTCGTTCACCGCGTAGTGCTTGAGGGAGGTCAGCAGGAACGCCCGAAACCTCCACGCGCCGGATCGGCGTGCCGCAGCACGTCTTCTCGATCACGTGGGCGATCGAAGCTTGCGCGAGATCCTGCGCGTCCTCGGGCGCCTGACCCTTGCGCCGCAGGTAGCTGTAGAGCGGGGCGTAGTAGCGCTCGCACAGGCGCGCGAATGCCTCGGCGCCGGCTGGATCGTGACGGCTCGTCGCCGCGAGGACGAGCGTCCACCGGGTGGTCGTGAACTGATCCCGGTCGGCCATGGACGTGATCGCGGGTTGTCTCCCGCTGCGGCCGCAGTATAGCGCGCGCTCGCGACAAGGGCGCCCGTCTCGTAATGTCCCGCGGCGAGATCTTGTATGGAGGTACAGGAGAGACACCATGAAAACACGCCGACGTCCCCTGTTCTCGTCGTGACCGTCCTTGCCGCCCTGCTGCTCTCGCCGGCCCCGTTTCAGGCGGGCGCACACTCCGACTTCGCGCACCGCCGAGTGGCCTGCGCCGACCTCGCCTGGCTGCAGTTGCCGTCGACGGAGATCACGAGCGCCGAGACGATCCCCGCACAAGACAGCATGCCGGCGTCCTGGCCGGCAGTGCTCAAGCAGAATCTCTCGGTGGCGCAGGGCTTCGACGGGCCAGCCGACGACACGGTTTCTGCACTACGACACTCCGTTCGCTGGACTGACGTCGCGAGATCGTCATGCCGGCAGATCCGGCTGCGGTGGCAGCCCGTGCACGCGCCTGGTTTCGACGCCTTCGAACGCCGCGGAGATCTTGTACAGCTCGAAGCGCCCGTCCGCGGCGTGCGCGGCGACGCGTCGTCGCAGCGCCTGCCGCGCGCGGGCCGACATCGCGCGGAAGCCCCGCGCCACCGACGAGATTCTGCTCGAGCACTTCCGGCGTGTCGATCCCGCTGACGACCGTCGCGACCGGGAGGCTCAGGGCGTAGGCGAGCGCTTCCTCCGCGGAGACGACCTTCGCCGTCACGGGTCGCGCGTCGCCGCTCAGGCTCTTCATGCCAATCGGCGCGATGCCGCGGCGGTTCAGCTCGGGCAACACCTCCTGCTCGAAGCTTCGGAACGACGCGTCGAAGCAGTTCAACGGCAGCTGACACGAATCCCATGGATAGTCGTGCGCCAGCATCTCCAGGTGGAGCGACGGCGATTTGTGGCCGGTGAAGCCGACGTAGCGGACCTTGCCCTGCCGGCGCGCGCGGTCCAGCGCCTCGACGACACCGCCGCGCGCGAAGTGCCGGGCCGGCTCGTCGTCGAACACCACCTCGTGAATCTGCCAGAGATCGAGGTGGTCGGTGCGCAGGCGGCGCAACGAGTCTTCGAGCTGCCGCATGGCGACCTTGCCGTCGCGTCCGTGCGTGCAGACCTTGGTCATGAGGAAGACCTGGTCGCGGCGATCGGCGATGGCCTTGCCCATGCGCTCCTCGCTCAGGCCGTCGTTGTAGTCCCAGGCGTTGTCGAGGAACGTGATGCCGTTGTCGATCGCGGCGTGCAGCAGGCGCACCGCCGCGCGATCGGTCTTCGGCACGCCCAGGTGCCATCCGCCAAAACCGATGATGGACACGCGCTCGCCGGTGCGGCCGAACGGGCGAGTCGGAATTCCTCGAGGCGTCTTCGACATGTGGCTCCCGCGGCGTCGTGTTGCAGTCGTAGAATCGTGAAAGCGCCGGTCGAGGGACATGTTCTCACGATCCCGTTACGCGGCGCAGCGAGCGCGCCTGCCGCGTGCGAAGGCAGCGCGCCGACCCGCCTTGCGCTGACAGGCCGAAGATGGTGTGATCGGTCGCCGTGCCGGCGACCGATCCCGTCATCGAGACGGTGAATGCCGTCTACTCTCCGATTCCCGCCGCGTGCTGGCGACGCTGATCCGCCTGCTCGGCGACTTCGACGTCGCCGAGGAAGCGCTGCACGACGCCTTCAGGGCCGCGCTGGAGCAGTGGCCGCGCGACGGCGTGCCCGCCAATCCGCGCGCGTGGCTGGTGTCGGCCGGACGGTTCAAGGCGATCGACGGCATCCGGCGGCGCGCCCGTTTCGACGCGCTCGACGAAGCCGGCAGCGGGGCCGACCTCGCGGTCGTGGACGAGGCGGCGTGGGCCGACGAAGAGAGCGTCGAAGACGACCGGCTGCGCCTGATCTTCACCTGCTGCCACCCGGCGCTCGCGCCCGATGCGCAGGTGGCGCTCACGCTGCGCGAGGTGTGCGGCCTGACGACGGAGGAGATCGCGCGGGCGTTTCTCACGCCGGCGCCCACGCTGGCGCAGCGCATCGTGCGCGCGAAGGCCAAGATCCGCGACGCGCGCATTCCGTATCAGGTGCCGACGCACGCCGAGCTGCCCGAGCGGCTCGACGCCGTGCTGCGCGTGATCTACCTCGTGTTCAACGAAGGCTACGCGGCGTCGTCCGGCGCGTCGTTGACGCGGCACGATCTGTCGGCGGAGGCCATCCGCCTGGGGCGGCTGCTCGTCGAGCTGCTGCCGGAGCCGGAGGCGCGTGGCCTGCTCGCGCTGATGCTGCTGCACGAGTCGCGGCGCGCGGCGCGCACGTCGCCGTCGGGCGAAGTGATCCTGCTCGACGATCAGGACCGCTCGCTTGTGGGACCGGGATCAGATCGCGGAAGGCACGCGGCTCGTCGAGCGAGGCTGCTGTCGTCGCGGCAGTTCGGACCGTACACGATTCAGGCGGCGATCGCGGCCGTGCACGCCGAGGCGCCGAACGCCGCGGCGACGGACTGGGCGGAGATCGTCGGCCTCTACGACGTGCTGTTGCGAGCGGATTCCTCGCCCGTCATCGAGCTGAACCGCGCGGTCGCCGTGGCGATGCGCGACGGCCCGGCCGCCGGGCTGGCGCTCATCGACGCCATCCTCGGGCGCGGCGATCTGCTGGACTACCGGCTGGCGCACGCCGCGCGCGCGGAGCTCTGCCGGCGGCTCGGGAGAACGGCGGATGCCCGCGCCTCGTACGAGCGCGCCCTCGCGCTCACGCGGCAGGAGCCGGAGCGGCGGTTTCTCGAACGACGGCTTGCTGAGCTCGAAGCTGAGGCACATGGGATCACGCGAGTCGAAGGGCCGTGTGTCGATCCGGGGCCCGCCCGAACGACTAGCGGTAGCGGCGTAGTCCCGAGACCGAGACCCAAGCCGAGACACCAAAGCCTGAGACCGAGACTAGAGACCCGAGACGACCCGAGACCGGAGACCCCTATGAAGTACCTGTGCCTGGTCTACCTCGAGGAACAGAAGCTGCACGCCGTGCCCGACAGCGAGTGCTTCGCCTGCGGCAACGGGTTCAGGAAGAGCGGGCTCCTGATTGCCGCCGAGGCGCTCCAAGCCGTCGAGACCGCGACGACCGTGCGGGTCCGGAACGGAAAAATGTCGATCACGGACGGACCCTTCGCCGAAACGAAGGAGCAGCTGGCGGGCTTCTACCTGATCGAAGCGAGAGACCTGAACGACGCGATCCAGGTCGCGGCGAAAATCCCGCCCGCGCGCGAGGGGAGCATCGAAGTGCGGCCGGTCCGGGAGTTGAATCCGTAGGGGCCGCGTGCACTCGCACCCGCGCGTAGGCCGGCTCGATTTCGCTCGCCGGTCGAAGGGCTCACTTCGCTCGCGGTAGGGGCCGCGTGCTCGCTTCGCACGCCGGTAGGGGTGGTCCATAATCGGGATGTGACGAGAAGAGGATTCCTGAGCGGAATCGCAGCCGCGGCCGCCACCACTGCGCGCCGTGGCGCGCACCGTCGCCGCAGCCCTCCATTCCGATCGTCGACGCGCACATCCACCTCTTCGACCCCACCAGACCGCAGGGCGCACCTTACAGCGGTCCGCCCGGCGTCCCGACCGTGCCCGCGCTTCCCGACCGATACCGGAAGCTCGCCGAACCGCTCGGCATCGTCGGCGCCGTCAAGGTCGAGGCGAGCCCGTGGATCGAAGACAACCTGTGGGTGCTGGAGGTCGCACAACGAGACCCGATCATCGTGGGAGTTGTCGGGAACCTCGAGCCCGAGAAGCCGGAGTTCCCGGAGTATCTGGAGCGCTACCGCAAGAACCCGCTCTTTCGCGGAATCCGGTGCGGAAACCTGTGGGGGCGAGACCTGACGGCGCAGGTGAGCTCACCCGCGTTCATCAGGGGCCTGGAGCTGCTCGCGCAGGCAGACCTCGTGATGGACACCGCAAACCCTCGGGTCCCGCTCCTCGACGCGATCGTGCGCTGACCGACAAGGTGCCAACGCTTCGCGTCGTCGTCGATCATCTGCCGTCGCTCGAGCCGCCCGAGCCGGCCGCCGAGCGGAGCGCGTACGACCGCGTCCTGCGGGAGCTGGCCCAACGTCCGCAGGTCTACGTGAAGCTCTCGGCGATCATCCATCGCGTGAACAATCAGGTCTCGACCGACCTGAAGACGCACCGCCCCAGGCTCGATGCGTTGACGGGGATCTTCGGCGAGGACCGCGTGATCTTCGGGAGTGACTGGCCCAACAGCGACGGGACGGCGCCCATCGCAGCGATCGTGGGGATCGCCAAAGAGTATTTCGCCACGAAGCCCGCGACCGTCGCGGAGAAGTACTTCTGGAGGAACTCAGCCGCCGCCTACAAGTGGATCAAGCGCCACCCGTCACAGCCTGGGTCCTGACCGAGGCGCGAAGCGCCCTTCGACTCGCCTTTAATCCCGTGCGCTCGCTCAGGGCAGGCCGAGGCCCTCGAATCGCAGCGCAACACAGAGAGCGGATTCAGTCCCGTCGCCCGGCGCGCGGGGCCGTAGCAGGCGCCAAGACCGACCAGCACGAACAGCGTCACCGCGCCCGCAAACGTCAGAGGGTCCAGCACCCGCACGCCCAGAAGAAAAATTGACAACAGGTGAGCGAGGGCGCCGCCAGCAGCACGCCAATCGCGCAGCCGGCGAACGTCAGCCCCAGACCTTGTCGCAGCACGATGCGGAGGATGTCGGCGCGCCGGGCGCCGAGCGCGACGCGGATGCCGAATTCGCGCAGGCGCCGCGTGACCGTGAACGCCGTGACGCCGTAGATGCCGATCGCCGCCAGCAGCAGCCCGACGGTGCCGAGGCTGCCCGCAATCGACGCCGCAATACGCTGCGGCATGAGGCCGAGGGCCACTGACTCCGCGAGCGTCGGCGTCGCCGCGATCGGAAGATCCGGGTTCATCGATCCCACGAGCTTGCGAACGGCGTTGGCGACGCTTTCGCCCTGCCTGGCGCGCGTGATGATCGTCAGGCTCGACGTGAAACTCGACTGCTGCTGGACCGGCACGTACACGAACGACTGCGACATCCCGTCGATGAGGCTGGTCGATCGGATCTCGCCGACCACCCCGACGACGAGGTAGGCGCGCGTTCCGCTCGCCGTTCGCTGCCACAAGGTACTTGCCGACGGCGCCCTCGCCGGGCCAGAAGCGCCGCGCCGCGGTTTCCCCGACGATGGCAACCGGCTGCCCGCCGGCGCGATCGCCGGTGTTGAAATCCCGCCCCGCGATGATTGGGATGCGGAGCGTGGCGAAGTACCCGGGCTCGACCATGTTCGAGTCCGGTTGGAACTCCTCGTCGGCGGAAGCCCCGGGGAGGCCCAACCCGAGCTCCATGCTTTCGAACCCGCCCGGCAGGACCCTCGCGATCGTCGCATCCTCGACGCCGGGCAGCTCGCGCACCCGATCGAGCAGGCTGCGCCAGAATGCCAGGGCCGCAGCCTCCGAATACCTGCCCATCGACAAGTCGACGGTCGTGAGCTCTATTCCGCGCGGATCGTAGCCGGGATCGTGCGCGCCGGCTCGCGCGAGCGCGCGGGCGAAGAGTCCCGCTCCGACGACCAGCGTCACGCTGAGCGCCACCTGCACGACGACGAACGCGTGCCGGAGCCTCGATCGACTGGAGAACCCCTGCGCCTCGTCTTTCAGCGCGCCGGCGGGGTGAGCGGCGGACGTCTGCAGCGCCGGCGCAAGGCCGGACGCCAGCGCCGCCAGGAGTGACATCCCGGTCGTGAACGCCATCACGCGACTGTCGAGTGCCAGCGACAGCACGACGGGGAACGGCAGCGCCGACAGCCAGGTGAGGAGCAGCGAGGTCAGAGCGCGCGCCAGCACGAATCCGGCGGCGCCGCCGATCGCAAAGAGAAGCGCCGTTTCGGTGAGGAGCTGGCGGATGAGCCGCCCGCGATCGGCGCCGAGCGACAACCGCACGGCGATCTCCCGCCGCCGGGCGGCCCCGCGCGCGAGCAGAATGCCGGAGACGTTTGCGCACGCGACGAGAAGCACGAACGACACCATCCCCGTCAACAACACGACGAAGACCGCGACCAGGCCCGGTTGCCGGGCACCAGCGACGACGGCAGCAGGAGCAGTCCCTTCGTGACCGGGGTGGCCGGATACTCGCGAGCGAGCGCCTGACCGAGCGCGGCCACTTCTCCGGCCGCGGCCGCGACCGATACGCCGGGCTTCAGACGCCCGCCGATCACGAGCCAGCCGCCGTCACGGTTCGCGAAGACGGCCTCACTCTGGTTGTTCATGGCCAGGGAGCACGTTCAAAGGCATCCATGCGTCCGCCGCCGTCACGCCCGTGCCCTGGAATCCTTCGGGCGCAACCCCGATCACGGTGAACGGGTGACCGTTCAGGCGGATCGTCTGGCCGACCGCCGCCGCGTCGCCGTCGAACCGGCGGACCCAGAACCGGCGGCTCAGCACGACGACGGGGCTCGCAGCCGGACGCCCGTCGCCGGCAGGGTCGAACGTTCTCCCGACGGCCGCCTGCACGCCGAGCACGGCGAAGTAGTTCGACGTGACGAAGTGGCCCCACAGCCGCTCGGGAGCGCTGGCCCGGCTGAAGCCGGACGCCACCGAGCCGGCACTCCCCGCGATCCGGAAGCTCAGCGCGCCGGGGAACATCTGATGCGCATACACGCCGGCCAGGCTTCCGGCGCGGTCGCGAACGTCGGCGTAGATCGGGAACGACGTGGGGTTGAACCCGCCGTCCGGCCGCGCGATGCCGATGTCGACGAGGCGATCGGCATCCGCCACGGCGGCAGGGCCGCGGAACAGCAACGCGTTGGCGACGGTGAAGACAGCCGTGTTGGCGCCGATGCCGACCGCGAGCGAGAGCACGGCTGTCGCGGTCACCGTCGGATTGCGCCACAGCATCCGCACGGCATATTGCCAATCCCGCCGCGCGTCGTCGAACCACAGGAACGAGCGTTCGTCCCGGTGGAGCTCCTTGGCCCGATCGACGCCGCCCAGCGCGAGCCTCGCGGCGCGCCTGGCCTCGTCCGCCGGCAGGCCGCGGCGCCGATACTCGTCCTCGAGGAGGGAGAGATGCGAGGCGAGCTCGCGGGCGAGGTCCTTCTCACCGCGATCGGGCCGGAACAAGTGGGCCAGCCTCGAGAAGAATCGCCTGAGCGCGGCCGTCATTCCGCGTCGTCCAGGAGCAGCCTGTTGACCAGCCCCGCGGAGCGCCGCCAGCGTTCGACCTGCTCACCGAGCGCGCGCGTGCCGGATTTCGTGATCGCGTCAGTACTTCGCTTCGCGGTTGTTCTCGGTCGTCTGCCACGTGCCCTTGATCCAGCCCTTCTGCTCGAGCCGCACGAGCGCCGGATAGAGCGTCCCCTGATTCAGCGTGAACGGATCGGCGGAGATCTGTTCGATCCGCGCGGCGATGCCGTAGGCGTGCTGCGGGCCCATGGTCGTGAGCGTGCGGAGCACGATGAGATCGAGGGTCCCCTGCAGGAGGTCGACGCGCTGGGAATCTCCACTAGAAGCCATAGTGGAGAGAGTGCCTCACTCTTTACTTGGAAGTCAAGTGGAGCAGGCGCCCGAGCGAGCGGGGTCAGGTCGATGAACATGCCGGGGACCCTCCGGCTCCGTCTCGCTGTGAAGGCGCGTGGTGGGGCTTCAACCGTGATACGGTAGCCGCCGTCCACTGCAGCACACGGTACGCAAATTGCGAGGAACGCGGGCAGCCGCTTTTTCTGAGGGGGACAACGGAAATGCACAAGGCCGCTGCTGAACTGATCGGAACCTTCTTTCTCGTACTGACCGTCGGAAGCACCGGGATTGCTGCCGGGCCAGGCGTGATCGCGCCCTTGGCGATCGGGTCGATCCTCATGGTGATGATCTTTGCGGGCGGTCACGTGTCGGGCGGGCACTTCAACCCGGCGGTCACGCTCGGCGTGTTCCTGCGCGGGCGCTGCCCCGCGGGCGACGTGCTCCCCTACGTGATCGCGCAGCTCATCGGCGCGGCCGCTGCAGCCGGTCTCGTGCTGTTCCTCAAGATGGAAACCGCCGTGCCGTTCGTGGCCCGCCCGGTGGCGGCCGGCGTTGCAGAGTTCCTCTTCACGTTTGCGCTGGTCTACGTCGTGTTGAACGTGGCCACGGCCAAGGCAACTGCGGGCAACTCCTATTTCGGGCTCGCGATCGGCTTCACGGTGCTGGCCGGCGCGTTCGCGGTGGGCGACGTGTCAGGGGCGGCGTTCAACCCGGCTGTCGCGGTGGGCGCCATGATCATGCACATGCTGCCGTGGTCGAACCTGCTTCTGTATCTCGGCCCGGAATTGCTCGGCGGCGCGGCGGCGGCGCTGGCATTCAAGGCGATCAACCCCAACGACCGCTGAGCCGGGCCGTGATCCGTCACGGAGCCGCCGGGACGTCAGTTCGCGACCTTCACGGCGATCATCCGGTCGAGGATGTTCTTCGTGATCCGCTGGATGCGCGCGTCCTCGCGGAAGGCCTTGCGCGGCGGGTGCTGAAACCCGGGTGGAGACGAGAGGACCACGTTCCACCAGCAGGTCGCCGCGTTGAACACCAGGTTGCCCTTGGGCGCCGTGTAGAGCGTGGTGGCGTAGGTCCCGTTCAGCTTCTGCCCGCCGTTGCCGTACACCGGTCCTTCCGACAGCACGACGAGATCCGCGTGCTTGCCGAGCGGGGGACCGTGATACTCCCAGCCGACGAGCTGCGCGACCCGATCGCCCTTCTTCATGTTCGTGCCCTCGAACACCCAGTGCTCCGGCTTGTCGGCGGTCCAGTCGGTGAACCCGACACCGTACGACGAGCTCCCCATGAGCTCCTGCTCACCCTGAAACCCCCGTCCGGCCCGCCGCATGACACGGTTTGGACGGCCGTCGCTACTGGGCAACAGTTCCACCACCCCTGAAATCGAATTGCCCGACAGGAAGGCGAGGCTGACGCCGGCATCCCGCGCCTTCGTCACGTTGTCGAACATCTGCTCGGTCCAGTACTCGTCGTGGCCGACCGACAGGAACGCTTTCGCGCGAAGGAGCCCCTTCCCATCCGCGTGCGTGTCCACGTTGGAGATGTAGGTGACGTCGTAGCCTTCCTTCTCCAGCCAGAAGGCCAGCGGGAACTCGGTCATGAGAAACTCGCCCGACCCGTTGGTCAGCGGGTGAAAGCCCGCCGGGAATCCGTTCCAGAAGAGCGCATAAGGCCGGTCGAACCCGACGTCATACCCGACCGTCCGGTTGTTCGCGCCCCACGGGGCATCGCCCAGATCGTAGAGCGATCGCCACTGCGGCCAGCGGTTGTACGACAACCAGGTCATGTCCGAAACCTGAAACACCAGGTCGGCCTTGCGGTCGTCTCGAACGACGAAGATGAAGTAGCTCTCGTTGCTCATCTCCAGATCGAGGAACTGCCCGTTGGCCGCAGGAAGCGTGGAGAGCTTGCCGATGTAGACGCCGCTCAACCAGTCCGCCGGAATCTCCAGGCTGAAGCCCACCTTCCAGTTGCACTCGAGCAGATTGCGCGCGCTGGTCCTTTGGAGCAGGCTCCGCGGTCCCCTGTAACGGGCCCAGCGATCGCATCAGCCGCGCCCCGGCGCCGCCGTAATACCCCATCCTGTAGATACCGACGGAGTACTTGTTCACCGGATAGGTGCTGACGTGCACGGTGAGCGTCTCGCCGGCCTTGACGCTCGTGTGCGACGCGTAGGCCTCGATGCCTTTCCGGCGATGCCAGCCGAGCTCGTAGATCTCGTCGTCGTGGCGCCTGACTTTGGTCAACAGCCAGTCGGTGGCGCCGGCTTTCGCGTTCTCGATCCGGACGAGGTTGGCCTGAGCCGCTGCCGTGCCGCTGCTGCCGGCCCACATCGCGGCGGTCAGAACACCGGCCAGCAACGGGGTGAGTGCGGAGTGTTTCTTCATGCGCATCCTTCGTGTGGCATCG
>CAWGAS010000044.1:0-253965 GCA_963820645.1 uncultured Acidobacteriota bacterium | reverse complement strand
TCCACGGTCGCGGTGACGAGATCGTTGAACCGAAGCGTCGAGACGACTTGTTTCGACGCCAGATTCGAGGGTGTCGATTTGGGCGATCCGGCAGGAGCTGTTGTCACGCGCCGGCTCGGTGACGGTCTCGATGACCTTCAAGTCTCGACCGACCGTCCGCCACTGGCTGTCGAGCTGCTCCAGCACCAGCGGTGACGCCCTCAGGACGCGGGCGATCACACCTTCTTCGAACGACTGTCCCTCGTGGAACACCGCCCTGACTCGTGGAATGAAGGTCGTCGGATCGCCGCTCGACGACGATCCGTCAGCCGTCTGTCCGCTGAGGGGACAGTCAGGGCATTGGAACATTCCCGGGACCGCGCTCGGCGACTGTGCCGATGTCGCTCCGGCTCCCGCGATCCAGCACACGAGCGTCAGCAGCGCAGTCCGATTCAATCCGGTTCGCACGAATTCCATGGGAAAGGGAAGACCTCGAAGGGGGAGCGAGCCGCGGGGAGCGGACGCAACGAGTATACGTCCATCCATTGATGCGTCCTGGTCCGGGCTGAAGCCGCCTTTCGACGAAGCTCAAGACGGCCCTGAGTTTTTATCGAAGGGCCGGACGCCACCGGGAGTCGCCGAGACCGGTTGAGTTGGCGGTTGACGAACCGGTTCTCGAACTCGCTTGGATGAAGTCCGTGGGACACCTTGCACGAACGTGGCCGCGCTCGCCGGCCTCGCTGTCGCCTGGGGCGGGACCGCCCTCCTGGTAAGTCCCTGGTCACGCGTCCTCGGCGAACCCGGCCGCCTCCACCACGGCGCTCGCGGAGCAGGCCGTGCTCTCGCTGCTGTTCGCCGTCGTCGTCGCGATCGTGCGGCTCTGGGAGAAACAGCCGCTCGCATCGCTCTGGCTGCGGCCGTTTCACTGGCAATCGATCGGATGGGGGCTGCTGCTGGTCGCGGCGTTCGCGCTGGTCATTCTTCCAGTGCGAGAGTGGGTGCGGCGGGCGGCAGGCCTTCCCGGCTACGCCGCCGGCATGGAACAGGTGCTGGCGCTTCCACTGTGGTTCCGCGTGCTGGCGGTCACTCGGAGCAGGCATCGTCGAGGAAGCGCTGTTTACGGGTACGCTGTAACCAGGCTGACCCTGCTGACGGGGCCGTGTGGGCCGCGGCCGCGCTGGCGCTGATCGTGTTCTGCGCGCTCCATGTTCCCGTCTGGGGCGCCGGCGCCGCGCTGGCGTTCCTCGTCGGCGGCGTGCCGACGATGGCTTTTTTTGTATGGCGACGGGATCCCTTGCCATGATGGTGGCTCACCTGACGATTGACGCCTGGGGACTCGTCGTGACGCCGTTGTTCTCGGAGTGGTGGAAGGACGGGCGGTTCTCATGACACGCCGCGGCTTTTTCCAATTCGTCGTGCTCGCCGCAGCGGGCCCGGCCTTCGCCTTGCCGGCGGGACGACGGGGACAGGCACGCGAGACTCGCTCGAGCGGCGGCGACGTGCAGATCGTGCTGTTCTCCGACGCGGGCGTGCGCCTGGAAACGGTGCGCACGAGGAAGGTCGTGAAATCCGACGAGGAGTGGCGGCGGCAGTTGTCGCCGCTCGCGTTCAATGTCGCGCGCCGCGGACAGACCGAGCGTCCTTTCTCGGGCGACTACTGGAACCTGCACGAGAAGGGACTCTTCCGCTGCGTGTGCTGCGACACGGCTCTCTTCAGCTCGGCCGCCAAGTTCGATTCCGGCACCGGCTGGCCGAGCTTCTGGCAGCCCATCGCGGCAGAAAATGTGGAAACACATCCGTCACGGGTCACCATCCATGTCGAGAGCGAAGTCACCTGCCGGCTCTGCGATGCGCATCTGGGCGACGTCTTCGATGACGGGCCGCGCCCGACCTTCCTCCGCTACTGCATCGACTCGGTCTCGCTGCGCTTCGTGAAGTTCGTTTGAGCCGGCTCACCCTCAGCGCGAAGGGCCACCGGGGATGGGCTTGTCGCTGCTGTAGATGGCGTAGGCGACTTTCCAGCTGCCAGCCGACCGCTTCAGGATGACGACGTACTTGCCCGTGTCGCTGAGCGCCGCGCCACCTGTCGGCGTGACGCTCTGCCTGTAGGTCCCGACGTCATAGCCGTTATCGCCAACGGCGTGCGATTCCAGATGCGTCACGGAGAAGCTCGTCACCTTCGCGCCGGCGAGCTGCGCTTCGTAGGTACCGCTGGATGGCCGCGCGCCCCTTGATCGCCGCTTGATTCGGCGGCATTTCCGTGGCGTCTTCGGTGTACAACGCCGCGAGCGCCTTTGCGTCTCCGGCCATGGTCGCCTTGACATACTGGTCGGCCACGGCCCTGACGGCGGCGTCGACGGACGCGCCCTTCGCGGGTGGCTGCGGGGTCGATTGCGCCGCGCCGGCGCTCGAGAGCGCGGCGACCATCACGACACACGTCAAGAGCTTCATGCAGTCCTCCTTCAGTCAGTCGCCCGCTCCGGCGGCGGGGCCGCGGCATGGAAGTCCGTGTAAAACCGCGCGACGTACGAATCGAGGAGCTGCGCGGATCCGCGACGTGTCGGTGGAGGCGAGGATCAGCCCCGCGTGGTGCGGTTTCCGGATCCGCTTGACGATCTCCGGCGCATCGTACGCGCTCAGGTCCGGCTCCTCCTGCCGCGCCAGCGACAGGACGATTCCCGCGTGACCGGCGCGGACGACGGCGGCTCGTAGCGTGCCCTGCTCGCCGGCGATCTCGATCTTCGCCCACTCACGCCAGAGGTTGACCCCCGTCGCGGCTTCGACGACGTCGACGATGTAGGCGCCGCCGACGCGCGCCGACGTCTCGAGAAAGTAGACCTCGCCGTCCAGGCCGCGGATGAACTCCGTGTGCGAGACGCCGCGTCGCAGGCCGAACGAGTCGAGGACCCGCGCGTTCTTCTTCTTCAGCCGTCTTCGCCCGCGCGTCCGCGTCCTCCAGCGTGTGCGTCACGAAGATTCCGCCCCCGTGCGCGACGGCCATCGGCGGGGTGCCGTAGTGGCTCGGCGTGGCGAAGACGACGCGGCGATCGAAGACGAGCGAATCCACGTGGTATACGTCGCCGGCGACGAACTGTTCCAGCACGTAGTCGGCCCGCGCATCGCCAAGCGCGTGGAGGACCTCCCACAACTCGTCGGCGGCGTTGATGGTGCGGATGCCGATCGCCGCCGCCTGCGATCGCGGCTTCAGGACCCATGGTGGACCGATCCGTGCGGTCCACTGGGCGAGGGCCGCATCGTTGACCGCGTGGACGAACTCCGGGCACCGGATCCCCGCGCTGCGGGCGCGGGAGCGCATCGCCGAGCTTGTCCCGAAACCCCCGCGCCGTCGTCTCGCCCATCCCGGGCACGTGCAGGTACTCGCGCAGCATGGCGGCGGTCTCGACGTCGAAATCGTCGAGGGCGACGATGCGATCGAGGTGTTCGGTGCGGGCGAGATAGGCAGCGCCCGCCCGGATGTCCCTCCGGGCATGTCGCGGCGGACGTAGTAGAACCCGTCGATGGCGTGGCGGGGCCAGTCGGCGTCGCGCAGCTTTTCTTCGGTGAGGAGCAGGACGCGACAGCCCTGGCGGTGGCACTCGTCGAGGAAGTCGCCACCCTTGTGATAGGTCGCGATGCACAACATCGTCAGCGGCATGCGCGCTCCTTGATTGGTCCGTCTCTTCACGTAGCGCCGACCTTCAGGTCGGCCATCGCCGGCTGGCCTGAACGGCCCATCACGGGCTGGCCTGAAGGCCAGCCCTACTACCTGGTCGCCGCCGCCTCGTAGTTAATCATGATGACCAGGTCCTCGGTCCCGGTCTGCTTCAGGCCGTGCGAGCTGCCGGGACGCGTCAGGATCGCGGTTCCCGGCCCGACTTCCACGGGCTTGCCGTCGAGCGTCATCACGCCGCGTCCGCTGAGCACGTAATAAATCTCATCTTCCTTCTGCTCGTGGTACCCGATGGCGGATCCCGGCTTCAGCGCGCGCTTCCGGAAGATCAGCCGCAGGTTCGGCACGCTCTTGAAGAACGAGTAGCCGACAGTCTGGCCGCCGCCCTTGTGCGTGCCGGGCTCGTTGGCGGCGATCTCGGCGTCGTGCTCGATGACGTAGCCGCCTTTCACCGCCGCGGATTGTTCGGCGCCGCCGCCCGGGTCCAGGCCGCGCCCAGGATCAGCGCGGCAAGGCACGGGCGTAGCGGAGGCAGGAAGAGGTGGCCATGCTGATCTCCTCCCAAATAATCACCAGAGTTCAATACCTGATGGTCCGGCTAAGCCGGATGCCACGTGCGTCTTGAATCCGGCATCCGATTCAAGGATTCCCGATTCAACGATTTGGGATTAGGGATTAGGGATTCGCTCCTGCCCACGCCGATCCATGCGGGAACGCGTACGCCTCACGCGACGGGCCGAGGATCGTCGTGCTGTACCCCGGCCTCGACGGCGCGATGTAGTGTCCCTGCCGGACGTCGACCGGATCGAGGAAATGTTCGTGCAGGTGGTCCACGAACTCGATCACGCGGTTCTCGCGCGTGCCGGAGACCGCGATGAAGTCGAACATGGCGAGGTGCTGGACCATCTCGCACAGGCCGACGCCGCCGGCGTGCGGGCAGACCGGCACGCCGAACTTCGCCGCCATCAGCAGCACCGCCAGGTTCTCGTTGACGCCGCCCAGGCGGCACGCGTCGATCTGGCAGATGCCGAATCGCCCCGGCCTGCAGCAGCTGCTTGAACATGACGCGGTTCGCGCAGTGCTCGCCGGTGGCGACGCGCGACCGGCGCGATGGCCTTCGCGATCGCCGCATGGCCCAGGACGTCGTCCGGGCTCGTGGGCTCTTCCATCCACCAGAGGTCGAATTCGGCGAGCGCCTGCACGCGCGCGATCGCCTCGCCGACGTCCCACCGCTGGTTGGCGTCGATCATCAGCCGGCAGTCCGGGCCGATCTCCTCGCGCACGAGGCGGATGCGCCGCCGGTCGTCTTCGATCGGGCCGCCGACCTTGACCTTGAAGTGCGTCCAGCCGTCCGCGAGCGCGTCGCGGCACAGCCCGCGAATCTGCGCGTCCGAGTACCCGAACCAGCCGACCGACGTGGTGTACGCCTGATAGCCGGTCTCGAGCAGCTCCGCCTCGCGCGCCACCTTGGTCGGCGCGTGCGCGCTCGAGGATCGCGAGCGCTTCGTCCGGGGTCAGGACATCCGTGATGTAGCGAAAGTCGATGCACGACACGAGCTGGCGCGGGCTCATGTGCGCCAGCAGCTTCCAGAGCGGCTTCTTCTCGTGCTTCGCGTAGAGATCCCAGACGGCGTTGACGACCGCCGCCAGCGCCATGTGGATGACGCCCTTCTCGGGCCCGAGCCAGCGCAGCTGCGAATCGGACGCCAGCGTGCGCCAGAACCCCGCGAAGTCGGACGTGATGCCGTCGAGCGTCAGCCCGACGACGTGGTGCCTGAACGCCGCGATGGCCGCGGCGCAGAGGTCGTTCCCGCGCCCGATCGTGAAGGCGAGGCCGTGCCCCTCCAGGTCGCCGTCGGTTCGCAGGATCACGTACGCGGCGGAGTAGTCCGGGTCGGTGTGCATCGCATCCGTCCCCGCGTTGCTGCGCGAGGTGGGGAAGCGGATGTCGAACACTTGCAGGTCGATGATGGTCATGATTTGCGTTCGTTCACATCGCCGAGCTGGAGCCTCAAACGCGCCATCAGGATCTCCGACGCCAGACTGGGAATCAGACAGAGGCCCCACATGATGCCGAACCAGGTGACGGCGATGTGCCGTGTCATCGGAATCTCCGGCGGCGTGCGCCACACGATCAACGCCGTGAGGACCCCTGCCGCCACGGTCGTCCAGACGACCGAGCGGACGAGCAGGAGCAGTATGCGCATCATGTCAGCCAGCGGCCGTGGCGTCACGGTCTCTCAGCCAACTTCGGCCTACAGCTTCCGCGCCCCTTCCCTCCACCGGTCGAGCGCCACGGCGAGCACGATGATCACGCCCGTGACGATCTGCTGCACCCAGTTGGGGAACCCGCGCTGCGCGCAGCCGATCTGAATCACCGCCATCGTCGTCGCGCCGAGGACGGTGCCGAGGACCGTGCCCCGGCCGCCCGACAGGCTGCCGCCGCCGATGATGACCGCGGCGATCACGTCGAGCTCCAGCCCCACCGCCACCGTCGGGTCCCCAACCGACAGCCGGGAAAACTGCAGCACGCCCGCGACCCCGGCGAGCGCTGCCGCCACAGTGTAGATCGCTACCTTGGTCCGCTCCACTGCCACGCCGCACAGGCGGGCGGTCCGCTCGTTCGAGCCGATCGAGAAGATGTGCCGGCCGAACCGCGTGTACTGGAGCACGCCCGCGACGACGAGCGCGAGCAGCACGACGAGCCAGATCCCGGCCGGGACGACAATCCAGCGGCCGGGATCCAGCGTCCGCAGGAGGTCGTTGAGCCAGGTCGAGGGCGCTTCGATCCGCCGCTCGTCGGCCAGCCCCTTCGCCGCGCCGCGGACGAGGATCATCATGCCGAGCGTCACGATGAACGGGATCACCCGCAGCGTCGTGATCAGGAGACCGGTGATCAGCCCGCAGAACGCGGCCGCGGCGATCCCCTCGAGCCCGGCGAGCCCGGGGGAATGGCCGGCCCGCAGCGCGAGCGCGATGATCACCGTCGTCAGCGACACGACCGAGCCGACCGACAAATCGATCCCGCCCGACACGATGACCATCGTCATGCCGAGCGCCGCGACGCAGACAATCGCCGTCTGCCTCGCAATCAGCTCCAGGTTTGCGCCCCGGAAGAAATGGGATCCGACGAGCAGGCCGAAGATGATCGACACGAACACCAGGCCGAGGACCGGGCCGACCCGTTCGAGGAGACGGCGGTTCACGCGGCGCTCTCCGAGCCGGTCGCGTCCATCATCAGCGCGTGCTCGTCCCAGTCGGACGCCGGGCGCGGGGCCGACAGCTGTCCCCGCCGCATGACCGCGATGCGATCGCAGAGGCCCAGGAGCTCCGGGAGATAGCTGCTCACCAGCAGGACGCCCTTCGGCGACGCCGCCGCATCCGAGACCAGCGCGTCGAGCAGCGCGTTGATCTGGGCCTTGCTCGCGACGTCGATGCCGCGCGTCGGCTCGTCGAGCAGCAGCGCGTCCACGTCGTGATGCAGGAGGCGGGCGAGCGCGACCTTCTGCTGATTGCCGCCCGACAGCTCGACGACCGGCTGCCGCGGACCGGCGCAGCGGATCCCCACTCGATCGATCCAGCGGCCGGCCGCGCGGTCCTGGCGCGACGGCAGGACCACCGCGCCGGGCCCGAGGCCGTCGAGCCGTGAGGCGGTGAGGTTGTCGGCGACGCTCAGCCCGAGCGCCAGCCCCTCGCCCTTCCGATCCTCGCTGAGCATGCCGACCCCGAGATCCCACTGGCGCCTGGGCGCGGGCGATCCGACCCAGGCTCCCACACGAACGCGTCCCGTCCGGACCGGCTCGAGGCCGAAGATCTGGCGCAGGAGCCGCGTCCGTCCGGAGCCGACGAGGCCGGCGATGCCGACGATCTCCCCGCGGTGCAGCACGAACCGCGATCCCGCGAGGCCGTCCACTTCCAGGAGCGCGTCACCGGGATGGCGCGGCGAACGCGGATACAGGTCGTCCACGGCGCGTCCGACCATCAAGGCGACGATCTCGGTGGCGGGCATCGCGGCGGCCGGCCCGCCGCCGGCGACGCGGCCGTCGCGCAGCACGAGGACCGTGTCGGCGACCGTCTTCACTTCCTCGATGAAGTGGGAGATGTAGACGATCGCGAGCCCCTGGCGCCGCAGCTCGCCGACCAGGTCGAACAGCCGCCGCGCGTCCTGACGGCCGAGACTGCTCGTCGGCTCGTCGAAGACGAGCACGCGGCTGCCGCTCGCGACGGTCCGGGCGATTTCGACGATCTGCTGCGCCGCGACCGACAACTCCCCGGCCGGCGTGGACGGATCCATGTCGCCGTGGCCGAGGCGCCTCAGGGCATCCGAGGCAATGGCGCGGGCGCGGGCGCGGTCGATCACACCGAACCGGCCCGGCTCGACGCCGAGCACGATGTTCTCCGCGACGCTCAGGTGCGGCGCGATCGAGAGCTCCTGGTAGATCATCGCGACGCCGGCGCGGCGGGCGTCGAGCGGCTCGCGCGGACGGTAGGCCGTGCCGTCGAGCGTCATCGTGCCGGCGTCGGGCCTGAGCGCGCCGGACAGGATGCTCATCAGCGTGCTCTTGCCGGCGCCGTTCTGTCCGACGAGCGCGCACACTTCGCCGCCCGCCACGGCGATGTCCACCCCGTCGAGCGCCACCGTCGCCCCGAACGCCTTGCGGATCCCGCGCATCTCGAAGCGCGGCGTCCCGATCGCTACTTCAGCCATTTCTTGAGATCGGGCTGCATCAGCTCCTTCATCTCGGGCGTGTCCATCGTCTCGCGCGTGACGATGCGGACGCCCGTGTCGATGCGCCGTTCGACTTTTGCGCCCTTGATGTGATCGACGAGGGTCTTCACGCCGAGGTAGCCCATGCGGACGGGGTCCTGCAGGACAATCCCGTCGAGGTGGCCGTCGCGCAGGCCCTTCACGAGGTTGTCGGAGGCGTCGAAGCCGATGAACCGCACCTTGCCCGCCCACCCGTTGTCCTGGAGCACACGCATCATCGCGAAGCTGACCGACTCGTTCGGGCAGAAGATGCCGTCGATCGACAGGCGGCCGTCGGGCGTCTTGAGCGTGCTCAGGAGCGATTCCCCCTTCTTGTACGCCCCCTCGACGTCGGCGCCGCCGTACTGATTCGCGCTGACGATCTCGATGCCGGGCTGTCCCTTCAAGGCGGCGAGGAATCCTTCCTCGCGCCGCGTGGTGCTGTCGTGCCCTTCGGCGTAGCGGAGGAGCACGACACGGCCTTTGCCCTTCAGCAGCTTGACCATGTGCTTCGCCGGCCAGCCGGCCGCCGGCATCGTTGTCGGTGGCGACGAAGCTGACGTAGTCGCTGCCCTTCAGGCCCGAGTCGAAAATGACGACGGGGATCCCGCGCTTCATCGAGGTCGAGACCGGGCCGACGAGCGCCGACTCGTCGAGCGGCGCGAGCGCGATGCCGGCGACGCCGCGCGCGACGGCGTTCTCCACCTCGGTCACCTGCGACTCCCGGTCGTCCTCGCGCAGCGGACCGCGCCAGACGACCTCGACGTTCAGCTCCTGCGCGGCTTTCTCCGCGCCCGCGTGGACCATTTGCCAGAACTGGTGCGTGGTGCCCTTGGGAATCATCGCCACCGTCAGGCGTCCGCCAGGCTCCGGGCCCAGGCGGGCACAGGCGCCGCCGAGCAACAGGCCAACCGTCACGACGGACAGGAGCAATCTTTTTCATCTGGGACTCTTTCATATGGACCTCGAAGCGAGCTGTCTGTTTCACTCTCGAGCCGGTTTCAAAACCGCAGGTGGCATCCGGCTTTAGCCGGACCTCGCGGGTTTTGAAACCATTCACACGATCCGGGCCGCGGCGCCTGCCGCCTCGGACACGTAGATGTCCGGCCTGATGCCGGTGCGCTGCTCGTACCCCTCGCCGATCCGGAAGTGGAATTCGTTGAGGGCCTCCGTGTGGACGAGGTTGACGGTGCACCCGCCGAACCCGGCGCCCGTCATCCGCGCGCCGAACACCCCCGGCAGATCGTCGGCGAGCTCCACCAGCAGATCGAGCTCGGGGCAGCTGACGTCGTAGTCGTCGCGAAGGCTCCGGTGCGAGTCCGCCATGAGCGGGCCGACCGCGCCGAGATCGTGCCGGTCGAGCGCCGCGGCCATCCGGTGCACGCGCTGGTTCTCCGTGATGACGTGGCGGCAACGGCGGAACACGGTCTCGGACATCTCGCGCCGGCATGACTCGAGCAGCGAAAGGTCCGCGTCGCGAAGGCTGCGAAGCCCGGGCCGTGCCTTCGCCAGGGCCGCGACGCCCGCTTCGCACTCCTCGACCCGCCGGTTGTAGTCGCCGCCGGCGACCGAGTGCTGCACCTTCGTGTTGCACACGACGATCCGCAACGGGGGCGCCAGCGGCACGAAATGATGCTCGAGCGATTGGCAATCCAGCATCAGCGCCGTGCCCGTCCGCGCATGGCACGCGATGAACTGGTCCATGATGCCGCAGCGTGCCCCGACATACTCGTGCTCGGCCTGCTGACACATCCGCGCAATCGCCGAGGGTTCGGCCGTCGCCCCCGCGAGATCGAGCAGCGCCGTTGCCAGCCCGACCTCGAGCGCCGCCGACGAGCTGAGTCCGGCGCCCGGCGGGACATCGCTGTGGACCAGGAGCGTCGCGCCGCCGATCGCGTGTCCGCTCCTCCGCAGCAACGCGGCGACCCCGACGACGTAGTCGCTCCAGTGCCGGACCGAGCGGCCCGCCGGGGCGCGCGCGATCGCCCGCCGCGTCCACCTCGACAGCCTCCTCCATGTTTTCCGAGCGGACGATCAACCGGCCGTCGGTGCGCGCGGTCCCCGCGACGCGGCACGACAGCGCGAGCGCCGCCGGAAGGACGAAGCCGTCGTTGTAGTCGGTGTGCTCGCCGATCAGGTTGACGCGCCCGGGCGAGCGGTAGAGGCGGGGCGTCTCGCCGAAGAGCAGAGCGAAGCGCTCGCCGAGCCACTCGGCCAGCGGCCGTTCGCCGGCGTCCCGGTGTCCGGAGGCACGGTCAACGAACACAGCCGGGCTCCGGCGCCGCCATCACGCGCGTGCGCAAACGTGGGGTCTGGAAGGCGATCACGGGATTTTCAGTTTTCTGTCCGGCGCGGGACCTCGCAAACGCGCGGCGAAGTACGCGCTACGAAAGGCGGCCCAGACACATTATGCTTCCGACTGGCGTTACCGGAACTGGTTTCAAGAAACCGCAGCGCAGCCGGTTCGCGCTGCATGGCGCCGTCTGCGTGGCAGGGCTCGACAGCCCTGCGCTACGTGACGTCGCTCGTACGTCACCTGCAAGGAGCGGCGACAGTGTATCTCGGGCGCAACCATGTTTAGTCTTGCCGGAAAGCAGGCCCTGGTGACCGGAGCCGGATCCGGGATCGGCGCCGCCATCGCGGAAACGTTTGCCCGGGCGGGCGCCGATGTCCTGGTCACCGATCGGGACGGGTCAACCGCGGAGGCGACTGCCGGGCGCATCGTCGCGGCCGGCGGCCGGGCGAGGGCCCAGCCGCTCGACGTGACCAACGATGACGAGTGCCTTCGGCTGGCAGCCGAGGTCCACGCCGCGGCCGGCCGGCTCGACGTGCTGGTGAACAATGCCGGCGTGGGACACGTCGGGACCCTGCTGCAGACGGCCGGCGCCGATCTCGATCGCCTGTACTCGGTCAACGTGCGAGGCGTCTTCAACGTCTCGAAAGCGTTTCTCCCCGGCATGCTCGAGCGCCGCGCCGGCGTGATCATCAACATGGCCTCGGTCGGCGGCGTCATCGGCATTCCCGATCGCCTCGCGTACTGCACGACCAAGTTCGCCGTCGTCGGGCTGACCAAGAGCATGGCGCTCGACCACGCGGCCGCCGGCGTCCGGATCAACTGCATCTGCCCGGGCCGGGTGGAGACGCCGTTCGTGGCGGCCCGGCTCCGCGAGTATCCCGACCCGGAACGCGCGCGCCGCGAGATGTCGGCCACGCAGGCGGTCGGCCGCATGGGCCGTCCCGAGGAAATCGCGTCGGCGGCGCTGTACCTCGCCAGCGACGAAGCGGTCTTCGTGACCGGATCGGCGCTGATGATCGACGGCGGCTGGAAAGGGTAGGGTCCGGACGCGCATGGCCCGAGGCTCCGGTGTGAGGTTACGCGTTGCACTGGTGGGCGGGCCGATGTACGACCCGCTGTACCGGGCGATTCCGGCGTTCGAGCGCGAGACCGGCATCGCGGTCGAGGTCGTGGCGCAGCTCCCGCACCCCGAGCTGAACGCGTTCGTCAGGCGCGCGTTCGAGTCCGGCGCCTGCGATCTCGACCTGCTGTCCACGCACACGAAGTACGCGCCGTCGCAGGCCGACTGGCTCTCGCCGCTCGACGACCTGCTCCTCCCCGACGACGTCGCGGACCTGCTGCCGCGGGCGGCGGAGCTGTCGCGCGTCGGCCGGCGGCTCCTGCAGGTTCCGCGCAACCTCGACGTACGGCTATTGCACTACCGGCGCGATCTGTTCGAGCATGCCTCGGAGCGCGGTGCGTTCGAGACGCGGTACGGACGGCCGCTGCGGGTGCCGGACACGTGGACCGAGCTCGCCGACGTCGCGGAATTCTTCACGAGGCCCGGGCTGTGCGGCTTTGTGTTCCCCGGGCGGAGCTCCGGTCTCTTCGGCTCGTTCTACGAGCTGCTGGTCGGCGCCGGCGGGGATCTGTTCGACGTGGCGCTTCGTCCGGCGTTCGACTCGGAGGCCGGCGTGTGGGCCGCGGACTATCTGGCCTCGCTGCACCATCGCCGGCAGGTGACGCCGCGCGGCCTGCCTGGCTGGCACTACGACGAGATCTCGGTGTCGTTCCGCGAGGGGCGATCGGCCATGGTGTGCGACTGGCCCGGAAGCTATCATCTGTATACCGATTACAGGAGCTGCGCGGTCGCCGGGCGTCTCGGGCTGGCCGCGCTGCCGGCCGGGCCCGCCGGGATTCGCGCGGCGTACGCGGGGTGCCATTCGTTTGCGATCGCGGCCGGCTCGCGTCATCGTGAGGATGCGGCGGCGCTCCTGCGGCACCTGACGTCGTTCGATGCGCAGCTCGCCGAGGCGCGCCGCGGCGCCATCCCGTGCCGCGAGAGCGCGCTGCGCAAGGTCCGCGACGAAACGCCCGCGGGATCGGCCGAGGCGCGCAGGTGGGAGCTCTTGTCGGAGGCTGAGCACACGATGATCATCCCGCCGCGGTTTGCCGCATATCCGCGTTGTGAAGACGCGATCTGGCAGTCGATCCAGCACGCGATGACGGGAGAGTGGACGCCGGAAGCCGCGGTGAAGCACGCCGCGCTGGAGATCCTGCCGATCGTCGGCGCCGGTGCGGCGGTCAGATCGTGAGCGACGCCGGCGCGTTCGAGGGGCGCGCCGTGCTCGTCACCGGCGCGGCCCGCGGGATCGGCCGCGCGACGGCCGAGGCGTTCGCGCGCGCCGGGGCCCAGGTCGCGCTCCTCGATCGGGATGCGCGGGAGCTCGACGTGGCGGCCGCGGCGCTGTGCGGCCGGGCGAAGGCGATGGCGCTCCCGGCCGACGTGTCTGACGCCTCCGCTGTCGACAAGGCCGTCGCGGCGTGCGTCGCGGCCTTCGGCCGGCTCGACGTGCTCGTCAACAACGCGGGCATCCACTTCGCGCGCGCGATTGACGCGTATACGGAACAGGAGATCGACCGGATCCTGGGCGTCAACTTCAAGGGAGCGCTCTATGCCATCCGATCGGCGCTTCCCGCACTGCGGCGGTCGAAAGGGACGATCGTCTCGCTCTCGTCGATGACGGCAGTCGTCGGGCAGGACCGCGGCGCCGTCTACGTCGCGACCAAGGGGGCGCTGATCTCGCTGACCAAGGCGCTCGCCATCGAGCTGGCGCCCGACGGCATCCGCGTGAACTGCGTCTGCCCGGCCGGCGTCGACACGCCGATGATGCGCGACTGGGTCGAGACGCTGCCCGAGCCCGAGGAGGTCCTCCGGCAACAGGGCGCGATGCACCTCACCAACCGGTTGGCCACGCCGGACGAGATCGCCGCGGCGGTCCTGTTTCTCGCATCCCCGTCGGCGTCGTTCATCACCGGCGTCGCGCTTCCCGTCGACGGCGGGGCGACGCTCGGGTATCGAAGCGGCTGAGGACAGGCGCGCAGAGGCTCAAGATCCCGTGAACTATTCCGCGGGTGATCCCCTGAGAATCACTTGTGGCTTCCGCCTTCAGGCGGAGATCGCGGACGCTCGACTTCCGCCGAAGGCGCGAAGCTACGAGAGAGGTCGGTCATGGCGGTCTGGTCTCGCGTCGTACTCGCGCTCGTGTTCGCCGCGTCCCTGTGCGGACACCCCGGTCTTGTCCAGACGCCGCCCGCCGCTCAGGCGACCGAGTCGCAGATCTACGAGAAGTTCAGGGCGTGGCGAACGAAGCAGCCGTCAGCGCCGCAGACGGAAATCCTCGAGAAGTATCGCGCGCTGCTCGCCGGCGAAGGCCTGGCCGCGGTCGAAATCGATCGCCAGCTTCGCGTCATCACCGAACAGGGGCAGCTCCTCGAAATCGACCGCTGGAACCGCATCCTGACCGCGCCGGCGCCGCGGTTCAACACCAAGCCGAACGCGTTCCTCGTGGACATGACGAAGGGCCTCAATCCCGGCAAGGCCCTGGACGTCGGAATGGGTCAGGGGAGGAACGCCATTTACCTGGCGCAGCAGGGCTGGGACGTCACCGGCTTCGACCCGGCGGACAAGGCCGTCGCAGCGGCGCAGGAACAGGCGCGCGCGCTCGGCGTGAAGCTCAACGCGTTGGTGCTGCGCGACGACGAGTTCACGTTCGGGACGGAACAGTGGGACCTCGTCGTGTTGAGCTATGTCAGCGTCCGGCCCGTCGCCGCGCGCGTGTATGAGGCGCTCCGGCCGGGCGGCCTCGTCATCGTGGAGGGATTCCATCGTGACGCCACGAAGACGGCGTCGATCGGCGGCGGCGTCGTCTACGACACGAACGAGCTGTTGACGCTCTTCAACCGTTTTCGGGTCGTGCGCTATGAGGACAGCGAGGGCGTCGGGGACTTCGGCCTGGAGAAGACACGCCTCGTCCGCCTGGTCGCGCAGAAGCCCTGAACGCAGTTCCCATGAATACGCCAATGCTCACGACGAACACCGTTCAGGCCCCGCGGTTCCGGCTCGGTCTTCTCCTCTGGCTGGCCGGCATGCTCGGCGTGGTGGTCCTCACCGTCACGGTGCTGCCGCAACTCTTGCGGGAGATGCCCGCGCTTCCCGCGCCCGTTGTGGGTGCTGTTGCTCGCGAGCCTCGCGCAGAGCGCGGCCCTCGTCGCGCTGGCCACGTGGGGCGGCGTTGCGCTCGCGCCGAAGGTTGGCCTCCGCGCGCCGGCGTTCGAGGCCGTCGCGGCACGCCGTCCGCCCGGGCCCGCGCTCGCGCCGCAGCTTCTGCCCGGCCTCATCTGCGGCGTGGCCGGCGGAATCCTGCTGTACGCCATTTTGCGATTCGCACCCGCCGCGGTGGCGGAGCTACAGCAGCGGTTCACGCCACCGCTCGTCGCTCGCATCCTGTACGGCGGTATCACCGAGGAGATCCTCCTGCGCTGGGGGTTCATGACGACCCTGGTGTGGCTGGCGTGGCGGCTCCTGCAACGCCGGAGAGGTGCGCCGCGGGTCCTCTACGTCTGGCTCGCCATCGTCGTGAGCGCGCTGGTGTTCGGCGCGGGTCACCTGCCGGCGGCGTCAGTGCTGATCGGGACCCTGACGGTCAACATCGTGGTCTTCGTCGTCGTGGCGAACACGGTCTTCGGCATTCTGTTCGGGTACCTGTACTGGCGATACGGCCTGGAAGCGGCGATCGATCGCCCACGGGACCGCGCACTGGTGGCCTACCTCGCGGCCCTGGTCTGAGCCGCCCCTACCGCACGAGCGCAGCGAGGCGGCCCTTACCGCGGGCGCGAAGCGAGCCGCCCCTACCGCGAGCGAAGCGAGCGGCCTTTACGCGGGCGCGGTGAGCCGCGGCCTCCTAGGCGAGCGAAGCGAGCCGCCCTACCGAGGCGCGCAGCGCCGAGGCCGATGTCGCGGTAGAATGCTGTTCGTATGAAGTATTCGATCACGGGTCCTTGCCGGGATGACGACGCTCCTCGTTGCGCTGCCCGGTGTGCAGTCCGGCGACGGCACCGCGGGTGTTGCGGCCGTTCAGCAGCCGGCCGCGCAGGGGAGCGGAGCACCTGCACAGCTCAAGTCCGGGCTGATCAGCGCCGGGCTCGTGTACGAGACGGCCTCTTTCCCGAGCGCGCACGCCTCCACGATCGTCGAAACGGGAGACGGGCTCGTGGCCGCGTGGTTCGGCGGCACGGGCGAAGGAAGGCCCGACGTCGGGATCTGGGTCTCGCGGCACGAGCGCGGGGCGTGGACCCCTCCTGTCGAGGTGGCGACCGGCGTCCAGCCTGACGGCACGCGCCACCCGTGCTGGAACCCCGTGTTGTTCGCGATGCCGGACAAGACGCTGTCGCTCTTCTACAAAGTCGGCCCGAGCCCGCAGACGTGGTGGGGCATGGTTCGCTCCTCTCGCGACAGCGGGCGCACGTGGTCCGACGCGCGGCGTCTGCCCGACGGCATCCTCGGTCCGATCAAGAACAAGCCGGTGCGGCTCTCCGACGGCACGGTGATCAGCCCGAGCAGCACCGAGTCCACGGGGCGGCCGAGCGCATGGCGGCTCCACTTCGAGCGCAGTGCGGACGCCGGCGCGACGTGGACGGTCGTGCGCCCTCCGGCCGCTGCGGAGGGGACCGCGATCGACGCCATCCAGCCCAGCATCCTGATTCACTCCGGACGGAAGGCTCCAGGCCGTCGGACGCTCGCGCTCCGGGCGCGTCTTCGAGACGTGGTCGAGCGACAGCGGACGCACGTGGACGGCGGTGTCGTTGACGGCGCTGCCGAACCCCAACTCCGGGACCGATGCCGTGACGCTTCGCGACGGCCGTCACCTGCTCGTGTACAACCACACGCCGAAGGGACGGTCGCCGCTGAACGTCGCCGTGTCGCGTGACGGCAAGGCGTGGGAGGCCGCGCTCGTTCTCGAGTCGGAGCCGGGCGAGTACTCGTACCCCGCCGTCATTCAGTCGTCGGACGGCCGCGTGCACATCACGTACACGTGGAAACGTCAGCGCGTCAAACACGTCGTCGTCGATCCGGCCGGGTTGAAGCCGGTCCCGATGACTGACGGAAACTGGCCGCAGTAGTCCTATCTCAGAGCCGGCGCGAGATACCCATGAAAAGATCGGTTCTGGTTTTCGCAGCGATCCTGACGGCGACGCTTCCGCTTGGCGCGCAGTGGCCGCAGTTCCGCGGCCCGGACGGGAACGGCCTCGCGCCGGCCGCCAAGGTGCCGCTCACCTGGGGAGAAGGCCAGAACGTACGGTGGAAGACCGCCATCCACGGCCGCGCGTGGTCGTCGCCGGTCGTGCTCGGCGAGCAGATCTGGGTCACCACCGCGACGCCCGACGGACGTCAGCTCTCCGCGCTGGCGATCGATCGCGTGAGCGGAAAAATCATCCACGACGTGAAGCTCTTCGACGTCGAGAAGCCGCAGTTCGCCCATGCGTTCAACTCGTACGCGTCGCCGACGCCCGCGATCGAACCGGGACGCGTGTACATCACGTTCGGGTCGCCGGGGACCGCCGCGCTCGATACCAAGACAGCCAAGGTGCTGTGGGAGCGGCGCGATCTGGAGTGCAACCATTTCCGTGGCGCCGGCTCGTCGGTGGTCATCTTCGAGAATCTCCTGCTGCTGCACTACGACGGCAGCGATCAGCAGTACGTCGTGGGCCTCGACAAGAACACGGGCAAGACGGTGTGGAAGACCCCGCGCTCGATCGACTTCAAGGACGTCGGGCCCGACGGCAAGGTCGCAGGCCGACGGCGACTTCCGGAAGGGTTTCGCGACGCCGCAGATCGTGATGGTGGGCGGGGCGCCGGTGATGGTGAGCATCGGGTCGAAGGCGACCTACGGGTACGAACCGCGGACCGGCAAGGAACTGTGGAGGATTGAGGAGCGGACGAACCATTCAGGGAGCACGCGGCCGGTTGCCGGCCATGGTCTGGTGTTCTACCCGAGCGGCTTCGCGAACGGCCAGCTGCTCGCGGTGCGGCCCGACGGCAGGGGGGACGTGACCGAAACGCCACGTCGCCTGGCGCTTTCAGCGCGGCGTGCCCAGCAAGCCCTCGATCTTGCTGATCGGGGATCTCATCTTCATGGTCAACGACGTGGGCATTCTCACGTGCCTCGATGCCAAGACCGGTGAGGCCGTGTGGCGGGGCCGCATACCGGGAACGTTCTCCGCCTCCCCGATCGCGGCCGCGGGCCGGATCTATTTCTTCAGCGAAGACGGAACCACGACGGTGATCGACGCCGGGCGCGAGTTCAAGCAGCTGGCGGCGAACACGCTCGAGGACGGGTTCATGTCGTCGCCGGCGGTCGACGGCAACGCCCTGATCCTGCGCACTAAAACTCACCTGTATCGAATTGAAGAGGGGGCGGCCCCTACGCCGGCGCGGTAGCGCAGGCCTTCAGAGCCTGTAAATTATCCCGCGAGCGGCCTCTACTCTCGTGGCTTCCGCCTTCAGGCGGAAGGCTGCCGCCGCGCCCGACTTCCACCTAAAGGTGGAAGCCGCAAGGTGATTCGTTCACAGGCCTTCAGGCCTGCCTTGCGCTACCAGCTGTGGACTGTTCCATCGGTCTTCCGCGCGGTCGGCAGATACGCCGGATCGTACGGGAACGTCTTGTGCGAGCACCTCGTCGATGTCCACGCCCAGCCCGGGCGCTTCACCCGGGTGCATCGTGCCGTCGGTGAACGAGTAGGCGTGCGGGAAGACCAGGTCGGTTTCAGCCGTGTGCCGCATCAACTCCTGGATGCCGAAGTTGTGCACGCTGAGACCGAAGTGGAGCGCGGCCGCCATGCACACGGGGCTGAGGTCCGTGGCGCCGTGGCAGCCGGTGCGGACGTGGTGGAGCTCCGCCAGCGCGGCGATCTTCCGCAGATGGCTGATGTCCACCGGCGTGCGTGACGGCCGTTCGGATGTAGTCGATGAGCTGTTCCTCAATCAGGAGATGACAGTCGTAGATCGAGTTGAAGACTTCGCCAACCGCGATCGGCGTCGTCGTGTGCCGGCGGATCAGGCGGAAACCCTCCTGCAGCTCGGCGGGCACCGGATCCTCCAACCAGAAGAGGTGATACGCCTCGAGGCTCTTCCCCAGGCGCGCCGCTTCAATCGGCGTCAGCCGGTGGTGGACATCGTGGAGCAGGTGGACTTCCTCTCCGAACTCTTTCCGCAGGCGCGCGAACACCGACGGCGCGAAGTTGAGATAACGCTCGGTGTCCCACACCGTCTCCAGCGCGTGTCCCTTTTCAGCCGGTTCGTACTGGACCGTGCCGCGGGGCGCGACGCCGTACGCGTGCGCCACGCCGGGGATCGCGCATTGCGCGCGGACGGCCCGGAACCCGAGCTTCAGGTACTTCCCCACCGCCTCGACAGTGTCATCGAGCGTCGTGCCGTTCGCATGCCCGTAGACCATGACCGACTCGCGTGAGGCTCCGCCGAGCAGCTGGTAGACGGGCCGGTTCGTGGCCTTGCCGAGAATGTCCCACAACGCCGTGTCCACGGCGCCAATGGCCGCCATCGTCACCGGCCCGCGCCGCCAGTACGCGCCTTTGTACAGGTACTGCCACATGTCCTCGATCCGCCGCGCGTCCTTGCCGATGAGGAGCGGGATCACGTGGTCCGTCAGATAGCTCGCCACCGACAGCTCGCGCCCGTTCACGGTCGCGTCGCCGAGGCCATGGATGCCGGCCTCCGTCTCGATCTTGAGCGTGACGAAGTTGCGGCCGGGACTGCACAGGATGACTTTCGCGCTGGTGATCCTCATTCTGTCTTGTGGCTTCCGCTTTCTTCTGTTTCTGGGCTTCCGGCTTAGCCGAAGAGCCGGTCATAACTCCGCCTAAGGCGAAGCGGGAAGCGGCGGAAGCCAGAGTCACTTGCCCGCCCCGCACGACTCGCGGACGATCAGGTGCGGCGGGATGACGACGCGGCGGTACGGGCCCGACGGGTGCGGACCGATCTGATCGAGGAGGAGCGTGGCGGCTTCCTTCCCCAGATCCTCCTTCGACCAGCTCACGGTCGTCAGCGGCACGCGCAGCACGTCGCCGTGCGCGACGTCTCCGGCGCCGATGACGGCGATGTCGTCCGGCACGCGAAGTCCGGCATCCCAGATGGCCTTCATCGCGCCAATCGCCGCGGGATCGTTCGCGGCGAACACCGCGTCGATGCGCGGGCGCAGCGGCAGGAGTTGCCGCATCGCCTGATACCCGTCGGTCTCCATGAACCCGCTGCGGGCGATCCACCGCGGATCGGGCTCGATCCCGGCCGCCCGCAGCGCCTTGCGGTACGCCGCCTCCCGGCGTCTCGCGTGCACGACCGGGGGACCGGCGATGTGCGCGACGGCGCGCCGGCCCTGAGCCAGCAGGTGCGACGTGGCGAGGCGGCCGACCAGCTCGTCGTCGGTGAGCACGCGATGGCAGGGGAGCCTGGGGTAATCGTCGCGATCGATCATCACCAGCGCGGCCCCGAGCGACGTCATCGCCATGAGGGCGTCGCCGTTCCGGGACGCCGGAGCCGAGGCGACCACAATCCCGTCCACCTGCCGCGCGCGGAGCAGATCCAGCTCGCGCCGCTCCTTGCGCGCGTCCTCGCCGGAGCTGCACAGCAGCAGCCCGTAGCCGCGTGCGCTGACGACCGAGTCGATCCCGGCGACGATCTCCACGAAGAACGAGTGCATCAGGTCCGGGATGACGACGCCGAGCGTGTGCGTGCGCCGCAGCGTGAGGCTGCGGGCGACCGCGTTGGGCCTGTAGCCGAGCTCCTCGACGCGCGCCATCACCCGCGCGCGGGTCGCGTGGCCGATGTCGGGCTGGCCGTTGACGACCTTGGAGACGGTCGTGATCGACACGCCCAGATCGGCGGCGATCCGTTTCATCGTAGTCGGGGTCATATGTCTTTCAGCGCTGCACTCTTCCCGACGCATCCCCTTCGGCGAGCCGATCGACTTCCTCGGCGCTCATCCGGTTGAAGTCTCCCGGCACGGTCTGCTTCAGCGCGCTCGCCGCGACGGCAAAGCGCAGCGCGTCGCCGGTGGCGCGGCCGGTGACGAGGCCGTAGATGAGCCCCGCGGCAAAGCTGTCGCCCCCGCCGATCCGATCGACGAGCCGCACGTCGTACCGCTGGCTGCGCTGCATCGTGCCGTCTTTCGCATCCCAGAGCGCCGCGCTCCAGCCGTTGTCGCTCGCCGAGACGCTCTCGCGGAGCGTGATGGCGACCACCGGTGGACCGAAGTCCCGCGTGACGCGCTCGGCGGCCTGGCGGAAGCCGTCGAGATTGAGCTGGCCGCTCGTCACGTCCGTGTCCGGCACGTGCACGCCGAGGACCGACTGCAGGTCCTCCTCGTTCGCGATGACGACGTCCACCTCGCGCATCATCGGGCCCATGACGGCCTGCGCCTGCGCTTCGGTCCACAGCTTCTTGCGGAAATTCAGATCGACGCTGATCCGCGCGCCGGCCGCGCGAGCCGCGGCAATCGCCCGCCTGGTGGCCTCGACGCCGTTGGGTCCGAGCGCCGGCGTAATGCCCGTCACGTGAAACCAGTCCGCGCCGTCGAAGACGGTCTTCCAGTCCACCGCGTCGGGCGCCAGCTCGCTGATCGCCGAACGCGCACGATCGTAGAGGACCGTCGAGGCCCGCTGGCTGGCGCCGATCTCCGTGAAATAGATCCCGACGCGGCTGCCGCTGCGCACGATGCGATCGGTCCGCACTCCTTCCGCCCTGAGTGCGCGGACGGCCGCATCGCCGATCGCGTTGTTCGGCAGCGCCGTGACGTACACGCTGTCGAGACCGAACTGCGCGAGGCTGACGGCCACATTGGCTTCTCCGCCGCCGAACGTCGCGACGAGGAGCGGCGACTGCAGCAGGCGCTCGAATCCCGGCGGGCTGAGCCGCAACATGATCTCGCCGAACGTCACCACCTTCTTCATCAGCTGTTCCCTCTGGCCGCCTGCACGCTGGCCACGATCCGCTCCGCGTTCGCGCGCAGCACGGCGTAGTCGCTCGCGGCAATGGCCTTGGCGTCGAGCAGCGCCGTGCCGACGCCGACCGCGACCGCCCCGGCTCGAATCCAGTCTCCGGCGTTGTCGAGCGTCACCCCTCCGGTCGGCATCAGCTTGACCTGCGGCAGCGGGGCGCGCACGTCCTTGATGTACGACGGGCCGAGCGCGGTCGCGGGAAACACTTTCACGACGTCGGCCCCGGCGTCCCACGCCTCGAGGATCTCTGTCGGGCTGAAGCAGCCCGGCATGGCGGCGACGTCGCGCGCGTGGCAGGCGGCGATCACGGCGACCCGGAAGACCGGGCTGACGATGAAGCGTGCGCCGGCGTCGATCACGCGCTTCGCCGTGTCGGCGTCGAGGACCG
This sequence comes from uncultured Acidobacteriota bacterium, assembly GCA_963820645.1. GTDB lineage: Bacteria > Acidobacteriota > Vicinamibacteria > Vicinamibacterales > 2-12-FULL-66-21 > JALZOC01. The sequence goes on along the minus strand of CAWGAS010000044.1, from coordinate 231,833 downwards.
TCCCCGCCCCGAGCACGAACCCGGCCGGCAGCGTTGGCGCAAGCTGCCGGATCAGCTCGACGGCGCCCGGCACCGTCATCGTCACTTCGAGCGCGCGAACACCTCCTTCGGCAATCGCGTCCACGACCGCGCGCACCTTCTCCGGTTCTTTCATCCGGATGATGGCGACGATGCCCGCCTGCTCGACGGCGGCGACGATCGAATCCCTTCGTTCCCGTGACGTGGTGACGGTCTGGTCCATCTCTCGCGCCCCTTGTTCTCTAACGTCCCTTGTCGAGCCCCGACGGCGCATCGGCGAAGTCGGGTTGCACGTTGACGACGCCCCACTTCCGGTCCTCGCGCTCGCGCGTCGCCGCCATCATCCACAGAAACCTGATCGCATGCCCGGGCGCGGCCACGTTCGGGTGATACCCCTGCGGCATCAGGACGATGTCCCCTTCGCGCACGATCGTCGCGAGCTCCGGCTGCAGGTGATCCACATAGACGAGCTGCACGCCGAAGGCGGGGGCTGGCATGTCGATGTACAGGTAGGCCTCTTCGGCCAGAGCCGCGTGCTCGTGCGGCGGCCATGACGTCCAGTGGCCCGGCTGACTGAACGTGACCCCGGCCATGAGGCGGCCGGCCTCGATGTTCTTGCCGATCAGGATATTGACCTCGCGCCGCGCGCCGTCCACGCCGGTCTCGAAGTGCAGCCCGGGATCGGTTTGCACTTCGGCATACGAGACGAACCGCATCGGATAGCGCTGGTCGACCGGCGCCGCCACTTCCACGATGTCGCAGCCGGGCCCGCCCGGTGCGATCTCGAACGCCTCGGCGCGCGGCACGTAGAGCGCGTCGTACGGCGTCAGCCGGTGCGTCTGGCCTCCGGCCGTTACGGTGGCCTCACCCTTGAGGCAGATCAAACCGGTCTCGAAGAGCTCGGGGTTGACGCGGACCGGCGCATCGGTACCGTCGAGGACGATGCGGCCGTAGTGAAGGTAGCGGGCGGCGGTGATGCCGGGCGCGACCGTGCGGGAACGCCCATGCGCGCGCGCCGTGTCCCGGATGATGCAGGTGCGGGGGTTGATGGGATACGGGTGCATACGACCTCGCAAACAGACGCAACGCTCGTGAACGGGCACAGAATAGCCCGTTCCGCCCGATCCTTGACAATCCTCGGAGCGGGTCCCAGGACCAGTCCGGGAACAAAGTGTGCCATTCTGGGCGTCGAGGCGTGGGTGGGGATTCATCCCGTCCAGCATGGCGCAGTTATTCCCGGACGGGTCCCAACTATGGCGAACCGATCGGGTGATTAGGATGCATCTTCACACGACCAGGCGCACGGCACCCGCTCTATTTTCTCTTCTTCTGATCGCGCACGCCGCGACGGCGTGGATCGCCACGCCCGGTGCGCAGGCGTCCGGGGTGCGCTGGCAGGAGGTGCTCCAGCAACCGGATGCCTGGTACGGGCAGCCCGAAGCGAGGGCGATCGCCGACAGCGTCCGGAGATACCAGCGGACGAGCGGCGGGTGGCCGAAGGACATCGACATGACGCGGCCGCCGGATCCGGCGCCCGCGGCGACCCTGACCGACTCCACGATTGACAACGGCGCGACGTTCACGCAGATCCGGCTGCTCGCGCGCGTGTTCGACGCGGCCGGGGACGTTCGGGATCGCGACGCGTCCGTGCGCGGCCTCGATTTCCTGCTCGCCGCCCAGTATCCGAACGGCGGGTGGCCGCAGTTCTACCCGCTGCGCACCGACTACTCGCGCCACATCACTTTCAATGACGGCGCGATGATCGGCGTGATGGCGCTCCTCGACGATCTGGCGAACGGGCGTGCGGGGCTGGCGTTCGTGGATGCGGAGCGGCGGAAGAAAGCGGCGGCGGCGGTCGGCCGGGGCACCGATATCACGCTCCGCGCGCAGGTCCGCGCCGGCGGCCGGTTGACCGCGTGGTGCGCGCAGCACGACGAGGTCACGCTCGAGCCGCGGAAGGCGCGGACCTACGAGCATCCCTCGCTCAGCGGGTTCGAAACGGTCGGGATCGTCCGGTTCCTGATGGCGCGAAGCGACGCCGATCCGCGGATCGCTCCTGCGGTCGAAGCCGCCGTGGCGTGGCTCGACGAGGTGAAGCTTCCCGGATGGCGCCTCGAGCGGCGCGCCGACGCGGCGCTGCCCGGCGGCTTCGACCGCGTGATGGTGCCCGATCCGTCGGCGCCGCCGCTGTGGGCGCGGTTCTACGACATCGGCACGAATCGTCCGATCTTTTCCGGCCGCGACGGGGTGATCAAGACGTCGCTCGACCAGATCGAGCACGAGCGGCGGGTCGGGTACGCGTGGGTCGGGGACTGGCCGCGCGCGCTCCTCGCAACGGAATACCCCGCCTGGAAAGCCAGCGGCTCGCTTCGCTCGCCGTAAGGCCTCGGCGCTACGCGCCTCGGTAGGGGCGCGCGCTCACTTCGCCCTCGCGCGTAGGGGCGGCTCGCTTCGCTCGCCGTAGGGCCTCGGCGCTGCGCGCCTCGGTAAGGGGCGGCTCGCTCCGCTCGCCGTACGTGACCTGACCCGCCGTCACGTTCATGACCTGACCCCGACGCCCCCGTCACGTTCATGATTCCTCACCGAGCGCGCCGGCGGCGACGAAGCCGACCCGCGAGTACAACCGCTACACCGGCACGGTGAGCGGCCCGATCGTCCGCAACAAGACGTTCTTCATGGCGCTCGTTCGAGCATCTGCGCGACGTGCAGCCCGAGCCGTCGAGCTACACCGTGCCGACCGAGAAGATGCGCGCGCGGCGATTTCAGCGAGTTCGCGACCCCGGTCTTCGATCCGTTCACCGCGACCGGCACGACGGCGCGCGCACGGCGTTCGCCGAACAACGTCATCCCGGCGGGCCGCATCAACCCGGTGGCCGCGCGCCTACGCGGCGCTCTATCCCGCTGCCGAACCGGCCGGGCACGGTCGAGCAACTACTTCACCAACCAGCTCCGGCCCTACGACTACAACGCCGGGCATGGGCCGCGTCGATCACAACTTCACCTCGGCCAACCGCCTGTTCGTGACCGGCTACTGGAACAAGCGCCAGGAGGATCGCTACAACTGGGCGCAGGACGCGATCAACGCCACCGACGGCGGCGTCATCAACGGCTTCGCCGTCACGCAAGGGCTTCGACTACCGCACCAACATCGGCGTGACCGCCGGCTACACCTCGGCGCTGTCGCCGACGACTGCTGCTCGACGTCCGCGCGAGCTGGGCGCGGTTCGGCGAGTACCGCGATCCGGCGCAGGACTTCGATCCGGCGACGCTCGGGTTCTCGCCGACCGCCGCTGCAGCTGATGGACGGCTACCAGTACCTGCCGCTCTTCACCTTCGGCGCCTTCAGCACGACGAACGAGAACTCGACGATCGCGTCGCTCGGCTCGCGGCGCGTCCGACTGGGGCGACGGGTTCGACCGGCCGATGGACACCTTCTCGGTCGCAGCCGACGGTGACCAAGATCTGGGGCGAGCACACCGCGCGCGCCGGCTACGAGTTCCGGCTGTCAGCAGTGGAACGATCATCAGCAACGGCTACCCGGGCGGCCGCTTCCAGTTCAACGGCGCCTACACGCGCGCGAACAACTCCGCGGCGCTGAACGACCGCGCGCAGTCCTGGGCGCAGTTCCTCCTCGGCCTGCCGACCGCGGCGACCGGCGCGGTCGCGACGCCGGGCACGCAGTCGAGCCAGTTCGAGATCGCGTCGCCGGGCGAGTTCAGCCAGGCGCTATCACGGCCTGTTCGTGCAGGACGACTGGCGCGTCAGCGCCGAAGCTGACGCTCAACCTCGGCCTGCGGCTCGAGATCAACCCGGGCATGACGGAAGTCGGAGGACCGCAACCTCGCCGGCTTCGACTTCCGTGACCGCCGAACCCGATCGAGGCGCGCGGCGCGGGCCGCCTACGCGGCGAACCCGATTCCCGAGATCCCGGTCAGCGCGTTCCAGGTCAACGGCGGGCTGCTGTTCGCCGACGGCCCGGTGAACGAGACGGTGACCAAGCTGCTGCCGCGCGCGGCGCGCGCTCGTACCTGCTCGACGAGCGCACGGTCCTCCGCGGCGGCGTCGGGCTGTTCTCGTACGACTACTTCTTCGAGAACATCAACCAGGCCGGCTTCTCGCAGGCGACGCCGGTGCTCGTCACGCAACGACAACGGCCTGACCTTCACCGGCGCGAACGCTGACCGAACCCGCTCCCGAGCGGCCAGCTGATTCAGCCGGTCGGCGCCGCGCTCGGCCTGCGGAGCCAGCTCGGACAGAACCTCGGCACGCTCTATCAGCCGGATCGCGAGGCGCCGTACTACACGCGGTGGGAAGCGAGCCTCCAGCGCGACTTCGGCGGCGGCTGGGTCGGCGTCGTTCACCTACGTCGGCTCGCGCGGCGCGAACCTGCCGGTGGTCGCAGCCGATCAACAACATCCCGATGGCAGTACCTGTCCACGTCGCGCACGCCGCGACGCGCGCGATCGAGGCGTTCCTGATCGGCAACGTGCCCGAACCCGTTCGCCGGCCTGCTGCCCGGCAGCACGATCAACGGCGCCACCGTCAGCGCGCAGCAATCTGCTGCGGCCGTATCCCGCAGTTCGGCACGTTCGCGATCGAGGAATACGACGGGATCCGATCGCTACCACGGCGGCGACGGTCCAGCTCGCAGAAGCGCTTCCGCAACGGCAACTCGCTCACCGCGCAGTACACGCGCTCGTCGCTGCGCGACAAGCTGAACTACCTGAACCCGCCGGACGGCGAGCTCGAAGATCGCGTCTCGCCCAACGATCGGCCGAACCGGTTCTCGATCGGCAGCGGTCTGCGGCTGCCGTTCGGCCGCGGCGAGCAGTGGGGCAGCGGACTGGAACGACCTGCCGTCGACGCGATCCTCGGCGGCTGGCAGGTGAGCGGCACGTACCAGTACCAGAACGGCGTCGCCGCTGGTCTGGGCGCAGCGTCGTACTACGACGCGGCTGCGGCGATCCGCAGCGGCCTGAAGTCGAACATCGGCAAGAAGGTCGCGCGGCGGCGATCGCCGGGCTCGACGTGCCGGCCTGGGACATCGTCGTGCTTCTACTTCCACGACGCGCCGGTCCAGACCAACGGCGTGGACAACCCGGCGCTGCAGCGCGCCGACCCGCGCATCCAGCTGGGCAACAACGTGCGCTACTTCCCGTCGACGCTGCCGGACGTGCGGACCGACAACCTGCACCTGCTCGACATCGGCCTGTCCAAGAACTTCGCGCTGCCGCGCGGCATGCGGCTGCAGTTCCGCCTCGAGGCGATCAACGCGCTGAACTACACGGTGCTGTGGAACCCGGACGTGAACCCGCGCAACGCGACCTTCGGGTTCATCAACCAGGATCGCAACAACCCGCGCGACATCCAGATCGGCGCTGCGGTTCACGTTCTGACGTCGGATCGGTTCGGAGGCTGGACTGCTGAGCCCGGGGCTGGATGAACTGAGGCTAGACCAGCTATGACCGGACATCCGGCCGAACCGGCACTATAATTGCCAACCAATTTGGTCCGACCATGGCCCTGACGAGCGCAGCCCGGAGAGACGAGGACCGAAACCTGGAACCCAGCACCGATCAAGTGGTGACGTTCGTGCGCCACCTGATCGATCGTGGCGCGCCTGCGGCCGGGGGACCGCCTGCCGGCCGAACGCGATCTGGCGACCCAGGTCGGCGTCAGCCGGCCGACGGTGCGCGCCGGGCTTGCGCGCGCTCGCGGCGATGGGCGTCGTCCGCTCCCGTCACGGCTCGGGCACGTACATCCCCGACGGACCGCCGGCGCTCGGCTTCGAGGCGCTCAGCTTCCTCGCGGCGCTCCACGGCTTCACGCGCGAGGAGATGTACGAGGCGCGGCGCATTCTCGAAGTGGGCGCGGCGGGCCTCGCGGCCGAGCGCGCCTCTCCCGACCAGATGACCACCCTCGCGGAAGAAGTCGCCAGTGTCTTCGCGTCGATCGACGACCCGCAGCTCTTCCTGGTCCACGACATCAATTTTCATCGCGCGGTGGGCGCCGCGTCGGGCAACCCGATTGTCGCCTCGCTGATGGAGATGGTCTCGGCGTTGTACTACGAGCGCCGCCGCGAGACGGTGGGCGCAGTCCAGCGAGCGGGACATGCGGGACGCGGCCGACATGCACCGGCGCATCTATCAGGCGATCCGGGGCCGCAATGCGGACGCCGCGCGTCAGGCGATGCACGAGCATCTCATCCAGGCGAGCGCGCATCAGGCCCAGGAGACGCCCGACGAGCGCGCCCAGGCTGCCGCGGCGCCGGTTCCCCCTCCCACCAGAGCGCGCGGGACCCGGAGGCCCGCTTCACGACGATGAGCCTGTTCGATCTTTCGGGACGCGTGGCAGTGGTCGTCGGCGGCACGAGCGGCATCGGCCGCGCGCTGGCGCTCGGGCTCGCGGATGCCGGCGCCGACGTCGTCGCGACCGGGCGGCGCGAGGCGCAAATCGAGGACGTCGCGGCCGAGATCGAGTCGCGCGGCCGCAAGACGCTGCGCGTGCCGTCGGACGTCGGCGACATCGCCTCGCTCGAGCGCCTCCGGGAGGCGTGCGTCGGGGCGTTCGGCAAGGTCGACGTCCTCCTGTGTGTCGCGGGAACGACCAAGAAGGTCGCGACGCTCGACATGGACGAGAAGGACTGGACCCGCGTCCTCGAAACGAACCTCACCGGCACGCTGCGCAGCTGCCAGGTGTTCGGGCGCGACATGGTGGCGCGCCGCTCCGGGCGGATCATCACCATCGCGTCGCTCTCGTCGTTCGTCGGGCTCTTCGAGGTGGCGGCGTACGTGGCGAGCAAGTCGGCCGTCGCGGGGCTGACGCGCGCCCTGGCGGTGGAATGGGCGCCGCACGGCGTCACCGTGAACGCCATCGCGCCCGGCGTCTTCAAGACGGACCTGAACGCCGCGTTGCTGGACACGCCGCGCGGCCACGAATTCCTCACGCGCACGCCGATGCGCCGCTTCGGACGGGTCGACGAGCTCGTCGGGGCGGCGGTGTTTCTCGCGTCGGACGCCGCCTCGTTCGTCACCGGGCACCTGCTGGCCGTGGACGGCGGCTTCCTCGCGAGCGGGGTCAACCAGTGAAGACCGTCCTGGCGATCAGCGCCCGCGACAACGTCGCGACGGCGCTCGAAACGCTGGAAAGCGGCCGGCGCGTCGAGGCCAACGGCGTCAGCGTGACGGCCGTGGAGCGGATTGCCGCGGGACACAAGATCGCGCTGCATCCGATCCTGACGGGCGAGGCCGTCATCAAGTACGGCAGCCCGATCGGCGCTGGCCAGCCGGGACATCGTGCCCGGCGCCCACGTGCACACCCACAACGTCGCCAGCAGCCGCGGACGCGGCGATCTCGACGCGCGCGCCACCGCCGCGGAGCCGCGCCTCGCCGAGCCTCCAGACACCGCCGTGACAACGCAGGTCGCGACGGCGGACGAATGACGACCGAGCGACCCGGGTTCTACGGATACCGCCGCAGGGACGGCCGCGTCGGCACGCGCAATCACGTGCTGGTCGTGCCGACCGTGATCTGCTCATCCCTCGTCGCGGAGCGCGTCGCGGCCGCGGTCTCCCCGATCCGCGTCGGCGCTGCCGCACCTGGCCGGCTGCGGGCAGCTCGGACCGGACATGCGCGTGACGCACGAGACGCTCGCGGCCTATTGCGCGCACCCCAACGTCGGCGCCGTCGTCGTCATCGCGCTTGGCTGCGAGCAGGTCGTCGCGCAGGTCCTGGCGGAGGCGGCGCGCGCCCACGGCAAGCCGGCCGAGATCGTCGCGATCCAGTCGGAGGGGGGGACCGTGCGCGCGACGGAGAAGGGCAGCGCCATTGCGCGGTCGTTCGCGGCGCTGCTGGCCGCCGAGGCGCGCGAATGGTGCGACGTGGCCGAGCTCGTGCTGTCGCTCAAGTGCGGCGGATCGGACTACACGTCGGGGCTGGCGTCGAACCCGACGCTCGGACGGGTCACGGATCGGCTCGTCGAGCTCGGGGGGAGCGCCGTGCTCGGAGAAATCGCGGAGATCATGGGCGCCGAGCACCTGCTCGCATCACGAGCGAGCCGGCCCGAGACCGCCGCGCAGCTGATTCAGATCATCACGCGCGTGGAGGGAGAAGCCCGGGCGCTCGGGCTCGACATCCGCGGCACGCAGCCGTCGCCCGGCAACATCCGCGGCGGCCTGACGACGATCGAGGAGAAGTCGCTCGGCGCGACGCACAAAGGCGGGGAGCGCGCGCCGCTCGAGGACGTCGTGCCGTACGCGGCCCCGATCCGCCACAAGGGATTGACGGTCATGGACACGCCGGGCCTGGACGTCGAATCCGTCACGGGCATGGTCGGCGGCGGCGCCCAGGTGGTCGTCTTCACGACCGGGCTCGGCACGCCGACGGGAAACCCCATCGCGCCGGTCATCAAGATCACCGGCAACGCGCGCACCGCGAGGCAGATGGCCGACAACCTCGACCTCGAGGTGAGCGGGATCATGAACGAGACCGAGACGCTCGACGCGGCGGCGGATCGGCTGTTTGCGGAAGTGCTGGCCGTGGCGTCCGGGAAGGAGACCGCGGCCGAGCGGCTCGGTCATCGGGAATTCGCGATTCATCGGCGCAACCCGACAATCTGACGGAGTCCTGATGCCGACCGGGTCACGCGGCTACTACCGCTGGGTCATCTGCGCCCTCCTGTTCTTTGCCGCGACGATCAACTACGTCGATCGACAGGTGATTTCGATCCTGAAGCCCACGCTCCAGGCCGAATTCGGCTGGAGCGAGATCGACTACAGCGACATCGTCTTCGCGTTTCAGCTCGCCTACGCGATCGGGCTCCTGATCTCGGGCCGCATCATGGATCGCATCGGCGCGAAGCTCGGCTTTGCCATCGCGATCGTGCTCTGGAGCCTGGCGGCCATGGCGCACGCCGAGGCGGCCGTGTTCGGCCGGTGGGTGGCCGCGGCCTTCGCGCTCGCCGGGCTGACGTATTCCGCCTCGGTGGCCGGCTTCATCGCGGCGAGGTTCGCGCTCGGCATCGGCGAAGCGGGGAATTTTCCCGCGTCGATCAAGGTCGTCGCCGAATGGTTCCCGAGGCGCGAGCGCGCGTTTGCGACGGGCATCTTCAACTCGGGCACCAACATCGGCGCCGTGGTGGCGCCGCTCGTCGTCCCGTGGATCACGCTCGCGTACGGCTGGTACTGGGCGTTCATCGCGACCGGCGCGATCGGGTTCGTGTGGCTGGCGTTCTGGTGGCTGCTCTACGGCAGCCCCGAGCGGCATCCGCGCGTCGGGCCCGCCGAGCTCGCGCACATCCGGAGCGACCCTGCGGAGACGACCGCCGCGCTTCCGTGGTCCACGATCATGTCGCACCGCCAGACCTGGGCGTTTGCGATCGGCAAGTTCCTGACCGATCCGATCTGGTGGCTCTACCTCTTCTGGATCCCGGATTTCCTCAATCGCAATCATGGCATCGACCTGCGGACCGTCGGTCCGCCGCTCGTCGCGATCTATCTCATCGCCGACGTCGGCAGCATCGGCGGCGGCTGGCTGTCGTCGGCGCTCATCAAGCGCGGATGGACCGTCAATGCCGGGCGCAAGACGGCGATGCTGGTCTGCGCGCTGGCGGTGCTCCCCATGGTCTTCGCATCGGGCGCCAAGGATCTGTGGGTGGCGGTCACGCTCATCGGGATCGCGGCGGCCGCGCACCAGGGGTGGTCGGCGAATCTCTTCACGACCGTGTCGGACATGTTCCCGCGACAGGCCGTCGGCTCGGTCGTCGGCTTCGGCGGGATGATGGGGGCCATCGGCGGCATGCTCATCGCGAAGCTGACCGGCTACATCCTCGACGCCTCGGGCAGCTACGTGCCGGTGTTTCTCATGGCGGCGTTCGCGTATATCGTCGCGCTCACGATCATCCATCTCCTCGTGCCGCGGCTCGAGCCGGCGCGCCTGGACGTACGGTAGTAACTCGTGGCTTCCGCCTTGTAGGCGGAAGCCACAAGATGTCTGGCTTTGTGGCTTCCGGCTTTAGCGGAAGAGTGACGCCGCGACCGACTTCCGCCTGAAGGCGGAAGCCACAAGACACGCTATGGAGAACATCGCCATGCAAACTCGATATCGCCATCCGGCGGCCACACTGTTCTGTCTCGCCTGCGCCGGCGTCACCGATGCTCGCGGCCGACTGGCCCCACTGGCGCGGTCCCGGCGCGAGCGGCGTCGCGGGCGCGGGGACTCTCCCGGTCCGCTGGAGCGCAGCGGAAAACGTCGCGTGGAAGGCGCCGCTCGGCGGCGTGGGTGTCTCGACCCCCATCGTCAGCGGCGATCGCGTCTACGTGACGTCCCAGGTCGGGGCGGGCGTCAGGCGCGAGGGGAACCACCCGCGGCTGGTCCAGGGCAGCGACGCGGCGACGCAGGGGGAGCGCGCGCTCGACACCAGCCGCGCGGCGGCCGACGCGGGCAAGACGTTCTTCGTCGTCGAGTCGTTTTCGCGCGCGGACGGCAAGCGGGTCTGGGAGCGGCGGATCGAAGCCGAGGGCGCGCTCACGCCGGTCCACGACAAGCACAACCTCGCGTCGCCGAGCCCCGTCACCGACGGCTCGCGGGTCTACGCGTGGTTTGGCACCGGCCAGATCGTCTCGCTGAATCGCGACGGCACGATCGCCTGGCAGCGTCACCTCGGCCAGGAGATTGCCCCCTTCGACATCACGTGGGGACACTCGAGCTCGCCGATTCTCTACGGCGATCTGCTGATCCTGCTCTGCGATCACGCGCCGGTCTGGTACATCCTTGCGCTCGACAAGCAGACCGGCAAGGAGCGATGGAAGGCCGATCGCGGCAAGGGAAAATCCTCCTACAGCACGCCGCTCGTCGTGGAAGGCTCGTTCGGCGCGGAGCTGATCGTGAACTCGAGCGAGCGGCTCGATGCCTACGATCCGCGGACGGGGAAGTTCCTCTGGCATACAGGCGTGTCCAACCGGTTCCCGATTCCGTCGCCGGTGTTCCACGACGGCGTGATCTACGCGAGCCGCGGCTATCGTAGCGGCCCGTACATGGCACTGCGTCCTGGCGGCACCGGTGACGTGACCGACACACGCACCGTCTGGAGCGTGGCGACCGGCGCGCCGTACGTCTCGTCGCTGCTGTACTACGACGGCGTGCTCTACATGGCGAACGACGTGGGGGTGAGTCTTTCCGACGGCGTGCTCTACATGGCGAACGACGTGGGGGTGCTCACGGCCATCGACCCGGCGACCGGGGCCAAGCTCTGGCAGGAACGCGTCGACGGCGTCTTTTCCGCGTCACCGATCGCGGGCGGGGGACACGTGTATTTCGTCAGCGAGAACGGCGACACCGTGGTCGTCAAGGCCGGACGGGCGCCGCAGATCGTGGGCCGGAACGCCCTGGGCGAGCGCGCCGTGGCGTCCCCGGCGGCTTCGAACGGCCGGATCTTCATCCGGACCGACAATTACTTGTTCTGCATTGGGCGTAGGGGCGTCAGCGATTCGCACGTCGTAGGGCCGCACCTTCGCTCACCGCGGTCAGGCCCGCACTCGCTGACCCGCGCTAGGGGCTCGCCGCTCGCAGAGGCCAGGCTACTTTCGTTTCGGCGGCAGCAGCCTCTTCGGAAACTTCGCGACCACCGTGTAGTTCGGATCGACGACGTTGGCGACGCGGACCTCGCCGACCTGCGATGCCACCTGGAACGCTTCCATCTTCTCGAAGCCGTACTCGGCGACGAGCCATTCGATCAACTCCACGTACGCGATACGCAACGCGTCGATGAGCGGGCGGACGCTGCCGAGGACCATGATGTGCTGGTCGTCCTCGACGCGCGGCCACCGGATCCGCTTGCCCTTGATCACGTCGAACTGAAAGGTGACGTCCATCGTCGTCTCGAGGCCCGAGCCGATGATCTCGCCGTCTCCCTGAAGGGCGTGACCGTCGCCGAAATAGAACAGCGCGCCGTCGTGGAAGACAGGCAGATAGACGGTGACGCCTTCGCGCACGTCCGAGGCGTCGAGGTTGCCGCCGAAGTCGCCCGGCCAGAGACCGCCGAATGCTTCCTGTCCGGCGGGCGCCACGGCCACGCGGCCGAGCATGGGTTTGAGCGGCACTTCGATGCGCTTGCTCGCCGAGTTGGGCAGATCGAGAATGCCGACCATCCGTTCGCGATCGAGCCGCCAGGTGAACGCGCGGGCGGGCAGCGGGTCGTTCAGCATCCGCGTGCGGCCGTCGCCGGCGACGCCGCTGATGCCGCCGGGGTTGTAGCGCGAGACGGCGGTGTCGCGGTTGGGCCGGAGCCGGATGATCTTGATCACGAGCGTGTCGCCCGGCGCGGCCCCCTCGATGTGGAACGGGCCGACTTCGCCCGGCCATGCGCCCCCTTCGTAGTAGTCACCCGGTTTCGAAAACGTCTTCGTCTCGACGATCGCGCCCGGGCTTGAGACGGAGCACCGGCTCGCGGACGGCAAACGTCGGAACGCCGGCTGTCGGAGTGAACGTGATCGTCTGCGCGCCCGCCAGTCCCGGACACGCGAGCGCGATCAGAGCGGCTGTCAGCCTGATCCTCATGCCGGCCTCCTCGAGTTGGGGCTGGTTGTATGCGAGATGCGTCAGAACCCTACCGCGCAACGACGTGAGCTCGACTCGCCTAATCCGCGCGCTCGCTCAGGGCGAATGCCTACGCGGCGTACGACCGCCCCTATCGAGGCGCGAAGCCCGATGCCCTTCCGCGAGCGCACGAGCCGCCCTCACCGCAGAGCGCTAGCGAGCGCGGCTTACCGCGGGAGCGTGCGGCCGGCCCCTACCAGCCCGTCTGCGGCAATCCGGGGGCCACTTTGAGCGCGTTCTGGTAATACAGCTTCTTCAGCATCGCGTCCGGCAGGCCCATGCCGTACAGCTTCCAGAACGCGTGGTAGTTGCGGTAGTAGTCGAAGTACTCGTCGGTCGTCTCGAAGACGCGCCAGTAGTACGGATACTCCGCCGGCGTCGTAGGCGTCCTTGCCGAACATGATCCGGTCCTGAGTACTTGAGGAAGAACTCGCGCGCGGCGCGCGGCTGCCGGCCGAACTCGTAGAGCACGGCGCCGACCTCGAAGTAGACGTTCGGCATCTGTGTCGAGCATCCGGCGCGGCGCGGCCGAAATCGTTGCCGTGCCAGCCGAAGTGCGCCGCGATGTAGCGCGTCTTCGGGTTGCGCGCGAACATGCGGTCGCGCTCGCCCGCCAGCGTCTCGAACGACGGGAACCTGTCCTGCGGATACGCACGGCTCGGGAAGACCCCCATCTCGAGCCACCGCTCGTTGTGGTTGTCGGGCGTCGCGAAGAACTGCTCCGGATCGGCGGTGTGGATCAGGACCGGGATGTTGAGCTCGGCGCACACCTGCCAGATCGGATCGAGATCGGGATCGTCGATCGTCAGCCGCGATCCGTCTGCCTTGGTGTTCTGGAGCCCGAGCCCCTTGAAGACCTTCAAGCCGATGGCGCCGTCCGCGAAGGCCTGCCGCAGCGCGGCGACTTCCTTCTGGCGCCACTCCGGCGTGCCCGCGCCGTTCCAGCTGACGTTGGCGAACAGACGGAACCGATCCTTGTACGGGCTGTCGCGAATGAACTGCACCGACTGCCGCAGGCGATCGCCGCTCCCGCCCGAGAGGTTGACCATCACCCGCAGGTTCAGCGCATCCATTTCCTTGATGAGCTGCGGCATGTTGTCCGCGTTCACGCCGGTGTGGTTGTGGATGTCGACGACCGGGAACTTCGCCTTCGGCACCAGGTGCTCGACGGCGACGACGGTGGACTTCGGACGGTAGTCGACGATGGAGGGTGGCGGCTTCTCGGGCGCCTGGCACCGGCCCGGGCGCACTTCGGTCATGCCGGGCGGGCACTCCTCGCCGTGCTGAATCGCCGTGCCCGGCTGACCGCCGCGGCCGCGGCCCTGGCCCCCTTGGGCGGCGAGCGTCACGAACGCCGAGATGACGACCAGGCTGGCCGTCGTCCAAGATCTCAAACCAGGCATCATTCCTCCGTCGTCCGCTCGACGCACCAGTATCCCACACCGTGAATTGTTGATTGTGATCCTGGTCCGGCTGAAGCCGGACACCACCGTTGTCCCACACCGCGAACTCGCCGTGATTCTCAGGCTCCGAGCGGGACGGAGCGGCTACGGTAGAGCGCCACGAGCGCGGCGCCGATCGCCTGCGACAGATCTCCGAGCGATGCGGCCACGACGCTGAGCCCCTCGCGCTGGGTGGGCCAGAGGTACGGCGCGGCCGCTTCGCGGACGATCTGCAGGTAGCGCGCCCGGAAGGGCTCCGTGGTCGCTTCCGGGTCCATCAGCCCGCCCCCGATGACGACAAACTGCGGGTCCAGCGCCATCGCGAGGCTGGCGACGTGAAGCCCGAGCGCCCGCGCCTGGAAGTCGAAGATCTCCACTGCCAGCGGGTCCCCGCTCTGCGCCAGCCCGCGCAGGGCGAACGCCTGCTGCTTCGGGGCCATGGTGGATCGCGCGAGCTGGTGGTCCGGATGGCGATCGAGGCGCTCGGCGAGCAGATAGGGAAGCCCCGCCAGCGTCGTGTAGACCTCGACGCAGCCCCACGTGCGGCCGCATCCGCACGGGTACGGCCCGGCTTTCAACAGGTGCAGCGGCGCGGGCATGTGGGCCGCCTCCATGCCGTTGAGCGTGTCGCCGTCGAGCGGCAGGCCGTGCCGATCGATGAACGCGCACCCGAGACCCGATCCGGGCGCGAGCATGAGGACCGTCGCGACGCGGCCGCCGCGGACGCGCTGCGCCTCCGCCACGCCGCCCATGTTGCCGTCGTTGCCGACGACGAGCGGGACCGTGCGCCCGAATCGCTGCTGCAGCGCCGCCTGATAGGCGGTGTGCACGTCGAATCCGGCGAAGCTGTGATGCAGGTTCGGCGAGTGGCCGAACACACCGTAGCGCTCGTACGGACCGGGGATCGCGAGGCCGACCCCGCGGAGCTGTTCCCATTGCAGCCCGTTGCCGGTGAGATAGTCGGCGATGGCCTCCACCCAGGCTCGCGACGGTTGCCGCCGGCCCCGCCTCGGAGTTCGTGGGCCGTTGCAGCAGCCGCGTCGACACGGTCGTGCCGTCGTCCCACACCCCGGCGACCTTGGAGGTCGTGGCTCCGCCGTCCGTGCCGAGATAGACGCCGCGCGCGCGGGAGTCATCCGCCATCGTAGCTCTCCAACCGCACGCGGCGTCCGGGCGTCTTCAGCGGGCCTCGCCGGTCGCGAAGCAGTAGAGCAAGCCGGCGCCGCCGGTGCCGACCAGGTTGGCCTGGCTGCACCCTGGGCGCGATCCGTGCGCGGAGTTCCAGGACGTGTTCCCGCCGCCGGTGCGATCGAAGTGGCCGACCTGGCCGGATCCCGCCGCGTTGCTGGTCCAGTTCGCGCAGGTGTGATCGGCGCCGTCGGTGAACGCGCGGCCGTCGGTCTGCGAGCCGGTCAGGATGTCGTGCTGGTTCGGCTGGTCGCCCGCACCCTTGATCGGCTCACCTTTCTCGCTGAGCACCGTGGTCCGGCTGAGGTTGTTTCCGAAGCGCGCGGCCTCAATCGTGTCGCCGTGGAGGTGCGCCACATCCGAAGCGATTGGATTGCCTCGCGCGTTGTGCCAGGGGCCCTTGCCGATGCGATCCCGTGCGTTCACGGCCGGCTGGTTGCCCGATGCGCTGGTGCTGAGATACGCGCGCCACGTCCGGTCGCCGGCGCCCGCCGCCGCGGCGAGCTGCTGACAATGCGCGTCTGCCCCGGTGAGCCCACCCAGGTTTCCCCCGTCGCCCTTGCCGACGCTCGTCACGAAAAACGACATCGGCTGCGCCGGCGGGCCGCCCTGGCGGCCGGCACCCGCCGGCGGCTGCGCCGGAGCTCCCTGCGGCGCAGGGGGAGCCTGCGCGAGAACCGCAACCGACGCCAGACCAAACAACACGGCCACGCGGCACCACAGTCGTCCGTTTTTCATATCTCGGCTCCTCGAGAGAACGTGCATTACAAGCGAGCGCCGGGTTTCTGCGCGCGATCTCCCGATGCTCGCCGACTTCGGCGGCGAGAGTATGCTCAGTGTGAAGGCCGTGTCAACGGCGCGGCCTCACGAACATGCCGGACACCAACTGGACCGTCGCGGATGGCGACGCGGGCGTCCGCCTCGACAAGTTTCTCGCCGGCGGCGAGCGGCTCGGATCGCGCGCGCGTGCGGTCGCGGCGCTCGAGCGGGGAAAGGTGTACGTCAACGGCGCCGAAGCGGAGCTCGGCGATGCCTCACGGCGCCTCGTGCCAGGCGACGTCGTCCGGCTGTGGATCGATCGGCCCGGCAGCGCCAGGCGCCGCCCGCGGCTCGGGCCGGCCGGAGATCTGGACGTGGTCTACGAAGACGACGAGCTGATCGTCGTGAACAAGCCGCCGGGACTGCTGGCCGTGCCGCTGGAGCGGAAGAGCGAAGCCCCCTCGGTCTACGAGCAGATCGAAGAGCGCTTCCGGCCGCACGGCAAGCGGCGGCCCTTTGTCGTGCATCGCATCGACCAGGACACGTCGGGTCTCGTCGTGTTCGCGAAGAACGAGCTGTCGCAGCGGGCGTTGAAGGCGCAGTTCAAGCGCCAGGAGCCGTCGCGCGTGTACTGGGCGGTCGTCTACGGCACGCCCGAACGTCCGGCCGGCACGTGGCGCGACTTCCTCGTGTGGGACGACAAGGCGCTCATCCAGAAGGAGACGCACCCGCGGGACCCGCGCGCGACGGAGGCCGTCTGCGCGTATCGCGTGATCGAGACGTTCGGCCCGGCCACGTTGATCGAGGTCAAGCTGCGCACGGGCAGGCGCAACCAGATCCGCATCCAGGCCCGGCTGCGCGGCCACACGCTCGTCGGCGAGCAGCGGTACGTGTTCGGTCCCGACACGCTGCGGCCCATCGCGTTCAAACGTCACGCCCTGCACGCGTACCGGCTGACGGTGCTGCACCCGACCGACGGACGGCCGCTGGATCTGGAAGCCGCTCTGCCGGCGGACTTCACGGAGCTGCTGGCGCGGCTGCGTCGGAATCAGTGATCAGCTTTCAGCTTTCAGCTTCCAGCTTCCAGCTTCCCGCTTCCCGCTTCCAGCTTCCCGCTTCCAGCTTTCAGCTTTCAGCTTTCAGCTTTCAGCTTCCCGCTTCCCCGCCTCCGCGCGCCCGAAACTCAGCGCGCTCCGGCGGGCGCTTTCCGCTTCCCGCTTCCGTCATCTCTTCCGGCCGCCGCCCGACGTGCCGTCGACCGACCAGGCTCCCCCGCCGCGCGCGGCAATGTAGAAGAAGACGAAGCAATAGAGGACGGCGAGCTCACCGCCATTCATGATCGGCGCCCCGCCTTTCGGCATGTGAGCCATGTAGTACGCGGCGGCCATCTCTCCGCTCGCGAGGATGGCGGCGTAACCGGTGGCGAAGCCGACCGCAACCAGGAGCCCGGCGATGAGCTCGATGAAACCCGCCGCGCCCATCATCGACGCGTAGTCAACTTTGGTGCCGCCGAACATGCCGAAGATCTTCTGGGCGCCATGGCACGCGAACAGCACGCCGACCACGATCCGCATCAGCGCGTAGATTTGGGGCGCAAATCGCCCGAGGATACGTTCCATTGACAAGTCCTCCCTCTAACGTCCGGCGCCGGCCGGATCCCTGCTGCGACAGTTTAGCCTCTCCAGCCTCCCGCGCCGAAGCGCGCAGTGAGTCCTAAACTGCGGAGGCGCGCGAAGCGGGAAGGCGGAAGCTGAAGCGGGAAGCTGGAAGCTGGAAGCTGGAAGCGGGAAGGGGCCTCCCGCTACCTCGTCTGCCAGCGCCGAATCGCGTCGAGCGGGTAGAGCAGCATCACGATGTTCAGCGTGAGGTTGTCCCGAATCCAGTAGAGCAGCAGCAGCTCGATCGCGAGGGTCAACGCCACGGTCGTCCAGACGGGGAGGCGCGCCGCGAGGGCAAAGCCGGCGGCCATGGCCAGGATGTCGGCGACCGAGTTGACCACGCTGTCGCCGTAGTAGTCGAGGGAGATCGTCGCCTCGCGATAGCGATTGATGATGAAGTCGGTGTTCTCGAGAATCTCCCACGCCGCTTCCACGACCGTCGCGAGCACCAGCCGAAGGCCGATCGGGGTCCGGCGCGCGACGAGCCGCAACACCGCGTAGAACACGAAGCCGTGGATCACGTGGGTGAAGGTGTACCAGTCGGACAGGTGCTGCGAGTTCTCGGAGCTCTGCACGACGCCGTGCCAGACCTTGACGTAGCCGCACTTGCAGATGGGCACGCGCCCCATCGCGAGGAGCGTGGCGGCGGCCGCGGCAACGACGAAGGCCGCGCCAATCGCGTATCGGATCGTCCGGCGGTCCGTCGTCATGCGCGCACCGATGGTAGCATCGTGTGGAAGCTTCAAGGGCTAGCAGCCCGTGGAAGTCTGGCGCGCACCGAGACGCGAGCGCCTCGCGGGCAAGGCGCGACGACCGAGAATACCGTGAGTATTTGAGGGAGGAGCAACGCAGCCCCCGAGGATGCATCGCCCGTCGCAGCCAGAGTTTCACCACGGTCAGCCTGCCGGCCTGTTTCTGCTTCGCTCCGGCGCACGAGTTTGCGATATAGTCGGGTACCCCAGCCTTACGCTCCTGCCCCAGGTTCTGATGCGGAGGCGGCTACCGCGCCGTCAGATGATGGACATCCAGTGCCCACGTTGCGGTTCGGAAGCGACCCCGGTCGGTCACGAAGACGCACGCGCCTACTACCAATGTCCGAAATGTGATCGCGTCTGGGCGACCATGCTGACGTCGCTGGCCGGGCGCGAAGGCCCGCGAAGCAAGCGCGGTTCCATCCGGATCCTCGTCGTCGACGACTCCGACGACCTCCGCGGGCTCATCTCCGCGTGGCTCGAGGACGAAGGGTACGCGGTGGTGACGGCGGGGTCGGGCCGCGAAGCGCTCGACGCGGCCGCGGTGTACTACCCCGACATCGTGATCCTCGATCTGGTCATCCCGCCGCCGGACGGCTTCGAGGTCTGCGCCGCGCTCCGCAATCACCTGCCGCCGCAGATCATCCTGATGACAGGACTGTCGGATCCCGACCACGTCCGGCGCGCGCTCGACCTCGGGGTCGTCGCGCTGCTGCGCAAGCCGCTCACGCGCGAAGCGGTAATTGATTCAGTGACGTCTGCTGCGGAACGATGCGGGCGGGATCCCCTGTCGAAGCTGCGGTGGCACTTCGGGATGCATCCAAGAGCCTGACGCCAGCTGGAAGCTGGCGCTGCGAGTTTCCAGCTTCCAGCTCCCAGCTCCAGCTCCTTGCGGGAAGCTGGAAGCTGGAAGCGGGAAGCTTCTCCATTCACCAGTTCAACCTGAACACCAGCTGACCGAGCCGGCCGCCCGGGTCGAAGACGTTGCTGAGATCCGAATACGCGGTGGTCACCTGGAAAATCCCGGCGCCCGTGCCGGGACTGTTCGACTGGTTGAAATTGACGTTGTCGAACACGTTCAGCACGTCGGCGCGCAGCTCGAAGTTCATCGACCCGTGGATCGGGAACTTCTTCGTCACGCCGATGTCGAAGCGCGTGAAGATCGGCGCGCGGATCATGAGCGTCCGCGGCGCGCAGTCGCCCGCTTTCAGCTGGATACAGTCGGCGCTGCTGGCGGGCGCGAAGTATCGGCCCTCTGGCTTGCCCAACGACGTGGAGTAGCCGTCGAGCGTCGTCGTGCTGACGCTGAAGGCGCGCCTCGTGTTCAGGATCACATCCTCCGGCATCGTGAAGACCGTCCGCAGGCCGGTCGCCGGATCGATGCGGATGTCGTGCTTGTACAGCTTCTGCACGTCGTTCGCCGACATGCCGACCAGCCGGACGTTGCCGAAGTCCACCATGCGGGCCTGGACGCGGCCCACGCCGTTGAAGGTCCATCCCCCGAGCACGCCGTTGAGGATCGGGTTCATGTTGCCGCCGAACCGCTGCCCGTGGCCGACGGGGATCGTCCAGTCCCACTGCGTCTTGAACGCATGGCGCACCGTGTCGTTGGTCGGATTCATCACGCGCCCGTACCTGAACCCGAGAAACGACGAACCGCTCTCGGTCGCGTACTGATAGCTGCCGTTGATCTGCAGCCCTTTCGACAGCCGGCGGCGGAGCTCGAGCTGGAGAGCGTGGTAGTCGCTGGACGCGCCGCTGTCGAAGACGTTGACGTTGTTGGCGTCGGGATTGACGACGAAGAAGTTCGCCGGCAGTCCGGCGGCCAGCGCGTTCTGCCGCCGCGCCAGCGTGCCGTCCAGATCGATCGCCGCGTTCGCGGTCCCCGAGTTCACGTTCGGGTTCGTGGCGACGAGCCGCTGCGCGAGGGTCGAGTTCGTCCAGGTGTTGGTTCCCCCCGTGTAGGCGTTGGGATCGGTCGCGTTCCGGCTCCCGTTGAGGTAGGCGAGGTAAATCGGGAGCGGATTGGTGCCGGTGCCCGGGCCGAAGTAGGCGAACGAGCCCGCCCGGTTCGTGATCCCCGAGGCGTTGTTGACCTTCAGGTTCGTCATCGCGAGCTTGAACTCGTCGAAGAACCCGTTCTCGACGACGTTCCGCTCGTTGTAGTTCAATTCGGACCACTGGTCGACGCCGCGCGTGGCCGACATAGCGGATCTCCATCGCGGTGTCGCGCGACAGCGCACGCTGGAAACCGATCGTCCACGACCGCGCGGAGGCGATGACGATGTCGGGCGCGAAGCCTTCGATGCTGTCGGCACGGTTCGGTCTGGCCAGAATCGGGAAACGTCGGCGTCTGCGGGAACGGCTGGTTGTACAGGCGTTCCGGTTGCCGCAGCAGAACCGGCCACGGGGCGTCGGATCCCTGACCGAGGCCCGTGCTGTTGTTGCGCGTCAGGCTGAGCGTGCTCCCGGGATTGGGGCCGTACTGTCCGGTGAAGACCGCCATGCCCTGGCGCTCGTAGGCAATCGCGTAGCCGGCGCGCAGCGTCGCCTGATCGGGATCGCCGAGCAGGCCGCGGAGCCAGCCGCCCTGCACGTTCGGCCGCCAGGCCACGCCGACATTCGGCGCGACGTTGTTCCAGTCCGTGTCGTAGCCGCGGTTCCCCGTCCTTGAACTGCGAGAACTCGGGGAACTTGCCGCCGGTCGCGCCGGGCGCGTAGAAATTGCACTTGTCGTACGTGCCGCCGCTGCCGAGCCCGGACACGCCGCAGATGTCCGCCAGCGTCACGGTGGTCATGACATCGTTGACCGGTGTAAACGGCATCTGCAGGTCCCACCGGAGGCCGGCATTGATCGTCAGTGCCGGGGTGGCGCGCCAGGAGTCCTGCAGGAACAGCGAGTACTCGTCCATGTTGCCGGCCCGGCGGCGCGGGCCGAGAAACGTGTATTCCTCCGTGTTCGGATCGAGCGCGGCCTGCCCGGTGACGGCGGTCACGCGGCCGGTCAGGATGGCGTAGAGCTGCCGCGCGTCGGTGAGCTGGCCGGCCGATGCGTCGCGGAAGTTGCCGGTCGCTCCCCCGGTGAACATCGAGTTGGCCGGGTCCAGCGTCGTGTTGAAGCCCAGGGAAATCCCCGGCACCATCATCTGCGCGTCTTCCCAGGCACGACCCAGGAACAGCGACCCCCCGAACGTGAGGCTGTGGCTGCGCTTCTGCCAGCTCAGCGTCTCGTCCACGGTGTACTGGTAGGCGCTTCGCCAACTCGGGCCGTTCGACGTGAACCAGTTCTCCAGATCGATGTTGTCGTCCGGATCGAAATTGAGCGCCCGGCCGCCCGTGTCCTCGAACGTCTGGGGGCCGTTGGTCTCGGGCTTGCCGAAGTAGCCGACGCCGCCCCGCGTAAAGCCTCCGCGCAGCTCGCTGACGAGGTTGCTGCCGATTGTCGAGCGGAGCGTGACGACGCGCGACGGGCGGCCCGACTCGTACTTCCGATAGTTCGGGGCCGTGGGGAACCGGCGATCGGCGCTGTTCAGGTGATCGGGATCGCGGACAACCCAAACCTGGTTCCACGAGCCCGACAACCTGTGGTTGGCGCCGAGGTTGTAGTCGATTCTGACCACCGGCTGCTTTTCGGTCTGGTTTCCCGGGCTCTGCCACACGTAGTTGTTGACCATGGGGTCGGTTGACGGGTTCAGCACGCCGGTCGTCGGAATCG
This sequence comes from uncultured Acidobacteriota bacterium, assembly GCA_963820645.1. GTDB lineage: Bacteria > Acidobacteriota > Vicinamibacteria > Vicinamibacterales > 2-12-FULL-66-21 > JALZOC01. Next base: position 209,707 of record CAWGAS010000044.1, on the reverse strand, counting down.
CCGCGTTGATGTACCCGAGCGTGTTCATGACCGTCGGATCGGCTGTCGCGAGCTGTCCGTTCGCCGCCGCCACCGCGAGGACGTTGACCTCGCGGACCTCCGTGCCGACGGTGTATCGGTACCAGCCCGCCTGCGCGCGCGGATGGAGCACGCGGCGGGTGCGCGAGAAGTTGTTCGGCAGCCGAAGCTCCTCGTAGTTGGCGAAGAAGAACGCCTTCCCCCGCCCGTCGTACAGCCCGGGGATGACGATCGGACCGCCTTGACGGATCCCGTACTGATTCAGCTTGCACGTCGTTCTTCGGCAGGTTGTTGCGCTCGTTGAACCACGTGTTGGTGTTCAACCCCGGCGCACGGTAGTACTCGTAGGCGCTGCCGCTGAACGTGTTGGTGCCGGATCGGGTGGCGAAATTGATCGACGCGGCGCCGTGGCCGCCGACGTCGGCGCCGCCGACGGCCGTCGTGATCGTCACGGCCTCGATCGCATCCTGCCGCGGCGTCACCATCGCGAAGAACCCGTCGCTGGACTTGTTGAAGTTGTCGTTGTTGCTCACGCCGTCGAGCGTGATGTTGATGAACGACTGCGGCAGGCCGTTGATCGTCGCGTCGCGGTTGATGCCGGCCGTGTTCACGCCGGGCAGGAACGTGACGGCGTTCAACGCGTTGCGCGAGGCCATCGGCATCTTGTTGATCTGGTCCACGTTCAGGGTGGAGGAGATCGTGGCGGTCTGCGTGTTGATGATCTCGCTGCTGCTCGCCACGACGACCGATTCGGTCAGCGCGCCGATCTCGAGCGTGGCGTTCGCCGTGGCGGGCGAACCGAGCTGAACCCGGACGTCCTTGACCACCGCCGTCTTGAATCCGGTGAGCGTGACGGTGACGGTGTAGACGCCCGGGTCGATGGCCGGCACGGAGAACGCGCCGCTGCTGTTGGTCGTGGTGTCGAAGGTCGTCCCGGTGGCGTTGCTCTTGACCACGACACTGGCGCCGGGCAGCACGCCGCCCGCCGTATCGACGATGACCCCGGTGACTGAGGATGTCGAGCCGCCCTGCGAATAGGCCGGGGCGCTGAGGACGCAGACGCACAAACTGGCAAGCACAAGCACACGTGTAGAACTGCGAATCAAGAGCTCCTCCTCTCTTAACTGCCGTGCGCTCACGATACGCTCCGGTCGTAGTGCGGTCAACCCGGGAAATCGGGCTTCTGACAAAATTGGCGGGTGCTCCAAACTTGTCGCCGGGCGAGTTATTCTTGGCCCATGCTCAGCTTGAAGACGCCGCGCACGCATCACGTAGCCGGATGCCTGCTGCTGTGCGCCGCCGCGTGGGCGGCTCGCGCGCACGGCCAGACGCGCCCCGTCGAGCGCGGACCGGATCTGCCCTCGGTCGATTTCGTCGCGCTCGCGGCGGACGGCCGATCGCTGCCGGACCTGACCGCCGGGGAAGTCTCAGTGAAGATCGACGGACGCGTGCGCGCGATCCGCGCGCTGCACCTGGTCACGCTCGCCAATGCCGCGCAGGGGCAGGCCGCGCCCGCGGCGGCGCCGCCGGCTCCGTTCGGCAGCAGCAACACCGGCGACAAGGGCCGCACGATCGTCCTCGTCCTCGACGACGACTCACTGCGTGCGGGCAACGAAGCGCGGCTGCGCCAGGGGGTCAAGGGCCTGCTCGCCGGGCTGACCCGGCGCGACCGCGTGTCGCTCGTCACCATGCCGTACGGCGGCGTCAAGGTGCCGTTGACGGAGGATCACGTGCGCGTCGAGCGCGCGTTGTCGGTGACGTCCGGGCAGGCGCCGAAATCCGAGACCGGATCCGAGATGGCCTGCCGCACCCGCCGGGTCCTCGAGTCGCTCGCGGGTCTGCTCGAAACCTACAGCTACCGCGACGAGCCGATGACGCTGCTGTTCTTCTCCACGGGAATGGCCGGGCCGCGCCGCGATGCGCCGGTGACGCTGGCGCCGGGGATGTGCGAGCTCAACAAGGACAAGTTCGAGCAGGTCGCGGTGGCCGCGGCGCGCGCCCGGGCGAACGTCTATGTCATCCAGCCCGACGACGCCGCGGTGCGGACGACGCAGACCGAGAACATTGCCGGCTTCGGCTTCACGGGATCGGACAATCCGCTCGAGGGGCTGGAGAATCTCGCCGGGGTCACCGGCGGCGAGCGGCTGCACCTGGCCACGAGCGCGGACGCGCTCGGCCGCGTGTTGCTCCAGAGCGCGGCCTACTACGTCGCCTCGCTCGAGCCGCAGACCTCCGATCGCGATGGCCGGATGCACCGGCTCGACGTGCGTGTGACGCGCCCTGGTGTCGTGGTGCGCGCCAGGCCCAGCATCAGCTTCCGGAAGGACGAGTCGCGCTCGGCATCCTCCACGGTGACGCGGGCCAACGCGCGTGAGATGCTGCGCGTCGCCGACGGGTTCAACGATCTTTCGATCCGCGCGACGGGATACGTCTCCCGCAACGCCGCTGACGGGACGATCAAGGTCACGTTCGTGGCCGAGCCGACCGACCCGCTCGTCCGGTTCGCGTCGGCCGCCGCCGCGCTCGTCGACGAGGACGGCCGGATCGTGGGGCAATGGACGGCCAGCGACATGGAAGCGGCGCCGATGATGGGGGCGATGGTCGTGCCGGCCGGGACGTACCGGCTGCGCGTCGCCGCCACCGACGCGGCCGGACGCGGCGGCACGGCGGACGAGCGGGTCATCGCCGCGCTCACGCCGGCCGGGCCGCTGCAGTTGAGCACGCTCGTGCTCGGGCTCTCTCGCAGCGGCGTCTTCGTCCCCACGCTGGAGTTCGGCTCGGAGCCGGTGGCGATCGCGTCGTTCGAAATCTACGGCGGCGCCGCCGGCACGCCGCTCTTCTCGGCCCTCGAAGTGGCCAGGACGCTCGATGGCCCGGCGGTCGCGACTCTGCGCCTCGCGCTCGAGCGGGCGGCCGAGGGGCGCTATCTCGCCACCGGCGCGATCCCGCTCGGCGCGCTGCCGCCGGGCGACTTCGTCGTGCGCGCGACCGTCGGGATCGAAGGGCAGCCCGCCGTCCAGATCGTGCGCACGTTGCGGAAGGTCGCGCGGTAAGGATGGTCCGGCTGAACCTGGCCGGCCGACCGACGCCAGAAAACGCATGATGCATCGCGTTCAATCCGGGATGGTGGCCGGCCTTGCCGCGGTCGTGCTCGCGTCACCACTCGCCCAAACGCGGTCTGCCGCCCGCGCGGCCGCGGTCTGCCGCCCCCGCCGCCACGCGGTCCGCCGCCACGCGCCCGGCGCCGATCGTTGCCGCACGGCAGGCGCCGATGATGACGGCCGTCGATCCGGCGCTCTTCAAGGGGATGAAGTACCGGCTCGTCGGGCCGTCGCGCGGCGGGCGCGTCACGGCGGTCACCGGCGTCCCCTCGCAGCCGCGCACCTTTTATATGGGTGTGGCCAGCGGCGGACTCTTCCGCACGACGGACGGCGGCGCGACCTGGGTTCCCATCGGCGACGGCAAGATCCCGCTCGGATCAATGGGCGCCATCGCCGTCGCCGATTCCGATCCGAACATCATTTATGTCGGCACCGGCTCCGACGGCTTGCGCAGCAACGTGTCCACCGGCCGCGGGGTGTACAAGACGACCGACGGCGGAGAGACGTGGCACTTCGCCGGCCTCTACAACGCCGGACAGATCGGCGCCGTCCGCATTCACCCCACGAACCCGGACGTCGTCTGGGTCGCGGCCGGGGGCGACGCCTTCAAGAAGAACCCCGAGCGCGGCGTCTTCAAGACCGCCGACGGCGGGAAGACGTGGCGGAAGGTGCTGTTCGTCAACGACGGCGTCGGCGCGATGGACGTCGAAATCCACCCCGGCAACCCCAACGTCGTCTACGCCTGGATGTCGCGAATCGAGCGGAAACCCTGGACGATCATCAGCGGATCGAACGACGGCGGGTTCTACAAGAGCACGGACGGCGGCGAGACCTTCGCGAAGATCGCGACAGGACTGCCGGGACAGCTCATCGGCAAGGGCAACCTCGCCGTCACCAGCGCGCGCCCGGATCGGATCTACGCGCTCATCGAGGCGCTGCCCGGCGGCCGGCTTCTACCGGTCGGACGACGCGGGGCAGAGGTGGACGCTCGTCAACCCGCAGGCCTCGCTCCTGCAGCGCCCGTTCTACTACACGACGCTCGGCGCCGATCCGACCAACGCCGACGTGGTCTATGCGGGCGCCGAAAGCTTCTTCAAGTCGACCGACGCCGGCAAGACGTTCGCGATCATGCGCACGCCCCACGGCGACAACCACGACATCTGGGTCAGCCCGCGGGATGGGAACACGATGATTCAGGCCAACGACGGCGGCGCGAACGTGTCGTTCGACGGCGGCCGCACGTGGTCGTCGCAGATGAACCAGCCCACGGCCGAGATCTACGGCGTCTGGGTGGACAACCAGTTCCCGTACAACCTCTACGGCGCGCAGCAGGACAACACCACGATCATCATGACGAGCCAGGCCGACCCGTACGCGCGCGAGGACTGGCGCGGCGGTCCGGGCTGCGAAACCGGGCCGATCATGCCGCACCCGTCCAACCCGGACATCGTCTACGCCTCGTGCAAGGGCCAGTACTCGGTGACGAACCTCAAGACGGGGCTGACGAGAAACTACTGGATCGGCGCGCAGTCGTTGTACGGAAACTCCGGCCGCGACCTGATTTACCGGATGCAGCGCGTGTCCCCGATGGCGACCTCGCCGCACGATCCGGACATCCTGTATTACGGATCGCAGTACCTGCACCGCACGAGGGACAAGGGCGTGACCTGGGAGAAGATGTCGCCGGACCTGACGGCGTTCCCGCCGTGCTGCCAGGGCGCCAGCGGGGAGCCGATCACGCGCGACGTGACCGGCGAAGAGTTCTACAGCACGCTCTACGCGATTGCGGAGTCGCCCCTCGAGAAGGGCGTCATCTGGACCGGGTCGAACGACGGTCCCTTCCACGTCACGCGCGACAACGGCAAGACCTGGACGAACGTCACGCCGAAGGATCTGGAGACCGGCGGCCGTGTTCAGTGGATCGAGGCCTCGCCCCATCGCAAAGGATCCGCCTACTTCGCCGTCTACCGGTATCTCCTCGGCGACTACCAGCCGTACATCTATCGAACCGATGACTACGGCAGGACCTGGAAGCGGCTGACGGACGGCAGGAACGGCATCCCTGCCGATTCTCCGACGCGCGTGGTCCGCGAGGATCCGGATCGCGAAGGCCTGTTGTACGCGGGCACGGAATTCGGCATGTTCATCTCGTTCGACAACGGCGCACACTGGCAGCCGTTTCAGTTGAACCTGCCGAACGTGCCCATCACAGACCTGAGGGTCCACCGCAAGGACCTGATCGTCGCGACGCAGGGACGCGCATTCTGGATTCTCGACAACATCACCGCGCTTCATCAGATCGCGCCGGCGATGACCTCGTCGGAGATCCAGCTGTTCAAGCCTCGTGACGGGTATCGGACGCAGGTCGCCGCGCTCGGGCCGGCCATCGAGTACTACCTGCCGGCGGCGCCGAGTGGTCCCGTGACGATTGACGTCCTCGACGGCGCGGGGACGCTCGTCAGCTCGTTCAACAGCGACGCGCCGCTGCGTGAGAGCGGACGTGGCGGACGAGGAGGCCGTGGGACGGCAGCGGATCCGGACGATCCGGACGCCGCCATGGCCTTCGGCCGCACGCCCCGTGGAGGCGACGCCGTCGTGGGGCGCGTGACGAACACGCCAGGGATCAACCGCTTCGTGTGGGACGTGCGGCACCCGTCGGGGCTCAGCCTCCCGCCGGGCGCCTACCAGGCGCGGCTCAAGGTGGGCGCCACGACGATCACGAAGCCGTTCACCGTCCTCATCGATCCGAACGTGGCCGCCGACGGAACCACGGAGGCGGATCTGAAGGAGCAGTTCGATCACAACATGCGGACGCGGCAGCTCGTGGCCGACGTCAATCAGGCCGTCGTGCGCGTGCGCGAGGCGCAGGCGAGCCTTCGCGGCGCGGCCGGCGCAGACGCCGCCAGGGCGAGCCGGGTGGACGCGATTGCGGGCAAGCTGCTGACCGAGCCGGTGCGGTACGGCAAGCCGGGCCTGCAGGCGCACATCACGTACCTGGCCGGCATGACGGCGCGCAGCGACCAGAAGGTCGGCCGCGATGCGCTGGCGCGCTACACCGATCTGAAGAAAGAGCTCGACGCGATCCGCGCCGAGCTCGACCAGGCGCTTTCGCGCTGACGGGAAACCGCCGATCAGCACTCGAACGTTTACCATCGTCCCCGGGGGGTCTATGAAAAAGGTCTTTGTCGCGCTCTGTCTGGCGGCCTCGGTCTCCGCAACGCTTCGCGCGGAGTTGAAGTACACGGTCCACATGGAGGTCAAGAAGGCCGAGGTCCCCGCGGGCCAGCCGGCCAACCCGCTGATCGCGATGATGGGCGACTCGATGATCAAGGAGATGCTGCCGGCCGGCGGCGCCGATCTGGTCCACTCCATCGGCGAGAAGGGATCGCGCGTCGAATACCTTCAGCCGGCGATGGGACAGCCGGCGGGCGCGGTCAGCATCTCGCTGCCGGATGGCGCCGTGTTCATGTTGAATCCGAAGGATCAGACGTACTGGAAGACGACCGCCGACGCCACGGCCGCGATGATGAAGACGGCAGGCATGGCGCCGACCGCGACCGTGAAGCGCACCGGCACCTTCGAGAGCGTCGCGGGGCTGAAGTGCGAGCTCGTGACGTTCGACTGGAAGATGGACCTGCCGATCCCCGAGGCCGCCCGCGCGAGCCTGCCGCCGGACTTTCCCATGGCGATCACCATGAACGGGAACACGTGCCTGACGACGGATCAGTTCAAGAAATACGCGGAACTGGCGGCGAAGAGCCAGATCGGCAACATCATGTCCACGCTGGGTCTCAAGGAGGCGCTGCAGGGGGGCATCGCCCTGCGGCAGATCGTCCAGATAGGCGGCATCGAACTGCAGTCGGTGGTGACGAGCATCGGTGAACAGGACGTCCCGGCAAGTGCCTTCGAGATTCCTGCCGGCTACAAAGAAGTGCCCTCACCCGCGGGAGTGCCGGGCATCAAGTAAGCAGCGCCAGCCGCTTCGCTCGCCTGAGGACAGCGCTCGCTCAGGGCACAGCCCGCAAAGAGAGGTCAGCCAGGTGAAACGTGCTGTGACGTGGCTCGCGCTGGCCGTGGCGGCGCACGCGATTGCCCCCGGGCAGGACCGCGCGCCGCGCGACGCGGCCGCCGCGGTGATGGTGCTCAAGCCGGCGCGCGTGTTCGACGGCGACACGCTTCACGAAGGCTGGGTGGTCCGCGTCCAGGGGGACCGCATCGAGGCCGCCGGTCCGGCGACGGGCCCCGCGCCCGCCGGCGCGGAGGTGATCGACCTGCCCGGGACGACGCTCCTGCCGGGGCTCATCGAGGGACATTCGCACGTCCTGCTCCATCCCTACAACGAGACGACCTGGAACGACCAGGTCCTGCGCGAATCGCTGGGCCTGCGGACCGCCCGCGGCGTCAATCATCTGCGCGCGACGCTGAACGCCGGCTTCACGACGATCCGCGACCTCGGGACGGAAGGAGCGGGCTACGCCGACGTCGGGCTCAAGCAGGCCGTCGACCAGGGCATCATTCCCGGTCCGCGCATGCTCGTCGCCACGCGCGCGATCGTCGCGACCGGCAGCTACGATCCGAAGGGCTTCTCGCTCGAGTGGCGCGTGCCGCAGGGCGCGGAGGAAGCCGACGGCGACGCGCTCGTCCGCGTGGTCCGCGATCAGATCGGCCACGGCGCGGACTGGATCAAGGTCTACGCCGACTACCGGTGGGGCCCGCGCGGCGAGGCCGCAGCCGACGTTCTCGCTCGGCGGAGCTGACCTCCATCGTCGAGACGGCGCGCAGCAGCGGCCGCCCGGTCGTCGCGCATGCGAGCACCGTCGAAGGCATGCGGCGGTCCATCCTGGCCGGGGTGGAGACCATCGAGCACGGCGACGGCGGCACGCCCGAGATCTTCAAGCTGATGGCGGAGAAGAACGTCGCGCTCTGCCCGACGCTGGCGGCCGGCGATGCCACGTCGCAGTACGCCGGCTGGAAGAAGGGACAATCGCCGGAGCCCGCCGGCATCGCCCGCAAGCGCGCGAGCTTCAAGGCGGCGCTCGACGCGGGCGTCACGATCCTCAGCGGCAGCGACGTCGGCGTGTTCACCCACGGCGACAACGCGCGCGAGCTCGAGCTGATGGTGGAGTACGGCATGCCGCGCGCCGCCGCGCTCGAGAGCGCGACGTCGACGGCCGCGCGCGTGCTGCACATGGAGAACCGCATCGGCCGCGTGAAGGAAGGACTGCTCGCCGACCTCGTCGCGGTCGACGGCGATCCCACGCGCGACATCGCCGCGCTCCGCCGGATCCGCTTCGTCATGAAGGGCGGAGTGGTCTACAGAAACGGCCCTCTTCAGCTGCGCTGACCCGCTTGCAATTTCAACAGGACGATGGCATCGTCGTCGTCGTCGTCGTCCTCTTCCAACGCCCCTCAGGACAATCCTGTGCGGCGCTGAAGGTGATGGACTGGGGGTCGAGAAAGAGCAGGGCGCAGTGCTGGCGTATGGTGAACGGAAGAAGCGGAGAAAGGCGGGAACGATGACCACAGCGGAGTACTTGCAGACGCCGGAGACGATGCTGCCGTGCGAGCTGGCGTACGGCGTCCTGCGCGTCGCCGACGCGCCCTCGGTCTCGCATCAGCGGATGGTGGGCGAGTTGTTCCTGTCGTTGACGGCGTTCCTGCGCGAGCGCCGCCTTGGCGAAGTGCTGCTGGCGCCGACCGACGTCGTGCTCGATTTCGATCGCGCGCTGGTCGTGCAGCCTGACCTGGTCTTCGTATCGGGCGAGCGGAGCCACATCGCCGCCGATCGCATCTACGGCGCGCCGGACCTGGTGATCGAGGTCCTCTCGCCGCACGCACGGGTCGGCCGCGTGGAAGAGCAGGTCGGGTGGTTTGCCCAGTACGGCGTGCGGGAATGCTGGCTCGTCGAACTGGCGGCGCGTCAGATTGCCGTGCTGGCGCTCAGCGATCGGGACGGGGTGTCCCGGCGCACGCTGCACAAATACGGAGAGCCGCTCGCTTCCGATGTGCTCCCCGGTTTCGTTTCGCCGGTCTTCTATGCGTGACAAGCGAGCGGAGGGGAGGAGCTGACGGACGACTGTGTGCCCGGGTTACCACTGGACGGACGCAGGCTCAGCTCACGCCCGCTCCCGCCTTCGACCAGTCCCTGGGGGTGTCGGTCACCGGCCGCAGGATCACGTAGCTGACGATGACGAGCGACAGGAGCACGAGCACGCCGATGCCCTGGCCGACGTGCGGGGCCAGGCCGATCTTCTGAATCGTCAGCCAGAACACGAAGGCCCAGATCAGCGGCCCGGTGATCGACGAAAACCGTCCCATCATGCCGTACAGACCGTAGAACTCGCCGATGCGTGACGGCGGGGTCAGCCGCAGCATGAACGGGCGATCGGCCGACCAGATGCCGCCGAGCGCGACGCCGGCGGCGCAGGCGACGACGTAGAGCGTGGCGAGCGGCAGGCCGAAGATGCCGACGGCGGAGGCCAGCAGGAAGACGCCGACCCACATGTAGAGCACGTAGTTCAGCGTCCGCTTCGGGCCGATGCGATCGACGAGCCATCCCCACACGAACCCGCCGATCACCGCGAACGTGATCGCGGTCAGCAGGATGATCTTGGCTCGTTCCTCTCCCTGTTCACGGGTGAGCCCGGTGCTCTCGGCGACGTTGACCGTGTAGAGGCCCATGATCGTGATCACCGTGTTGATCGCGTCGGTGTAGAAGAGCCGGCCGACGAGGAAGCGGACGAGGCCCGGGTATTCCTGGCCGGACCGCACGGTGCGGATCGTGTCGCGCGTGGACTCGCGCATCAGGCGAAGGCTGAAGACGGGCCGTGGGTTCGGGTTGCCGCGCTCCTTGACGAACAGGAAGCAGGGGATCGCGAAGAGCAGGAAGAACGCGGCAATCATCGTGAACAGGAACGCCTTGTCGTCCGACCCGAAGACGGCGTTCAGCCCGAGGCCGACCGCGATGTACGAGCCGAGGTAGCCGACGCCCACGCCGATGCCGCTGATTTTCCCGCGGTTCCCCTCGTGGCTCACCTCGGGGAGCATCGCGTCGTAGAACTGCAGCCCCGCCTGGTACGCGATGTTCGCGATGATGAAGCACACCGCCGTCATGTAGAAGCCGCCGCGCGCCAGGAGCATGGTGAAGAAGACGCAGACGATCGTGCTCACGACGAGGAACGGCATCCGGCGGCGCGCCCGATCCGTCATCGCGCCGAGGACCGGCGACAACACGAAGATGATGCCCATCGAGATGGCCGTGATCATGCCGAGCACCGAATCCGCGCGTTCCTTGCCGACGGCATCGCGGACCCACAGCCCGAAATACATCGACACGATACCCATCGAAAAGATCGTGTTGGCGAGGTCGTAGAGCACCCAGCTCACGACCGCGCGGGTCGGGATCTTCCGCGCGTCGGGCACGGCGGCGGGGACAGGCGCATGGCCGCGCAGACTACCATGCCGCGAGCGTGACTTCGGTCGTCTCGGGACTCGCGGGAAGCTCGTGCGAGAGCGGGAAGCGGCGAAGCTGCGGAAGCGGGAAGCGGGAAGCGCCCGCCGTCGCTTGTCGCACGACGGGGTGAGCGACAAGCTATGGCGCGGCGGGCTTTACTTCCCCTCGCGGATCCGTTTGATCTTCTCGTCGCGCTCCCGCTCGAAGCGGTCGAGATCGCGGCGCATCTCCGCCTCGCGCTCGTCCAGGATGGCCGGATCGAACACCGCCGCGACCGCCGACTGGTGCATGATGCGGCGCTCGGCCGCCTGCGCCTCGTAGACGGTCCGCACTTCGGCGATGGCGGCGCGTTGCGCGTCGGTGAGCGCCTGCTGCTCGGTTCCGGACTCCGCATCCTTCCGCCGCAGCCGTTCCATTACAATGTCGATGGCGCTCTTGGGAGGCTCGGTCATAGCTACCACTTCATTATGTACATGAAATCGGTCCCTCGGGGGGCACGAGATTCTGCGGGCCGGACGCTCGCGTGTCCGCCGAAGTCCTGGCGCACACGGCGTGCGCTCGGGGTCCTGCTGGCGATCGGGCTCGCCGCCGACTCAGCGGCAGCGCAGCCGGCGGCGATCACAAGCGCCCGATGGCATCACGCTTGAAGGCAACCTATGTTTCGCCCGGCAAGCCCGGCCCTGCCATTCTGCTGCTGCATCAGTGCAACCGCGACCGCGGGGCGTGGAGCGGGCTGGCAACGGCCGCCGCGGCTCGGGGGTTTCACGTCCTGGCGCTCGACTTCCGCGGGTTCGGCGAGAGCGAAGGGGAACGCTTCGCGACCTTTCAGGAGCGGCAGCCGACGATCGAGCAGAAGTGGCCGGGTGACGTGGATGCGGCCTATGCGTGGCTCGTGTCGCAGAACGGCGTCGATCGGGATCGGATCGGCATCGCGGGCGCGAGCTGCGGCGTCAACCAGGCGCTGCTCGCGGCGCGCCGGCATCCCGAAGTGCGGACGGTCGTGTTGCTGAGCGGCGGGTCGACGCCGGAGGCGCGCGACTACCTGAAACAGGCGGAAGCGATGCCCGTGATGGCCGCGGCCAGCCGCAACGACGGCGACGCCGTCAACGGCATGCGCTGGCTGCTCGGGTGGTCCCGCCATCCCGGCAACAAGTTCCTGGAGTTCAAGGCGGCCGGGCACGGCACCGACATGTTCGCCGTCGAGCGAGGCCTGCAGCCCGCGATCCTCGACTGGTTCGACGCGCAGCTCCGGAACGCGCCGTTGACCGCCCCGGTGCCGCCGGCGGCCTCGAAGCCGACGGCGGTCGAGGAGTTCTGGACGCTGCTCACGAGCCCGGGCGGGCTGGATCGCGCGTTTCAGCTCTACGACGTGGAGCGGCGCCGCAACCCGAACCGCGTGCTGTTCCCGGAATCGGAGATGAACGCCTACGGCTACGAGCGGCTGCAGAAGGGACATCCCGACGAGGCGATCGCGATTTTCCGGATGAACGTGGATGCCTACCCGCGCTCCGCCAACACCTACGACAGCCTCGCGGACGCCTACCTCGCCGCGGGGAACCGCCGCGGAGGCGCTGGCCGCCGCGGAGCAGGCGCTGAAGCGGCTGAAGGCCGACAAGACGATTCCCGAGGAGTTCCGCGCGATCCTTCGCGAGAGCATCGAGAAGAAGATCCGCGAGCTGAAGTAGCCCGCGCGAGGAGCGCGAGTCTGCGAGCGTCGCAGCGCGGCGAGCGGGCAGGCGCCCCACGAGCAATTAGAACAACGCTTCGCGCAGGATCGCGATGCCGGGCCGGACGCGGCCGGTGATCGGGCGAGTACCGCATCGCTGGAATATCGCTATACTGCCTCATCCCTCATGCGGCGTGTGTCCAGTCCTGCGGTTCTCCTCGCGACAGCCGTCTACGTTGTCCTCACCGTGGCCCTGACGTGGCCTCTCATCCTGCACCCGGGCGGCCGGGTTCCCAACGATCTCGGCGACCCGCTGCTCAACACCTGGCTGATGGCGTGGAACGCGCGCGTCCTGCCGCTGACCGGGAAGTGGTGGAACGCGCCGCAGTTCTTCCCGGCCGACGGGGCGATGGCGTTTTCCGAGCACCTGCTCGGGCTGTCGTGGATCACCTCGCCGGTGATCTGGCTGAGCGGCAATCCGCTGCTCGGCTACAACGCCGCGTTCTTCCTCTCCTTTCCGCTGTGCGCGCTGTCGGCGTACTTCCTGACGTACTCGATCGCCCGGCGCCATGACTGCGCGTTCGTCGCCGGGCTCGCGTTCGGCTTCGCGCCGTACCGCATGTCGCAGTTCGCGCACGTCCAGGTGCTGTCCGCGTACTGGATGCCGCTGGCGCTCGCGGGCCTCCATCGATACTTCGAGGACCCCCGAGGCCGGCTGGCTGGTGCTGTTCGCGGCCGCCTGGTTCATGCAGGCGCTGGCGTGCGGCTACTACCTGTTCTACCTGTCGGTGCTCATCGGGCTCTGGCTCCTGTGGTTCCCGGCCGGACGCGAGCGCTGGCGGGCGCTGTCGCGCGTCGTCCTCGCCGGGGCCGTGGCGGCCGTGCTGCTGGCGCCCGTGCTCTACGGCTACTGGACGTACCAGCGCGCATACGGCATGCGGCGGTGGCCGGACGAGATCATCTCCTTCAGCGCGGACGTCGCGAGCGTGCTCAAGGCCTCCGACAATCTCCGGCTCTGGGGCTGGCTCGACGTCGTCGATCATCCCGAGTCGGCTTTGTTCCCGGGCATCACGCCGATCCTCCTCATCATCGTGGGGCTGGCGATCGGCTGGAGCCGCGCGGCGAAGGAATCGGATCGGGCGGCTGCGGATCGCGCGCGTGCTCGTGATCGCCGGCCTGTTCTTCGCGGCCGTCGCCGCGTCGCCGTTGTACTTCGGTCCGTGGAAGATCGAGATCGCGGGGCTGCGCCTGCTGTCGGTGGGCGACGCCGCACAAGCCGCTGTCGATCGCGCTGCTGCTCTTCGCCGTCGCCGGCGTGCTGCACCCGTCGGTGCGGACCGCGTGGCGCCAGCCGGTCGGCGCTGACCTTTTATGCGCTGGCGGCGGTCGTGATGTGGCTGTTCAGTCTCGGCCCCGCGCCGACGCTGATGGACCGGCCCATCATCTACAAGGCTCCCTATGCCTGGCTGATGATGCTGCCGGGAGTCGACGGCGTGCGTGTGCCGGCGCAGGTTCTGGATGCTCGCCGTGCTGTGCCTGTCGGTGGGCGCGGGGCTCGCGATTCGGCAGCTCGGCGCGACGGTGGCCGCGGCTTCGCGCGGGCGCTCCCTGTCCTGGTCTGTCTCGGCCTGTTGTCGGACGCTGGCCGGTGCCGATGGTGATCTAGTGCTGCCGCCCGAGGCCAGACCGGTGCACACGCGGGCGATTGCGCGGCTCGAACTGCCGCTCAATCCGGTGCACGACGCGACGGTGCTCTACCGGGCGACGGCGCACCGCCGGCCGGTGTTCAACGGGTACAGCGGCTACTTCGCGCCGCACTACTGGGCGCTCCAGTACCTGCTCGATCAGCGCGACAGGCGCCGTGTTGACGCGGCTCTCGGCGTTCGGAACCCTCGAGGTGGTGATCGATCACGATCTCGACGGCGGCGGCGCGTGGCGCACGTTCGTCGGCAGCCATCCGCAGGCCGAGCGGGTCCACGAAGAGGCCGGCTACACGACGTATCGCATCCAGCGTGGCCCTCACGGTCGAACCGCTTCCGAAGATCGACGGGGACCCGCTCCCGATCGCCTCCATCTCCGCCGCCGTCAACGCCGCGCTGGTCGGCGCGATGACAGACCACGACATCATCACGCGCTGGCACGCCGGGCGCGAGCAGCGGCCCGGCGACAGCATGACCGTGGACCTGGGACAACCTCGCACGGTGCACGGCGCCGAGACGCTCATCGCCGGCTACGTCGCGGACTTTCCGCGGCAGCTGTCGATCGAGACGTCGCTCGACGGTCAGGTCTGGTCGCCGGCCTGGAGCGGCGGGACCGCGATCATGGCGTTGTCCGGCCGCTCTCGAGGATCCGCTCAACGTCCCGCTGCCGTTTCCATTCGAGCCGCGCTCCGCGCGCTACCTCCGGTTCACGCAGACGGGATCGGAGCAAACGTATTACTGGTCTGTGGCGGAGCTGCGGGTACTCGGGAGATAGCGGAGACCGACGAGATCACGCCGATCGTTTGTTTTTCACCACAGAGTTAGCGGAGTTAACGGAGAAAAAAAGACAAACAGAAATTGCTTTTCTCCGTTATCTCCGTTAACTCTGTGGTGAATAAAACGACGTTTCTAGTTTCGGCTCCTTCGTTGACTCCGTCACCTCCGTTCCCTCGACCTCCGCCAGCCGCCGCACCAACCACCGCCGCTCGGGCTCGCTGCAGGGACGCTCGAGCGCCGCGCGGAACGCTGCCGCCGCCCGCGCGCGATCGCCCATCTCCGCGAGCAGACGTCCCTTCACCGCCGGAAGCAGATAGTAGTTCGCGAGCGCCGGGTCGCTCTCGAGCGCGGCGATCGCCTCGAGGGCGCGGGCCGGCCCGGCGACCTTCGACAGCGCCACGGCGCGGTTGAGCGCGACGACGGGCGATGGATTGAGCACGAGCAGATCGTCGTAGAGCGAGAGCACCGCGTCCCACGGCGTCGGTCGCGTGCCCGCCGGCGTGCACCGCCGCGATTGCCGCCTGAATGTGATACGCGGTCATCGACCGGCCCGGCGGCGCTCCGCTCGAAATGCGCAAAGCCGAGCGCGATCAGGCGCGGATCCCAGAGCCCTCTGATCCTGGTGATCGAGCAGGACCATGTCGCCGGCGCCGTCGACCCGTGCGGGCATCCGGGCCGCCTGGAAGGCGATGAGCGCCGTCAGCGCGTGCGCCGCGGGCGCGGACGTCGTGGCGGAGCCCGCGACGAGGCGCGCGAGCCGCAGCGCCTCGCCGCAGAGATCGCGCCTGACGAGATCGTCGCCGGCGTGGGCGCTGTACCCTTCGTTGAACAGCAGGTAGATGACCTCGAGGACCGATTCGAGGCGCGGCTCGAGCTCGGCGCCGCCGGGCAGCTCGAACACGGCCCCGGCGTCGCGCAGCTGCCGCTTCGCGCGCACGAGGCGCTGCGCGATGGCGGTGTCCGAGGCGAGCAGCGCGCGGGCGATCTCCGTGACGCTGAAGCCGCCGACGGTCTTGAGGCTGAGCGCGACCCGCGCGTCGCGGGGCAGCGACGGGTGGCAGCAGAGAAAGATCATCCGCAGCTCGTCGTCTCGCAGGAGGCCGTCGAGCGCGATCGGATCGGCGGCCAGCGCGTCGCCGGTGCGGCCGATCTCCGCCGCGATCTCGCCGGCGCGGCCGCGGAACGAGATGTCGCGGCGCAGGGCGTCGAGCGCGCCGTTCCGGGCGACGCGCATGAGCCACGCGCCGGGGTTGTCGGGAATGCCCGAGTACGGCCACTGTTGCAGCGCCTTGACCAGCGCGTCCTGCACGACTTCTTCGGCGAGCTGGAGGTGGGCCGGGCCGAAGACGCGCGTCAGCCACGCGACCATCTGTCCCGCGCGGTTGCGGAACAGATGGTCCACGAGTTGATGCGCGTCGTTGCCCGAGGCGTCGCGCGGTCGGGATCCAAGCCGGTCAGGCTCCCATGTCGTCGACCTGACGAACCTCGATCGTCCCGCCGTACTCGAGTTGCGGGCAGTCGCGGGCGAGATCCATCGCGCGGTCGTAGCTCTCCGCCTCGACCACGTAGTAGCCGCCGAGGATTTCCTTCGTTTCGCTGTAGGGCCCGTCGGTCACGCGGATGTTGCCGCCCTTGCCGCGCATCACCTTGCCGGGCTCGTCCGTGAGCTTGTGGCTCTCCGACAGTACCCCGGCCTGCTTCAGCCGGGCTCCCCAGGTCATGTACTTCTCGATGACCTTCTGGATCTGTTCCGGGCTCATGGTCGCGAACGATGAGGGGTCGTCGTGCAGCAGCAGCATGTATTTGGCCATAACACTCCTTCGATGGGTCGGATCCCGGATCCCGGATCCCGGATCCGCGACAGGTTACTTCACCCGCGTGAACGTCTCGGTCTCGGTCATCGTCTTCTTGCCCTTCTCGAAGAACTCCCACTCGGTCGTGAAGTGATCGCGATCGTCGATCCGGTACTTCGCGCGCCGCATGTGGCCGGCCGACGGGCTCGACAGGTTGGACGCGCGGACGAACTCGAACTGCACTTCTCCGGCGGCGGGGTCGAAGCGCTCGGCCCGCAGCGTCGGCTGGTTCTTCGCGATGCAGTAGTGGGTCAGCACGAGCTACGGCGCCATCGAGATGATACGCCGTCACCATGTGTCCGCCGCCCGGCATCGCCGGGTTGCGGTAGTGCTCCATCAGCACCGTGCCGTTCCCCGACGAGCTCGAACGTCGACGTCGCCCGTTTGTCCTCCGGGCCGGGGCCGGCCCACGTGCCCTCCAGCGCCTTCAACCGCTCGAACGCCCCGGCGCCGTCAACCTTCTCCTCCGGTACCACCGCGGCGACGCCGGCGGCGGCTGCCAGCAGCACCGCCGCTGCCAGGCCCCATCGTTTCAACACGTTACGCTTCGTCACAGGTCCTCCAGTCCACGGGCAGCTCGTCCGTGTCGGGTTAAAGACGAACGAGGGTCGTGAAAATCGACAAGAGACCAATCCCTAATCACTAATCCTCGAATCCTTGAACTCCGTGCGGAGATCGCAGCGGATTCAGCGATCCAAGGATGAGGATTAGGGATTAGGGATTGATTGACCGTCTGACGGATTCCCGATAGAAGTGAGGCGTGTTGAAAACGATCCTGATGCTGGCCGCATCGGTGAGCCTCGCGGGATGCCTCACGTCGAACGTCCTTGTCACCGTCCGCCCGGACGGCACCGGGACGATCGAGCACACCACGACGCTGCGCCCGTCGGCGATGGCGGAGCTCGAGACGCTGCTGGCTCCGGACGTCGCCGGCAACCCGCCGCCCGGCGCGGCGAGCGGGCGTCTGTCGGCGCAAACGTTGACCGAGCCGCGGGAGGATACGCGGAACTCGAGCTCCTGGCATTGGGGCCCGGCCGTCCGGATGCGTTCGACCCGATCGCTGAAGGCGGCCGACTCGGTCGGGTGGAGAACGATCTACGACTTCGACGACGTCTCGTCGCTGGGCGTGGACCTGATGCCGTTCACGCCGGGCGTGGGGGTCTTCTACAGGATCGCGGCAATGGAGAGGACAGCCTCGACCCGCCTGCAGATGTCGGTCGAGCCGATCGCCGATGGCGTCGAGCGGCTCACCGTGCGCTTCCCACGCTTCGCCATGGACCCGTCGGCCGAACCGCCCGCGGCCGCGGTCTCCGGATCGGCGGCGGAGATGGCGGCGCTCAGGAACGTCTTGAGAGGATCGCGCATCACGGTGGCGATTCAGACCGAATCCACGTTGCTCCGCACGAACAGCCCGCATCGCGAAGACAACCGGGTCACGTTGTTCGACGCGGACCTGGAGAAGGCGCTCTTCAGCAGGCAGCTGAGCGATGCTCGCGTCCACGCCGTCCACGTTCGAAGAGCTCCTGGCATCGGTGAGCGATCTCCCCGGCGTGGTCCTCGCGCGGGAGCACGACGTGACGCTCGAGTATCAGGTCCCCGCGGCGACGGCGCCCGTGGCCGTCCCACCCGACGCGCCGCCACCCGACACAGAGATCTTTCTCGCCATGTTGTGGGCCGCCAACGGGCAGCTCCACGTCGGCGCGCCGGTGAACATCACCAACAGTCCGGGGTACGACAACCAGCCCTCGTTCACGCCGGACGGGCGCGAGATTCTCTTCACGTCCGGGCGTGTCATCCCGAAGGCGCCTCCGCCGGCGCCGCCCGGTTTGACGCTGCGGGACGGACAGACCGACATCTATCGCTACGACATCGCCGGGAGGCGCATCTCGCGCGTCACGCAGACCCCGGAAAGCGAGTATTCGCCGACCGTCATGCCCGACGGCAAGGGCATCTCCGTCGTCCGCGTGGAAGCGGACGGCACGCAACGCTTGTGGAGCGTGATCCCCAGCGGTCCGAAGATTGAGCTGGCGCTGGTGCTGACCGATGTCAAGCCGGTGGGGTATCACGCCTGGATCGACGATCGAACCGTCGCGCTCTACGTGCTCGGCGAGCGAGGGCAACCTGGCACGCTGCGCGTCGCGGACATCACGACCGGAGTTTCTGAACCGGCCGCGACGGGAATAGGCCGATCCCTTCAGCGCATGCCGTCCGGGGCGATCAGCTTCGTCCAGCGGGAGACGGCGGCTGACGGCGCTGCCCAGACCGCCACGATCAAGCAGCTGGCCTACGCTCGTCCGCCGGGACGGACGTCGGCGACCGACCTCGTGCGGCCGGCCGCCAACGCCGTCGATCCCTTTCTCGCGTGGACTCCGGACGGCACGCTGCTGATGGCGGCCGACTCCAGACTGTATCGCTGGCGCTCCGGCGAGAAGAACTGGACAGTGGTCGCCAATCTCGGTGCCTTTGGTTTGCGCAACGTCACCCGCCTGGCCGTCAGCCCGAAAGGCGACCGCATCGCGATTGTTGCCGAGGCTCGGTAGGAATCTCGATTGCATGTTTCAGCAACAAGAGGAGGGACATGAGTATGGGACTCCGTGAGAAATACGCGTACGCCATCTCGACCGCGAAAGGGCGGTTCGATGGCAGCGCGCAGGAAAAGGACGGCAAGCTCCACTTCGTCGGTACCGTCAAGACGGAGGACGACAAGAACCAGGTCTGGAACGCGATCAAGACGATCCCCGACTGGAAGAACGACATCGTCGCCGACATCAAGGTCACCGGGGGCCCGGCGCCGGCGGCGGCCAAGACCTATACGGTGAAGAGCGGCGACACCCTCAGCAAGATCGCCAAGGAGCACCTCGGCGACGCGAATGCCTACATGAAGATCTTCGAAGCGAATCGCGACCAGCTCAAGAATCCCGACCTCATCAAGCCCGGCCAGGTGCTGAAACTGCCGTGAATTGTTGAGTTTGCCCGCCAAGAGGGCGGAGTTCCCAGACTCCGCCCCATTTCTTGCTTGTCCAGCGTTCCGGCTCGTCTTTTACCGGGACTGGAGGGCCGCGTGGTTCCGCCCGGACCGGTTGGTATACTGGCTCGCTGGAGACCACACGTGACCGTCAAGGGGACGCCCCTGAGCGTGCTGCTCGTCGAAGACGACCTCGACGGCCGTCGCCTGTGCGCCGAATGGCTGACCGGCGCGGGTTTCCAGGTCCAGGAGGCCCACAACGGCCTGCAGGCGCTCGAGCGCGCGCTCGAAGCGCGGCCCGACGTCGTCGTCACGGATCTGCACATCCCGGGCATTGACGGATTCGAGCTGACGCGGCGTTTGAAGCGGGACCCGAGGACCCGGGACATCCCTGTCGTGGCTGTCACGGGCTTCGTCACGTTTGCGTCCGATCCGGGGCGCGCGCAGCGTGCGGGCTGCGATGCGATGCTGCCGAAGCCGTTCTTGCCGGAGGACCTCGAGGCTGCGATCCGCGCCCTGATCGAGGAGCGGTCGAAGCAGCTGAAGCACACACGATGACGCAGACTGCCGCCACGCCGTTGATTCTGGTCGTCGAGGACTTCGATGACGCCCGCGAGATGTATCGCGACTATCTCGAGTTTTGCGGCTTCCGCGTCGAGACGGCCAGGGACGGCCGCGAGGCCATCGACAAGGCACAGGCGCTTCAGCCCGATCTGATCCTGATGGACCTTTCGTTGCCCGGCGTGGACGGCTGGGAAGCGACGCGGCTGCTCAAGGCCGATCCGGCAACGCGGCACCTGCTCATCGTCGCGCTCAGCGCCCACGCGCTGGCGACCGAGGGGGATCGGGCGCGCGCCGCCGGCTGCGACGGTTTCATCGCCAAGCCCTGCCTGCCTCCGGATCTCGTGACCGAAATCAACCGTTATCTGAAACTGCCGACCGAATCGCGGGAGCGCCGGCCGAGGCCGCGGCGGACCTGATGCTGCTGACCGCCAGAACCGTCGCCGGTCCGCGCACACTGCCGTTCATCCTGCTGGTCGAGGATCATCAGGACACCCGGCAGATGTATGCGGAGTTTCTCGCGGACGCGTTCGACGTGGCCACGGCGCCGGACGGGACGGAAGCGCTCGATCTGATGCGGGCGCACCGTCCGGATCTGGTGATCACCGACCTGTCACTGCCGGGCATCGACGGCTTCGCGCTGGTCGCGCTCATGCGCAAGGACGCCGCGCTGTCCAGGATTCCGATTATCTGTCTGAGCGGGTACGGCGGGCACGCCCACGAGCAGCGTGCGCGCGAGGCCGGATGCGACCGGCTCCTGCAGAAGCCCTGTATGCCGGATGCGCTGGCCGACGTGGCCACCGAGCTCCTGCACGCGTTCCGCGATCGGAGGAGCCAATCGTGAGCCGCACGGTGTTCATCGTCGAAGACGACGTCGATACCCGGGAGATGCTCGGCCGTTTCCTGGAGCTCGAGGGATATCAGGTGGAATCGGCGCCCAACGGCAAGGCGGCGCTCGAGCTGCTCGACGCCGGATCGCCCGCGTGCGTGATCCTGCTCGACCTGATGATGCCCGTCATGGACGGCTGGCAGTTCCGGCGCGAGCAGGCGCAGCATGCGGCGCTCGCCGACATCCCGGTGATCGTGGTGTCGGCGGCCGGTCAGGACCGCATCAAGCAGATCGACGCCGATGCCTACCTGTCGAAGCCCGTCGATCTCGACGAGCTGCTCGCGCAAGTGACTCAGTACTGCCGGCCTTAGCGTGCGGATGGTGTCCGAGCCATCTGGCTCGGGCTCGACGCGCGGTCATCACCGCGGCTCGCACGCGCGGCAGCCGCTCGGCGACCCTGGCCGTGAGCCGGCTGTCGCTTCCGTAGATGTCCTTCCGGAATTGCACCAGGCCATCGGCGGACACGCTTGCGGTCCAGTAGCCGATGTACACCGGGAGCGGCGCCTTCAACCTGACGGTGCGCTCCTGCCCTGCCTGCATGGCCTCGCCGATCCGCTCCGGCGTCCAGTCCGGCTGATCGCGGAGGACATACTCGGCGAGCTTGCCGGGTTGCTCCAGCCGGACGCATCCGTGGCTGAACGCCCGGCTGGCGCGCGCGAACAAAGAGTCGGCCGGCGTGTCGTGCAGATACACGTTGAACTGATTGGGGAACATGAACTTCACGAGCCCGAGCGAGTTGGAGACGCCGGGACGTTGACGGAAACGGTACTGCCCGGGGCTGCTGAGATCGATCGATGCCGCATCGACCGGATTTCCCGAGCGATCGACGATCTCCATGTTGGTGCGATCGAGAAAGCTCGAATCCTTCAAGACCGACGGCAGCGTTTCGTTCTTCGCGATGTCCGGTGGCACGTTCCAATACGGCGAGAACACCAGGTGCGTCATCTGCTCGCTGAAGATCGGCGTCGGCGTCTGCTGCTTCCCGACCACCACCCGCATCGTCAGCCCCACGCTGCCGTGCTCCCAGACATCGAGGCGCATTTCAGGAATGTTGACGAGGATGTAGCGGTCGCCCAGCTCGCGTGGCAACCAGCGCCACCGTTCGAGGCTGAGCTCGATCTGACGGACGCGCGCCTCCGCGGACACGTTCATCTCGGCCGCCGCCGCGGCCCCGACGACCGCATCGTCGGCGAGACCGTGACGGCGCTGGAACCGCTTCACCGCTTCCTGGAGATCCGTCGTGTAGGCCGCGGGCTGACCGTCAACCGGCAAGGCGCCTGCGTAGTCGCCCGTCGCGGCGAGCCGCCGGGCGACTGCCGGCACGTGCTCGCTCACCTGTCCGGGCTTGAGCTTGATGTCGGCCGGGACCGTGGGCCAGCCGCCGCGCGCGGCGTACTCCCGATACTGCACGAGCGCGTCACGGAGGGCCCGGTACCCTGGAGCTTCGGGCGTCAACTCTGCGAGCGATTCGCCGACGCGCTTGTCCTGCAGCGCGCGTTCGAGGCGGTCGAGCGGATCGAAGGATTGGGCCTTGATCTTCCATGTTGGATCGGCCCGGTTGAGATCGGACACGCCGTCGGCGAGGTCGGACGTGTACTTCATGTAGAGGTACGACAAGGACGCATCGATCGCGGCCGCTTCGTTCGGCTCGAACCTCTTCGTCGACAGGAATCCGCCGGACACATCCTGCCTTCGCTGCTCGAGTGCGGCGACATTGTAGAGCCCGGGATTCCGAGGCCGTCGCGTTCCGCCGCCTCAACGGCCGACAGGAGTGCTTTCATCTGCGGTTGAGGCGATCCGTTTTCGATCCACGCCGGCGCGAACTGCCGCTTCTCGTAGAATGTGCGCGTCTGTTTCCACAGCCGGGCCCCTTCTTCGTCGCGTGTCACGTAGGCAGGCGTCTCGGAAGACTGGAGGATTTCCTGCAGCGCGCCGTTCGCCTCCGCAATCGCGTCGATGTGGCTTCGCTCCGGTTGGCTGCCGATTGCGCGGCGCCGAGGCCTGCGCGCGATCCCCACCCGGTCGACAACGTCGTTGCCAGCATCCCCACAACAAGAGCCGCAGTCAGGCGTACCATTTTCGTTTCCCCCACCGTCTGAAGAGCAAGGGGGGTGCCCAGGAGCCGTATTTACATAGAAGTCGTTTGATGTCAGCTGTTTACAGCAGTACAGCAGATGCTCAGCTCGAGGGAGTGTTACCTTGGTTACACACCGGCGGCCGGTCAAGCGGCGGTCCGCAGTCTCATTAAAGGTCTCTGCGGCGGCGGACGCGATTGCGAACGACGACCTCAACATGGCCGCGGCGGCGCTCCTCTATGACATGGCGGCGCTTCAAAGCACCGAGCGCAGCCAGTATCGGCTACAAGCGCGCGGCAAAAGCCATCGTCGGCCTGCCGGTCCTTGTCGCGGATCTCGTCGCGGCCGGAACGCTGCGCGACGTCGAGTTCGTCGGGCCCGCCAGCGCGCGGATCGTCACCGAGCTCGTCGAGCAGGGACGCTCTCCGACTGTCGAAGCGGCGCTGGCGAAATCAACGAAGGCGCCGCAGGTCCTCTCGCTCCGTCAATTCCGCGAGTCATACCTCAGCCACGTGGCCCTGCAGCGGGCGCTGGGCGCGCCGCTCGGCGCCGGCACTGTCAGCCGCGGCGAGTACCGCGGCGATTTTCAGATGCACTCGACGTGGAGCGATGGGGGAGAACCGATCGAGACGATGGCGGAGGCGTGCCGGCGTCTGGGCCACAGCTGCCTGGGCATCACCGACCACTGGTACGGCCTTCCGATCGCGCGCGGGGTCACCATGGCGGACATCACGCGGCAGCATCGCGAGATCGACAAGCTGAATGCGACGTACGCCGGACAGTTCCGGGTCTTCAAGGGAATCGAGGCGAACATCCTGGCGGACGGCAGTCTCGATCTCCAGCCCGGCGAGCGCGCGGTGTTCGAGTTCGTCGTCGCCTCGCCGCACTCCGCGCTGCGCCGATCGGAGGATCAGACAGCGCGGATGCTGGGCGCCGTCCGCAGCGCATCGGTGGCGATCCTGGGCCATCCGCGCGGGCGCATGTACAACAAGCGTCCCGGGATCACGGCCGATTGGGACCGCGTGTTCGAGGAAGCCTCGAAGCGCCGCGTCGCGATCGAGCTGGACGGGAACTGGCACCGGCAGGACATCGACTTCGTGCTCGCGCGGCGCGCGCTCCAGGCCGGGTGCCTCTTTGCGCTCGACAGCGATGCGCACTCGGTCGGCGAGCTCCGGTTCAGCGAGTACGCGATTGCGCACGCCCGGCTTGCCGGCATCCCCGCGGCCCGCGTGATCAATTGCTGGAGCAACGACGAGCTCGACGCCTGGATGAAGAGCCGAATCACTAATCGCTAATCCTTGAATCCTTGAATCCTTGAATCGCGAGCCAGCAGCTCAGCTTCCAGCTTCCAGCTTCCAGCTTCCAGCTTCCAGTTTCCAGCTCCCCGCTTCCAGCGCCCAGCTGCCCGTCTAGCGGCCACGCTACAATTAGCCCGTGGTTCTTCATCCCGCGCGCGTGACCGTCGTTGAAGTGGGACCGCGGGACGGGCTGCAGAACGAGTCCGCGGCGGTCAGCACCGCGGACAAGATTGCGTTCGTCGATCGGTTGACCGCCGCGCGTCTGCCGGTGATCGAAGTGTCGGCGTTCGTGAGCCCGAAGTGGGTGCCGCAGATGGCGGATGCCGCGGAGGTGTTTGCCGGCATCTCGCGCGCGGCGGGGACGCGATACGCCGCGCTCGTGCCGAATCTGACAGGGCTCGAGCGTGCGCACGCGGCGGGCGTGAGCGAGGTGGGGATTTTCGCGGCGGCGTCGGAAACCTTCAGCCGCAAGAACATCAATCAGCCGATCGACGCGTCGCTCGAAATCTACCGGGCGGTCTGCGCGCGCGCCGCGGAGGTCGGGATCCGGGTCCGCGGCTACGTCTCCACCGCATTCGGCTGCCCGTTCGAAGGGGAAGTCCCGGTCTCCAAGGTCGCCGACGTTGCCGCCGCGCTCATCACGATGGGGGCGTTCGAAGTCGCGATCAGCGACACCATCGGCATCGCGCATCCCGGCCAGGTGCCACGGGTGATCGGCGCAGTCGCGGATCGCATCCCGATGGACGCGATCGCGCTCCATTTCCACGACACGCGCGGAACCGCCCTCGCGAATGTCCTCACCGCCCTGAACCTCGGCGTCGCGACGTTCGACGCATCAGCGGGCGGCCTTGGCGGCTGCCCGTACGCGCCGGGCGCGACCGGCAATCTGGCGACCGAAGATCTGATTTACATGCTCGACGGCCTCGGCATCGAGACCGGTGTCGATCTGCAGACGCTGGTCGACGCGTCTGCCTTCATCGAGCCGCAGGTCGGACATCCACTGCCGTCTCGGTACTACAGGGCCGCGAAGAAACGCTGACGGGAAGCGGAGCGCGCGGAAGCGGGAGCGGGAAGCGGGAAGCGCGGAAGCGCGGAAGCGCTGGGAGCGGGAAGCTGGAAGCGGAAGCTATTCGATCACAATCAGCGCCACGCCGGGCTGCACGAGGTCTCCCGGCTTGCAGTGCACGGCCTTCACCGTGCCGTCGGCGGGTGCGCGAACGGGCAGCTCCATCTTCATCGCTTCGAGGATGATGAGGGTGTCGCCGCGGCGGACGGTGTCCCCGGGGACGGCGTCAACGCGTACCACGGTGGCGGGCATCGGCGCCGACAGCGATCCCTGGTGTCCCGTCCCGCGGCGTCGCCGGCCCTCGGGCTCCACCTCGAGCTCGAACACCTCGCCGTCGAGGAACACCCATCGCGTCTCGCCGGTGGCGGCGGTCCAAGCGAGACGCGGAGGGTCGCCAACGCGGACCGCTCCGCCTTCCGCGGCGTGCGTCGGAATCCGCCGGCCCCCCACCGAAACCGATCCATCGTCCTCGAGCGTCGCGCGATGCTCGCCGCCGGTGTCGCGCAGGATGATGGTGCGCGGCACTAGCGTCCCCACTCGCGGATTGCGGTCCACGGATCCAGCGCGTCGGGCTGCGAAGCGCCTCGACGAAGGGGATCCTGTCCGCCCAAGCCTTGGCGGAGCCGGGCGTCAGGCGTGACGGCCGCGGCCGCGACTGCTTCAGCCGGCGTTTCCCGGTGGGCGATCAGCTCCTCGAGATGTTGCTCGATGAAGCCGGTGTGCAGCCGGCCGGCGCGAACCTCGCGGTGATCGAGCAGCCGGATCAAGAAGGGGATGTTGGTCCGTATTCCGAGAACCGCGAACGAGCGCAGCGCGGCGAGCGCGCGGGCGATGGCTGCATCCCGCGACTCGGCCAGCACCGTGAGCTTCGCGAGCAGCGGGTCGTAGTTGACCGAGACGGTGCCGCCTTCCCGGACGCCTGAGTCGACGCGAACCCCGGGGCCCTGCGGCTCCCGGTAGAGCAGCAGCGGGCCGGCCTGCGGAAGGAACCCGTTCCCCGGATCTTCGGCATAGACGCGGCACTCGATCGCGTGACCGCGCTGCGACAGCTCGTCCTGCGTCCAGGGCAGCGCGTCGCCGGCCGCGACCGTGAGCTGCGCGCGCACGAGGTCCACGCCGGTGACGGCTTCGGTGACGGGGTGCTCCACCTGAAGCCGCGTGTTCATCTCGAGGAAGTAAAAGCGCGCGGCGTCCCCCTCGCCCTCGAGAAGGAACTCGATGGTGCCCGCGTTGCGGTACCCCGACGCGCGCGCCGCCGCTACCGCCGCTTCGCCCATCGCCTGGCGGACCGCAGAAGTGAGGGCGGGCGACGGGCTCTCCTCCACGACTTTCTGGTGCCGACGCTGGATGGAGCATTCACGTTCGAACAGATGCACGACGCCGCCATGGGCATCGCCGAACACCTGGATCTCCACGTGGCGCGGGCGCTCGATCAGCCGCTCGACGTACAGCGTTCCGTCCCCGAATGCCGCCACCGCCTCGCGTCTCGCCGCCTGGATCGACTCCCGCGCCGAGCTCTCCTCACGGACGACGCGCATGCCTTTGCCGCCGCCGCCGGCGGACGCCTTGACGAGGACGGGATAACCGATGGCTCGCGCGGCCGCGGCCACTCCGGCGTCGGATTGATCGGCCGGCACCATGCCGGGCACGACCGGGACCTGCGCGGCCTGCATCAGCTCGCGCGCGGCGATCTTGGAGCCCATGCGCTCGATGACGCTCGCGGGCGGCCCGACAAACACCAGACCGGCTTCTTCGCAGGCGCGCGCGAACGAGGCGTTCTCGGACAGAAAGCCGTAGCCGGGATGGACGGCGTCCGAGCCGGTCGAGCGCGCCGCGCCGATCACGGCAGGAATCGAGAGATAGCTCTCGGAGGGCGCGGGAGGACCGATGCGCACGGCGCGGTCGGCGGCGAGGACGTGCGGGGCATCGGCATCCGCATCCGAGTACACGGCCACGCTCTCGATGTCGATCTCGCGGCACGCCCGCATGATGCGAATCGCGATCTCGCCGCGATTGGCAATCAGGAGCCGGCGGAGCCTCATGCGATCCAGCCCGGCTTCCGCTTTTCGAGGAAGGCGCGCATCCCTTCCTGGCCTTCCGGCGAGACGCGCTGCGCGGCGATGCTGTTGGTCGTGAACCCGATCACGTCGTTGGGGTGCTCGCCGGCGATCTCGCGAATCAGCGCCTTCGCCGCGGCGATCGCCTGAGGGCCGGCCTCCATCACGTCGCGCAGCCGGCGTTCGACCGCCGCGTCCAGCTCCGCGGCCGGCACGACCTCGTGGACCAGGCCGATCTCGTGGGCGCGCGCCGCACCGAAGCGGCTCCCGGTCAGAAACAGCTCGCGCGACGCGGAGACGCCGATCTTGCGGATGACGTACGGCGAGATGACCGCCGGGATGATCCCGAGCTTCACTTCGCTCAACGCGAAGACGCTGTCGTCGGCGGCCACGACGACGTCGCAGATCGCCATCAAGCCGACGCCGCCTCCAAGTGCCGCGCCGTGGACGCGCCCCACGACCGGCATGGGCAGCGTATCCAGCCGCTCGAGCATGCGCGCGAGGTCTTCGGCGTCGCTCAGGTTCTCGCGGTGCGTGTAGGCAATCGCCTTCGACATCCACGCGAGGTCGGCGCCGGAGCAGAACGCCTTTCCGGCCCCGGCGATGACGACGGCGCGCAGCGTCGCATCCGCGGCCGCCCGTGCGGCGGCGGCCGTCAGGTCCGCGATCATTCCCTCATCGAAGGCATTCCGTACGTCCGGGCGATTGAGTGTGAGGCGAAGGACGGGGCCGTCACGGTCGACAAGAATCGAAGGCATCGTGTCTCTGCTGCTGTCCGGGCACAGGCCCGGCGCCTACATCCGGAACACGCCGAACTTCATCTCGGGAATCGGCGCGTTGAAGGCCGCCGAAAGTCCCAGCGCGAGCGCTTTCCGTGTTTCGGCCGGATCCAGAATCCCATCGTCCCACAGTCTCGCGGTCGAGTAGTAGGGAGACCCTTCGCGCTCGTACTTCTCCAGGATGGGTCGCGCGGATCGCCTCTTCCTCTTCCGGCGACAGCCGTCCTCCCTCGCGCGCGAGCTGGTCCCGCTTGATGGTCGCGAGCACGCCCGCCGCCTGTTCCCCTCCCATCACCGAGATCCGCGCGTTCGGCCACATCCACAGCAGCCGCGGCTCGAACGCGCGGCCGCACATGCCGTAGTTCCCGGCGCCGAACGAGCCGCCGATCACCACGGTGAATTTCGGGACGACCGAGTTGGCCACGGCATGGACCATCTTCGCGCCGTCTTTCGCGATCCCGCGGCGCTCGTACTCGCGCCCGACCATGAACCCGGTGATGTTCTGCAGGAAGACGAGCGGCACGCCCCGGGCGTTGCACAACTCGATGAAATGGGTCGCCTTGAGGGCCGATTCGGAGAACAGCACGCCGTTGTTCGCGACGATGCCGACGAGAAACCCGTGCAGCCGCGCGAATCCGGTCACCAGCGTGGCGCCGTAGCGCTCCTTGAACTCGTCGAAGCGCGACCCGTCGACCACGCGCGCGATGACCTCGCGGACCTCGTAGGCCTTCCGCGTGTCGGCGTTGACGATGCCGTAGATCTCGCGCGGGTCGTACGCGGGCTCCTCCGCGGCGACGACGTCGGGCGGCAGGTGCTTGACCGTATTGAGCGTGCTCGACGATCGTGCGCGCCAGCTGGAGCGCATGCTCGTCGTCTTCGGCGAAGTAGTCCGCGACGCCGGACAGCCGCGTGTGCACGTCGGCGCCGCCGAGCTCCTCGGCGGTGACTTCCTCCCCGGTTGCCGCCTTCACGAGCGGCGGCCCGGCCAGGAAAATCGTCCCGCCCTTCACGATCACGGTCTCGTCCGACATCGCGGGGACGTACGCGCCCCCCGCCGTGCACGACCCCATGACGACCGCAATCTGAGGGATCCGTTCCGCCGACATTCGCGCCTGGTTGAAGAAGATGCGCCCGAAGTGTTCGCGGTCCGGGAAGACCTCGGCCTGCAACGGCAGGAAGGCGCCGCCCGAATCCACGAGGTACACGCACGGCAGGCGGTTCTCGAGCGCGATCTGCTGCGCGCGCACGTGCTTCTTGACCGTGATGGGGTAGTAGGTGCCGCCCTTGACGGTGGCGTCGTTGGCGACGATCAGCACCTCACGCCCCGACACGCGGCCGACGCCGGTGACGATGCCGGCTGCCGGGGCGCCGTTGTCGTACAGGTCCCACGCGGCCAGCGGGGAGAGCTCCAGGAACGGCGAGCCGTCGTCCAGCAGCTTCTGAATCCGGTCGCGGGCCGGGAGCTTGCCCTGCTCGCGATGCCGCTCGACGTACTTCGCGCCGCCCCCTTGCTTCACGAGCGCGATGCGCTCGCCAAGCTCGGCCACAAGCGCGGACATGCGCGTCGTAGTTGGTCCGGAAGAGGTCCGAGGCCGTGTCGACCTGAGTCTCGATCCTCTCCATTAGTGACTCGCCAGCCGTCGGCTGGTCTCGAGTCCCGAGTCCCGAGTCCCGAGTCCCGAGTCCCGAGCTTCGACGCTCACCACCCGCAGCAGTCCGTCTTGTAGCGGCAGTTCGGGCACCGCCAGACGGCGTGCATCCTGAACATCTCCGCGCCGCATCGCTCGCAGATGACGGCGTCGTCGTTCGGGCAGGTCCGGCGATCGGTCCGCGTCGGCGCAGGGGTTGGCTCTGCGGGTCTGTCCGGTTCGGCCATGATGGAGGATTATAGGGCACGGGGCAGCGCCTGCGGCCGCGGCGAGCGAGGCAGCGGCTTCGACTGCGCAGTGCGCTCGCTCAGGGTCGACCCGAGCGAAGTCGGCGGCGGACGAGCTGGCCAGCGAGTCGCCATGACCAGGGCAGTCGAGCCTTAGGCCCAGGCGTGGGGCCCCACGAGCAGTAAATGATGATGGACGATTGCGCGCTGCGCCTCGACATGGTGGCGACGCAGATTGCGGCGCGCGGCGTTCGCGACGCGCGGGTCCTCGAGGCCATGCGTGAAGTCCCGCGCCATCGCTTCGTTCCCCGGTCGGACGTCCAGGCGGCGTACGACGATCGGCCGCTCCCGATCGGCGAAGGGCAGACGATCTCGCAGCCCTACATGGTCGCCGTCATGACGGAAGTTCTGTCGCCGCAGGCCACGGACCTCGTCCTCGAGATCGGCACGGGATCCGGCTACCAGACGGCCATCCTCGCGCGGCTCGCGGCGCGTGTCGTGTCGATCGAACGCCACGCGGTGCTGGCGGCGCGCGCGAAGACGGTGCTGGACTCGCTGGGGATCCTCAACGTCGAGATCCACGTCGGCGACGGCACCGAAGGGCGGCCCGAAGACGCGCCGTTCGACCGGATTCTCGTCACCGCCGGCGCCCCCGCCGTCCCCGACTCGCTCCGCCAGCAGCTAGCCGACGGCGGCCGGCTCGTCATCCCCGTCGGTCCCTCCGGCTTTCAGCACGTGACGATTGTCGATCGGCGCGGCGACCAGTATGCGGAACGTCAGGGGGACGCCTGCGTCTTCGTCCCGCTCATCGGCCGGCTTGGGTGGCGGCGGACGCCCTGAGCGCACTGCCCGTCCCGAGCAGCGTGGACTGGCGAGCCGAAGGCCCTGAGCGAGCGCGGTAACAGGCGAGTCGAAGGCACCGTAAGAGCTCATCCGACGCTACTTGCTGTATCCGATTACGACAACTGTCAATATATGGACGGCGGAGTGGAATTCTGTATACTATTCACTTCGCATTTGGCGACGGCGTGTATTAATGACGGCGCTAAGGCTCCAAGCGGCTGAGTTCGAACGCGGCTGACCCGCGCGGTGGATTGTGATGACGATCAAGAAAAGAAACCGGGTGCTCGCGATCGACGACGAGCCGTCGATGATCGAGTGGCTCAAGATTCTCCTCGAGCACGAGGGGTACGAAGTCCGGACCGCGATGATCGGCACGCGCGGCGAGGAGATCTTCAAGACCTGGAAGCCCGACGTCGTCGTGACCGACATGATGCTCCCGGACGCCGACGGCCTGGAGCTGTTGCGGAAGTTCAAGCAGATCCACGCCGACACCGAGGTCATTGTCGTGACGGGCCACGGCAGCGTGGTCAAGGCGGTCGAGGCGATGAAGGCGGGGGCCCACAGCTTCGTCGAGAAGCCGATCGAGCCCGACACGCTGCTGGCGATGCTCGAGCGCGCGATCGAGCGCCGCGACCTGGTGGGCGAGAACCTGTTGCTGAAGCAGAAGCTCGAAGGGCAGTTCCGGTTCGGGAACATCATCGGCAAGAGCAAGAAGATGCACGAGGTGCTCGAGCTGGTGGAAAGCGTTGCGGGGAGCGACGCCAACATCCTCATTCAGGGAGAGAACGGCACCGGCAAGGAGCTCATCGCCAACGCCATCCACTACAACAGCAAGCGGGCGAAGGGCCCGTTCATCAAGATCAACTGCGCCGCGATTCCGAAGGACCTGATCGAATCCGAGCTCTTCGGTTACAAGAAGGGGGCGTTCACCGGCGCCGCCACCGATCGCGAAGGCCTGTTCGAGATGTCCGAGGGGGGCTCGCTGCTCCTCGACGAAATCGGCGAGATGCCCCCGTATCTCCAGACGAAGCTGCTCCGGGTGCTGCAGGAGCGCGAGTACCGCCCGATCGGCAGCGACCGCATCGTCCGCGTGGACTTCCGGCTGATTTGCGCGACGAACATCGATCTCGACGCGGCGCTTCGCGACGGCAAGCTGCGCGAGGACCTGTATTTCCGCATCAACACGATTACGCTCCGGGTGCCGCCCCTGCGCGAGCGGACCGAGGATATTCCGCTGCTGTGCGAGCACTTTCTCGAGAAGTACCGGCAGCGGCACCAGCGCAACGTGAAGTCCATCGCGCCGGCGGCGTACCACGTCCTCATCCGGCACCGGTGGCCCGGCAACGTCCGCGAGCTGGAAAACGTGATCGAGCGGGGCGTGCTCGTCGCCAAGGGCAGCGAGATCACGGTCAACGACCTGCCGGAATCGCTCCGTACCGAGAGCGCCACGACGACGGAGTTCGTGATTCCGCCCCATCGGACGCTGGCTGAAATCGAGAAGATGGCGATCCTGCAGACGCTGCAGCGGACGAACTGGAACAAGCAGGAAGCGGCGCAGATTCTGGGTCTTTACCGGCCCACTCTGTACAGCAAGATGAAGAAGCACGAGATTCAGGACGGCGGCAAGGGAGCGGCGCGGCGGGCCGCGCCCGTCCAGTAGGCGGGGCCGCCCCGCGCATCCGACACCTCGACAAACTCAGCACGGGCGGAATGGCCGAGCCTGACGGCCCAGCCCTTGCACGTTCAACGGCTTGAATGCCTGATCGTCCAGGTTCGGCCGTCCTGTCCCTGTTGGCCACTGTCGGTGAAGTGTCGGTCTTCGGGGGGAAGGCTGCCCGGCAGGCGTTCCTCCCACCCTTCGAATTCAAGGAAACCGTCCGCCAGATCTACGAGCTCGGGGTCCGGTCGGTGCCGCTCATCGCGGTGTCGGGGATGGCCGTCGGCGTCGTCCTTTCGATGCACACCCGCGCGTCGCTCGAGCGCTTCGGCGCCGAGGCGATGATTCCCTCCGGCCTCGCGATTGCGCTCGTCCGGGAAACCGGCCCGCTGACGGCGGCACTGCTCCTGTCGGGCCGGATCGGCGCGGGGATCGGCGCGGAGCTCGGCGCGATGCGCGTCACCGAGCAGATTGACGCGCTCGAAGCGTCCGCCGTCGACGCCTTCCGCTATCTCGTCGTCACGCGCGTCATCGCGTGCGTGATCGCGCTCCCGCTCCTGACCACGCTGATGAACTTCGCGGGGATGCTCGGCGGCTACGTGGCCGAGGCCGCCGCGACGGGCATGTCGCTCTCGCTCTACTTCACACGCGCGTTCTCGCTCATCGACATGTCCGACTACATCCCCGCGACCATGAAGACGATGGTGTTCGGCTTCATCATCGCGACCATGTCCTCCTACCTGGGATTCACCACCACGTCGGGGACCGAGGGGGTCGGCCGCGCGTCGACGCGCGCGGTCGTGATGTCGTCGATCCTGATCATCGTGTCGAACGTCATCCTCGTCCGGTTGATCTTCTTCATCTTTCCAGCAGGCGGGAGGCGGATGACGCCGCAGACGGCCGCCCCTCCCGAGCCGCGTGCCGCGGACAAGGCGTCCGGGGAGCCCGCGGTGCGCCTCGATCACGTGAGCAAGGCATTCGGCGACAAGCGCGTGCTGGACGACGTCTCGTTCGAGGTGCCGGCGGGCTGCGGGTTCGTGATCCTCGGGCGGAGCGGCACCGGCAAGAGCGTCACGCTCCGTCACATCATCGGGCTCGTCCGCCCCGACAAGGGCAAGGTCTTCGTCGAAGCGGACGAGATCAGCGCGCTCGAGGGCCGGGAGCTCGCCGCGCGTCCGGCGCAAGATGGGCTTCCTCTTCCAGAACGCCGCGCTGTTCGACTCGATCTCCGTCGGCGAAAACGTCGCGTTCCCGATGCGGCGGCACTCCGACCTGGCCGACGCGGAGATTCGCCAGCGTGCGCAGGCCAAGCTGGCTTCCGTCGGCCTCGAGAAGGAGTACGAGAAGATGCCGGGCGATCTGTCCGGCGGCATGCGCAAGCGCGCCGGCCTCGCGCGCGCGCTCGCGCTCGACCCGACGATTCTGCTGGTCGACGAGCCGAGCGCCGGGCTCGATCCGATCACGGCCGACGAGATCGATCAGCTGCTGCTCGGGCTGAAGGAGCAGGGCGGCGTCACGCTCATCATCGTCACCCACAACATTCCCAGCGCGCGCCGGCTGGGGGACCAGTTGCTGATGCTGCACGAAGGCCGGATTGTCGCGAGCGGCTCGCCCGAAGAACTGGACGAGAGCGACAACGAGATCGTCCGCGCCTTCCTGACTTCCCGGCACGCAGGATGAACGTCTGATATGGCTCGAAATCGTCTCGTCCTCGTGGGCGCCTTCGTCGTCGGCGGCCTGTTGCTGTTCGCCGTCGGGCTGTTCCTCATCGGCAACCGCCGCATGCTCTTCGACGAGACCTTCGACGCGTACGCGGAGTTCTCGAACCTCGCAGGGCTGCAGAGCGGCGGCAAGGTGCGGGTCGCAGGGCTGGACGCGGGCGAGGTCGAGACGATTCACGTGCCTGCCAACCCGTCGGCGCGTTTCCGCGTGAAGCTGCGCATCCGCGAGGACCTGCACCAGCTCATCCGGCTGGACTCGGTCGCCTCGATCCAGAACGATGGTCTCGTCGGCAACAAGTTCATCCAGGTCGAGGCGGGCACCGATCAGTCCCAGGTCGTGCCGAACGAGGGCACGATTCAGAGCCGCGAGCCCTTCGATCTGGCGGAGATGCTGCAGCGCATGAGCGAGACGATCGATCTCGTGACCGCGAGCGTCGCAGAGGTGAAGGAGAGAGCGGAGGAGCTGCTCGTCTCTGCGACCGACGTCGCCAAGGAGGCGCAGCTGGTCGTGCAGGACTTCCGCAAGGACGCCCGCGCCATCATGGCCTCCGCGCAGAAGGTCAGCCAGGACGTCACCGCCATCGTCGCCGGTGTGAAGCAGGGGAAGGGCACCGTCGGCAAGCTGCTGACCGACGACGCGCTCTTTGTCAGCGCGAAGAACATCGCCACGCAGGCCGAGAAGGCGATGGCAAACGTGCGGGAGGCCACCGAACAGGCGAAGGGTGCCGTCGCCGACTTCCGCGGCGAGAACGGCCCGATGCGCGGCATCGCCGGCAACCTGCAGCAGACGCTGGCCTCGGCAAAGGACGCGATGGCGGATCTCGCGGAGAACACCGAGGCCCTCAAGCGGAGTTTCTTCTTCCGGGGCTTCTTCAACAACCGCGGGTACTTCGACCTGGACGACGTCAGCGTGCAGGCGTATCGGCAGGGCGCGCTCGAGACGAAGGATCGCCGGGTGC
Source organism: uncultured Acidobacteriota bacterium (assembly GCA_963820645.1). GTDB lineage: Bacteria > Acidobacteriota > Vicinamibacteria > Vicinamibacterales > 2-12-FULL-66-21 > JALZOC01. The sequence continues at coordinate 174,393 of CAWGAS010000044.1, read as the reverse complement.
TGCGGATCTGGGCCGGCGCGAACGTGATCTTCGAACAGGGTGCGAACGGCAAGGAACTGCTCACCGAGGACGGGAAGGCGCGTCTCGATTCCGCGATGGCGGAGTTCGTGAAGTACCCGAGGACGAGCCCGCTGGTGGTCGAAGGCTACGCGACGGAGGTGACCGCGGATGTGCGGTTCCTGCTGAGCCGGACTCGGGGCCAGCTCGTCCGTGACTACCTGGTAGGGAAGTTCGGCCTCGATCCGAACGTCGTCGCGGTCATGCCGATGGGGTCGGCCGCGCGCGAGAGCCCTTCGGGCGATCACTGGGACGGCGTCGCCCTGGCCCTGTTCGTCCCGGCGTCAGGGATGTAGAGGTTCCCGTCGCGACGAGCTGGCGTGGATTCGATTCTGCACGGAATTCGAACCTTTCGGCGTGGCACGTCGTTTGATACAACTACGTTCTCGGGCAATCGACGGCCGGCAACGTGGCACTTCGAGAGCCCGTAAGAGTCTCGGTATGCCGACGATCGGCGCGTACCGAATGGAATGAGGAGTGAAGGAGGGGATTGTGGACGAGCGAGCGCGAGTGCTGACGGCCACCTGTCTGGGCGCCGTGATCGGCGGGGTCTGGGGCTGGCTGTACATGACCGAAAACGGCCGCCGGATCCGCGACCAGATCGAGCCGAAGCTCGACGACTTCATCAACGAGCTGACGCGCGCGCGCGGCACGGTGGAGAAGGCGAGGAGCGCCGCCACAGAGGGATGGCGGTCTTTGAATGACGTCGCCGGCGGCACCGGCCGCTGGTCTGCCTGAAACAGGAGAGTGCCTTGAATCTCGACACGACCAACCAATTACTCGGCGTCATGGCTGCGGTCAGCGTGCTCGAGGCGCTGCTGCTCGTCGGGTTCGCCATCGGCGGGTTCATGGCCTACCGGCGGGTGATGCAGCTCGTCACGGATCTCGAGACCCGGCAGATCGCGCCGCTGCGCGACAAGGTGGACGCGATTCTCACGGACGTGAAGACGGTGACGGCGCGCGTCAGCGAGCAGACCGAGCGTGTCGACCACGCGATCGTCGGCACGATGGAGCGCGTGGACGAAACGGCGGAGCGCGTGAAGGACTCGGTACGCGAGAAGGTCAGTCACGCCGTCGGCGTCGCTCGCGGCGTACGGGCGGTGATCATGTCGCTGCTCGGCGGCGACTCGAGGCACAAGCCTCCCGCCGCGGCCGAAGGACGGGTGTAGGGCAGTTCTCAACGAGAGCGAAAACGCCGGCACGTGCCGGTACGGTGAACACACGAAACAGGAGGATGCATGGCGTACGAATACGATCGTTTGGAACGGGAAGACAGCGGCTCGTCGTTTCTGATGGGCCTGCTGGCGGGCACGGTGCTGGGCGCCGGGCTCGGCATGCTCTTCGCGCCGAAGGCCGGCTCGGAGCTGCGCAACCAGCTCGGCGAGCAGGCCGGGCGTCTCCGGACGACGGCGGCTGACGGCTATCAGCAGGCGACGGAAAAGGTCAGCCAGGGCTACCAGCAGGCGACGGAGAAGGTCAGCCAGATCGTCGATCGCGGGAAAGAGGCGTACGACCGCGCGCGCGCGGCCAACACCGGCAGCACCTCGACCGGCAATATCCCCGGTACGACGAGCACCTCGGGCACGGCGCCCAGCAACCCCGGTCAGTTTTCCGGCGCCGGGACGAGCGGATACTCCACGAACCGGTCCTGATCGACGTCGGCGGGTCAGGTCGAGAACGGCGGTGCGGCGTGATGCGACGCCGCACCGTGTCCGTTCCCGGGGAACGAGAACGAGAACGAGAACGAAGAACGAAGAACCAAGAACCAAGAACCAAGAACCAAGACCGAACGTCCGCCAACAATGAATGACTCTTCGGCCCAGAAGCTCGCGAACGTCCTGATCGGCGCCGTTGTTGTCGGCGCCGCATTCTATGTCGTGCGGACGCCTTCGCTGCGCCGTCTGGCGTGGCGCATTGCGGTGACGGCCGCGACCGGCGCCTTGCCGGCCTGGCTGCGGCAGGAAGTCCAGCGTGGTTGGGCCGAGAGCGGCCAGCGTCCACCCGATCTGCGAGCCCGGTCGCGCCCCGCCCGGGACTGATGGGCGGCGGCCTCGACCGCCGGCAGGCGGCTGCCGGGGCACGATATGATGACGGCGTGAGTGTGCCGGCTACGCGGGCGGCCGAATCTCCCGCCGCGCCTGCCGTTCCTGCGGCGGGCGCTCACACGCGCAATCGCCGAGATCCGTCTGACCGCGCTGGCGATCTGGCGCGGCGCCGTCGGCTTTTACAACAGCGACGACCTCACCTTCGCCTCTTCCATCGCCTACTACTCGCTGCTGTCGCTCTTCCCCTTCTTCCTCCTGGCCTTCGCCGTGCTGGCGAGCGTGACGAGCAACGAGGCCGATCGCGCATCCGTGCTCGGGTTCGTGCTCCGGTATTTTCCGCGGCAGTTCGAGTTCGTCACGGACCAGCTCGACGCGATGCAGCTGTCGGGCGTGCCGCTCGGCATCTTCGGCAGCGTGCTGATGGTGTGGGCCGCCATGGGCGTCTTCGGCGCGATCACGTCCGCCGTGAACCACGCCTGGGGAGTCGAGAAGCAGCCAAGCTACTTCAAGCACAAGCTGATTTCCTTCATCATGCTGCTGACCGCGAGCCTGCTGCTGCTCTTCGGGCTGCTGCTCGTGAGCGCGATCAACGTCGCCGAGGCGCGCTGGTTTGCCGTGGTCTTCACCCGCGTGCCCGCCCTGCTGGTGCTCCAGAGCTATGCCGTGCACTGGGCCAGCACCATCATTTTCATCTTGATCATCGGGCTCGTGTTCTATTACGTCCCCAACGCCGAGGTGCGGTTCCGCGACGTGTGGGTCGGCGCCGTGCTGACCGGATTGTTGTGGCGCGGCGCGCTGGCCGGGTTTTCCCAATACGTGCGCGATCTCTCGCGCTTCAGCGTCCACGGATCGATTGCGGCCGTCGTGGTGTTCCTGCTGTGGGTCTACGTGTCCGCGGTGATCCTTCTGTACGGCGCCGAAGTCACCGCCGCGTACGCCCGGCTGCGGCGGCGGAGACCCGACGCGATCCCCGCGGCGCCGACGCCGCGGCTTGTAACCGTCATCTCGAATCCCTATCGGTCCCGATCCGAATCGCCGAGCGCGCTCGCCACCGCGAGCGAAGCGAGCCGACTCGCGCGTACGCCGTAGGGCGGCCACCCGACGGCGAGCGCTCGCGAGCCGGCCCCTACGGCGAGCGAAGTGAGCCGCCTACCGAGGCGCGTCTAGCGCCGAGGCCCCTACCGCGAGCGAAGCGAGCCGCCACGTCCGTACATGGCGGGGCAGGGAGTGTCTGTTCGACTCTCCCTGCGCCGTAAGGCAGGGTATGTTGGTTGGGCGGTTGCTCCAGCGGAACGCCGGAGCGGCTGGCCGGGCCGCTAGAGCCGCCCGACGGGAATCATTAGAGCAACAGCGGTGCCAGTCGATTCGGCGCGAGTTAGCCGGAAAGATGGCCCCGCGGATGCCACCAGTGGCATCCGCCAACCCATCATTTGCTGGGAAGTAGGTAAAAGAGGAGCAACGAACGGCCGGGGTTGAGCTGCCGAGTGCTGCCGCGACTGAACGGTTTCGCGACTCAGCCTGAAGGCCTGCTGTACACAACTGTTCACGGACCGACGGTGGGTGGGACCTCAGGCGTCTTGCGGGTTGGAGGGGTCCAGCGTTGCCGCCTGCTGCGCTCCTCATCACGACGCGTAATCAAGTAGTAGTTGATCAAGGACGCCGCCCCGATGATGACCCAGCCGCCCCCGATGCCGATGCCGACGCTCGCCTTGCGCGCCGTCAGGCCGATCAGGAGCATCAGGCCGAAGCCCAATCCCATCATCAACACGCCGGCCGTCCGGTACCCTTCTCCCGGCTGGTCCGGGGGAAGGGCAAGGCGGGCCGCGGATTCGAAGCCCCCCGGGTCCATCTCGGGGGCCGGCATCAACCCGCGCTCGATCATGGCCAGCCGCTCGCGGTGCTCCATCTCCCGCATCCGGCGGCGGTTCGCCATGGTCGTGATCATGAGGACGGACCCCGCCACGATAATCAGGCCCAAGGTGGTCATCAGCACGAGATCTTCACTTCTCACGGGTCCTCCTCCGAGCGTTCAGGTGCATTAGACCAGGCGGCGGCGCCATTTGTTTCAGCCCTTCGACCCTTCGACTCGCCCTGGCGGGCTCGCTCAGGGCAGGCTCGCGCGTTGGCAGCGCTCAGCGCAGGGCTCGATGAAACAAATGCGGTCGAGGAATCGCTCTAACATGGCTGGCGGATGACGGACTTCGACGAGCGCGCGCTGATCGAGCGGTGTCGGACGGGCGACGACATCGCATTCAGCGAGCTCGTCGGCCGCTACCAGAATCTTGTCTACGCCATGGTGTACCGCATGGTGAGCGATCGCTCCCAGACCGACGATCTGGCGCAGGAGGTTTTCCTCAAGGTCCATCGGGGCCTGCCGTACTTTCGCGGTGAGGCGCGGCTCTCCACCTGGATCTACCGCATCGTCGCCAACGTCTGCACGCAGGCGCGCGGCCGGTACGTCCGGGAAGTGCCGCTGGAGCGCGACGATGACGACGATCGGCCGCGGCGGGAGCCGGGCGTCGCGGACGCGGCGTTCGCGGATTTCGAGCTGCGCGACCGTCTCGAGAAGGCGATCGCCCAGCTTCCCGACAACTACCGGCTGCTCATCGCGGCGCACTACCTCGAGGGCGTCCAGTACGACGCGCTCGCGGAGGCGCTCGACATCCCGATCGGCACCGTGAAGACCCACCTGTATCGCGCCAAGCGGCGCCTGCGGGAGCTCCTGGCATGACGTGCAAGATGGCGCTCGAGCTCGTCGAACCGATCGCCTCGGGTGATCTCGAGCCGGATGCGGCTGCGCGGGCGCACTTCGAGAGCTGCCCGCAGTGCGCGTCGGCGCTGGCGACCGCCCGGCGGCTCGAGGCGATTCTGGCCGGACGCGCGGCGCCCGCGGCCCCGGAGCGGTTCACCTCCTCGGTGCTGCAGCGGATCCGGCGCGAGCGCTGGCGTGCGGAGCAGCACGTGGATCGCCTGTTCAACGTCGCGATCGCCGTCGCGCTTGTGCTCATCACCGGCGGCATCCTGGCGCTCATGAACATGAGCGGCCTCATGACCGCGGCGACCGGGACGTGGTCGATCGTGTCGAGCCTCAGCAGCGAGTTCGCTCGTCAGGCAGCCCCGGTCATGACTACCTACATCGCCGCCGCCGGCCTGCTCCTGTCCGTGCTGTTGATGTGGTGGTGGGCGGACCGGCGTCTGTGGATGTGAGGCAGCGGAGGAGACGGAGTGAACGGAGGATGCATCCTCAGCTGACGTTTTTAACCACAGAGAGAACGGAGTAAACGGAGGAACGGAGAATACTGGTTGGCTCGGTTGACTGATCCCAGCCAAGATTCTCCGTTGCTCCGTTATCTCCGTTGACTCCGTGGTGAAAGACCTCCGAAAGAACGCTCCGCTGGATCCGACCTCCGTTCTCCCGCCCTACAACAGCATCGACGCCAGATTCTCCCGCCGCCGCGCGAAGATCTTTCGCGCGAGGCCGAACAGCACCAGGTTCACGCCGTAGGCGACCGCGCACCAGCCCAGGAGCAGAACCGGGACGAGCGCGGGGCGCTCGATCCAGCGGGAAGCCGCCATCACGATCAGCAGGCTCGGGACGCCCGCGCCGAGGAACGCGAACAGGCCGAGGAGACCCGCAAGGCCGTGCGCGTTGCTCCCGCTGCCGATGCTGTTCAGATCGACGACGCGCGGGAAGATCGCCGAAAGGATCGCCGCAACCGGCGCGACGACGAGATACACGGACGTCAGGGCGATCGGAATCGCCAGCCACAACGCGGGAGACCCGCCGGGGAACGCGATGAGGGCCCCCAGGATGCACACGAGCGCCGGGCGCCCCGGCGATGAGCGCGTTCCCGACCGCCTTCCCGGCCAGATACTCGCGATCCGTCAGCGGCGACAGCAGCGTCATGGTCACGCCGGCCTTGTCGATCGCGAACTGGTTCATCGCGATCGGCAGGACCGAAATGAGGCAGATGAAGGATCCAAACGACGCGAGGCCGAGCCCGCTCTGAAGCATGCTGAACAGGCCGAGTCCCGACATCGGCGCGGCTCATGAAAAAGCCGAAGACGACGAACATCATGATGGGCGACAGGAGGATCGAACGGCCGCGCGGCGTGCGCAGCGCGAGACGGAGATGGGCCAGCGCCACGGCGGACGCGCCACGGGGACAGTCCGGGGAGCGTCCGCGCCCATGCGGCGCGCATGGGAATGGTCCGCCGCGCTCCGGTGGAGCCGGGCGAATCGAGCATGCGCGCGAACGCGAACAGGCTGACCCCGTGCAGCAGCGCACCCGTGACGGCCAGCGCGGCCAGCGGTCCGGCGGCAGGACAGCAGATCGCCACGCGCCGCGGCCCGGGTGGCGGTGGTATACAACTCCGTCGGATACAACGCGAACGCGCGCCGGCCCGCCGCCGTGAGCCACTGCGGCGCGGCCGGCCCTTCTCGAGCCGACGGCTGTCCGTCGGCGTGCGGCCGCTCTCGCCGCGCGCCGGGCAGCATGGTCGGCAGCATGCTGACCATCGGGATGACGAGGATGAAGATCAGCGCGAGGAGCTCCCCGCGCCGCCGGTCGCGGACGGCGAGGTGGAGCAGGCTCGTCGCCAGCGACGAGATCCCGACGATCACGGCCACGAGCAGCCGTCCCGCAGACCAGCGCGAACAGCGCCGCGGCCGGCGTGCCGCCGGCGGCCAGCCCCAGCGGCACGAAGCCGACCAGCGGGAGCATCATCACCACCCAGAGATCGCCGAACGCCGAGGCCGACTGCGCGACGTAGAACGTGCGCCGCGAAATCGGCAGCAGGAGCAGCCGCACCGGGTTCGCGCGATCGGCGGCCGGCAGCAGCAGCGGGCCGACGATGCTGAGGACCGGAACCGCGAGGAGGATGAACCGGACGAGCGAGAAGAGGAACGCGCGCGATTCGTCGCGCGCGAGGGCGAAGCCGCCGGCGGCGCCGAGCGCCGACAGCGCCAGCACCGACGGCACCATCAGGACCGCGACCATGATCGGCAGAATCTTCTCGATGGCCACGGAAAACCGCTCGAGCGTGTCGCGCGCGCCGGTCTTCTCCATCGAGTTGATCAGCATGCGCCAGCGCAGCCACGCGAACGCCCGCAGGGTCCTCCACATCTCAGATCCAGTCGAGCGCCAGGGACGTCCGGGCGTCGCCGCCGACCAGGCCGATGAACAGCTCCTCGAGGGTCTTGCCGCTGCCGCCCCCGGCGCGGAGATCCCCGATCGAGCCCTGCGCCACCATCTTCCCGTTCGCGATGACGCCGATGTGCGTCGAGAGCCGCTCCACGATTTCGAGGATGTGCGAGGTGAGGAAGATCGTGCCGCCCCGCGACACGAACGACAGCAGCAGGTCCTTGATCTGCCGGGACGCGACGGCATCGATTCCCTCGAACGGCTCGTCCAGGAACAGCAGCTTGGGCGCCGGCAGCAGCGCCGCCGCCAGAGACAGCTTCTTGCGCATGCCGTGTGAAAAATCGGCGACGAGCGTCGTCCCCGACGTCTTGAGGTCCATGACATCCAGCAGGTCGGCGGACCGCTGGATGGCCGTCGCCGAGTCGATCCCGTGCACCTGCGCGACGAACGACAGCGTCTCCTGCGCGGTCAGCCGCTCGAACAGCGCCAGGTCCTCCGGGACCACGCCGATGCGGCGCTTGACCGCCACGGGATCCACCAGCGGATCGATGCCGAGGATCCGGATCGAGCCGGCGGTCGGCCGCAGGAGGCCGGTCAGGCACTTGATCGTCGTGGACTTGCCGGCGCCGTTGGGCCCGAGAAAGCCGTAGAGGCTGCCGGCCGGCACGGCCAGCGCGACGGCATCCACCGCGCGAAAATTCCCGAAGTCACGCGTGAGGCCGTTCGTTTCGACGGCGAGGTCCGGCGGCATGTGCGGATTGTATCCTGCGGCCCCGGCTCAGCCATAGCCGTAGACAATGCCACCTAGCGAGGCGGAGCTGCAGGATCTGAGGCGGAGCCTCGCTAGACATTCCCGGTCCGGCGTGTGCAAAACTGACAGCCATGGAGATCAACGAACTCGTGATGACCGCCGTCCGCGCGGTCGCTGTCTATGTGCTCATGCTCGTCGTCATCCGGGCGCTGGGCAAACGCACCGTCGGCAATTTCTCCGCCTTCGATCTGCTCGTGGCGCTGATGCTCGGCGAGATCGTGGACGAGATGATCTACGGCGACGTGCGGTTCATCCAGGGCACGGTGGCGATCGTCGCCATCGGCGCCCTGGCGTTTGCCGATTCCCTGCTGTCCTACTGGGACCACGGGATGGAAGCCATCCTCGAAGGGAAGCCGACGATCGTCGTCGAGGACGGCGCATTTCACCACGCCGGCATGCGTCAGGAGCGCATGAACGAGAAGGACGTCTTCGCGGCGCTGCGGATGCACGGCGTTCGCGACATGCGCGAGGTCCGCCTGGCGATCGTGGAGCACGACGGCTCGGTCAGCGTGATGCCGCACGCCTGGGCCGAGCGCGTGTTGAAGGCGGACATCGACGACGAGATGGCCAAGGCCAGGAAGCAGGCCTTCGGAGGACGCGATGAACCGCCGCCCGAGAAGTGCAGCGACTCTCCCCGGGCCCTCGACCTCGACTCCGGGCAGGTGGTCTGATGGATCTCTGGCGCATCATCGTGCGGGTGGTGTTCGCGTACGTCTTCGCGCTGGTGGTCATGCGACTCGCCGGGAAGCGGACGGTCTCGCGCACCGACGTCTCGAGCTGTGTCGTGCTGATCGTGATCGGCGACATGTTCGACGACCTGCTCTGGGGCGATGTCCCGGCCGCCCAGTTCGTTGTCGGCATTGGCGCGCTCGTGCTGGCACATGTCACGGCGCGACTCGCCGTGTTCCGGAGCGGGGACCGCCGGTGGCGGCAGGAGGCGGGCGGAGCGGGAACATGAAAACCATCGCGCAGATCCTCGCGACGATGACGCTGGCATTGGCGATCATCGCCGTGTGCGTGTTCGCGGCCGGCGATCGGCAGACGCTCGTCCCGCCGCCGGACGCGGTCGCCGAGGCATTCGTGCGGCAGGCCACGGCGAGGCGGTACGACCGCGTGCATGCCTTGCAGTCCTGGCACCGGCGGGAACCCGGACTCGACGATGTCCTATTGAGCGCGGCGGTACTCCGCCAGTATTTGGAGCCGTTGTGGCGCTTCACGGGAACCGTCAACCATGTCGATGCGGAGCTCGTCTCGATCGATGGAGACCAGGCTCGCGCGGTCGCGACCGCATACGGCGACCTGACCGAGGCGCGGTTCCTGTTCGACATGGTCCGCGAGGACGGGCTCTGGAAGGTCTACAACGTGAGCACGAATCCCATGTTGCCTCCCGAACCGCCTGAGTGAGAAGATCGTCTGACCATGGCTTTCCCGACCGGTGCCGACCCGAATGAACCGTCTCGCCAGCGAGCGTAGTCCCTACCTGCTCCAGCACGCGAACAACCCGGTGGACTGGTTTCCCTGGGGGGAAGAGGCGTTCGAGCGCGCCAGGCGCGAGGACAAGCCGATCTTTCTGTCCATCGGCTATTCGACGTGCCACTGGTGCCACGTCATGGAGCACGAATCGTTCGAGGATGGCGCGATTGCCGAACGGCTCAACCGCGACTTCGTCTCGATCAAGGTCGATCGCGAGGAGCGGCCGGACGTCGACCGCGTGTACATGTCGTTCGTGCAGGCGACGACCGGATCGGGCGGCTGGCCGATGACCGTGTTCCTGACCCACGAGCTGAAGCCGTTCTACGGCGGCACCTACTTCCCGCCTGCGTCGCGATGGGGACGGCCTGGCTTTGCGGATCTGCTCGGCGAGCTCGCGCGCGTCTGGAAGGACGAGCGGCCCCAGGTCGAAACAGCGGCCGCGGAGCTGCTCGAGCGGCTCCGCTCGGTCACCGGCGCGCACGGCGGAATCGGAGATCGCGCCGGCGGCGGCGCTCGACACCGCGGTCGAGCAGTTTCAGATGGCGTTCGATCGCCGGCGCGGCGGTTTTGGCGACGCCCCGAAGTTCCCCCGTCCGTCCGAGCTGCTGTTCCTCCTTCGGGAGCATGCCAGGCGATCCGCGGCGGGCGCCGCTCCGGAGGCGCCGCTTCAGATGGCGACCGAGACACTCCGGGCGATGGCGCTCGGCGGGATGCGCGATCACGTCGGCGGCGGCTTCCATCGATACTCTGTCGACGGCGCGTGGCGCGTGCCGCACTTCGAGAAGATGCTGTACGACCAGGCGCAGCTCGTGCTGGCGTACCTCGAAGCCGCGCAGGCAACCGGCGAGAGCTTCTACGCGGCCGTCGCCGAAGACACGCTCGCGTACGTCCAGCGCGACATGACCGACGCCGGCGGCGGCTTCTACTCGGCGGAGGACGCCGACAGCCTGCCGCCCGAGCTGGCCGGCACCGAAGGGGCGCACAAATCGGAAGGGGCTTTCTACATCTGGTCCGACGAGGAGATTGGAGCGCTCCTCGGCGACGATGCCGCCATCGCGCGGATCCGGTTCGGGATCGAGCCCGGCGGCAACGCGCCGCAGGATCCTCAGGGTGAGTTCACCGGCAAGAACCTGCTCTACACGGCGCGATCGATCGAAGAGGTCGCCGCCCGGAGCGGCCGGAGCGCGGACGACGTCGCGGCGGCGCTCGGGCGCATCCGGACGACGCTGTTTGCCGCGCGGGAGCGCAGGCCGCGTCCGCATCTCGACGACAAGATCCTGACGGCCTGGAATGGCCTGATGATCGCCGCCTTCGCGCGCGCGGCGCGCGTGCTCGTGGATCGTCCGGCCTCGGCGGCGTACCTCGCCGCGGCCACACGTGCGGCGCGCTTCATCAAGGACACGCTCTGGAAGGACGATCGCCTGCTGCGACGGTACCGGGACGGCGAGGCGGCGATCGACGCGCTACGCCGAGGACTACGCGTATCTGATCTGGGGGCTCCTCGAGCTCTTTCAGGCAGACGGCAACGCGGAGTGGCTCGAATGGGCGTTGAGCCTGCAGAGGAAGCAGGACGAGACGTTCTGGGATCCGGACGAAGGAGGCTGGTTCAGCACCTCGGGGCAGGACCCGACGGTGCTCCTCCGGCTGAAAGAGGACTACGACGGCGCCGAGCCGGCCGCCAGCTCCGTCGCGGCGTTGAACACGCTCACGATCGCGCACCTCACCGGCGACGACCGCGATGGTCGAGCGGGCGCGGCGGACCCTGGCGCGGCTACGGCCCGCGCGTCGGCGCCGCAGGGCGCACGATCCCCATGATGCTGTGTGCGCTCTCCGGATGGCACGCGGGATATTCCCAGGTCGTCATCGTCGGAGCGCCCGGCAGCGCGCGCGCACTGCGGCAGGAAGCCGCGGGCCGCTATCTTCCGTTCGCGATCGTGATCCCGGTCGTTCCAGGGTCCGCGCAGGAGGCCCTGGCCGGTCTGCTGCCGTTCACCGTCGGGATGTCGGAGCTCGATCGCGAGCGCGGCCGCCTACGTCTGCAGCGGGTTCACCTGCCGGCAGCCGGTGACGACTCCCGAGGAGCTGGCGAGGGAGCTGGCGCCCGAGGTGCGGGAGACGCCCGGCAGGTAGGACGCCAGGCACGCTCATGTCTCACGTCAGCCTTCGCTTCAACGCCGACCAGACTCGCGCGGCGTTCACCATCTGCCATCCGCAGGGCAACATCGTCACGGCTGACATGACCGACGCGCTGCGGACAGGGCTCGATTCGATCGCGTCGAATCCGCATCTGAAGCTCATCACGATCGAGGGGGAAGGGCCGGACTTCAGTTTTGGGGCCAGCGTTCCGGAGCACGCGCCGGATCGGATCGGGCAGATGCTCGCCGGGATGCACCAGCTGATCGAGACGCTGCTGGAGGCCCCGGCCGTGACCGTCGCCATCGTGCGGGGACGCTGCCTCGGCGGCGGGTTCGAGCTCGCGCTCGCGTGCGACCTCATCTTCGCCGCCGACACCGCGCACTTCGGCCTTCCGGAAGTGCGGCTCGGCGTTTTCCCGCCTGCCGGGGCGGTGCTGCTGCCGGCTCGCGTCGGCGTCGCGCGAGCGACCCGGACGATCCTGACCGGGGAAAGCCGCACGGCGGCGGAGTGGCAGAGGATGGGGCTCGTTGAGCTGGTCGCCGCGCCCGAGTACCTCGAGACTGCCGTCGAGCGCTGGTTTCTGGAGCACCTCGTCCCCAAGTCGGCGGCGGCCATCCGTCATGCGGCCGCGGCCGTCAGGCTCGGGCTGCTGGAGCACGTCCGCGCCACGCTTCCCAAACTCGAACGGCTATACTTGGAGGAGCTGATGCGGACCTCCGACGCGGTCGAGGGCTTGACGGCATTCATGGAACGGCGCCCCCCGAAGTGGACGGATGCTTGAACGACGACGAAGAACGACGAACGAAAACAGATGCTTTTCGACATTGAAATTGTCCTGCGCGATCGTGACGAGGCCGTGGCCGAGCGGCTGGAGCACCACGGGAACGATGTGCGCGACTGGACCGAGCTGGACGTCCAGGAGGTCCTGAAGGCGATGCTGCTGGCCATCGATCGTGCGAAGAACCCCGGCCCGCAGGAACGGTTCGTCGTGCTCCGGGGGTTCAGCTGGATCGTGGAGCCGGCGCCGGGCGGCGTCGTCATCGCCATCGAGATCCCGACGGGCGCGGCCGTCGCGGGTCCGTTCGCCATCCCGCACGCCAGGCTGGATGCGCTCATCACGCGCGTGCTCGCGGTGGCGACTCCGTCCCGTCCCGTCGTCCACTAGGCGTCATTTCAGACTTTTCCGTCCGGTTACAGATCCGCCTGTACCGGGCGTGCAGAAATCGGCAAATCTGCGCTTTGCGTAGGGTTTCACAACGTGGCCTGCGGCATCGTCTTTGCCGGAGTAAGGTCAGCATTAGTCCATCTGCCCCCAGCCGACGATGAAACTGCCCTATCGCATTCTCGTGCTCGACGACGACGAACACGCCCTCGCGGGCATCGTGGAGATGCTCCGCGACGCGGGCTACGTCGTGACCGGTGCGGCGACGTACGACGCCGCCAAGCGGTTGCTCGCCCTCAGTTCCTACGATCTCCTCATCACCGACGTGCGCCTGCGCGGCTTCAACGGGCTGCACCTGGTCCGGCAGAGCCACCTGGACAATCCCGAGATGGCGACGATCATCATCACCGGCTACGACGAGCCGATGATCGAGATCGAGGCGGGCCGGTACGGCGCGGAGTTCGTCCGCAAGCCCCTGAAGGTGGCGGAGTTCCTCAAGACCGTGACGCGGTGCCTCGGCGACGTGCGCCGGCAGCGCCGATGGCCGCGCAAGCGTGTCGTGGGAGGCTTTCGCGTGACGGCTGACGGACGGCCCGCGGCCGTCGTCGATGTCTGCTACGGCGGTCTGCGGCTCGAAGTGCCGGCCGGTGAGAAGCTCCCTCCGAGCTTCGACATCGAGATCGCGGGCATCGGCCTGCACCTCGAAGTGGAGGCGGTGTGGTGCCAGCCGTCGGACGAAGGGGGAGCCGTCAGCTGCGGGGCCGCGCTGGCGTCGGACGTGAGCCCTGCGGCCCGCACCTGGCGCGCCATCGTGGATCGACCTCTCGGCGTAGGGCCGCTCGCTTCGCTCGCGGTAGAGGCCGGCTCACTTCGTTCGCCGGTAGAATCCCGAATGATCCGCCGAGCCTTGCCGCGCAGCCATTCTCTGCTCGCTCCTCTTCACTGTCCTCCTGTCCTGGACGCACACACTTCGGGTCGATGCTCAGCAGGCCGCGCCTGCATTCGATCTCGATGAAGCGACGATCGCCCAGTTGCAGGAGGCCATGACCTCCGGCCGCTACACGGCGCGACGGCTCGTCGAGCTCTACACCGCGCGCATCGAGGCCATCGATCGCGGCGGTCCGGCCCTGCGGTCGGTCATCGAGCTCAATCCCGACGCGCTGTCGATTGCCGACGCGCTGGATGCCGAGCGCCGGACGCGCGGCGTGCGTGGGCCGCTGCACGGGATCCCGGTGCTCCTCAAGGACAACATCGACACCGGCGATCGCATGATGACGACGGCCGGTTCGCTGGCGCTGCAGGGATCGACGGCGGCGCGCGATGCGTTCGTGGCCGGCCGTCTGCGCGCGGCCGGTGCTGTGATCCTCGGCAAGACGAACCTGAGCGAGTGGGCCAACTTCCGATCGACGAAGTCCACGAGCGGGTGGAGCGGGCGCGGCGGCCAGGTGAGGAACCCGTACGTGCTCGACCGCAATCCCTGCGGGTCGAGCTCGGGCACCGGTGCGGCCATCGCCGCGAACCTTGCGGCCGTCGGGGTCGGCACGGAAACCGATGGATCGATCGTCTGCCCGTCGGGCGTGAGCGCGCTCGTCGGCATCAAGCCGACCGTCGGGCTGGTCAGCCGCTCCGGCATCATCCCGATCTCACACACGCAGGACACCGCGGGTCCGATGACGCGGACCGTGGCGGACGCGGCGATCCTGCTCGGCGCGATGACGGGCGTCGACGAGCGCGACCCGGCGACCGCGCGGAGTGCCGGCGTGCGGCGGCGGACTACCGCGGCGCGCTGAAGGCGGACGGGCTGAAGGGCGCGCGGATCGGTGTGGCCCGGAAGCGCTACTTCGGTTACAGCCCCGCCACGGACCGGCTGATCGAGGCGGCCCTCGCGGACATGAAGGCGGCCGGGGCCGTCATTGTCGATCCGGCCGACATCCCGACCGCCGCGCGGCTGGACGATTGCGAATTCGAGATCCTGCTCTACGAGTTCAAGGCCGGCTTGAACGCGTACCTCGCCGATCTGAAACCGGCCGTGCCCGTGCACTCGCTGACCGAGCTCATCGCGTTCAACACACGGGAGAAAGAGCGCGAGATGCCGTTCTTCGGTCAGGAGATCCTGGTGATGGCGGAGAAGAAAGGACCGCTGACGGCGCCGGCGTATCGCAAGGCCCTCGCGACCTGCCGGACGCGCGCGCGAACCGCCGGGATCGACGCCGTGATGACCCGCCTGCGCCTCGACGCGATCGTCGCGCCGACCGGCAGCCCGGCGTGGCCGATCGATCTGGTCAACGGCGATCATTTCCTCGGCGCCAGCTCGACGCCCGCGGCGGTGGCGGGCTATCCGAGCGTCACCGTCCCGGCCGGTTTCGCGTTCGGGCTCCCCGTTGGCGTGTCGTTCATCGGGCGGGCGTGGAGCGAAGCGAAGTTGATTCAGTTCGCCTACGCATACGAGCAGGCCACGCGCCATCGAAAGCCGCCGCAGTTCCTGCCCACGGTGCCGATCGACGCGCGGTCACCTACCGCCAGCCGACCCTGAACCCGAACATCGTGGCAAATGCGGGAGCCGAGTCGTTGTCGATCGTCAAGAAGACGAAGCGCACGATCGGTCCGGCCTCCACGCGCGGCGCGGCCCGGAACGTCATGCCTCCGCCGAACATGAAGCCCGTATGGGTGCCGCTCGTGTCGGTCACCAGGTTGCCGGACGGGAACTCGACCGTCCCGTCGTGCACGGCGATCCCCGCGCCGCCGAGGACGTATCCGTTGACCCTGTCGCTGCCGAACCGCTGAACGAGTGACGCGCCGAAGAGCGTCATGTGTCCATCGGCGCGGAAGTGCTCGCCTCCGCGTTTGTGCTCGAGGAAGTCTGCGGAAATCTCCAGATCGGTGTGGCCCAGTAACCGGAAGTCGGCGTACCCGCCGGCGAGCAGGCCCTTCCCGATCGAGCCTTCGTCGTCCCACGTCTGACCGAATCCGATGGTGCCGCCGAACGACCAGCGCGACGGGGACGGCGCGGTCTGTGCCGAAGCCGCACCGGCGAGTGTCAGGAAGAAGAGGAAGAAAACGGACAGAAGAATACGCCATGCGCATGAAGCCTCCACCCGGTAAGGCGCAGGGGACGGCTCGGGTGGCTCACGAGCCGATCTCGGGACACGGTGACGGATTAGGGATTAGGGATTCAGTCCCTACCACTCCCTCCCGTCGAGCGCCGCGTCGAGGGCATCGAGACCGCCGCGGAGCGCGCCGGTCTCGCCGCCGAAGCCCACGCGGAAGTGCGCCGGCGCCTCGAAGAAACGCCCCGGCACGATCGCCGTCTCGCGCTCGTGCAGCAGGCGCTCCGCGAACCGGCTGGAGTCGGCGACGCCACGCAAGCCGCGGAAACACGACGGTCCCGCCGCGCGGTTCGACCACCTCGAGCTCGGGCCTCGCGTGCAGGAACTCCCGCACGAGCGGGCCGTTGACCGCGAGCAGCGCCGCCGACCTCGCGATCAGGCGATCGAGCTGCGAGAACGCCAGCGTCGCGAGGCGTTCGGCGACGATCGATCCGGTGCCGTCGATGACGTCGCGCGCGCGTCGAAGCCGGTCCGCCACCGCGGCCGACGACAGAATCCACCCGCACCGCAGCCCGGAGAGCCCGTACGATTTGGTCAGGCTGCTGGTGGTCAGAAAGACCTCGGTGGCATCCGGCTTCAGCCGGATCTGTGCAGTCGGTGGCATCCGGCTTCTGCCGGATCTGTGCATCGGTGGCATCCGGCTTCAGCCGGATTTCTGGCAGTCCCACACTCGCATCCAGGTACACCTCGTCGACCAGGACATACGCGCCTTGCGCCGCGGCGATGCGGCCGACTTCATCCAGCGCGGCGTCGTCCACGACGACGCCGGTGGGGTTGTGGGGGCTGGTGATGATGATGAGGCGCGTGCGCGGCGTCATCGCCCGCCGCACGCGATCGGGATCGAGCGCGAAGCTGCCGGCCGGATCGCGATCGAACCGCACGACACGCGCGCCGAGCAGCCGGGGCGCGCCGAGCAGCGGATCGTAGCCGGGCCGCTCGACCAGCACGTCGTCGCCCGGCTCGAGCAGCGCGGCGCACACCAGGAAGTTCGCGCCCGACGCGCCCTGCGCGGTCGTGACCTGTGCCGGGAAGGACGCCGTACCGGGCGGCGATCGCCTCGACCAGCGGCGCGTAGCCGTTGTCGTTGTGGCCGGTCCAGCGCGATGGCGTCGCGCGCGCCCGTCAGCTCGTCGATCGAGCACGGCAGCATGTTGCTGTTCGCGAGGTCGAAGCGCGGCGACGCCCGGGCCTTGGCCCACTCCATGTACGGTGCGTGAAATCGTAGTGTTGTCATCGTGTGCGGCGGCTGAACCAGTAGTAGACGGGGATGCCGGCGGCGAGCAGGAGCGTGCCGCGAAGCGCGCCGGCCGGATCGGCCCAGACGACGCTCAGCACGACGGCTGCCGCAACGACGGCAAACGCGATCTGCACAACGGGATACCCGGGCGCGCGAAACGAATCCGGCGGACGCCGCTCGAGTGGAAACGTCCGGCGGAACACGAGCACCGTCGCGACCGTCAGGCCGAAGAAAATCCAGTCGGCAAAGACGACGTAGTTCAGCAGCTGCCCGTACGTGCCGCTGAGCGCCAGGACGCAGGACCACGTCGACTGCAGCACGATGGCGAGCCCCGGCGTTCGGTACGTCGGGTGAAGGTTCGCGAGCGCCGGAAAGAACACGCCGTCGGCCGCCATCGCGTAGTACACGCGCGTCGGCGCGAGGATCGCGAGGTCGAGAAACCCGAACGTCGAGATCGCGATCGCCGCCGTGACGAACCGATCGCCGAGCGCGCCGAACATCCGCTCCGCCGCGTCCGACGCCGGGGTCGTCGTCGCGGCCAGCCCTTCCAGTCCGAGCGCGCGCAGGTAGACGATGTTGACCAGGACGTAGATGACGACGACGGCGATCGTCCCGGCGATGAGGCTCAGCGGTAGATTGCGGCGCGGGTTCTCGATCTCCTCGGCGACGTAGTTCGCGTTCTGCCAGCCGCCGTATGCAAACAGGATCGGCATGAGCGCGGCGCCGAACGCGACCACCGTCGTCAGCGGCGGGGCCGAGGTCTCGCGAGCGGCCGTCCACCAGCCCGGGTGCGCGGGAGCAAAGGCGCCGAACCCGATCAGCACGGCCAGCGCCGCCACCTTCAGGACGACGAGCACGTTCAGCACGCGGCTGCCCGGCTTCACGCCGAGGTAGTTGACGAGCGACAGCAGCACGACCGCCGCGATCGCGAGCGGCGCCGGCGCGATGTCGGGGCGGCCGGCGAGACGGAGCGCGTAGTTGGCGAACGCGATGGCGACCGCCGCGATCGCGCCGCTCTCGATCAGCGCGAGGAGCGCCCAGCCGTAGAGGAACCCGGCCAGCGGGTGATACGCGTCGCGCAGGTAGACGTACTGGCCGCCCGCGCGGGGAAAGATCGCGCCGAGCTCCGCATACGCGAACGCTCCTGCGAGCGCGATCGCCCCGCCGGCCGCCCACGCCGCCAGGACGAGCCCCGGGCTGTCGAGGCGCTGCGCGACGATGTAGGGGTTGATGAAGATGCCGGACCCGATGATTCCGCCGATGACGACCATCGTGGCGTCGAACGGGCCGAGGGCGCGCTTGAACGTCATCCGCTCACGGATACAGGCGCTCGATGCGCCACTGCGTGCCGTCGCGCGTGTACAGGACGCGATCGTGCAGGCGATCGGGACGGCCATACCAGAACTCGATGCGGCTGGGCACGAGGCGGAACCCGCCCCAGAACGGCGGGCGCTGCACGGCCTGACCCTCGAAGCGCCGCTCGATCGCGCGATAGCTCTCTTCGAGCGCTTCCCGCGACGACAGCGTCTGGCTCTGATCGGAAGCCCAGGCGCCGAGCTGGCTTCCGCGGGGACGCGTCGCGAAGTACGCGTCGGACTCGTCGCTCCGCCACCCGCTCCACGCGTCCTTCGATCCGGATCTGCTCGTCGAGCGAGACCCAGTGGAAGCAGAGCGCCGCGTGCGGGTTGTCGCGCAACTCGTGTCCCTTGCGGCTGTTGTAGTTGGTGAAGAACGTGAAACCGCGATGATCGGCGCCGCGGAGCAGCACCATGCGCGCCGAGGGACGTCCATCGCTGTCCGCGGTCGCCAGCGTAACCGGGGCCGTATCGACCTGGTGCGCGCGCGCCCGCTCGACGGCGTTCAGGAACTCGGTGATGGGGTCGGCGCTGGCCATCGGCTCATGATTATATGCGGCGACTACGGCAGGGACCGGTCCGCCGCGAGGTTGGACCGCCCGCGTGATCGCACGCAATGCGGGAGGCGCGGTCGGGCGGCACCCACGCGGTCCGCGCGCGTTCGCTGTGGAGCGACTCGCGCGAGTAGAAGCGGAGCAGCGCATCCTTGTCGAGGAGCGCCGGGCAGGCCGCGACGAGCGCGGACGGATCGGGGGCGTCCGGGTGCGCCACGCGCGCGGCCTGGAGAAGATCGACCCAGGCGCGGGTCATCGTGAGGTGAAACTTCTCGGGGTGTCCCTTGCTCGCGGCGAACCGGCGCACGCCATCCGTCATCTGCCGGAGCGCGGCGTCTCGCCCGTGCCGCGCGAGATACACGAGCGTGAGCCGCACGTGATCGGCGTGGTGGAACTCGGCCAGCGACCCGGCCTCGAAGCCGGCAACCAGCTCGTCGTCTGTCAGCACGTCTCTCTGCTCCAGCTTCCAGCTCCCAGCTTCCAGCTTCCAGCTTCCAGCTGTCCCAGCTTCCTTCCACTCGTGGCTTCCGCCTTCAGGCGGAAGAACTATTTCCCCGCCTCTTGCGACGACGTCGTCGTCATGAACTGGAACTTGCCGTCTTTCAGCATCCGGAGCGCCTCGTCCACCGCCGCCTTCAGCTCGCGGTCGAATCCCTTCAGCTCGTCCTCGGGCGTGTTCTCGGCCCACACGTCCGGCGCCACGCCGTAGTTCTCCAGGTTGATGCCGTAATTGTTCGGCTTCGTCGGATCGTAGGTATAGACGGCCGACCCGGGCGTCCGGATCGTCCCGCCGTTGATCAACGGGTACGAGCCCGTCGCGATGACGGCCGCGGCGGTCGGGTTGCCGACGATGCGGCCGAGGCCGAGATCGCGGAAGCCCATCGGCGTGACCTCGCTGTCGGAGCCGGAGCGGCTGTTGATCAGCATCACCTTCGGCCCCGCGATCGCCTGGCGCGGGCGGCGGCCCCACGCGCGCGAGCCCCAGCGGTTGTTCCAGTACTCGGTACGGGCGGCGCTCGAGGATGTCGAGCAGTTCCTGGTCGATGTTGCCGCCGCCGTTGAACCGGATGTCGACGACGATGCCTTTCTTGTTCGAGAACTGGTTGATCTCGTTCTGAAACTTCTTGAGCGACGGCTGGTTCATCGAGCGGATGTGCACGTACGCGATCTGGTTGTTCGATTCCTTGTCGACGAACTCACGGCTCTTCGCGACCCATTCCTCGTACTTGACGTCGGTGAGCGACGCGACCGTCTTGATGCGCACCTGGCGCTCGGCCGCGCCGGCCGGCGAGGCGGCCGCCGTGACCGTGACGTACTCGTTGAGCGGGCTGTTCAGCAGCGCCCAGTAGTTGTCCCCCGCCTTGATCCGCGTGCCGTCGAGCGCCAGCACGTAGTCCCCCTCCTTCAGGTCGACCCATTCCTTGTCGGCCGGCCCGTCGCGATAGATGTGCGACACGCGGTAGTAGCCGCTGTCCGGCGTCAGCTCGAAGCCGGGCTGGCGCGTCGTGTAGGCCTCGGGCATCTGGCGGCTCGGCGGACCGCTCACGCCGGTGTGCGACGCGTTCAGCTCGCCGATCATCTCGTTGGCCAAATCGTAGACGTCCTGGTTCTCGCCGACGTACTTCAGCAGCGGCTCGTACCTGGCCTTGATGGCGGCCCAGTCGCGGCCGTGCATTTTCTCGTCGTAGAAGCGGTACTTCATCACCCGCCAGGATTCGTCGAGCATCTGCGTCCACTCGACGCGCTGATCGACCTTGACCGAGAGCGCGAACGCCACGCGGGTCTTCGGTCTTCTCGCCAGAGAGCGGCATCTGGTAGATCTCGCCGTCCTGCGTGTAGAACACCTTCTTTCGATCCAGCGTGGGGATCAGGCCGGCAAACGCGCCGTCGGTCACGCGCTTGCGGTCGGTGCCGTCGATCGTGATCGAGAACAGACCAGGGCCGCGCTCGTCCGTGGTGCGGAAGTAGATCAGCTTGCCGTCGGCGGAGAGGAAGAACGCCTGCACCGCCTGCTCGCCGCGCGTCAGCTGGTCTGCGCGCCGGCCGATGCCCGCGGTCTCCACCTTCACGCGGTGCCGGAGCGGGCGCGGCAGCCGCGGGCGGATCGCGTCGAGCGGGCGTCGCCGCCGCGGCCTTCTTCAGCCGCTCCTTGACGAGCGGATCGTCGGGATCCTCCGTCATGCGCTCGAGAGGCACCGCGAAGAGGTGGGGAATGCCGCCGTCGCGGTCCGACAGGAACACGAGCTTCGTCCCGTCCGGCGTGAGCGCGCCGCGCGAGTCGGTGAACGGGTTCGCGGTGACGTTGTGCTCCTGCTTCGCCTCGAGATCGAACAGATACACGTCCGAGTTCTGGTCGTCGTCCCGCCGCGTGTAGACCAGCCAGTTGCCGTCCGGCGAGAAGGCCGCCAGCTGATAGCCGCCGGCCGGGTTGTGCGCCACGCTCGGTCGTCGCCCCGGTCTCGACGTTGACGACGAACAGGTGATTGGCGGCCGTATACGCCAGGCGCTTCGAGTCGGGCGCCCACGTCGCCGGCTCCTTGAACGAGGCGTGCGAGCTGAGCTTCTTCCGCGCGCTCGTCGTGCGATCGAATACCCACACTTCCTGTTCCTTCGATTCGTCCGAGATGTACGCGACGTAGCGTCCATCGGGAGAGAACCGGGCTTCCTGATCGCGCCACGACGAGCTCGTGACCTGCGTTTTCTCGCCGACCTCGGGATCCGTCGGGACGATGAAGATCTCGCCGTGGTGGTCGACGGCGAGGTAGTCCCCGTCGGGCGACGGCGCGAAGCCATCGGCCTTGTTCTTCGTCTGCACGAAGCTGATGAGGTTGTCCTTGGGATCGAACGCCATGTCGATCGTGACCTTCTTCGGCGAGCCGCCCGGCACGTCGAGCGTCCACAGGTCGAAGCCGCTCTCGTACACGATGGTCTTGCCGTCCGGGCTGATCGACGGGAACTGCAGGCCGTCCCCCTTGTCGCGCGTGACCTGGACCGGGGCGCCTCCGGCCGGCGCGATCCGCCAGATGTTGAACGTGTCGTCGCGCTCGGAGGCGAAGTACAGCATCCCGTCGGCGCCCCACATCGGGTACTGGTCCTGGCGGTGGGTCCTGGACTGCTTGAAGTCGAGATCGGTGAGCTGGGTGATCTTCTTCGTGCGCACGTCCTGCACCCAGATGTCGTCGGCGCGGTTCCCGCTGTAGCCCTTGCGCCAGTACCGAGCCTCCCTTGCGCGTGAAGGCGATCGTCGAGCCGTCCTGCTTCAGCATGCCGGTCGTCCCGGCGTCCATGTCCATCGGCGTCGGCAGGCCGCCGTCGACGCTGACGGTGTAGAGCGGGCTGCGCCACGGGTTCGTGCTGCGCGAGGTCGCGAAGATGATGCGCTTCCCGTCCGGCGTCCAGTAGAGGACCGTGTCGGCGGTCGTGTTGAACGTCAGCTGGCGCGGCTCGCCGCCGGTGACCGGCACGACGAACACGTCGTCGTTGCCCATGCGGTTGCTCGTGAACGCGACCAGCCTGCCGTCCGGCGAGAACCGCGGGAACGAATCGCGCGCGACGTGCGCCGTCAGCCGCATCGGGCTCGAGCCGTCCTGGTTGGCCAGCCAGATGTCGCCGTGGTACGAGAAGGCGAGGCGGCCGTTCGCCACGTGCGGGTAGCGCGCGAACTTGATCGGGTCGGCCGACGCGGCTGCGGCCAGCGCAAGGGTGGCGAGCACGAGAAGGGGTTTCTTCATGGGGAGCTCCTCGAGCGACAGTGTAGCGTGGGGGAGAATGGCCAATGGTGAATTCTTCATACTTCTTCAGCCCTCCCTCACGACTTGGCGCGCCAGGCCCGGTATGTTCGTGGCTGGAGGGTGTCGATGAAGAAGGTGCTGCTGGTTCTTCCGCTCTGCGTCGTCTGCAGCGGGTGCGTGGCCGCCGGCTATCAGATGGCCCCGCCGGGCTGGTGGCTATCCGGCGCGCCAGCCGATGCACCCTCAGCCAGTGCCGTTTCAGGCCAGGGTGCTGCCCGTCGGCCGGTGGGACAACGTGATGATGCTGGCCCTGGGGTCCACGGTGCAAGTGCTGATGGCGGACGGCTCCGTCGCGACGGGATCGGTCGTCGGGGCCAGCAGCCAGCAGCCTGCGCGTCCGAGTCGCCAGCGGCGACATGGATCTTCCGGCGACGAACGTGATGCGCGTCGACCGCGTGAAGGGGCCGGGAGCGGGACCCGTCCGTGACGGCGTGGAGGGCGCCGCCTGGGGCGCCGGCGTCGTCGGCGTGGTCGGGCTGATACTCGGCCGGATGCCGCCGCCGCGGCTGTTTGCGGCGGGAGCGGTCATCGGAGCGAACCAAAGCATCCAATATGGAAAGCTCGGGATGGACCCCGTCACGATCTACGTGTCCCCCACAGTGGTGTCGGCCTCGCGTCCGGAGGTAAAATAACTTCACACGACACGAGGGCCCGGTTGCGACCTGCGGCTCGCGTGCATTGATGATGACCAGGCTTTCACGGCTCGTCATACATTTCGGGATGGCCGCCGCAATCGCGGCCGGCGCGATGGCCGCCGGCTGCGGCGCCGAGTGGCCGAACACACCCACGGCCGCGTTCGGCGAAGGCGTCACGCTGTATCCGGATTCCCTGTATCGCGGCGAACGCATCACGCTCGGAGGCGACGTCGGGGACCTCCGCAAGGTGCGCGGTCCTTGCGGTGGAGACGGCGACTCCGGTCAGGACTCCAACTACGACGACTGCGTCTCGTCGATCCGGATCCCGGCTGGCTGGACCGTGGTCGTGTTCCGCGACCGCGAGTTCTCAGGGGACTCCGCGACCTATAAGGCTGACGTGCAAGATCTCGACGTCGTGCCCGGCCCGTGCAGGCCCGGATTCAACGACTGCATTTCCTCGCTCCGGCTCTCCCGGCAATAGCGGCTGGTCCGGGCCGGACCGCCCGGATTGTGCAAGCGGCTATTCACTGAGAGCATTTCGCTTCACTGCCGTTTTCCTACCGTAGCCCCCTGGCGTCCGCCGGGCGATGCTGGCCTGTGCACTCGCGCGATTCGACCCGTGAACATCTTTCACTGCCGCGGGCTGCCCAGCCGTATACGCGAGTATTTGCTGAACGGCGTGCCGGTCAGGCATGCCAGCGGTCCAGGTGAGATCCGAGCTGCTCCATTGCAGACGGACCGCGGATCGTAGGGATACACGCGCGCTCCGGACGCGCGGCGATCAGGGCGTCGATGGCAAATCGAGGACTTCGCCTTGCACTAACTCCGTGCGCTGCCGCAATTATGCGGCGTGCTGATCGCGGAGGATTCAGACCATGCAAGCTCGCAAACCCACTCATCGCGTCTTCGCCAGTGTTGCGCTCGCCGCAATGTTGGCGGTTCTGCCCTTTACCACCTCGGTCGCCCAGGCCCAGGGGGTCGTCAACCGCGGCTTCTCGATGCCGATCACCGGGACCGTAACTGCAGCCGACGGCACCGTGCAGGCCATCACGGGGACGTTCAACATTCAGCGTTTCGGACGGTCGAACCGGACGATCTACGCGATCGGCTCCGTCGTCGCGTCGCTGCCGGGCGCCACTGC
The DNA here is from genome assembly GCA_963820645.1 of uncultured Acidobacteriota bacterium. Taxonomy (GTDB): domain Bacteria; phylum Acidobacteriota; class Vicinamibacteria; order Vicinamibacterales; family 2-12-FULL-66-21; genus JALZOC01. Next base: position 149,745 of record CAWGAS010000044.1, on the reverse strand, counting down.
CGGGAGTGCGGCGCGCACCGTGGTGACACAGGTGTCGCTGCCGCTCGTGTTGCCCAACGCAGCCGCAGCGGGTGCCAATGCGGCCGCCATCGGCGATGTCACCGCCCTCGCGACGTGCGACATCCTCAATCTTGTGTTGGGACCGCTCGATTTGAATCTCCTCGGACTCGAGGTGCATCTCAACCAGGTCGTCCTCGACATCGTGGCCGTGAGCGGGGCGGGGAACCTGCTTGGAAACCTGCTCTGCGCGGTCGCGGGTCTGCTCGACGGCCCCGACTGGCCCGCTGGCGCCGATCGTCGCCTTGCTGAATTCGATTCTGGCGATCCTCGGATAGCCACGGTCCGACCGTGATGAAAACCCGCTTGCGGGATTTCTGCATGGTGTGATGGGGAATGACAGGCTTGGAGGCCGGGTCGCCCGCTCGAGCGATTTCGGCGCCGGGCCTGTCACTTCGTCACACGCGTCACGGTCACCGCTCGTGACGCGGTCACGACAATCTGCGACAATCGAGCGGCGCCGGGGTGGCGGAACTGGCAGACGCTCGGGACTTAAAATCCCGTGACCGCAAGGTCGTGTGGGTTCGATCCCCGCCCCCGGCACCAACTTGGGAATCTACACATGCGGCGAGTTCCTACCGATACTCCGCAATGAAACAGTTTGACGTCATCTGTCCACTTGTCGCTGGGCGACGCCGACTGATCAGCCGTGTCTTCCTGCATCGTTACTCCTCAGGCGGGTCTCTGCGGGCGCAGGGAGGCGGAATTGTACCAAGCCCAGCGCAGCTAGCCGTGGTGAACGGGTCTTCGGACGATGTCTCCGTTGAAGTTCTCGTCCGCCGCGAGCCGCAGCATCGAAGGGAGGCTTCCGGCGACGGGCTATAAGCCGTTTCCGTATGTCCGACGGAGGAAACCGTCGGTCGACTTCAGTGCCACCAAGTGAGATGGCAGATGGCCACGCTGTTCTTCACTTCCATTGATACGGTAAGCCCACGTTTCCCAGACTTCGGCTCGCGACTCTTCCACATCGTGTACCCGTGCGGCGGCTGAGCCGGTCCCGTGCCGAAATAGCGTCCCTCCGGCGGCCCATCCTCGCGAATCGGAAACGGCTCAAAATCGCTCGGCTGGTACCCGGCTGCGCGGATTACTTCCTTCGATATACGGAGTGCAGCTTCCTGGCTTAGCTGTTCCCCGTGTTGCAGGGCCACCTTGTAGGTCGAGAGCGACTCACATCCCGCACAGCAGACAGAAATCGTGACGAGAAGTATTTGCGCGGCGACGTGACAGACTCTGAATCGTGTCATCAACGTGTACATTATCGTCGCACGCCACTCGATGTGACAGGTCAGGTTCGTCTCAAGCGCGATCTCGAGCCGTGCCTCGGACGAGGCCCTTCGACTCGCCGGATTCCGCGCTCGCTCAGGGCAGGCTGGTTCAAGTGGGGAGGACGAGAGTGATGGCCGGAACGTACGAGCGTACGGTTCGAGCGCGATCCGAAATCTCTCTGCTGGCTCGCGCAGGTGCCATCGGTGCAGGGGTGCCACACGCACGGGCGAACGCTGGAAGAGGCTCGGCGGCGGATTCGTGAGGCGCTCGGCCTGTTCGTGGATGACGCGAAGACCGCGAGACTCGTCGACGACATTCGGATGCCGTCGACATACAAGAAAGCAGTCAAGAGTTACACCGACGCTTGGGCCAAGGCGGAGAAGGAACAGGCCGTCGCCGGCGTCCGTGCTCGCCGGGCGGTGCGGCTGTTGGTGGGCGGCGCGCTGCGCCTCAGCCGGCGGGACGCCGCCGAGGTGCTCGGCGTCTCCCACCAGCGCGTGCAGCAGCTGCTCGGGACACGGTCGGGCGGAAGGACGCGAACCGCTCGACGGGCACGACGGACGTAGCCGGGCGGGGCGCCGTGAATCTCCGGGCCTTCCGGAAACGGTTAGTGACCTCTCGCCGCCGTCGGGGTCCTGGTGGAAGACCTACTGGATCGGTCCCACAGAGAACGGACCGCCGTGGTATGGCAGCGTGCCGACCTCTTGCACTCCCTTTCCATCTGCCGGAACACGCATCAGCCTTCTACGCGAGATGAACAGCAACGATTTCCCGTCGATGGACCATCGAGGCCCGTACGCGGATGCAGCCACCGGCCTCAGTCCCGTCCCATCGGCGTTGACGATGTACAACTTCTGATCGCAGGAGGTGAACGCAATGCGGTCACCGGCCGGCGACCAGTCGGGTGCCCACACTTCACAGGCGCCGAACTGCGCGGGTCCGACCAGCGAACGCGGGCTTGAAGTGGTGAGATCGATGATGTCGATTCGCCGGCTGCCGCCTCGTCCAGTCTCATAGACGATCGCGTCGCCCGCCGGCGACCAGGAGTGCCAGCTAGCCCAGCTCGCCGCTGTCAGCGGGGTGTCGACACTGGTATCGAGCCGAACGACGTGGAGTTGGAGATCGACCACGCTTGCGTACGACAACCGTGTTGCGTCACGCGACCACCGTATGGCACGGCAGGGTTCGTCATGATGAAGAGCGACGACTCGCCGGTCGTCCCGTCCATCGAGTTGTGCGACCCGAATCCCGCGATCCGCGCGTGCACACGTGTCGAACGCGATGCGCTTTCCGTCCGGTGAAATCTCACCGCCGGCACGTAGAAAAGGCAGGTCCATCACATTCGTGAGGCGGGAGCCCTCGACGATCGCGGTGCCGTTTCGAGCCTGCCCATCCACAGAGCCGTAAAAAAGGACGCGCATCTTGTCGTCGTCTGCCCCGCGCACCCGGCGCGTGCTCGCCGCGATGGCGACGATGACGATGACGGAAACCGCCGTAACGGTTCGGGAGCAGACTCGTATTCGACCGCTCATTGGTTAACTCCGCTACCTGAGCGCACCGCGTATCCCAGCGTGCCGGCTCGAGGGGCTAGGTGACGTTCCCTACTCGCACCGGTGTCGGACGCCGCGGCCGGGGCGTTGAGCGTCCCCGTGGAGGGGCGAAATGAACGACGTCGGCGTCGGAGTGAATCGGAACAGGCTCAATCCGTTCGGCCGAGTCCACGGAAGTACTTCCTGATTTTGATTATACGGCCGCGGACCGGTCTCGCCCCAGATTCTGGGCCTCACCGCGACCGCTCGCCATATCGTGCTCAGCCAACCACGCGGCTCGCAGCTAACCAACGGGCGGATCGTGTCGTGCACCCCGGTGCTATCATCCCGCCAGTGTTGGAGTTGCCAAAGGCGACATGGCTGCAGAGCAGCCGCCGGTGGCTGCGGAGACGCTCGCCGGTCTACTCCAAGAGTAGGCAGCCAGTCTCTGCCGAGACATGCAGCTTATGAGCGGTAGAGAACTCACTGGCAGGACTGCGCTCGTGACTGGTGTTACCAGACGCGCAGGGATCGGGGCGGCGATTGCGCGCGAACTTGGACGAGCCGGGGCCAGGCTCTTCGTAACATACTTCCGCCAGTACGACCAGCAGCAGGTCTGGGGTATCGAGCCGAACGAACCTGAATCGCTGCTGAGGGAACTCGGCTCGATCGCCGATGATGCGGCGGGAACAGAGCTGGATCTCAGTCAACCTGCCTCGCCGGCAGATCTGTTCCGTCAGGCGCTGCAGCGCTTTGGGCAGATCGACATCCTGGTCAACAATGCGGCTTACTGGGAAGCGGGAGGCATCGACGAAGTTCGTGCAGACCAGCTGGACCGCCACTATGCCGTGAACGTTCGGGCGTCGGTCATGTTGTGTGCCGAGTTCGCACGACAGCTGAAGCCAAACAGGCCGGGGCGCATCATCAATATCACGTCGGGGCAGGGTCACGGTCCGATGCCTGGGCAGATTGCGTACGTGGTCACAAAGGCGGCATTGGATGCACTGACTCTCACACTAAGCGCCGAACTGGCAGGGCGAGGCATCACGGTGAATGCGATAGACCCGGGTCCTACCGATACCGGATGGATATCAGACGAGCTGAGGTCAGAGATCTTACAAGCATCGCCGGAGGGTAGGATTTCATCCCCGGAAGAGATCGCACGCTTGGCGCGATCGCTTTCAGGCGACGATGCAGCATCGATTACGGGGCAGGTCATCAGAGCGCAGGCTAGCGGATCGGTTGCCCTCTTGACCAAAGGCGCTGGCTAACCGGCCGCTGCAGCCGGCGAGCGGCATCGTTGTTGTGCCAGCATCAACTCGTTCCGGACCGGAACGAGTTGCTGATTAGCGCTGGCGGCTGAGCGGCAAGACGTTGGGCTGACGAATCTGCATTCGCGGGTGCTTTAGAGTCTGCTCTTCCAGTAACCAGGCTTCCGTCGCTCATGCGCGACCGCAAGAACGCGGATCGTCGTTTCCGCTTCGAGGTAGACGACGCGGTACGGGAAGCGTTTGACAGGCGCATATCGGACGAGCAGATCGGGTGGGAGTCCGCCTCACGCGCGCTCCGGCGTGCGGCAGCTTGACGATTTGGTCGATGTGGTGTCGACAGCGTCGAGGAACTCGAGGCCGAGTCCCACCCGCCGCTCCTCATACCATCGCCCGGCCGCACGGTACTCAGCTTCGGCCTCGTCCTCGAATCGAACGCGCGGATTCACGATTTGCGCAGGTCCGCCTCGGCGCGCCGTCTGACGTCTTCCCAGGGAATACCCAACGAATCTCCAGCCAGCACTCGGCGGGCGCGTTTTTCGATTTCAGCAGCCCAGGCAGCCTCGACATCGGCGACGTCCGTTTCGGCCCCGTCCAGGCTGGCGAGCAATTCGGCAGCGACGTCGGCCCGTTCTTCCAGGGGCAACGCCAAGGCCTCACGCAGCAGCGCTTGCGCTCGGTCGGTCATACGTTCATTCTAGACCCCGACACGCAGCCCAACAAGCGGCTGCACCTGACGGCGGCCGGGGAGCGCCGTGCCGGGATTGGGCCGACCGGGTGGCCGCCGCAGGTGAGCCGCAGGGCGTTGATCTACGTCGAATGCGACGACGAGGCCCAACTACAGCACGCCTTCGGTCAACTGTCGGCAGGCGGACAAGTGTTCATGCCGGTCGACAACTAGCAGGTTCAGCGCGAAGTTCGGCTGGTCGCCGAGCGCTTCGGCGTGTCGCGGCAGCTGAATCTACAGTGAGACGCCGTCGGGACCCGGTCTCTACCGTCCCCTCGACCCTGACGCAATCATGGTGTCGATGCTGGTGTCCTCCGACGGCGTGATCCGAATGCGCTGAATGTTGTTGCCCACGTGTGCGATGAACGTGAGCACCCCGTCGGCGCCCATTTCCCAGCCGCCCGGCACCTTCCTCATGAGGTCGTCGTTGTCCTGGCCCCACGCGACCTGGATTGCGGGCCGGCCGTCGACGTAGACGGTGTACGTTCCTGGCGTGCCGGCAGCCGCTGAGGGTCTGGCCGTAGTGCAGGAAATGCCGTCCATCCGGCGTGAATGTCGGGTTGGACGGTTGGCTGAATCCCGCGACGAGTCTGCCGTCGATGACGAAAGCGGCCCTCTGCTCGTTCACGACACCGCCAAAGTGAACGGCGTGTTTGCCATCCGGGCTCAACACGAACTTGACCGGCGCGTCGTCTCGCGTGCTGATCATCGGGATGATCGCGATGCCCTCTTGCGCGATGCCATCGACGACGAGTCGCATGTGTGACGACCTGGCCGCCGTGCCGCTGTCACCCATCGTGGTGTAGGCGTACTTCGAGCCGTCGGGACTGAACGTCAGATCGTCGAATGCGAAGTTGCTCTGCCACATCTTGCCGTCGATCACCATCGATCGGTCCCGGCTGTTGCTTCCCAGACCAACGTATCCGACCCGTTTACCCTGCGGCCCTGCGAGGTTCAACGCCACGATGAAGGGGTAGCCCTCTGGAGACTCCTGGCCGTCGACGACGAGAAACTCCTTGCTCCCGAGCGGCCGATATACGCGGCCCTCGACGAGTCCCGCGAGAATATGAGCGTGGGCTGCATGCCGGTGGCCGCGATCGTGACGCCGAGCTTCGTCACGGGCCTCAATTGCTCGTACTGCGTCCTCTTGCCGTCGATGATCATGAAGCGGAAGTGATTGACTGCCTCGCACTCCGCCGCCCAATGCTTTCCGTCCGGGCTGAAGTACACGTGGGGGATCCCGGCGGCGTCGCTGCCTTCGACTTTCTTGCCGCCGATGACGAGGAACCGGCTGTTCGGATCTGGGCGCTGTCGGGGAGCCGCGAGACGACCGAAACCACCCCCGATCCGGCCGGCGCGATATACAACTTGACGTCTTGCGCGCGGAGGAAAGGTTTGCCGTCCGCAAGGATGCCGACCCCCTGGTTTCCGGCCAATTGGGTCCGCGTCAGAAGGTGCATGCCCGTCTCCCGTGAAGATCGGATTGCTGCCCTGGTAGCCGGCCGGCTTGCCATCCACGATGAGCCCCCAGGGACCGCTTGCGATGTCGGACGCCGAGACGTACGCGTAGCGTTCGCCGTCCGGGCTGAAGACCAGCCCCTTCGGAGTGTGAAAGGTCACCGGCACGGGCTGTCCGTCGACGACGAGCTGGTGGAAGTACTCGCTCGGTGCCTTTCTTGGTCCGAAACACGAAGTAGACGTGTTTGCCCTTCGGCCCGAATTCGGGAAAGCGCGCGCTGAAATCCCAGCGCGTGGTCGCGACGGGCAGCCGGTTCGCTTCCTTACCGTCCACCATCACGACGAATTCCTGCCCCTGTCGTCCCACGTACGCGTATCGTGCGCCGTCGTCGCTGAAAATGATGCGGAGCTTCGGGTTCGCGCCGACGATCTCGTCGAACGGCGGACTCGTGACGCCGTCGTGAACGACGACGAAGCGGCTGCCTTTCTGACTGATCGCGGCGACGTGCCCGCCGTGCGGGGCCACGTAGAAATCGCGGCCGGCCTCGGAGGGGGCCAACGTCCGCGTCTCGATTTTCGCCGACGATGCCGGAAGACTCGGCGGCCCGCCGGGTCGCTGCGGCGACGCCGATGGGACCGGAGGTATCACGCCGAGTCCCAGGGACACCAAGAGCAGAATGCGGCTAGGCACCCGTCGCCTCCTTCAGGAGTAGCGTGGACTGATCGTCGGGGAGAGCACGACAATATACCAGTTCCTGGGCGCCGGAGCCCATCTATTGTGTAAGAAGCGCTGAGCTTCGCGAGTGTGACGGAACGATGACGGTCCGGCATGACCCGCAAGTGTGGTGGTAACCTTCTCCTTGGCGTTCACCGTTCAACGGAGGGCAGCCGTGCAGTTCGATGTCGTCTTCGTGCCAGAGCCCAACGTGCTCAGGGTACGAGTATGGGGTGCTGGAGGGCCGAACCTGGTTGAGGAGATGGTGACCGCGATCCGGTCGGCACCGGATTTCCTCCCAGGCATGGGCGTGCTGATCGATGCGCTCGCCACCGATTACGCGCCGAGCACGTCTGAGGCGAAGAAACTCCCGGCGTTCTTCGCGGCGCAGCTGCCCGGCTCTCGTCTGGCGCTGATCGTCCGCAGCGGTCCGCAATACAGCATCGCCTGTTTGGTGGAGGCCGTCGCGACACAGGGCAATGTCCCGTTCGCCGTGTTCCAGAATCGTCCCGACGCGATGCGGTGGCTGACGGGAAGCACCGAGAGCGTTTGACAGCTCCTCGCCGATCTGATCCCCCGCGATCGGGCGCGGTTGGGTGACGAATCCTGAACCTCGAAGACAGAGGCGAACAAAAGACGAAACTGCGTGGTATTCTGACGTGTGGCGTTGCGCGCCTGCCGAGTCTCGGTCACGGACCTCGAGGGCACGACCCACAGCGTGAGCGTCAAGGCGTCGACGCTGTTCGAGGCCGCAGCCGAGGCGATCGGCACTTTTCGACGGGAGCAGTGGGCGGCGCACGCGCTCACGGAGAACGCGGTCCTGCGAATCGAAGTACAGGCCCCGCCCGTGATTCACGACGTGCCGCTGAAGGCGGTCGAACGCTGGCGCAACGGACCGAGCGCCAGCCCGAAGGAGTACTCGGCAAAACGGCGGCTGCGGGACACGTAAACGAATCAGTCGGTACCCTTCTCCGCAATCTGCTCCATCGCCGTCGCAAACGTGTCGATCTCTTCGAGCGTCGTGTAGACGTTCGGCGTGATGCGCGCGCCCTCGTACTCCGCGTGGACGATCGGCGTCGCGATGATGCGCCAGCGCTCCCAGAGCCGCGCGACGACTTTTGGCGTGGCCACGCCGGTGATTTGCACCGTCCCGATGGCGCACGAGTGTGCCGGGTCGAGGTTGGTGTGCAGGCGGATTCTCGGGTGCTGCTTCAAGCGGTTCGCCCAGCGGTCGCGCAGATACCGCAGGCGCGCCGCTTTGCGCTCGATGCCGATGCCGTCGTGGAAGCTCATGGCTTCCGCGATCGCGTTGTGATTCGCGGCGGGGTGCGTGCCGATTTCCTCGAACTTCCGGATGTCGTCGGCCTTCGACGCCGCGGCCGGCGTCAGGGGCCAGAGCGGCCGGATGTTCTCCCGCCGGACGTAGAGAAAGCCGGTGCCGATCGGCGCGAGCAGCCACTTGTGCAGGCTCGTCCCGTAGTAGTCGCACCCGAGATCGCCCGCCTTGTACGGGAAGTGCGCGAACGCATGCGCCCCGTCGACGACCGTCTTGATTCCGCGCTTCCTGGCCTCGTCGCAGATCTGCTTCACCGGAAAGATCTGACCGGTCAGGTTCGTGATGTGGCAGAAGTGCAGGACCCTGGTGGCAGGCGTCAACCGGCCGATGAGGCGATCGGCGAGCTCGTCCAGCGAAGCCGGCGGCACGGGGAACGAGATCTTCGTCAGCGTGATCCCGTCCCGCCTGACGCGCTGTTCCCAGGTGTCGAGCATGCGCCCGTAGTCCTGGTTGGTCGTGATGACCTCGTCGCCCTTCTTCAGGTCGATCCCCAGCTGCGCGATCTGGAGCGCCTCGCTGGCATTGCGGGTGATCGCGAGCTCCTCGGGATCGCAGCCGAACTCCGCCGCGAGCCGCCGCCGCACGGTCTCGATGTTCGGCTCCAGGATCTGCCACATGTGGTAGACGGGCGCCTGATTGGAGATGTCCAGGTAGCGCTTCAGCGCGTCGTGAACGACACGCGGGCTCGGACAGCAGCCGCCGTTATTGAGGTTGATGATCGTCCGGTCGAGCGTGAACGCCTGCTGGATTTCGCGCCAGTAGGTTTCGTCGGTCGCGACGTTGACGCCGGCCTGCCCGGCCCGGCTCTCGAGACGCCGCCCGGCTGCCTGGACGCGCGCGAGCCCGTTGTCGGTGAATGTCGCCACCGCGGCCGCGCCGGCCGCCCCGGTCGTCCGAAGAAACGAGCGGCGGGTCAACATCGGGTGCCTCCTTGAAGCCGTCGCTCGCATTATGGCACCGCCGCGTGCCGGCGAAGGATGCGATCGGTCGTGAAAGGACTTAGAATTCCCGTCCAGCGGATTCGATATGCCAACCGATCTGGACAAGCTGCAAGGCGCCTGGAACATCACTTCGTTGGAAACCGACGGCCGGAAGATGGCAGCAGAGGCCGTCGCCGGTGCCACGATTGTGATCGAAGGGACGTCGTTCACCTCCGCCGGGATGGGCGCCACGTACGAAGGCACCATGAAAGTGGACGAGACGAAGAAGCCGAAGACCTTCGACTTGCTCGTGACCGCCGGGCATGCGGCGGGCACGCGCCACCTTGGTATCTACAAGCTCGATGGCAAGAGTTGGACGATTTGTCTGGCGGCGAGCGGCAAGAGGAGACCCGGGAAGTTCGCGACCACGGCCGGCACGGGCTTGATGCTCGAAACCCTCGAACGCGGGAGTGCGGCACGCAAGACGACCAAAGCGAAGCCGGCCGGCAGCCCGGCGAAAGGCGCAGATGCCGATCCCTTCGACTCGCCTGGTGCCATGCGCTCGCTCAGGGCAGGCTCCGCGAGTCACGCCCTCCGGCGCAGCGACCCCATTGGAAGGCGAATGGGCCATGGTCGCCGCCGTGTTCAACGGCGCCGTGATGGCCGAGAACATGGTCAAGTGGTGCCGGCGCATCACGCGCGGCAACATCACGTCGGTCGTCGCCGGGCCGCAGACGATGCTGAAGGCGGCGTTCACCCTCGACGACTCCCGCGAGCCGCAGGAGATTGACTACGTCAACCTCGAGGGCGCGAACGCCCGCAAGCGGCAGGCGGGCATCGTCGAAATGCATGAGGGGATCCTCCGCATCTGCATGTCCGCGCCCGGGAAGCCGCGGCCTCGTGAGTTCGTATCGAAGCCCGGCGACGGCCGCTCGTACACGACCTGGCGGCTGGTGAAGAAGTGAAGGCTCCTGCCACCATCGAAACCAAACGCCTCCTCCTCCGGCGTCCGCGGGCCGACGACGCCACGGCCATCTTCGAGCGTTACGCACGCGATCCGGACGTCACGCGGTTCGTGGCCTTTCCGACACAGAGGGCCGTGGCCGAAACGCAGGCGTTTCTCGCGTTCTCTGAGGCGGAGTGGGAACGGTGGCCTGGCGGGCCCTACGTGATCCTGTCGCGCGCCGATGGCACGCTCATCGGCGGAAGCGGGCTCGCGTTTGAAACACCGTACCGGGCCGCGACGGGCTATGTCCTGGCAAAGGATGCGTGGGGACGAGGCTACGCAACCGAGACGCTCGAGGCGATGGTGGCGCTTGCGCCGACGGTCGGCGTTCAACGGCTCTATGCGCTGTGTCATCCCGAGCATCAGGCTTCATGGCGAGTGCTGGAGAAGTGCGGACTCACGCGCGAGGCCACGTTGCGCCGGTACTCGGAGTTTCCGAATCTCGCGCCCGGAGTTCCCGCCGACGTCTTCTGTTACGCGACCATCTTCGACTGATGGCGGTCTCCACGCGAATGCATCACGTGCCAGCGTCGCCAGCTGTTCAGGCGGATTCGGACCCACACACCACGGGTAAGCCGTACACTGATCGGCATGTCCAAACGTGAGGAACGGCGCGATCCAATCGCCGACTACGTCGAGTGGACGAACAACCGTTACAACCCCGGTCATTTCCTTGGGGGCAACATCCCCCGTACCTTCGAAAGTCCAGCCTGGGTCCGAGGGCGCGGCGCCTGGCCGGCCTGGCTCTCGCAGGATGCAGCGCGTCCTGGCGCTCGGATCGTTTGGAGGCGTCTTGTCCTTGGCGACGACTTGTCCGGCCTCTACGTGGCCCTTTCGACAGCCACTGGTGGCGTTGTTCGGTTGGGCAGCGGTCGCGATGTTCAGGTCGGACCGCCGCCGTCGGTCGACGGGCGTCAGCGCGCCGAAGGATCCGTAGTCGCGCGCTAGCTCCCCATCGATCCGACGATCGCCGCGCCGAGGAACAGCGGCGTCAGCACCAGAGCCATCACGATCCAGCAGATGACCCACGCGATCACGCAGACGATGATCGCGCGCCCGGTGTTGCTGTAGTCGAGGACCTCGCGGACCGCGATGACGCCGATCACGAGCATCCAGATCGAAATCGCGAACGAGATCAGCGGACCCAGGAACGGGATGATCGCGAGGACGTTGAACACGCCGGGGGATGCCGTGAACCCGATGACGCGGAATCCCTCGTTGAAATCCGCCTTGGTGGTGGGCTCCGGCATGACCTTGGTGCCGATCAAGACGATGACGAGCGTCCAGAGCGCGTACGTCAGCAGCGTGATGATCAGGCTCATGATCCCGCCGATCAGCCCGATGCGGAAGACGTTGCCGATGAGCGACGCGACCGCGGCGATCACGATCACCGTCACCGCCTGGCCGATCGCCGTCGGATCCGCCTCGATCTCCTGGAACGTCTTCACGTCCGCCTGCATTGCCCCGACCATCCGCTGTCCAAGACTTGCCATGCATCCTCCTCCGCCGGGAGCCTGGGTCGGCTCACGGCCGCGCTAGTGTAGCACTCGTCCCACGCGCCCGGGCCTGCCCTGAGCGAGCGCTGAAACGACGCGAGTCGAAGGGCTCAGCTCCCGAACCGCGGGTTCACGACGCTGCTGAAGATCGACCCGAACGAATAGGTCAGGCTGAACTGGAACTGGTACTGGTACCCGCTTTGGAGCTCGTCGCAGCCGCAGGAAAATCTCTTCCGGCGTCGCGCCGCGGCGGGGCAGCGAGAGCTGATCGCGGATGCGGGAGGCGTTGACCTCGGCGGAGACGGACAGGCCCCGAACCACGCGCAACGACACCTCGCCGTCCGCTTCGAGACGGTACTTGCTGAGGTCGTGCAGATACTGCGAGCCTTCCAGGCTGGCCTGCAGCGAGCCCCACCGCTCCCGTTGCTCGTAGGTGACGTTGAGCTCGTGCCGGGGCAGCGTTTCCTCGAGTTTGCCGAACAGCGTTTCCTCGTAATAGCGCACGTGCTGCGCGCCGAGCGAGATACAGAACGCGCAACTGCCGCCGCGTGTACTGCGAGTACGGAAAGACGTTGAACTCGACGGCCGGCGCGGCCTCGATGTAGAACTGCATGTTGTTGAAGGTCGAGGAGCCGAGCTCGGTCCCGAAGCCGGCCGACCAGTGCTCGCCGAGCGACTTGACGGTGAGCGTGCGAAACTCCCGTTCCTGTCGCTTCACCTTGACGGGTTCCTCCTCGTCGAGGTCGAACTCCTCGGTCTCGTGATCGAGCTCCGCCCCTAACGTGATCTTCCAGTCCGGCGTGATCCGATCCGCCCCCACGGACGCGCCGAGCTGCGACTCCCGGCTGGATTCTTCTCCTTCGAACGAGGCGGAGCCTTGCAGGCTGAAGACCCAGTTGTTCCACCGATCGCCGGCCACGGCCGGGCGTTCGTCCTCGCTCCCGAGCCGGACCGTCACGCCGAGCCGCTGCGGCACGCCGCCGCGCGCGACGTAGTTCAGCAGGCCGATCCGCAGCGTCGTCGCGAGCTGCCGCCGCACGACATCTTCCTGATCCGACTGGGTCGTGACCGCCTTGAGCGTGTGGTCGATCCCCTGGTAGCTGCCGGCGCCGATGAAGGCGGCGGTGTATTCGCGCCCGCCCCCTCCGGTTTCGGTGCTCGTGATCAGGACGTGCACGTCCGCTTCGCTGCGGTCGCGGACGTAGTCCACGAAGGTCACCTCCGTTCTGAGGAAATCCGGGAAGCAGTCGCCGCAGTCGAGGAAGACCCGGATCTGCGGCGGCAGGGTCTGCGCGTGTAACACCGGCCGGGTCGCGGCCAGGGCGGTGCATGTCAGGGCGATGAGAACGGCGGCCGCGGGGATGCCGGACGCCGCCAGCGACGGAATGGTCATGCGGAAGGGTATCAAAAACCCGCGGCGTGACGCTGGCGGCCGGAGGCGGTATGCTCAGAGACGTCGAATCCGCGCCTCGCCGGCGTGGAGCGGGGGAACCAGTGCACGAGCCCAATCGCTCGTGGGGGGCGTATCCGGCGCCACGCCGGAGGAGGACCTTCAACCTCCAGCCCGTCAGCTAACCTCGCAGACGCTATTGGAGGTGTGCATGCCCTCGCTCAGCGGGTCCGGCGGTTCTTTTCTGGAGATCCCGTCCTGACGGATCCATCAATCACGCCACGCGCAGGCGCCGCACGCGTCCAGCCTCGCCGTCCTCACGCTCGGCGCGCTCGGCGTCGTCTACGGCGACATCGGCACCAGCCCGCTGTACGCGCTCCGGGAGTGTTTCCACGGCGCGCACGGCATCGCCCCGACCCGCGACAACGTGCTCGGCGTGCTGTCGCTGATTTTCTGGTCGCTGACGCTCATCATCTCGATCAAGTACCTCGTGTTCGTGATGCGGGCCGACAACAAGGGCGAAGGTGGCATCCTCGCCCTGCTCGCGCTCGTCGCGCAGTCGCCCGATGCCCAGCGGCGCAGCCGCGCGACGCTCGTGGCGCTCGGCCTGTTCGGCGCCGCGCTGCTCTACGGCGACGGGATGATCACCCCGGCCATCTCGGTGCTCGGCGCGGTCGAAGGGCTCCAGGTCGCGACGCACATCTTCGAGCCCTACATCGTCCCGGTCACCGTGGCGATCCTTTTCGGGCTCTTCCTGATTCAGTCGCACGGGACCGCGCGCGTCGGATCGCTGTTCGGGCCGGTGATGATCGTCTGGTTCGTGACGATTGCCGCGCTCGGGCTGCGCTGGATCGGCCGGGACATCGAGCGTGCTGACGTCCTTCAACCCGCTCCATGCCGTCACCTTCTTCCGCGACAACGGGTGGCACGGCTTCATCGTGCTCGGCTCCGTCTTCCTCGTCGTCACCGGCGGCGAGGCGCTCTACGCCGACATGGGGCACTTCGGCAAGAAGCCGATCCGGCTCGCCTGGTTCGCGCTCGTGATGCCCGCGCTCCTCCTGAACTACCTCGGACAGGGGGCGATGCTGCTGACCGATCCCGCCGCGGCCGTACAGCCGTTCTACCTGATGGCGCCGCGCTGGGCGCTGTATCCGCTCGTCGGGCTGGCGACGATGGCGGCGATCATCGCGTCGCAGGCGTTGATCTCCGGCGCGTTCTCGCTGACCCGCCAGGCCATCCAGCTGGGCTACTGTCCCCGTCTCGCGATCGACTACACATCGGCGAGCCATCAGGGACAGATCTATCTTCCGCAGGTGAACTGGGCGCTGATGGTCGCGACCATCGGGCTCGTGATCGGATTCCGATCGTCGAGCGCGCTGGCGGCCGCCTACGGCATGGCCGTCACCTCCACGATGGTGATCACGACGATGCTCGCGTATCTGGTGGCGCGTGGGTCGTGGGGTGTGAGCCGCGGCGTCGCGGGCTCGCTCGCCGGGTTCTTCCTCGTGATCGAGCTGGGGTTCTTCGGGGCGAACCTGACGAAGATGCTGCACGGCGGCTGGTTCCCGCTCGTCATCGGGGCGATCATCTACACGGCGCTCTCGACCTGGAAGCGCGGCCGCGCGCTGCTCGCGTCGCGCCTCCGGGAGCGGATGTATCCCTTCGATCGGTTTCTCCAGGACATCGCGGCGAAGCCCCCGACGCGCGTGAGCGGCACCGCGATCTTCATGACGAGCAACCTGGTCGGCACGCCGGCCACGCTCCTGCACAACCTCGAGCACAACAAGGTGCTGCACGACCGCATCATTCTCCTGACCGTCGTGACCAACGACGTGCCGCACGTGCCGGTCGAGGAGCGCAGCGAAGTCACGCCGCTCGGCCAGGGGTTCTTCCGCCTGACGCTGCGGTACGGGTTCATGGAGGACCCCGACGTCCCGCTGGCGCTCGTCGAAGCCTCGGAACGGGGATTCCCCATCGACCTCGGCCAGACGACGTTCTTTCTCGGCGTGGAAACGCTGCTGGCCACGCGGCGCCCCGGCATGCCGCTGTGGCGAGAGCGCCTGTTCGTCTGGATCGCGCGCAACGCCGTGCGCGCGAACACGTTCTTCAAGATCCCGCCGGAGCGAGTCGTGGAGCTGGGAATGCAGGTGGAGCTGTAGTTCGAATCCCTAACTCACTTAATCGTCGAATCGCTGAGTCATCGAATCGCGCAGCTGATTCAAGGATTAGGTTTAGTGATTAGGCGATTAGAGGACTGGACGGTGCTCACCAACTCATCCGGGGACACGGGCTTGCGCAGGACACACGGGACCGGGAGATCGTCCAGATTCATCGCCGACCCGGTCACGACCACGATCGGGATATCACGCGTGTGCGCGTGCGCGGCGATCTCCTGCTGCACGATGAGACCGCTGACCGTCGGCAGCATCAGGTCGAGGATCACCAGATCGGGGGCCCGCTCGTCGAGGTGCTGCAGTGCGCTGAGGCCGTCTTCCGCTTCGACGACGGTGAACCCGGCGAAGCCGAGAGCCGTGCGATACATGCGGCGGACCGCAGGATCGTCCTCGACCACGAGGATACGGTGACGAGCCGTCATCACCAATAATCATAACGAACTCGGGATTTAAAGACACCCCAAAACCTAAGCTCGGCCGTGAAAAGCTGCCAAATCGGGCACGGGCGTGAAGCGTCGTAATGGGCCATCCGTCTACGTGGGCGGCTGCCTGAACGGCCTTCCCGCACGGTAGAGTTTCAAGCGGTACTCCAGTTCCGGAACGATCGCCTGGTCGTTCCGCGTTCGCGCGAGGGCCAGCGCCTCTCGAGCGGTTTCTACGGCGGTCTCGAAGCGGCCGGTCTCGGCGAGCGCGGCGGCGAGCGAGTCGAGCGCGATCACATCCCCCCGTTTCGTGAGGCGCGCGGCACGCTCCGCCAACTCGAGCGCCTTTCGGCCGTTCCGCAGACGGTCGTCGGTCGCGGTCGCGAGGATCCAGGCCGCGCGGTTCAGGATGTCCACCGAGTCGGGCTGCAGCTCCGCCGCGCGGAGGTACTGGGGGAGGGCATCGGCGAGCTGACCCCGTGTGGCGTACGCCTCGCCGAGATTTCGATACGCCGCCGCGTAGTCGGGCCGCATCGCGACGGCGCGCTTCAGGTGCGCGATCCCTTCGTCGAATCGTGACTGCGCGCTCAGCGCGACGCCGAGGTTGGCGTGCGCTTCGGCGAACGCCGGGTCGGCGTCGACGGCGACTCGAAGGTGCGTTTCGGCCTCCGCGAACCGTCCGTCGGCGATGAGCGACGTCGCGTAGTTGTTCCGCGCCCGGGCGTTTCGCGGGCGCTTCGCAATCGTGTCGGCCCAGATCCGCTCGTAGCCGTGATAGTCGGCGTTGCGCGCGCGCGTCATGACGAGGAACACACAAACCACCAGCGCCACCGCCGCCGCTCCTCCGCGCATCGCCATCCGCATGGACCGCGGTGTGCCGGCGGACCGCCGCAGCGACGCAAACGCCCCGGCGACAACCAGCGCGACGATCGCCGCGAGCGGCAGGTACATGCGGTGCTCGGCGGCGACTTCCGTCACGATCGGCAGCACGCTCGATGTCGGCGCGAGGATGATGAAGAAGCAGGCGCCGGCGAACGCGGCTGCGGAGCGGCGCCGCAGTCCCCAGGCCGTCAGCATCGCCAGCGCGGACATGACGGCGAAGGGCAGTGCCGCGTCGCCGGCAGACGCCGGCGGCATCCACGAGTAATCGAGCACCAGAGGCCAGGGCACGAACGCGAGCCGCAGGTAGTGCAGGACCACGGCGGACTGCGTCAGCAGGTAGCGCCACCACGGCCAGTCCGCGAAGCCGAACCCGACCGACAGGCTGCGCGGTCCGCCGGCGACGAGCCACGCGAGGATGACCCAGGTCGCGCAGAGCGCCGCGTAGAGTCCGAGACGCCTCCGCCCGATCGCCTCCCGGTCGAACACGACGTCCCACAGCAAGACGACGATCGGCGCCGTCGCCATGACCTCCTTGCTGCCCATGCCGAGCGCGACGACCACGGCAGCGACGACCGCGGCCGCCGCCCAGCTCACCAGCGGCGCCTCGCGGTCCGTCGGGGCCTCGGCGCTCGCGCCCGGATCGCGCAGTACAGCGTGAGCAGATAGAACATCCCCATCAGGACTTCGACCCGCTGGACGACGTAGGTGACCGAGCTGGTCTGAAGCGGATGCACGAGCCAGATGGCGGCGACGGACCAGGCGACGCGCGGTGGCGGCCGCCCCAAATGTCTCGCGAAGCTTCGCCGTCAGCAGCGTTCGCCGGACGACGCCGAAGAGCGCGAGGCCCGCGATCAGGTGGAGGGCGAGGTTGACGGCGTGATACCCGCGGACGTTCTCGAGGAACAGACGATCGGACGAACCGGTGCGGGCTGGGGTCAGAGCGTCCCGGACGCCGGCGGGCGCGAGCGCGTAGTTCAGCGCGAACGTGAGGCTGGCGATCGGCCGGCCGGCGAGCGTCGAATCACGAGGCGCCGACATGGCGGCCGACAGTGGCCGCAGGCTGCGGATGTGGACGTTCTCCGCGACGGCGGGCTCGTCGTCGAAAACGAAGATGCCGGCGAAGCTGTTCGCGTAGGCGGCAATGCCGAGCACGATGAGGATGGCTGCGGCGACAGGAACCGAGAGGGCCCGCGCGGGCGCCCGCCGCCCTCCCGGCAGGTCGATCTGCGCGGCGTTTCGAACGACGTGCGGGCACCCGCGGGTTCCCTGCTATCCCCCGCTCTCCGTGATGCCCGTGATCCTCATCGCCATCATCGTCGCGTCGTCGAACGCCTCCGTGCTGCCACGGAACGCGGCCACCTGTTCCTCGACGCCGGCGAGCACCGTGTCCACATCGTGCGCCTGTGTCTTCGTGAGCAGCGTCTGCAGGCGCTCGGCGTCGAACATGTCGCCCGCCTCGTTCATCGTCTCGACGAGGCCGTCGGTATAGAAGAAGAGCAGGTCGCCGGGGCGCACCTCCACGCGAGCTTCGGTATAGCCGTGGCCCGCATAGAGCGCGATCGGCATGCCGGTGGACGAGAGTGGTTCGATCCCGCCGCGCACGCGGATCACGAACTGCGGGTTGTGGCCGGCGTTGACGTAGCGCAGCTGGCGCCCGTCCACGTCGAGAATCCCGAGAAACAGCGTGAGGTAGACCCCGCCGGGCGTGTTCTGACCCATCTCGCGATCGAGCTTGTCGGCCAGCCTGGCGAGGTCGGTTTCGTGCGGCAGCCGCGCGCGCAGCGTGGCCTGGATGTTGGCCATCAGCAGCGCGGCGCTCACGCCCTTGCCCGAGACGTCGCCGATGAGCAGCGCCAGGCGGCCGTCGGGGAGCACGAAGTAGTTGAAGAAATCGCCGCCGACTTCCCGGGCGGGGAGCGAGACGCCGGCGATCTCGGCCGGTCCCGATCGCAGCGAGGTGCGCGGCAGCATCTCGGTCTGAATCAGCCGCGACAGCTCCAGCTCGCGCCGCAGCCGCTCCTGCCCGACGGCCTGCGCCTCGTGCCGCTCGAGGTCCTCCGCCATCTGATTGAACGCGCCGGCCAGCACACCGAACTCGTCCTTGGACTTGACGGGCACTCTCGCGCCGAAGTCTCCGCGCGCGAGCTGGTGCACGCCGTCCGTGAGTCTCGTGAGGTGCTGCGTCATCCGATGCGAGATTGGGATGATGCCGACAAACGCGAGCGCGATGACGAGGAGCCCGAGACCGAGGTTCCTCACCGAGGCCCGGCGGATCTCGCGCAGCGATTCGCCGATGGGCCGCGCGATGCCGAACGTGATGCCGCCGGGGGCCTTGCGCGCGACGATGATCCAGTCGCCGCTGCGGCGCGGCGTGCCGGTTGCCGCGACGAGCGCCGTCCGCTCGACGCCGAGCGCCTGCAGATGGGTCTTGTCGGCCGCCTCGGGCGTGTGCAGCGCGCCCGTCCTGTCGATGGCGAACGGGATTTCACCCTGGTCGCGCCGCGCGAAGCCCAGGATCATCGTGAGCGTGCGGTCCAGGTTCAGCATCGCGTTGGCACGCCCGATGACGCGGCCGTCCTTCTGAACGTCCACCTCGACGTTGCGTCCTTCGACGCCGACCGGCAGGGTCTTCCCATCCCGGCGCGCGGCGGACTCGCGCGTGAGCGCTTCGGCCATGGCGTTGAGTCCCTGCTGCCGGGCCGCGAGCTCCTGCTCGATGCGCTTTTCGACCATCGAGCGGATCTTCGGATCGGCCGCGGCGACGCCGGCGGCCGTCGCGGCGCGCGTCGCTTCCTCGACGATCCTCGGAATGTCCATGACGATGACCTGGGATCCGGGTGGCGGCGGAGCATCAGGCGGCCGCCTGCCATCCCGCGGGCGGCCGGCCCAGTCCGGCGCGCCGGGTGGGGGCGGAAAACCGGGACGCCCCATTCCCCGGCCCCGCCGGCGTGGGTTCGGCGCGATGGGGATCGGGACGCTGTCGGCGTCGGCTGACCGCCGGGGCGGGCGGGACGTCAGGCGCCGGGTGAAACTCCACGCGATCCACCAGCGCGGCGGCGTCGCCGAGCAGCGGCGCGACGCTCGCGCGCACCGTCTGCGGATCGGGATTGAAGGGACGCTGTGGCGATGCCGTTCCGGCGACGAACAGGCGGTCCAGCCGGCGCCCGACGTCGGCGGTGATCATTTCCATGCGCCGGCTGACGTCGGTGGCACTCTGCGTCGCCTCGCGCTGTGCCGCCAGCTCGAACGCGTGGACGGAGGACAGGTAGGAGACCAGCGTCACCGCGGAAAGCGGGACGACCGACATCAGGACGAACGCAATGATCAGCCGTGTTCTCAGCGACATGGGGCGAGGCCAGCCGCATCAGTCTAATGCACGGCAGAGGGAATGCGGTGCATTCCCTCAAGACAAGAGTGTGGCTTCGCCCTCGGTCAGCGCGGAGTCGAATCCTCCGCGCTGACGCGCGGGAAGGGCTCGGGGCGGTGGCGGCCGCTTCCGAAGAGGACGCGCCTGGCGCGGGACATCAGCGGCGGAGCGGCAGTTCCGCGTTGCGGCAGGGCGCGTGCGCGGCCCGTGCGCACCGGGCGTTCGACCACTTCCTCGGCCGCCAGTACGAGCGTGCGCTCGACACGCACCGACGGGACCGGGCTGGCCGCCTCTTTCAGGGACCGGGCGGCTGGGCCCGGCGGTGCGGCTCGCGCCCGCCACGCCAACGCCGCCGTCCCGATCGCCATCGCAATCGTCACCCCGACGATCGCCCATATTCGCCGTTTCGCGCGCATCGCTGGCATTCTCCAGGGCGGCGCTGGAGCCAGGATCGTGCCAGGTGGCGCAACAGCCGAGGTCGGGCGGTTCAGCCGGCCTGGCGCACGTCTCCATATGTGTGCTAGTATGTCCATATATGGAGTCACGGATGGAACGGAAGAGTCAGGCGGCCGCCGGCATGCAGGTCAGGCCGGAGCCGGAGACCCGGCGAAGGCTGTCCGGCCCAGCCCTGCGAACGTTCTTCAACATCGCCACGGTCTGGGGCTTGACGGTCCAGGAACAGCGGGCGCTCCTGGGATGGCCCGCCGCCTCGACATTCCATAAGTACAAGAAAGCCGACTTCGGCACGCTGTCGTTCGATACGCTCACCCGCATTTCCCTCCTCATCGGCATTTACAAGAGCCTGCAGATTCTCTACCCGGAGCCGGAGTTTGCCGACCGGTGGGTGCGGATGCCGAACAGTCATCAGCTCTTCGGCGGCCGTCCGGCGCTCGTGCTGATGACGGACGGCGGCATCGACGGGCTGCACCGTGTGCGGCGGCTCCTCGACGGGCGCAGGGGCGGATGGAACTGAACGCGCCCGAGGCCCTGGTGCGCTGGAAGAGCGCGCCCCGGCTCGTCCCCAGCCGGTACCCGGTCGCCGGCCTCCTCGACCGCGTCGCCGACCCGGCCGATCTCGACGCCTTGTTCGAGCTCGAGGGCTGGACGAACGATCGGATCAGCGCCGAAGTCGGCTTGCTCCACACCATCCCGCGCGGCGAGTGGGTCACGGGCCGGCCGATGTCGAGCGTCGTGATGGCGGCGTACTGCCACCCGAGGGAAGGGGGCAGCCGGTTCTCGTCGGGCGACCGGGGCGCGTGGTACGCGGCGCGGGCGATCGAGACCGCGATCGCCGAATGCGTGTACCACCGGACGGCGGAGCTGCGCGAGGTCGGCGCGTTCGAGACGCGCGTGCAGATGCGCGTGTACCTCGCCGACTTCAGCGCGCGCTTCCACGACATCCGCGGCGCGCGGCGCAGTCAGCCGGCGCTGTACGATCCGGTCTGTACGCCGTCTCGCAGGAGCTCGCCCGGCAGCTCCTCGAATCAGGCGCCAACGGGATCGTCTACCGCAGCGTCCGGGATCCCTCAGGGGAGTGCATCGCGTGTTTTCGGCCCGCGCTCGTCCGCAACGTGCGCGCCGGAGGACACTACGAGTTCCAGTGGACAGGCCGGCCCGAGCCTGCGGTGCGAAAGCTCTAGTGTTTCGTCCCATAAATCCTGTTAGCACCGAGGGCGGCGATGCGCCCGCAGGGCAAGGCGCGACAACCGAGAATACTGGGCGTATTTGAGGGCGGAGCAACGCAGCCATGCGGGACGGGGTCCCCAGCGCGTTGAACTACACGCGCTGGGGGCCCCGGGATGCAGCGCCGGCCGAATGCAACAGGATTTATGGGACGAGACACTCAGCGAGGCTGCGCCTCCTCAGACCGTCCAGGCTCGGCGCCAATCCCGATATTATCGGGGAGCGGAGAACAGCAAATGCGACAGGACCTGCGATGACCGATCCCGACGACATCGATCGCCTGATCCTCGAGCTGCATTCGACGGGCGGACACGCGACGAGCTCCGGCGATGCGGCGCGGCTCGAGCGCTGGCTGCGCCTCCTCGCGTCACGCAACGGCAGCGACCTGTTGCTCGTGGCCGGGGCGCCGCCGTCGCTGCGGATCGACGGCCGCATCCAGCCGCTGGCCGAAGGGCCGCTCGACGGCGTGGACATCGAAGAGACCGTGCTTCCCGCGCTGCCGCCGCACGCCCGGCGAATCTACCGCGAATCCCACATCGTGGATGCCTCGTTCCGCGTGACGGGCGTCGGCCGCTTCCGGATCAATCTGCACCGGGAGCGCGGCCGGGCCGCCGCCGCCGTGCGATTGCTGCCGACGCGCGTGCCACGGCTCTCGACGCTCGGGCTGCCGCCTTCGGTCGAGCTGCTGTCGCAGCTGCCGCGAGGTCTCGTCCTCATCGGCGGACCGACGGGCTCGGGCAAGAGCACGACCCTCGCGGCGCTCGTCGAGGAAATCAACCGGCGCGACGCCCGTCACATCGTCACGATCGAGGATCCGATCGAGTACGAGCACGTCCATAACGCGAGCGTCATCGAGCAGGTCGAGATCGGCGTGGATGCCCCGGACTTCCCCACGGCGCTGCGCGCGGCGGTCAGGCAGGCGCCCGACGTCATCGTCGTCGGCGAGATGCGCGATCCCGAGACGATGCGGATTGCGCTGGCGGCGGGGGAGACCGGGCACCTGGTGCTGTCCACGCTTCATACGACCGACGTCGCGTCCACCATCTCGCGTATCGCCGACTCGTTTCCCGTCCGAGCGGCAGAACACGATCCGGCAGGAACTGGGGATGGCGCTGGCGGCCGTGATGACGCAGACGCTGCTCCCGAAGATCGGCGGCGGCGTCGTGCCGGCGGCCGAGCTGCTGATGGTGAGCTACGGCGCGCGCCAGCACATCCGCAGGAACGCCCTGCAGCACCTGCACCAGGAAATCACGATCACGCGGCGCAACGGGTCGTTCACCTTCGAGGAATCACTGGCGCGGCTGGCCAAGGACGGCCTGGTCGAGTGGCGCGAGGCACACGCGCGCGCCGCGCACCCCGAGGAGTTCGAGCAGCTGGCGCCGCACCCGGCCCCGTAGCATGCGATAGCGAAGCTCAGCGGCAGGACGGGTACGAATGATGCTTCCGCCCGGGCAGCGATAGTCGCAAACTCGCGATGGAGGCTCAGATGAAAATCGTTCGGCGTTCGCTCGCGGTCTTCCTGGCGGTTCTGCTCGTGGCCCCGATGGCCAGCGCCCAGAACCACGTGATCGGCAGGGCCGCGCTCGACAACGCGGTCCAGGACCGGGTCAGCCGCGAACAGGCGGATCGCGACGCGATCCTCTCGCTGCTGCAGCGCGCGGAAGTCCGCGACATCGCCGCCAAG
Organism: uncultured Acidobacteriota bacterium; assembly: GCA_963820645.1. Taxonomy (GTDB): domain Bacteria; phylum Acidobacteriota; class Vicinamibacteria; order Vicinamibacterales; family 2-12-FULL-66-21; genus JALZOC01. The sequence continues at coordinate 126,365 of CAWGAS010000044.1, read as the reverse complement.
GCCGGGCTCTCGCTCGAGAAAGCGCCAGCAGCGGTTTCGACATTGCACGGCACGGAGCTCGCGCAGGCGGCCGCTCAGGCACGCCAGGTCCAGAACGACCTCGCAGGTGGCGCGTCGGTCGTCGTGATCTCGGCGACCACGATCATCATCGTCCTTCTCCTCGTCATCGTGATCATCCTAGCCGTCGATTGACCGGTGCTGCCGCACACCTCGTCGTGGCCGCCGCCGTCAGCCTGGCGGCGGCGGTGACCGCGCCCGGGCCGGCGCGCAGCCGCGCGACGGCCCGCTGCACCTCCTCGATGTCCCGTATCTCCCGCAGAGCGAGGCGCTGTGCGGCGGCGCGGCCGTGGCGATGGTCATGCGCTACTGGGGCGCCACCAACGTGTACGCGGAGACGTTCGCGGATCTGGTGGACCGCGCCGCGGAAGGCATTCGCGGCGAAGACCTGCTGATCGCGCTCCACTCGCGGGGCTGGCAGGCCGCGTCGCTGCGGGGTGACCCCGCGCTCGTTCAGACGCATCTTGCGGACGGCCGGCCCGTCATCGCGCTCATCCAGGATCGGCCCGGACGTTTTCACTACGTCGTGATCGTCGGCTGGTCGCGCGGCCGCGTCATCCTTCACGATCCGGCTCGCGCGCCATTCCGCGTCGTCGACGACAAGACGTTCAGCGCCGCGTGGTCGGAGTCCGGCTACTGGACGCTGGCTGTCACACCCCGGACCGGCACCCGAGGTCCGCCGTGAAGGCCGCGGCCGCGGATCGATGCGGATCGCTCCCGGCGCGATCCGGGACGGGTTGCGACGACATGGTCGCCGAGGGGGTGAGGCTCGCGGGCGTCGAGGATCTCGAAGGCGCGCGGCGGATCTTGAAGTCGCTGCGGAAAGCTGCCCCGGATCAGCGGCGCCCTGGCGCGAGATGGCCGGCCTTCACGCGTTGCGCAGCCAGTGGCGGGACGCGGCGGACGACGCCCGGCGTGCGCTCACGCGGGACGGCGCCGATCCCCTCGCCTCCCGCATCCTGGCCACGGCGCTGTTCCTCGAAGACCATCCTGACGAAGCGCTCGACGCGTGGAACGACGTCGGCGAGCCCGTCGTCGACATCGTCAACGTCACCGGGCTCGAACGCACGCGGTATCGGGTCGTCGCGAGTACCGTGGGGCTTCAGCCGCGGACGCTCCTCACGCGCGCCGCACTGCAGAGGGCGCGCCGGCGGCTCGCGGAGCTGCCGGCCGCGCAGACGACGCGCGTGGGCTACCGTCCCGGCGAAAACGGCCGCGCCCAGGTAGACGCGGTCATCCTCGAGCGTTCCGTGCTTCCGTCGTCGCCGGTGTTGCTCGCGGCCATCGGCATTCGCGCGATCACCGATCGCGAGCTGAGCGCCGGTCTCGCGAACCCCAGCGGCGGCGGCGAGCTGTGGACGGCTGCGTGGCGATGGTGGGAACACCGTCCGCGCGTCGCGCTGGGTTTTGCGGCGCCGGCGCCGTTCGGCGGCGTGTGGGGTGTCGATGCCTTCCGGGAACGTCAAACCTACGCCACCGCCGGATCGACGATCGTGGAAACGCGCACGCGCGCCGGATTCCATGTCAGCGACTGGACCCGCACCGGCTTTCGATGGGATGCCGGCCTGGCGTTCGATCGCTGGCGCGACACGGGCCGCGCCGTGTCGCTGACGTTTTCAGGACAGCAACGGCTCGCCGGCGATCGGGCTCAGGTCGAGGCGCGGGCCGGCGCGTGGGCAGGCGACGTGCGGAGCTGGACGCTGGGGCTACGAACTGATTGGCGGTCACGGGCGCGGAACGAACGGACCGTCTGGATTGGACGCGCGGGCGTCGAGGCCGCCGCGGACGACGCGCCGCTCGCGCTGTGGCCTGGCGCCGGAACGGGCCAGGGGCGTGACGTGCTGCTTCGCGCGCACCCGTTGCTCGACGGCGGTGTCATCGACGACGGCGTGTTCGGCCGGCGGCTTGCGCACGGCGGCGTCGAATGGCGCCGATGGCTGCAGCCGGGGCGGAAGCCGCTTCGGATCGCTCCGGCGCTGTTCGTGGACGCCGCGCGCGCATCCGCGGGTCTGGAGTCGTCTGACCGCCGCTGGCACTCCGACCTCGGAGCGGGGCTGCGCATGGCGCTACCCGGCGCCGGCGTCGTGCGGATCGATGTTGCACGCGGTCTCAGGGACGGGGCGACGGCGCTGTCGGTGGGGTGGACTAAAGAATCCCTAATCCCTAATCGCTAATCCCCGAATCCTCAATCCCGGATCCTTAATCCGCGCGTGTCGAACCACCCCATCGACAGCGATAGGTTTGACGACGAGCGAGTCGTGATTGGGATTCGGATCAGGGATTCGGGATCAGGGATTCGCGATCAGGGATTAGGGATTAGGGATTCGATCGTCGCGACGCCCGTGTGCGAGAACACGATGCGCCGGTCGGGGTAGGTCCACTCCTCGGCCACGTCATCGGCTGAACGCCGCAGCGATTTGCGCAGCGGATCGCCGAGCGCGAGCTGCACCTGGATGGCCGTGAAGCCCGGACGGATGCGGCCCCGCACCACGTCCATCTTGATGCGCTCGGGCCACTTGGTTTGTTGCACGCGAAAGACCCGCCCTTTGAGCGCTTCGAGCGTGGTCGTCACGAGATCGTCGGGCGACACCGGAATCCATCCGGGCTCTGCCGCTCCCGCCACGGTGGCCCCGTCTACTTTCAACCAACCGGTGGCCAGTTGCCGGCCCGACACGACGTCGTACGGCCGGAGCGTGAACACCGCGCGGGACTGCACGTCCGGATCCGCGCGCGCCGTGACGGCTTCCGAGACGACGTACAACACTTTGGGCGCATCGACGGACGTGTCGAGCGGACCTTGAGCGGGCGACGCGGCAGACGCAGAGAGCGCCGCCATCAGGAGCAGGTTGACCATGTATTGACGTTCGGGAGGTGGGCAGTGTACCCGAGCCGATCGCGGGGATCGATGGGGCTTTGGTCGGGGTACTCGGACCAATGGTCCGGCTGAAGCCGGACGCTACCGGAATCACGCTCCGGCTTTCGCGGAGCTCAAGGCGGCCTGAGCAGCTCCGGACTACAGCCGGACGCTACAGGGACTACAGCGGGCGGCCGATCCGATCCTGGAGCTTCTCCCGGTACCCGCGGCTGAGGGTGAGGCGGGTGCCGCTCCGCAGGAACACGACGTATTCGCCGTTGAACCAGGGCTGCAGCTCCCGCACGCGCTCGATGTTGACGATGTGCGAGCGGTGAATGCGGAAGAACAGATCCGGATCGAGCTTGCCTTCTATCGCGTTCATCGTCTCGCGGAACAGGTGCGAGTCCGTCCCGACGTGAAGCTTCACGTAGTTGCCCGCCGCCTCGATCCACTCGATTTCGTTCGCGCGGACGAAGAACACCCGGCCGCCAGACTTGACGACGAACCGTTCGAGCGGATGCGGCGTCGGCTTGAGATCCTGCACGAGCGCGAGGAGCCGCCGCTCGAGCTCGCCGTTCGACCGGCGCTCGAGCTGCTCGCGGGCGCGCGCCAGCGTCTCGCGGAAACGATCGCGATCGAACGGCTTGAGCAGGTAGTCGAGCGCGTGGACGTCGAAGGCGCGAAGGGCGTAGCGATCGAAGGCGGTCACGAACACGACGAACGGCATCCGCCCGGCCCGACGGCGTCGATCACGTCGAAGCCGGAGGCGCCGGGCATCTGCACGTCGAGAAAGACGAGGTCGGGCTGCAGCTTCTGGATCGCGGCGACCGCGGACGTGCCGTCGGGGCATTCCGCGACGAGATCGATCCAGTCCTCGCGGGCGAGCAGCGAGCGCAGCCGTTCGCGCGCGAGCGGCTCGTCATCCGCGATCAGGACCCGCGTCTTGGCCGAGGCGTTGTCCGTCATGCCACCCGGGACGCAGCCTCGTCGGTGCCCGACGGGGCGCGGTGGAAGGGAAAGCGCATTTCTACGGTCAGCCCGGGGCCCCCTTCGGAGAACTCCAGGGCGTGCGTGTCGCCGTAGAGGCATTCGAGGCGGGCCCGGGTGTTCGACAGACCGACGCCGCCGTGCAGCTTCGCGCGCGCGCCGCCGGTCAGGCCGACCCCGTTGTCGCGCACCTCGAGGCGCAGGGCGTCACCGTCGCGCCGCGACGAGATGCGAATGGTGCCCGGACCGCTGCGCGGCGCCACGCCGTGCTGGATCGCGTTCTCGACGAGCGGCTGAAGGATCAGGCGCGGCACCTCGGCGTCGAGCGTGTCCGGATCGATCTCGAACTTGACCGTGAGCCGATCCTGAAACCGCGTCTGCTCGATCTCCAGGTACTTCTGCAGGAACTCGAGCTCCTCCTGCAGCGGCACGCGCGCCGCCCCCGAGCGGGCGAACGTGATGCGCAGCAGATCGCTGAGCCGGCTGATCATCCGGTCGGCCGAGTCCGGCTGCGTGTGGATGAGCGACGAGATCGCGTGAAGCGTGTTGAACAGGAAATGCGGGTGGAGCTCGGCCTCGAGCGTTTTCAACCGCGCTTCGGCCAGGCTGGTCTCGAGCTGCGCCGCCTTGAGCGCGCGGGCCTGCGACTCGCGGTAGTACCCCAGCGCGTAGCTCAACCCGACGATGGCGGCGTACGTCATCAGCGCCCAGTCGAGGTTCGTGAGGAGGACGCGCTGAACGAACCGGAAGAAATCTCCCGCGGCTGCATACGACTGAAGGAACGTGCGCGGCCACAGCGCGAAGCGAAGCCCGACCATGCAGGCGAGGTGCAGCACCGAGAACGCCGCCACGCCGAGCGCATGGGCGCCGAGCGCGCGCGGCCACCGGACCGAATCGATCGGGAAGCGATGGGCGATACGGAAAATGGGCGAGGTCAGCGACGCGGGCACGTACCAGTAGGCGAGGTTCAGCACCAGGAGGCGCCACACCTCGATGTTCATCGGGTCTTTGATGTTGAGCGTCGACAGCCGGTAGGCCTGGAGCGTCGAAAAAATGCCCAGAAGCGTCGCCGCGCCGAAGACCAGCCGTACCGGCGGCGTCCAGGCTTTCTGCATGTGCTTCAACTATCGAGCCCTGCGCGCATCCCGTCAAGCATGGAATCGCCACCGCGACGCGATCGAGGCGGCCGTTCGTGGCAGGGGTCAGCAGCCGGTCCCATCAATCAATCAATCCGTCACTGAGTTTGCGCAGTTGGTCCCTGGGACGGTTTTTGGAAGCCTCTGTCCACGCTATTCCGCCGCGAGCACAATCAGCGTCGCGTCGTCCTGAAACGTGCCGCCGGTGAACAAGGCGACCGCCTCCGCGAGCCGCGCCTGGAGCGCCGGCGCGCTGCACGCCCGGTTCTCGACCGCGAGCGCAATCAGGCGGTGCTCGCCGAATTCGGTGTCGTCTGCCTGACGCGCCTCGGTGATGCCGTCGGTGAACAGCACCAGGCGATCGCCGGCGCCGATCGCCACTCGTCCCTGCTCGTAGGAGGCGTCCGGGAACACGCCCATGACCGGCCCGCCGGGAACCAGGCGTTCGACTGTGCCGTCGGCGCGAACCAGGATTGGCGGGTAGTGGCCGGCGTTCGCAAAGGTCAGCGCCCCGATGTCGTTGTCGAACGTGCAGTAGAAGAAGCTGATGAACCGTCCTTCGGCGATGTTGCCGCAGAGGATGCGATTGACCTGCTGGCACAGCTCGGCAGGTTGGGCCGCGTCGGTTGCAAACGCCCGCACGGCCGCCTGAAGGTTCGACATCAACAGCGCCGCGGGAATGCCTTTGCCGACGACGTCGGCGATCGAGAGCGCGAGCCGCGAGCGTCCGAAGCCGATGGCGTCGAAGCAGTCGCCGCCGACGCCGGACGCCGGCTGCCAGGATGTCGCGATTTCGCAGCCGTCGATCTGCGGGAGCGATGCCGGCAGGAGCTTGCGCTGAATGCGGCGCGCCTCCTCGAGCTCGCGCTGCTCGTCCGCGTGCTCCTGCCGCCGGGCCCGGCCCCGTTCGATCTCGACCCGCAGCGTGCTGACGAGCTGGTCGTTGTCCCACGGCTTCTGCACGAAATCACACACGCCGCGCCGCATCGTCTCGACGGCGAGATCGACCGAGCCCCACCCGGTCATCACGATCACCGGCAGCAGGCTGTCGTGCGCCCGCACTCGCGCGAGCAGATCGATGCCCTCGCGCCCGGACGTCGTGTCGCCGGTGTAGTTCAGATCCATGAGCAGCAGGTCGAACTTGCCGGCCTCGACCGCCGCCAGCACCGCGTCCGGTGAGGTGACCGCCTCCATGGCGATGCCTTCCCCCTTCAGCAGGAGGCGCAAGGCGTCGAGCAGGTCGGGCTGATCGTCCGCGATCAGGATGCGCGGCTGGACGGCGCACGAGGTGGACATGTGTCAGACCGGGACCTCCAAAGCACGTGCCCGCGCCGCAGGGGCAGCGGGGCACGCGGAAACAGGCGAAAACAGCGGCATCGTGCGTCGGTCGCGGTCCGGGGCCTGTTCGGTATCGAACACCGCCGTCCCGGATCCGGTGCGGGGCGGCTCGCAAAGTCTGCTCCGTGCACCGCAATCGGCCGGACAACCCTGGTGCGGGAACTGGGACACGAGATCGGGGCGTGGCCTTACAATCTCCACGATGAAGGCCGGACTGACGTGTCGCGTTCGAAGACTCGGGATGATCGCCCTTGTCGCCCTGCTTCTTACGTTCTGGATCGGGCTGGCGACGATTCATGTCTGTGACGATGGCGGAGCGATGGGCGGCGCCTACCGCATTTGCCGGTGTCGCGGGCAGGAAGTGGAGCTCTACGATCGGACTGCGGCAGATGGCCCTCGCCGGACGCTCTGCCTGGGCCGGGTCGAATCGCGGACCTGTTACCAGTTCAGGACAGGACCTCTCGTGGCGTGTTCGGGCCGCTGACGCGTTCCGCTGGCCCCCGGTCTGCCGGCCCCGGTCTGCCGGCCCCGGTCTGCGCCTGTACCGGATTCAGCGTGCTGCTGTTGCCGCTCGGTGAGTCGAGCTAGCGAAGGAGACGGAGGTACCGGAGACTCGGCAAAATCAGCGACGGTAAACACGGAGGAACGGAGGAACGGAGACAACTTTTGGGTGCGCAGAAAACCCCACATAGCTACCTGGCACGCCCGGTTCGGGCCGCGCCTGCGCGGCGCAGGCTGATCGCTCCGCCGAACGACTCCAACTCGACTTCAGCGCTGCCGCTGCCGAGCGTGTAGGTCACGCGCTTGCCGCGCCGCACCTCGGACTGCGGGGGCCCCTTCAGGCCCAGCGACGTACCGAATCCTCCGCTGTACGTCCTCACGCTGAACGACGCGTTGGACGTCTCGGGCACGGTCATCGTGACGTCGCCGTTGTGCGTGCTGAAGGTGTACCGGCCGGTGTTGGCCAGTGTGCCTTCGTAGACGACGTCGCCGTTGACCGTGGCGACGTCCACGGCGGCCGCTTCCATGCGCGCGAGGCTGATCGATCCGTTGGTGCTCTCGGCCGTGATCTCGCCGCTCGAGCCGGTGACTTTGATCCCCTGGTTCACCGAGCTGAGGTTGATCTTCCCGCGCGCGCCGTCGACGACAATCTCGCCTTCGATCGTCTTGGCCGAGACCAGGCCCGAGCCGCCCTTGACGACGATATCGCCGCGGACCGTTTCGACAGCCACTTCGTTCTGCGCGCCCTCGACCGTCACGTAGACGAAGTGTCCCTCGATTTTCACCGGCATCCAGTCGGGCGCCGTGATCTCGTAGTCGACCGCCGAGGGCGGACCGTTCTGCGACGACGCGCTGACGCGTACGCCTGCCGGCGTGGTTCGGACGCTGACACGGGTCCGCGCGGAGTGCCGCGCCTGCACGCGCAGCGAATCCTTGTCCCACGTGCGCACGACGACCTCTCCCGCATGATTGTCGACCGTCAGCCGCGTGCCGCGCGAGACGGGCACGGTCTGATCGGTCGCCGGCGTGCGTGGCGGGCGCTCCTGGGCTTGCGCGGCCGGCGCAGCCAGGGCTACCAAGAGGGCCATACTAAAGGTCTGCATCATATCCAGCTTCCAGCTTCCAGCTTCCAGCTTCCAGCTTCCAGCTTCCAGCTTCCAGCTCCCGCTTCCCGCTACCCGCTCCCGCTTCCCGCTTCCGCTTCGCAGTCCCAGTCCCAGTCCCGAGCCCCGAGCCGTCAGCCGCCCATCGTCGCCAGCGCGCTGGCGCGGCGGAGGAGCGCGAGCTTTCGCTGGCGCGCGCTCGCCAGGTGGGTGTTCAGATAGACGTTGGCCGGATCGGCCGACAGCGCGCGGCGGCTCTGGTCGATCGCGCGATCGATGGCCGCGAGGTTCTCCTCCAGCACGCGAACCGTTTCGGGGTCGAGCGTCTTTCGTCCGGCTTCGAGCGTCTGCTCGAGGTCCGCGATGGCCTCGTCGTAATGTTCGTCGGCGAAGTTGGCCGGCCGCACGGCCGGAGCGTCGCTCTCGGGCGCTTCGACGTGCGCGCTGATCGGATCGAAGTCCGCGCGCGGATCGCCGGACCGCGCCATCCACACGAGGCCGCCCGACAGGACCATCAGGGCAAGGCCGGCTGCGGCCAGTTGCGGCAGCGTGAACGAGAACCGGCGCGCCGGCAGCGCGCGCCTGAAAAGCGAGACGCGCGGGTGACGAGCCGCCGGCGCCGCGATCTGCGCCGCAATCCCCGGCCACAGGTCCCGAGGCGGCGTGGAATCGTGAAGCGCCCCGGCCCGCGCCGCGACCGCGCGCAACTCGTCGAGCGCCAGCCGGCACTCCGCGCAGCCCGCCAGATGGGCCTCGACGGACGCCCGCTCACGCGCGTCGAGCTCGCCGTCGGCGTATTCGGAAAGACGATCGGTGAAAGGGTCGGTGGTCATGTCGGTCTTTGCTCTGGCAGGCCTGAAGGCCTGCGTACGTACCTCCGGCCGCAGATGACGCCGCAGCATCATCCGCGCGCGGTGCAGCTGGGCCTTCGACGTGCCGGCGGAAATTTCGAGCAGCGTCGCAATCTCATGGTGCTTGTATCCCTCGACGTCGTGCAGCACGAAGATCTCACGCGCGCCGTCGGGCAGCTTCGTCAGCGCCGTCTCGAAGTCCATCGACAGGTCGCGCGAGCGTGACGGCGCCGGCAAGCGTCTCGAAGATGTCCTCGCCGTCGAGGAGCCGCTGCCGCCGTGCCGTGTCCGTGCGGAACCGCTCGATGACGACGTTGACGGCGAGACGGTGCAGCCAGGTCGAGAACGCGGAGTCTCCCCGGAAGCTGCCGAGCTTCTGCCACACCCGCACGAAGACGTCCTGCGTCAGCTCGTCGGTGTCACGTCCGCCAGCCATGCGCCGGACGAGGCTGTGGACCCGGGGCAGGTGCATCCGATACACGCGCTCGAACGCCGACACATCTCCCGCCGCGGCCAGCGCCACGTCGTCGGTCATGCCGCCAGCCATCAGAACGGTGTCGTACGGCAGCGTGAATGCTCCCCCGCCTTCGCGCATAGAGATTCCCCCGCGCCTCGGCGAGGCCTCGCCGAAAGCTTGTCGTCCGGTGTCTGGAGGACGCGCCTTGGCGGCGGGCAAGCCCCTTTCCTGCACCATCTTGGACGGTGAGGGGAGCCCGAAAGGTTGGAAGCTTAGCCGAGTCCGCGAGGATATCGTAGGGGTCGATGGGCGTCCCCTCCCACCAGCGTTTGGCGGCGGTGAGGCGGAAGACCGCAAAGTGCAGGTGTGGCGTGTTTTTCGGGGCATTGCCCGAAACACCGACATAGCCGATGACCTGGCCCTTCTTGACGCGATCTCCCTCTTTCAGCCCGTCGGCGTAGCGTTCCAGGTGGGCGTAGTAGTAGCAGAATCTCTCGGACGGATCGAACTGGTAGACGGTGATCCCCCCGGCCTTGCTGTAGAAGAGCCGGGCGATGGTGCCGTCGTCGACCGCCTTGACCGGCGTGTTGCGCGGGGCCAGGATGTCGATCGCCTCGTGGGTTCGAACGGCGCTGCGCCGGTCTTCGAACGAGCGCGTGAGCTGCTCCGGGCTGATTCCCTCGACCGGAATCGCAAGACCGCGATCGCGGAGCTCGCTGGGGGACGGCGGCACGATCGTCGCCGTGGGATCCGCGCTTCGTTCCGGGGATGTCGGGCCGGAGGTCGGCGCGGGGATCGGTCCGGAGCCGGGACCGGAGTCTGCGCCGGCAGCTGCGCCTCTTCGAGCACGGGCGCATCGATGTCCGCCATCCCGTCGTCGGCCCGGACCGCGCCGCCCGATTGCGACAGTTGCGGGGGAGGCGTACCGATCGACGCGCCGTACTTCGACACGATCAGGGCGACGACCAGCGCGCCGGCGACGAAGCCGCAGGCGGCACCGATCCCGAAGACGCGGGCCGACGAGCGTCCGGAGCGCGCTGGCTCTACCAACATCTACTCCGTGAACACCACGCGCGTCCCCGGCTTGACGAGCGCCGCCAGCTTCAGCGCGTCCCAGTTCGTCAGGCGGACGCACCCATGTGACTGCGTGCGCCCGATCGTCGCCGGCTCGGGCGTCCCGTGCAGGCCGTAGTGTTCCTTCGAGATGTCAATCCACACGACGCCAACGGGATTGTTCGGTCCCGCGGGAATCGTCGCCTTCGTGTGCGCAGGCTCCGCATCCCAGAACAGGTCCGGGTTGTATCGGAACGTTGGATTCGTCTGCACACCGTTCACCTTCCACTCCCCGATCGGCAGCGGATCGTGCTGGCTGCCGGTCGTCACAGGAGCATAGAACACGACACGCCCGCTTGCGTCGGTGACCGTCAACGCCGATGCGCCCTTCGCAACCGTCACGACGACGTCCGGCTTGGCTGGTGCGAGCCGGTTGCGATGGCGCCGCCGCCGCGGGCTTTGCCGTCTTGCCCGCCGGTGCGTCCTTCGGCGGGTTGTCCGCCGCCGGCTTCCTTCGGCGCTTTCGGCGCGGGGATCACCAGCGGCTCGACATTCGGCACCTGGATTTCGACGCCCGCCGCGAACGTGATTCCCGGGTTCAGCTGCTGCAGCAGCGCCGGCGTTGCATGGAAGCGCTCGGCCAGCGCCTCGAGCAGCGAGCTGTACCCGAGGGCGGAGAGCTTTCCCTTTTCGACCATGTCTTCCGGGATCGGCTCGAAGGGACCGGCGGCGTCTTCGGCGGTGACGCGATACTTGGTCAGCGGCTCGCCGGCCGGCGCGCCCGCCTGGTTGCCTTGCTTCTGAAAGACCGCGAGCGCCTTCTTCGTGTTGGCGCCCATGCGGCCGTCGATGGCGCCCGGGGAGAAGCCGGCGCGATCGAGCATGACCTGCCACGCCAGCGCCTCGGCCGGTGCCGGTGGTGCGGCTGGTTTGTTCCGGCCAGTCGTCGGAGTTGCCTGCGCTTGCGCGAGCGTTGCTACGAGTGTGATCAGACAAGCGATGTGCATCGGGTTCTTATCCTTTACGGGTAGAGCCGTTTCAAAACCGAGAGTGCATCGGCCGTTATGTTTTGCCCTTGAGGGCGTGTTCCGCGGCCCGGCGATCGGCGCCCGCGCGCCGGTCGCCGTTGGCGGCGGTCGAATCGATCTCCAGCACGCGGAACGGCCGATCTGGAAACGTCTCGCGCATCAGCGACATCGAGACGTTGTAGACGGGGACGTTCTTCGTCGTGCGTCCCTCGGGCTGCCCGTGGTGGGCGTGGCCGTGGAAGACGGCGGTGACGGGGAAGCGGCTCAGCGGCTCCTCGAGCCGGCTGCAGCCGAGAAACGGGAAAATCTCCAGCGGCTCTCCCTCGACCGTCTCCTGGATCGGCGCGTAGTGCAGGACGGCGATCATGGCGTCGGTGCGAAGCGCGCGAGCGCGGACTCGAGCTTCAACGCCTCGTCGACGGCTTCGTGGACGAACTGCTTGATGATGTTCTCGCCCCAGGGCCCGAGGGCGCGCCGGCCGAACCCGCCCGCGAATCCCTTGACGCCGGCGAAGCCGATGCCGTGAATCTCCGTCGTGTCGCCGTCGAGCGGGACGACGCCCGCGTCGATCAGAATGGTTCGAATCTCGTCCTGCTGTCCCGATTCGAAGTCGTGATTGCCGAGGACCGCGACCGTGGGGATCTTGACAGTGCGCTCATCTCGCGCGTCAGCGCCCGCGCTTCCTCGGCGAGGCCGTAGTCCGTCAGATCGCCGCAGAGCACGAGGATGTCGGCCGACTCGCCGATCTGACTGAACAGCGGCTGCAACGCGCCTGGGGCCGCGCTGCGGCCGTGATGCAGATCGCCGATGGCCGCGATCCGCACGATGTCCTTCACTGCAGGCATACCCCTCCCTGGAGGAAGGTCAGCAAGATGTACTACCGCGCTACAGCTTGGCGAGTTCTGCATCGAGCGCGGCGAGCGCCTGCTCGAGCATGCGGCGATGGGCGGCGGCGACGGCCAGGCTGAGGTCCGACTCGGCCCGCTTGCGCGAGAGCTCCAGGACACGCCGGCGCTCTGCCCGGGCGCGCTCCTCCGGCGACTGTGCGGGGCGCGCGGCTTTCGTCCCCGGGCGGCTTCCTCCTGCTGGGCTTCCACCGACTTTGATTCGAAACCGCGGGCCATACCGTATGTACCGGTGTGCCGGACGACAGTACCGAATGCCTCTGCCGGAACCTATAATAGGAAGATACATGTCTCTCCGCGCAGGCACGTTCTCGTGCCATTCGGGAGGCCGGGTGTCGGCATTGTTGCCGCGTGCGTGCTTGCCGCCGCGTGCGCGCTGGCTGCGGCGTGCCGGCGGTCCGAACCGGCCAGCGCCAACTCGGCGCAGCCGGAGCCGTCGCCTCCGCCGTCACGAACCGAAGACACGCGTCCGAAAATCGTCTTTCTGGGCGACAGCCTCACCGCCGGGCTCGGGCTGCGTCGACACACAGTCGTACCCCGGGCTGCTGCAGGAGAAGATGAACGCCGAAGGCTTCACGTTCGAAGTCGTCAACGCCGGCGTATCGGGCGACACATCGGCGGCAGGCCTCCGCCGGCTCGACTGGTCGCTCCAGGGAGACGTCCGCATACTCGTCGTCGCGCTCGGCGCGAACGACGGGCTTCGCGGCCTGTCCGTGCAGGACATGAAGCAGAACCTCGCGCAGATCATCGAGGCCGCCCGCGCAGAAGGGCGTCGTCGTGCTCCTCGCGGGCATGGAAGCGCCGCCGAACTACGGCCCCGAGTACGCCGCATCGTTCCGGCAGGCGTATCGCGAGCTCGCGCTGAAGTACAGCGTGCCCTTCGTGCCATTTCTCCTGGACAGGGTGGCCGGCAATGCCGGCGCTGAACCAGCCGGACGGAATCCACCCGAACCCGCAGGGCGCCGCCGATCGTGGCCGACACCGTGTGGAATGTCCTGAAGCCGCTGCTGGATCGGATCTCGGCCTCATGATCGCGCTGCGCGGCGTCTCGAAAACAGTGCCGAGCGGCAGCGGCACACTCACCATCCTGCACCCGTTGGATCTCGTCGTGCCGGCCCGGCAGGTCATGGCCATTACCGGCCCGTCGGGAAGCGGCAAGTCCACGCTGCTCGGCCTCATCGCCGGCCTCGACTCTCCGTCGACGGGGCAGATTGCGATCGACGGCACCGACATCACGTCGCTCGACGAAGACGCGCTCGCGCGCCTGCGCGGCCGGCGCATCGGGTTCGTCTTCCAGTTCTTCCACCTGCTGCCGTCGCTGACGGCGCTCGAGAACGTGCTCGTCCCGATGGAGATTGCCGGCGTGAGCGGCGCGCGGGCCAGCGCGACGGCGCTGCTCCAGGAAGTGGGGCTCTCCGAACGCGGTCATCACTACCCGTCGCAGCTCTCGGGCGGCGAGCAGCAGCGCGTCGCGATCGCCCGTGCGCTCGCCAACGAGCCGCCGCTCCTGCTCGCCGACGAGCCGACCGGGAACCTCGACAGCGCGACCGGACACCACATCATCGACCTCCTGCTGGCGATCAACCGATCGCGCGGGACGACGCTCGTGCTGGTCACGCACGATCCGGAGCTGGCCGCCGTTGCCGACGCCGCCATCGCGCTCAGAGACGGACATATCGTCTCGCGGACGGCGAAGGTCGGTCTCGAGTCTCAAGTCTCGGGTCTCGGTGTAAGACCAAAGACCAGAGACCAAAGACCAAAGACCAAAGACCAGAGACCAGAGACCAGAGACCAGAGACCAGAGACCGACTATGGACTTCGTCTTCCGAATGGCGGCACGCGAACTGCGGGCGTCCTGGCGCCGCCTGCTGTTCTTCTTCATCTGCGTGGCCATCGGTGTCGCCGCCATCGTCACGCTGCGGTCGATCATCCAGAGCGTCCGCGGCGGTCTGATCCGCGAGGCGCGTTCGACGATCGCGTCGGACGTGCTCGTGACGACCAACCGCGCCTGGACGCCCGAGATCCGCGCCGCGCTCGATGAGCGGATCGCGCGCGCGCCGGTTCTCGATCGGCACGAGTCGATCGAGACGGCGACCATGGTGCGGGCCGAAGCCGGGACGGCGATCGCGCGCATGGTCGAGCTGCGCGGCGTCGAGCCCGGCTATCCGTTTTACGGCACCCTCGCCCTCCAGGGCGGGACGCCGTACTCCCACGACCTGGTGCGGAACTTCGGGGCCCTCGCTCGCGCCGAGCTCCTGACGCAGCTCGGCGTCCGCGTCGGCGATCGCATCCTCATTGGCGGCCGGCCGTTCACGATTCGCGGGGTCATCGAGAAGGAGCCCGGACGGCGCGTCGGCGGGTTCACCCTGGGGACACGCGTCCTGATCGATCTCGCCGACCTCCGCCAAACCGGCCTTCTGACCTTCGGGAGCCGGGCCAGTTACCAGATCCTGCTCAAGGTGCGCGACAGCGGCGTGGAAGCGTTGACACGGGACATCCGCACCGGTTTTCGCGATCGGTTCGTCGGCGCGCGATCGTACAAGTCCACCGAGGATCAGATCGGCGAGAGCATGGAGCGCGCCGAGAATTTTCTCAGCCTCGTCGGCTTCGTGATCGTCGTCCTCGGGGGGATCGGCGTGTGGAGCGTCACCCGGGTGTTCGTCCGCCAGAAAATCCGGAGCGTGGCGATCCTCAAGTGCGTCGGCGCCTCGACGGCCCAAGTCCTGGCGACCTACGTGCTCCAGGTGGCGCTGCTCGCCATGTTCGGAAGCCTCATCGGCATCGGCCTCGCGGCCGTGGCGATCCGATCGATCCCGCCGTCGCTGACGGCCACGTTCGGCGGTCTGCCGTACGGGCTCACGGGCTCTGCCGTCGCGCAGGGCCTGACGGTCGGCCTCCTGGTGTCGGTCCTCTTCGCCCTGGTGCCGCTGCTCGACGTGCGGCGCATCAAGCCGTTGCTGCTGCTCCGGGGCGCCGACGTCTCGATGGCGGCGCTCTCGATCGCCGGCACGACCGGCTTCAGGGCCCGCTGGCAGCGCATCGACTGGGTCCAGCTCGTGACCGCCATCACGGTCGGCAGCGCGCTGGTCGGCGTCGCGTCCTGGCAGGCGGGGTCGTGGCGCGCCGGGGCGGCGGTCAGCCTCGGCTTCGCGGCCGTGTCGGTCGTCCTCTACGTCGCCGCGTGGGGGCTCATCCGCGGCGTGATGCCGCTCGCGTCGGCGCCGTGGTTCCCGCTGCGTCACGCGGTCATCAGCCTCCGCCGCCCGGGCAATCAGACGCGCGTGATCCTCCTGGCGGTCGGGCTCGGCAGCTTCTTCGTCCTGGGCGTGCGGGCGCTCCAGAGCAACCTGATCTCGGAGGTGCTCGTCGGCGTGGACCGCGGCGGGGCGGACATGTTCATGCTCGACATCCAGCGGGACCAGGCGGCGGGCATCGGGGCCCTGATCCGCGAGCGCCAGGATCCCGGCGCGGTGCCGCCGCGGCTCGTGCCCGTGCTGCGTGCGCGCGTCACCGGTGTCCGCGGGAGCGAAGTCAACCTCGAGAACTACAGCGACGTCCGCGGCCGCGGCTCGCTCGCCCGGGAGTACACCATCACGTATCGCGACCGCCTGGAATCGAACGAACGCGTCACGGGGGGGACGTTCTGGGAAGCCGCGCCCACGGCCGCGGCCCCCGAGGTGTCGATCGAAGAGAGCATCCACGAGCGCTTCAAAATCAACGTCGGCGACCAGATGCGCTTCGACGTGATCGGGCGCACCTTCGAGGCCAGGGTGACGAGCGTCCGCCACGTCGAATGGGGAGACTCGCGCAGCGGCGGGTTCATGTTCGTCTTCCGGCCGGGCCTGTTCGACCAGGCGCCGCACACGTTCGTCGCCTTCGTCAAGGCGCCGGAGGACACGACCGCACGAGCGCGCTTCCAGTACGATCTGGTGGCGCGATACCCGAACGTGACCGCCATCGACGGCCGTGAAATCCTCGCGCAGATTCAGACCGTCATCGACAACGCCGTCCTCGGCATCTCGATCGTCGGCGGCATCGCGCTCATGAGCGGCGTCCTCATCCTCATCGGCGCCGTGGCGATGACGAAGTTCCAGCGCGTCTACGAAGCCGCCATCCTGCGCACGCTCGGCGCCGGCACCCGGCTGCTGACGATGACGCTGGCGATCGAGTACTGCGCGCTCGGCCTGCTGGCCGGGACCATCGGCGCGGCCGGCGCGCTCGGCCTGAGCTGGGGCGTCGCCCGCCACGTGCTCGACATTCCCTGGCGTCCCGCGCCGGGCCTGCTCGGCGCCGGCGCCGTGCTGACGATGCTGCTCGTCACCGCCATCGGCGTCCTGGCCAGCGCGGACGTCCTGCGCAAGAAGCCCCTCGCGACGCTCCGGGCGGAGTGACACGTCGGTCCCGCTTCGCCGCTGCGCGGCTCTGCAGCGTCCGTAGCATCAGCGCGCTTCAGGCGCGCCCTGCTCCCAGATCTGCCGGTCCCGTCGACCTCGAGCTGAGAAGCTAGAAGCCGGAGCTGGGAGCCGGTAGCTGGAAGCTCGAAGCTGGTGCTAAGATTAGGGTTTGCCGAGGCGATGACGTGGCGGCCTGTCGGCACGGCCGTCCAGGAGAACGTCAACATGGACCAACCGTATAAGGACGCCCTCTTGCGCAAGCGAGGGGAGATTCTGTCGACCGGCGGCGGAGTCAAACCGCTGCCCGCGACCATGGAAGTCAACTCGCGCCAGGGGGACCTGGCCGATCAGGCAAGCGGCAACAACGAAGTCCACATTCAGCTCAAGCTCAAACAGACCGACGCCAAGATCCTGCAGGCCATCGAGGAAGCCTGTACCGCATGGAGAAGGGGACGTACGGAATCTGCCGGGACTGCGGCGAGCCGATCGCGCCGGCGCGTCTGAACGCGATTCCCTGGACCCGCGTCTGCATCACCTGCAAGGAAAAGCAAAGCTCGTGAAGGCCACCGAACTGCTCGCGCTCCTCCGTGATTTCTACCGGAACAAGCTCGCGATCCGCCAGCGCCACGTCGCGGCCGCGCGGCTACGTGACCCACTACGACTTCAACAATACCTACCAATACGTCATCGCGCGTGAAGACGTACAGCTGAACTGGCTGCGCGACGCCATCACCGACATGGGTGGCGCGCTCGAGGACGTGGGGGAGCCGCAGATTCCAACCTCCGGGACTGCCGCCGAGGCCCAGGCGGAATTGCTCGTCGCGGACCGCGACGCCGCGCAGGCGTTCGTCGACGCCTGGCGGCCGCGTCTCGAAGCGATGCCGAACGCCCGCCACCGGAGCCTGCTGCGCGCTGATTCTCGGGGAGACGCTCGAGCACAAACGGTTCTTCGAGCAGGCGCTCTCCGGCCGCACCGATCTCCTCGGCCGCCGCGCCGACGGCGCCGGCACGGGCGGCGGGGTCCTGCCGACGCGGTGGATGGAACGGTAGGGGCGGGCCGGTCTCAGGTCTTGGGTAGACCGAAGACCGAAGACCGACCGAAGACCAGAGACCGATGACCAGAGACCATCAGCCACTTCCGCCGTGCCCCGAGTCGCGATCGCCATCGGCGCCAACCTCGGCGATCGCCGCGCGGCGGTGGCGTTCGCCGTCCATCGCTTGTCGGCCCACGTCGACGGCCTTACCCTCTCCGACCTCATTGAGACGGAACCGGACGGGGAAGGCCTTCAGGATCAACCGCTCTATCTGAACGCCGCCGCGGTCGGCGAGACCGCGCTGACCGCGCGTCAGCTCCTCGACGAGCTCCTGGCGATCGAAAGGGACTACGGCCGCGAGCGGCCGTTCCCGGGCGCGCCACGGACCCTCGATCTCGATCTGATCCTGCTCGGCGACACGCGCGAGGACTCGCCGGCCCTTCAGGTGCCGCATCCGCGGTTCCGCGAGCGTTTCTTCGTGCTCGGGCCGCTGGCGGAGGTGGCGCCGGAACTGATCGATCCGGTCACCGGCTTGAGGGTCTGGGAGCTGTTGCGGAACCTGTTGAGAGACGAGGACAGATAGGAGAGCAGGAGACAGGAGTCAGAATACAGATCGATCCCTCGACCCGAAGAGACAGAAGACAGAAGGCAGAAGACGGATCGATCCTCGACACGAATCGATCTGTCTCCTACCTCCTGCCTCCTGCCTCCTGTCTCCTAACTACGTGGTCTTCTTGTAGACGCGCTTCTGCGTGCCGCGAGCGTTCGTGCTCTCGACCGTCAGCACGCTGCCGGCGAGCGACCAGTTCTGCGTCGTCTCGACCATCTGCCCGCCCATGTCCTGCTTGGTGACGATGGTGAGCTTGCCGCCGTCGAACTTGGCCGTCGACACCGACTCCGTCGGCGTGCCCGCCGCGCCCCATCATCGTGTTCTTGCTCTCGCTGCCGTCGAGCTTGTACGTGAGCGTGACCTTGTTGTCGCCCATCGTGCGCTCGATCGTGAGGGTGTCGGCCGTCTGCTTGACCGTCGCGGGCCCGTTGCCGAGCGCCCCGCCTCCACGGCCGCCGCCGCCCCCACCGCCACCGGCCGGTGCGGCCATCCCGCTCGCTTCGGGGTCGAGCGTCCAGGTGCCGGAGAAGTCCGGCTTCTGGGCGAACGCCACCGAGGCCACCGCGAAGATCGCGGCGGCGATGATTCCGATTCGTGCCCGCTTCATGCGCTGCTCCTTGTGAAATGAGTAACTGACGACTGACGCGACTATGACGACGAGTGAGACCGACGACTGGAGCTGATCCACGGAGAGCGGCGACCGGCCTCGACGGCGGCCGCACGACACCCGCGAAAGTTTTACTCGAACCGGAGCGCCTCGATCGGATCGAGCCCGGCCGCTTTCTTCGCCGGATAAAACCCGAAGAACACTCCGGTCGCGGCCGCGAATCCGAACGCCATCCCGATCGCGTTCGCGGGGATGGAGGTCGGCCACTGCAAGAACTTTTCCGCCGCCGCCGACAGAGCGTACCCCATGCCGATGCCGAGCAGGCCGCCGAAAAGGCTGAGCACGATCGCCTCGACCAGGAACTGCATCAGGACGTCGCGGCCCCGCGCGCCGATCGCCATGCGCAGCCCGATCTCGCGCGTCCGCTCGGTCACCGAGACCAGCATGATGTTCATGATCCCGATCCCGCCGACGAGCAGGGACACGCCGGCGATCGCGGCGAGCAGGGTCGTCATCGTCCGCGTCGTCTCCGTGCGCACGCTGGCCATTTCTTCCTGCGTCCGGACGGTGAAATCATCGGGGTCCGAGCCCATCAATTTGTGGCGGACGCGCAGCGCGTCGGTGAGCGCCGCCGACACCGCGGCCGTTTCCGGCGAGTCAGCCGAGATCGTGATCCGCTGGATGTGCTGAATGCCCTGGAGCTTCTTCTGGACCGTCGTGTAGGGCGCGTACACGGCGTCGTCCTGATCGTCGCCAAAGCCGGTGCTGCCCTTGGGCGACATGACCCCGATCACCTTGAACGGCTGGTTCTTGACGCGCATGATCTGGCCGGTCGGATCGACATCGGGGCCGAAGAGGTTGTCCGAGACGGTCTGCCCGAGCACAGCGACCTTCGCGGCGGAGCTGACATCCTGCGCCGTGAAGAACGCGCCGTACTTCGTCGGCCAGTTGCGGATCAGCGGCAGCTCGACATCCGTGCCCTGGATCTGGCTGGACCAGTTCTGGTTGCCGGCGATGAGCTGCGCCCGCGAGTTCACCCCGGCAGCCAGGTACTGCACGCCGGGGACACTGCGAAGCGCCTGCGCGTCTTCCACCGTCAACGTGGTCGACATGCCTCCGCCCTGACGCACGCCGCCCTGCGTGAAGTTGCCCGAATTGATGGTGATCAGGTTCGTGCCGGCCGCCTTGACCTGCGCTTCGATCGTGCTCTGCGCGCCTTTGCCGAGCGCCACCATCGTGATCACCGCGCCGACGCCGATGATCATCCCGAGCATCGTCAGCATCGTGCGCATCTTGTTGCGGCTCAGCGCCTTCAACGCGATCAGCAGCGTCATGAATATCGACATCTGGCTCTCCTACACCACGCCGCCGTGATGCTCGACCGGCTTCTCGTCGGACGGCTGGTTCACCGGTTCCTCTTCGGGCGGAGGAAGGGCGGCGAGCTCCTTGACGGCGTCCCGCCGGTTCGTGATCTTCTGATCGATCTGGATTCTCCCGTCACGGAAACGCACGAGTCGTGTGCCGTATTCCGCGATGTCCATTTCGTGCGTGATGAGCAGCACGGTGATCCCGCGCTCGATGTTCAGCCGCTGAAAAATCCCCATGACCTCGATCGAGGTGCGGGTGTCGAGGTTTCCGGTCGGCTCGTCGGCAAGCAGCATCGTCGGCCGCGTGACGAGGGCGCGCGCGATCGCGACGCGCTGCTGCTGGCCGCCCGACAACTGGTTGGGAAAGTGGTGAAAGCGCTCCCCGAGCCCGACTTCCTTCAGCGCCTCCATCGCCCGCTTGTGGCGCTCGGCGGTCTTCAGCTTCTCGACGCCGTTGTAGAGCAGCGGCAGCTCCACGTTGTCGAGCGCCGACGTCCGCGACAGGAGGTTGAAGCCCTGAAAGACGAACCCGATCTTCCGGTTCCGGATGATCGCGAGCTCGTCCTTCGACATCCGCGAGACGTCCTTGCCGTCGAGGACGTAGGTGCCGCTCGTCGGACGATCGAGGCACCCGAGGATGTGCATGAGCGTGGACTTGCCGGAGCCTGACGGGCCCGTCACCGCCACGAACTCGCCGGCTTCGACGTCGAGGTTCGCGCCGCGGAGGGCGCGCACGGTGACCTCGCCGACGTGATAGGTCTTGACGAGGTCCCGGAACGAAATAACAGGCATCTTTGGACTGTGACTCTCTGCCGTCCTAACCGCGGCCGCCGCGGCCTCCGCCGCCGCCACCACCGCCGCCGCCACCGGGTCCGCCGCGGCCGCGCTGCGGTCCCATCAGCGGGTTGTTCGCGTTCGCTCCGCCCGGCGTCGTCGGCTGGGCGTCGGGCAGCACGATGCTGGTCACGACTTCGGTGCCCACATCCAGGCCCTCGCCCGAGAGGATCTCGGTGTTCGTGCCGTCGAAGATTCCGAGCCGCAGTGGCACCGGCTTCAACTGCTTGTTGACCCAGAGCCACGCCCGGCCTCGACTCTCGACGGTCGGCAGCGGTCCGAAGAGCGAGTCGATTGTCGTGGCGCCGGTCGTCATCGACGGCGTGTTCGCCACGCGGCCCCGCCCGGCGCCGGGACGCGCCCCAGGCTGTGCGTTGGCGGTCTGACGCGGGCTCGCGGCGGCGCCCGGCGCCTGACCGCCGCCGCCCGTGAAGCCGCCGCGGCCGCCGCCCTGCGCCTGATCTCCGCCACGGCCGCCGCCACCGGTCCGCCGAATCCGCCACGGCCACCGCCGCGCGCGGCCATGCGCTCCTCGAATGCCTTTCGTTCCTCGGGCGTCATCGCGGCCATCCGCTCTTCCATCCGCTTCCGGCGCTCTTCACGCTGCTCGGGGGTCATGTTCTCGCCGCCGCGGCCGCCGAAGCCTCCCTGGCCACCGCCGCCGGGCCCGCCGAATCCGCCGCGCTCACCGCCGTCGGCCGTCTCCGCCGCCGCCAGTGCCGGCCGACGGCGCACCGATCGCCGCCGTCCGCGCGCTTCAGGCGATCCGGTGCGCGGTCCACGGCGCCTGTGCCTGCGCAGGCGCCGTGGGCTCGCGGTGCGGCGTGGGCGCAGGAGCCGCGAGCCGGAGGCGCGGCGTTCGCCTGCCGGCGCGGAAGCGGGTGCGCCGCCCGGCGCGCCGCGATCCCGGCTGGCCTCCGCGTCCGCCCTCGCGTCCACCGCGGCCGGCGAACCGGCCTCCCTGGGCCTCGGGCGGCACCGGCTGCTTCAGCGCGGCGAAGATCTCCTCGGTCGGACGGAAGCGCGTCGCGGCCGTCGGGATGCGCAGCACGTTGTTCCTCCGCGCGACCTCGATGTTGACCGTCGCCGTCATCCCGGGCTTCAGCTTGAGCTCCGGGTTGGGGACCTCGATCACGGTCTGATACGTGACGACGTTCTGCACCGTCGTCGGCTGCAGACGGACCTGCTGGACCGACCCGATGAAGGTGTCGGTCGGGTACGCGTCGACCCGGAACGTGACGACCTGACCGGGACGCATGCGGCCCACGTCGGCTTCGTCGATGTTCGCGTTGACCTGCATCTTGGTCAGGTCGGCGGCGAGGATGAAGAGCGTCGGCGCCGACATGCCGGCGTTGACGGTCTGGCCCGAGCTCGACGGCGCGCGAGATCACGATGCCGTCGATCGGGGCGGCGATGACCGTGTGCGCGAGGTTGACCTGCGCGGTGTTCAACTGCGATCTTGGCCTGGGTCGAGCCCCGCGTCCGACGATCGAATCTGCGCCTTCGCGGAGTTGACGGTGACCTCCGCCGTCTCGAGCTCGGTCCGCGGCAGCAGCTGCTTCTCGAACAGGACTTTCGCGCGCTCGAGCTTCTGCTCCGAATCCGCGAGCGCGACCTTGAGGCGCTCGAGGTCCGCTTCGGCCCTGGTCACGTTTGCCCGCTGCTGCTCGATCTGCGTCTGCACGAGCGTCGGGTCGATCCGCGCGATGATCTGGCCCTTTTCGCACGATGTCGTTGAAGTCCGCGTACAGCTCCTGGATGATGCCGCCGACCTGCGTGCCGACCTGGACGGTCGTCACCGCCTCGAGCGTGCCGGTGGCGGGCACGACCTCGACGATGTCCCCGCGGCTGACTTGCGCGGTCTTCACCTCGGGTTCCTTGGGCGCGCGGTTCATGTAATAGGCGCCCGCGCCGACGCCGATCGCGGCGAGCACGACGATGATGAGGATGAGTTTTTTCATGGGTCCGTCCGGTCGCTACGAGTGCTTCGCCGCTCCCGTGCGCAGTCCTTTCCAGCCTTCTTCGAACAGCGTGTAGACCGTCGGCACGAAGACCAACGTGATGAGCGTCGACGCGGCGAGGCCGCCGATGACGACGCGCGCGAGCGGCGCCTGCAGCTCCGCCCCTTCGCCGATGCCGAGCGCCATCGGGACGAGGCCGAGAATCGTCGCCAGGGACGTCATCAGAATCGGCCGGAGACGCGTCCGTCCGGCGGTCTCGACCGCCTGCCGCAGCGGCATGTGATCGCGCCGGCGCAGGATGTTCGTGTAGTCGACGAGCAGGATCGCGTTGCTGACGACGATCCCGGCGAGCATGATGACGCCGATGTACGCCTGCAGGCTGAACGTCGTCCCCGTCAGCTTGAGCGCGGCGACGACGCCGATGGCGGCGAGCGGCACCGAGAACATGATGATGAACGGGTCGCGCAGCGACTCGTACTGCGACGCCATGACGGCATACACCAGCAGGATCGCGAGGATCAGCACCCACTGCAGCTGTTTGAACGCCTGGCCCTGCGCCTCGACCTCGGCGCCGAAGCCGGCCGTGAACTCCTGCGGCACGCGCAGCTCCGGCAACCGGGCGTTGATGGCCTTGACGGCGTCGCTGAGCGCGACCTGCGGCTCGGACGTGACGCGCACGATCCGCTCCTGGTTCTTGCGCTGGATCTCGGTCGGCCCCGTCTGGTTGCGCAGCGCGAGCAGGTTCTTCGCCTGGAGGACCTGTCCCTGCGGCGTGCCGATGAGGATGTCGTTGATGTCGTCGACGCGGTTGCGATCCTCCTCGCGCAGCCGCACGACGATCGGGTACTCGTTGCCGTCCTGGCGGAAGAACGCCGCCTGCGTGCCGCCGACGCTCGTCCGGATGCTGCTGGCGACGTTGCTCACGCCCAGCCCGAGGAGCGCGGCCTTCGGCCGATCGACCAGAATCGCGAGCTCGGGCCGGCCGTCGTCGCGGCCGATCCGCACGTCGCGGACTTCCGGCACCCTGTCCATGACGGCCTTCGCCGCGACCGCCAGGCGCTGGCCTTCCACGAGGTCGTCGCCGCGGATTTCGAGCGCCAGACGGCTGTCGCCGCCGCCGCCACCGCCACCACCGCCGCCGCCGCCGCCTCCCAGCAGGCGCGTCATCGCCTGGTTGCCGCCGGAGGCGCGCGTCGTGATGATGACGCCCGGGATGACGCCCGCGAGCTGCCGGTTCAGCGTGCGCGCGATCTCTTCGCTCGAGCGCGTGCGCTCGGCTTTCGGCACGAGGCGAATGGTGGCCTGCGTCCGGCTCGCGCTGCCGCCGCCGAACCCGCCGCCGCCTCCCGCCTGGGTGATGATGGCGTCCTGCTCCTTGACATATTCCGGGAGCAGCGACTCGAGACGCGTGGCGACGTCCTGCGCGCGCTCGATGCGCGTGCCCACCGGCAGTTCCGCGGTGACCTGTACTTCCCCTTCGTCCGTGACCGGCATCAACTCGAAGCCGATGGTCGGAAGGATGAGGAACGCCACGACCACGAGCCCGACGCCGACCCCGAGCACGGTCGGCCGGTGGTGGAGGGCCCGGCCGATCAGACGGCTGTAGCCGAGATCCATGTTGTCGAGGAACCGCTCGCTCGCCGTATACATCCGCCCCGTGAGGCCCTTCCGCTGGTCGACCGGCGGCGGCAGCTTGAGCAGCCGCGAGCAGAGCACGGGGACGATCGTGACCGCGACGAACAGCGACATCGTCAGCGAGAACATGACGACGATCGAGAGCTGCTTGAACAGGATGCTCGAGACGCCGGTGAGGAAGAGCAGCGGCACGAAGACCGCGATGTGGGTCAGCGTGGACGCGAGGATCGCCGACCAGACCTCCTCGCTCGCGTCGATCGACGCCGTCATCCGGTCCTTCCCGTGCTCCATGTGCCGGAACGTGTTCTCGAGCACGACGATCGACGCGTCGACGATCATCCCGATGCCGAGCGCCAGCCCGCCGAACGTCATCGTGTTGAGCGTGTAGCCGGCGAAGTAGAGGAGCGCGAACGTGCCGATGACCGAGATCGGAATCGACGTGCAGATGATGACCGTCGAGCGCAGGTCGCGCAGGAACAGGAAGATGATGAGGATGACGAGGAACGCCCCGATCATCGCGTGCTCCTTGACCGCGTCGATCGAGCGCTTGATGAAGATCGAGCTGTCGTCGAGCACGCCGAGGCGCAGGTTCGGCATCTCGCGGTTGATCCGCACGATTTCGGCGCGCACCGCGTCGGCGATCTCGACCGTGTTCTTCCCCGACTGCTTCGTCACGCGCATCCGGATGCCGGGCTTCCCGTTGATGCGCGTGAACGAGCGGAGGTCCTCGGTCGAGTCCTTGACCTCGGCGATGTCCTTCAGGTAGACGGGGACGCCCTGCCGCGTCATCACCACCAGCTCGCGGATTTGATCGAGGTTCTCGAACTGCCCCTGGCTGCGCACCAGATACGTCGTGTCGCCTTCGTCGATCTCGCCGACGGGGATGTTCTCGTTCTCCGAGCGCAGCAGGCCGATGATGCGGTCCACCGGCAGGTCGAGCGCGCGGACCTTCTCCTTCGAGAGCTCGACGTGAATCTGCCGGCGCAGGCCGCCTTCGACGCTGACCGCGGCCACGCCCGGGCACGCGCTCGAGCCGGGGCGAGAGGTCGTGCTCGGCCATTTCACGGAGCGTCACTCGGTCGAGCTCTCCGTCGACCGCCTCGACGCCGACGCCCATGATTGGCATCGCGTTCGAGTCGAACTTGAACATGACCGGCGCGTCGGCTTCCTCGGGCAGCCGGCCGCGCACGCGATCGAGCCGGTTGCGCACGTCGTCGGCCGCTTCGTTCAGGTCGGTGCCCCACGCAAAGTTCAGCGTCGTCCGGCTGGACCCTTCCTGCGCCGTCGACTCGAGCCGCTCGAGGCCGGCGACCGCGCTCATCGCCTGCTCGATGGGGCGCGTGATGAGCTCCTCGATTTCGAGCGGCCCGACGCCGGCATAGCTGCACGCGAACGGTGAGGCTCGGGTACGACACGTCCGGCATCAGGTCGACCGGCAGGCGGAACAACGACAGCATGCCGAGCAGGATGATCACGCCGGACAGCATGAACATCGTGACCGGACGCTGGATGGCTGTGCGTGGAATGCTCATCGACCGCTCCCTCTCTGTGCACCGCCCTGCGGCGGCGCCTCTGCCCTGACCGGGTTCCGGTTTGGCTGCGACGATCCGGTCGCCGTCCTTCAGCGCGCCGGCGCCGGTCGTGACGACCTGCATGCCGTCGCGCAGGCCGGCGACGATCTCGATGCGATCGCCGTCGCGGATGCCGGTCTCGACTGAAACGAACTTCGCGCTGAGCGCCGCGCCCCCGGCGGTCCGCCCGGCCGCCTATCGCTCGCGGGAACCGGCGTGTCGGCGCGGCCCTGCGCCGCGGGGCCGGCGACGAACACGCCTGGCTTGCCGGAGACCATCACCACGGCGTTGTTCGGGATCGTGATCGCATCGGGGCGCACCGAGACCGTCAACTGGACGCGCGCATACATGCCGGGCTTCAGCCGGTAGCCGAGTTCGGCACTTCGATTTCCATTTCGGCCGTGCGGGTCGCCGGGTCGAACACCGGCGCGATGCGGCTCACCCGGCCGTTGAAGGTCTCACCCGGAAACGCATCGACTTCGACCGCCGCCTGCGTGCCGACGGTGACGCGCTTCACGTCCTTCTCGACCAGGTTCGCCACCATGCGGACCGACGGATGTCGACGATCGAGGCCACCGGCACGTTGGGGCTGACGGACGCGCCGGGGTCGAGAAAACGCTTCCCGACGAAGCCGTCCACCGGCGAGGAGATGACGGTGTTCGAGAGATTGATCTTCAGCTCTTCGAGCCGCGACTTCGCCTGTTCGAACTGCGCCCTGGCGAGATCGAGCTGCGCCAGCGCCGCCTGGTGGCGGGCGTCGGTGTCGTCGTAGGTCTGCTTCGGCAGCAACTGGCGATCGAGCAGGCTCTTGTTGCGATCGAGATTGGTCTGCGCCAGCTTGAGGTCCGCCTCGCGCTGACGGATCGTCGCCTCGGCCACCTGGTACGAGGCCTCGGCCTGACGGACCTGCTCCTGAATCTCGCGGTCCTCGACCTTGGCGATGATCTGGCCTCGCCGCACCGGATCGCCCAGGTGCACGTTGACGCTGGCCAGCCGGCCGTTGATCTTCGGCACCGCCTGCACGGTGGCGGCGCCGATCAGGCTGCCGACGACCAGCACGCGCTCGGCGAGCGGCGCGCGCTTCGACAGTCGCGAACTCCACCGGCATCGGCGGGCGGGCGCCTCGCCCGCGGACTGGCCGCCACGGCCGCCGCCAGCGCCCGCGTCGTCCCCCGTCTCGGTGGAGCCCCGCCCGTAGACCATGAAGCCTGCGACGGCCACCGATGCCACGACGATGAAGATGACGACCACTTTCCGCATGATGCTCTCTTATCCCGCTCTCCCGATTACCGGGGGCTGATCTGGGCGCGCTGGAAATCGACGAGCGCGCGCTGGAAGTTCAGCTGCGCGCGAAGCTCGCTGTTGCGCGCGTCGGCCAGATCGCGCTGGGCCTGCACGACCTCGTAGTTGGTGGCCATGCCGACGTCCATCTTGCTCTGGACCGCTTCGAGCCGCTTCTCCGACAGCTCGCGCGACGCCTGCGACGCCTGGATCGACTCCTGCGCGTTGCGAATGGCGAGCGCCGCGCTCGTGACGTCCACGGCGATCTGGAGCTCGGTTGCCTTCAGGTTCGCCGCGGTCTGTTCCCGCAGGATCCGCTGCCGGGCCAGGTTGGCCTTGGGCGCGCTCGTGCCGAGCGGATAGGCGAAGTTCAGACGCAGATTCCAGGTCGGCGCGTCGAAGCCGCTGATGCTCCGAATCGCGTCGAAGTAGCCGCCGGGCACTGGTTGAAATGACGACGCCGATCGTCGATCGACGATCAATGAGCGTGCCGCCAAGGCCGTGCAGGTTGTACGGCCCGATCAGGTCGAGCTCCGGCAGCGTCTGATTCACCAGGCTGCGCAGCTGCACATCCGCGAGCTCGAGGTTCTTGCGCGTGCTCGCGATGTCGGTGCGGTTGGCCAGCGCGTTCGTCACCGCCCCTTCGAGGTCGACGGCGTCGACGGACATCGTCGGCAGCTCGGTCGGGCGCAGCGTCGCGCGCCACAGCTCGTCGTCGGTTCCGCTGACGATCAGGCGCTTGAGAGCCAGCTCGTTGTTGCGCAGCGTCGCCTCTGCGGTGACCAGCGTCTGGCGGCGCGTCGCCTGCTCCGCCTGGGCCTGCACGACATCAATCGGCGCCATGGTGCCGATCTCGACGCGCGACTGGTTGTCCTGCACGAGCTTCGTCGAGAGCTCGAGCGAGCGCTGCGCCGCATCGACCGCCTGCACCGCGTAGACCAGTTCCCAATACGCGTTCCGCACGGCCGCGACGGTGCTCGCAACCGTTGCGCTCAGGTTGATTTCCGACAGCGACTGGTTGATCCGGTTCGTCAGCAGCGTTCGCGCGCGTGTTGTCGATCTTGAAATTGCGCAGGAGCGGCTGCGTGAAGAGTCGCCTGCAGCCCGGCAGTTGTAGAGCGGGTTGACGGTGGTGCTGTTGCGTCGAGTCGTTGAGGCCCGGATGTTGGTCCAGTTGACGGTGTAGTTGCCGCCGCCGCTTCCACATGTTCTGCGCGATGCCGCCGGACCAGCTCTGCGTGTCGGTGTTGACCGGTCGGACCGCCCGCGCCTCGAAAAGATTCGGTCGTTCAGCCGGACGTTCGAGTTGTTGCGAAGCCCGAGGTCAGGTTCGGCTGGTAGTTGCGCCCGCGTCGCCGCGATCGACAGGTCCCACGTCTGCGGCGTCAGCCGCTCGGAGGCGATCGTGAGGTTCTTGCTCCATGGCGCGCGCGACCGCTTCGTCCACGCTCAATCGGATGACCGGGCCGGTTTCCTGGACGCCAGGCAGGCCGCTGGCCGTCGGCGCGCCTCCCTGCTGGGTCATCGCCTGTGCGATGAGCGCCTTGACGTGTGTCGTGTTCGTGTCCTGGGCGAAGGACGGCATGGCGGTAACGAGAACGAAGCCGGCTACAGCCAGCGTGCGTGCGATCTTCCTCACAGAAGCCTCCAGAGAATTTGTGCGAGCAGAGAGATCGTCGAACTAGTGGCGGCCGTCGTTGTGTTCCCTCGACTTACGACGTTCGGCCTCCCGCCGTTCGAGCATCGCGTCGAGCTTCGACGCGCTGTTCGGGCGAGAAGAGGCGGTGCATACGGTACAGCATCATCGTGCGGGTTGTCGCGAGTTTCGCCCTGGCTTGTTCCGCCTGGCCGACCTGCTGCGTGACGGTCGTGATGTCCGCCGTCGCCTTCCTTCATCGTCTGCCGCGACCAGCTCGTCGAGCTTGTCGAGCTCGTCCTTCGCGGCGCGCAGAGTCGGGTAGGTGGACTGGAACATCTCGTCGATGTCCTTGGACTGCTTGTCGGAGATCCCCAGCTCCGCCCGGGTCTCGGCCGCCTTCCACCACGGCATGCGGTGCTCGTCCTTCCGCTTGTCGTTACCGGCGCCGTTCGCCGCTGCCCCTGATCCGGCTTCTGAGCCGTCTGGCTGCTCGCACTCGAGCGGAGCGGCCAACGCGGGTGCCGGCGCAGGCCAGAGCAGCTGCCAGAACCAACGCGATTCGCAGTTGCCATATGTCCTTGCTTTCTTCGGAGTGGTGTACACGCCCTATTACGACCCCGTCCGGACGCTGTTTACCGCGTCCTGTGGACGTCTCCTGCTCTCCGGCACCGATCGCCTGGCCTGGTAAATTGCTGTCAACCGCGAGATCCCCGTTGGCAGTTGCATTGCAACTCTGTGACGCCGGGTGCCGGCTTTACGCCAGCGGCAAGGCCGGCCAAGCGCCGAACAGGAGCGGAATCGTGCGAATTGCAATGGCAGCGTGGTTGACCCTGGCTCTGGTGCTCGTCGGGCTTCAGCATCGGCCGCGCCTCGGACCGCGACGAGGCTGTCGTGACCGTGCAGGTCACCTCGGCCGACCACGAAGTGCAGGAAGGCTATTTTTCGCTCGGCGACAACGTGACCGTCATGGTCGAAGCCGGGCACCGACCTCTATCGCTTCCTGTCCCGCCAGCGCGGCCACAAGGTCAAGATTCAGCTCACCGAAGCCGCCGGACCCGAGCTCTCCCGCCTGGAACGCTAACCGCAAGCCTGCCCTCAGGCGCCACTCGGCGCCGCAGAACGCCGCCAGCTTCCGGATCACCTCTCCGACGATATTGTTCGGCGTCGAGGCGCCGGCCGTCAGGCCGACCGCGATCGGGCCCGACGCGGGCAGCCAGCCCTGCGCGATCTCCTGAATCCCGCCGGCGGAGCAGGGCGCGCTCGACCGGGCGGTAGCGCGACTTCGTCGGCCGAAATCAGGCACTCCGGATCGGCGATGTGATACGTCCGCACCTTCTCGGCGCAGATGCAGGCCAGGTTGCAGGTGTTGCTGCTGTTGTAGCCGCCGACGACGAGCATCAAGTCCAGCGGCTGCTCCGCGAGCAGGGCGATGACGGCGTCCTGGCGTTCCTGCGTCGCGCTGCAAATCGTGTCGAACGCCCGGAAGTGCGCGGCGAGCGCGGCCTCGCCGTACCGCTCGCGCATCGCATCGCGGAACATCTCGCCGATCGCCAGCGACTCGGTCATCAGCATCGTCGTCTGGTTCGCGCAGCCGATGCGCGTCAGATCGCGGTCCGGATCGAAGCCCGGGCGAGACCGCGCCGGCGAACCGCGCGAGAAACGCGTCGCGATCGCCGCCCGACCGGATGTAGCCGCAGACGATGGCCGCTTCCTCGCGGTCGAGCACGACCAGGTAGCGGCCGTTCGGGTACTTGAGCGCCTGCGACGCCGTCGCGCGGGTTTCCTCGTGCTTCACCTTGCCGTGGATGATCGAGGTGAACCCGTCCTGCGCGTAGCGCACGACGTTCTTCCACACGTTCAGCACCGAGCCGCAGGTCGTGTCGACGAGCGTGCAGCCCTGGCTCGAGAGCTGCGCCATGTCGCTGACCGTGACGCCGAACGCGGGCAGGATGACGACGTCGTCGGCGCCGAGCTGGTCGGCGCTGTTCGCCGGCGTCGGAGAGGAATCGGATGCCCGCGCCGCGCAGGCGGTCGTTGACGTGCGGGTTGTGGATGATCTCGCCGGTCAGGAACACGTGGCGGCCGGGAAACCGGCGGCGCGCCTGGTAGGCATAGTCGACCGCGCGATCGACGCCGTAGCAGAAGCCGAACTCGCGCGCGAGGTGCACGGTCAGCCGGCCGGACTCGTACCGGTAAGTCGTTGGCGCGGACGCGATCGACGATGGCGCTGTCGTACGCGGCCGCCAGCTCGCCGGCGACGGCCTCCTTCATGTCGAGGCCCTTGCGGAAGATCAGCGGCTGAGACGTGCTCACCGGACTACCTGGGCCCGGTCGTCCGGCGCGCGGCGTGAACTCGTCGAGCGCGCGCAGCTCCGGCAGGGCCGGGCGGGAGAGCGTGATGTCGACTTCCGAGAGGAACGCCTCCTCGCGGCCGATCGGTGCTGACCGTCAGGACGTCGGCGCGGTCGGGGCGCGGTCGGGCTGCTGGCCACCGGCGACCGCGCCTCGGTGGCCGGGGCCGGGAGCGCTCAACGAGTGCCGGAGATCCATCATCTGCCCGACGCCGACGCCGACGATCAGGCCGGCCGCGGCGGCCGCGGCAATCCAGCGTGACGCCGTGCGATGAACCGGACGTCAGCGGCTGGGCGAACTTCGGGAACGCGATGACGCGCGCCGGGCGCTCGGCCGCTTCCAGCCGGCGGAAGATCTGCGCGTGCTGCGCGGCCAGGCGCTCCGGCGGAAAGAGCTCGTCCACTTCGGCGGCGGCATCGGTCGCGCACATCCGTCGAGCCACGACGCGAACGAGGCGAAGCGCGACCGGCAGGCGGCGCACGCCTGGAGGTGCGGATGCGAGGGCGGCTGCCGCCTGCGGCCGCATCGGTCCAGATCGCCGCCAGCGCGGCGTCGTCGAGATGGCCGCTCAGCCTCAACTTGTCAAGAATGGACACGGCGTTTCTCCACGGACGCTCCGGCGTTCCCGCCGCTTCCCAACAGCGTCCTCAGCTTGCGGATCGCCCGGAACAGATGCACGCGGACGGTCGATTCGTTGAGGCCGGTCAGCGCGCTCACTTCGCGCGACGTGCAGCCCTCGAAATGGCTCAGCATGAACACCGAGCGCTGCCGCTCGGGCAGCCTGGCGAGCGCGCGGCTCAGCGCCTCGCGCCGCTCGCGCGCGAGCAGCTGATCCTCCGGCGACGGGCCGCGGCCCGGCATCCGCTCCGCGAAGTCGCGCTCGCCTCCGGGCCCTCCGGGCATCGGCGCGATCCACCGCTCGCGGCGCGTGCGCGCCTTGATGCGGTCCAGGCATCCGTTAATCAGGATGCGCGTGAACCAGACCTCGAAGGGGAGCTCCTCGCGGAACGACGACAGGTGCGAGTACGCCTTCACGAACGCGTCCTGCACCGCTTCGTCGGCCTCGGCGGCGTCGCGCATGTAGTGAAACGCGATGCGCGTGGCGCGCCGCTGGTGCCGGCCGACCAGCTCGGCGTAGCGCTCGCGCGCTTCGGCATGCCGGCCGTCGGCCTGCAGCGCCTTGACGGCGGAGGCAGCTGCGCCGTCCGCTTCGCGGCCGGAAACGCCGGCCGCCTGAGCTCCTGTCATGAATTACGCCTCGAGGGCCGGAACGTTTACGGGCGCCGGGTTCGGACTCGTGCCACGCCGGGGACCGCTCGTATGCCTCGTGCTCGGACTCGCTGTCCTCGATGGGCAGGTAGCAGATGCGTGGTAGAATGTCGGAATGGCGGTCGAAACCGGCGGTCCCGCGCTCAGGGCCGTCCCCGAGCCTCCGAGTTCGTCTTTGCCCGGCTCCGCTACGACTCCGGAGACTGGGACTACAACCCCAAGGTGGCCGCCAACGTCCTGAATTCCATCGTCGAATACACGTCGATCCCGGTCTTCCCGGAAGAGGTCATCATCCCCCCTTCGGCGGAGGAGCTGCTGTCGTTCCCGTTCCTGTTCATGACCGGCCACAAGCTGGTGCGGTTCAGCCGGGAGGAACGCGACCGGCTGCGCCTCTTCGTCGAGCACGGCGGGTTGCTGTTTTCGGACGACTGCAACCACGACGTCAACGGCCTCTACGCCCGGAGCTTCGAGCAGGAGATGAAGACGATCTTCGGCGAGGCGGGCGCGATGGCGAAGCTGCCGGCGCGGCATCCGATCTACCGCAGCTTTTTCACGTTCGAGGACGGCCCGCCGGCGACGTCGCACGAGCTGAACGGGTGGGGTGACGAGATCGTCCACGACTACCTGCGCGCGGTGGAGCACCGCGGGCGGGTCGGCGTGCTGTACAGCAACAAGGACTACGGGTGCGAGTGGGACTACGACTGGCGGAACAAGCGGTTCCAGCGGGAGGACAACACGAAGTTCGCGGTCAACATCGTCGTCTACGCGATGACGTAGAGCGAATCACTGATCGCTAATCGTCGAATCCCTGATCCTCGAATCGGATCCGCGAATCCCGAATCCGCTCGAGTCGCTGATCCCAGTCCCGGCGTTCAGCCGAGCGTCATGAGCCGGGTGCCCGGGAAGTAGTGCTGCAGGATCGCCGCCGGCTTCGCGCCCGCTCGAACGCGCGCGAGCGCGCCGGCCTGGCAGAGACCGACGCCGTGGCCGAAGCCGCGGCCTTCGAAGACGAACAGCGTCCGCTCCGCGCCGGACGTCGAACCACGTGCTCTTGATCGCGCGATCGCCGAAGGTCTGCGCCGAGCACCTCGCGCAGCGCTTCGCCGCGGACGATGCCGCTCCTGTGTGCCGTGCAGCGCGATCCGTTCCGGCGCGGCCGGCCTCGTCGCGATCGAGCACCTGAATCCCGTCGAGACGGGCGCCGATGCGCGTTCGCGGGTCGGCGTTGAGCGCCCGCAGCACCGCGGGCTCGGCCGCCTCGAACCTCCACGACGGTGTGGACCTCGCCGGCCGGGCCGTCGTCGGCGCGCCCGACAGGTACGGCCGCGCCGCGCCGCCCCAGACGTCGACGGCGTTGCTCGTGTGGCCGCCGCAGTCGGCGTGAAAGACGGCGCGTGCCGGGCCGGCGTCGTACCAGAGGACGCTGTGCGCGGTGCGGTCCACCGCCTCGGCCGCCTGTGGCGCCCAGCGCGAGGTCTGCAGCCGCGACGGCTGGAACAACTGGCAGTGCGTCGTCGCGCAGAGGTCGAAGCCCTCGAGCTGCGTGCCGTCCGAGGTGCGACAAGCGCATAGGTGCGGCTGATCACCGCCTGCACCTCGAGCATCCGCTCGACGACGCCGGGATCGCCTGACGGCGGGCGCGAACTCCGACAGGGCCGTGGCTTCGACGTACTCCTCGAGCGGGACCTGGCGGATCGTCGTCCGGCCGTCGTCGACGATGCCGACGCGAATCAGCCGCGGCAGCCGCCGGACCGGCGGAGGGCAGCGCGTGCCCGGGTGACCGGCCGGGAGCAGGCTGCGGCCGCGACCGCCAGCAGCAACGGACACAACAAGACCGCTTCATGACGGCTGTATCGTCACCATGCACCGGTATAACATGAGGCGCGCGTCGCGACAGCGCCTCGAGTCGGCCTTCAGGCTCTGGCACTACACAAGCATCAGATGTCCCGCATTCTTGTCATCGACGACGACACCGCCGTGCGCGACAGCACGGAGCGCATGCTGCGCGGCGGCCGGCTACACCGTGCAGTCGGCGCCGAGCGGCGAGGACGGCCTCGCGCTGGCGAGCGGCGACGCCTTCGACGTGATCCTTTCGGACATGCGCATGCCCGGCATCTCGGGCCTCGACGTGCTGCGCAAGCTGCGCGAGCGCCGCGTGGATTCGGTCTTCATCGTCATGACCGGCTTTGGCACCGTCGACACGGCCGTCGAAGCGATGAAGCTCGGCGCGGTCGACTTCGTGCAGAAGCCGTTCTTCCGCGACGAGCTGCTGATGCGCGTGCGGGCGGCGTCGGAACGCCGGCAGCTCGCGCGGCAGGTCGATCTGCTGCAGCGCCAGATCCGCGCCGGCCGGCTCCCTCGACACGCTCGTCGGCGACGAGCCAGGCGATGCAGCAGGTGAAGGAACTGATCGGCCGCGCGGCGCCCGTCGCCGGGCACGGTCCTCGATCACCGGCGAAACCGGCACGGGGAAGGAGCTGGTCGCGCGCGCGATCCACGCCGGCAGCGCGCGGGCGGAGCGCGCCGTTCGTCGCGCTCAACTGCGCGGCGCTGACCGAGTCGCTCCTCGAGAACGAGCTGTTCGGCCACGCGCGAGGCGCGTTCACCGGCGCCGACGCGGCGCGCGCCGGCCTGATCGAGCACGCCATCGGCGGCACGCTCTTCCTCGACGAGATCGGGACGATGTCCAAGGTCCTGCAGGCCAAGATGCTGCGCGCGCTCGAAGCCGGGGAGGTCCGGCGGATCGGCGAGAACGACAGCCGCCGCGTCGACGTGCGGTTCGTCGCCGCCACCAACGCTGGATCTCAAGAGCGCGGTCGACGCGGGCGAGTTCCGCAGCGATCTCTTCTACCGCCTCAACGTGCACCGCGTCCACCTGCCGCCGCTGCGCGAGCGCCAGGGCGACATCCGCGCTGCTCGTCGATCATTTCCTCGAGCGCGTACGGCACGGGCGACCGGCGTCGACGGGCTGCAGCGACGAGGCGCTGGACCCTCGCTGATCGCCTTCGACTTTCCCGGCAACGTCCGTCAGCTCGAGCACATCATCCAGCGCGCCGTCGCGATCGCGCGCGGTCCGCAGCTCGAGCCCGACGATCTGCCGGAGGAGGTCGTCGCGCGGCCGCTCGCGATCCCGCGCCGGCCGAGCGCACCGTCGCGGCCGCGCGCGAGCGCGCCGAGCGCGAGATGATCGTCGCCACGCTGGCGCGCAACCACGGCGAGAGATTGCCGCCACCGCGCGCGAGCTGCAGGTGAGCCGCACGACAATGTGGCGGCTCATGAAGAAACACGGGATCGAGGTCTGAGCTACCAGCGTCCGCCGGCCCGCTTCCAGTTCCGCCTGAAACGCCACGACTGTTCATCCGCTGGAACCCGCGCTGCACTGGCGGGCCGGCGCTCTGTCCCTGACACGCTTTCCTCTGAAACCGCTGCACGACGTGATCTCCGCCTCCGACCCTGACGGCTGGTGCGCGGGCGCGGCCCTCGTCTTGCCCTGGTCGGCTGACGGTGTCGCGCACTGGCCGTGCCGCCGTGGACCATGCACACACATCTGTTTCTCTGCTCATCGTCGACGACGACGAGGCCATCGTCCGGATGCTCGCCGAGGCGGCGCACCTGCGCGGCTACCGGGCGCATCGGAGCCACGTCGCTCGCCGAAACGGAGGCCGCGCTCGGCCACAGGAACTTCGACGTGGCGCTGGTCGATCTCGGGCTCGGCTCGCGAATCGGGATTCGATGTCATCCGCCGGATCAAGGAGCAGGCGCCGGAGGCCGAGATCGTCGTGATGTCGGGCACGACGTCGCTCAGCTCGGCGATCGCAGTCGTACGAGCTCTCGGCGTTCGCGTTCGTGCAGAAGCCGTTCGACATCGACCAGTTGTTCGCCACGCTCGACGCGCGCGCTCGAGCGCCGCCAGACGAATCTCGACAACCGCCGGCTCGTCTGGGAGCTGCAGACGATCAACGAAATCGCCGACGGCATGGCGCGCTCGCTCGTCTTGCAGCGACGTGCTCGTCCAGCGCGCTGCAGTGCCTCGTCCGCGCGCTCGAGATCGCCGGCGGCTCCATCCGCCTCAAGGACGACCGCGACGGGCCTCTACGAGGAGCAGGCGTTCGTCGGCCCGCGCGAAGTGCCGCGGCGTCTGGCGCGACGGCGTGCCGCGGCCGAGCGATCAGGTGATCGAGACGCGCGCGCGTACCTGCGTCGACGACCTCCGCCTGGCGCTCGCCGCCCGACTCGCCGGCGCGCTGCCGGTGCTCAGCGTGTTGAGCGTCCCGATGATCGCCGGCGACGAGCTGCTCGGCACGTTGAGCGTCGTCGCCGAGACGCCGCACCGCTTCCACGTGCGCGGACGAGCGCCTGGTCGCGATCATCGCGGACCAGATCGCCGTCGCCGTGCAGAACGCGCGGCTGCACGATTCGCTGGGCCGCGGGAAGCAGGAGTGGGAGCAGACCTTCGACGCGATCGGCGATCCGATCGCCGTCTTCGACCGCCACGGCCGGCTGCTGCGCGGCAACACCGCGCTCGCCGAGCACCTCGGCCGGCCGCGTGACCGACGCTGCGCGGATCCACCTGCGACGCAGATCGGGTTCTGCGGCGGACGGGTCCCGACTGCGCGGTCGGCCGCGCGCGCTGGCGAACGACCGCAGCCGGACGCAGGTCACGCTGCCCGGACGGGCAGATCTTCAGCGTCACGACGTTCCCGGTGGGCGGCGGCGGCGACGGCGCGTCGATCGTGCAGATCGCGAAGAACGTCACCGAGGACATCCGAGTCGCGCGGCGGATGCAGCAGATGAGCGACGAGCTCGCGGCCGCCAACGCCGGCTCGTGGCGACCATCGAGCGCCTGAAGTCGACCCAGGCGCAGCTGCTGCAGGCCGAGAAGCTGTCGGCCATCGGCCAGCTCGTGGCCGGCGTCGCGCACGAGCTGAACAACCCGCTGACGAGCGTCATCGGCTACGCGCAGCTCCTCGAGGAGGAACTGCAGGAACGCGCGACGGAGATCCGCCCCGGCCGCGGAACTGGCGCAGGACCTGCGGCGCATCGCCGAGGAATCCGAGCGCGCCGCGCGGATCGTGCGCAACCTGCTCGCGTTCGCGCGCCGGCAGTCGGCCGCCCGCGCGCCAGCAGGACGTCGCCGACCTGTTGAGCCGCGTGCTGTCGCTGCGCGCCTACGAGTTCCGCCTGAACGGCATCGAGCTCGAGACCGACTTCGAGCCCGGCGCTGCCCGACGGTGGTCGGCGACGGCGGCCAGCTCCAGCAGGCGCTGCTCAACCTCCTGCTCAACGCGGAGCAGGCGATGCGCGGACGGCGGACCGAGCGCCTGCACGTCGGCGCGCGGTACGACCGAGGTCTCGGCCGCCGTCGAGCTGTTCATCGCCGATACCGGCCACGGCATCGACGGACGAACCTGTCGCCGCATCTTCGATCCGTTCTTCACGACCCGCGACGTCGGCGAAGGCACCGGGCTCGGCCTCAGCATCTGCTACGGCATCGTCCGCGATCACGGCGGCCAGATCTCGGTCGAGAGCCGGGTCGGACGGCGGGACGACGTTCTAGCTGCTGCTGCCGGCGCGGATCGAGGAGCCGGGCGCCGGCACGATCGCTCGTCGCGCACGCCGACCAGAGCGAGCGCGACTACGTCGCGGCCGCGCTCGGCGGCTGGGGCTGCGACGGTCGTGACCGCATCGTCGAGCGCCGATGCGCTGGCGATCTGCCGGGACACGCCGCTCGACGTGGCGTTCATCGACCGCAGCCTGATCGCCGCGGATCTCGGCGGCGTGGCGGGCCGCGCGCCCGGCGAGCCACGGGATCCCGCTGGTGCTGATTTCCATGTCGGCCGACGACGGCGACGTGGAGCGGTTCGGACGTGAGCAGGCGACGGCCGTTCTGGCGCCGCCGTTTCAACTGCGGGCCATTCGCTCGGCGGTCCGTGCGGTCTCCAAGGAGTGCGTATGACAGGGCAGCGGCCGCTGCTCGTCGTCGTCGACGACGAGCAGGGCATTCTCGATGTGGTCAGCCGCTTCGCGCAGCGCGCGGGGTTCGACGTCGATTCCCTGCTCGAGCGGGCGCGACGCGATCGCGCAGCTGCAGACGCGGCGCGCCGATCTCGTCGATGGTCGACCTGCGCATGCCGGACGTCGGCGGCCTCGACGTGCTGCGCGCGATTCGCGAGATCGATCCGCACTGCCAGGCGGTGCTGATGACCGGCTACGCCTCGGTCGACACCGCGGTCGAAGCGATCAAGCTCGGCGCGATCGACTACCTGAGCAAGCCGCTCGACTTCGCGCGGCTCGCAGCTGCTCCTCACGGCCGTCCGCGACGACATCGAGCAGCGCCGGAGCCTGCTGGCGATCGAGGGCGACGTCGCGCGGCGGCTCGAGTTCTGCGGGATGATCGGGCGCGGCCCGGTCGATGCAGGAGCTGTTCGGCATGATCCGCCGGCTCGCGCCGCACGTGCGCACGGCGCTCATCACCGGCGAGACCGGCACCGGCAAGGAGCTCGTCGCGCGCGCGCTGCACCAGACTGGGCCCGCGCCGCGACCGCCGGTTCGTCACCGTCAACTGCTCGGCGGTCGTCGAGACGCTGTTCGAGAGCGAGCTGTTCGGCCACGTGCGCGGCGCGTTCACCGGCGCCACCGACCACAAGACCGGGCCTGTTCGAGCTCGCCGACGGCGGCACGCTGTTCCTCGACGAGATCGGCGAGCTGCCGCTGTCCGTGCAGGCGAAGCTGCTGCGCGTGCTCGAGCGCGGCGAGGTGCACCGCGTCGGCTCGCTCGAGCCGCGCAAGGTCAACGTCCACGTCATCGCCGCGACCAACCGCGACCTGCGCGCGGAGGTCGCCGCCGGCCGGTTCCGCAGCGACCTCTACTACCGGCTCAACATCGTCGAAGTGAAGCTGCCGGCGCTGCGCGACCGGCGCGAGGACATTCCGTACCTGACCGCCGCCTTCGTGCGCGAGACGTCGCGAGCGCCTGCAGAAGCCGCTGGCTCGGCCTGACGCCCGGCGCCGAGCGGCTGCTGGGCGGCGCGGCGTGGGACGGCAACGTGCGCGAGCTGCGCAACGTGATCGAGCGCGCCTGCATCCTCGCCGACGGCGACTTCATCACCGAGCGCGAGCTGGCCGTCAGCATGCCGGACCTCGCCGCGTCGCCGGCCCCGCGCCGGCGCGGGCCGTCCGCGCCTGCGCCGCCGGCCGGTCGCGGACGAGGACCTGCTCGTGACCGTCGAGCGCGAGCACATCCAGCGCGCGCTCGTCCGCGCCGGCGGCAACAAGAAGGCGGCGGCGCGGATGCTCGGGCTCAGCCGCCGCGCGCTCTATCGCCGCCTCGAACGGCTCGATCTCGGCGGGACCATCATGCGCCGCCGCGACGCGATGCTCTGATCGGCGAGCGCTGTCGTAAGCGCACGACGTGTGTGCGCATCGACCGATCGCAAGGGCGAGCATGACCGCAACCGGAAACGAACACGTCCGCCGATGCTGACGCGCCCGGCGAGGCGCTCCGCGCCAGAGCGTCCTGGTCGTCGACGACGAGAACGGCGTGCGCGAGCTCATGGCGCGCTGGCTGGTCGGCGGCGGCTATGACGTCACGACCGCGGCGAACGCCGACGAGGCGCTGGAGCGCGCTGGAAGCGACGCCGCCCGCCGTGGCGCTCTGCGACATCCGGATGCCGGGGCGCGACGGCCTGTGGCTGGCGGAGCAGATTCGCCACGACGCGCCCGAGACCGCCGTCATCATGGCGACGGGCGTGCAGGACGTCGGGCCGGCGGTCACGAGCCTGCGGCAGGGCGTCATCGACTACCTGACGAAGCCGTTCGGCCGCGACCGCCTGCGCGAAGTCGGTCGCGCGCGGGCTCGAGTGGCACAGGCGGCCCGCGACTCGCGCCGCTGGCGCGAAACGCTCGAGCTGGAGATGGAGCATCCGCCGCCAGCGCCTCAGCGACGCGCGTCAGCGCGCTGACGATCGACTGCGACGACGCGCTCGACGGCCTGCTGTCGATGCTGACGCTCGCCGATCGCGACGCCTACGCGCACGCCTACCGCGTCGCCGCGCTGTCGGCCAGCGTCGGCTGCGCACGCTCGGCTCCGCGAGGAGGACATGGCCTCGCTCGAACGGGCCGCGCTGCTGCACGACGTCGGCAAGCTCGCCGATGCCGGAAGCGATGCTCCGCAAGCCCGCGCCGCTCACGATCGAAGAGCAGATCTGATCCGGCGAGCACCCGCAGATCGCGCCGATCTCATCGCCGCGGGTGCCGTACCTCGCAGCCGCCGTGGAGCTCGTGCGCGACGCGCACGAGCGCATCGACGGCCTCGGCTATCCCAACGGCAGCTCGCGCCGCGGACGTCGCGCTCGGCGCGCGCATCATCTGCGTGGCGGACGCCTTCGACGCGATGACGCGGCCGCGCGTCTTCCGCGACGCGATCGGCCCGCCCGACGCGCTGCTCGAGCTCGAGCGCTGCGCCGGCTCCCAGTTCGATCCCGCGGTCGTCGACGCCTTCCGCCGCGTGATTGCCGCGCTCTGAGTACAGGAGTCTAGGAGACAGGTCTCAGGAGACTCAGTGTCGACAGCCATCGCGAAGAGACCGAGCCCTGCTCATGCCCCTGCCTCCACATCCCTTCATTGACTTCCCGGCGGTCGTGCCGGTACGCTCCGAACGAGGTGAACTCAGCGAACCGAACCTGTGAACCCTGCGACCGAACCTGGAACCCTGTAGAACCCTGCAACGAACCCGTGGAACCTGCGGAACCCAGTGGACCCCGTGACCCAGTCTTTTGAACCCGTCATCGGCCTCGAGATCCACGCGCAGCTGCTGACCGCCACGCAAGATCTTCTGCGGCTGCTCCACGCGGTTCGGCGCCGAGCCCAATACCGCGCTCTGTCCGGTCTGCCTCGGGCTTCCCGGCGCGCTGCCGGTCCTGAACCGCCGCGCCGTCGAGCTCGCCACGCGCGCCGCGCTCGCGCTCGGCTGCCGGTGCACGCCGACTCGATCTTCGCGCGGAAGAACTACTTCTATCCCGACCTGCCCAAGGGTTATCAGATCTCGCAGTACGATCGGCCGCTCGCGACCGGCGGGGCCCATCGACTTCGCGGCGCGACGGCCGCGCCGTGACCGTCGGCATCACCCGCGTCCACATGGAAGAGGACGCCGGCAAGTCGCTCCATGACGGCTTCCCGGACTCGGCCCGCGCGACGCACCTCGACTTCAACCGCAGCGGCGTGCCGCTCATCGAGATCGTCACCGAGCCCGACCTGCGGTCGGCGGCCGACGCCGCCGAGGCGTTCAGCCGCGTGCGCGAGGTCCTCGTCGCGATCGGCGTCAACGACGGGAACATGGAGGAGGGCAGCCTGCGCTGCGACGCGAACGTCTCGGTGCGGCCCGTCGGCGAGTCGGCCTTCGGCGTCAAGACCGAGCTGAAGAACCTGAACTCGTTCCGCCACGTGCAGCGCGCGATCGAGTTCGAGATCGACCGGCAGATCACGCTGCAGGCACGTCCGGCGGGACGCCGCTCGTGCAGGAAACGCGGCTCTTCGATCCCGCGACGGGCCGCACGACGGTGATGCGGACGAAGGAGGAGGCGCGACGACTACCGCTACTTCCCCGAGCCGGACCTGCCGCCGCTGCACGCTCGACGCCGCCGTGGATCGAAGAGATCCGGCGCGCGCTGCCGGAGCTGCCCGAAGCCCGCCGCGCCCGCTTCGTCGCGCAGTATCATCTGCCGGAATACGACGCCGGCGTCCTGACGCAGTCGATGGCGCTCGCGGACTACTTCGAGCGCGTCGCCGCCGGCGCGGGCAACCCGAAGGCGGCGAGCAACTGGGTGATGGGCGACGCTGACGCGCAAGCTGAACGAGACGCGCGCGTCGATCGACGACGTGCCGCTGCGGCCGGACGCGCTGGCGGAGCTTGATCGTCCTGATCGACAACGGGCACGATCAGCGGACCGATCGCCAAGGACGTCTTCGAGAAGATGTACGCGTCCGGCCGCCGCGCCGCCGAGATCGTCGACGCCGAAGGGCTCGGGCGGATCGACGACCAGGACGCGATCGACGCTGCGTCGCCGGGTCCTCGGCGGGCACGCCGGCCCGGTGGCCGACTATCGCGCCGGCAAGACGAAGGCGTTCGGCTTCCTCATCGGTCAGGTCATGAAGGCGATGGCGGGAAAGCCGAATCCCGCGCGCGTCAACGAGAGCGTGCGCCGCGTGCTGGACAGTCCGGACAGGGACACCGCGTGATCGAAGCCCAGAAGGTCTCGAAGATGTACAGCCGCGGCGTGTACGCCCTGCGCGAGCTGTCGCTGCGCATCGACAAGGGAGAGTTCGTGTTCCTCACCGGGCCGAGCGGCGCCGGCAAGTCGACGCTGCTGCGCCTGCTGCTCCGGCAGGAGATCCCCGTCGGAAGGACGGCTGGTCGTCGGCGGCCGCGATCTGTCGAAGCTCTCGCTGCGCCAGGTGCAGGCGTACCGCCGCTCGCTCGGCTTCGTGTTCCAGGACTTCAAGCTGCTGCCCAACAAGACCGTCCTCGACAACGTCGCGTTCGTGCCGCGCGTGCTCGGCATGGCGCCGTCGCAGCAGCAGCGGCGCACGTTCCAGGTGCTGAAGTGGGTCGGCCTGCAGCACCGGATGAACGCGTACCCGATGGAGCTCTCGGGCGGCGAGCAGCAGCGCATCGCCATCGCCCGCGCGCTCGTCAACGACCCGGTGATCATCCTGGCCGACGAGCCGACCGGCAACCTCGATCCCGACCTCTCGCTCGAGATCATGAACCTGTTCCGCGAGATCAACGCGCGCGGCACGACGGTCGCTCGTCGCGACCCACGACCGCGAGCTGATCCGCCGCGTCGGCCGCCGGACCGTCACGCTCGACCACGGCAGCGTCGTGGAGGTGACCTGAGTGCGCGCGCTGCAGTACTTCTTCACCGAAGCGGCAGAGAGCCTGTGGCGCAACCGGCGCGCCGCGCTGCTCTCGATGCTGACGATCGCCGCCGGACTCTTCGTGCTCGGCTTCTTCCTGATGATCAACACCAACCTTCAGCGCATCGTCGGGCGCTGGAGCGAAGCGGCCGAGCTCGCGGTCTACTGCGGACGACGCGACGCCGGAGCAGCAGCGGGTCGTCAACGAGATGATGGCGAAGAGCGGGCTCGCTTCGACCGTGAATTCGTGTCGAAGGAAGAGGCCGCCACGCGGTTCCGCGGATTTCCCCGATCTCGCCGCTCGGTCGAGCGGCTCGACGCCAATCCGTTTCCGGCGTCGTTCGAGGTCCGGTTGAAACCGGAGATGCGGGCGGCCGGCGCCGCGGTCGACAACATGGCGACAACGCTCGCCGGGCTCGCCGGCGTCGCCGACGTCCGCTACGACCGTCGTTGGCTCAGCCGCTTGAATGCGCTCGTGAGGTTTCGCGGGCGTCG
This sequence comes from uncultured Acidobacteriota bacterium, assembly GCA_963820645.1. Classification (GTDB taxonomy): domain Bacteria; phylum Acidobacteriota; class Vicinamibacteria; order Vicinamibacterales; family 2-12-FULL-66-21; genus JALZOC01. Next base: position 82,132 of record CAWGAS010000044.1, on the reverse strand, counting down.
GCCTCGTCATCGTCCTTCTGATGGCGATCGCGGCCGCCATGACGGTCGCCAACGTCGTCCGCCTGGCGGCGCTGGCCCGGGAGGACGAAATCGAGATCATGGAGCTCGTGGGCGCTCCCTTCGCCTACATCCGCGGTCCTTTCGTCGCGGAGGGGATTCTGCAGGGAGGGGCCGGCGCCGTGCTCGCCATCCTTCTCTTGTGGGGCCTCTTCGTTGCCGCGCGGGTTCGATACGGCCAGCTTGCGGCCGAAACCATCGGCCTCGGAACCATTACGTTTCTGCCGCTCGACCTGTGCTTCGTGATCGTCGCCGGGGGGATGCTTCTCGGCTGCGTGGGTGGTCTCATCGTCGCGCGCGGGGTCCGTTGAGGAGGCCGCTCGAAGCGCCATGAGGCATGAACTCCGGAGCGCAGCCATAACCGGGACCGGATACTGTCCCCGTTGACATAGCGGCGTGCCGCGTCTACACTGGTCGCATCCACAGTCACCCACGCGAGGAGTCGCATGGCACGCGTCGTCAGCCCGGGTCGGGTTTTGAGCGTCCCTGTAAGCTTCCCTACGGACTTCTATCGCGAAGAACTCACCAGGCACCGCGAATGCCTTGCCCGGCAGCGTGAGTACTTCTCAGAGCGCGCCATCACCGATGCCGACCAGGCGTTGGCGCGCGTCCTCGGCCAGCTCGAACAGCTCTGCGCGAAAGACGACGCCGACCAGTTGATGGGGCAGTTGCTCCGAAAGTTCAATGCAGTCACCGGCCTCTCCGGCTGGTCCGATCCCAAGCAGCTTCACTGACCGATTCCCTCCCTCCTCAGTCTTCTCTTCCGCGGCTTCGCGGCGACCTTCAAGTCATTCTTCGCTCTGCCGTCGACGCGGTCGATCCCGGCTCGCTGGTTCGTGCCGCCGTGTCGGGCGGGGCGCTGGACCTGCGGCCGCCGGTCTTCGTCGTTGCGGCCGGCAAAGGCGCGTGGTCGATGGCGAGCGCTATCTCATTGGACTTCGCGCAAGGCGTCGTGGCCGGTACAAGATTCGGTACTGCCGAGCTCCCGCCCGGGCTGGAGTGGTTCGACGCCTCGCATCCGTTTCCCAATGCCGCGAGCGAGGCGGCCGGCCGCCGGGCCCTGGCAATCGCGGCACAGTGCGGAGCTCGAGGGTCGCTGCTCGTGCTGTTGTCCGGCGGCGCCTCGTCGATGCTGGCGGTGCCGGCGCCGACGCTGACGCTCGCCGACAAAGGCGTCACGTCGCGTGCCCTGATGAACGCCGGTGCGCCGATCTCCGACCTGAACTGCGTGCGCAAGCACCTGTCGGCCGTCAAAGGCGGCCGTCTCGCCGCGGTGGCGGGCCGCACGACGACATTGGCGCTCTCGGATGTGCACGGTCCGGTGGCCGACGACCCTTCAGTGATTGGATCCGGACCGACAGTGGCGGATCCGACGACGCGCGAGGAGGCGCTGGCGATCGTCCGCCGCGCCGGGGTTGCGGCGACGATCCCCGCGCCGGTATTGGCGTATCTCGAGCGTGGGGTTGACGAAACCCCCAAGCCGGGAGATCGCCGGTTGAGCGAAGCGTCGTATCGCGTGATCGGGAACCGTCACGCGGCCATGGAGGGCGCCGCGCAGGCTGCGCGGGCGCGCGGATACGCCGTCCGGATGATCGAGGAGGCGACGAGCGGCGAGGCCCGGGAAGCGGGGGAGGCCTTCGTCGCCAACGGGCTGCGCGACGCCGGAGCGTCCGAGCCGGCACGCGACGTTCCCGTCTGCATCATCGCGTCTGGCGAAACGACCGTCCACGTTCGTGGGACCGGGCGCGGCGGCCGGAATCAGGAATTCGCGCTGGCGGCGATCCCGATGCTCGATCCTCTCGCGCGGTCCGGGGCCGCTGTCGTCGTGGCGAGCGCGGGGACCGACGGGATTGACGGTCCAACCGACGCCGCAGGGGCGGTAGCCGATTCGTCGTCCGGCGAGCGCGCGCGGCGCGCGGGCCTGGACTGGGCCGCCGCGCTGCAGTCGAACGGCGCGTACGACTTCTTCGATCCGCTGGGCGATCTGCTCCTGTGGGGTCCGACCGGAACGAATGTCGGAGACGTGCACGTGATGCTGATCGGGAATCCCTAATCCCTAATCCCTAATCCTAATCCGTAATCCTCGGATCCTAGGATCCGGGGATTCAAGGATTAGTGATTAGTGATTCGGATTTCCCGCCGCGACCCGCAACGCTTCCAGCGCTTCGCCGGCCTTCGTGTTCCCCGCCTGGTCCAGCTTTCCCGCGAGCCGCTGACCCTCTTCCACGTGGCCGAGCGCCGCGTCGATCCCCGAAGCCGCATCGTTGCGGCCGGCGTCGTGGTACTGCGCCTTCAGCCGCCGGAGGGGCGGCTTGGCGTCTTCGAAGTGACGGCTGGCGTCTCCGAAGTTGTTGTTGTAGAGGCTGACCCGCGCGTCGAGAATCTGACCGCGGGCTTCGGCGAGATCGAGCCGCTGACGCGCGTCGTCGAGCGCCGACTGGAGTCCGCGTTGACCCGATGCGCCCCAGCCGAACCCGAGACCCAGGCACACGATCAACGCCACGAAGGCGATCAGGATGAGCCTGCCGCGAGCTGCCATGCCTCATTCTAGGTCAAGGCCGCCGTTCCGCGTAGCGAGTAGCCGCGGCTCGCTACGCGGCGCAGCGAGCCACGAGCGCGCTACCGAGGCGCAGCGCCGAGGCCTCATCGCACGATCGTCGCTTTCACCTCGACCCTGACTTTCCGGTCCGACGACGGATCCGCGGACTGAGACACGACCAGCGGCTTGCCGTCCTCGAGCAGCGCGGCCACGGTCTCCGAGATCGCCATCGGCGACGACTTGTCGGTGTCCTGCGGCGTGTACTCCAGGCTGAGCAACAGGCGCACGCGATTGTCGCGGACGATTTCCGGCCGCGCGTCGACGTTCAGGGCGATGTTGTTCCGTCCGGTGCGGATGCGGCCGCTCTGGCGATCTTCGACCAGGATCGTCACCGTTTTCGGCGGCGTCTGGTACGTCGGTGCGCTGGTCCGTGATCGTCAGCTCGATCGCGGATGTTCGCGAACTGCGGCGGGTTCCTCGCCGGCGGCAGGCTCTGCGATTGGTCGGGCGCCGCCGGCTTCGGCGTGGCGGCCTGCTGCGCCGACATCGCGGCCGCGAGCACAAGCGTTGTCGTCGCGATCATGGCCAGCTTCGTCTTCAGCATGAATGTCCTCGGTATCGGCAATGTGACGGCCTCCCGCTGGTCCGCCGCATTCGTTTTAACCACAGAGTTAACGGAGGAAACGGAGACGAAAGAATAATTTTTGTTCTTCTCCGTTACCGCAACTCTGTGGTGATCAATTACGTTCGAGCTAGCTCCGGTCTCTGGTGTCTCCGGACGCTCCGTTCACTCTTCCGGCCCGGCTACCTGGGCGGGCCGGGCGGCGCAGTAGGGGGCCGTCCGACGACCAGCGGCGCGATCACGATGGGCGGCGTTTCGATCGGGCGCACGACGAGCGGCGCCGGCTCGGCGATGCTGCCCTCGACATCGGGAGCAGTGGGGGCGGTCCAGACCGCGTCGGCGATCGGATCGGCCGCTGCCGCAATCGCCGCCGTCCGCGTGCCGAAGATGTCGGCCACGGGCGCCATCGGAATCGGCTCGCGGCGAAATCCTCCCGGCGTCCGCGCGGTCACGCGCGGACGGACCGGCGGGGCGGCAACAGGCTGAGGCGGCGGCTCGACCCGGCTGGTCGTCTCTGGTGTCTTTTCCGGCACTGCCACCGTGGCGGCTGGCAGATCGATCGGCGCCGGCGCCACGCGGTTGTTGCGCGTCACCACGACCCCCAGGACGACGATCGCCAGCGCGGCGGCGACGGCGAATCCCGGCGAGCCCATGAACCCGCGAGTCGAAGGGCCTGTCCTGAGCGAGCCCATGAACCCGCGAGTCGAAGGGCCTGCCTCGATGCGCGCCATGACGCGGCGCCGCAGGCCTGCAGGCGGATCGACCTGCATCATCTTCCGCACGGCGCGGTCGATGGCCTGATCGATCGGCGAGGCCGCGAGGCCCGGCGATTCGCGCCGGGAGGCAAACGGCGAGTCGTCGCTATTCATAGGCGTACCCCAGGGCGGTCAGCTTCTTCTTCAGCACCCGGCGTGCCTCCGAGACTCGCCACTTCACGGTGCCGACCGGCGTCTCCAGCATCTGGCTGATCTGGTCGTAGGTGTGCTCCCCGGATCCCGCCAGCAGCAGCGCGTCGCGCAGCTTCCTCGGCAGCGTGCCGATCAGGCGCGTCACGTTCTTCTGCAGCTCGTCGTCGACGACCGCTCTTCCTGCGAGCGGCCCATCGAAGGTATGCGTTCCATGAAGTCGAATGCGTCCTCGCCGGAGTCGTCGCGCGGAGGCGCGAAGGTCAGGCGCAGCCACCGCGTGACGCTCTTGCGCCGGTCGATCGCCTTGCGCCAGGTAATCGACAGCAGCCAGGTGCGGAACTGCGAGTCCCCGCGAAAGCCCGAGCTTGCGGAACGCGGTCACGAACGCCTCCTGCGCCACGTCGTCGGCCTCGGTCGGCGAGCCGACGCACGCCAGCGCGGCCCGGAAGACGGCACGGCGGTTCCGCTCGACCAGCTCGCCGAACGCCTCGACGTCGCCGGCCTGCGCCAGGCGCACCAGGTCCAGGTCGGTCAGCCGGCGGCAGCGGCTCGGTAGCCGGTCACACAGTCTGTAGACTCAGCCACTTGGGGGCCGGTTGGAAAAAGCTGACGAATCATGGCCGTATTTCGGGTGTCCCTCGTAGAATCGAGCAGAATGTTGAATCACGAGCAGCTGCTGAAGCTGATCCGGGACAAGGTCGACCACCCCGCGACCCCCCGCGAGCTGCTGCAGCGGCTCAAGATCCCGCGCGAACAGCGCGCGACCTTCAAGCGCCTCCTGAACGACCTCGTCGAGAGCGGCGCCCTCCTCGAGACGCGCGGCAACCGCTTCGGCCTGCCCGACCGGATGAACCTCGTCGTCGGGCGCGTGCGTCACCCATCCGCGCGGATTCGGGTTCGTCGTGCCCGACCGTCCGCTCGAGGGGGTCGCGGGGGATCTCTACATCGCCGGCAGCAACCTGAACCAGGCGATGCACGGCGACCGCGTCGTCGCGCGGATCGAGCGCGGCAGCGACGGACCGCGCCGAAGGGCCGCATCCTCCGGATCCTCGAGCGCGGCGCCGCAGACGATCGTCGGCCGGTTCGACGTGGACGACGTCGGGCATCGGGTTCGTCGTGCCGTTCGACCGCCGGCTGATCATGGACGTCCAGATGCTTCCGGACGAGCAGCATGGACGCGAAGCCGGGCGACATGGTCGTCGTCGAGATCACCCGCTGGCCGACGCCCGCGCGCGGGCCGCTCGGCCGCGTCACCGAAGTCCTCGGCGACATCGACGAGCCGGGCGTCGACAACGAGATCATCATCCGGAAGTACGGCATTCCCGACGCGCACAGCGACGAGGCGGTCGAGGAGGCGCGGCGGCTCGGCGGGGAGGTGCGCGAGGCGGACCTCAAGGGCCGGACCGATTTCCGGCCGCTGCGTGACCGTCACGATCGACGGCGAGCACGCGCGCGATTTCGACGACGCGATCACGCTCGAGCGGCTGCCGAACGGCAACTACTGGCTCGGCGTCCACATCGCCGACGTCGCGCACTACGTGCCGGAAGGCAGCGCGCTCGACGAGGAGGCCTACGAGCGCGGCGACGTCGGTGTACTTCCCGGATCGCGCCGTCCACATGTTCCCGTCGGAGCTCTCGACCGGGCTGTGCAGCCTCAATCCGCGACGTCGATCGGCTGGTGCAGTCGTGCCTGATGGAGATCGATCGCAAGGGGACGGTCGTCCGCTACGAGATGCACGACGGCGTGATCCACAGCGACGCGCGGATGACCTACACCGAGGTGCACGCCATCCTGACGGATCGCGATCCGGAGACTGATCGGCGAGGTACGCGACGCTCGTGCCGTTGTTCGAGACGATGCGCGAGCTGTTCGAGATCCTGAACTGCGCCGCCGCCGCCGCGGGTCGATCGACTTCGATCTCAAGGAGCCGGAGATCGTCCTCGACGACGAGGGCATGGTCGAAGCGATCATCGCCGCCGAGCGCAACGTCGCGCACCGGATCATCGAGGAGTTCATGCTCGTCGCCAACGAGACCGTGGCGCAGCACCTCGACGACCACGACGTGCCGACGCTCTACCGCATCCACGAGAAGCCCGATCCGCTCAAGGTGGAGGAGTTCGAGGAGTTCATCTCGACGCTCGGCTACAGCCTCGCCGCGCCGCCCAACGACGTGCAGCCGCGGCACTTCCAGAAGCTCGTCGAGAAGATCCGCGGCACGCCGGAGGAGAAGCCGATCGCGTTCCTGATGCTGCGGACGATGCAGAAGGCGCGCTACGACCCGGAGAACCTCGGGCACTTCGGCCTGGCGGCGAAGAGCTACACGCACTTCACCTCGCCGATTCGCCGCTATCCCGACCTCGTCGTGCACCGCACGCTGCGCGAGTCGCGCCAGGGCCGCATGAGCGAGGATCGCCGCGAGGAGCTCACCGACGATCTGCCCGGAGATCGCGCGCCACACGTCCGAGCGCGAGCGGCGCGCCGACGACGCCGAGCGCGAGCTGGTCCAGTGGAAGAAGGTCCGCTTCATGGCGGACAAGGTCGGCGACGAGTTCGAGGGCTACGTCACCGGCGTCACGCGCGTTCGGCCTGTTCATCGAGCTCATCGAGCACTTCGTCGAGGGCATGGTGCACGTCTCGACGATGGCGGACGACTACTACCGGTTCGTCGAGCGGGCGCACATCCTCCGCGGCGAGAACACCGGCAAGGTCTACCGCCTCGGCGACCGCGTGCGGGTGCAGGTCATCAAGGTCGACATGGAGCGGCGGCAGATCGATCTCGGCCTGGTCGGAGATCCTCGACCGCGTGCGGCGAGTCGGAGCAGCAACCGGGGTCCGCGCCGCAGCAAGGCGCGAGCCGAAGTCGCGAGCGCCACGTGAAGCGCCGGGCAAGCGCAAGCAGCGGCCCGGGCAAGCGCGGAGCGGCAAGCGCGTCCGGCGAAGCGCGAGCGCGCATGCCGAATGCCGAATCGGCCGATGCCGAACATGCGCTCGATCGTCATCGGCACGGCCGGTCACATCGATCACGGCAAGAGCGCGCTGGTGCGTGGCGCTGACCGGCACCGATCCCGACCGGCTGAAGGAAGAGAAGGCGCGCGGGATCACGATCGACCTCGGGTTCGCGCACCTCGAGGCCGACGGCGTTCGAACCTCGCGTTCGTGGACGTGCCGGGGCACGAGCGGTTCGTGAAGAACATGCTCGCCGGGCGCCGGCGGCATCGACGCTGGTGATGCTGGTCGTCGCGGCGGACGAGTCCGTCATGCCGCAGACGCGCGAGCACTTTCGCGATCTGCCGGCTGCTCCAGGTGCCGCGCGGGCGTCATCGTGCTGACGAAGGCGGACCTCGTCGACGCCGACATGCTCGAGCTCGCGCAGGCTCGAGGCGCGCGAGCTCGTCGCGGGATCCTTCCTCGCCGGCGCGCCGATCGTGGCCGTGTCGTCGAAGACCGGCGACGGGCTCGACGCGCTCCGCGCGCGCGCTGACGTCGGCCGCGTCGGCGGTGCCGCGCGCGCGATCGCGACGGCGCGCCGCGCGCCTGCCGATCGATCGCGTCTTCTCGATGCAAGGGCTTCGGGACGGTCGTGACCGGCACGCTGGTGTCCGGACGCGTTCGCCAGGACGACGAGCTGGTGGTGCTGCCGCGCGGGTCGACGGTCAAGGTCCGCGGCCTGCAGGTCCACGGCCGTCAGGCAGGGGCCGTCGCGGACGCGGGGCGCCGCGTCGCGGTCGAACCTCGGCGGCGTCGACGTGGCCGACCTGGCCAGCGGGGACACGCTCTGCGCGCCCGGCGCGTTCGAGCCCACGCGGCGCGTCGACGCCGTCGTCGATCTGCTGCCCGACGCGCGGCCGCTGCGGCACGGCGCGCGCGTGCGGTTCCATCACGGCACGACGGAGCTGCTCGGCGCGGATTGCCGTGGCGTCCGCACGGGACGGAGACGGCACGGCGGCCGAGATCGCCCCCGGGCGCTCGGCGTACGCCCGCATCCGCTTCGAGGCGCCGGCGGTGCTGACGCGCGGCGACCGGTTCATCGTGCGCGCGTACTCGCCGCCGGTGACGATCGGCGGCGGCGTCGTGCTCGATCCCGCACCCGCCGCGCTCGGCCGATTCGGAATGCCGCGGCGTTGGCGCGCTTCCGCCGTCTCGACGCGCCGGAGACGCTGGACAGCGCGGTCCTGGCGTTCATGGACGAGCGGCGCGGCGCCGGGATCTGCGCGCGGCGCGCTGGTCAGCCGCGCCGGCCTCTCGGCGTCCGGCGCGGACGCGACGCGTCACGCCGGCTGGTCGCGCCTCGGCCGCGCGACGCGCGTCGGCGATCTGCTGGTGTCGCCGGCCGTGTTGCAGGACCTGTCCAGCACGCCTGCTGGCCGCGTTGACCGCGCACCACGCATCACAGCCGCTGTCGGAAGGGCTGTCGCGCGAAGAGGCGCGCGAGCGTCTCTTCGGCCGTGCCGCGCCGGCCGTCTTCGAGCACGTGGTGGCGGAGCTGGCGGCAGGGGACCGGATCGCCGGCCGCGATCGGCTGGCGCATCGCCGGGGCATCACGTGTCGCTGTCGCCGGAGGAAGCGCGCGCGCACGAGGCGCATCGAGCGGCTGTTCCGCGAGGCTGGGCTGGCCCCGCCGGCCGAGACGGCGCTGCCCGCGGCGGCCAGCGTCAGCGCGGCGGTCGCCGACCGGATCACGAAGCTGCTCGTCCGCCAGAAGACGCTCGTCAAGCTGGACACGCTGCTGTTTCACGCCGAGGCGCTGGCGGGTCTGAAGGCCGACGTGCGGGCGCTGAAGGGCAGGCGCGCGCGTCGACGTCGCCGGCCTTCAAGGAACGCTACGGCATCTCGCGGAAGTATGCGATTCCGTTGCTGGAGTATCTCGATCGGGAGCGGGTTACCCGGCGGGTGGGGGACGCGAGGGTCGTCCTCTAGGACCTAGGCGTCGTCGCCGCCCTTGGTGGAGTCCTTGAAGTTGCGGATGCCTTTCCCGATCCCGCGCCCGATTTCCGGCAAGCGGCTTGCTCCGAAGATCATGATGATAATCAAGAGAATGATCACGAGCTCGGGTATGCCGAGGCGGCCAATCATAAGAGCTCCTTGGACATCGCGTGGAGAATTGCGCCGATTGTATCACCGTTGGCGGCCGGTGGCCGCCGTCGCGTCCGCCTGCTTGCTCGCCGGCCTGGCAGCCGGATGGGCTCCGGGCCTCTCCGCCCGGCAGTTCTCCTCGGGGGTCAACCTTGTCGAGGTGTACGCCGGCGTGACCAACGACCGCGGCGAGCCGGTCATGGGCCTCGCGCAGGGGACTTCGAGCTGCGCGAAAACGGCGAGGTCCAGGCGATCTCGAACTTTGCCGCGGGGGACTTCCCGCTCTCGGTCGCGGTCGCGCTCGATCGGAGCTTCAGCATGTCGGGCACGCGCCTGGCCCTGGCGAAATCCGCGGCGCGGGCGTTCCTCGGGGAGCTCCGCCCGAAGGACGAGTCGATGGTTCTGGCGATCGGATCCGAGGTGGACGTCGTCGCGCCGCTGTCTACCGACCGGAGCCCGCAGTTCGACGCGCTGGCGCGGCTCGATCCGTTCGGGACGACCGGTCTGCACGACGCGATCATCCGCGCCATCGACGAGGTGCAGGTGGCGAAGGGACGTCGTGCGCTCGTGCTGCTCTCCGACGGGGACGATCGCTACAGCCGGGCGACGGCCGCCGACGCGCTCGACCGGGCCCGGCGCGCCGACGTGATGATCTTCCCGGTCGCGCTCGGCGCCGCGCGTCCCCCGCTGTTCGCCGAGCTCGCGACGCTGACGGGCGGGCGCTCCTTTCACACGCGCGACCCCGCGAAGCTGGCCGAGACGCTGCGCGCGATCGCCCGCGAGCTGCGCGAGCAGTACCTGCTCGGCTACACGCCCGCGCGCCCGGTTGTCCCCGGCAGCAACGAGTGGCGGTCGATCACGGTGACGGTGAAGCGTCCCGGCGCGCAAGTCCGGGCCAGAGACGGCTATCTCGTGAAGTGACACAGCGAATCCCTAATCCCTAATCCTTGGATCCTGGAATCCCTGAGATCATGCGATTCGACGATTGACCGACAGATTCGAGGATCAGGGATTAGTGATTCAGAGCACTTGCCACATCAGTCGCACTTCCAACGTCATCAGTAGTCGCCGACGGAGCCCGTGATACGTCTGCCGGCCGGCGATGAGGTCGGCCATGACGTGGCGGATCGCCGCGCTCTCCTCGAGGGCGCGGATCAGGAGCCCGGTGAAGCGTGGAGCGAAGAACCAGTCCTTCAGCCGCGCGGCCCGGATGAGCTCCGGGTGAATCGCCGTCCGGATGCGGCGGGCATACTGCGCGGCGGGATCGACGCCCGCGAGGAGGCTGTCGGCGGCCGCGTCAGCCGACAGTAACGCGAAGAAGATCCCCTCACGCGTGATCGGGTCCACCATCCCGCCGGCGTCGCCGAGCAGCATCCAGCGCGGGCCGGCCGGCTGCTCGCGCTGCAGGGTCGCGACGCGCAGCGACGGGATCGGCCAGCTGTACCTGACCGTCTCCACTGGCCCTTCGACATTCCCGCCGATCCAGCGCGACGCGCTCGAGAGCAGCGCTGCCGACGAGCTCTCGTCGGCCTGCGCACAGACGCCGACCGCGAGGTGATCGCGCCGCGGAAACGCCCAGAGGTACCCGGCCGGCGGCCCGTTGAACGCGATTGCGATCTCGCGCGATGTCGGGCCGTGGACGAAGAACCCCGTCGCGATGGACAGATCCGCGCGATCGAACGGCCGCAGCACCCGTCGTCTCACGAGGCTGTTCGGGCCGTCCGCGCCGAGCAGCCACTCGGCAGAGAGCGCGCCGTCGCGCGTGGCGACGACCCAGCCGTCGCGATGCGGAGTGACGTCGGTGACGCGCGCCGGGATCAAGTGCGCCCCGGCCCGGGACGCGGCGGCGAGCAGGGCGCCGTCGAAGTCCCGCCGCGACACGACGACAAGCCTGCCCTGAGCGAGCGAATGGGACTGCGCGAGTCGAACGGGCGGCTGCAGGTCGCTCGCGAGACTCATGCGCATCCGGCTCGCGCCGTGCTCGAACGCGACCGTCTCGATCGAGACCGCGCCGAGATTCGAGCGGGTCGATCGCATCACGCACGAGGTCGAGCGCGCGCCCGGTCACGCCGCCGCCGCAGGGCTTCTCGCGGGGGTGGCTGCCGTCGACGATGGCCACGCGTGCGCCTGCCCTGGCCATGCGGAATGCCGCGCGGCAGCCGGCCGGGCCGGCGCCGACAATCGCCACGTCGAATCGGTCCATGCCTCTCGTGATGTTACGCTAGGAGCAATGGCGCACCCTCTCGTTCTCGCTCTGTTTCCGACACCCGCCGCGGCCGCCGCCGGCGCGCGCGCCCTGCACGAGGCGGGCGTCACCCACGATCAGATCTCCGTCATCAGCCGGAATCACGACGAAGACTCGCTGCTGGCCAGGCAGATGGATGCCTCGCCGGGCGTCGACATCGAGGATTCGCGACCGGCCGCGCGACTGGGTGAGCTGTCGGGCTACGTGCTGGCCGCCATCGCGGTCGTGCTGCCAGGCATCGGACCGATCGTCGCGGCGGGGCCTCTGGCGGCCGGACTCGGCGAGGCGGCCGGTCACGTCGCCGGCGGGCTCGCCTCCGCGCTGAGCGGCGCCGGGGTGGACGAGGCGCGCGCCACCGCGCTCCAGGACGCAGTCGAACACGGCGCAGTGCTCCTCGCCGTCCACACGGTGCCGGACCAGGTGTCAGCCATCCTCGCGACGCTCAACCGGAGCGGAGCGACCGCCGTCGACACCGCGAACTGGAGCGAGTAGCCACGTGGCGCGCGCGATCGATGAGGACCGCTTTACGATCGGCGTGTTCCAGGACGCGGCGTGGGCGCGGCGCGGCGTCGAGGCGCTGCTCCGCGATGGCTTCACCGCCGGCGCGATCACGATTCTCGCCAAAGACTCACCGGAAGCGGCACTGCTCATCGAATCGACGCTTGGCACGCCGGCCGACCGCGTCGAAATGAAGGCGCTCGGACCGGTTCTCGCCCGCGGCCCGCTCATCGCCGCGCTGCAGGGCGCCGACAACGGTCTCGAGTCGTCCGGCCTCGGCGCAACGATCGGCCGGGCCGGTTTCCAGGCTCACGACGGCTACATTTACGAAACGCTCACCGGGCGCGGCGGGATTCTCGTGGCGATTCGCAGCGAGCCGCGGGCCGCGGATGCGCTCGCGAGGCTGCACGCCTACGGCGGAGGCAACGCCGCCATCGGGGCCTGGACGGGGAGGGTTTAGCAAAAAGGCCCAGGCTACCCGGCGTCCACTTCCGCCCTGCGAACGTCCAAAGGAAGGGACGGACGAAACAGATGGTCCTCGCAGAGGTTCCGGCAGGCCGCGCCTGGCCGGGGCATCCTTATTGCAGCCTTGCGGATGGGCCCGGAGTCGGCCACAATGTCTGTATCAACTTTTGACCATCGCATGTCCGAGATTTATCAGGGCTCCAGTCCCAACGCACGGCTTCTTGCGGGCTCCGTGGCCGGCACGGAGACGTCTTGGGCGGCCTACGCGCAGAGCGTCGGCGGATCGGTCCTGACGCACCTGGCCATCCTGGGGATCATCCTCTACGTGATCACGCGCACAGATGTCATGGCGCCCGTGATACAGATGATCGACCCGCCCGATGTCGTGTGGATTGCGAAGCCGGGCCCGGGCGGCGGCGGTGGCGGCGGCGGCAACAGGATGCCGGATCCGCCCAGAAAAGCCGAGATTGTACCTCCCAAGCCCAGGTCGTTCGAGCCTCCCAAGCCCGAACCTCAGCCCATCCCGCAGGTGATGAGCATTCCGGCCGTTACTTCCATTGTCGAGCTGCCGGGGTCCACGACGCAGATAACCGCGCCCACCGTCGCACAGGGCCCGGGGCCAGGAGGCGGCGGAGGCACAGGCACGGGTTCGGGCGTGGGTCCGGGAACAGGACCGGGGATGGGTCCTGGCACCGGCGGGGGTTTCGGCGGGGGCATCTATCGCGAGGGCAACGGCGTCTCGTCGCCGCAGAGTCATCCGAGAGGTCAAGCCGAACTACACCGGCGAGGCGATGCGCGCCCGCATCCAGGGCATGGTCACGATGGAGGCCGTCGTGATGCCGGACGGCTCGGTCGGCAACGTCCACATCATCAAGTCGCTCGACAACGTCTTCGGTCTCGATCAGGAAGCGGTCGCGACGATCAAGAAGTGGCGCTTCAAGCCGGGCATGCTCCTGGGCAAGCCCGTGCCGGTGCAGATCGTGATCGAGATGTCGTTCACGCTTCGTTAATCCACAATCCACGACAAAAAGAAGCCGGCTGGAAGCATGCTCCCAGCCGGCTTGACCGTCACGCGGCGACTGCGTTCTGCAGCCGCCTCGTTACTCCGCAATCAGTACATTCCGCCCATCCGCCGCCGCCACCGCCGCCGCCGTGCATCGGCGCGTCCTTCTTGTCCTCGGGGATCTCCGAGACGATCGCTTCGGTCGTCAGCAGGAGCGAGGCGATGGACGAGGCGTTCTGGAGCGCCGAGCGCACGACCTTGGTCGGGTCGATGACGCCGGCCGCCACCATGTCCTCGTACTTGTCCGTGGCGGCGTTGTAGCCCTCGCCGGGGTTCTTCGCTTCCTTCACGCGCGCGACGACGATCGAGCCTTCCTGGCCGGCGTTGGTCGCGATCCAGCGGAGCGGCTCTTCGATCGCCTTCCGAATCAACTCGACGCCGACCTTCTGATCGCCCTCGAGCTTGAGGTTGTCGAGCGCCTTCGCCGCGCGGATGAGCGCGACGCCGCCCCCCGGGACGATGCCTTCCTCGACGGCCGCCTTCGTGGCGTGCATGGCGTCCTCGACGCGGGCCTTCTTCTCCTTCATCTCGGTCTCGGTGGCCGCGCCGACCTTGATGACCGCGACGCCGCCGACGAGCTTCGCGAGGCGCTCCTGCAGCTTCTCACGGTCGTAGTCCGACGTGGTCTCTTCGACCTGCGTGCGGATCTGCTTCACGCGGCCCTCGATGGCGCTCTGCGAGCCGGCGCCTTCGACGATCGTCGTGTTGTCCTTGTCGATGGTGACCTTCTTGGCCTTGCCCAGGTCCTCGAGCTTGATGTTCTCGAGCTTGATGCCGAGGTCCTCGGTCAGCGCACGGCCGCCCGTGAGCGTCGCGATGTCCTCGAGCATGGCCTTGCGGCGGTCGCCGAAGCCGGGCGCCTTGACCGCGACGGCCGAGAGCGTGCCGCGCAGCTTGTTGACGACCAGGGTCGCCAGCGCTTCGCCGTCGACGTCCTCGGCGATGATCACGAGCGGACGGCTCGCACGGGCGACCTGCTCGAGCAGCGGCAGGAGGTCCTTCATCGAGCTGATCTTCTTCTCGTGGATCAGGATGACCGGGTTCTCGAGCACGACTTCCATGCGCTCGGGATCGGTCACGAAGTACGGCGAGAGGTAACCGCGGTCGAACTGCATGCCCTCGACGACCTCGAGCGAGGTCTCGAGCGTGCGTGCTTCTTCAACGGTGATGACCCCGTCCTTGCCGACCTTTTCCATCGCTTCCGCGATGATCTTGCCGATCGTCTCGTCGGAGTTCGCCGAGATCGTGCCGACCTGCGCGATCATGTTGCCGGCGACGGGCTTCGACTGCTTCTTGAGCGACTCGATGACCGCTTCGACGGCCTTCTCGATGCCGCGCTTGAGCTCCATCGGGTTCGCGCCGGCGACGACGTTCTTCGCGCCTTCGCGGAAGATGGCCTGGGCCAGGACGGTTGCCGTCGTGGTGCCGTCGCCCGCGATGTCCGACGTCTTGCTCGCGACTTCGCGCACCATCTGCGCGCCCATGTTCTCGAGCGGATCCTTGAGGTCGATCTCCTTGGCGACGGTCACGCCGTCCTTGGTGATCGTGGGGGAGCCGAACTTCTTGTCGAGGACGACGTTACGCCCCTTCGGGCCGAGCGTCACCTTCACGGCGTTGGCGAGCTGGTTCACGCCGCGCAGGATGGCCTGGCGTGATTCCTCGCCGTAGATGATCTGTTTTGCCATATGTCTTTGAATCTCCGTCCTTCATGTCCGGCTGAACCCGGACTCTTGCGATATCACCGCCCGGCGCGACACGCGCCGGCAAAACCCGATGCGGGACATCCGGCCCTGGCCGGACGGCCCGCGCCTACTTCGTGACGACGCCGAGAATCTCTTCCTCGCGCATGATGAGGTACTCCTCGCCGTCCATCTTGATTTCCTGGCCGGAGTACTTGCCGAAGAGGATCGTGTCGCCTTCCTTCACGTCGAGCGGCGTCACCTTGCCGTCCTTCTCGACCTTGCCCTTGCCGACAGCGACGACCTTGCCCTGCTGCGGCTTTTCCTTGGCGGAATCCGGGATGATGATCCCGCCGACTTTCTGCTCGCCTTCGTCGATGCGCTGCACGATGACCCTGTCGTGGAGAGGACGGATCTTGACGCCGGTTGCGGTTGCGGTTGTGGCCATAGAACCTCGACTTCCGATGGTTGTGGGGCGGTCGTCCCGCCCCGGTTGTCCGGCGGGGTTTCCCCCGCCTGCTTCGAAAAGGACCGAAAATTCGGTGTAAATGAAGCGGTTCAGCCCTGCGGCTTAGCAATCAGCAGGACCGACTGCTAATAATATAGGAAGGGCGGCTGGTGTCAAGCAGTCCCGGCGCTCGACTGCCAAAATGATCCCTAATCCTATCCTGATCCTTGAATCCCTGAATCCCGACCGGCGAGCGAATGGAGCCGGCCCCTACGCACGAGCGCAGCGAGTGCGCCCTTACCGCGGGTGCGAAGCGAGCCGCGGCCCTACCGCGGAGCGACGCGAGCGCGCGCCTAACTCGATCGTTTGATGCGGTACTCCGTGATCTTGCGCGCGATGGTGTTGCGGTGCAGGCCCAGCACCTCGGCGGCGTCGCCGACGTTGCCCTTCGACCGCTGGAGGGCCTTGGCGATGAACATCTTCTCGAACTCGCGCCGGGCGTCGTCGTAGAGCACCCCTTTGTCGAGGAGCTCCTGGACGAGTTTCTCGAGTTGATCCCGCACGGCTACTGGAGCTCGCGGCCGGACAGCCGACGGAACGCGTCGACGTACTTCTCGCGCGTCCGCCGAATCACGTCGTCGGGGAGCGAGGGGACCGGCGGCTGCTTGTTCCAGCGGATCTCTTCCAGGTAGTCGCGGACGTACTGCTTGTCGAAGCTCGGCTGGCCGTGTCCCGGCTCGTACGACTCGCTCGGCCAGAACCGCGACGAGTCGGGCGTCAGGACCTCGTCGATGAGGACGACGTCGGTGGCCGGGTTGCCGGCGCCGACGAGGCCGAACTCGAACTTGGTGTCGGCGACGATGATGCCCTTGGACTCCGCGAGCGCGGCGCCGCGCCGGTAGATCTCGAGCGTCAGCGTCTTGAGACGGGCGATGAGCTCGCGTCCGGCGAGCCGCCCGGCCTCGTCCTCGCTGATGTTGACGTCGTGGCCGGTGTCGGCCTTGGTCGCGGGCGTGAAAATCGGCTCAGGCAGCCGGTCCGACTCGCGCAAGCCGGCCGGCAACTTCACGCCGCAGACGCTCCCGCTCTGCTGGTACTCTTTCCATCCGGATCCGGACAGATACCCGCGCGCCACGCACTCGATCGGCACCGGCTCGGTCCGGCGCGCCAGCATCGTCCGCCCGCGCAGGGTGTCGGCATGCGGCCGCGCGGCCTCCGGGAACGCGTCGACGTCGAGCGAGATGAGATGGTGCGGGACGAGATCGCCGATGCGCTCGAACCAGAAGCCGGACAGCTGCGTCAGCACCTTCCCCTTGTCCGGGATGCCCGACCCGAGCACGTAGTCGAACGCGGAAATCCGATCCGTGGCGACGATGAGCAGCGCCGCCTCGCCCGACGGCAGCGTGAGCTCGTACACGTCGCGCACTTTCCCGCGGCGAGCGAGCGTGAGTCCTTCGAGCGCTGTGTCGAGTAGAGGAGCGGTGGAGAGCACTGATGACCTCGCGGAAGACGCAGAAGCTTACCGGCACACGGGAGGGGAGTCAACTGACGACTGGCAACTCGCGATCAACTCCCAACGTCCAACGCCAACTCCCAGACGCTGCCTCGTACCAGCCGGGTGCAATCCGTTGCGGTCTTTCACCCCCAGACACTTGGGAGTTGGGCGTTGGATTTTTGGCAGTTGTCAGCGTCAGTTACCTTACGAGTTGGACGGTTGAGAATTAAGAGTCATCTCGCCCGTACCGTGATGGAGCCTCGCCCCGTCCGGATCGTGATCGTCGGCCCGCCGCCTTTGACTGCGCCGGTGGCGCGGTGTTCCTCTCCGGTCTTGACGACCGGCACCGCATCGCCGGCGACGGTCACGCTCCGCGTTCATCGCGACGGCGTCGAGCTGATAGCCGCCGTCCGGCGGGGTGAGATCCACGCTGTCGCCTCCTTCGCTGTAGATCGCGAGCGGCGCCGCGCGATCGACGACCACGTCCACGTCGGCCTCGCGGACGTCGATCCGCCCTTCGGTTCGAAGGCCCTTGACGGAGACGGAGCCCTGCACGGCGTGGATACGGACGATGCCGGTGGTCTTCTCCAGCTTCTCGAGGACGACGTCGGTGCCCGTCGAGTCGATGTCGATCGGGCCGCGCGAGCTCGCTGCCTTTCACGTCTCCGCCGCGCGTGTTGAGCGAGACCTCGTTCTCGATCCGTTCGAGCTGCACGTCGCTGTTGACCGTCGTCGACCTTGATGGACCCGCTGTCGGTGATGGCGATCGTGCCGCCCCGATGGGTGCCGGTCACCCGGCCGGCGACCTTTTGGATCTCGATGTCGCCTCGCGAGTTGAGCTCGACGCCGGCGACGTCGGAGACGTTCGAGGCGGGCGCCCGATTCGAGCGTCACCTGGAGGCGCGACGGGATCTTCAGGTGCAGCTTGGCGCGCTGGCTGCCCGGGTTCGGGAACGTCACGGTCCACCGTCAGCCGGCTGCCGGCCCGGTCGATCTTGAGCACCGTCTCCCCGGCCAGCTGCTGCGCCTCGGCCTCGTCGTACCCGTTGGAGTGCACCTGCAGCTCCGCGGCGATGTCCGCCGCGTTCCTCGCCGGTGACGGTGATCTCGCCGCGCGCCACGACGCGCAGCTCCGTCACGCCGGCGTCGAGCGGATGCGTGCTCGTCGTCGTCTTTTCGGCCGAGGCCCGGTTGCCGCGGACTTCGCGCCTGATCGACTCGATGACGCGCCCGAGCGAGAAGCTCCGCTCGCCAGGGGCCGGCGGGGGCGCGGTGACCTGGTAGACGACCGCTCCCACGATCACGAACGCGACGATCAGCAGTAACTCACGTTTTCCCATAGACTTGGAGGGGGCCTTGTAGTAGAGTTCGCCGGGAGTTCGGCGTGAAGGTCCGGCCGCGGCCGTGCGTCAGCCGGCTCCCACCGAACACTCCCGGATTCTAATCCCGACTGGCCTCAGCCGAGCGGCTCCGCCTCGCTAGGCATTGTTTACTACGCCTATCCCGACTGAGTCTAGGAAGTTTTTCGAGCTAGCATTACGCATGCGGCCAGGCGTTCGCACCGTACTCATCCTGTTGCTCACGCTCGGTCTGCTCGGATTCGCCTTCCGAAACACCGATCTGGCGGGCGTCTGGGCGGAAACGCGCCGGGCCGACAGCGGATTGCTGGTGCTCGCGGTCGTGGTGACGGGGCTGACGTACGCGTGGCGCGCGTGGCGCTGGCAATCGCTCCTGGCGCCGATCGGTCCGACACGATTCGTCAACGCGTTCACGACGACGGTCATCGGGTTTGCGGCGAGCTTTCTCCTTCCGGCGCGTGCCGGCGAGGTGATCCGGCCGTACCTGCTGGCCAAGCGCGAAGGCATGAACCCGTCGTCGGCGTTCGCCACGATCGTGCTGGAACGGCTGCTCGATCTGGCCACCGTGCTGCTCCTGTTTGCCGCCTTCGTGTTCACCGTCGGCCCCGGCGTGATCTCCGGCGATCCGGGCCAGCTGGCGCGTGTCAAAGTCGGCGGCGGCATGGCGGCGCTCGCCGCGGTGGCCGGCGTCGCGGTGTTGTTCGCGCTCGCGGGGCACCCCGAGCGGCTCGGCCGCGCCGCCTTGCGCATCGAGCGCGCTGCTGCCGGCGCGGCTGGCCCGAATCGTGGCCGGGTTCGTCGAGACGTTCGCCCAGGGACTGGCGGTGCTGCGCGATCCGGCCCGGCTCGTCGCGGCCCTCGCGCTGTCGTTTCCGATGTGGATGTTGATCGCGGCCGGAATCTGGCTGTCGTCGCGGGCATTCCACATTACGTATCCTTATCCGGCTTCGTTCCTCGTCATGACGATCCTGGTGGTCGGCGTGGCGGCGCCGACGCCCGGAGCGATCGGGGGGTTCCACGCCGCGTACATCTTCGCGGTGACGACGTTTTTCGGCGTCGACACGGATCGGGCGGCCGCCGCGGCGCTCGTGCTGCACGCGATTTCGTTCGTCCCGGTGACGCTGCTGGGGGTCGTGTTCATGATGCGCGAAGGGCTCACGCTGGCCGGCGCCCGCCGCCTCGCGAAGGAAGCGCCCGGCGGCGATGGGGCCGCGCCGATCCCGGTCGCGCCGGAGCGTCACCCTCCGCGAGGGCGGGACGCCGGGATCTATCCCCCCGCGCCGGATCCGCGCGGCGGGGACCTCGGGGTGAAGAAAGGCGCGCCATGAAGTGCCCGTACTGCGGCAACATGGGAGACAAGGTCGTGGACTCCCGCGAGAGCAAGGAAGGGGACGTCATCCGGCGCCGCCGCCAGTGCCTCCGCTGCGCGAAACGGTTCACGAGCCGCGAGCGGCTCGAGGACATCGAGTACCGCGTCGTCAAGAAGGACGGCAACCGCGAGGCGTTCCAGCGCCAGAAGATGATCGCCGGGCTGCTGACCGCCTCCGAGAAGCGGCCGGTCAGCATTCAGCAGCTCGAGGCGATCGCGGATCGCATCGAGGCGGAGCTGCAGGAGCGCCACGAGCGGGAGATGACCACCGAAGAAATCGGCGCGCGCCTGATGCAGGAGCTGAAACAGCTCGATCAGATAGCCTACGTCCGGTTCGCGTCGGTCTACCGGCAGTTCCGCGACGTCGGGCAGTTCAAGCGCGAAGTGGACGAGCTTCAGAAGTCGAAGGGATGATGCGCCGGGGACTCGCGATTCTTCTCCTCGCCGGCGCCCTGACCGCACCGGTGGCCGCCGCGCAGACGCTCCAGGTCACGCCGCTGCCGCGCGACGGACGCGTGCTCGTGACGTTCAAGCTCGCCAACGCCTTCACCGACGAGATCCGCGCCGCCATCCACAGCGGGTTGACGATCAGCTTCGTGTACCGGGTCGAGCTCAAGCGCAGCTCGGCGCTCTGGCTCGACAGCACGATCGCGTCGACGGAGATTGCCGCCACCGTCCGCTACGACAACCTCACGCGCGTCTATCACGTCACGCGGATGCAGGACGGCCGCATCGAGCGGGCCGAGACGACGGAACGTGAAGAGGACGCCCGCGCGTGGCTGACGGCCGACTTCGACAAGCTGCCGCTCTTCAGCAGCGCCGCGCTCGAGGCCAACAGCGAGTACTACGTCCGCGTGCGGGCCCACACGACGCCGCGCAACGCCTCGTTCGTCTGGCCGTGGGAGCGCCACGACGTCACCGGGCAGGCGAAGTTCACCTTCGTTCAATAGGGAAAGACAGCACGAAGTTGTGTCAACTTCCAAAAGACCAACTCCCAACTCCCAAATTCTGGGGGCGAAATTCGCGGCGACTTCCACCCAGCTGGGACGAGGCACGCGCCGCCTCTTTTTCAGCGGCCTGAAAAGGGTTTCCCCGAGGCCGCGCCATGACGACTGTTCGCGACGCGCGGCGCCCGACGCTTCCGGCCAGGCAACCGAAGGCGGCTCCTCCCGCCGAGCGGCGGCCCTTTCGCGACAACCCGCGGCTGATTCTCCTCGGCATCGTCCTCCTGTTCGGCGCGCTGGCCGCGATGATCGTCCTGGCGGACCAGTCGGCCGAGCTCAGCCCCGATTTCCTCAGCGAGGTGGTGCTCTACGCGCTCTCGGCCGCCGACCTGACGATGGTCCTGGCGCTGGTGTTCGTGCTGGCGCGCAACGTCGTGAAGCTGCTGGTCGAGCGGCGCCGCGGCCTGCCGTTCTCGCGCTTCCGCGCGAAGCTGGTGCTCGCGATGCTGGGGCTGACGATCATCCCGTCCGTCCTGGTGCTGATCGTCGGCGGCGAGCTGATCCGGAGCAGCACGGAACGCTGGTTCAGCCAGCCGATCGACGACGTCCTGCGATCCGCCAACGCGATCGCGGTGGACTACTACCGGGATCGCGAGACGGTCGTGGCCAATCACGCCGAGCGCATCGCCCGGGTCGTGCCGGCCGCTCGCCGTCGAGACGGGCGACATCGATGCCGTGCGGAGCGCGCTCGCGCCCGAAGTGACCCAGGGGCGGGTCGGCCTCGTCGAGGTCTATCGAATCCAGGAGGGCGCGCCGCCGACTCCGCTCGTCGCCGTCGAGTCGCCGTCGCTGCCCCGCCACGTCCGCGCGTCGCCCGATCGGCTGGCGGCGCAGGTGGCCAGCGGCAGCCCGGATCGCCGGGTGCACGAGCCGCTCGACGGGGGCGGCGAGCTGGTGCGCGCGGGCGCCGTCCTGCGCGAGCCCGTCTACGAACCGGCCCGTCGGCGTCGTCATCGCGAGCGATCACCTCGCGGGAGAATTCGCCGAGCACTCGCGGCGGATCACCGAAGCCTACGAGCAATACCGTCAGCTGGCGGTGCTCAAGCGTCCGCTCGAAGGGGTCTACCTGTCGCTGTTCCTCATGATGACGCTGATGATTCTCGTCGGCGCCACCTGGATGGGGCTGTACCTCGCGAAGCGCATCACCCGTCCGGTCCAGATGCTGGCGGCGGGCGCGCGGGAGATCGGCGCGGGCCGGCTGGATCACCGCATCGAGCCGGAAACGCGCGACGAGTTCGGCTCGCTCGTCGAGGCGTTCAACACGATGGCCGGGGAGCTGGCCGGGAGCCAGCGCAAGCTCGAACGATCGCGGGTGGATCTCGAGCGGAAGAACCAGCAGCTCGACGAGCGGCGCCGCTACATCGAAACCGTCCTCGAGCGCATCGCCACCGGTGTGATCTCGCTCGGCGCCGATGGACGGATCGGCACGATCAACGCCGCGGCGCTGCGCCTGCTCGAGCTCGACGGCGCGGTGGTCGGCGCCCGCGCCGAGGACGTGTTCGCGCGCGAGGACCTCCGGCCCCTCGAGGCGCTCCTGATGCGCATCCATCCCGGCACCGCCGACCCGGCCGCGCAGGAGATCGCGCTGACGCGCGAAGGACGCGAGCTGCACCTGGCGACCGCCGCGACCCCGCTCCAGGGGGAGGACGGCGGGTTTGCCGGCGCCGTGCTGGTGTTCGACGACGTGACGCCGCTCATCCGGACGCAGCGCGTCGCGGCCTGGCGCGACGTCGCGAGGAGGCTGGCGCACGAAATCAAGAACCCGCTGACACCCATTCAGCTCTGCGCCGAGCGGATGCGCCGGCATTTCGGCGGCGCGCCGCCGGCGGCGCGCGCGCTCGTCGAGGAGTGCACGACGACCATCGTCGGCGAAGTGGAATCGCTCAAGGCCCTGGTCGACGAGTTCGCGCAGTTTGCGAGGATGCCGGCGCCCCGCGCGGTGCCGTCGGACTTGAACGGCGTGCTGTCCGACACGCTCGCGCTGTACAAAGATCTGTTTCACGAGGTCCGGATCGAGCGGCGGTTCGCCGACGCGCTGCCGGCCGTGCGCGTGGACGTCGAACAGATCCGCCGCGTGGTGATCAACCTCGTCGACAACGCGGTGGAAGCGCTCGGCGGCGGCACCGCGGCGGCGCGTCCGTCGGGCGAGCCTCCGACGATCGTCATCGAAACGCGGCTGGACGGCGCGAACGGCGTCGTGCGGCTGACCATCGCAGACAACGGGCCCGGCATCTCCGCGGCCGACCGCGACAAGCTCTTCATGCCGTACTATTCGACCAAGCGGCGCGGGAGCGGCCTTGGCCTGGCGATCGTGCGGCGGATCATCGCCGAGCACGGCGGGAACATCGAGGTCACCGACAACGTGCCGAACGGCACGGTATTCACGATTGAGCTGCCGGTGTAGTGCCGACCTTCAGGTCGGCCGTGACGGTCAGGTCGGGCCGACCTAGGCGGCCCGCCGGCTGACCTGAAGGCCAGCGCTAGCCGTCGGCGCGGGAAGCTGGAAGCGGGAAGCTGGAAGCTGGAAGCTGAATGAAACCCACCGTCCTCATCGTCGACGACGAAGCCGGCGTGCGGAGCGCGCTGAGCGGCGTGCTGCGCGACGAGGGGTATGCCGTCGACGCGGTCGAGAGCGGCGAGGCCTGTCTCGATCGCGTGGCGCGCGCCCGTACGACGTCATCGTCCTCGACATCTGGCTCCCGGGGATCGACGGCCTGGCGACGCTGACCCGGCTGCGGGAGCGGCGCGTCGACGCGCCGGTGGTGATGATCTCGGGACACGGGAACATCGAGTCGGCCGTGCGCGCGATCAAGCTGGGCGCCTTCGACTTCGTGGAGAAGCCGCTGTCGCTCGACAAGACCGTGCTCGTCGTCGGCAACGCCGTGCGGCAGCGCCGGCTCGAGGCGGAGAACCGGGCGCTGCGGGCGCACGTCGACCGCCGCCACACCATGGTGGGCGAGAGCTACGTCATGGCGCAGCTGCGCGAGCAGGTCGCGATGGCGGCGCCGACCAACGGGCGCGTGCTGATCTTCGGCGAGAACGGGACGGGGAAGGAGCTCGTGGCGCGGAGCATCCACGCCTTGAGCCGCCGGCGCGGCGGCCCGTTCGTCGAGGTCAACTGCGCCGCGATCCCCGAAGAGCTGATCGAAAGCGAGCTGTTCGGCCACGTGCGGGGCGCGTTCACCGGCGCCGTCGCGGATCGGCGCGGCAAGTTCGAGGTGGCCGACGGCGGGACGCTGTTCCTCGACGAGATCGGCGACATGAGCCTGAAGACACAGGCCAAGGTGCTGCGCGCCCTGCAGGAGCAGGTCGTGGAACCGGTCGGGGGGACGAGCGGCGTCAAGGTCGACGTCCGGATCCTCGCCGCGACCAACAAGGATCTGCCGACCGAAATCCGCGCCGGGCGCTTCCGCGAAGATCTCTACTTCCGCCTCAACGTCATCCCCATCTTCGTTCCGCCCCTGCGCGATCGCGACACCGACATTCCGCTGCTCGCGGATCACTTCATGGCCGAGCTCGCGCGCGAGTACGGCCGCCGGCCGAAGCGGCTCGATGCGGCAGCCGTCGCGGGCCTGCGGAGCTACCGGTGGCCGGGGAACGTCCGCGAGCTGCACAACATCATCGAGCGCCTGATGATCATGGTGCCGGGGCACACCATCGCGCTCGCCGATCTGGCGTTTCTCGACGGCGGCGCGATCAGCCTGGCCGAACCGGAAGGGACGGCGGCCATGTCCCTGCACGACGCGCGCGAGCGGTTCGAGCGCGACTACATCCTGCGCGCGCTCGCCGCCCAGCAAGGGAACATCTCGCGCACGGCCGATGCGCTCGGCGTCGAACGGAGCAATCTTTATAGAAAGATGCGCGCCTTCGGCATCGTCCCCACGCGGCGTCTCGACGGGGACGAGGAGGTGGTCTGAAGGGTCCCAGGTTCCGCAAGGTCCACGGGGTTCCGCCAGGTTCAGGTTCTCTGTTTCAGCTTGTTCTCGAGAATCTGATCCCCGCTGAAGCGTTCGAGCTGCAGATAGAACTCGGCCGACGCGACCAGCGCCGCCGCCGGCACCAGCCCGACGATTTCGCTTTCGAGGACCGAGACGCCGTAGCGCTCCGCCTCGCGCTTGACCATCTCGAAGACGCGAAACATCGGCGTCTTCTGGAAGTTCGTCAGGTTCATCGACACCTGCGCGAGGTTGCGATCGTCGATCTTCACGCCCATCGCCTTGACGTAGCGGAGCCCTCCGCTGCTCTGTCGAATCGCGGCGGCAATCTTCCTGGCGACGTCGAGCCTGTCGGTATCGAGATTGATGTTGTAGGCGATGAGCGGCATGCGCGCGCCGATCACGGAGGCGCCGGCCGACACGTGCGGCTTCGCGGGTCCGAAGTCCGGCGACCACTCCGCGGCCGCCATCTTTGCCGCGAGCCCTTCGAACTCGCCGCGGCGGATGTCCTCGAGGTTCCTGCGGGCGGGATTGGCCGACGCTTCCTCATACAGATACACCGGGCACGCCGAACCGCTCGGCGACCGCCGCACCGACCGTCCTTCGCCAGCGCCACGCACTCCTCGATCGTCACGCCCTCGATGGGCACGAAGGGCACGACGTCGACCGCGCCCAGACGGGGATGCTCACCCTGATGGGTCCGCAGATCGATCGCGGCGACGGCCTGTTCGAAGAGCGCCAGCGTTGCGGCCTCGAGCGACGCGCGCGTCGCCGACGAGCGTGAACACCGACCGGTTGTGCGAAGCGTCCGACGAGACGTCCAGCAGCTGCACGCCCGGCGTTCCGCGGATGGCTTCCGCCAATCCGCTGGATCACATCGGGACGCCGCCCTTCGCTGACGTTGGGAATGGACTCGATGACGGGCATGCGACTGTTCTATCACTCTTTGGAAACTCTTCCGCCCCCGAGCGCGCACAAACCGCGCGCCGGGCTTGTGCCGGACGCCGGTTGAGCACATAATCGCTCGACCTTACTCCGGGGGCCCCATCCCCCGGACCTTCTTTTCGAACCGCTGTTCCTCATGACCGATCCGCGCAGATCCGACGCCAGTGCCAACCCGGTGCCCGAGCGCGATCACGAGGCGCGTGTCGAAGAGCTGCTCCTGAGCGGCCTCGATCATTACTTCGCCGGACAGCATGAGCTTGCCATCAACGTGTGGACCCGGGTCCTGTTCCTGGACCGCGGCCATGCGCGGGCCCGCGCGTACATCGAGCGCGCCCGCGGGGCGATTTCGGAGCGTCAGCGTGAGGGAGAAGAGCTCATTCACATCGGCGCCGCGGCGTTCCATCGCGGCGAGTCGGATGCGGCGCGCCGGCTGCTGACCTCGGCAGTGGAGCAGGGCGCCGGCACCGAAGAAGCCCTCGCGCTCCTCGGCCGGCTCGACCGTCTCGAAGCGGCGGGCGTGCAGCAGGAGAGCCGGGCCGGACGCCGGACGGCGCCGCGGCGCGGACCCGCTGAAGCCGAAGCGGCGGTATTCGATCGATCGTGGATTGGATGGATTGCCGCCGGCGCGGTCCTGGGCATCGCGGCGGTGGCGATCACCATCGCCGTCCTGTGGGCCCGCGGCCAGGAATGGCTGCCGCTCGGCGGCGTTGCGACCGCGGGCGCGGCGGTCCGCGCGAGCGATGAGCCGCTGCCGGTCCCCTCGGCGTCCGACGTGTGGCTCGCGCGGGCCTCGGCCCAGTACGCGAAAGGGCACTTGCACGAGGCGCTCGTCGCGCTCGACGCGATCGGTCCCGGCGACGCCCTCGCCGCGGAAGCCGACGCGCTCCGCGCCACTATCCAGAGCCAGCTCCTCGCCGCCGCGCGCGCCGGCACATCCGGCCCGGCGCCTCCGGACATACCGCGCCAATGAAGTGTCCGAAGTGCCAGTACATCAGCTTCGACAGCAACGAGCGCTGCCGCAACTGCGGGTATGAATTCACCCTCACGGTCGACACGATGACGCTCGACCTGCCGATCCAGACCGGCGACGAAGCGATCGGACCGCTCGGTGATCTCGCGCTGAGCGATCCCGGCGCGCCGAGGCGGCCCGCGGGTCCCGTGCGCGCGGCGGGGCCAACTCTGGCCGCTCCCCGCGTGCCTCAACCGCGTCCGGCCGCGAGCTCGTTCGATCTGCCGCTGTTCAAGGATCGGTCGATCGACGAGGATGCGCCGCTCGTCACGCCCGGCGCAGTGCCGCGGACGCCGCTGTCGGTTCGGCGATCGAATCCGGTGATCGCCCGCGTCAGCGCCAGGCCGGCCACGGACGAGCCCGTGCTCGATCTCGGCGCGCCGCCTCCGTCCCCGGCGCGATGGCCGGCGCCGCTGCCGCACGTGCCGTCGGCTCCGCCGTCCGAGTTGGAGGACGCCGCGACCGCACCGGCGAGTGCTTCGCACGGCTGCTGGCCGCGATCCTGGATGCCGCGATCCTCGGGTCGATTGGCGCTGCCGTGCTGTACTTCACGCTGAAACTCTGCGGCTTGCAGTTCAGCGAGCTGGCGATCCTTCCGCCGGTGCCGTTCACCACGTTCCTGCTCCTTCTGGGCGGCGGGTACTTCGTGCT
This sequence comes from uncultured Acidobacteriota bacterium, assembly GCA_963820645.1. Lineage (GTDB taxonomy): Bacteria > Acidobacteriota > Vicinamibacteria > Vicinamibacterales > 2-12-FULL-66-21 > JALZOC01. The sequence goes on along the minus strand of CAWGAS010000044.1, from coordinate 54,768 downwards.
GTTCACCGCGGCAGGCGGACAGACGATTGGCAAGATGGCGACCGGGATCAAGGTCGTGTCGATGCACGGCGAGAGCCCATGGAGCGCGCGGGTTCCGCTCGCCGACTCCGTTCTGCGGGCCGTCGGCTATCTCGTGTCGTTGCTGCCGGCGGGGCTGGGCTTTCTGCCGGCGCTCTTCGGAGCCGAGCGACGCGCCGTTCACGATCGACTCGCCGACACGCGCGTCGTCAAAGCGTGACTCGCCTCGCGGTTTTCGTCGCCACCGTTGGCTATTGCGGGTACTTTCCCTTCGCTCCGGGAACCGTCGGATCGGCCGCCGGGCTCGCGTTCTACGCGCTCGTGTGGTGGACCGGATCGCCGGTCGTCGAAGCGGGCCTCGATCCTGGCGCTCTTTGCCGCCGGGGTCTGGGCCGGCACGACGGCCGAGCGGTACTTCGGCGGGATCGATCCGGGGCCGATTGTGATCGATGAGGTCGTCGGCATGCTCATCACGCTGGCGTTCATTCCGGTCGGATGGTCGGGCGCCGCCGCGGGCTTCGTGCTCTTCCGGATCTTCGACGTCATCAAGCCGTATCCCGCCGGCCGGTTCGAGCGGCTGCACGGCGGCCTCGGCGTCATGGCCGACGACGCGATGGCCGCGGTCTACGCGAACCTCGCGCTGCGCCTGCTGATGTGGCTGCTGCCGGCATGGGTAGCGTGAACGGCGCGGCCGGCGCCGATCGCGACCGCTGAAATCATCGCGGTCGGCAGCGAGCTGCTCGGCTCGACGCGCATCGACACCAACTCGCTCGTTCCTCGCCGGCCGTCTCGCCGCGCTCGGCATCGAGCTGCGCGCGAAGGCGGTGGTCGGCGACGACCATGCCCGGCTGGCGTCGGTGTTCCGCACGGCGCTGGCGCGCGCCGATCTCGTCATCCTGACCGGCGGACTCGGCCCGACCGACGACGACGTGACGCGGGATGTCGTGACCGGCGCCCTCGGGCTCGAGTCGGAGGAAGACCCCGCGATCGTCGCGCAGATCGAGGAGCGGTTCGCCAGGCGCGGTCTTCGGATGCCGGCAGTCAATCGGCGGCAGGCGATGGTGCCGCGCGGGGCGACGTCGCTCGACAACCCCAACGGGACGGCGCCGGGCTTGTTCATCGAGCACGGCCCGCATCTCGTCGTGCTGCTGCCGGGCCCGCCGCGCGAGCTGCAGCCGATGTTCGACGGGCTGTGCGACCGGGTGCTGGCCGCGCGCGCGGGGGCGGCGCGGCTCCACAAGGAGACCTTGTTCATCGCCGGGCCGCGGGGAGTCCCACGTCGAGGAGATCTCGCAGCCGATCTACTCGCGATGGACCGACGGAGACGCCGCCGATCGAGACGACGATTCTCGCGATGCCGGGTCAGGTGGAGCTGCACCTGACGCTCCGGTCGGAGGATGCGGAAGCCGGCGCCCGCACGGGTCCGCGAGGCGCGCGACGAGCTTGCCGCCGCGCTCGGCCGCGACGTATTCAGCATCGACGGCCGGGCGATGGAAGAAGTCGTCGGCGCACTCCTGCGCGAGCGCCGGCTGACGATCTCGGCCGCGGAGTCGTGCACCGGCGGCCTGCTGCTGTCGCGATTGACGGACGTGCCGGGCAGCTCCGAGTACGTGCTCGGCGGAGCGGTCGCCTACAGCAACTACGCCAAGACGGAGCTCGCGGGGGTCCCGCCGGAGTTGATTGCTTCGCACGGCGCCGTCAGCGAGCCGGTCGCCGTCGCGCTGGCGGACGGCATTCGCGGCCGCACCGGATCGAGCGTGGCGCTTGGCGTGACGGGCATCGCGGGTCCGGGCGGCGGCACGCCCGAGAAGCCGGTCGGCACCGTCGCGATCGCGCTGACCGGCAGCGGCATCACGGCGCGCGTCCGCACGTTCTCGTTTTTCGGAGGACGGCCGCAGGTGAAGTTCCAGGCCACGCAGGCCGCGCTCGACATGGTCAGAAGGCAGCTGCAGGCGGTAGCTTCCGCTGCCAGTCCGCCGTTCCCCGTGGCAGCTGTTCTCGAAGCGGCAGCTGGTAGCTGGTAGCTGGTAGGCTGTCTTGCGCCTCTTTGTAGCCGTCGAGATCGACGAGCCGGCGCGACTCGCGGCGGCCGAAGCGGTTGAGCGCCTTCGAGCGGAGCTCTCGCGCCGCGGCGCGCGCCTCGATGTCCGATGGGTGCCGGCCGACAAGCTGCACATCACGCTCTGGTTCATCGGCGAGGTGGACGACGCCCGAGCGGCAGCCATCGTCACGGCGCTGCAGCCGCCGTTTCCGTACGAGCCGTTCGACGTGCGGCTCTCGGGGCTCGGAGCTTTTCCGCCATCCGGGGCGCCGCGGGTGCTCTGGCTTGGCGTCTCCGCAGGGCAGCAAGGCCTCGCGGCGCTGCACGCCGAAACCGGCGCCCGGCTCCGGCCGCTGGGCTTCGAGGCCGAGCGGCGGCCCTACTCGGCGCACCTGACGGTCGCCCGCGTGAAGGACGCGCCACGCGGGTCCGGCCCGATCGTCCGGGACGTGCTGGCCGGCACGCCGGCCGATGCCGCGTCCATCACCGTTTCGGCCGTCACGCTCTTTCGGAGCCGCGTCTCGTCCAGGGGTTCGACGTACGAGCCGGTGTCGCGCATGCCGCTCCAAACACGTGCCGAGTGCCATTGACGTGACGCTCCGAGTACCATTGGTGTGATGCTGCCGATCCTCCTCGGCTACCTGACCGGCTCGGTGCCGTTCGCCTTTCTGCTCGCGCGGCGCGCGGGGATCGACGTGCGGGTCGCGGGCAGCGGCAACGTCGGGGCGGCCAACGTGCTGCGCACGACGGGACCGTGGCGCGGCGTCATCGTCATGGCGCTCGACGTCGCCAAGGGCGCGGCCGCCGTGTCTGCTGGCGAGTCCGGCCGCCGGCGGCGCGCCGCTCGCCGCGCTCGCCGGCGCGGCCGCGGTCGTCGGCCACATCTATCCGGTCTGGCTGCGGTTCCACGGCGGCAAGGGTGTGGCGGTGGCGGCGGGCGTCTTCAGCGTCCTCTCGCCGCTCGCGACGGCCGTCGCCGCCGGCGCTGTTCCTCTTCACGGTCTGGCTCACGCGGTACGTGTCGCTCGGATCGATTGCCGCGACGCTCGCGCTGCCGCCGGTGGCCTGGTGGGCCGGCGCGCCGCGCGCGGTCGTCGCCGCGGCGGCAGGCACCGGCGCGCTGATCCTGTTCCGGCACCGCGCCAACCTGCGCCGGCTCCGATCCGGAACGGAGCGGAAGGTGGGGGCGCGGGCGTGAGCGTGGTGACGCGTGCTGGGCGCCGGCAGCTGGGGCACCGCGCTCGCGGTCCATCTCGCGCGCGAGGGACGAACCGTGCGCCTGTGGGCCCGCGATCCGCAACTGGTCGAGCGGATGAGCGCCACGCGCGAGAACCCGCGATACCTGCCCGGCGCGATGCTGCCGCCGGGCGTGACGCCGATGTCGGCGCTCGGCGCGGCGCTCGACGGGACGGCCTTCGTCGATCGTCGCGGTCCCGTCGCACGGCGTGCGGGCCGTCGTGCCGGGCCGCCACGCCATTCCTCGCGCCGGACGCGATCCTCGTGAGCGCGACGAAGGGGCTCGAGGTCGAGACCCTCGCGCGGATGTCGCAGGTGATTGCCGAAGAGACCGCCGGCGCGGTTCCCCGTCGTCGTGCTCTCCGGTCCGAGCTTCGCGGCCGAGGTCGCGCGCGGGCTGCCGACGGCGGTGCTGGCGGCCTCGAGCGATCCCGGCGCGGCGGCGCGCGTGCAGGAGCACTTCCGCGGGCCGCGGCCTGCGGCTCTACGTCAGCGACGACGTCGCCGGCGTCGAGATCGGCGGCGCGCTCAAGAACGTCATCGCGATTGCGGCCGGCGTCGTCGAAGGCCTCGGCCTGGGGCACAACGCGATGGCGGCGCTCATCACGCGCGGCCTCGCGGAGATCTCGCGGCTCGCGTGCGCGGAAGGCGGCCGCCGCGACACGCTGGCCGGCCTCAGCGGCCTCGGCGATCTCGTGCTGACCTGCACCGGCGACCTGAGCCGCAACCGCCACGTCGGCATCGAGCTCGGCCGCGGCCGGAGCCTCGACGACATCCTCGGCGGCATGCACATGGTCGCCGAGGGTGTGCGCACGACCGGCGCCGCGCTGGCGCTCGGCGCGCGCCACGGCATCGAGCTGCCGATCGCCGCGCAGATGGCCGACGTCCTCGAGGGCCGATCGTCGCCGGCGAAGCGTCGAAGCGCTGATGGGCCGGCGGCAGCGGGCGAAGTAGACGCGTCATCGTTGACGTGCGCTCGAGGCGACGTCCGGAGACACGATCAGACCGGCGACTGAAACCATGGGTTTTTCGACAAGATCAAGCAGTCGCTCACCCGCACCAAGGAACAATTCGTCGAGCGTTCGACGAGAGTCGTCACGCGCGCGACGAGCCGGACGCGGCGCAGCCGGCCGGTCGACGTCGAGACGATCGAGGCGCTCGAAGAGGCGCTCATCTCCGCCGACGTCGGCGTCGCCGCGACCGATCAGATCGTGCAGGCGGTCCGGGCGCAGGCGCGGCCGCGGGCGAGTCGCTGCGGGCGCTCGTCAAGGAGGAAATCCGGCGGATCCTGCGCGGCGCCGAGACGCCGGTCGGCAACGGCCAGCGGCCGCACGTCGTCATGATCGTCGGCGTCAACGGCACCGGCAAGACGACGACCGTCGGCAAGCTGGCGCGGCTGCTCAAGGACTCCGGCAAGTCGCCGCTGATCTGCGCCGCCGACACGTTCCGCGCCGCGGCGGTCGAGCAGCTGGAGATCTGGGCGACCCGCGCCGGCGTCGACATCATCCGGGCGCGGACCGGCGCGGATCCGGCGGCGGTCGTGTTCGACGCGCTCGCGGCGGGCAAGGCGCGCGAGCGCGACGTCGTGCTCGTCGACACCGCCGGCCGGCTGCACACGCGCGTCAACCTGATGACCGAGCTCGACAAGATCCGGCGCATCGCCGCGCGCGAGGTCGACGGGCGCGCCGCACGAAGTGCTGCTGGTGCTCGACGCGACCGTCGGGCAGAACGGCCTCGCGCAGGCGCGCGAGTTCATGAACGTCGCCGGCGTCAACGGCATCGTCCTCACCAAGCTCGACGGCACCGCCAAGGGCGGCATCGCCGTCGCGATCGCGCACGACCTGAAGCTGCCGATCCGCTACGTCGGCGTCGGCGAGGCGATCGACGACCTGATCCCGTTCGCCGCCGACGAGTACGTCGACGCGCTGTTCGAAGAGAAGAGTGGTGAGTGGCCGCCGCTGGCAGCTGGAGCGGCAGCCTGGCTGCATGCGAGCTGGAGCTGACTGACTGACACTGCTTCATGCGCGAGCGCTCGCGCTCGCCGAGCGCGGACGCGGACGCACGAGTCCCAATCCGATGGTCGGCGCGGTCGTGGTCGTCGACGCGAGGGCGTGGTCGTCGGCCGCGGCGCGCACGAGTTCGCCGGCGGGCCGCACGCCGAAGTCCTCGCGCTGAGCGACGCCGGCGAGCGCGCGCGCGGCGCGACGCTGTACTGCACGCTCGAGCCGTGCTCCCACATCGGGCGCACCGGCCCGTGCGCGCCGCGTGGTCGCCGATGCCGGCATCGCGCGCGTGGTCGTGGCGGTCGAGGATCCGAACCCGCTCGTCAACGGCGGCGGCATCGCGCTCCTGCGCGCGCGCGGCATCGACGTGACGATCGGGCGTGCTGGCCGACGAGGCCGCGCCGCCTGAACGCGCCCGTTCCTCACCGTGATGCGCCGGCGCCGGCCGTTCGTCACCCTGAAGGTCGCGCTGAGCCGCGACGGGCGCATGGCGGCCGCGCCCGGGCGTCCGGACCCGGTTGACCGGGGCCGCGGCGAACCGCGTGTCCATCGGCGAGCGCGCCGAAGTGGACGCCATCGCGGTCGGATCCGGCACCGTCCTGGCCGACGATCCGCTGCTGACCGCGCGCGGCGCGTATCGGCACCGGCCGCTGACGCGCGTCATCTTCGACTCGCGGCTGCGCACGCCGCCCGACGGCGCGGCTCTTCTCGACGCTCGGCGCCGGGCCGGTCATAATCGTCAGCACGCCGTCAGCCGCCGACCGCAGCCCCCGACCGCGTCGCGGCGCTGCGTGGAGGCCGGCGCGGACGTTCAGTGCGTCGCCGCCGATTCAGGGCTGGGGGCGGTGCTGGAGCAGCTGGCAGCGTGGGGTCTGTCGTCGGTCGTCGTCGAAGGGGGCGCCGCCCTGCACCGCGCGTTCTGGGACGCGGGGCTCGTCGATCGCGTCCAGATGTACATCGACGCCGTGCACGCTCGGCGCCCGCCGGGCGTCGAGTGGCCGCTGGCGCCGGCCTCGTCCGAGGCCGGGCACGGCGGCGAGCGTAACGACCCGCGTCGCTTGGCGCCGATGTGCTGATCGAGGGTTATGTTCACCGGACTGATTGAAGCGATCGGCGAGGTGGCCGAGGTCAAGCCGACGCCGGCGGGCTTCCGGCTGCGGCTGACGACCGCCCTGGCGCCCGAGCTGGCGCCGGGCGACAGCCTCGCCGTCAACGGCGTCTGCCTGACGGTCGTCTCGGCGGACGCCGGACGGCGTCCACGCGGACGTCTCGCCCGGAGACCGCGCGTGTCACCTCGCTCGGCTCGCTGAAGCGCGGCGCGATGGTGAACCTCGAGCGGCCGCTGCGCGCCGACGCGCGGCTCGGCGGCCACTTCGTGCAGGGGCACGTCGACGCGACGGGCGCGATCGAGGAGATCCGGCCGGACGGCGACTCCTACTGGCTGACGGTCAAGTTCCCGCCGCTCCTGGCGCCGTACATCGTGCGCAAGGGATCGATCGCGGTGGACGGCATCAGCCTGACGGTCGCCGGCGTCGACGACCGGCACTGCGACGTGCAGATCATCCCGTTCACGTGGGAGCACACGAACCTGCACCTCGCGAAGCGGGGCGAGCCGCGTGAACCTCGAATGCGACATCCTCGGCAAGTACGTCGTCCGCGTCGCGACTGGCCGGATGACGCAGCGAAGCTCGAATCGCGAACACGCGTCGGACTAATCCGTAGCGATGCATCCATGCGCCATGCCAGGACGATCGCCGCAGAAGTCGCCGTTCGCGTCGATCGAGATGCCGTCGAGGCCATCCGCGACGGCGCGCATGATCATCGTCGTCGACGACGAGGATCGCGAGAACGAAGGGCGACCTGACGATCGCGGCCGAGAAGGTCACGCCGGAGGCGATCAACTTCATGGCCAAGCACGGCCGCGGCCTGATCTGCATGCCGATGACCGAGGAGCGGCTCGACGAGCTCGACATCCCGCTGATGGTCGCCGACGAACACGGCGCGCTTCGGCACCGCGTTCTGCGTGTCGATCGAGGCGAAGGGCGTCACGAGCACCGGCATCTCCGCCGGCGATCGCGCGGCGACGGTGCTGGCGGCGATCGATCCGCGGACCCGGCCGTCGGATCTGGCGCGGCCGGGCCACATGTTCCCGCTGCGAGGCGCGCGACGGCGGCGTGCTGGTGCGCGCCGGCCAGACCGAAGCGGCGGTCGATCTCGCGCGGATCGCCGGGCTCTATCCGGCCGGCGTGATCTGCGAAATCATGAACGACGACGGCACGATGGCGCGCGTGCCGGAGCTGACGAGGTTCGCGAAGCGGCACAAGCTGCTGATGATCACGATCGCCGATCTGATCCAGTACCGGATGCGGCACCGAGGCGCTCGTGCAGCCGCGTCGCGACGGCCGCGCTGCCGACCGAGCACGGCGACTTCCGCGTGCATCGCGTTCGAGAGCGTCATCGACCGCGAAACCCACGTCGCGCTGGTCAAGGGCGACATCGGCGACGGCGACAACGTGCTGGTGCGCGTGCACTCGCGCTGCCTGACCGGCGACGTGTTCCACTCGGCGCGCTGCGACTGCGGCCCGCAGCTCGACGCGGCGATGGAGCGGATCGCCGACGGAGGGCCGCGGCGTCCTGCTCTACCTCAACCAGGAAGGGCGCGGCATCGGCCTCGGCCAACAAGATCCGCGCCTACGAGCTGCAGGATCAGGGGCTCGACACCGTCGAGGCGAACGAGCGGCTCGGCTTCAAGGCCGACCAGCGCGACTACGGGATCGGCGTCCAGATCCTGCAAGGACCTCGGCGTCCGCTCGATGCGGCTGCTGTCGAACAACCCGCGCAAGCTCGTCGGCATCGAGGGCTACGGGCTCTCGGTGGTCGAGTGGGTGCCGCTCGAGATTCCCGCCTCGGACGCACACCCGGCGCTACCTGAAGACCAAGAAAGACAAGCTCGGCCACAAGCTGCACGTCGCGTTTGACACGGTCCGGTCCTTCAGCTATGAGCAACGTTTGCGCTGGAAGCGCTTGGCTGTGGTACGCACTAACGCGTGTTGCGCCTGAGCCGGCTTCGCGCCTGCCTAGCCGAGCTGCGCTGCGACCTCTCGAGCGTAGGCGGCCGCTCCGAATCGGGCTGCAGACTCATGTTCGAATCACTCAGCAACCGCCTCCAGGACGTCTTCCGCTCGCTTCGGGGCGAAGCCCGGCTGACCGAGGCAGACCGTCGAAGCGGCGCTGCGCGAAATCCGGCATGGCGCTGCTCGAAGCGGACGTCAACTTCAAGGTCGTCAAGGCGTTCATCGATCGCGTGCGCGATCGCGCCGTCGATCAGGAAGTGCTCAAGAGCCTGACGCCGGCCCAGCAGGTCGTGCGCATCGTGCGCGACGAGATGCTGGCGCTGTTCGGCGACGACCGCCGGCGGGCTGCCGCCCGTCGCAGGCGCACGCCGCGCGTCGATCCTGCTGCTCGGCCTGCAGGGCTCGGGCAAGACGACGACGTCGGCCAAGCTCGGGCGTGGCTGACGAAGCAGGGGCGGCATCCGCTGCTCGTCTCGACCGACGTGCGGCGTCCGGCGGCGATCGAGCAGCTGTCGGTCGTCGGCGAAGCAGGCCGGCGTGCGCGGTGCACGATCCGGCCGGCGAGATGGATCCGGTCGCGCGCGCGGCGGGCGCGCTGGCCGAGGCGAAGAACAGCGGCTTCGACGTCGTCATCGTCGACACCGCGGGGCGGCTGCACATCGACGACGAGCTGATGGACGAGCTCGCAGGCGATCAAGGCGGCGGTGGAGCCGACCGACCTGCTGTTCGTCGCCGACGCGATGACCGGGCAGGACGCGATCAAGAGCGCCGGCGAGTTCAACCGGCGGATCGGCGTCACCGGCGTCGTGCTGACGAAGATGGACGGCGACGCGCGCGGCGGCGCGGCGCTGTCGGTCGTCGGCGTCGTCGGCGTGCCGATCGCGTTTGTCGGCAGCGGCGAGCGGCTGCAGGATCTCGAGCCGTTCCACCCCGACCGCGTCGTGTCGCGCGTGCTCGGCATGGGCGACGTGCTGTCGCTCATCGAGAAGGCCGAAGAGGCCGTCTCGATGGAGGACGCCGAGAAGCTCGAGCGCAAGATCCGGCGCGACGACTTCACGCTCGAGGACTTCCGCGATCAGCTGCGGACGATCAAGAAGATGGGCCCGCTCGAGCAGATCCTCGGGATGCTGCCGGGGATGGGCGGCCTCAAGGAGCTGACGGCCAAGCGCGAGACAGGTCGACGACAAGCAGCTCGGCCGCGTCGAGGCGATCATCAACTCGATGACCGCGAAGGAGCGGCGCAACCACCAGCTGATCAACGGCAGCCGCCGGAAGCGGATCGCGAAGGGCAGCGGCACGACGGTCGAGGAGGTCAACCGCCTGCTGAAGCAGTTCGTCCAGATGAAGAAGATGCTGAAGGCGATGGGCGGCATGGCGGGCACTGGGCAAGAAGAAGCGGCGCCGCCGGCATGATGAAGTCGTTGATGAACAGGTGAGCATCAGTGGCCAGCGGCCAGTCGCCAGTTTGCAGACTGGCGGCGCAGTCACTGGGAACTGGTAACTGGTAACTGGTAACTGGAGCAAGGGACAAATGTTAGTGATTCGTTTGCGGCGGGCGGGTTCGAAGAAGCGGCCGTTCTTCCGCGTGGTCGTGACCGACTCGCGGACGGCGCGCGACAGCAGCTTCGTCGAGGTGCTCGGGCACTACAACCCGCGCACGAAGCCGGAGACGCTGAAGATCGACCGCGAGCGGCTGGACGCACTGGCTGAAGCCGGGCGCGCAGCCGTCCGACACGGTCCGCACGCTCGTGGAGCGGATGCCGCCGGCGCCGGCGGAGCCGGTCGCCGACGGCAGCCTGCGTCGTGAGCCGCGCCCGCGACGTCGTCGAGGTCGTCGCGCGCGCGCTGGCCGACCAGCCGGACGCGGTCCGCGTGACCGAGCGCGAGCACCGCGGGCAGACGCTCGTGGAGCTGTCGATGGCGCCGGGCGACCTGGGGCGCGTGATCGGCCGCCAGGGCCGCACGGCCGCGGCGGTGCGCACGCTGGCGAACGCGGCCGCGGAGCTCGAGGGCGTGAAGGCGACGGTCGAGTTCCGGGATCGACGCATAGGCCGGACGACGCACGGACCGGCGATGGTCGATCCTGGTCGGCCGGGTCGCGCGGCCGCACGGGCATCCGGGGCCACGTGATCGTGAATCCGGAGACCGATTTCGCGGAGGAGCGCTTCAGGGTCGGGCCAGGTCGCTGCTGCGTCGGGTCCGGAGGATCGCGCGGAGGCCCGTGACGATTCGCGACCGTCCGGTTTCACCAGGGGCGGCCGGTCGTCGGGCTCGACGGGGTCGAGACGATGAGCGACGCCGAGGCGCTCGCCGGGGCGGAGCTGAGGGTGCCGGCAGGCCGAGCTCGGGCCGCTGCCGGACGGGACGTTCTACCGGCACGACCTCGTCGGCTGCGAGGTGCGCGACACGCGAGGACGGGCTGGTCGGGCGGGTGACGGCCGTCGAGGGCACGATCGAGCGCAGCCGGCTGGTGATCCGGGCGGCGCGGCGAAGTGATGGTCCCGCTGGTCGAGCGGCATTTGCGTCGAGCGTCGACTGCCGGCCGCGGCGCGTGATCGTCGTCGATCCGCCCGAGGGGCTGCTCGAGCTGAACTGACGGACCGGCGGCGAGATCGTGAACGGGCCGTCGCAATTCCCGCATGTGAAGATCGACATCGTCACCATCTTTCCGAAGATGGTGGAGGGGCCGCTCGCGGAAGGGATCGTCGGGCGGGCGATCGAGCGCGGCCTGCTCGACGTCCGGGTGCACGACCTGCGGGAGCACACGACGGATCGGCACCGGGTCGTCGACGACATGCCGTTCGGCGGCGGGCCGGGCATGGTGCTGAAGCCGGAGCCGCTGTTTGCGCGCGGTCGAGCACGATCCGCGGCCGAGCGCGGCATCGCCGGGCGCCGTGATGCTGACGTCGCCGGACGGCGAGCGGTTCACGCACGCGGACGCGGTCCGGCTGAGCGCGGCTCGGGCACATCGTGGTCCTGTGCGGCCGGTACGAAGGGGTCGACGAGCGCGTCCGGCGAGCACCTGGCGACCGAGACGATCTCGATCGGCGACTACGTGCTGTCGGGCGGCGAACTGCCGGCGCTGGTGATCGTGGACGCGGTGGCGCGGCTGGTGCCGGGAGTGGTCGGCGACGAAGCAGTCGGTGGCGCGCGATTCGTTCGCGCGCGGCCTGCTCGACTTTCCGCAGTACACGCGGCCCGCGGAGTTCCGCGGCCTGGGGGTGCCGCCGGTGCTGCTGTCGGGGCATCACGCGGAGATCGAGCGGTGGCGGCGGCGCGAGGCGCTCGCGCACGCTCGAGCGCGGCCGGACTGCTGGACGGCGCCGCTGGACGACGACGAGCGACGGCTGCTGAAGGACTGTTGGAGCAACGGACGAAGGAGCAGTCGTGATGACTGCCGTTGAGACCGTCGAGCGCGGCAACTGACGCAGCGCCCGGCGATCAAGCCTGGCGACACCGTGCGGTCCACGTGAAGGTGCGCGAAGGCGACAAGGAGCGCATCCAGGTGTTCGAGGGCATGGTGATCGGCATGCACCGCGGCGGCGCGCGCGCGACGTTCACGGTCCGCAAGGTGTCGTTCGGCCAGGGCGTCGAGCGCATCTTCCCGCTGCACTCGCCGATCATCGACAAGATCGAAGTCCTGCGCACCGCCAAGGTCCGCCGCGCCAAGCTGTACTTCCTGCGCGAGCTGAAGGGCAAGGCGGCGCGCATGAAGGAACGGCAAGAAGCCGACGGCTTAGGCCGTCGGACCACCGTAGCCCGTGGTCAAGGTCCGCGCCTTCCGGACGCTGGAGAACGCGCTCCGGCGCATGGGGTTCGTCCTACGTCGCGGGCGTGGACGAAGTCGGCCGCGGCTGCCTGGCCGGGCCGGTCGTCGCCGCGGCCGTCGTGCTCGATCCCGACCGCTACATCCCCCGCATCTGCGACTCGAAGACCGTGACCGCCCTGGAGCGCGAGCGGCTGTACGAGCGATCACGCGCGCGGCGCGTCTGCCTGGGCGGTCGTCGGCGTCGAGCCGCTGCGAGATCGACCGCATCAACATCCACCAGGCGTCGCTGCGCGCGATGCAGCGCGCGGTGCTGGCGCTCGTCGCCGCTCCCCGACTTCGTCCTGGTCGACGCCTTCCGCATTCCCGACCTCCCGATGGCGCAGCGGGCGGTCGTCCACGGCGACGCCCGGTGCACGGCGATCGCGGCCGCGTCGATTGTCGCGAAGGTCACGCGCGATCGCGTGATGCTCGAGCTGCACGCCCGCGATCCGCGCTACGGGTTCGATCGGCACAAGGGCTACGCGACGCGCGACCACCTCGACGCGGTCTCGCGGTTCGGCTACTCGGAGGTCCACCGCCGATCGTTCCGGCCGCCGTCGCTGTTTGATAGGATCGATGGATAAGCCCCTCCATTGCCGGGCGGTCCGTGGAGAAGTCCTTGGCCATCGATCGCGAAGACACACTCAAGAAAGCGGAAAAGCTGCTCCGGCAGGGCAAGCTCGATGTCGCGATCGCCGAGTACCTGCGCGATGGTCGAGGACCAGCCGCGCGACTGGAACACGCGCGAACACGCTGGGCGACCTCTACGTCCGCGCCTCGCAGCCCGACAAGGCGGTCGCGCAGTACGTGCCGATCGCCGATCACCTCATCCACGAGGGGTTCTATCCCAAGGCGGCCGCGATCTACAAGAAGATCCTCAAGATCAAGCCGGACGACGAAGCAGTCGCAGCTGCACCTCGGCGAGATCTCGGCGAAGCAGGGGCTGCTGGCCGACGCGAAGGCGTACCTGACCGCCGTCGCGGCGCGCCGGCGCGCGCGCGACGACACGCGCGGCGCCGACGAGATCGTCGTCCGCCTGGGGTCGCTCGATCCCGCCGACTTCGACGCGCGCGCTGGCGGGCGCACGCCCTGGCGGAGACCGGCGACGCAGTCGCGCGCCGCGATGCGGTTCCGCGCTCATGCACACGACCTGCTCGAGAAGGGGCGCGCGCCCGAGGCGATGCAGGCGCTGCGGGAGGCGGTCCGGTGCAATCCCGACGATCGCGAGGGCCGCGCGATCCTGGCGCGGGCGGCGGTCGCGGCGGGCGACCTCGACGGCGCGCGCGGCTATCTCGATCGCGCGACGGCCGGGCGAGGATCCGGCGCTGCTGATGGCGCTCATGGAGATCGAGCTGCGCTCCGGCGAGATCGAACAGGCCCGCGAGATTCTGCCGCAGCTGCTCGCGCATCGACGGGACGCTGCGCCACAAGGTCGTCGAGCTCGCCTGGACGCTCGTCCGAGTCGAATCCGGCGGCCGCCTTCGTCTGCATCGACACGGCGGTCGACGCGTCGACGTCGGCGTTGGCAATTCCACGGACGCCGCGGCGATCCTGCAGGAGTTCGTCACGCGCGTGTCCAGGCACATCGCCGGCGCTGCTGAAGCTCGTCGAGATCTGCGTCGACGGCGGGCTCGAGGCGACGATGTACGAGGCGCAGGCGCAGCTGGCCGACGCCTACCTCGCAGGCGGCCAGGCGGCCGAGGCGCGGGTCATCGCCGAGGATCTCGTCGCGCGAGAGCCGTGGGAGCCGCGCACATCGAACGGTTCCGCCGCGCGCTCGTCATGCTGGGCGTGCCCGAGCCCGACACGCGTCATCGCGGAGCGGCTGAGCGGGCAGACCCCGTTCATGGCGAAAGACCATTTCTCGGACCCGGTGCCCGACGCGCCGCCACCGGCCCCGCCGCCTGCGCCGGCACGTGCCCGAACCGGAGCCTGTCGTCGAGGCCGCGAAGGAGAAGGCGCCGGTCTCCCGCGGCGCCGGGAAAGTCCAAGCCCCGCGGCCCGGTCGAGATCGATCTGACGAGCGCGCTCGGCGAGCTGCAAGGCGACGCGCCGTCGCCGCCGCCGGCCACGCCCGTTCCTCCGAAGGAGAGTCTCGACGAAGTCTTCAAGGACATCCGCTAGGAGGCGTCGCGGAAGGGCATTGCCGATCAGTCGGCAGAGCACATGAAGCTCGCGCGGACCTACCTCGAGATGGGGATGCTGGACGAAGCGATCGCCGCGCTGAAAACCGCCGTGAAATCGCCGCGCCAGCGGTTCGAGGCGGCCTCGATGCTCGGGCGGATGTACAAGGAACAGGAGACATCACGCACGCGATCGAGTGGTTCGAGCGCGCCGCCGAAGCGCCGGCGCCCACGGTGGACGACGGCCGTGCGCTGCTCTACGACCTTGGCCTGACGCTGGAAGAGAGCGGTGAGACGTCGCGCGCGCTCGCCGTGTTCCTCGAGCTGCAGGCCGACGCCGGCGACTACCGGGACGTGGCGCAGCGGGCTGACCGGCTGGCCCGCGTGCAGACCGGAGGCTGATCATCTCGTTCATGACGCGCGTCCTGTTCGCCGCCTACTTCATCGAAGCGGGCCTCATCCTGATCGTCGCTCCGTGGTCTCCCTTCTGGGATCGCAACTTCTTCGGGGCGCGTCTCCCGATCGTCGGCCTCCTGCTGTCGAACCTGTTCGTGCGCGGCGCGGTCTCGGGGATCGGCGGCGTCACGACCCTTGCCGGGCTCGCCGAGCTGGCCGGAATCTTCAGCTCGAAACGATCCAAAGACCCGGCGCCGGCGCCGGCGACTGATGACTGACGATTGACGAGTGACGACCAACGGCCGGCGGCCCACGCTCTGTCTCGTCAGCGATCGCCGGGCGATCGGCGAACGCCCGCTGGTCGCGTTCATCGGCGAGGCGGCGCGCGCCGGCGTGGATCTGATTCAGATCCGCGAGCGCGATCTCGACGATCGCGCGCTCGTGACGCTCGCGCGGGCGGCGGTCGCCGCGGCCCGCGGCACGCCGGCCCGGGTGATCGTCAACGATCGGGCCGACGTCGCCCTTGCGGCGGGCGCCGCGGGCGTGCACCTGCGCGGCGACTCGATGCCGGCCGGGCGCGTGCGCGCGATGACGGGCCCGGGCTTCCTCGTCGGACGGTCCGTCCACGACGAAGGGGAGGCGGCCGCCGTCGATGCCGAGGGCGCGTGCGACTACCTGATCTTCGGCACCGTGTTTCCGTCGTCCAGCAAGCCGCCCGGGCACCAGGCGATCGGCCTGGCGGCACTTGCTCGCGTCTGCGCCGGCGTGACGGCGCCGGTGCTCGCCATCGGCGGTATCTCGATCGAGCGCGCGGCGGATGCGGCGCGCGCGGGCGCCGCGGGTGTCGCGGGGATCCAGTTGTTCGCGAAGTCCGACGAATTGCACGAGACCGTCCGCGCGCTGCGACGGGCGTTTGACACCTGATCTCGAGGTTGTCTACAGTCTGACAACCTTGTCGTCTTTGTCGTCCGAGTCTGAGGCGGTTGGGCGGTCCAATTCATGAGCGATTTTGGCGGGAAGCTGCGCCTGGCACGCGAACGGCGCGGAATCTCGCTGCGGCAGATTGCCGCCAGCACGAAGATCTCCGTCGCGGCGCTCGAGGCCCTCGAGCGCAATGACGTCTCGAAGCTGCCCGGGGGCATCTTCAGCCGCGCGTTCGTCCGATCGTACGCCGTCGAGGTCGGGCTCGATCCGGACGAGACGGTGCGCGAGTTCCTGGACCGGTTCCAGGGAGAGCCGTCGCCGTCGGCCACCGTCCAGATCGCCGTTCCCGAAGAGGAAAGCACCTTCGAAAGCCAGCAACGCATGGCCAGCGTGGTGCTGAAGCTCGTGCTGATCAGCGTTCCGCTGGTCGGCGTCATCCTCTATTTCACCATGCGCCCCCGGCCGGCGCAGAGCCTCCCCGCGGCCGCGGCCGTCGAGCAGGCTGCGCCGCCGCCGGACCCGCCGTCGCCGCTGCCGGCTCAGCCAGCGTCGCCGGCGCCGACTGCGCGAGTCCCCGCAGCCCTCCCCGCCGACGCAACCCGGAAGACGATGACGCTCGAGCTGCATCCGACCGGTGACTGCTGGATCGGCCTGACGGTCGACGGCGCGCGCGTCATGTCGCGCGTGATGCGGTCCGGAGAAACAGGACGTCCGCGAAGTGCGCACCAGCGCAGTCGTCGAGGTCGGCGACGCCGGCGCGTTCGCGTTCTCGATCAACGGCCGGCCGGGCAAGCCGCTCGGCGCGGCCGGCCAGGTCCGCACCCTCACGCTCACGAAGGACACGATGGCCGAGTACCTCCGGTAGCCGTTCTTCATGGAGTCCGGCTACCGCTCTCCGCTGATCGATTTCTTCCGCCGCGGCGAAGTGGCGCGCGACGTCCGGCTGATGGCCGCGGAAGGCGCCCTCGCGCCGCGCGCGCACGAGCAGCTCGCGCTCCTCATGCTTCTCTCCGACGATCCCGATCCGAATCGATCGCGGCGAGCGCCAACGCCACGCTCGACGCGCTGCCGGTGGAGCCGCTGCAGGCGTTCCTCGCGCGCTCGGACGTGCCGGATCAGATGCGCGAGTTCTTCGCGACGCGAGGCGTCGAGCGCCGGCGATCAGCCGGCCGCCGACACCGGGCCGCTCGTCGATTCCGACCCGGATCCCGCGCTCGAGGCGGAGGAGGCCACCGACGAAAAGGCCGAACCGCTGGTCCTGTCGACGCTGTCGATCATGCGAACGGATGAAGCTGGCCATGAAGGGCACGAAGGAGCAGCGGGCGCAGCTCGTCCGCGACTCCAACAAGCTCGTGGCCGCCGCCGTGCTCAGCAGCCCGAAGCTCACCGAGTCGGAGGTCGAGGCGTTCGCGAAGATGGCCAACGTCTCCGAAGAGACCCTGCGGATCATCGGCATGAACCGGGCGTGGGCGAAGAACTACGGGGTCATCGTCGGCCTCACGCGCAATCCGAAGACGCCGGTCGCCATCGCGATGCAGATGGTGCAGCGGCTGAACGAGAGGGACCTGAAGGCCCTGATGACCGACCGGAACGTCCAGGAGGTGGTCCGGCTCACGGCGAGAAGGCTGGCCGTGAAGGGACCGAAGGGCTCAGACTGACTTCCGTCCGCGCTTGAATTCCTTCCGCATCTCCGCCAGCCCCTCCATGTAGACCGTGGCGCGGTGGCGTCTCGTCTTCCGGCATCTCCTTCAGCAGATCGATGGCGCGGTCGAAGTCGCGGTCGATGGTCGCGCGGGTGGTCTTGAAATACAGCCGCTTGATTTCGGCGAGCCGATCGGCGGTCATGATCCGCAGGCTCCTTCGACTAGCGGCGGTGGCGCCGCAGGCTCGCGCGGAGCTCGTCCAGCGGGCGGGTGTTGAGGACGTCGTCCGGCTCGAGCCAGGCGCGCCGCGCGACCGCCGACCCCCCAGCGCAGGACGCCGAGCGCCGCCGGTGAGTGGGCGTCGGAGTCGATGACCAGCTTCACGCCGCGATCGCGCGCGAGCTTCGCGTGCGCCTCGTCGAGATCGAGGCGGTCGATCTGGCTGTTGATCTCGAGCGCGACGCCGGCGGCCGCCGCCGCGTCGAACACGCGCTCCATGTCGAACCGGTACGGCTCGCGCTTCAGGATCATGCGCCCGGTCGGATGCCCGATCACGTCGACCCACGGGCAGGCGATCGCCCGCAGCAGCCGCTCGGTCATCTGCGCCTCGTCCTGGTCGAACGCGGAATGGACCGAGGCGATGACGATGTCGAGCTGGGCGAGGCAGTCGTCGGCGAGATCCATCGCGCCGTCGGGGCGGATGTCGCACTCGATGCCGGCCAGCACCGTGATGCCGTCGAGGCGCCCGTTGAGCTCGCGGATCGCCCGCGCGTGCTCGAGCGCGCGGGTCTCGTCGAGGCCGTTGGCCATCGCGAGGGCCTGGCTGTGATCGGTGATCGCGATGTACTCGAGCCCGGCCGCCCGCGCCGCCAGCGCCATCGTCTCGGCGTCGGCGCGGCCGTCGGTCGCCGTCGTGTGCATGTGCAGGTCGCCGCGGAGATCCTGCCGCTGGATCAGCCGGGGGAGCGTCCGCTGCTCGGCGGCCGCGATCTCGCCCCGGTTTTCCCGCAGCTCCGGCGGCACGAACGCGAGGCCGAGCGCCTCGTAGATGCCTTCCTCGGTCTCGCCCGCGACCTTGACGGCGTCCGTCCACGCGGAACAGGCCGTACTCGTTCAGCTTGAACCCGCGCTGGATCGCGCGATCGCGCAGGGCGATGTTGTGCGCCTTCGAGCCGGTGAAGTACTGCTGCGCGGCGCCGAGGCTCTCGCGGGGCACGAGCCGCAGATCGGCCTGGAACCCGCCCGCCAGCAGCACGCTCGACTTCGTCTCGCCGCGCGCCAGGACGCGCTCGACGAGACGGTAGCTGGTGAACGCGTCCATGAGGGACGGGGGGGCGCCGGCGGCGAGGATGTCGAGGTCGCCGCACGTCTCGCAGCCGCGGCGAAGGCTGCCGACCGGCGAGATGTCCGCCTCCGGCGCGTGCTCGCGCAGCGCCGCCACGAGCGCGGCGGACATGTCGTGGGCCTCGGGCATGAGGCGCCGGCCCGTGAAGCGCTGGCGTTCCTCGAGCGCCTTGAGGATGAGCGCCTCCTTCTTGGCGCCCATGCCCTTCAGCGCGCGGATGCGGCCCTCGCGCGCCGCGCGCTCGAGATCGTCGAGCGTCCGGATCTCGAGGCCGCGGTAGAGGAGCGCGACCGTCTTCGGGCCGACCCCCTGCAGGTGCAGCAGGTCCAGGATGGTCGGCGGAAACTCCTGCAGCAGATCCTGGTGGTAGCGGCAGGTTCCGGTGTCGATGAGCTCGCGATCTTCGCCGCCAGATCCTTGCCGATGCCGGGGATCGCCGAGCCGTTCCGCCGGGGTGAAGGCGGCGACGCGCTCCGCGAGGTGCGTGATGGTCTCGGCGGCGTTGCGGTAGGCGCGGATCTTGAACGGGTTCTCGCCCTTGATCTCGAGCAGATCGCCGATCTCGGCGAGGACGCGGGCGATGGCGAGGTTGTCCACCGATCGCTACCGTGCGGCCGCGGCCTCGCGGATCTCGATCCGCAGCCCGTCGCGCTCGATCCCGAAGTCGAGGACCCGCGCGCCGGCGGTCGCGAGCGCGCGGCGGATCGCGGGGATGGCGCGGGCTCGCCGATGCAGAACAGGCAGCCGCCGCCGCCGGCGCCGCAGACCTTGCCGCCGAGCGCGCCGGCCGCGCGCGCGGCCGCGAGCATCGCGTCGATCTCCGGCGTGGTGACGCCCGGCGCGAGCTGCTTGCGGTTGTCCCACTCGTCGGCGATGCTGGCGGCCGACCGCGGGCCAGTCGCGCCGCTCGAGCGCCTGCGCGCATCGCCGCCGCGATGTCGCGGATGCGGCGCGAAGCGCGTCTGGACCGCGCGGTCGCCGTCGATGTGGCGCTTGGTCACGTCCCAGTTGTTGATGCCGGAGTTGCGCGACGCGTTGGTGTAGGCGAGCACGAGGCGCTGCTCGCAGCTCGTCCGAGCGTGACGGGGAGCGCGACGCGCCGGACGCCGTCGACGCCCAGCTCGACCGCCGAGATGCCGCCGTAGTAGGGCCGGCCGGTAGTCCTGCACGCCGGTCGGGCACGTCGATCGCCTGCGCCTCGACGTTCATGGCGATCTGCATCAGCTCTCGTCGCGAGTACGGCCCGCCGCGACCACGTGGCCAGCGCGCCGCAGACGGCGATGTTCAGCGCCGAGGACCCGGCGATGCCCGCGCCGACCGGCGAGTCGGAGCGCGTGCGCAGCTCGAGGCCCTGCGGCCTGGAAGTAATGGAGGAGCGGCCGAGCAGCCGCAGATCGTGGTTGTCGCGCAGCTCCGACCAGTGCGTCCGCCTCGACGCGCCGCCCGGTGTCCTCCGAGACGATCACGAGCCGCCGATCGGTCCGCGGCGCGATCGAGCAGTGCGCCCGCAGGCTGATCGCGGCGTTCAGCGTCTGCGCGCCTTCGTGAAACAGGTAGAGCGGCCAGATGTCGAGCGTGCCGCCCGCCAGATCGATCCGCGTCGGCGCGGACGAGTCGATGTGCACGCGCGCATTATAGCATCGGGTTCCACGGTTCCAGGTTCGCGAGGTTCACGGATTCGGTCGAGTCGCGAGTCCGATCGGCATGATCGTCGGAATGTCCCTCCGGGATGTTCGCCGTCATGTCGGTCAGCTGGCGATCGTCGGCTTCGCGGGCACTCGATTCCTGCCGATCTGCGCGATGCTGGCGCGCGAGTTCGATCTCGGCGGCGTCATCTTCTTCGCGCGCAACGTCGACGCGCCGGAGCAGGTCGCCGATCTCTCGCGCGAGGCGCAGGAGCTCGCCGATGAGCTGCCGCTGTGGGTCAGCGTCGACCAGGAAGGCGGACGGGTCGCGCGGCTCAAGTCCCCGTTCACCGAAGTGGCCGCCGATGATGACGCTCGGCCGGAGCGGCGACGAGCGGCTGGCCGAGCGCTTCGCGCGGGCGCTGGCGGCCGAGCTCCAGGCGGTCGGGCATCTCGCTCGACTACACGCCCGTGCTCGACGTCCACACCAACCCGGACAACCCCGTCATCGGCGATCGGGCGCTGGCGGAGCGCGCCGAGGACGTCGCGCGGCTCGGCCGCGCGATCATCGCGGACGCTGCAGGGCGAAGGCATCGCCGCGTGCGGCAAGCATTTCCCCGGTCACGGCGACACGAGCACCGACTCGCACCTCGAGCTGCCGCTCGTCGAGCATCCGCCCGATCGGCTCGACGCCGTGGAGCTCGTGCCGTTCAAGGCCGCGATCGAGGCGGGCGTCGCCTCGATCATGACGGCGCACATCCTCATCCCGGCGCTCGACGAGGAGCGGCCGGCGACGCTGTCGCCGCGAATCGTCGACGGCCTGCTGAAGAAGAAGCTCGGCTTCGACGGGCTCGTCGTGACCGACGACCTCGAGATGAAGGCGATCAGCGCGAAGTACGGCACGGCGGAGGCGACCGTCGAGGCGATCGCGGCGGGCTGCGACGCCGTGCTGATGTGCGGCACGAGCCAGGAGGCGCAGATGGCGGCGCTCGAGGCCGTCATCCACGCGGTCGAAGACGGGACGCTCCCGCTGAAGCGCGTCGAGGACGCGCTGGCGCGGCACCGCCGCGTCAAGGAGCGGTTCCTGGCGCCGCCGCGACCGCTGCCGCTGACCGGCGCGGCGCTTCGCGCGCCTGCTCGGGCGCGACGAGCACCAGGCCGTCGCCGCCGAGATGGCGAGGTTCGCGTAGGCGCATGCGCAAGCCGCGTGCGCTCCGGCCAGGGGATCGCATCGCCATCGTCGCGCCCGCCAGCCGGCGGCGCGCGAGCGAGTTCGACGCCGGCGTCGCCGAGCTGCGGCGCTCGGCTTCGAACCGGTCTTCGACGAGCGCGTCTTCGAGCGCAGCGGCTACCTCGCCGGCCCGGCGGTGACGCGGACGGCCGCGTTCCGGCGCGCCTGGAGCGATCCGGTCGATCGCCGCGCTGGTCGCGGTCCGCGGCGGCTATCGGCAGCGTCCACCTGCTGCCGCTGCTCGATCCGGCGATCTTCGCCGCACGCCCAAGGCGTTCATCGGCTACAGCGACAACACCTCGTCCTGCTCGTGGCTGACGCTGACGTGCGGCATCGTGTCGTTTCACGGGCCGATGCTCGAGGGGCGCCTGGCGCACGGGCGAGGCGGGCTACGATCGCGACACGTTCGCGCGGTGCCTGATGCGCGCCGAGCCGGCCGGGCGAGATCACGCATCCGCAGGTCGAGGTGCTCCAGCACGGCGAAGCGGCCGGCGTGCTGGTCGGCGGCACGCTCACGCAGCTCGCTGGCGTCGCTCGGCACGCCGTACGCGTTCGATCCGCCGGACGGGCTGCGTCCTGTTCCTCGACGAAGTCGGCGAGCGGCCGTACCGGATCGATCGCATGCTGACGCAGCTGCGGCTGAGCGGCGTCCTCGCGCGCGCCTCGGCGCTCGTCTTCGGCGAGCTGCCGCGATGCGACGAGCCGGGCGGGACGGTCACGGCGCGGCAGGTCATCGCGCGAGCTCACCGCCGGCTTCCGCGGGCCCGTGCTCTTCGGCCTTCCGTCGGGCCACACGAGCGGCGCCACGCTGACGCTGCCGTTCGGCGTCCGGGCGCGCGTGGTCACGGGCGCGCGTCCCGCGCTCGTCATCGAGGAAGCGGCGGTCGAGGACGGCACGGGAGCTGCAGTGAAGCGCATTCATCTCATCGGGATCTGCGGGACCGCCATGGCGACGCTGGCGGCGATGCTCAAGAGCAAGGGCTACGACGTCCGCGGATCCGACCAGAACGTCTACCCGCCGATGAGCGACTTCCTCGTGCAGCAGGGCATCACGACGTTCCAGGGCTACAGCGCCGAGCACATCAGCGCGGAGCTCGATCTCGTCGTCGTCGGCAACGCCATCTCGCGCGGGAACGCCGAGCTCGAGGAGGTGCTCGATCGCAAGATCCGCTACTGCTCGCTGCCCGAAGCGATCCGCGACCATTTTCTCTGGGCCGCGCGGTCGGTCGTCATCGCCGGCACGCACGGCAAGACGACGACGACGTCGCTGACCGGCTGGCTGCTGACGCACGGCGGCGCGGATCCGAGCGTGTTCATCGGCGGCATCGCCGAGAACTTCGACAGCAGCTACCGCATCGGCGGCGGGCGCGAGTTCGTCATCGAGGGAGACGAGTACGACAGCGCCTTCTTCGACAAGACCGCGAAGTTCCTCAAGTACCTGCCCGACATCGCCGTCGTCAACAACATCGAGTTCGACCACGCCGACATCTACCCGGACCTCGACGCCATCCGGCTGGCGTTCCGGCGGCTCGTGAACCTGGTCCCGCGGCGCGGCCTGCTGCTGCTCGGCGCGGACAACGCGGAGGCGCTGGCGCTGAAGGCGCACGCGCGCTGCCGCGTCGAGACGTTCGGGCTGTCGGCCGGGGCCGACTGGCAGGCGCACGATCTGAAGATCGCCGCGACGTCGACGACGTTCGGCGTTCGCCACGCCGGCGCGCCCTCGGTCACGTTCGAGCTGCCGCTGCTCGGCGCCTACAACGTCCGCAACGCGCTCGCGGCCATCGCGGTCGGCGCCGCCGTCGGGCTGAGCACCGACACGATGGCGGAGGGGCTGCGCGAGTTCCGCGGCGTCCGCCGCCGGATGCAGCATCGCGGCACCGCCGCGGGCGTCGCGGTCTACGACGACTTCGCGCACCATCCGACCGCGATCGGCGAGACGCTCGACGGCGTGCGCTCGGCCTATCCCGGACCGCCGCATCTGGGCGATCTTCGAGCCGCGATCCGCGACGTCGTGCCGGCGGATCTTCCAGGCGGACTTCGCGCGCGCGCTGGCGAAGGCCGATCGCGTCATCCTGCCGGCCGTCTTCCGATCGACGCTGCCCGACGACGAGCGGCTGTCGACCGAGGAGCTCATCGCGGATCTGCAGAGCGCGAAAGTGGATGCGCGCTACATCCCCGAGGTCGACGAGATCGTCCGCACGGTCGCGAAAGAGGCGCGCAGCGGGGACCTCGTCGTCGTGATGTCGAACGGCGGCTTCGACGACATTCATCAGAAGCTGCTGGCGGCGCTCGAGGCGCGCGCGGCCAAGTGAGATGATGCAGCGATCTGCGAGTCGTCCCGGCCGGCGACGCGGCGTTGCTCGTCGAGCTGCCGCCGCGGATCGATCCCGCGACCAACGCCCGGGTCGTCGCGCTCGGGCGCGCGGTCCGCGACCGGTGCGGCGGCACGGTGCGCGACATCGTCGTCGGCTACTGCTCCGTCACGCTGTACTTCGATCCGCTGCAGATGGATGCGGCGCGGCTGGAGTCGGAGGTGCGCGCGCTCGCCGAGGGATTGCCGGAGCCGGCGGCCGTCGAGGGACGGCTGATCGACGTGCCTGTCTGCTACGGCGCCGAGTACGGACCCGATCTGGCCGACGTCGCGGCGTTCGCCGGCGCGTTCGGAGGACGAGGTCATCGCGCTCCACAGCGGCGTCACGTATCGCGTGTATCTGATCGGGTTCGTGCCGGGATTCGCCTACATGGCCCGCGTCGATCCGCGGCTCGCGCTGCCGCGCCGGACGTCGCCGAGGACCGCGGTGCCGGCGGGATCGGTGGCGGTCGCGGCCGGCCAGACCACGATCTATCCGAGCGACACACCCGGCGGATGGCATCTCATCGGGCGCACGCGGGTGAAGCCCTACGACGCCGTCGCGCCGGAGCCATTCCTCTTCAGGCCCGGGGATCGCGTCCGGTTTCATCCGATCGATCGCGCAGAATTCGAGCGGATGCGTGAGTTCAGCCGAGACAGGCCGCTGAATGGCCGTCACTCTGAGAGTGATCCGGCCGGGGATGCTCACCACCGTGCAGGACCTTGGCCGCTGGGGACACCAGGACGCCGGCGTGCCGGTGGCCGGTCCGATGGACGCGTACTCGCACCGGCGCGCGAACCGGCTCGCCGGGAACCCCGACGACGCCGCCGCGCTCGAGGTCACGCTGCTCGGACCGGAGCTCGAGTGCCGACGGCGACATCGTCTGCGCCATCGCCGGCGCGGAGTTCGCCCTGACGGTGGACGGGCGCCCGGTCGATGCGGACCGCGCGTTCGTCGCGCCCGCCGGCGCGCGCGTGCGGTTCGGCGCGCGGCGCTCGGGCACGCGCGCGACGCCTGGCGGTGCGCGGCGGGTTCGATGTGCCGCCGACGCTCGGGAGCCGCGCGACGAGCCTGGTGAGCCGCATGGGTCCGTTCGGCGGCCGCGCGCTCGCCGCCGGCGACGTGTCTGCCGATTGGCCCGGCCGGCGCGGTCGCCGCGCGCACCGGCGCGGGTCGCGCCCTGATGATGCCGGCCGGCGGCGCGCGCCTGCGGGTCCTCCTCGGGCCGCACGACGCGATGTTCACGCCGGAGGCCGTCGGGACGCTGCTCGGTTCGCGCTTCACGATTACCCCGCAGTCCAATCGCATGGGCTATCGCCTCGAGGGTCCCGCGGTTCGACACCTGGGCCCGGCCGACATCCTGTCGGACGCGACGCCGGTCGGTTCGCTGCAGGTGCCGGCGTCCGGCCAGCCGATCCTGTTGATGGCCGACCGTCAGACGACCGGAGGCTATCCGAAGATCGCGACGGTGATCTCCGCGGACCTTCCGCTGGCGGGGCAGCTGGCGCCGGGTGACTGGATCCAGTTCACGGCCTGTACGCGGGCGGCCGCTGTCGCCGCGCTCACCGCGCAGGAAGCCGCGCTGTCGGGAGGCGATTCGCCGTGAGCCGCGCTGGAGAGATCGTTGAGCGAGCTCGACGCCCGCCTGCGCGAGGCGTTCGGCGAGGCGCGCGTCCGGCGGGACGCGCCGCTCGCCCCGTTGACGACGTTCAAGGTCGGCGGGCCCGCCGACTGGCTCCTCGATGTGCACGGAAGCGACGAGCTGCGCCTTGCGGTGCGGATCGCGCGCGACGCCGCCGTCGCCGGTGACGATTCTCGGCGGCGGCTCGAACGTGCTGGTCGCCGACGAGGGGGTCCGCGGCCTGGTCATCCGTGTGCATGGCGGCGAGGTCCGCGCCCGCGGGCCCGGCGGCGGTGCGGGCGGACGCGGGCGTCACGATCAACGGGCTCGTGCGCTGGACGATCAACCACGGCGTGGCGGGGCTCGAAGCGTGGGCGGGCACGCCGGGAACGGTCGGTGGGGCGGTGTTCGGCAACGCGCACTTCCAGGGCCGGCTCATCAGCGAGCTCATCGAGCGGGTCGACGCTCGTCACGCAGGCCGGCGATCTCGCGGAGGTCGCCGCGTCGGCGAGATGGAGTTCGGGTACGACTTCAGCCGGCTCCACCGCACGCGCGAAATCGTCGTCTCGGCGGACTTCCGCTCGGGGACCGGCGAGCCCGCCGCGCTTCGGGCGATCGCGCGGGAGTCGCTCGCGTTCCGCAAGCGGACGCAGCCGCTCGAGTCGTCGAGCGCCGGGTGCATCTTTCAGAACCCGGATCCGGCGAGGGATCGGGTGCCCGAGGGGATTCCGCCGTCGGCGGGCGCGCTGGTCGATCGCGCCGGACTGAAAGGGGCGCGCGAAGGCGCGGCGCGCGTGTCGCCGACGCACGCGAACTTCATCGTGAACGAGGGGGGCGCGACGGCGCGCGACATCCGCGCCCTCATCGACCGCTGCCAGTCGGAGGTGCACGCGCGCTTCGGCGTCACGCTCCGCGAAGAGATCGTGTACCTGGGTGACGTGCGGTGACTGCAGCTAGCCTAGCGAGGCTTAGCCGACCTAGGTTGGCACTCAGACGAAGGGACCAGATCCGACATGGCAAAGCTCCGGATCGAAGGTGGACGCCGGCTGTCCGGCCGGATCACGGTCGAAGGCAACAAGAACTCGGCGCTGCCGCTGCTCGCCGCGTGCCTGCTGACGGATCAGGAGTGCGTGCTGACCAACGTGCCGCGGATCCGCGACGTCGCCGTCCTGGTCGATCTGATGGTCGGCCTCGGCGCGAAGGTCGAAGGGGTCGGCACGTCGACGATCCGCGTCCGGTGCGAGACGATCACCAGCGACCGGCCCGATCCCGTCCTCGTCGGGAAGCTGCGCGGCTCGGTGCTGCTGCTCGGTCCGCTGCTCGCGCGCAAGGGATCGGCCAGGCTCGCGCAGCCCGGCGGAGACTTCCCGGCGCGGCGCACGATCACCACGCACCTGCAGGCGCTCGTGGCGATGGGCGCCGTCGAGCTCGACGAGCCCGGCCACGCGCTCGAAGCGCCGACGGGGCTGAAAGGCGCGTCGTTCTATCTCGACGAAGCGTCGGTCACGGGGACCGAGACGGCCCTGCTCGCCGCCGCCGCGGCCAAGGGCCGTACCGGAGATTCGCCACGCGGCGATGGAGCCGCACGTCGCGGAGCTGTGCCGGTTCCTGCAGGCCATGGGCGTCTCGATCGAAGGCGGCGGGACGCTCGACGATTCGCGTCGAAGCGCCGGCACGGTTCACCGGCGCGCAGCACCGGCTCGACGGCGACTACGTCGAAGCCGGCAGCTGGGGCGTGATCGCCGCGATCACGGGCGGCGACATCGAGGTGCTCGGCGCCCGCACGCTGGACCTCGAGGTCGTCACCGCGCCGCTCCGCGGCATGGGCCTGCGCTGCGACTACGCCGACGATCGGCTGCTGGTCGAGTCCGCGCCGCTGACCGCCGTCAAGCGCATCACGACCGGGCTGTGGCCCGGCTTTCCGAGCGACATGGTCAGCCTCGTCACCGTGCTCGCGACGCAGGCCGACGGCCGCACGCTCGTCCACGACTGGCTGTACGAGCTGCGTCTCTTCGCGCTCGAACAGCTCAGCGCGATGCGCGCCGATCTCTTTCTCTGCGACCCGCACCGCATCATCGTCAGCGGTCCGACGAAGCTGCGCGGCCGCCTCCTCGACGCCGCGATCTGCGCTCCGGGATGGCGCTGATTGCCGCGGCGCTGGCGGCGGAAGGGGAGAGCCGGGTGACGCCGCTCGAGACGGTCGAGACGGGGTTACGCGTCGCTCGTCGAGCGGCTTGCAATCGCTGGGTGCGATGGTCGAGCGGGAAGACTAGGTTCTACAGGGTTCCACGGGGTTCCACAGGGTTCCGCAGGTTCGGTTCGCAGGGTTCGCAGGTTCGCAGGTTCCGGTGCGTGCAGAACCCAGAACCTGTAGAACCCTGCGGAACCCGGCGGAACAGAACCCTGTGGAACCCGGCGGAACCCGTGAACCCAGCGGAACCCTAGAATCCCCCGCCAGGTTTCTTCGGCGGGACGACCGGCGTCAGCGTTCCGGGCAGCGACGGCTGCAGCGGGAAGGACGGTCTGGGCAGCTCAATCGACGGGGCGTCTTCGCGATCGCGCGGCGGGAGCTGGATGTTCGGCAGATCGACGGAGCCGCCGCCGGCCGTTTCCCGTCCGAGCCGGAACGGCCGCAGATCGTCCTCCGCCAGATCGAGCACGCGCACGATGTGCGGCGTCAGGGTCAGGATGATGTCGGTCTGCCGCGCCTCCTTGTGGTGGCTCGCGAACAGCCGGCCGATGAGGGGCAGGTCGCTCAGGCCGGGCGTCCCCGACAGCGTCGTCCGCTCGTCGTCGCGGATCAGGCCCGCGAGCATGTTCGTCTCGCCGTCCTTCAGCCGGATCGTCGTCGTGACCTCCCGGTTGCCGAACGTCGGCAGGCCGCCGAATCCCGTCGCCCGAGACTGATTGCTGACCGCGATCTTCAGCGTCAGCGAGATCTCGTCGTCGTGGTGGGTGCGCGGCGTGATGTCGATGTTGACGCCGATGTTCTGGTAGATCGAACGACGTGAACGGCTGCTGGTTGATGCCGCCGGCGGCAATCGGCGCGAACGTGCGTCGACGGGTACCGGGACCTTTTCACCGAACCGCGCCTGCGCGGTCAGCCCCTCGGACGTGCGGAGCTGCGGATTGGCGAGCGTCCGCGTGTTGGAGTCGTTCTTGAGCAGCCGATAGTAGATGCCCGGCAGGCCCGACAGCGCGATGTTCGCCTGTGTCAGGCTCCTGAGGGATTGGAGCGTCTGGTCGGCGGGGTGATGGTCACCGATCCGGTGATGCCGGGGATCTCGCCGGGGCTGGCGAACTCGAGGCCGTACTCGCGCAGACGGAAGCGGTCCACCTCCAGCAGCTCGACGTCGATCACCACCTCGGGACGCGCCTTGTCGATCGCGGCAATGATCCGGCGCCGCGGCCGCGATCCGTTCCGGCGTGTCCTTCATCGCGATGGCGTTGGTCGCCGTGATCGGCGAGATCTGACGCACGTCGACGACGACCCGCAGCAGATCGATCACTTCCTTGATGTCCGCGTTGCTCAGATAGAACGTCCGGACGATCGACTCCTCGTACTCGCGGCGCTTGGCGGGGCTGTCCGGGACGATCGTGATGGTGTTCTGGGCGGTGACCCGGTAGAACGTGTGCGTGCTCGCGGTCACCGACGTGAGCGCGTCCTCGAGCGAGGCGTTGCGCAGGTCGATGCTGATCGGCGCCTCGCGGAAGCCCGGGTCGAAGACCAGGTTGATGTCCGCGAACCGGCCGAGCGTCATGAACACCATCCGGCTGCTCGCGTTGCCGAACACGAGCGAGTCGGGCAGCTTGACGCCGGTCGGGAGCTCGAGGCCCGGCGAGGCAGATCGCGCGAACGATCGATGAGCGCCTGCAGCTCGGTCTTGCCGTCGCGCGACACCGCGAGCTTCGTGCGCAGCTTCTGGCGGGCGTCCCGGAGCGCCGCGTCGACGTCGGCGGCATCGGGTTCAGCTCGGACGCGAGCTGGAACTCGACCAGGGCGTCCTCGTAGCGTTCCGAGGCGGCCAGCCGCCGGCCGCGAAAGTAATGGTCCTGCGACGCGCGCAGCCGCGCGCGCTCGAGCGCCAGCCGCGCCGTGCGGTCGTCGGGGTTGGCGCGGACCGCCTTGGTGTATTCGACGACGGCGAGGTCGTAGTCCTGCGCGCGCTCGGCCTGCTCGCCGGCGCGGAACGTCGACGTGGTGGCGCAGCCGGTCAGGAGCAGCGAGCGCGGCGAGAGATATCCAGGCGGCAGGGCGGATCCGTTCAACGCGAGGGAGCGCCATTGGTGGTGACATCGGCTCCGCGGGGGATTTTGAACTCGAACGTCTTATCGGCCAGTCCGGCGTTTTCCTTGAAATTCGAGAACCGGAAGGTCGAGCGGCCGCCCTGGACGTCGGCGGCGCTCAACGACCGGATCTGCAGCGTCCGGCGATCGACCTCGATCTGCAGCCAGTCGTAGTCGCGCTCCGGCAGCTTCGGCAGGAGCTTCAGCACGTAGGTGTCGGCGCTCCCGCCCTCCGCGTAGGACACGGTGAAGTCGCGCGACAGATTGCCCTTGCCGACCAGGAACAGCACCGCGGTGGTCGCCTGATCCTGCTCGGGAACGGGGCTGACGATCACCTGGTTGTCGGCGGGCACGTGCAGGTAGATGCGGCGCCCGTCCGACACGAAGACCTTGGGCTCCGGCGCCTTGTAGTCCCAGCGCATCTTCCCGGGCTTCTTCACCTGCACGACGCCGCGCTCGGTCTGTTTCTTTCTGAGCAGGCCGCCTTCGGATTCCTGCACGAAATCTGCGGTGAAGTCGCGGATCGCGTCGTATTTCTTCTGGAGGGCCTGCGCGACTTCCTGCGCGGCGGGCGCGAGGGCGTCTGCGCGGCGCCAGAGATGGCCGCGACCGACAACAGCGGGAGGAGCATCAGGATGCGCATAGCCGTGTCTTGTAGCTGACCTTCAATCTTAGCAGCAGGATCGGACGGGAACCGAAGTGTATCGTTTCGTGGAACAGAAGAGGTAGCGGAGCGCAGAGCTCGGCCGGGCGCGGTGTTTAACCACAGAGAAAACGGAGAGAACGGAGAAGGAGCTAACGGTCGAGAAACATGCCCTCCGTCGAGCGCAGGCGCTCCTAGCGAAGCGCACGTTTGGCGGCGATGAACGCGCGGACCTCCGCGAGCGGACGCGTGTTGAGCACGTGGCGCGGTTCGACCCAGCCGCGCCGTGCGGTGCCAATCCCGATCCGCATCTGCCGGTCGAGCCAGGCGGCGCGATGGCAGTCGCTGTCGATCGTCAGCGTCACGCCGGCCGCGATCGCGGCACGCGCGTGCTCGCCGTCGAGGTCGATGTGCGAGGGCGCGCCGTCCACTTCGAGCGCCGTTCCGGTCTCCGCGGCCGCCGCATAGAGGGCATCGAAATCCAGCGGATATCCCGCGCGCCGTCCGACGATGCGGTTGGCCGGGTGCGTGAGGATCGTGACGAGCGGATGCCGGATCGCCTGGACGGCCCGGCGGGTCAGCGTTCCCGCGTCGTGGTTCGCGGAGTCGTGCAGCGAGGCGAGGACGATATCCAGCGGCTCGAGCACGGCGTCGGGGAAATCGAGCCGGCCGTCCGGCATGATGTCGGCCTCGACGCCGTGCAGGATCGCGATCTGCGGATAGCGCTCGCGCATCGCGGCAATCTCATCCCGCTGGCGCGCAAGGTCGCGGCGCGTGAGCGTCCGGCCGGCTGCGGCGCGCTCCGAATGATCGGTGATCGCGATGTACTCGTAGCCCACCGCACAGCAGGCCGCCACCACCGCCTCGAGCGTGTCCGCCCCGTCGCTGTACGTCGTGTGCATGTGAAGGTCGCCGCGGATGTGCTCGCGCGAGATCAGGTCCGGCAGCGAACCGGACGCCGCGGCTTCGACTTCCCCGGATCCGTGACGGAGCTCGGCCGGGATGAAAGGCAGCCCGGCCTGGCCGTAGATGTCCTCTTCGCGAGCGGCGAGCTTCGGGCGGCCGCGGCGCTGCCGCATCGCGTTCAGGTGCGCGCGTGACCCGGTCGCGGTGAAGAGCACCGTGCCGTATTCGTCGGGCGCCGCGACGCGGACGTCGATCTCGCCCTCCCGGCTCATCAGGATCGCCCGCCGGCTGCTCCGGTGAAGCACGGTGCTCGCCCGAGCGAGCGCTTCGATGGCGGCCGGTGGGTCGGACGACCGTCCCACGATCACGATCGACGAGACCAGCGGCTCGTAGCGCCTGACCTCGCCTGCCGGAGTGAGGAGGTCCACGGTCGGAGAGCTGCTGACGATGTCGTTGACGCACGCGGCGGCGGTATCCCAGGCGCGACCGAGCGGGATCGACCGGCCCTCCGGCTCGAGCGCGTCGGCGGCCGAACGGAGCCGTCGCCTCGAGCGTGTCGCCGGCCGTCTGCCGATCCGGTTGTCGTCCAGGGCGGATTGAAGGTCTGCCGCCGTGAGAATGCCTTGACGGGCCAGCATCGCGGCCTCGTCGCTGCCGATCGCACGCAGTTCCAGAAGCTGCCGGAAGCAGCGCCGGAAGGCCGGCTTGCGCCGTCCTGATGGCGGTGGCACTGCCCCTGAGGGTGAGCTCGCGCAGACGCGCGTGGACGGTCGCGGTGAAGGGGCCCCTCGACTCGCCTGTGTCTGCGCTCGCTCGGGACAGGCCCTCGGGCTCGAGGCGGTTGCGCCGGGCGCGGCGCTCCAGCTCGGCCACCGCGGCCGGCGGCATCTGCTCGATCTCGGCCGCCGCGCGCCGGAGGGCGGCGGCTTCCTCGGAGTCGCCGCGAACGTCGGCGAAGTCCGCCAGGATGTGAAGCGCGCGAACGAGGCCGGCCGGTGGAGTCACCGCTTCATGGCGGCTGTGACGGGCACGGCCAGCTGCGGGGCCGGCTTGGTGTCTGTGGGGAGCTTCGCGGCCGCCCACGCACCGATGCCTCCCTGGAGGACGGATGCGCGGCAGCCTCGCTCGATGAGCCGGGCGGCGGCGCGCTCGGCGACGAGCTCGTCAGGGTCGGAATCGTAGAGGATGAGGTCGCGATCGCAGGGGAGGGCGGCGCGTCGTCCTGGGGAGCCTGGACCCATCCGGAGGGCGCCGGGCAGAGTGATTGTGCTGTGTTCGTACGGGTATTTCAGCCGGACGTCAATCAGGAGCGGGGGCGCGCCAGCACGATCGTCGAGCCGGCGCATGAGCTCTTCACGGGAGATGCGCGGGACGGTCGTCATCCCGCGTATTGTGATCAGCAGCCGCGCAGAGTGTCAACTCGCGCGGCCGCCCGGTTACGCCCGCGTGCCGTGTGCGTGTGAGTGTGCGTGGGCCGGGTGGACCACCCATCCCTGTGAGCGGCGGCCGCACACGACGCAGCGCAGGAACATTGCGCCGTGGTCGCACGAGACGCTGTAGTCATGACCGGTTACGTAGCACGAGATCCAGCTCCACATAAAATCACCTTTTCCTAAGAGACGATACGCGCGTATTCGCAATTCGAATGCCAGCATCAGGGCCTTTGACCTACGAGAAAACGCGCGCAGAATCGTCTGATGTTGTGTTGGAGTGGAACAAGGAAATCGCCGCCGCGATCCGAAGTTGTACCCTCGGTTACGGTTGTGAAATCCCATGAGGCGGCTTCAGAGGACAGATCCAGACTCTTCTGACGGCATTCCCGACGGAGTCCGGTTCATCGCGTCGGCCCTTGTTCGAATTGGCGTTCGCCCTCGCGTGGATGGGTATGGTTCCGAGCGTACGCGGAGCCACTCTGTAGTTGCCTGAGGCACAGCGGGACCGGGGCCCCAGCGGCCTACGGCAGAGAGGGCTTGTTGAAGTCCACGCTGATGTGGACGGGCGCCGACGCCTTCACGACGGCGGTCACGCGCCGCTCGCCGAGTTTCTGGTGCTTGAACACGATCTCGTGGGTGCCGAGGGGCACCTGCAGCCGGGCGATGGGGGTCCCGCCCTCGATTTTCTTCCCGTCGATCAGGACGTCGGCCCAGCCGGGCGAGGCGTTCAGGTTGATCTCGCCGGTCGGCTGAATGTTGATGGTCCGGTTCTCGCCGGGTTCCACCTCGACCGTCTGCACCGCGCTGTAGCCGTATTCCCGGTTGCTGAAGGTGAGCACGTGGCGTCCGGGGGAGAGGTTGAGGCCCCCCTGTTCGCTCGTGCCGATTGCCTTGCCGTTCTCCGAGATGTCGATCGGAATCGTCGAGAACACGGTGACCCAGGCGGAGAAGACCGGGACGTCGAGGACGAGCGTCTTCCCCGCCTCGACCCGGACCGTTTTCTTCACGGTGATGGTCGGCGTGATGAAGGTGAGGGTGTGGCGGCCCGGCGCGACACCCTCGAGGGTCACCGGTGTCTCGCCCGCAGGCTTCCCGTCGAGCAGCACCTTGGCGCCGGTCGGCTGCGTCTCGATGACAATCGATCCGAGGCTGCCCGTGCGCACGGCCGCCGGGGCCGCGACCGGCGGTTTGGTTGCAACGGTTTCGACGGGGGCCGCGGCCGGCTTGCGAGTCGCCCAATAGGCGACGCCCACGCCGACTCCGACGAGAGCGAGAACCGCGGTCCCCGCCGCGACGCTTCCATGAGAACCCGGGGGCGGTTTCAGGGGCGCCGCGCTCCACATAGGGCAGCGCGGTCATGCCGGACCTGGACTCCCGGCGGTCGCTTCGGGTCGGCACCGGCGTGTAGCCGCTCGGCAAATCCGCCTTGATTCGAAGCCCTATGGTTGTCGGCGGTGGCGCAACAATCGCGGGGGCGGGCGCTGCCTGAACCGGCGCGTCCAGCCGCATTTCGCTGCGGCCGTAGGTCGATTCCTGACCGCCGCGCGCCATACACGGGCATGACCGGCGGCACGTAGAGCGGCGTCGGCATCTGCACGGGCGCGATGTGTATCGGGGCCATCGGAACGATCGGCGGCGGGACGACGATCGGCACGGGGCGGACGGGCGCGTTCGATCGCAGTTTGTCGCGGTCCGCCTTGTCGCCCCGCTTGCGCTTCCGCGCCGAGGCGGCGGGCGGCTCCGGTTCGGCGACCGGTTCCGGCGCGGGCGGCGCGGGCGGCGCGGCGGGCGCAGCCTCTTCGTCGAGGGACACGAACGCCGCGCGCCACGCCGCGGTTTCCTGCTGGAGGGCGAGCAGCGGCTCCGACGACGGTTTCTGGATTGTTCGGATCGGGGAACGATTCGTCGAACGCGATCCGCGGCTCGGGCACCCGCTCGGCCTCCATCGCGAACCGTTCTCTCACGAGCTCGATTTCACGTCCGACGGCGAGCTCCCGCACTTCATCGCGCCCGATCATGACCCGCGCGCTTTCATCGGGCGACGGCGTCGCGGCTTCGGCCCGGCGACGAGCTCCTCCGGAACCGGCTCGGCCGGTACGTAGGCTGCGTAGCTCTCGGGTTCGGCTCAGGCTCGGGCGCGGAGTAGGTTTCGGCGACCACCTCGGGTTCGTAGGGGACGTACGGCTCGGCGACCGGCTCGGGCTCGTAGGGCACGTACGGCTCGGCGACCGGCTCGGGCTCGTACGGGACGTACGGCTCGGCGACCGGCT
Source organism: uncultured Acidobacteriota bacterium (assembly GCA_963820645.1). Lineage (GTDB taxonomy): Bacteria > Acidobacteriota > Vicinamibacteria > Vicinamibacterales > 2-12-FULL-66-21 > JALZOC01. The sequence continues at coordinate 19,790 of CAWGAS010000044.1, read as the reverse complement.
CGGGCTCGTACGGGACGTACGGCTCGGCGACCGGCTCGGGCACGTACGGGACGTACGGCTCGGCGACCGGCTCGGGCTCGTACGGCGACGTACGGCTCGGCGACCGGCTCGGGCTCGTACGCGACGTACGGCTCGGCGACCGGCTCGGGCTCGTACACGACGTACGGTTCGGGCCGGGCTCGTAGGTGATCGGGCTCCGCGGCTGCTTCGGCAGGCGCCGGTGCTTCGGGCGACGAACGCTCCGAGCAGCTCGAAGGAGATGGTGTTCGCATCCTCCGCGGCGGCGAGGACCACTTCTCCGTCCTCTTCCTCCGCGCCGGCGGTGATCGCCTCGTCATCGAATGCCGGCTCGAATTCGTCTCGGCGCCCGTCTCGAACGCGCTCGCGAACTCGCCCTGCGCGGCCGAGGCCATTTCGGCCGCCGCGAGGTTGCGGTTCATGTCGTCCACGAACGCCACGAGGGCGGCGCGGCAGCGGTCGATGCCGATCTCGCGCGCCAGCTGGCGCAGCTCCGTCGCCGCTTCGTCGGCGCTTGCGTAGGGCTTGCGTCCCGCGATCGGCAGCGTGCGCTCGAGGAACCGGTGCAAGCCGGTGGCGAACTTCGCGCTTCCGCGGATCTGCGCGATCTCGACGACCTCGTTCACCAGCGCCGGCAGGCTGTCGGGATATTCGCTGTCCTTGAGCGGGCGTCCGAGGACGATCATCACGCCGGTGAGCGATGCTTGTCCGAGGTCGGCGGCGATGTCGAAGCGCGTGGGGCCGGCGGCCGCCGGCGCCGCGATGCGCAGCTCGGTCCAGAGACGGCGGCGATTGAAGTGGAGGCGCTCGAGCGTGTGACCGAAGATCGAATCGAGCAGCACGACCTGGCCGGTCGGGCGTCAGAACCGTGCGATCCGGTCCGACGGCGCCATGGCTGAACCCGGCGATCGAGTGCAGCGCCGCAAGGGCCGGAAGCATCTCGAGGAGGAACCCGAGCGCCGCGTCGACGCTGAGGCTCGTCGCGTCCTCGGCGGACAGGCCCGCTGCCGCTTCGAGGAGATCGCAGACGCGGTTGCCGGCGACGAACTCCGACACCACCGTGAGGCCGCCGCCGGGATCGCGCTCGATGTCGCGCACGCGCGCGAAGCGCTCGTCTTCGAAGGCCATCGCGCGTTCCATGCGCTCGCGCAGCGGCGCTTCGAACGCGACGAGCTCGGGCCGCACGTGCAGCCGCTCCAGGATCAGGCCGTCTTCGCGATCGAACCGCAGCGTCCGCCGGCCCAGGCCGTCGTGATGGCCTGAAGTCGAGTGGGAGGGCGGCAGCTCGAGCGGTGGTGCTGACATTGCAGGGCGACTATTGCGGTGCAACCTCCGCTCCATACTCGTGTGTGCGGAATCCTCACCGATTCCTGCCGTTTTCGTGACATATCTGGCATCCAGGACCTGCAGGGAAAACGTCAGGATCACCGGAACGTAACAGCCGATTGCATTCCTGTAATTGCTGTAAATTGAGCGTTATGGCCGATTCGAACGAAATTGGCGCGCTCAAGGCGGCGTTCAGCGGAGCGCTGAGCACGGCCGCGGCGCTCGAGGCCTCTGCCGACAGGATCACCGCGCTCGGTCCGGACCACGACATCGGCGCCGAGGATCTCGAACGAGCTCGCGCGCGTGACGCTGGCGCACGCCGTCTCGTCGCAGGCGCTGCGCGGGCTGGTCGAGTCGATGCGCGCGCGCCGCAGTGCCGCGTGAAGGTAAGGATCGGTCGTTGCCGCGATAGCCGGATGAAGAGTTGATCGAAGCGCCGCGCCCGAGACCGAGACAGGAATACCAGCCGTAGCTCGTTCGGTTATACCAGCCTTCACCTGCGTTCATGAGCGAAGGCTGGCGGTTCACGCTGGATGACGATTCGAACGGGGTCCGGTGCGCTCGCGCCAATGTCCAGGCGCGGTGCCGAGACAGGAAGTTGGCCTGACTGACGGCTCGCGCAGTGAACGTGTAGCTGCGGCCCTGACGGAGCTCGAGGACGAAGCGTCCGTCCTTATCGGATCTCGCGCCGCCGACAGCACGCGCGATGTCCACGGGATCCCCCGTTCGATCCGAGGCCGAGACGTACACTCCGACCGCAGGGGTGCCGTCGCGCCAGGTCACGACTCCGGCCAGCGCGGACGACCGCCAGCGGGGGAGGCATCTGCCACGTGCCGAGATCGACCGTCTGCCCCAGCGACAGCGTGACGATGTGAGGCGCCGAGTCTCCGCCTGGATAGACCGTGCGGGCGTACGGGTTGTACTCGTTGGGCAGGTCCTTCAGGTTCACGCCGGTCAGGTACCGTCCCGGAGGACAGGCCGCCAATCTCGAAATAGCCTTCCGCATCAGTGGTCGCCGACGCTGTCGTCGGGCCGAAAGCGAGGATCCGGACGCGCATCCGGCGACGTCGTTTCGACATGGACGCGCGCGAGCCCGCGGCCGTCCGGTCCGACCAGGCGTCCGACAATCCGTCCTGCGGGAGACAGGTAGTAGTTCTCCTCCGCGCAGGCACGTCGATCGGGGAGCAGAACCTCGCGGCTCGCCGAGTAAACCGTATGCCCGTCGGGAACCAGGAGCTCGACGCGGTAAGAGCCATCTGGGAGTCCCGTGAACTCGTATCGCCCGCCTGACGATGTCGTGGTTCTTTCCTGGGCGCCGCCGGAGAGCCGCACCTGCGTTTCGGTGGGGGTTTCGCTATTCGAACGGTCAGAATCAAACACCCGCACCGCCGTGCGGACGGTCCCGAAGATCCGGCCTCCGCGAGCGGGCGCGTCGAGCGCGCGAAGAAAGTCGGCGGCGGCGCCGCTCCCGTTGAACTCCTGCGTGAGGCTGCAGAGGGACGCCTCCAGGCGAGCGTCCCGCCGGCCGTGGTAGGCGAAAACGAGGTACCGTCCGCCTTCCTTGAAGGGGAACCCGCACCCGCCACCCTCCGGCCCTCGTCGTGACTTCCAGCGGACCTGTCTCGACACCCTTCCAGCTTTGCCGGACGTCGAGGGTCACGATCTTGTCCGCAAAACGAACTTGCCCGGCGGGCAGTGGTTCGGCCTGGTTGAGCGGGCGTATGCTGACAACCGTCGCGTCAAAGACGGCGTCGGTCTTCCAGTATGCCTGGCACGCCGGACCGCTGCTGATGCAGGAACACGCCGTGGCTGCGCGCGGCGCGACAGCGATCAGCGATACGACCAGCCACGCAAGCGCGGCGATGCTGCGATCCATGACTCCGTGTCCTCGTAGCTCTTCGTTCGACACGCTTCGATCCGCCGTCGCGGTCGGACTAACGCAGCGCCGTATGGTGGGCCCCTCGGCTTCGTCGGACTAACGCAGCGCCGCTATGGTGGGCAACCTTCGCCTGCATTCATGAGCGAAGGTTGGCTTGCCAACCGTAGCTCGCCCACGAATACAGGCGAGCGAAGGTTGGTGGACGCGGGGAGGATCGAACTCCCGACCTCTGCATTGCGAACGCAGCGCTCTCCCAGCTGAGCTACGCGCCCCTTGGTCTCGGGCTTGGTCGTACGGAGGCGCACGGCGAACGGCCGGTGCGCAGGCACGAATCCCGATTCTACATGCGTTTTCCGCGACGCGCAATCCGTTCGAGGCGCTCCACACGCACTACACTGACGTCATGACGCACCCCGTTCTCGCGCTCAAACACCTTCCGTCCCACGACAACCAGCAGTGCAGCGGATGCGGTGCGGAGTTCGTGCCGTCGGAGGACTCCGGCTCGCGCCTCCTCAGCCTCCGCGGCGCCGAGATGTCGTTCAGCGCGCTGCTCTGCGGCGGCTGTCACTCGAAGTGGTCGCACGGAACGCCCATCACGCTGAAAGGACCGCGGCCCGCCTGAGCCGGCTCCTGGGGCGCTGCTATACTCGGCGCGATGTCGTCGACGGCGAACGGCGCCCCCCTCAGAAGGATCGGCATCCTGACCGGCGGCGGCGATGCCCCGGGGCTGAACGCGGTCATCCGCGCGGTCGTCAAGTCGGCGACCCACTTCCACTGCGAAGTCATCGGCCTCGAGGACAGCTTCGACGGCCTGATCGAGCCGAACCGGTGGCGGAAGCTGACGCCGCGCGACGTCACCGGCATCCTCCGCATCGGCGGCACGATCCTCGGCACGACCAACCGCGGCAATCCCTTCGCCGTGCCGATCGAGACGACCGGCGGCCCGCGCGACTACTCCGAGCGCTGCGTCGAGATGTTTCACGCAGCTGAAGCTCGACGCGCTGGTCGTCATCGGCGGCGACGGCACGCTCGCGATCGCCTACGAGTTCCACAAGCGCGGCATCCCGCTCGTCGGCGTCCCCAAGACCATCGACAACGACATCGTCGAGACGACCAACACGTTCGGCTTCGACACGGCGGTGAGCTTCGCGACCGACGCGATCGATCGGCTGCACACGACCGCCGAAGCGCACCACCGCGTGATGGTCGTGGAAGTGATGGGGCGCTACGCCGGATGGATCGCGCTCTATGCCGGCGTGGCCGGGCGGCGCCGACGTCATTCTGATTCCCGAGATCCCGTTCGATCTGGAGAAGGTCGCCGAACGCATCCGCGGCGCGCGACGCCTACGGCGCGCGCTTCAGCATCGTCGTCGTCGCCGAGGGCGCGAAGCCGGTCGGCGGCACGGTGTCGCTGCTCGAGAGGCGGCCAGCGGCGAGTACGTCGAGCGGCTCGGCGGCATCGGCGTGCGCATCGTGCCGCGGAGCTCGAGAGGCTCACCGGCAAGGAAACCCGGAGGGTCGTGCTCGGTCACCTGCAGCGCGGCGGCTCGCCGACCAGCTTCGACCGGATCCTGGCGACGCGGTTCGGCGCCCGCGCGGTGGAGCTGCTGCACGAGCGGCAGTTCGGCCACATGGTGGCGTTTCATCCGCCCGACATCGTGGCGGTGCCGCTCGAGAAGATCGTCGGCCGGACGCGCAACGTGCCGCTCGACTTCGACGTCATCCGCACCGCGCGCGCGATGGGCATTTCGCTCGGAGACTGAGAGTCGCCAATCCGTCTAATCACTGATCGCGGATCGCTCGGATCTCGAATCACGGATCCGGATCCCGATTCAGCGATTCAGCACATCGAGATACTTCAGCGCCCCGCCGGTGTTGAAGACGACGACGGTGTCGGTGGGTTTGACGCGGCCGTCCTGGACAGCAGGACCTTGACGCGCGTGCAGCGCGGCGCCGCCTTCGGGCGCGGCGCTGATGCCTTCCGGCGAACCGAGCTCGCGCATGTCGCGCACCATGTCGGCGTCGGACACCGCGAGCGCGGTGCCGCCGCTCTCGCGGACGGCGCGCAGGACGAGAAAGTCGCCGATCGCCTTCGGCACGCGCAGGCCGTCGGCGACGGTGCGCGCGTTCTGCCACATCTCCGAGCGCTCCGCTCCCTGCTCGAACGCGCGCACGATCGGCGCGCAGTGCTCGGCCTGGACCGACACCATCTTCGGACGCGTCCCCGCGGCCTTCCAGCCGATGCGCTCCATCTCCTCGAACGCCTTCCACATGCCGACCATGCCGGTGCCGCCGCCGGTCGGATAGATGATCCAGTCGGGGAACGTCCATTCGAGCTGCTCGCCGAGCTCGTAGGCCATCGTCTTCTTGCCCTCGATCCGGTACGGCTCCTTCAGCGTGGACATGTCGTACCAGCCGAGCGGCTTGCCCGTCTCGGCGGCGATGCGGCCGGCGTCGGTGATCAGGCCGTCGACGAGCGTGACGTCGGCGCCGTACAGCTCGCACTCGCGGATGAAGGGGACCTTGACGTCCTTCGGCATGAAGACCTTGGCCTCGAGCCCGGCCGCGGCCGCGTACGCCGCCATCGCGTTGGCGGCGTTGCCGGCGGACGGGACCGACAGGATCTTCGCGCCGAGGTAGCGCGCGCTGCGTGACCGCGGCGGACAGCCCGCGCGCCTTGAACGAGTTGGTCGGGTTGAGCGACTCGTCCTTGACGAACAGCCGCGGGACGCCCGAGCGTCGGCGCCGAGCCGTGCGCGCGTGGATGAGCGGCGTCCAGCCCTCGCCGAGCGTGAGCGGCTCCTCGCCGTCGAAGAGCGGCATCAGCTCGCGATACCGCCACATGTTCGGCTCGCGCGCCGCGAGCGTCTCCGGCTCCACGCGCCGCGCCGCCTCGAGATCGTAGCGGGCGAGCAGGGGAGCGCCGCACGTGCAGAGATGCTGTTCGACGCGGGGATCGTAGCGCGCCGCGCCGCACGGGACGCGAGCACTCGAGATGGGTGAAGTAGGACATGGCAACTGCAGACTGCCGAAGCTCCAGACTGCCGAACTGCCAATGCGCTCAGAGTCGCGCCGATTGAACTGGACGACGTTGGAAGTCTGGCAGCTTGGCAGTTGGCAGTTCCACGATTCACTTGTTCAGCAGCTCCGCGTCCTTCTTCTTCTGCAGGTCGTCGATCAGCGCGACGTGCTGGTCGGTGATCTTCTGGACTTCGTCGAGGCTGCGGCGCTCGTCGTCTTCCGAGATCTCGTGGTCCTTCAGCAGCTTCTTCAGCTTGTCGTTCGCGTCGCGGCGGACCTGGCGGACGCCGTTGCGGCCTTCCTCGGCGTACTTGTGCACGATCTTCGACAGCTCCTTGCGGCGCTCCTCGGTCAGCGCGGGATCGGGATGCGCACGACCTTGCCGTCGTTGGTCGGATTCAGTCCGAGGTTGGCGGCGCGGATCGCCTTTTCGATCGCGCCCATCAGCGACGGATCGAACGGCTGCGCGACGATCATCGTCGGCTCCGGGATCGACAGCGACGCCACCTGGTTGAGCGGCACGCTGCGAGCCGTAGGCCTCGACGTGCACGGTGTCGAGGATGGTGACCGACGCGCGCCCGGTGCGGACGCCGCCCAGCTCGCGGCGGACGTGATCGATCTGCCCGTCCATCCGCTTCTTGACTTCGGCGAACAGGCCTTTCAGATCACTGACGTCCATACGATTCTCCGGTCAGTTCATCGCCCGTGACCGTCGTGCCCGACCGGCTCGCCCATGATGACGCGGCGCAGGTTGCCCGGCGTGCGCAGGTTGAACACGACGATCGGCAGCTTGTTGTCCATGCACAGCGAGATCGCCGTGGCGTCCATGACCTTCAGCCCCTGCTCGAGCACCTTCAGATAGGAGATCTCGTCGAACTTCGTCGCGTCGGGTCGAGCATCGGGTCGGCGGTGTAGATGCCGTCCACCTTGGTGCCCTTGAGGATGACGTCGGCCTTCATCTCCATCGCGCGCAGCGCCGCGGCGGTGTCGGTCGTGAAGTACGGGATTGCCGGTGCCGGCGGCGAAGACGACGACGCGCCCCTTTTCGAGGTGGCGGACGGCGCGGCGGCGGATGAAGGGCTCGGCGACCGCGCGCATCTCGATCGCGGTGGCCACGCGGGTCGTGACCCCGACGTGCTCGAGCGCGTCCTGCAGCGCGAGCGCGTTGATGACGGTGGCGAGCATGCCCATGTAGTCGGCCGTCGCGCGGTCCATGCCCGTGGCGCTGGCCGCCAGGCCGCGGAACAGGTTGCCGCCGCCGATGACGACGGCGGTCTGGACGCCGAGCTGCTGGATCTCGCGGATGTCCTTGGCGATCTGGGTCGTGACGGCGGGGTCGATGCCGAACTGCTGCTCGCCCATCAGGGCTTCGCCGGAGAGCTTCAGCAGGACGCGGCGGTAGGCGGGGGGCATGGCTGGGGATTATATCAATCGGATCGAAGTTCTAGAGTTCTAAAGTTCAAGGGTCTAGTTCGTCACGCCGAAGTTCGAACCGGACGTCAGGAGCGTTCTGAAGCTCGACAGCGAACTCTATGCGCCTTCGCCGAGCTTGAAGCGCACGAAGCGCGTGATCGTGATGTTCTCGCCCATCTTCGCGATCGCGGCCGTGACGAGCTGGCCGATGGTGACCTTGGGATCGCGGATCGACGGCTGGTCGAGCAGGCAGACCTGCTCGTAGAAGCTGTTCAACTTGCCCTCGACGATCTTGTCGATGACCTGCGCCGGCTTGTTCCCTTCCACCTGGTCGCGGTAGATGGCGCGCTCGCGCTCGAGCACGTCGGCGGGGACGTCCTCGCGGCGGACGTACTGCGGGCTGGCGGCGGCGATGTGCATCGCGATCTCGCGCGCGAGATTCTGGAACTCGTCGGTGCGGGCGACGAAGTCGGACTCGCAGTTGACCTCGACGAGCACGCCGATCTTGCCGCCCATGTGGATGTAGCTGCCGATCAGCCCTTCGTTGGTCGAGCGGCCGGCCTTCTTCGTGGCCGGCGCGAGCCCGCGCTTGCGCAGGATCGTCGTCGCCGCCTCGAGGTTGCCGTTGGCCTCGGTCAGGGCCGCCTTGCACTCCATCATCCCCGCGCCGGTCGGTCGCGGAGCTTCTTCACCAGCGCTGCGTTGATGTCTGCCATGACTGAGTCTCCTGAAGCTTCCAGCTTCCAGCTGCCAGCTTCCAGCACGGCAGCTGGAAGCTGGAAGCTGGAGCTGGCAGCTGTACATAAAAACGCCGGCCTCCTCATCGATGGCCGGCGTCGCACAAAGTCGTCCGACGTGACTAGACCGACGCCGGAGACGTGGCCTGTTCGGGTCGCGCCTGGCGCGCGGGACGGCCGCGGCGGCGCGCGGTCGTCCCCTTCGGCCTCGGCGTTGTCTTCGGCCTGCGACGATTCGCGGATGCCGCGGCCCGACGATGACCGCGTCGGCGATCTTCGACGCGAACAGCCGGATGGCGCGCAGCGCGTCGTCGTTGCCGGGGATCACGAAGTCGACTTCGTCGGGATCGCAGTTGGTGTCGACGACGCCGATGACGGGAATCTTCAGCTTGCGCGCCTCGTCGACCGCGATCTTTTCCTTGCGGGTGTCGACGACGAAGAGCGCGTCGGGCAGCCGCGACATGTGGCGGATCCCTTCGAGGTTCTTCTGCAGCTTGCGCTTCTCCTTCTCGATCTGCGCGATCTCCTTCTTGGAGAGCGACTCGTAGCGGCCGTCGGTCTCCATCGCTTCGAGGTCGCGGAGGCGCGCGAGGCTGCGCTGGATCGTCGTGAAGTTGGTCAGCAGGCCGCCGAGCCAGCGCTGGTTGACGAAGAACATGCCGCAGCGCTGCGCCTCTTCGGCGATCGCGTCCTGCGCCTGCCGCTTGGTGCCGACGAAGAGGATCGTCCGTCCGTCGGCCGCCAGGTTGGCTGCGAACTGCTCCGCCTCGCGGAACAGCTTGGCGGTCTTCGCGAGGTCGATGATGTAGATCCCGTTCCGCTCGCCGAAGATGTACTGCTTCATCTTCGGGTTCCAGCGCTTCGTCTGGTGTCCGAAGTGGACGCCCGCCTCGAGCAAATCCTTCAACGCGATCCCGGTCAAGCTGCCTCCATAGCTCCCCGCTTCCAGCTCGTGCGTCCGCGTCCGCCAGCGCGGAACGCTGGGAGCGGGAGCTGGAAGCCTCGTTTCTTACCGTTTGCTGAACTGGAAGCGCTTGCGCGCTCCCTTCTGTCCGTACTTCTTGCGCTCCTTGATGCGCGCGTCGCGCGTCAGGAAGCCCGCCTTCTTGAGCCGCGGCCGCAGCTCGAGGTTGTATTCGACGAGCGCGCGCGCGATGCCGAGCCGGAGCGCGCCGGCCTGGCCGGCGATGCCGCCGCCGGCGATGGTCGCGAGCACGTCGAACTTGTCGGCCGTTTCGGTGACGAGGAGCGGCTGCTTGATCTGGGTGCGGAGCGCTTCGGTGGGGAAGGCCTGTTCGAACGGCTTGTGATTGACGACCATGCCGCCGTTGCCGGGCCGGAGGAACACGCGGGCCGTGGATGTCTTGCGGCGCCCGGTGCCGTAATACTCGAATGCTGCTGCCACGTTATGCGACCTCGCTCGTTGTCTTCAGCGTCCGCGGCTTCTGCGCGGCGTGCGGGTGATCGGCACCCGCGTAAACCTTCAACTTGCGCCACATCGCTTCGCCCATCTTCGTCTTGGGCAGCATGCCGCGCACGGCTTCTTCGACGATGCCGGACCGGGTTCTTCTGGCGGACATCCTTGGCGCGCTCTTCGCGCACGCCCCCTTCGTAGCCGCTGTGATACCGGTACAGCTTCTGTTCTTCCTTGCGGCCGGTCAGCTTGACCTTCGCCGCATTGACGATCACGACGTGATCGCCCGTGTCGATGTACGGCGTGTACACCGCCTTGTGCTTACCCTGGAGCAGGCGGGCCGCCTCGGTCGCCACCCGGCCGAGGACCATGCCCTCGGCGTCGATGACGTGCCACTGCCGCTCCACACTTCCGGCAGTGGGAACAAACGAACGCATGACTCAGAACCCTTCCCGCCTTCGCCTGAAGGCTTCCGCCTTCGCTCGTTTCTTCGTTCGGCCGTTCGGCTTCGGGCACCGCCGTAGCATGGGCGCTGGCTGGTCGGCGGACGGGCCGGAACAGGTGCGCAGGCGGTCAGCGTCTTTCAAAGGACGGCAAACCAAAAGGATACCGACGATTAGGAGCATTGTCAACCGGAGCGACATGCGCCCGTCCGAACGGGACTCGGCGCGAGTCGGGCATCCGGCCGTGAGGGTCAAAGGCCTGCGCGGGGCTGAGTTGCGGCGTTCGACGTCCGCGGACTGACGAAAACTGTCAGCTTCCTACCAAAATCGCGATCGCCAACCCCGTCCGTGACATCTCGCGAACCGGCCCAGATCCCAAATCTGCGCAGTTCTGCCGGAATTGAGATCAACTTTTCGCCGTGGCACCTCACTTGCCGATTGCTCCTGCCGATAAGAGGCTCGGGTTGGTGTTCAATTCAGCACAGCTTTAAGCCATCCGATCCTCTAATGTAATCTGAAATGCTTCAGTAGCAATCAGTTACATCGATTCCGAGACAGGACAACACGGTGTTTCGTAGAGCGAAATCACTCGTCGGCCTGGACATTGGATCGAGCGCCGTCAAAGCGGTCGAGCTGAAACCGGTCGGCAAGAGCTACAAGGTCACCGCCTTCGGCAGCGAGCCGCTGCCGCCCGACAGCATCGTCGACGGCGCCATCATCGACGGCGCCGCCGTGGCCGACGCGATCCGCCGGCTGTTCGACGGCCGGGGCATCAAGACCAAGGACGTCGCCGCGTCGCTCTCGGGCAACGCCGTCATCGTCAAGAAGATCACGCTGCCGATCATGTCCGAGGCCGAGCTCGCCGAGTCGATCTACTGGGAGGCCGAGCAGTACATCCCGTTCGACATCCAGGACGTCAACCTCGACTACCAGATCCTCGACCGCGGCGACGCGGCGGCGGCAAGGGGACGATGGACGTCCTGCTCGTCGCGGCGAAGAAGGAAAAGATCGCCGACTACACCGGCGTGATCGCCCAGGCGGGCCGATCCGCGGTCGTCGTCGACGTGGACGCCTTCGCGCTGCAGAACGCCTACGAGGTCAACTACGGGATCGAGCCGGACGCGGTCGTCGTGCTGCTGAACGCCGGCGCGAGCGCGACCAACATCAACATCCTCAACGGCGACCAGTCGGTCTTCACGCGCGACATCTCGATCGGCGGCAACGCCTACACCGAGGCGCTGCAGCGGGAGCTGAACCTGCCCTTCGAGATCGCCGACCAGCTGAAGCGCGGCGTGCCGGTCGACGGCGTCGACCTTCGACGACGCGCGGCCGGTGCTGCGCGCCGTCACCGAGAACGTGATGCTCGAGATCCAGAAGACGTTCGACTTCTTCAAGGCGACGGCGGCGTCCGATCGCATCGATCGCATCATGCTGAGCGGCGGCGCGTCGCGCGCCGAGGGCTTCACCGAGATGCTGACCGATCGGTTCGAGGCGCCCGTCGAGGTGTTCGATCCGTTCAAGCGGGTCGCGTTCGACGCCAAGAAGTTCCAGATCGACTCGGCGGCCGACGTCGCGCCGACCGTGGCGGTCGCGGTCGGCCTCGCGCTGCGCCGGGTGGGCGACCGATGATTCGCATCAACCTGCTCGCCGTCGAGCGCGGCGCGCGACCAAGCGCGGCGCGATCATTCCGGCGGCGCACCGCGTCACGATCATCGCGCAGCCTGATCCTGCTCGGCGTCGGTGCATGCTCGTCGGCTGGTGGTTCTGGTCGCTGCGGACGACGTCCGCCCGCCTCGACGAGGACATCGCCAGCGGCGAGCGGGAAACGCAGCAGCTCCGCTCGGTGCTCGCGCAGGTCCAGAAGTTCGAGACGCGCAAGGCGCAGCTGCAGCAGCGCGTCACGCTCATCGAGCAGCTGCGCCGCGGCCAGAGCGGCCCGGTGCACGTGCTCGACGAGATCAGCAAGGCGATCCCCGATCGGCTCTGGCTCACGGAGCTGAAGCAGAAGGGGGAGGACTTCACGATGGACGGCATGACGACGTCGCTGACGGGCGTGTCGGATTTCGTCGCGAACCTCGAGACCAGCACCTGGTTCAAGAAGCCGGTCGAGCTCATCGACAGCCAGGTCGAAGCCAACACCACGACCGGCGACATGTTCAAGTTTTCGATCAAGGCCCTGTTCAACAACCCCGAAGCGCCGCCGCCGCCGCCGCCGGCGCCGGCGGGCCTGCGGGGCCGAATGGGCGCCCCCCGAAGAAGTAACGGCGTAACGGCGCGGTCGGGCGTTTCCGATCCGCAGCGGAGAATCCAGGGAACCCAATGGAACTGTCGCTCAGCAAGCTGCCGTGGTACGGCACAGATCGGCGCGTTTGTCGTCGTGGCGGTCTGGCGATCTTCGGGTTCTGGAAGTTCTACGTCGTGGACATGCAGGCCGAGATCGACGCGCGGCAGACGCGCCTGAAGGCGCTGACGGCGGACGTCGCGCAGGGCAAGGCGACGGCGCGCCGGCTGCCGCAGTTCCAGGCGGAGGTGACGGAGCTCGAGCGCCGGCTCGAGAACCTGCGCGCCGTGCTGCCGGAACAGAAGGACGTCGCCGACATCCTCCGGCGCGTCCAGGGGCTGGCGACGCAGTCGAACCTGACGATTCAGCGGTTCACGCCGCAGCCGCCGAAGCAGGAGGAGCTGTACGCGGAGCTGCCGTACAAGCTGACCGCCGAGGGGACGTTCCACGACCTCGCGCTCTTCTTCGATCGGATCAGCAAGTTCCCGCGAATCATCAACGTCGGCGACATCTCGATCAAGGTCGCGGCTGAAGCCGGAAGCCGGGGTCACCATCGACACGGAGCTCGTGGCGACGACGTTCGTCCTGCAGGAAAGCAAGGCGGTGGCCGGGCGCGGCGGCCGTGGCCTGGTGCCGAAGCAGCCGTCCACGAAATGAGCAAGGACACCCGTCGCATGACTCGCGCGCGCACGTTCGTCGGTTTCACCGCCGCCTCGCTGATGGCGCTCGGCGCGTTGGCCCAGCAGCCGGCGTCGCCGCCGGCCGGCGCGCCCGCCGCGGCGGGGCAGCCGCAGCCGGCCGCGCAGCCCGCGCCGCCGCCCGCCGCCGGCCTTCACGTACAGCCCGGACGGGCGCCGGGATCCGTTCATCAGCCTGCTCGGCCGCGGCAACGATCCCAAGACGGGGGCCCGGCCGTCGGGCGTGCCGGGCTTGTTGATCAACGAAATCAGCGTCAAGGGCATCCTGAAGGATCGCGCCGGGTTCGTGGCGATGATTCAGGGGCCCGACAACAAGACCTACGTGATAAAGGCGGGAGATCGATTGTTGGATGGCAACGTGAAATCGATCGTCCAGGACGCGGTCGTCTTCTCGCAGGAAGTCAACGATCCGCTCTCGCTCGTGAAGCAGAAAGAAATTCGGAAATCTTTGAGATCGGCCGATGGGGGTCGTGGATGAGGCTGCTGATGCCGCACATGAAACTGGCGCGGCGGTCCGCGCAGCTGTTGCTCGTGTCCGCCGTGGCGCTGGCCGGGGGGATGTCCCTCGCGGCGGGGACGGGCGCGATCCGGCTGCTCGGCGTGTCGGGGGAGGGCAACAGCGTCCTGATTGAGTCCACCGAGCCGGCCGCCTACGTCGTGAAGCGCCCCGATCCCATGACGCTGCTCGTCGAGCTGCGCAACGTCTCGGTCGCCAACGCCGCGAACCTCGTCGAGCGCCGCGATGCGATCGCCGCGGTCTCGATCGAGCAGGCGAGCGCGCCCGACGGCAAGGCGCTGGCCCTCGTGCGGGTCTCGCTCGCCCGGCCCTCCGAGTACGCGGTGCGCAGCACGCGCAACCTGATTCGGCTCGACCTGACCGCTCCGCTTCGATCGGCCGCCGGCCCGGCGCTCGCGAGCGCCGCCCGAACGCTCTCGACCCCGGCGGCGCGGGCAGCTTCCGGCGGCAGAGACGCCGGAGGCGACCATTCTCGATCGCGTCCAGGCCAGCGCGGCCGCGGGCGCGACGACCGTCACCCTGGGCGGCAACGGACGGCTGACGCCGGCCGACGTGACCGAAAGCCGCGACCGGCCCCGCCGGCTCGTGCTCGATTTTCCGAACGTCGCGTCGAAGGCGCGCGCGCAGACCACCGTGCGTCGGACCGCTCGTGACGCACGTGCGGGTCGCGGTGAACAGCCGAGAGCCGCTCGTGACGCGCGTGGTGATGGAGGTCGCCGACGGCGCGACCTATCACGTCGAGCGCGCGGGGGCGGACGGCCGCGATCTCGCGGTGGTCTTCGGGCCGGCGCAGTCGGCCGCGACGTTCGCGCTGCCAACCGGCACGCCGGGCGCCGCGCCCGTCGAACAGGAGCCGGACATCCCGCTGGCCCAGGCGATCGCAAACGCGGCGGCCATTACTCCGAGAGAGCCCGACGCCGGCCGATCCGATCGCGGCGCTGAGAACCGCGCCGTTCAGGGGTTCGCCGGCGCCCCCGCCGGCGGCGGCCGCCGCCGGTAGCCGCCGCTCCGGCAGCCGCCCGCCCCGGTCGCCGCCGCGCCGGCAGCGGCCGCTCCGCGCCAGCAGGCGCCCGCGACACCGCCGCCCGCGACACCGCCGCCCACTGCCGCGCAGCTCATCTCGGGCCCGAGCGAGAGGAAGTATCAGGGGAACCCGATCACGCTGGACTTCTCCGGCGCCGATCTCCGATCGGTGCTGCGCTACTTCAACGAGATCAGCGGGCTGAACATCATCATCGATCCGTCGGTCCCCTCGACGCCCATCGACATCGTGCTGCGGGACGTCCCCTGGGACCAGGCCTTCGAGACGCTGCTGCGCACGCACAAGCTGGGCTACGTCGCCGAAGGCACCATCGTCCGCATCGCCCCGATCGCGGTGCTGGCCGAGGAGGAAGGCGAGCGGCGCAAGTTGTCGGAGGCGAAGGCGCTGGCCGGCGACCTGCGCGTGCAGACCTTCTCGCTGAGCTACGCGAAGGCCGAGCAGATGATTCTGCTGCTCACCAAGTCGGCGCTGTCGCAGCGCGGGCAGATCCAGTTCGACGCCAGGACGAACACGGTCATCATGACCGACCTGCCCGACCGGCTGCAGACCGCCCAGGCCCTCATCACGAGCCTGGATCGTCCCGAGCCGCAGGTCGAAATCGAAGCCAGGGTCATCACGACGAACCGGGAATTCGCGCACGCCATCGGCGTGCAGTGGGGCTTGAACGGCCGGATGATGCCGGCGCTCGGCAACACGACGAACCTGCGCGTTTCCCGAACAGCGGCGTGGTGGCCGGGCGTCGTGCCCGAATCAGCCCGTCATCGGCGACCGTGGTCGGCCTCCCGGCACAGAGCGGCGCACTGGGCGCGGTCAACACGGCGATCGGCCTCGCGCTGGGGTCGATCAACGGCGCCTTCAACCTCGACGTCGCGCTGTCGGCGCTCGAGCGGTCGGGCAAGGGGCGAATCCTGTCCACGCCGCGCGTGACGACGCAGAACAATGTCGAAGCGGAGATCACGCAGGGCGTCCAGATCCCGGTCACGACGCCAGGGACGATCACCACACCGGCCACGACCACGTTCAAGGACGCGTCGCTGACGCTGCGGGTCACGCCGCAGATCACGAGCGCGAACACCGTCATCATGTCCGTCTCGATCGAGAACTCCACGCCCGGCCTCGCCGGTCGGAGACGTTGGGCAACGTCTCCATCAACACGCAGCGCGCGATCACGCGGGTTCAGGTGAGCGACGGCATGACCACGGTCATGGGCGGTATCTTCGTGAGCACCGAGAACCGCGTGACCGATCGCACTCCGCTTCTGCAGCCGTATCCCGTTGCTCGGCTGGCTCTTCCGGCGGGATTCGATATCGGACGATAGCCGGGAGCTGTTGATCTTCATCACGCCGCGCATTCTGAGGGAACTATGAACATCGAGAAGGTTGTCAGGGTGGGGCGATTGGCGGGCGCCGTGATCCTGGTGCTGGCGTCGGTCTCGTGCGGAGACATGGCGCGGGAAGGGCAGGCGTCGTCCTATTTGATCATCACGTCGCTGCAGGCGTCCTCCGGCGAGACCGACGAGTTCGGCGGCGAGCTCAGGTCCGACGTGCTGACCAACGGCGGGATCATCAACGACAACGGTCAGGTCGAGTTCGTGCTGGCGATGAAGGATCCGACGTTGATTGGACCGACGTCAGCCAACTTCATCACCATCGATCGCTACCATGTCAAGTACATCCGCGCCGACGGCCGCAACACGCAAGGCGTCGACGTGCCGTACGAGTTCGACGGAGCGATCACGGGGACGGTCGCGGACCGACGATGCGATTTTCGGCTTCACGCTCGTCCGCCACCAGGCGAAGGTCGAGGCGCCGCTGGGCGCGCTCGCGTCGAATTTCGTGATCGTGTCGACCATCGCGGAAGTCACCTTCTACGGGCACGATCAGACCGGCCGGGCGGTCAGCGTCATGGGCAGGATCAGCGTCCACTTCGCGAACTTCGCGGATCCCGAATAAACCACCTCACAGGGTCGAGCACAGGCGCCGTTCACGAACGGTGATTTTCAATATGAAGCGAACATTGTCCCCGGCGCGAACCATCCTCGGCATTGTGCTGTCCGCGTATCTGGCGTCGGCCGGCTGCACGATGAAGAACCAGGAGGCGCCGCCCCTGGCCGGCCCGTCGGAGTACGGGACGTCGATCACCATCACCGTGACGCCTGACCAGCTGACGCAGGACGGCGCGTCGCAGTCGCTCGTGACGATCACGGCGCGCGACCCGTTCGGCAACCCGCTGCCCAACCATCTCGCTCCGCGCCGAGATCTTCGTGGACGGCTAACGTGTCGATTTCGGCTCGCTGTCGGCGCGAAACCTCGTGACCGACGCGAACGGGCGCGCGACGCTGGTGTTCACGGCCCCCTCGTCCCCCTCGGGCCCCTCGGTCGAGACGTTCACCACCGTGCAGATCGTCGTGACGCCGGTGGGAACGGACTTCGGCAACGGCAGTTCGCGGCTGGCGACCATCCGGCTCGTCCCGCCGGGCGTCGTCGTGCCGCCCGACGGCCTGCAGCCGAACTTTACGCCCCCGGATGGCGCGTCGTTTGTCGACCACGAAACCGTCCTGTTCGACGCGTCGTTGAGCACGGCACCGCCCAACAACCCGATCGTGTCGTATACGTGGAACTTCGGCGACGGCCAGACCGGCAGCGGCATACGGACGACGCATGACTATCCCGAACGTCGGCACGTATTTCGTCACCCTGACGATCACGGATGGATTCGGGCGCTCCGCGCAGGCGACGCACACGGTCACGGATCACCGAGTCGAGCACGGCCGAAGGCAGCCTTCACCGTTTCGCCGGGAGACCCCGTGCCCGGCCAGCGCGTCTTCTTCAACGCGTCCGGATCGAGGGCGGCCCCCGGTCATCGCATCGTCAGCTACTCGTGGGACTTCGGTGACGGGCAGCCGCTTGTCACGAGCGCGTCGCCGCAGGCGGACACCATCTATCCGCTCCCGGGAACCTACACCGTCACGCTCGTGGTCACCGACGAGACCGGGAAGACCGACGATGCGTCTGGAACGGTTTCCGTGGCGTTCCCGTCGCTGACATTGAAGGGGCCGTGTAAAGAAGTAGGCTCTGCCGATGTCGGAGAATCCGCGGATTGAAGAGCTCAAACGCCGGGTCCAGTCGGACCCGGCGTCCATCGCCTTCGCGGCGCTCGCCGAGGAATTCCGCCGCTCCGGGCGCTTCGAAGAGGCGATCGCGACCTGCACGGCAGGCCTGGTCCGCCATCCTGCCTACCTGTCCGCACACGTCACGCTCGGGCGCGCGCTGATCGAGGTCGGCCGCTACGAGGACGCGCGGGAAGAGCTCGAGCACGTCCTCAGGCTTGCGCCCGAAAACCTCGCGGCGATCCGCGGGCTGGCCGAGATCCATCACCGTCGCGGCGACGACGTGCACGAGGAGTACACCGCCGCCGACGCCGAACGATTTGCGGCGGAGGGAGACGAGGCGCGGGCAGCCGAAGCGCTTCACGCCGAACGAGCCGCCGCCTTCGCGCCGGAGTACTCTCCTCCGCCCGAGGCCGCGCCTGCCGCGGTCCCCGTCGAGACACATGCAATCGCTCCGGCGGCGCGCGGCCACGGTCAGCGGTGACGCACGCCGTCCTCGGCCGCCACGCCGCCGCCGACCCGGCGCTCGCCGGACTCGAACGGTTCCTCCACGCCATCATCCATGCGCGCACCGGGCGCGCCGCCGCTAGCCGCGTCAACCTCCAACTCCAACTCCCAAGCCGCGGGTGATCGCGGCGAGTTCCCAGACGGTACCAGCATTCTGCTGAGCGTTGACAGTTGACGGCTTGGAGCTCGGGAGTTGGCCGTTTGGGAGTTGGCAGTTGGGGGTCAGGTCATGAATCATGAACGACTGGAGTCGCCGTTCATGATTCATGACCTGACCCCGGTTCGCCGGTCCCGCGCGCGCGACGACATGCGCGCGGCCGGCGTCGAGGCCTTCGTGATCACGCACCTGCCGAACCTGCGCTACCTGACGGGGTTCAGCGGGACCGCAGGCGCCGCGATCCTCACTCCGGAGCGCTGCGTGCTCGTCGTGGATTCGCGGTACGTCACCGTGGCGCGGGAGTTGCTCGCGTCGCGCCCGGACGACGGAGTGGCCCTGGAGGTCGTCGATCGGGGATACGACGAAGCCATCGCCGCGGTGCTGGAACGTACCCGCGCGGCGCGGATTGGCATCGAGGCGGCGTCGATGCCGGTGAGCCGCTTCAACTGGCTGTCGGCCCAGCTGGCGTCCACCCGGTCCGCTTCCGAGGGCGGCAGTCCGGCGCTCGTGCCAACCGAGCGCCTGATTGAAGCCCGCCGCGTGGTGAAGGATGCCGCCGAGGTCGCGACGCTCCGCGAAGCGGCCCGCCGGCTCTCCGGCATGGCCCGGGCGGCGCTCGGATTCGCGCGGGAAGGGCGGACGGAGCTGGCCGTGGCGGGGGACATCGACGTGGCGATCCGGGCCGCCGGCTTCGAGCGCCCGGCCTTCGAGACCATCGTCGCGTCGGGGCCCAACGGCGCCCGCCCGCACGCGCGGCCGGGGGGCCGGACGCTCCAGCCGGGAGACGGGGTGGTGCTGGACTTCGGGGGCGTCTACGACGGATACTGCGTGGATCTCACCCGGACCCTGTACATTGGCGTTCCTGCGCCGGCGTTGCGGCGGATTGCCGCGGCGGTCCGGGAGGCGCACGCGGCGGCTCTGTCAGCGGTGCGGCCCGGCGTGCGGCCGAGCCAGATCGACGCCGCGGCGCGAGAGGTGCTCGCGGGGCACGGGCTCGGAGACGCGTTCGGCCACGCAACGGGGCACGGCCTGGGGCTCGAAGTGCACGAGGAGCCCAGGATTGGGCAAACTGCCGGGGGCCCACCCGGACACGCCCGTCGCGCCCGGCATGGTCTTCACCATCGAGCCGGGCGCCTACGTCGACGGGATCGGCGGGGTGCGGATCGAAGACGACGTGCTGGTCGTGGACGGCGGCTGCGAGATCCTGACCGATGTGCCGATAGAGCTA
>CAWGAS010000043.1:0-25502 GCA_963820645.1 uncultured Acidobacteriota bacterium | reverse complement strand
GCCTGCAGGTACGTGAGCATCTGGGCGATCTGTTCGTCACTGAGGAAACCGTGCGGCGGCATGACGTCGTTGTAGCGCCTGCCCTCGACTTCGATCTCGCCGCTCAAGCCGTGCACGACCACCGAGATCAGCCGCTGCTTGTTGCCCGACACCCAGTTGGTGGCTGCCAGCGGCGGGAAGCGGGCGCCATCGCCCTTGGCATCGCGCTGGTGGCACGACACGCAGTAGGTCTTGGAGCTTCGCCCCGGCGGCGAATAGGTCTCCCCGATCACGTCGTTGGTCTCGTGCGGATTCCTGATGTGCGCCTGCTGGCTCTTGCGCGCGGCCATCGTCTGTCACCTGGCGGCCCGAAAGCGGCGCGGTCGCCCTTGTACGTGATGCGCCACACCTTGCCGTTGACGCTTTCGGTCACGTACAGCGCGCCGTCGGCCCCTGGGCCAGGCCCATCGGCCTCGCTGCCGCATCGCCGGTGTTCGGAATCGGATCGATGCCGGAGAACCCGTCAGCAAACACTTCCCAGTTGCGGACGGCCTGCCATCCTTGAAGGGCACGAACGCGACGATGTAGCCGGCCTGCGAGTACGGCATGCGGATCGTCGAACCGTGGAACGCGATGAAAGCGCCGTAGCGATAGCGCTCCGGGAACATCGTCCCGTCGTAGAACAACAGGTCGTTCGGCGCGAAATGGCCCGGAAAGCCGATCAACGGACTGGCGAGCGACGCCGCCCTTGCCTTCCTTCTTGCCGTCGCCGCCGTATTCCGGATTGAGCAGCTTCTTGCCCTGCATCCAGTCGTAGTAGTAGAACGGCCAGCCGCCGTCGAAGCCCCGGTGACGCGGAAGAACTCCTCCGACGGCAACACGGCGCTCTGCCAGCGCGAGAAGTACTGTGGCCATGACCGGTAGAGGTCGTCGCGCCCGTGCTGCACCGCGTACAGATCCTTCACGTGCGGGTTCCAGGTCATCGCGACGAGGCTGCGGATGCCTGTCGCGTAGCGCTTGCCGTCCTTCTCCGTCTGACCGACCTTGCGCGCGTCGAACTGCCAGACGCCGCCGTGCATCTCCAGCTGCCCGCACGGGTCGGCGCCAGGGGCGCCGGGCTGGCGGTTCTTGTCCTGGCAGGTGTCGCCCGGCGCGCCGAACGGCACGTAGAGGTGACCGGCCTCGTCGAACGCGATCGGCTTGGCGATGTGCTCGTACGACCGTCCCGGCTGCCGATAGTTGTGCTTCAGGATCATCTCGACCGGCGTCGTCGGGACGAGCGCGCCGGGCTGCAGCTTCTGGCGGTAGCACCTCGCCGGCGGTCGCGAAGTAGAGATGGTCCTCGAAGATGCGCAGGCCGGTGCCATAGTCGCCGGTGTCCTGGTAGTCGCCGAAGTACTCGACCTGGTCGGCACGACCATCACCACCGGTATCGCGCAGCGCCACCAGGCCCTTGAACTGTTCCGGGTCTGCGGCGCCCGCAGCTTGACGTAGACGATGCCGTCCTCGTCACGGCGATGTGACGTGCCCGGCCGACGCCGTCGTGGAAGATGGTGGCCTCGAAGCCCTGGGGCAGCGACCAGTCCGCCGTTGCCGGGACTGCCCGGCGGCAGGGCCGGCGTCCCGCATGCCGCGATACCGTCACGGCCGCCAACGCGAACCAGACGCGCCACGCATTCAGACCGCGATTCACGAGGCTGGAGTCACGCAGGGTTGTCACGGGTCTTTATGTAGTTGAAAATCGGGCCGGGCTGTCGACTGGACCCGGCTCCGCGACGCAGCCGGTCCCCGCACGCGGCATCGTGGCTGGCGCTCGTGGCGGGCGTCGTCATTGGTCGCCGCGTCGCCGCACGCCTCGCGGGCTCCGGCCGGAGCGGGGCCGCGCGTCGGCGCAACGGGCGCGCTCGACCGGACACGCCGGTGCTGGCGTCGATTCTCGTCTACCACCGCTTCGGGCCGGCGGTCGCCGACTCGATGACCATTCGGACCTCCACGTTCCGATCGCAGCTTCAGTACCTGAAGGACCACGGCTATCGGGTCGCGCCGCTTCGCGTCCGTGGTCGCCTATCTCCTGCGTCAGGGCCCGCCCTTCCCGCCTCGCGCGCTCCGTCGTCATCACGGCGGATGACGGCCATCGATCGGTCGTCACGGACATGTTGCCGCTGGTGCGCGAGTTCAACGTGCCGGTCACGCTGTTCATTTACCCGTCGGCCATTTCGAACGCGTCATACGCGCTGACATGGGCGCAGCTCGAGGCGCTCGCGCGGACGGGATTGTTCGACGTGCAATCGCACACGTATTGGCATCCGAACTTCAAGGTCGAGAAGCGTCGGCTCGCGCCCGCCGCGTACCGGGAGCTGGTCGTGAACCAACTGGTGCGTCCCAGGACCGTCCTCGAGCAGAAGGTGGGCGCCGATGTCAATCTCCTCGCCTGGCCATTCGGTATCTACGACGAGGAACTGCTCAGGTTGGCCGCAGAGTCCGGCTACGTGGCGGGCCTGACGCTGGATGGCCGGGTTGTCACCGCGGGCACTTCCATCATGGCGTTGCCCCGGTTCCTCGTCACCGACGCCGCCATGGGTAAGAAGTTCGCGGCGATGTTGCCGCCCGCAATCGCCCTGAGCACCCTGTAACCCTTGACAATCCACGACCGCAGGCCGTATGAACCAGAACCAAGGAGGCTCGCACATGGTTCTGGGGAGCAAACGGTTCGTCACGGCGGTCGCGATGGTCGCCCCTGAATCTGCGGCACACGAGCGGGGGCGCAAGACTCCGGCAGAAAGAATCAGCGGCGTCGTGCGTGACGCGCTCGGCGGAGGGGATCCCGGGCGTCACCATCACGGCCACCAATCAAACCACCAACGCTTCCCAGACGACGACTACGGGCAACGACGGGAGCTACTCTTTTGCGCTGGCCCCCGGCGCCTACAGCGTGACGGCAGCGCTGTCGGCTTCGAAGAGTCGCACAGACGGTCGCCTTTCCGGCCGGCGCGGCGAGGCAGGTCGATTTCTCGCTGAAGGCCTAGCGCTGAGCGAAGAACTCACCGTCACCGCGATGAAGCGCGAATCCACCGTCCTGGACGTGCCGTTCTCGGTGGCGGCGCCCACCGAACAGACACTCCGCAGCCGCGGTGTCGACGACATCGAAGGTGTGGCGGCCAACGTCGCCGGTTTCACGGTGCAGAACCTCGGTCCCGGTCAGAGCCAGGTGGCGATGCGCGGCGTCTCGGCGGGACAGATCGTCCGCGACCAGCCGGGCGTAAAAGAACAGGTCGGCACGTTCCTCGACGAGTCAGTCATCTCGCTCTCCCTTGTTCACCCCGGATCTCGATCTGTTCGACACCGCCCGCGTCGAAGTCCTGCGCGGTCCGCAGGGCACGCTGTTCGGCGCGGGATCCTTGTCGGGGACCGTGCGCTACATCACCAACCAGCCGGTGCTGGGCGGACGCACGCGATCGTCGAGCTTGGTGGAAATACCGTCCAGGGCGGCGGCGCAGGCGGGAACGTCAAGGTTGCATTGAACACGCCACTCGGCGACACCGCCGCGCTGCGCATCGCCGGCTACTACACGCGCATGCCGGGTTACATGGACGCCGTCCAGCCGGATCTCAGCACGGACGAGAACGTGAACGACGCCTACCGCACGGGCGTCCGCGCCGCGGTGAAGTTCGCACCGAACGATCGCCTGTCGATAACGCCGCGCCTGGTCTACCAGACCGTGGAGTCGGACGGGTGGAACCGCATCGATACGTTCAACATCCTCGCGAACCCGTATACAACGACGCGCCCACCCGTCACTCTGGGTGAGCGCGGCCAGTTCACGCAGTTCGAAGAAACGTTCACCGACGACTTCGTCCTCGGCGACTTGAACGTGAACTACAACTTCGGCCGATACGCGCTCACGTCGGTTACCTCCTACATCTACCGGGACGTGCTCGTCGCGAGAGACGCGACGGCATTGACAGCCAGCATCACCGGCGGCAGTATCGGCCTAGCTCCGGATGTCTACACCATCGACGCGCCGCTCCTAGATTCAACGGCAGCTGACACTTGGACGCAGGAGGTGCGCCTCTCCAGCGCGCAAGGGCGCTTCCCGTGGGTCGCCGGCGCCTTCTACAGCCATCAGGGCCGTGACTACGCCCAGGATCTCCAGGTCCTGGGGTTCGAGGACGCAACCGGGATCCCGACGACGGGCCTGCGCAACCCGAAAGACAGCCTCTTCTGGTCCGAGCTCGGCTACAAGCTGAATCAACTGTCGCTGTTTGGTGAGGGTTCGTACGACATCACGGACAAATTCAACCTCACGGCCGGCCTGCGTTTTTACTGGTTCAGCGAAGATAAGGAGCAGGTGTTCGATGGCATCTTCGCGAACGACAACACCGGGACGCAGGTTGTCTCGCAGCCCGGGTCCACCGACGCCAACGGTCTCGCACCGCGGTTCATCGCGAGTTACAAGCTGCCGCGCAACGCGCATGTGAATGCGCAGGTGTCACGCGGCTTCCGTCTTGGCGGCATCAACGACCCACTCAACGTCCCGCTGTGCACGCCGCAGGACCTGACCACGTTCGGCGGACGCGAGACGTGGGAAGACGAGAAGGTTTGGAACTACGAGGTCGGCTACAAATCGAGGGTGATGAACGGGACCGGCGCTTTCAACGCGGCCGCCTTCTACGCAGATATCAGTGACCTGCAGGCGACGGTCACCGCGGGATCGTGCTCGTCGAGGGTGATTTTCAATGTGCCGAAGTCGCGCAGCCAGGGCATTGAACTCGAGTTCGAGGCGGCGCCCAACGCCAACTTCGACTTCGCTGTCTCGGGGAGCTTCAACGACTCCGAGCTCCGATCGACACTGACCTCGACCGACCCCAGTGGCGCCGTCAGCGTCGTCTCGGGCATCGAGAGGGGAGGAGGCTGCCGACCGTGCCCAGGTTCCAGCTCGCGACGGCGGCGACCTACCAGCGGCAAGTCAAGCCGGGCTGGCTCGGGTACCTGACCGGTACTTACCAGCACAGCGGATCGCGCTTCACACAGGTTGGTGACGAGGATCTGGGCACGCTGAACATGGGTTCGTTCGGCGCGAACACGATTGGCGGGCCCCTGACGGCCACGACCTTCACCTACAACCCGCTGATGCCGGCCTACGACATCGTCAACCTGCGCGTCGGCGTCCGGCGCAACACGTGGGACGTGGCGGTGTACGTGAACAACGTGACCGATGAGAGGGCCTTCCTGGCGCTCGACCAGGAGCGCGGGACGCGCGCCCGCATCGGTTACCTGACAAACCAGCCGCGCTCGTTCGGCATTGCCACTCGCATGAACTTCTGACGCTTTCGCTCCGGGCTCGTTCTTGGTTCTTGGTTCTGCGTTCGGCTTCGTTCTCGTTCTCGTTCGGGGCGCGGGCAGGCCTGAAGGCCTGCGCTACGTACACAAGGGCGGGTGGGGTAGCGTCGCGTACGTAGCCGCGCCGGGCTTTAGCCCTGCCGGCCGGCGCGGGCAGGCCTGAATGAAGGCCTGCGCTACGTACCGGACACAAGTCGAGCGGCAGGATCCGTGGCCAGCAATCGCTCGATCAGTTCGACCCCGCGGCCTCCCGGCGACAGCGTGACCGTGTGTGCCCGTTGGGCCAGGGCGGAAGTGCGTTCGCGACCGCGACGCCGTGGCCGCAGGCCTCGAGCAGGTGGAAATCATTCTCGGCGTCACCGACACCGACGACGTGCTGCGGGGCGATCTGCAGTTCGCGAAGCGCCTCGAGCAGGCCGCTGCCCTTGTGGACTCCTCGTGGCAGCACCATCACGGACCCCTTGTTCCGAATGACCACGAGATCCAGGTCGAGCGCGCGAATCGCCTCGACAATCCGGGTCTCGTGGTGTGCGAGGGTCGCGACGATGACCTGGCCGACGGCGAGCGGCGTGACGTGGTCGCGACGGAGTCGCGCGATGAAGCCGTCACGAGGGGGCACGGCGACGAGCGCCTTCGAGCCGCCGGTCTCCGGACGATACAGCACGGCGCCGTTTTCGCCGACGACACGATCGAAAACCGCGATCGCGGGAAACGTGCGGACGAGGTCGTCGATCTCGCGGCCCGTCACCAGCAGCAGCCGACAGCCCGACGCTTTGAGCCGCCGCAAGCCGTCGAGGACTGCCGGCTCGACGACGCCGTCTTCGGCCAGGGTGTCGTCAAAGTCCATCGCGACAGCCCTGGGCCACTCGAGCGATTGTGTCGGCATCATCTGAAGGTCAGCGAATCTTACCGCGCCCGGCCGGTGGCTCAGACGATGATGCCTTTTCGGACGGCGTAGAGCACGATCTCCGCCGTGTTGTGCAGATTGAGCTTCTGCATCAGATTCGCCCGATGGGTCTCGACCGTCGACAGCCCGAGGTCGAGCAGCGTGGCCACTTCCTTGTTCGATCGTCCTTCGGCCAGCAGCTGCAGGACCTCTTTCTCGCGATCGGTCAGCAGGTGGATACGAATCGGTCAGCCCGCGCTTCTGCAGCCGCCGCACGTAGTCTTCGACGAGCACGGCCGTCACGGCCGGGCTGAAGAACGGCTTGCCCGCGGCGACCGCGCGGACGGCCGGCAGCAGATCCTCGTCGGTCGCGTTCTTCAGCAGGTAGGCGCGGGCGCCGGCCGCGAGCGCGCGGATGATGTACGACTCGTCGGCGTGCATGCTCAGGATGATCACGCCGGGCGGCGACTCGAGCTTCTGCGCGCGTGCGGCGACCTCGATGCCGTTCAGCTTCGGCATGCCGATGTCGAGAATCAGCGATGTCGGGCCGATGCTCCTCGCAGAGCCGCACCGCCTCGAGGCCGTCGGCGGCTTCGGCGACGACCGACAGGCCGGCCTCCTCGAGCAGGCTCCGCAGTCCGCGGCGCACGATGCCGTGATCGTCAGCCAGCAGCACGCGCAAGCGGCGCCTCCGTCTCCGACTGGTCGGGCAACGGCAGGCGGATGGTCAGCGTCGTGCCTTCGCCCGCCGCGCTGTTCGATCGTCATGGCGCCGTGAAGTTCCTTGACGCGCTCCTCGATGCCGCGCAGACCGAGGCCGTCGCGGCGCCGCGCCGGGATCGAACCCGATGCCGTCGTCGGTGACCGACACGTCCAGCTGCTCGGTCGTGGCCGGTGACCGTCACCATGATCGAGTGCGCCTCGGCGTGCCGGACGCAATTGGTCAGCGCTTCCTGGACGACCCGATAGACACAGGTCCGATGCCGATCGGGCAGCGTGTCGAATCGCCCGTCCATCGTCCAGCTCGACGTCGACGCCGTAGCGGCGCGTGAAGTCGCGCACGTGCCACTCGAGCGCCGGCTGCAGGCCGAAGTCGTCGAGCATGCTCGGCCGGAGGCCGAGCGCGAGATCCCGGACGGTGCGGAACATGCTGTCGACCAGCTTCTCGGCATTCGGCGACCGCCGCGCCGACCCGCGTCGTCGCCGGGCGTCCTGATCCGCTCGATCCGGCCGAGCTCCATCCGCAGCGCCGTCAGCACCTGCGCGACGTGGTCGTGCAGCTCGCGCGACAGATTCTTCCGCTCCTCTTCCTGCGTGGCGACCAGCCGCTGCGAGAGCTGGCGCATCTGCCGCTCCGCCTCCTTGGCGATCGACCGCTGCTCGTCGGATCGCCGCTCGAGCACGCGCAGCCGGAACACGGCAGCCGAGCGCCACCGCCAGGCCGAGCAGCACGCTCTGCCAGAGCAGCCGATGGAGGTCGTCGCGGAACGCGGCGTGCCGCCGCGTGACCTCGGCTCGCTGGGCCGCGAGATTCGCGTTGTTCAGCTCCTCGATCTCCTGCGCGATCGTCAGGACCGCCTCGCGCCGCGGCACGACCTCGCGCCGCAGAAAGCTGGCGCTCCGGAAGATCTTCTCCGTCAGCGTCCAATCGAAGAGCGGATCGAACGTCTGCCAGTAGTCGTCGAGCTGCGTCTGCAGGCTGGGAATCCGCTCCTCGTCTGCTTTGGCGAGCGCGCGGAGCTCCGCGAGCGTCGCCATGTTGGTCCGCCGGAACTCGGCCAGCCGCTCGCGGTACTCCGGGCCGCGCTCGCGCTCGACGTCGAGGAGGTAGTCGCGCACGAAAATGCCGGAGAGATTCACGTCGGAACGCAGGCGGCGGAGCTTGGCGTCCACGTTGTGGTGGTAAGTGTTGAGCTGATCGAGCTGGGTGTAGATCTCCTGCGCCTTGCGCGACGACGCGAGCATCGACACCACGATCAGCACCAGGAGACTGCCCAGTCCGAGCGCCGCCACGGGCCACGTCCTGAACCGCATCAGGACCTCCGAAGGCGCCAGGCGCCTCCTTCTTTAAGGTTACCTCGCCCGCCCGGCCGGCTGGCATCCGGTAAACAGGGGAGGCCCCGATGCCGGAGGAGTTCGCCCGGCTCGGCAAAACGCGCCGGCACGCTCCCCTGTAAACGGCCCGTTCATCCTGTTCTTGCCGGATGGTCCCCGCGTACCGCCTCGTTGTCTACTCGTCCTGTGCAGAGTCCCCAACACGGAGGCGAGATGCCCGCAGCCGCGAGAGAAGGACACGCGACCGGTCTGGACCGCGGAACGCCTGCAGCGCTCGCTCGAAACGCTGTTCGACGGCGAATCGATCGTGGTGCTCGCCAATCGCGAGCCCTTCAGACACGATCGGGAGCCTGCCGGCAACATCGTCGTCAGGCGGTCTGCCGGAGGGCTCGTGACGGCGTTGGAACCGCTGATCCGCGCCTGCTCCGGCGTGTGGGTGGCACACGGCGCCGGAACCGCCGACCGGGCGGTGGTCGACTGGCGCGACGGGCTGGATGTGCCACCGGGCAGTCCGACGTATCGGCTCCGGCGCGTCTGGCTGAACGACGAGGAGGAGCGAGGCTACTACTACGGGTTTGCGAACGAAGGTCTGTGGCCGCTGTGCCACCGGGCGCACGTGCAGCCGGTGTTCCGGTCCGACGACTTCGACGATGTACGCGGCGGTGAATGCGCGATTCGCCGAGGCTGTCTGCGAAGAGGTGGACAGCGACTCGCCGCTGGTCCTCGTGCAGGACTATCACTTCGCGCTCGCGCCGCGGTTGATTCGGGATGCCCTCCCGCAGAGCACGATCGTCGCGTTCTGGCACATTCCGTGGCCGCATTGGCGCGACTTCGAGATCTGTCCGTGGGGACGCCAGCTGCTCGACGGGCTCCTCGGCAGCAGCATCGTCGGATTCCAGACGGCGCTCGATTGCCGCAACTTTGCCGAGACCGCGGAGCGTGTGCTTGGAGCGCACGTCAACCGGGCGCAGAACGTCATCACGTACGAAGGTCGCCGGACGATGGTGCGCGCGTATCCGGTGTCGGTCGAGTGGCCGAGCCGTTGGGCCGCCGACGCGCCAGCCATCGAGACCTGCCGCGAGACGGTCCGCCGCCAGCTCCACCTGCCGCCGGACGTGCGCCTGGGCGTCGGCGTCGATCGGCTGGACTACACGAAGGGCATCAACGAGAAGTTCCTGGCGGTCGAGCGGCTGCTCGACTCGCACCCCGGAGCTCAGGGAGCGCTTCGTCTTCGTCCAGATTGCCGAACCGAGCCGAGAGTGGCTGCCGGCCTATCGCGAGCTCCGGGCGCGAGTGGCGGGAACGGCCGATCGCATCAACCGGCGATTCGGCACGGACGAGTTACCGCCCGATCGTTCTCCTCGAGGCGCATCACGAGCCGGCGGACGTGTACCGGTTCCTTCGGGCGGCCGATCTCTGCTACGTCGGCAGCCTTCACGACGGCATGAACCTGGTCGCGAAGGAATTCGTCAGCGCGCGAGACGACGAGCGCGGCGTGCTGGTCCTGAGCAGCTTTGCCGGAGCGGCCGGGCAGCTCGGCGGCGCGATGATCGTCAATCCGTACGCGATCGACGACTCGGCCCAGGTCCTCGCCGACGCGTTGCGCATGACCGGCGAGGAACAGGCGAGGCGCATGCGCGCGATGCGATCGGTCGTCGCCGAGTTCAACACGTATTGGTGGGCAGGACAGATGCTGCAGGACGCGGCGCGCCTGCGGGCGGCGCGCGGCGCGATCGGCAGGAACTCGTGCGCGATCGACGGGATTTCTGCGTAGAACCGACGACGCTTTCGGTAACCCGCAAACATGAGGCGTCAGATGACAACCCTGGACGACCTGCTGATCCCCGTGCAGCGTGAATGGAAAGCATGGCGGACTGCCGCAGTCCGACTGGCCGATCTGCAGCACATCCACTGGCTGCAGCCGGCCGGCGCTCCTGTCCCGCTGGTGCACGGCTACGTCTTCTGTACGAGCTTCGTCAACGGAGACATTCCGCACGACTGCGAGCGCGCTCCGTTTCCCCATCGGCTGCTCGTCTGCGTCCTCAAGAGGCACCTCGCGCCATACGCCCATGCCGAGCTCGCACGGCGTGCGGTAGGGCAGCCGCCCGTGTCGAGGCACGGCGGCCAGCTATTGGAACGACGTCCCCATAACCGCCAGACATGTCGAATATCAGAACGTTCGGTAAGCCACTCGATGGGGCAGCCGCCACGCCCGTTCAGCCTCCGGCCGACGCGCTCACCGCCGCCATCGAGAGGTCACGCGACGCGCTCGACGCCGCGGCGGACGAGGCTGCGAAGGGAATGCTCGGCGCGGCCAAGCTGGGTCTTCTCGTCGCAGCCACCGGCATCATCGACGCGCTGGATGCCGCCGACGCCGAGTTCGCGCGACGATACACCGGCCGACTCCGCCGGCGGTCCGAGTCGGCCGGCGAACAGGCACGAAGGCTGAGACCCCCACCGCCACCGATTCGAGTACTAGCCCATGTACCGACAGAATTGAGCTCCGGGCCTAAAGGCTTGCGCTACGAACGTACGTCGCCCACTGCCGCCGTTGTGCCAGGCGTCACCGCGCAGGCCTGTCCCCTCGGGGCTGTCGACCCCGCGCGCGGCAACGTCAGGGTGAACGTCGCACCGCGTCCGATTCCGTCGCTCGAACCGGTCAGCGTTCCGTTGTGCAGCTCCGCCAGGTGCCTGGCGATCGAGAGACCGAGGCCGAGCGCCGCCGTGTTCGCGGCTCTCCGATGAATCGGCCTGCCGGAACGGTGTGAACAGATCCGACGCGAACGCCTGATCGAAGCCAACGCCCGTATCCGAGACGATCAAGACCGCGGCATCCGCTGTCCAGCGCGGTCCGCGCGACGATCCGGCCGCCCGCCGCCGTGAACTTGACGGCATTGGAGAGCAGGTTCCACGTGATCTGCTGGAGCCGCTGCGCGTCCGCGTCGATCGGCTCGATCGCCGGGATCCAGGTCGGCCGCCAGTTCGACGCCCTTCGCGCCGGCCATCGGCCCGAGCGCTTCGAGCGAGCTCTGGACCACCGCGTTCAACAGGGTCGGCGCCCGCGAGATCTCGAACTGCCCGGCAGTGACTCGCGACAGATCCAGCAGGTCTTCGACGAGCCGCGCGAGCAGGCGTCCGTTCTTCGCCACCAGCCCGACGATGCGGACGTGGTCCTGCGGGCTCGCGCCGATTTCGAGCATGCGCGTCCACCCGAGCATCACGTTGAGCGGTGTCCGCAGCTCGTGCGACATCGTCGCCAGGAAGTGATCCTTCAGCCGGCTGGCGCGCTCGGCCTCGGCGCGCGCGTGCCGCTCGCTCACCATCAGGAGGTCGCGATCGCGTTCGGCGCGGCGCCTCGCCCGATCGCTGCGTTCGATGACCTGCGCCGTGAGCCAGACCGTGACCCCCAGCACCACGATCAGCGAGATGGCGTAGAGCGCAATCCCCAGACCGCGATCCACGATTTGCGCGCTGCGCGCGTAGATCTCGAGGTAACCGAGCGCCAGCGGAATGCCGACGATCGGCATCGCCAGCCGCCGCAACATCGTCCCTGCCGGTCCATCATCGAGAAAGACCGCGACCGGTCCGAGGGTCGCGCGCGCCGTCAGGATCCCGACGTTCAGGACGAT
Organism: uncultured Acidobacteriota bacterium; assembly: GCA_963820645.1. Taxonomy (GTDB): domain Bacteria; phylum Acidobacteriota; class Vicinamibacteria; order Vicinamibacterales; family 2-12-FULL-66-21; genus JALZOC01. The sequence goes on along the minus strand of CAWGAS010000043.1, from coordinate 13,613 downwards.
GAGCGCGAGCGCGGTGTGCAGCGCGATCCCGGTGTAGCGCGCGATGCCGTACAACTCCTCGGCGCCGTAAAGGTATCCCGCGATCGGAATCGACGCGAGGCTGAGCGCGACTGCCGCCAGCGTCTGCGCGACGGCCGCTCCGCGCGCGTCGCCGCGAGCGAGGCTGACGCAGCGACACGCCGGCGAGGACGAGGCACGTGGATGCCGGTCAGCCCCATCCGGTTCGGGCTGGCCGTGGCGGCGGCGCCCGGGGCCTCGGTGAAGAGGAGCTGATCGATCCCCAGATTCCAGCCGGCCAGGTGCTGGCTGAGCGTGAGCCCGCCGATGAGCCCCGCGGCCACCGCGCAGAACATGGACAACCGGGGAGCCTGCCGAATGACGGTCAGGGACACGCCGCACAGCAGCAGCCCGATCGCCGTGTTCGTCTTCATCGTGATGGGGCCGTAGATCGTCTTGAACGTCTCGACGTTCCACGCCCAGCCGCAGAGGACGAAGGCGCCGACGGCGGCGACCCCGAGGCCCGCACCGACGGAGACGCGGGCGGCGGCGCGGTTCTCCGCGCGATCGCCGGCGCTGGCGGGCTCTGACATCCGGGGTATCTTACAGTTCCTCGCGGGCTCGGCTGGCGGTCATGCCCTGCTCGGCGGCCCACTGGCCGAGATCGCGGCCCTGGATTGCCGCGGCCATCAGATCGGGGAAGCGATCCGGCGTGCAGGCGAAGCTCGGCACGCCCATGCCCGCCAGCGCCGCGGCGTTCGCCTCGTCGAAGGACGGAGCGCCGGTGTCGGCAAGCGCGAGCAGCGTGACCAGCCGGACGCCCGAGCCCACGATCGCCGCGGCGCGTTTCAGCATCTCCTCGCGATCGCCGCCCTCGTAGAGATCGGTGATGAGCACGAAGATCGTATCGGTCGGCCTCGTGATGAGCGTCTGACAGTACTGGAGGGCCTGGTTGATGTCGGTCCCGCCGCCGAGCTGAATCCCCATCAGCACGTCAACCGGGTCGGACAGCTGCTCGGTGAGATCGGCGACGCTCGTGTCGAACGCGACGACGTGCGTGCGCAGGGCGGGCATCGACGCGAGAACCGCGCCGAAGATGCCGGAATAGACGACCGATTGGCCCATCGATCCCGATTGATCGATGCAGACGACAACGGTCCGTGAGCTCGTTGCGGCTGCGTCCGAAGCCGATGCGGGTTTCCGGCACGATGACGCCGTACTCGGGCTGATAGTGCTTGAGGTTCGCGCGGATCGTGCGGTTCCAGTCGATCTCGTGGTGCCGCGGCCGCCTGTTCCGGGTCGAACGCTTGAGCGCGCCGGTCACCGCCTGGCGCATCGGCGCGCGCGAGCCGCCGCAGCAGATCCTGCACGACGCGCTGCACGATCTGACGCGCCGTCGCTTTCGCCCGCTGCGGGATCACGCCCGACAAGGCCATCAGCGTCGTGAGCAGGTTCAGGTCCGGCTCCACCGCGGACAGCATTTCCGGCTCCAGCAGCAGCCGCTGCATGCCGAGCCGCTCGATCGCGTCCTTCTGCATGACGCGGACGACGGAGCTGGGAAAGTACTCGCGGATGTCGCCGAGCCATCGCGCGGCGTTCGGCGCGGATGCGCCCAGCGATCCGCCGACGCCCGCCGGCGCCGTCGTAGAGCGCGGCCATCGCTCGGTCCATGGCCAGGGCCCGCCCGGTCAAGGTGAAGCCGACGCCGTCGGCTTCCTGTCCGCCGAGCAGGAGGCGCCAGCGCTCCAGGCGTTCTTTGGAATCAACGGACATCACGGCACCCGATCGCCGAGAATCAACCGGAGGATGGGCTCGACCAGCGCGCCGCGCACGGGGTCGTAGTCGTCGGTTGCGGCCGGCGCGGCGCCGGCGTCGGTCGATGTCGGTCCCTTTGATCTTCTCGCCGATCTGCCGCCGCTCGGCTTTCTCGAACGTCGAGAACGTCCGCCGCGCGATGGGACAGACCTGCTCGAACGTCTCGCGCGTCAGCCCGGTGAGCCACCGGTCGACGATGCCGAGGAGGCGCGCGTCGTGAACCAGCACCAGCCCCGATCCCGAGAGGAAGCCTTCGAGCCAGGCAGACGCCTTCGCGGGATCGTTGCCGCGCGAGAGCGACAGCGACAGGCGATCGGCCGCTGCGTCCGGTACAGTCACGCCGGCGTCGAGCAACAGTCTGCACGCCCGGCCCGCGACGAGACCATGGATCTCGGCATCGCCGACCTTCACCAAGCGCTTCCGTCCACACGGCCGACAGGTCGGGCCGGCTGAGGGCGCTGAGCGCCGCGTGCACGCCGTCGATTCGCTCCCGCATCAGCTCGGCGGCGTCGTCGTCGAGCGACGCGCACGCGGGCAGAAGGCCGACCGAGACGCGTGCGACCAGTCCTGCCACGGCGGGCTCGACGAGCGCCAGGTCGGTGTTGCGCACGTTGCCGTAGCGCAGGACGCGCGCCAGCGGCGGCAAGGCGGTCATCAGATGGCCGACATCGGTTGAGACCGCCGATATCGACTGAATCCGGGCCAGCAGCCGTTCCACCGCGCCGGCCAGGTCGGCCAGGATCACGTCGTCCAGCAGCGCCGTCAGCTCGCCGAGCTCGCTCGCGCTGTTCGCGCGCTGTGTGACGGCATGCGGCAGCCGCGTCGGCGACGGTGTTTCCCCACTGCGCCGCCTCGATGACCTTGACGGCGAACTCCGGCCGCCATTGAAGCGTTCCAGATCTCGTGAAACGTGCTGGCCCGCTGACGCTGATCTTCCTGCAGCTCGCCCCAGTCGACGCCGAGAATGCGGAGGCGATGCAGCAGGTGGCTGCGGGCCATGTCGGTGTCTTTTCGCTGATCGAGATCGAGGATCGTGTCGTCGGCCGACACCTTCAGCCGCAGCGATTTCTGGAGCGCCGTAAGATCCCGTTGCAGGGGGACCATCGGCACGGCGTCGGGCACCCGGCCGAGACGCTGTCCCACAACGAGCTTGCGCTGGATGAGGCGCACGGGCATCGGGTTGCCGTGGCAGAGAACGGACAACGTCGCCTCGCCGAGCTCGTCGAGCCCGGCGGCCTGGCGTCCGCGAATCGCCGCCAGCGAGTCGGCCAGACGGACCGACTCGATCACGTTGGCAGGGGAGGCGTCGAGGTCCTCGTCGCGCAGCAGCCGCGCGACGCGGGTCATCCAGCGCGCCGAGAGCTGGTCGCGGTGTACCCACAGATGGTCGTACCACCCGGGGCTCGCGACGCCGGCGCCGTAGCCCGAGTCGAGGCAGAGACGATCGTAGGTCCACGGGATCCAGGTCGCCGCGGTCTTGCGTTTCGGCAGCCGCTTGAGGATCTCGTCGTCCTGCTTCGCCGGGTAAAGCTTGAGGGCGTCTGCCGTCAGCACGGGCGCATGCCACGCGCCGCAGACGACCGCGATCCGCTCGAAGCCCTCTTTGGTGGCGGCGCGGATGCTCTTGCGCATGTACGCTTCGCGTGCGGGCTCCTCGGGATCGTGCGGCGTGCCGCCGAGCTCCTCGCGCGCCGACGCCATGGCGCCGCGGATCGCGTCGAAGAGCCCGATCGGATCGTCCTCGGCGTGGCGTTCTTCGATGAGGCGGCCCCACCAGGCCTCTCCATCCTCGAACCCCGCAGCGAGCGCCAGCGCGTCGAGAGGATCGCGGCGCGTGGGTGGATCCGGCGGCGGCTCGGCCGGCGGTACTCCGGGCTCCTGCGCGGGTTCCCCATCCTCGCCTTCGGCCGCCGGGCGATCGCGTGGCCTCAGCGACTGCGGGAGATCGATGAACCGCGCCGGCACATCCTTGTCGAGGGCCCAGCGCAGTGCCTGCCACTCCGGCGAGAACGTCGCGAACGGGTAGTAGACGGCGCTGCGTTGGCGCATCGTTCTCGTAGACGAGCAGCGCCACCGGCGGTGACATCTCCTGATGCGCGGCGAACTGGATCACATCCGCCGCATCGGGCGGGCCTTCGATGAGGACGATCGTGGGATCGAGCTTGTCGAGCGCGCGCACGAGCACACGCGCGGAGCCCGGACCGTGGTGACGCACGCCGAAGACGGAGAGCGTGCCGGCCATCAGATCACAACACGTCCTTGCAGGCGCGGTACAGGTCCTTCCAACCGTCGCGTTCCTTGATGACGGTTTCCAGGTACTCCTGCATCACGATCCGGTCCTGCACCGGATCCTTGACGATCGCGCCGAGCATGCCGCTGGCCACGTCGGAGGCCTGCAGCTTGCCACTTCCGAAGTGCGTGGCGAGCGCGATGCCGCTCGTGATGACGCTGATGGCCTCCGCCGGGCTCAGCGTGCTCGACGGCTGTTTGAGCTTGCTCTTGCCGTCCATCGTCTTGCCGTCGCGCAGCTCGCGGAAGATGGTCACGACGCGGCGGATTTCGTCGATGGCGGGCATGTCGGCCGGCAGCTCGAGCGATCGGCCCAGCTGGACGACGCGCCGCTGGACGATCTCGACCTCTTCCTCCATGGAGTCGGGGACCGGAAGGACCACGGTGTTGAAGCGGCGCTTGAGCGCGCTCGAGAGCTCGTTGACGCCCCGATCGCGGTCGTTGGCCGTCGCGATGATGTTGAATCCCTTGACGGCGCGGATTTCGCTGTTGAGCTCGGGCACGGGCAGCGTCTTCTCGGAGAGGATCGTGATGAGCGTGTCCTGCACGTCGCTCGGCACGCGCGTGAGCTCCTCGACGCGGACGATCTTGCCCGTGGTCATTCCCCGCATGACGGGGCTCGGCACCACCGCGTCGAGTGTCGGTCCCTTGGCGAGCAGCAGCGCGTAGTTCCAGCCGTAGCGGATGGCTTCCTCCGGCGTGCCGGCGGTTCCCTGGACGAGGAGCGTGGAATCGCCGCTGATCGCCGCCGCGATGTGCTCGCTCACCCAGCTCTTGGCCGTGCCCGGGACACCCAGGATGAGCAGCGCGCGATCCGTGGCGAGCGTCGCGACGGCAATCTCGATGAGCCGCTTGTGGCCGACGTATTTCGGCGAGATGACCGTGCCGTCTTCGAGCGTCCCGCCCATCACGTAGGTCAGGACCGCCCAGGGAGAGAGCAGCCACTTCGGCGGCCGATCGCGCGTGTCGGCGGCGGCCAGCGCGGCGAGCTCCGCCGCGAATTGCGATTCGGCAGGCTCCCGCAGGGCCTCGGTCTTGGTCTTGGTCACGTTCTGAACTCCTTGTGCATATCGGCCCGCAGCCGCACGCGTTCGATGTGTTTCCACGCACCGGCCGCGGCCGCATCCAGAAACGACCGGGCGACCGCATCCTCGAATGCCGCGAGGGCGTCCGGCGAAATCCGCTGCGACGTGGCTTCAATCGCTCGAGAAAGCCGCCAGGCGTCATCCACCTCTTTGCCGCCATGGGCGCTCAGAATCTGCATCGCTCCCGTGGAGAACGCCGGTGACCAGGAGCGATCGAACGACGTCAGGACCGTCCACCGGTCGACCATTGTCAGTTGCGCCTTTGCCGCCGTCTCGAGCGACAGTGACTCGCGCTGATCGTCCGGGAGCCCTTCGAGGAGCGCGGCTATCGCAGCGACGTTGATTGGCGGCTGATCGCGGACAGATCGAACCAGCGCCGTGCTCCACGCCGGATCCCCGGCTGAGGTGACCGCGCTGATGAGCGCCTGCAGCGCATCTCCGAAGAAGTCGTCTTTCTTCAGCGATTCGAGAACGGCTTCCGGCGTCATCTCGGTGCGCTCGGTCCACACCGCGAGGTCGGCACGGGCGAGAATCTGACGCATCCACCAGGCCCTCGGGCCGACGCCCTCGGGCGGGCGCTCCTCGATCCCGTCGCGCTCCCACGAGGCGGCAAACGATTCCGGCGGCACCAGCACGATCTGCCGCCGGCCGCGACTGAGGAGCATGCCGCGAGTTGCCCGCACGGTGATGATTGGCTTCGCGGCGTCCGAGAGCCGCTGCCGCAGGCGAGATCCGGGAATGACGGCGAGAAGGGCGGCGGCCTGCCGGCGCACGAGCTTGCTGCGGTCGTCCAGCGCCGCCTCCAGGAAGGGCTCGTCGGCCATCGAACGGTTTTCGCCGAGCGCTTCCAGGAACCGCTGGCGGTCGTTGGCGCCGTCGCTCTGCCATGTCGATTCGACGAGGGCGAGGGCCCTGGCCGGATCCTGTCGTCGCACGGTTGTCAGGATCGCGAGCCGTTCCGCGCTCTTGCCGGACTGCCACACCTCGTCGGCATCGGGAGGGATTTCCGTCGTGGCCACGGGCTTGTGCCAGTCCGGGTTCAGCGACGCGAGCCACTCGCCGCGGCGGCCGAGCGCGGCAAAGACCGGCTCGGAGCGACGAGGCTGACGGGCCCACCAGTCCAGCAGCAGCGGCGCGGTCGCACCGTCGACGCGCATCCCGTGTGAAAGGGCGAGCGTGCCCATTCTTCGATGAGCGCCGGATCGGGAGCGCCGAGGAGCCTGAGCAGCGTGGCGGTGGCGCTCGCGGGCGGAACCGGCCGATCGTCGCGTGGAGGGTCTGGAAGACGGCCCGAATGCATCTGCGGCCGCCATCCGGCGCGCGCCTGCATCCCGAACCGCGCGGCCTCCGTCAGGAGCGTGTCGGCAGAGCGCTGGTCGCCGCCGGTCCGGTCGGTGCCGATCGTCACCGCGGCGCCGAGCGCGCGCAGTCGCTCCTGCGGCGATGGCGTGCCGATCACGCCTGCCACCTCGGCGCGAGGTCGAGGTATTCAGCCGGCGATCCGCTCATTGCGCTAATCGGAAAAGCGGAGATTCCGTCCCACTCGGCGACCACCGTCATGGGCAAGCCGCCGCGCGCGGACACCAGACGCCACAACTGGAGGCTCCGCGCGAAGGCGGGCCGCACCGGCAGGCCGTGGCCCTGCTCGTCGACGAGGAACCAGCGCGCGCCGTCCTGCACCGGACGCACGTCCGCGAGCACGAGCGGCCATCGGAAGATCCACGGGTTGGACGCGAGCGCCTCGGCATAGCGGAGCAGCCCGGCTTCGATCGTCGTGTCCCATCCTTTTCCGAGATCGAGATTGAGCGCATAGGACTCGGATCGCGACTTCAGCAAGGCGCGGAGGGGCTGGCGGCCCGGGTAGAACGCCAGCTCGCCGTCGAATGCCGACCCTGCTGCGATCGATCGCTCCAGCGGCTGCGACGCCGGCGGCGAAGTCGAGGATCAACCCGCGGCGTCCCGTGGACTGGCCGACGAGCCACGTGCGCGCCACCCGAAAGCGCTCGTCCTCCTCGATCACTTGTCCAATCGCGATCCAGCGATCGGCGACGCCGGCCGAGCCCAGCGCGTCCTCGCGGGACTGCGTCCATCCGAGCGCCGTTCGCACGTCGCCGGCGACATCGGGAGGAAGGTCATCGAGACGCTGCGCGGCACACAGCAGCAGGTGCAGTCTCCCGAGCAGGTCGACCGTGCGGGTATCCCACCCCGGTCCCGACGCCATCGTCATCGGAATGCGGCGGACGAACGACGCGAGGCCGGAAGCCTGTGCGTCCACGAGACGCGCCGCGGCGCGCTCCCAATCCGCCGGGGGATCGCTCTGTGCCGAGGCGAGCCCGCGGCGCACGAGGTCCTCGAGCCACACGCGGCACACGGCGACACCGTCGCGCACGCGCGCGTCGCGCTGCGCCGCGCGTTTGGCCTGCGATTCGAGGTCGACCGGCTTGTCGGGCTTGTCGGCCGGAAGCCGCCGCCGGCCCGGTCTTCTTCGTCGCCCGTTCAACGCGATCCGCCAGCCAGGCGGCGACCCAGTCCGGTTCGTCGCCGGCCGCGAAGACGCCGGCGTTTTTCGCGAAGAGCAGCAGCAACCCGAGGCCATGCTTGCAGGGGAACTTGCGGCTCGGACAACTGCACTTGAATGCGGGCTCGGCGAGATCCACGCGCGCCTGGTACGGCTGCTTGCCCGAACCCTGACAGAGTCCCCAGATCGCACGGTCGCTCCGCCCGAGAACGGCCCACTTTCTCTCGCTGGCCAGCGCCTGGCCCGCGGACGCGGACGCCGGATCCGGCGCGAGCGCAGCCACGCGCTCCAATGACCAGGGGGCCATCCCGTCAGCTTACGGCAAGAGAGGATTCGGTGCGAAATGACGCCGCTCGGTGAGCCCGCTTCCGCGCGCCTTGGCAAAACGCCGGAACCCCCGCCTCGCGCTGCATACAGCTCTGGCCGGTGAGGTTGTTCGACGGATCGTGGCTTGTCTTTTCAACACGGAGCTCACGAAGTCACCGGAGTCTCTGGGAGCGGAGCGATTTGGTTGGAGTTCGTATTTCGACAGGGTCGCTCGTTCGCAGGCAAGCGCGAACAACCGCGAATGCCGATGTCCACGGCAGAAACGCACTCGAGCGCCGGCCGGGGGTTACAGCGGCCGGCGTTGCAGGTCAGGTGAGATCGAGGATGCAAGCAGCCCTGATCTCGCCGGCTGTTTGCATCCACGATCTCACCTGACCTGCTCCGCGCGCCTCGAGTGCGTGCGGGACAGTGAAACTAGTGTTTCGTCCCATAAATCCTGTTAGCACCGAGGGCGGCGATGCGCCCGCAGGGCAAGGCGCGACAACCGAGAATACTGGGTGTATTTGAGGGCGGAGCAACGCAGCCATGCGGGATGCAGCGCCGGCCGAATGCAACAGGATTTATGGGACGAGACACTAGCAGGTTGCTGAAAAAGTGACTTCCAGGGGATCGACATCAGGATCCCGTTGTCCTACGATGCTCCCAACACTATTGAAGGGAGTGTGCCGATGCGTGGCGATGACCAACAGAGCGGGTGGATGTTCAGTTACGTCTCGCCCGAAGAGCGCGTGCCGGCGGATCATCCGCTGCGCCCCATCCGTCAGATGACGGAGGCGATCTTTGCCCGGTTGTCGCCGCGATTTGACCGACTGTACTCGACCATCGGTCGGCCGTCGATTCCGCCCGAGAAACTGCTGCGCGCGTTGTTGCTCCAGGGCCTCTACACGGTGCGGAGTGAGCGGCTGTTGATGGAGCAGTTGCAGTACAACCTGCTGTTTCGCTGGTTCGTCGGGCTCGGCATGGATGAACGCGGTCTGGGATGCGACGGTGTTCACCAAGAATCGTGACCGGCTGCTCGACGGCGACATCGCCGACGGCGTTCCTTCAGGAGGTCCTGGCCCTCGCGCGCGACGCGCGACTTCCTCTCCGACGATCACTTCACCGTCGACGGCACGTTGTTCGCGGCGTGGGCGAGTCAGAAGAGTTTCCGGCGGCGCGATACGCCGCGTGATCCGCCGCCAGGACTCCAGCAATCCGACGCGTCGACTTCCGCGGCGAGACCCGGACGAACGACACGCATCAGTCGACGACCGACCCGGATGCGCGGCTGTTTACCAAGTCGCGCGGGAGCGCCGCCACGCTGTGCTACATGGGCCATCTGCTGACGGAAAACCGGCACGGCCTGATTGTGAATACGTTGGTCACCCCGGCGACCGGGACGGCGGAACGGGAGGCCGCGCTGGCCATGCTCAGCGCGCTGCCGGACACCGGGCGCATCACCCTGGGCGGCGACAAGAACTTCGATACCGCGCAGACTTTGTCCGGGAGCTGCGCGAGCTGGGCGTCACGCCGCACGTCGCCCAGTTCCCGGAGACGCCGCGCCGGGGCAGCGCCATCGACGCCCGGACGACGCGCCACTCCGGCTACGACCTCAGTCAACGGAAACGGAAGCTCGTCGAGCAAGCCTTTGGCTGGATGAAAACGATTGGGCCGATGCGGAAGCTGCATCATCGGGGCGGACCGCTCGTCAGTTGGAACTTCACCTTCGCCGCCGCGGCGTACAACCTCGTGCGGTTGCGGAGATTGCTGCTCAAACCTGTATGACGAGGCGTCCACGACCCGCCTCGCACCGCATGAGTGCGCGAACCCGGATCGAGCGCGCCGGCTGGTGGGCTCAGACAACAACTCGCACCGGTTAATCGGCACATCGCGATGAACTCTTCACCATCGTCTGGAGTAGGTCGAACGCTGGAAGTCACTTTTTCAGCGTCCTGCTAGAGCCTCCGTGCCCCCCGTGACCTCCGTGTTGGAAGGACTGCCGTTGGCAGCGTGCAGTGGTTGGACGAACGCTCCGGCTGAAGTCTCGCTCAATTTCTGACGGGCGACAGAAGACTCCCGCAGATACCGTAGGCGTACGGTAACCTCGTTTGCCTGACCCGGATCAGGTGATACAGTCCGGCCCCCGGGGTCACCACAACCCAGCTCGGAGAACCGCCTGGCCGCCGGGGCCTTGGGAGCCTTTGATGCACGCCAGCCGCGGGCGCTTCACGCTTCTGCGCTTCACCCTGATCCTGTCGATCATCACCTACCTCGATCGCGTCGCGATCTCGTCGGCGGCGCCGGCCATCCGGCAGGACCTGGGCCTCGACGCTCGTTCAGATGGCGTGGGTGTTCAGCGCCTTTACGATCGCCTACGCGGCGTTCGAGATTCCGAGCGGGTGGCTCGGCGACGTCATCGGCCCCCGCAAGGTGCTCACGCGGATCGTGCTCTGGTGGTCGGCGTTCACGATGCTGACGGGCGTGGCCTGGAACTTCGTGTCGATCCTCATGGCCCGATTTCTGTTCGGCGTCGGCGAGGCCGGCGCGTTTCCGAACATCTCCAGGAGCTTCGCCAACTGGTTCCCGGCGGCGGAGCGCGGGACGGCGCACGGCGTCGTGTTCATGGGCACGCGCGTGGGCGGCGCGATCGCGCCTCCGCTGGTCGTGCTGCTGATGGCCTGGATCGGATGGCGGCAGACGTTCTTTGCCTTCGGCCTGCTTGGCGTGGCCTGGTGCGTGTTCTGGTGGCGCTGGTTCAAGGATGATCCGGCGACGCACCCGGCGGTGAACGCGGTGGAGCTCGAGACCATCCAGCGCGGACTGGACGCAGCGGGCAGCGCCAGGCGGTCGCGTGGCGCCAGCTGCTCTCCGTGAACATGCTCCTCATCTGCCTGATGTACTTCTGCATGGCGTACACGCTGTACTTCAACCTGACGTGGCTGCCGACCTACCTGCGCGAGGTGCGCGGCTTTACCGTGCAGGAGGCCGGCGTGATCGCCGGCTTCGTGCTGCTGGCCGGGGGCATCGGCACCTGGACGGGCGGCCGCCTGACCGACTCCCTGGTCAAGAAGCACGGCTTGAAGATCGGCCGATCGCTCGGCGTCGTGACGCTGCCGCTCAGCGGCCTGGTGCTCGTCTCGGCCGCGATGATCGACAACAGGATGGCCGCCGCCGCTCTGTTCGCGCTCACGCTGGGCATCGCCGACCTCTGCGTGAGCGCCTGCTGGTCGATCTGCCACGACGTGGGCGGCGAGCGCGCCGGCACGGTCACGGGTGCGATGAACACGGTCGGCAACATCGGCGGCGCCATCAGCCCGCTGGTCGTCGGCTACGCCGTTCAGTGGTGGAATTCGTGGACCCTTCCGTTCCTCATCACGGCGGGCGTGTACGTCGCGGGTGGGATGTTGACGCTGCTCATCAACCCGAACCGGCCGTTGTGGCCGACCGATGCGGCGCCTGAAACACCGGCGGCGCCGCTGGCGCGCGCGAATGCGTGACGGAGTTGCATCATGAAGACGTCCAGAGTGTGCTTCGTCACGCTGTTGACTGCCGCTGCCGCCGCGGCGCTCACGGCGGGACAGGAGACCGTGCGACCGGAACGCCGACCGCAGCACAGGAGTGGCGGACCTACGGTCACGACCCGGGCGGCATGCGCTTCTCGCCGCTGACGCAGATCACACCGGCCAACGTCACGCAGTTGAGCGTGGCGTGGGTCTATCACATGAAGCCGCCGGCGGCCGCGGTGTCCGCCGCCCGCGGAACGCCGCGCCTCCGGCGCCGGGACGGGGCCGGGGCCGGGGGCGCGGAGGATCCGGTTTTTCTCCCGGCGAAACGACCCCGCTCGTCATCAACGGCGTGATGTACGTCTCGACGCCGTACGGCCGCGTCGTCGCGCTCGACCCGACGACCGGCAAAGAGAAGTGGGTCTTCCAGCTGCCGTCGGGCAAGCCGTCGACGCGCGGTGTCGAGTACTGGCCCGGCGATGCGGCGCTGCCGCCGCAGATCGTGTTCGGATCGAGCGACGGCAAGCTCTATTCGCTCGACGCCATGACCGGCGAGCCGACGACGCGTTCGGCGTGAACGGCATCGTCGATCTCAACACGCCGGAGATCCTGCAGGGCCTGCCCGGCAACAACGGCCTCAGCTCGCCGCCGATCGTCTACAGGAACCTGATCATCACCGGCGGCCGGACGCAGGAAGGGCCGGCGCAGGGGCCGGCCGGCGACGTGCGCGCCTGGGACGTGCACAACGGCAAGCTCGTGTGGACGTTTCACTCCGTGCCGCGCGCGGGCGAGCCGTTCAACGACACGTGGGCGGGCGACAGCTGGGTCAAGCGCTCCGGCGTCAACGTCTGGGGCCTGATGACCGTCGACGCGCAGCGCGGCATCGTCTACATGCCGTTTGGCGCGCCGGCGACGGACCGCTACGGCGGCGATCGCCCCGGCGACAATCTGTTCAGCTCCAGCGTCGTCGCGGCCGACGCGAACACCGGCAAGTACCTGTGGCACTTCCAGGTCGTGCACCACGACATCTGGGACGCCGACGTGGCGAACCCGCCGATCCTGCTCGAGTCGTCAAGAGGGACGGCAAACGATCCCGGCCGTGCGGTCATGAGCAAGAGCGGGCTCGTGTTCCTGATGGATCGCGTCACCGGCAAGTCGATCTACGGCGTCGAGGAGCGGCCCGTGCCGCAGAGCGAAGTCCCGCTCGAACGGACGGCCAAGACGCAGCCGTTTCCGGTGAAGCCGGCGCCGCTGTCGCGCATGACGATGACGATGGCCGACATCGCGACGGTGACGCCGGAACTCGAAGCCGCGTGCCGGAAGATCATGGACGGCGTGCAGCTCGGCGGTCCCTATCTGCCGGTCGGCTACAACCGGCTGCGCCTGCAGTTCCCCGGCAATCACGGCGGCGTGAACTGGGGCGGCGCGTCGTTCAATCCGCAGCTCGGCTACATGTTCGTCAACACGAGCGAGTTCGGACAGCTTCAGGGCTTTGCCGATCGCGAGCCGAATCCGGCCGGCACGGAGGCGCCCGCCGGCCGCGGGGGGCGCGGGTCGAACGGCCCGTACAGCGACGTGCCGGGCGGCGGCCGGTTCAAGGACGACGAGTCGAACATGATGTGCCAGCAGCCGCCGTGGGGGAACCTGACGGCGATCAACGTCCACACCGGCGAGTTCGCGTGGAGGTCCGCCTCGGCGTCACCGACACCCTGCCGCCCGACAAGCAGAAGACCGGACGGCCCGGGAATGGCGGATCGATCGCCACGGCCGGCGGTCTCGTCTTCATCGGCGCGACCGACGACAGCCGGTTCCGCGCCTTCGACGCGAAGACCGGCAAGGAGCTGTGGGCGGTGAAGCTCGGCGCCGCGGCCCACGCGACGCCGAGCACCTATCAGGGCAGCGACGGCAAGCAGTACGTCGTCATCACGTCGACCGGCGGCGGCTTCCTCGATGCGCCGATGGCCGACGACAGCATCACGGCATTCGCGCTGCCGGGGTCGAAATAGGTGTAACCGTAGAGGCACCGTAACACCGGCGGCCGGCGCGGACGGCATGCTATCGTCGCCTATCGACAGACGATTCCGGTGGCGTCCGGCTTCA
>CAWGAS010000042.1:0-92385 GCA_963820645.1 uncultured Acidobacteriota bacterium | reverse complement strand
GGCCACCTCGAAATTGGGGCGTTGACCGAGTCGGTCAACGTCACCACGGAAGCGACCATCCTCAAGACGGACAAGGCCGACGTCAGCGTCGACCTGCGGCCGGAGGATGTCACCAACCTGCCGTTGAACCAGTATCGCAACTATCAGTACTCTTGATGAACCTCGTCCCGGGCGCCACGCCGCCGGCGTTCCAGAACGCGCAGACCGATACGCCCGGCCGCGCGCTCACCACCAACATCAACGGGACGAACCGCAACAACAACGTCACCCGGATCGACGGCGCCGCCAGCATCAACGTGTGGCTGCCGCATCACGCCGGGTACATTGCCCCGGTCGAGACCATCGAGAACGTCAACATCTCGACCAACAGCTTCGACGCAGCCCAGGGTATGACCGGCGGCGCCGCGACGGCCGTCGTGACCAAGTCGGGCACCAACACGTTGAAGGGCTCGGCGTTCTACTTCCGCCAGCAGGACGAGTTCAACGCCCGCCGCGGGTACTTCGACCCGAGCAAGGTCGATGCGAGCACCGCCATCATGGGCGGGACGGTCGGCGGTCCTGTCCGCCGGAACCGTCTCTTCTACTTTGGATCGTGGGAACGCAACGCCGAGCGCCAGGGCATCTTCAACACATACACGGTGCCGACCGAGCGGATGCGCAACGGCGACTTCGGCGAGGTCCTGGCTCTGAATTCGGCCTTCCGGATATACGACCCCGCCACGGGGACCTCCACGGGTGCGGGCCGGACGGCCTTCGAGAACGCGGTGATTCCGGCCAGCCGCATCAGCGAGATCTCGAAGAAAATCCAGGCGAGATACCCGGCGCCGAACAACGCCGGCACGAACAACGGCCTCCAGAACAACCTGTTCATCCCGCGCAGCCCCAAGGCCGACCGTGACAACTACGACGTCAAGGTCAACTGGAACCGCACCTCGGCACACCAGATTCTGGGGCAAGTTCTCGATGATGCAGGCGTCGGTCTTCGATCTGTTCTATCTGGGCCTCGACGGCGCCGGCGGAGGCGACACGACGACCAGCGTCTACACGGTGGGCCAGACCTGGACGCTGAGCCCGACGCTCCTCCTCGACGGCAGCATCGGCGCGAACGTGATGCAGCAGAGCATGACCGGTCCGGACTACGGCACGAACTTCGGCAGCGAGGTGTTCGGCATTCCCGGCATGAACGCCGACGGCGTGACCGGTCCCGGCTCGGCCGATGTCCAGCGCTACAGCGGCATGCCGCAGTTCAGCACTGGCCTGTCGGCGATCGGCAACGGCGACACGTGGACGCCCGTGTGGCGCGACGAGCGCAGCTACACGATCTCGACCAACCTCACCAAGGTGGCGGGCCGCCACGAGATCCGTTCAGGCTTCGATTTCGTGCGCCTGAGGCTCACCCACTGGCAGCCGGAAGTCAGTAACCCGCGAGGCGTCCTCACATTCGGTGGCGGCGTCACCGGTATCCCGGGCTATACCGGCGTCGGCGGCTGGAACGGGTACGCCGCGTTCCTGCTCGGCGAGATGAGCAACTACGCCAAGAGCAACCAGTTCGAAGAGCTGAGCGGCCGCGAGAACCAGTACGGCCTCTACGTGGCCGATCGCTGGCAGGTCAACGAGAACCTCACGGTGAACCTCGGCCTCCGCTACGAGTACTACCCGCTGATGTCCCGTCAGGATCGCGGCATCGAGCTGCTCGACGTCAACACGTTCAACGTCCGGCTCGGCGGCCTCGGTGGCAACCCGCAGGATCTGGGCATCGACGTCAGCAAGACGCTCTTCGCGCCGCGCATCGGCGCCGCGTACCGCCTCAACGAGCGGACGGTGTTCCGCGCCGGCTACGGCAAGACGTTCACGCCGCTGCCGTGGTCGCGCCCGATGCGCGGACGGTTTCCGTTGACGATTGCCTTCAGCGACGCCGGTGTGAATGGCTTCATCCCCTACGGCAACGTGTCCAAAGGCATCCCTGGCGCGCCGAACCCGGACCTCTCGACCGGCAACGTGCCGCTTCCGCGCGGCGTGGACATGACGTCCCCTGATCCGGACGATATCGCGCGGGGCGCCACACAGTCGTGGAACGCGTTCGTTGAACGGCGCCTGCCAATGGACGTCGCCGTCAGCGTCGGTTACGTCGGCACGCGCACCGACGGCCAGTACGCGAGCAGAGGCTTGAACTATGCCGAGTCCGGCGGCAACGCCAATCGGCAGTTGTTCGCCAAGGCCGGGACCGCCGCGATCAACGTGCTCGCCGCCTCGGCGCGGTCGAAGTACCACTCGCTGCAGGTGGCCGTGAACCGTCCCTTCAAGAACGGGATCCTCCTCAAGGGCGCCTACACGCTGAGCAGGGCCAGGAACGAGGTCGACGACGACGGCGGAGGGTATACGTGGGCGATGCCGTCGCAGTTCAGCCGCAACTACGCGCTGGCCGGCTACGACCGTCCGCACATGCTGCAGATGGGCTTCGTGTACGAGCTGCCCTTCGCGCGGAACAGCGACAACCCGGTGGCGCTGGTCGTCAAGGACTGGCAGATCAACGGGATCGCGTCATGGCTGTCGGGGACGCCGTTCACCATCGGCGGCGACAACGGCCTGCTCCAGCAGTCGGGGGGGTCGCAGACGATCAACGCGACTGGAGATCCCGAGCCCGGCTTCGGCGAGGCCGGGCCTGACGCGCAGTATTACGACCCGGCCGCGTTCTCCCAGCCCGGCAACGCGTGGGGGAACACCGGGCGCAACCAGTTCCGCGGACCGGGGAACTGGAACCTCGACTTCTCGCTGTTCCGGACGATTCCGTTCGGCCACTACCGCGTCGAGATCCGCGCCGAGTCGCAGAACGTGTTCAACCACGCGCAGTGGGGCAACCCGGTGACCGGCTTCACCGATCCCAACTTCATGCGCATCCGCACGCTGGCCCGTGCACCACGCACGATCCAGCTGGGCATGCGCTTCACGTTCTAGTTCGTCCAACCATTCACGGATCGGACCGGGGCAGGCGCTGCTGCCCCGGTCCTTTTCGTGTGTGCGCCAGGCATGGCGCGCAGCGCCGTGACTGGCGCTGTCAACCGATAGCGAAAGCGAATCGGGAAGTGACGTGGAGGTGCAAGTCCTCTGGGGACCTTGATGACAGGAACCCCGAGCCGAACGGCAACTGCGACGTGTGTGACGCGTCGTGGGAAGGAAGCCGCAGGCAAAGCTCCGGCCCGAGGAGCACGAACCGCAGACGAGGCGCAGCGCTGGTGGGCGAGAGGGCACAAAGACTCGAAGCCCCATGTCATCCGGACTGGCGCGGCGTATATGCGGCGGGTGGATGGAGTGACCGTCACGCGTCTTACCCTGGGAGATCTGCTCGCGTGCCTCCGAGCTAGTCCCGCTGCCAGGCGGGGACGATGCGCGGGCAGAAGTCAGCCGAGGCCATAGTAGTGGCGTCGCACCGCCGCGAAGGGCCAAACACGAGGAGCCATCCGCCGGATGCCGACCGGCACGTCCGGTGGTGTGGGAGGTGAGGAGTCGCAAGACTCCTCACCTACCCGATACGCCTCGCCTCACGCGCTCTCTCAGCCGCGTAGCGCGCTGGCAGGATCCGTGCGCACGACTCGCCGTACCGGCAAGTAGCTCGCCACGAGCGCAACCGCGACAAGCAGCAGGGCGGCGCCCGCGAAACTGACCGGGTCAGTCGGCGCGACGCCGAAGAGGAGAGCCGCGATGAGCCGGTTGAGGGCCAGCGCGCCGGCGGCGCCCGCTAGCACACCTCCGCAGATGGGACCGGCGGCCTGTTTCAAGAACATCCGCGAAATGTCCGGTCCTGTCGCCCCGAGAGCCATGCGGATGCCAATCTCACGCCCACGCGCGGCGGCGCCAAAGGCGAAGACGCCGAACACCCCGACGGCGGCCAGCAGGAGCGCGGTCACCGCGAAGGCCGAGACGACCAACGCACTGAACCGTGACGACCCCATGGACTCGCTCACGACATCGTCCAGCATCCGGATGTTCGCGGTGCTCATGTCCGCGCTCACCTCGCGCATCTCGCGACGCAGGGTCGGAACGATGCGATCGATCGGAAGCGCGGTCCGGACGAGGAGCGTCATGGAGAAGGACGGATCTTCCAGGTAGGGCACGTACACCTCGGCCGGCGGCGCACCCCGCAGCGTGGCCGAGCGAGCGTCGCGCACCACGCCGACGACGAGGCGACGGCTGAGCCCTCTCGCGTCGAAGCTCGTCGACAGGAACTGGCCGAGCGCGCTGCCGGATGGCCAGAAAGTGCCGGCCGTCGTCTCGTTCACGATGACGGCGCCCGGCTTCGGCGCGGCCGCCCTTGGATCCGGCAGACGCGCGAGACTGCCGGCGTCGTCCTCCGTGAAGTCCCGGCCCTGAACCAGCGTCATGCCCATGGTCTTGAAGTAGTCAGGGCTGACGCCATGGTAGAACGCCTGCACGCGGGCGCGGTTCGCCAGGGAGCGTCACCTCGGTCGTCATGAGATTCCCCGACAGCGGCAGGTCGGTCGTCGTCGAGACGGCCTGCACTCCAGGAATCGAGCGGAGCCGGCGCAGCACCGCGCTCGTGTCGGCCGCGAGAAGCTGCCACCGGTTCGGCGCGGACGTGCGGTAGATCGGGACGCGCGCTTCGATGCTGATGACGTGTGCAGGGTCGAAGCCGAGGTCGATGGCCTTGAGACGCACGAACGTTTGAATGAAGAGGATCGCGCCGACGAGCAGCACCAGAGAGACGGCCAGCTCGACGCCGATGATCGTCCGCTGCAGCCGCGTGTCGATGCTCAGTCGCGTGGAGCGTTCGCCGGCCGCGCTGAATGCCGCCTGCACGTCTGCGCGAGACAGGCGAAGTGCCGGCGCGAGACCGGCACCGACGGTCGTGACCCCGACGGCCAGGGCACAGTAGGCGAGCGCCGCCGCGCTCAATCGCGCCTCAGCCAACCGGGGCACGTTCTCGCCGGCAAGCCGAACGAGCACGGGCAAGAGCACGCCGGCGAACGCCCACCCTGCGGCACCGCCCAACAGAGCGAGGACGGCAGTCTCCGTGAAAAGCAGGCGGGCGATGCGTCCACGGCCCGCGCCGAGTGCCGAGCGGATCGCCAGCTCGTTCCGGCGCGCGACGCCGCGTGCCAGCAGCAGGTTCGACATGTTCGCGCAGCCGACGAGCATGACGGATGCGACCGCCGCGAACAGGGTCATCAGGCCAAGACGATGACCGCCGACAACCGAGTCGTGCAGCGGCAGGACCGCGACGGTCCAGCCGGCGTTGGTTGCCGGGTGATCGCGCGCGAGCACGGCGGCGATTGACTGCAGGTCTGCGCGTGCCCCGGCGACGGTCGCGTTCGGCTTCAGCCTGCCGAGCGCTCCATACGAGCGGACCGCACGGGGGTCCCCGGCGGCGCGGCTCGCGGAGGGCGGTACCCACAACTCGGTCCCTGGCGGAAACGAGAACCCGGCCGGCATCACGCCGACGACGACATTGCCGGGGACGCCCTCGATCCGCACCGTCCGGCCGATGACGGTGGGATCGGTGCCAAAGACGCGCTGCCACAGCGCATGGCTCAAGACAATTTGGGGCCCCTCGACTCGCCCGCGCCCCCGCTCGCTCGGGACAGGCCCGCGCGCCTCGCCTCCCGATCCGAACTCTCTTCCAGCGGCGGGCCGGACGCCCAGGAGCGCGAAGAGATTCGGGCTGACGACTGCCTGCCTCGCCTGGATTGAAGTGTCATCGACGCCAAGCACGATCGGATAAGTGCCGACGTCGAACAGCGCGAAATCTTCGAACGCGGTCGTGCGTTGCCGCCAATCGTCGACGTTCGCGGCGGAGACCTCGACACGCGCCTTGCCATCAGCGGGATGTGATTCCCACAGGCGCACGAGCCGGTCAGGGTCGTGAAAGGGCAGGGGCCGCAACAGGACAGCGTTCACGATACTGAAGATGGCCGTACTGCCGCCGATGCCGATGGCAAGGGTCACAATGGCCGTCGCCGCAAACGCCGGCGACCGTCGGAGCGACCGCCACGCCAGACGCAGATCCAGCAGCATCGTCTGTTTGCAGGGTACTACTTAATCGCCGGTCAACAGTTGCCTGCGACGGTGAGCGGCCGGCCGCGTGCCGGGGCTGGACAGGCCGGCGGTCGCGTGCAACCATCCACCTCAACCTGAGACACCACGTGGGATGGATCCGTTGAAGAAGGAGTCAGCGATGAATCAGCTGCTGCGCAGCGCCCCGTACTTTCCCGTCGCCGATCTGGAGCAGTCGGCGGCCCACTACGAGCGCGTGTTCGGATTCCATCGTGATTACGTCGGGGGCACGCCGCCGGAGTTTGCGATCCTGAGCCGCGACGGTCTGGCGATCATGTTGCGAGTGGTGGCGGCGCCTCAGCAAATCAGCCCGAACGAACGGCAGGGTGGAACGTGGGACGTCTTCTTCTGGGTCCGCGACGCCGAGGCCCTGCACGACGAGCTGAAGGCGAACGGGGCGGACGTGGCCTATGGACCGATCGTCCAGGAGTCCTACCGGATGAAGGAATTCGCCGTGCGCGATCGCGAGGGCTACGTGCTGGGGTTTGGACAGCCGCTGAGCGCGTCCGCCTGAGTCACCTGGTCCCTTCGTACCGGGTTGGCCGGGCCGCCCGAATTCTGTCTTCTATGAATAAGGATGGCTGATGCCATGTCCGGTCTCCCGGGGTTTCTGCGTTGTACCAAACAGACGCCCCTGGAGACCGATTCATGCCCTGTGCAAGCCCGAATGACGTCCACCGCTGGCGCGAGCGGATGGTGGGACTCGACCAGCTGGTGCCGCTCGTCGACGGCCGGCTGGCCCCTTACGTCAACCTCGACAACGCGGCAAGCACCCCCCCGCTCCGGGACGTCGTCGACGCGATCCACCGTTTTCTTCCTTTCTATTCGAGCGTGCATCGAGGCGCGGGACTCAAGTCCCGGGTCAGCACCGCGGCCTACGACGAGGCACACGACGCGATCGCCCGCTTCGTGGGCGCCGACATGGCCGGCAACACGGTCATCTTCGGAAAAAACACGACCGACGCGATCAACAAGCTCGCCTTCCGATACCCGCTGACGCGTCACAGCGTGGTGCTCTCGACGGAAATGGAGCACCACTCGAACGATCTGCCCTGGAGGGAGCGCGCGCACGTCGTCCGGGCGCGCGTCACGCGCGACGGACGGCTCGACGAAGACGATGTCGACCGGCTGCTGGCGATCCACGGCCATCGCGTGGCGCTGCTGACCGTCAGCGGCGCTTCGAACGTCACCGGCTTCGTCCAGCCGATCCATCGGCTGGCGCGAAAGGCCCACGCCGTCGGCGCGCGGATTCTCGTCGACGCGGCGCAGCTCGCGCCACACCGCCGCATCGACGTCAAGCCGGACGGCGATCCGGAGCATCTCGACTACGTCGCGATCTCGGCTCACAAGATGTACGCGCCCTTCGGAGTGGGAGCGCTGGTGGGCCGCCGCGACACGTTCCTGCAGGGCCCGCCGGAGTATCAAGGCGGCGGCACGGTGGAGATCGTGACGCCCACGTACGTGCACTGGGCGGGGCTTCCAGATCGTGAGGAAGCCGGCAGCCCCAATGTCGTCGGCGCCGTCGCGATGGCGGTGGCGGCGCAGGCGCTCATGGACGCCGGTATGGAAAGCGTGGCACGCCACGAAGCCGCGCTGACGGCGTACGCGCTGGAGCGGCTGGCGTCGGTTCCCGGCGTCACGATTTACGGCCTCGACGATTCCGGACAGACCGGGGATCGGGTCGGCGTCATCGCCTTCAACGTCGGCTCGATGCACCACGCGCTCGTCGCCGCCATCCTGAGCTACGAGGCGGGTATCGGGGTGCGCAGCGGCTGCTTCTGCGCGCAGTCGTATGTGGCGCGGCTCCTGCGGCTCACGCCGGAAGACCAAGCCCGCTGGCAGCGCGAGCATCTCGCCGGCGATCGATCCCGCAGGCCGGGGATGGTGCGCATCAGCCTCGGCGCGTATAACACCGCCGAGGACGTCGATGCCGTTGTCGAGATGCTGCAGCGCATCGCACGCGGTGATTATCACGGCCAGTACTACCAGGCGCCCGACACCGGCGACTATCGAATGGCCGGCGACGACGATAC
Source organism: uncultured Acidobacteriota bacterium (assembly GCA_963820645.1). Taxonomy (GTDB): domain Bacteria; phylum Acidobacteriota; class Vicinamibacteria; order Vicinamibacterales; family 2-12-FULL-66-21; genus JALZOC01. The sequence continues at coordinate 84,283 of CAWGAS010000042.1, read as the reverse complement.
GGTTCGCAGTTGCTTCTCGTTGACGAAGGCCGCGGCTTCCTTCGCTCCCGCGGTAAAGGCCGCCGCTCCCTTCGCACCGGCGGTAGGGCCGCCGCTCCCTTCGCACCGGCGGTAGGGCCGCCGCTCCCTTCGCACCGGCGGTAAGGGCCGCTCGCTCCGCTCGCGGTAGGGCCGGCTCGCTTCGCTCGCCGGTAGTGAGCCTGTAGCGCCCGTGCTACAATGCCTCGAGCATGAGTCGACGCATCACGCAACGAGAACTTCGCAACGAAAGCGGGCGAATCATGCGCGCGCTGGACAGGGGGAAGGCGTTCATCGTCACACGCAACGGCGTGCCGGTCGGTGAGCTGATTCCGCTTCGGCAGCGGGTGTTCGTACCAACCGACGTTGCCCTTGCGGCGTTCGCCGGCGCTCCAGGAATCGCGTTCGGACGTTTTCGGAAGGACATCGACGCCCTGATCGATCAGGATCCGACACCGCGTGGCTGACCCACGCCACGCTCGCGGGCTGATCGACACGTCCGTGGTCATCGACCTGGAGCGGATCGGCCTGGCCGATTTGCCAGGGGAAATCGCCGTCTCCGCGATCACCATGGCCGAACTTGCGGCTGGACCCCACGCGACCGCCGATCCGGCAGAACGAGCCCGCCGTCAAGATCGCTTGCAGCGCGCCGAGGCCACGTTCGAGCCGCTACCAGTCGATACCGCAGTAGCCCGTGCGTACGGCCGTGTCTACGCGGCCGTCGCCGCGTCAGGCCGCAAAGCGCGCGGCCGGCGCGCGATGGATTTGTTCATCGCGGCGACTGCGGTCGCCGCAGGTCTGCCCTTGTACACGCGCAATCCGGACGATTTCGGCGGCTTATCGGAGATTCTCGACGTCGTCGCGGTCTGATCGGCGATCGATAGCCGTTCAGGCGGGCCAGTCACCCCGCCGGCGCGCGGCGGCGGGCCGCCTCAGCCACTGGTCATTGGGTTCCTACCTGGCGAATGTGTCCGGCGCGAAGCGCCGAGGCCCTACGCACGAGCGCAGCGAGTGCGCCCTACCGCCGGTGCGAAGGAGCGCGGCCCCTACCGCCGGTGCGAAGGAGCGACGGCCCCTACCGCCGGTGCGAAGGGAGCGGCGGCCCCTACCGCGGGTGCGAAAGGGAGCCGCCGCCCCTACCGAGGCGCGCAGCGCCGAGGCCCCATTTGCCTCAATCGTCCGTGACAGCTATCCTCGGGCGGCGTAGCACGAGGCTGACAACCCGCGGACGGAAGGAGTCACAACATGTGGAGCCGGAGACGTTTTCTGGAAACCGTTTCGGCAGTGCCGCTGGTCGGAGGCTTCATCGGCGCCGGCGCCGCGCCGGCGGCGGCCGCGGCCCGAAAGGGACGGGACTACTTCCGCGAGATGGGCGTGCGTCCGTTCATCAATGGCGCAGGGACGTACACGGCCATGACGGCCTCCCTGATGCCGCCTGAAGTGATGGAGGCGATCAACTACGCCTCCAAACACTTCGTGATGCTCGACGAGCTGCACGACCGCGTCGGCGAGCGCGTCGCCAAGCTGGTGCGCTCGGAAGCCGCGATGGTCACATCCGGGGCCGCGGCGGCGCTCACGCTGGGCACGGCCGCCGTCCTCACCGGCACCGATCGGCAGAAGATCGGCGATCTGCCGAACCTCGCCGGCATGAAGAGCGACGTCATCGTGCAGAAGTCCCACCGTTTCGGGTACGAGCATGCCGTCCGCAACTGCGGCATACGGCTGGTGGAGGTCGAGACGCGCGAGGATCTCGAGCGGGCGGTGAGCGACAAGACCGCGATGATGCTCTTCTACAACAACAACAACAAGGAAGGGCGGATTCAGGACGCGGAGTTCGCCCAGCTCGGGAAGAAGCACGGCGTGCCGACGCTGAACGACGCGGCCGCCGACGTGCCGCCGGTCGAGAACCTGTGGAAGTACACCGGCATGGGCTTCGATCTGGTGGCGTTCTCAGGCGGCAAGGGGATCCGCGGACCGCAGAGCGCCGGCCTGCTGCTCGGCCGGAAGGATCTCATCGCGGCGGCCCGGCTCAACGCCTCTCCCAACGGCAACGCGATCGGCCGCGGGATGAAGGTCAACAAGGAAGAGATGCTCGGCATGCTGGCCGCGCTGGAGCTGTATCTGGAGAAAGATCACGACCGGGAGCGCCGGGAGTTCGACAAGCGCGCCGAGCTCATCCGCAGCAGTGCGGCGGCCGTGCCCGGCGTGACCGCGGAAGTGTTCGTGCCCGAGGTCGCCAATCACGTGCCCCACGTGCGCGTGACGTGGGACGCGGCCGCGAAAGCGTTGACCCCGGCGGCCGTCGTCAGCGCGCTCCGGGACGGGGAGCCCTCAATCGCCATCCGATCTGAGGGGCCGGCGCTCGTCATCGGCGTCTGGATGATGCAGCCGGGCGAGGAGAAGATCGTCGCCCGGCGTCTGCGCCAGGTGCTGGAGCCGGCCGCGCCTGCGGCGCGAGCGAAATGATGAAGACCGTCCGCCGCGTCTTCCTGCTGTTTCTTCCCCTGCTCGTTCTCGTGCTGAGCCCGGAGCGGCCACATTCGGCGGCCCAGGAGTCCGCGGGCGTGCGGTTCCCGGCCGGCGTCCCGCCGCGAAACGACATCCTGATCGAGAATCGCGTGCCGGCGCGCATGCGCGACGGCGTGACGCTCTACTCGGACGTCTATCGCCCGGTCGGAGACGGACGGCACCCGGTCCTCGTTTCCAGAACGCCGTATAGCACCGAGCGCTTTCCCACGGCGTACGATGCGGCCGTCTACTTCGCGCAGCGCGGCTACGTGTACGTGTATCAGGATGTCAGGGGACGTCACGAATCGGACGGCGTCTGGGAGCCGTTCTTCAGCAACGAGAAGGACGGCTACGACACGATCGAGTGGGCGGCGAAGCAGGCCTGGTCCGACGGCAAGGTCGCGATGCAGGGAGGGTCCTACCTCGGGCAGAACCAGTGGCGAGCCGCGCAGGCCGCGCCCCCCAGCCTCGTGACCATCTTCCCGATGGTGGCCTCCACCAGCATCTACCACGACTGGATGACGCTGAACGGCGGCTGGCGGCTGTCCTTCAACTTCGGCTGGGGCCCCGTCCGGCAGGAGTCGCGAATCATGCAGAACCCCGGGCCCCACACGATCGACGGGGTCCGTGCGATGCATTACGACGAGGTCCAGAAGCATCTGCCCCTGAACACCATGCAGCAGCTCGTCGGACGCCATGCGAAGTTCTACGACGACTGGCTGGCCCATCCTGACTACGACGACTACTGGAAGCCGCTCAACGTCGAGGAGATGTTCCACAAAATCTCGATCCCCGCCCACACCTTGGGCGGCTGGTTCGACATCTTCAGCCAGGGAACGCTTCGCGGCTACGTCGGGATGAGCCAGAAGGGAGCGACCGAAAAGGCCCGGCGCATGAGCCACATCGTGATCGGGCCCTGGGGACACGGCCCGACGCAGAAGTTCGGCGCACTCGATTTCGGCCCCACCGCCAACGTCGAGGCCCTTCACGTGCAGCTGCGGTGGTACGACTACTGGCTGAAGGGGATCGACAACGGGTTCTCGACGGAACCGCCGGTGAAGCTGTTCGTCATGGGCCGCAACGAGTGGGTGTACGAACGCGAGTATCCCCTGGCGCGAACCGGCTACCGGCCGTTCTACTTCACCAGCGGCGGCAGCGCCAACACGTCTCGCGGGGACGGCCGGCTGACATGGACGAAGCCCGCGGGCCCGTCGTCAACGCCCGATCGCTTCCGGTACGATCCGGCCGATCCGGTCCCATCGCTCGGCGGGAACAACTGCTGCGGCACCCCGACGGCCGCGGGTCCGCAGGATCAGCGTCCCGTCGACGGCCGCCGCGACATCCTGCTGTATACCTCGGACGTGCTGAAGGAGGAGCTCGAAGTCACCGGCCCGGTCAAGGTCGTGCTCTACGCGTCGTCTGATTCGACCGACACCGACTTCGTGGCCAGGCTCGTGGACGTGTTCCCCGACGGTTCGAGCTACAACATGGCCGAGGGCATCGTGCGGGCCCGCTATCGCGAGAACCTCAGCCAGCCCAGCCTCCTGAAGCCGGGGCAGGTCTATCGGTTCGAAATCGATCTGGTTGGCACGTCGATCGCGTTCCAGCCCGGGCACGCCGTCCGCGTCCACGTGACCAGCAGCCACTTTCCGCAGTTCGATCGCAACCCGAACACGGGAGACAGATTCGGCACCAGTGCCAAGGTCCAGGTTGCGCAACAGACGGTCTACCACGATGCCGAACGCCCGTCTCACATCCTCCTGCCCGTGATTCCGCCGAGACAGAGATGAAACCAGGGCGCGGCGCTCCGCGTCACGGTAACGGTAAAGTTCTACAGTTTCGAAGTGTTACAAAGCTGTAAAGTCAGCTATACTCCGCTATACTCCGCGCCATTCGGGCCTTTCAGCCCGCGGTTCTCTTGCTCAACGTCACGTCCGGAGGGGACACCATGATGCGTGTGCTGCCTCGTCTTCCGTTGTTCCTGGGCCTCAGCCTGTTTCTTGCGACCACCGCCTGGGCCCAGCTGGCGTCTCAAACCGCGCTCGTCGGGACCGTCACCGACAGCGGGGGCGCCGTGCTCCCCGGCGCGACGATCGTTGCCGTCAACAGCGGCACCAAGGACACGTACGAAGCGACGACGAACGCCGAGGGGTACTACAACATCCAGTTCGTCCGGCCCGGCAAGTACGACATCACGGTCACGGTTCCGAACTTTCAGACGTTCAAGGCAACCGGCGTCGACGTGGCCACCAACCAGGTCGTCCGCACGAACGCCTCGCTGTCGGTCGGCGGGATCAACGAGTCGGTGAACGTCGAAGCGTCGGCGCAGGTGCTCGACACCGACCGCGCCACCATATCGGAGACCATCAGCGAGCGCGCGATCGTCGAGCTGCCGCTCAGCGGGCGCAACGTCTGGAGCCTGGCGAGCACGACGCCCGGCGTCCTCGGCGGCCTGAACAGCGACATCGGTCTCAGCTTCCGGGGCGCGGGACAGCGGGAAATCCAGAACAGCCTGTCGCTCGACGGCATCAACTCGTCGTCGAACCTGCTCGCGGCGACCAGCATGCGGCCCATCGCCGACGCGGTCACCGAGATTCAGGTCCAGACCGGCAGCACGTCGGCCGAGTACGGCTCCTACCTCGGCGTCCACATCAACGTCGTGACCAAGAGCGGCACCAACAACCTGCACGGCGCGGTCTTCGATTTCTTCCAGGACGATGCGCTCGACGAGCGCGGCTACTTCGAGAACCGGGCGAATCCCGCGAATCCGCGACGGCGCCAGCAGTTCGGGGGCCAGGTGGACGGTCCCCTGGTCATCCCGAAGCTCTATGACGGCCGCAACAAGACCTTCTTCATGGGGGCGTACGAAGGCGTCCGGGCCGAGGGGCTGTCCAGCTCGTTTGCCTCGGTTCCGACGGCCCTGATGCGGCAGGGCAACTTCTCCGAAGTCACCACCGCCATCAGGAACCCGTTCACGGGGCAGCCGTTCCCAGGCAACATCATCCCGCCGTCGATGTTGTACCCGACCGCGCTCAAGCTCCTGAAGTACTACCCGGCCCCGAACCGGCCCGGGCTGAGCAGCAACCTGCAGGCCGAGGGCGCCAACACGGACGACATCGACCAGTTCCTCGCGCCGCGTCGATCAGAACCTCGGCAACAAGGCCCGGCTGAACGTCCGCTACAACTGGCACGACAGCTACAACAGCAATCTCGGCGCGATTCCGGTCACCGGCGTCACCAGCCGCGCGTGAACAAGAACTGGCTCGTTCGGCTACACGCACACGCTGAAGCCGAACCTGCACAACGACTTCCGGATCGGCTACCACCGCATCGACTTCGACACGTTGAACCACTTCGAGGTGAACGGCGTCTCCGTCCGCGGGCTCGGATCTCGGCATTCCCGGGCTTCGACGGCGACGTCAAGTACAGCAATCCCGGCCTCCCGAGCATCAACATCAGCAACTTCAGCGGGCTCGGCGGCGGCGGCACGAACTGGTACCAGTTCGATACGACGTTCCAGATGTCGAACGTCATGGCGTATACCCGCGGATCGCACAACGTCCGCGCCGGGTTCGACCTGCGGCGGATGGCGACCGGCCGCCGTGCGGCGAACGACCCTCGAGGACGCTTCGACTTCACCAGCAACATCTCCGGCTACTCCGTGGCCGACTTCATGCTCGGGCTGCCGCGAACCGTGATCCCGCCGACCGACCAGATTCAGGGCCACGTCGGGCGGCTGGCGCAACGGGTTCTTCGTCAACGACGTCTGGCAGGCGTCGCGAAACCTCACGTTGAGCCTGGGCCTGCGCTACGAGTTGAACACGCCGGTGCAGACGTACGCGGGCGTGGCCTCGATGCTGGCGGAAGACTTCGAAACGATTATTCCGAGCAGCAGTCTGAGCGGTTACCCCGTGGAGGGCTTCAAGTTCCACGACCCGAACTACAAGGACATCGCCCCGCGCCTTGGCGCCACGTATCGCCTCGGCGAGAAGACCGTTCTTCGCGCCGGCTTCGGGATCTACTACAACCCGAACCAGATGAACTCGTTCACGTTCCTGACCAACAACCCGCCGGTGGCGGCCGTGACCACGTTCACCTCGGATGTCAGCACGCCGCCGTTGCTGTCGTTCTCGAACCCGTTCGGGCCGGTCGGGGCCGGCGGGGCGCCCCGACGTCATCTCGCCGACGCGCGATCTGCCCAATGCCCGCAAGGACCAGTGGAGCTTCGACATCCAGCGTGAGCTCGGGCGGGGCACCGCGCTCGACCTGCAGTACGTCGGGTCGCACACCAGCCACCTGGATCGCAGCTTCTTCAACAACACGCCGCAGCCCGGTGCCGGGAACAGTGGATGCGCGGCGGCCGAGCCAGCGCTATCGCAGCCGCCGCATCATCGCGAACGACCTCGAGGCCGACTACGACGCGGTCAGCATCATCCTGCGCAAGCGGATGAGCCACGGCCTGCTGGCGGACGCGCACTACACCTGGTCGAGGACGCGCGACATGTCCACGCACTCCAACGGCGGTGGCCAGACGATGGACAACTACGACATCCAGAGGGACTACGGCCCGGCGAACTGGGACATCCCGCACCGCTTCGTGGCGAGCTACCTCTACGATATCCCGTTCCTGAAGAACTCGTCCCAGCCCGATCCTGAAGTACGTCGTGGCCGGATGGCAGATCAGCGGCGTGACCACGATCCAGAGCGGGTCGCCGGTCAACATCACGTTCTCCCAGGACCTGGCGAACATCGGCATCACGGGGCTCCAGCGTCCGAACCTCGTCGGCGCGGTGCCCGAGCTCAATTGCCAGCCGAATACCGCGGGCACGACCGACCTGGCGCGCCGTGAGCTGATCAACTGCTACGACGCGAGCGCGTTCGCGCTGCCGGCGCAGTTCACCTTCGGCAATGCCGGACGCAACATCCTGCAGGGGCCCCAAGTTCATGAGCACGGACCTGTCGTTCATGAAGAACATCCCGATCCAGCGGCAGCGTGCGGTTGCAGGTGCGCGTCGAGATGTACAACGTGTTCAACACCGTGAACTACGGCAACCCGAATGCGTCGTTCGGCTCGGCGGGGTTCGGCCGCATCACCGGCGCGGGCGTCGATGCGCCAGGTGCAGCTGGGATTCAAGATGCTGTTCTAAACGAAGTGGCTTCCAGCTTCCAGCTTCCAGCTACCCATCGCGGGAAGCGGGGAGCGGGAAGCGGGAAGCTTGTTTCCTATCGCGCGCTGAAGCTCATCTCGATCGAGATCAGGACGCGGACGGCCTGGCCGTCCTTCTGTCCCGGCCGGAAGCGCCATTGGCCGAGCGCCTTGATGGCTTCGTGGTCGAGCCGGTCGTCGAGGCGCCTGGTGACACGGATGTTGTCGATGGTGCCGTCGATCTGGACGATCCCTTCGAGCTCCACCGTGCCCTGGATGCCTTCCCGCATGACGTCCGCCGGGTACTCCGGCTTCACTTCCCTGATGACGGCCGGGGACGAGACATCGGCGCCGGGCCTGAACACCGGCGGGTCGTCGCGCAAAGTGAAGGACATCTCGATCGACACTTCCACCGCGACGGGCTGGCCGTCCTTCATGCCGGGCTTGAACTGCCACTGTTTCGCGACCCTGACGGCCTCCTGATCGAGCGCGTCGTCCAGGGGGCGGGTCACGGTGCAATCGCCCACGTTCCCATCGGCTTTGACGACGCAGCTCATGCCGACCAGGCCCTGCACACGCCGGCGCATGGCGTCCGGGGTGTAGTTCGGCTTCACGTCTTTCACGACGGTCGGAGCGGTGACCCCCTCGCCGGGCTTGTAGACCTGGTCTCCGGCTGACTGCGCCACAGCCGGGCCGGCCGCCGCGCCCGCGAACGTTGCGAGGACCGCCAGAATCAGGATGCTTTGCACGGGACCTCCTCCTTCAACGCTCTTAGACGCGGCCCCCGCCCGGTTGGCCGGACCCGCGGGACGGCGGCGCGTCAGGCCAGCACGCGGTCAATCGTCGCGAAGAGCTGCTCGACGTCAATCGGCTTCGACGCGTAGCCGTCCATCCCTGCCGCCAGGCACCGTTCCTCGTCGCCTTTCATCGCGTGGGCCGTCATCGCGATGATCGGCAGGTGCGCGCCGGAGGATTGTTCTCTCGCCCGGATGATCCCGGTGGCCTCGAACCCGTCGATGTCCGGCATTTGCACGTCCATCAGGATCAGATCGAATGCGCCGGAGGCCGGATCGTCCAGGACGGCGAGCGCTTCTCTCCCGTTTCCGGCGACGACCACCGTGTGGCCGCGCTTCTCGAGCAGGCGCGAGGCGACCATCTGGTTGACCTTGTTGTCCTCGGCCAGGAGAATGCGCAGCGTTCGCCGGCCTTCGCGCAGCGAGTGACGGTTGACCACCTGCTGACGACCCGGCGTCGAGCGACGGCGTGCCCAGGACGGTCGAGGATGGCTTCCAGGAGCTCGGGCTGGCTGACGGGCTTCGTGAGGTAGCCGGCAATCCCCAGCGCCCGGCAGCGCGCCGCGTCTCCCTGCTCCCCGGCGGACGTCATGATCAAGACGGTCGCTTCCGCCAGGTCCGGGTCCTCCTTGATCTCTTCGGCGACGGAGAATCCGTTCCTGTCCGGCATCTGATCGTCGAGCAGGACGAGCGGAAACGGCGTGCCGGCCCTTCGGCGTTCGCTGCATCGCGGCCAGTCCGGCCCGGCCACTCTCGACCAGCACGGGTTTCATGTGCCAGCGTCTGAGCGTCGCCTCGAGGATCCGCCGGTTCACGGCGTTGTCGTCCACGACGAGGACCGGCGTGTCGCGGAGGCTCAGCGCCTGCGCGTCCGTGGTGGTCGCGCGCGCGACCGGCGTCTGCTGAATCTCGAAACGCACCGTGAAGTGGAACGTGCTGCCCTTGCCGATCTCGCTCTCCAGCCACATCCGTCCGCCCATCAGCGCGACGAGGTTCGTCGAAATCGCGAGGCCCAGGCCGGTGCCTCCATACTTGCGCGTCGTCGAGCCGTCGGCCTGGACGAACGGCTTGAAGATCGACTCCTGCTGATCCGGCGGCACGCCGATGCCGGTGTCCGACACGCTGAAGCGCAGCAGGGCCTCACGGTCCGTTTGCGTCTCGCACCTCGACGGTCAGCACCACTTCCCCGTGGTCCGTGAACTTGATGGCGTTCCCGATGAGGTTCGTGACGATCTGGCGGAGCCGGCCGGGGTCGCCGACCAGGGCGGTCGGCACGTCCGGGGATCGATGTCACACGCCAGTTCCAGTCCCTTCACGTGTGCCCGCCGGGCCAGCAGCTTGAGCGTCGTCGCCAGGCAGTCGCTCAAGTCGAACGGGACGACGTCGACGGTCGAGCTTGCCCGCCTCGATCTTCGAGAAGTCGAGGATGTCGTTGATGACGGTCAACAGCGACTCGCCGGACGTCTTGACCATGTCCAGGTATTCGCGCTGCTCGGTGGTGAGGTTCGTGTCGAGGGCGAGCTCGGTCATGCCGATGACGCCGTTCAGCGGCGTGCGAATCTCGTGGCTCATGTTGGCCAGGAACTCGCTCTTCGAGCGGTTGGCGGCGTCCGCCGCATCCTCGGCGCGTTTCCTCTCCACGATCTCCGCGTGGAGGGCACGGGTGGTCTGCGAGATTTCCAGTTCGGCGAGCTTCCGCCCGGTGATGTCGGTGGCGATCCCGGTCAGGTGGATCAATGTGCCGGCGGCATCACGGACCTGGAATCCCCGGGCGCGGATCCAACGGATCTCCCCGTCGGGCCGCACGATGCGATACTCGATGTCCACGCTGGCCGCGTCGCGCGTGAGCGCGGCGAAGATCGGCACCACACGCTCGCGGTCCTCCGGGTGTGTGAAGTCGGTCCACTGCTGCGGATTGCCGTACAGGATCGTCGCCGAACGGCCCCAGATCCGCTCGAAGGCCGGGCTGACGTAGTGCAGCTGGCGCATGTCCGGCGAGCGGATCCAGAAAGCGTCGGTGATGTTGTCCGCCAGGAGGTGGAACTTCTCGTTGCTCTCGCGCAAGGCATTCTCCGTCTCCTTGCGCTCGGTCAGGTCCGTCATGCCGCCGATCATCCGCACGGCCACGCCCGCGCCGTCGCGGATCACGTGACCGCGGTCCAGCACGTAGGCGTAGTCGCCGTCCAGGCGCCGGAAGCGATACTCGTCGGCCCAGCTCTCGCCCCCGTGCTCGATGACATGATGGATGCCCGCCGTCACACGGGCCAGATCGTCCGGATGGATGCAGTCGGTCCACGACTTCGCCGTCGGATCGACATCCTCGCGCCGATAGCCGAACAGTTTCTCGAAGCCCTCGTTCCACCAGACGCCGTTGGTGGCGAGGTCCCAGTCCCAGATCGCGTCGTTGGTGGCATTCGCGAGCAGCCGGAAACGCTCCTCGCTCGTGCGCAACCCTTCACCCGCCTGCCGGACGTCGGTGATGTCGCGAAAGTACACCGCCAGACCCTGCGGCGAGGGGAACGCCCGCGCATCGAACCAGATGCCCAGCGGCGGGTAGAACGTCTCGAACTGAACCGACCACGTTGTCCCGCAACGCCCGCTCGTATTGCTCCTGGGACACGGTGCCGCGCGCTTCGGGGAATTTCGTCCAGATGTGCTGCCCGAGCAGCTCCGCCCGTGGAAGCGTGAACATCCGCTCGGCCGCGCCATTGACGTAAGTGAAGCGCCACTCGCGGTCGATGGTGAAGAAGCCATCGGTGAGGCTCTCGAGCGCGTTCGTCAACCGCTCGGCCAGTTCCCGCGTCTCGGCTTCCGTCGCCTTCGGCCCGGCAGCGCCTGCGGATGGGACGGGCGGTAATCGGATTGGAGACATCTCGGCATCTGATCATGGCAGGACCAGGAACACCAGACTGTTCGGTTCAGCACACTGTGTCAGGACCGCCCGTTTTCAATGTCGCCAGACGCAGCTCGACCTGAGCTGGAGCCGGAGGGCCCTCACCGTTTGGTCCCTGTCCAGGTTGCCCTGAGGCCGGTAATCCGGCGTATCATCCCGCCACGGACGATGATGACCGCGCCTCACGAATCGCTCGCGTTGCTCTTTGCTGAATTGATTGACGGGCCGTCGCCGGACGCGGCGTACATGCTGAACGGCACGGATCCGGGGCTGCTCCGATCGCTCGATGGGCTGTCCGCCGCGGCGGCGTCCGCCGCGCCGGCGTCCGGCGGCGCGTCCATCGCGGCGCACGTGGACCACGTGCGCTACGGGCTCGCGCTGATGAATCGCTGGAGCGAGGGGGAGGCCGACCCGTGGAGCGGCGCCGACTGGACGGCGAGCTGGCGCCGCACGACGGTCACCGAAGCGCAGTGGGCGGCGCTGCGGGAGCAGCTTCGCGGTGAAGCGCGGCGCTGGCACAAGGCCCTGCAGACGCCGCGCCCGATGTCGGCACTGGAGCTGAACGGCGTCATCTCCAGCGTCGCGCACCTCGCCTATCACCTGGGCGCCATCCGGCAGATCGATCGATCCATCCGCGGGCCGCAGGCGACCTGACCGCGGAGAGTCAGTCGAAAACCGCGGAATCAGGAGGTCCACGGAGTTCGGTCCGATTCCGCGCCAGGACTCACCAGACCCGCGCCGATCGACTTCAGATTCCGATGAGGATTTCGAGACCTTGCGCGGTTACTTCCAGAACACTTCCCCGCTCCTCACCGAGAGCCAGGCGATGGGCCGCTTCGTCGTAGCTGTAGGATGTCACCGAACAGTTGTAGATCTTCTCTGTCAGAAAGCGCCGTTCGGCCTCTTCGTAAGTCCACCCTTCGAGGACGTAGCGGAAGCACCAGAGCGTGCCGCCGTGCGTGACGACGAGCACTCGCTTGCCGGCCATCGTGCGGGCGACTTTCTGCAGGAACGTGAAGACCCGCTCGCACACCTGGGCGAGGCTCTCGCCGCCCGGCGGGCGCGCGAAAAACGGTCCGAATGTATTCCAGTACTCCTGCAGCCAGGGAAACGCGGCTGTCGCCTCGGCGTCCGTCATGTCGTAGGCGTGCCCGCCGTCGCGCTCGCGAATGAAGAGATGATGGCGGACCCGCATCTGTTCCCGCTCGTCAGCCGGATAGGCCGCGAGGATGCCGTCCGTGGTCTCGATCGTGCGCCTGTAGCCCGAGTGATACACGTGGTCGAACGAGCCGAATGCGTCGCGGATCGCAACGCCCGTCACCGTCGCCTGCCGGTGTCCCTCTTCGGTGAGCTTGATTTTGTGGTCAGGCACGCCTTGCACGGACTTCCGCGCCTCGTCGTCGAGATAAAAGCGGTTGTGTTTCTTGATGACGTTGCGCTCGGATTGGCCGTGGCGGACGAGGACGAGGAGAGCGGGTCGATTCATGAAGTTGTCGGTACCTCCGGATGTTGCGTTTGCGACTGTTGACACGTTTTCTTCACAAGCTCATTACACCACGCTTGTGTGACAGGCCGGGTCATGCGGCGGCGCGGGCGGCGGATCAGACGGGCGTCAGCACCGCGTGCGCGTCACGGGCAAAGGGGCTCTCGCCGGGAACGAGCGGCGCGGCCGACAGGCCGAGGCTTTCGATGGTCTGGCGCGCGATCGATTCGTCCATGCCGAAGTCGGGCCAGCACTGCGGGTGCATCTCGACGACGAGGCGCAGCCGGGCGCCCGCTTTCCGGATCGTCTCGCGTGCGCCGCGCAGCGCGTGGATCTCGGCGCCCTGCACGTCCATCCGGATGAGCGCCGGCACGAAATCGAGCTGCCGGCAGACGTCGTCTATGGTCACCACCTGGACGTCGCGTCTGACGGGCGCGGCGGCGGCGTCGGGGGCTGAAACCAGGCTGTTGACGTAGGCCTCCGCGTACTCGAAGAACTCGGCGCGGCCGGGCCGATCCGAAACGGCGGCCTCGATCAACTGGACCCGATCGGCGACGGCGTTGTATTCGAAGTGCCGACGCGCAAGGGCCGCACTCCGCGGCGTCGGCTCGAAGGCCAGGACCCGGCCGGCCGGCCCGACGCGCCTGGCCGCCAGGATCGCGTAGATGCCCAGGAACGCCCCCACGTCGAGCACGCGGTCGCCTTCCCGGATAGTCGTGCTGAGGAATTCGTACAGCGCCGGTTCGCTGCTGTGCGGAACGAGGTGACGGAGCCCCGGCTGGATGCGCACGGTATCGCCGTGCACCGCCCAGGGCAGTCCGCGGCGCTGGTAGGCGACGCGCAACAGCAGGCCGTACATCCGTTGCGCGACGGCGAACGGCGTCAGTGTTCCACCGGCCATCTCACGCTCGGGCCCCCAATCAGATCTGTGAGTACGACGACGGCCGAAGATACACGGTCGTGATGTTGGATACGATCTCCGCGTCGCTGTAGCCGGGGGTGGAGGACAGCTTCTTCCACTCCGGATCGTTCCGGAACGCGTCCCAGCTCTTTTCGCGCCCCGCCATGTTGTCGTGCACCAGCATGTAGGTCAGGCTGGGCATGCGCGGCCCGGCCAGCGTGCGCGAGAAGAACACCGGCGTCAGCCCGCAGCGCCGGAAGATGTCGACTTCTCCCATCTCCGAGAACATGCGCATCTTCATGCGGTGCGCCCGCTCGTTGTGGCTTTCGTAGGTGCGGAGCTCGAAGAGGCGCGGCCCCTTGGTCGCCGTCGCGGCCGGCACCTCGACGCGCGGCACGTTGGGAAACGCGCCGAGCAACGAGACCTCCTGCCGCAGGTACACGGGGTCGGCGGCGACGGCATCGAGGTACGGCGCCGCCGCGCGGACGAACGCGTCGTCGCGATCGAGGCTCGCGTCAAGAGTCGCCAGCGCGTCCGCCGAGGCGAGGGGGGTCAGCATGAAGACCGTCGGCGACGGCACGCCGGCGACGGCCTCGAAGACCCCAATCGGTCTGCGGCCGAGCCGGTTCAACGCCGGGATCGCGGCGTTCTGCAGGAAGTCGGCGAGCCGGCGCGGCTGCGTCCCGTTGCGCACGATGAACTGGCGCCACACGTAAAACTCCGGCGCGACCGGCTCGGCGGTGCGTCCCTGACCGTCGGCTCGTGCCGATACGCCCGCCGCCACGGCCGCGGCACCCGTGCCGATGATCGAGCTCATGAACTGTCGTCGTTCCACGTCCGGCCCTTCCTGTGGTCCAACCCACTCCGTAGCTTTTTCGGGCGCCGGCAGGCCTGAACCCGCACTCTTCATGAGGACGGAGTCGCCTCGGGTCATTCGCTTCGGAAACCGCTCCGCAAGCCGGAAAAACGCTGCTCCGGCTTACCGTCTTCCGAACGCGGCGCGCGACCATTGAGGATCGCGCGCCCTGTCGCTGGCCTGCGCAGCGTTTTTCGTGCCTGGTGACGGCTTGCTCCGCATCGTTTCCGAATCGAACGACCCGAGGCGCCCCGGCGTTCATGACTAATGCGGGTGAAGGCCTGCGCTACGTACCTGAAACGTGGGCGCCGCGGTCATCATACGACAGACATCCCGGGCACGCTCCCAGGGAACCGACGCTGACAACTCCCAAAAAACCAACATTCAACTCCCAACGGATCTGGTTTACGGGCCACTCGCGGCGAAGCCACATCGGCCCGGCGGCGCGATGCGGCCAGCCCGCTGCGACAGGTCGAAAAATGCGCTGAAGGCACACCCAGTCGCGAAGGCGCCGTTTCGCCGCAGTCGCGCGGCTCACCCTGAGGTCCAACCGATTGTGCTTTGCCGTTCGGCCAACCCCAGCCGAAGCGGCCACCCGTAAGTCCACTGCCGGAAGCGCATTTTTCCGGGCGTAGGCCGAGGCGCCGCCGGGTCGATGTGGCTTCGCCGCACCTCCCCCAGCAATCAAAGCCGTTGGCCGTTGGCGCGGCCAGTTCTTTCTGTCTGGTGGCGCGGTTGCGCTTCGGGGGCTCCCAAGGTGCCCGTTGGCCGGTCTCCTGGGACGCGCTACAATGCCGGGGACTCATGCTCAGGCCCAGCCGGTCTGTCGCCGGTTTCTGCATCGCCGTCATCGTGTTTGCGGCGTTTGTGCCGGGGCTCTGCGCGCTCGACTACGCGTGCCTCGAGCCGCAATGGGTCCTGCTCCCTGACGAAGTCAGCGTCGCTGTCGACACCCCCGTCGCACCCTGCGACGAACAGCCGGTTTCGCTTCTTTCTCTCCTCTCATCACGCGCCCCTCCGTCACGTCCCCTCGCGTAACGCCTCGTCCACCAGACTTTTCAATTACGCCGGCCGCGGTGTGAGCGGCGGGTCACGATTCTCTCGCGGGCTGTGCAGCCGCCCGGCAGGTCGTGGCCGCTGACGGCGGTCATGAAAGCGGCCAACATCCGACGAGCACGCGCCGACGTTCTGCGCACGGGGGACTTGTGAAGAGAATCGAGCAATACGTTCGCCGTCTTCAGGGCTCGACGGTCCGCTTCGATCTCAGCGGCTATGAACCGGAACTGATCGCGATCGCAGATCTCGAGGACGGCTGTCGCAAGCTGTCGGACCAGGACATCCTCCAGCGCGGCCGGGCGCTGCACGCTCGTGCCCGCGCCGGCGAACCGCTCGCCGCGCTGCGGGTCCACCTGTTCGCCCTGGCCCGCGAGGCATCCCGCCGCGTGCTCGGGCAGCGTCCCTTCGACGAGCAGATCGTCGCGGGGCTGGCCCTCGACGGCGGACACGTCGTCGAGATGCTGACGGGCGAGGGCAAGACGCTCGCGGCGGTGATGCCGGCCGCGCTCAATGCCCTCACCGATCGGCGGTGTGCACGTCCTGACGTTCAACGACTACCTGGCCCGGCGCGACGCCGAGTGGATGGGCCCGGTCTATCGGCTGCTCGGACTGTCCGTCGGTTCCGTGCACGAGGGGATGCCGCCCGCCGCGAGACGCGCCGCGCTACGCCGCGGACATCACCTACGTCACCGCGAAGGAAGCCGGCTTCGATCACCTGCGCGATCTGCTCGTGATGGACGCGGCCGATCTGGTGCACCGGCCGTTCCACTTCGCGCTCGTGGACGAAGCGGACTCGCTGATGATCGACGAGGCGCGGGTCCCGCTCGTGATTGCGGGCAGCATCGAGCCGGACGCCTCGCTCGCGCCGCGGCTGGCCGGGCTCGTCGCGTCGCTCTCGCCCGGCGTCCACTTCGACACCGACGAGCACGGGCGGGACATCGAGCTCACCGATGCCGGCATCGAGCACGTCGAGCGGGTCGCTCGGGTGCAGCGGGCTCCACCGCGCCGAGCACCTCGCGCTCCTGACCGAGCTGAACTGCGCGCTGCATGCGCGCGTCCTCCTCCGCCGCGACGTGGACTACATCGTTCGCGACGGCCGGATCGAGATCGTGGACGAGTTCACGGGCCGCGTCGTCGCGGATCGTCACTGGCCCGACGGCTTGCAGTCCGCGCTGGAAGCCAAGGAGAACCTGGAGCGGCGCCCGGACGGCGTGATTCTGGGCTCGATGACGCTCCAGCGGTTTCTGCGCGGCTACCCCCGCCTCTGCGGCATGACCGGAACCGCGCAGGACTCCGCGGCAGAACTGCAGCAGCTCTACGGGCTCGACGTCGTCGTCATTCCAACCCACCGTCCGATGGCGCGGGTCGATCGACAGGACGTCGTGTTCACGCACCGCGAGGCGAAGGATCGCGCGATCGTGGACGAGATTCGCCGTGCGCACGCCACCGGACGGCCCGTGCTCGTCGGAACCGCGACGGTCACGGAGTCGGAGGCGCCTGGCCCGGCGGATCCGCGATGCGGGCATTACCTGCGAGGTGCTGAACGCGAAGAACGACGCCGAAGAGGCCCCGATTGTCGCGCGCGCCGGCGCGTTCGGCGCGGTCACGATCGCCACCAACATGGCCGGCCGGGGCACCGACATCCAGCTTGGCGGGGTGCAGGGGTCCCCGCCATTCAAGCATGCCCATGACCGTGTCGCGGCGCTCGGCGGCCTCTACGTCATCGGCACGAACCGGCACGAGAGCGGACGCGTGGACCTGCAGCTCCGCGGACGCGCGGGGCGCCAGGGCGATCCCGGGGAGTCCCGGTTCTTCGTCAGCCTCGAGGACGACCTGCTCGTGCGATACGGCATCCACTGCTCGATTCCGGCGCGGTATCTTCCCGAGAGGTCCGACGCGCCCATCGAGAGCCCGGTTGTCCGGCGTGAAGTCGCGCGGGCGCAGCGCATCGTCGAGGATCAGAACTTCCAGATTCGCCGGACCCTGGCCAACTACGCCGCTGTTCTCGAGGAGCAGCATCGGCAGCTCGTCGAACGCCGGCGCGCCATTCTGCTTGGGGAGGACGTCCCGGACATCTGGGCGCGCGCGCCCGAGCGCCGCGCGGCGCTCGTGGCGGCGGCAGGGGAGCGGGCCGTCGCCGACGCCGAGCGTGCGGTGATGCTCGGCTGCATCGACCGCGCGTGGCGGCACCACCTGGCGTTCTGCGCGGATGTTCGCGAGGGGATCCACCTCGTTCGGCTGGGCGGCCAGGATCCGCTGACGCGTTTCACGAGCGAAGCGATACAGGCGTTCTCGCAAATGGACGATGCGATAGACGAGGCGGTGCTCGCCGCGCTGGCAGCGGTGCGGATCGCCGGCGGTCAGCTGGACCTCACGGGCACCGGCCTCAAAGCCCCGTCGTCGACCTGGACCTACCTCGTGAACGACGACCCGTTCCGCAATCGCATCGGCGCGATGCTCACCGGTCCCGGTGGAGTGACGGTCGCGATCTACTCAGCGATGGTCATGATGCCGCTGCTGATCGCGTGGGGTCTCGTCGAGAGTCTGCTGCGGCGGGGCACACGGCGCCGCCCGGATCCGTTTGGCAAGTAGGACGCACCGGAACTACTGCCGGAGACGCGGGAAGCGGGAAGCCGGAAGCTGGAAGCTGTTCCGTGATATCCTCATTCTTCCCCAACGACTCTCTCAGCCGGATATCTAAACGCCCCGGAGAACTGATTCGTGAACGTGTCACGTGCCGGCTTCCTGAAGGTCTGCGTCGGCGCCCTGCTCGGGCGGACCGCGGACGTGTCTTCGCTGTTCACGTCCATCGGCGGCGCGCTGGCGAGCGGATCCTGGGCCCCGTTCCGGGTGGAGGACGCCGGCGCGGCTCTGTTCGGGGCGCATGTGAACAGCACGTTCGTGGTGCGCACGGCCGAGGGCACTCGGGTGCCGCTCGTCCTGGCGCGCGTGATCGACCGGCCGCTGACCATCGGCATCGAGCAGGTACTCGTTGAGTTTTCAGGCGCCGCCGGAAGCGTCCCTGTCACAGGGAATGTATGCCCTTCGAACACGCCGCGCTCGGAACGTTCGACCTGTTCATCGCCCCTATCGGCGGCGGGAGCGTGGACGGCACCGTGTACGAGGCCTGTTTCAGCCGTCATGCCTCTGCTCAGCGCTGCGAGCCTTCCGCACCGGGAGGCGACACCACATGGCAAATGATGTCTTCGTAGGACAGATCCTGCTGGTCCCCTTCAATTTCGCGCCGCTCGGCTTCGCGTTCTGCCAGGGACAGCTCCTGCAGATCGCGCAGCACACGGCGCTCTTCTCGCTGCTCGGCACGACGTACGGCGGCGACGGCGAGACGACCTTCGCGCTGCCGAACCTTCAGGCGAGGGTTCCCATGGGGTTCGGTCAGGGCCCAGGGCTGACCAATCGCGATCCAGGGAGAAACGGGCGGCGCCGAGACGATCACGCTGTCGTCGGCGCAAATGCCGCAGCATACGCATGCGATGCGGCCGACGGTGGCGTGCCGGAGCGGAGCGGGCAATCAGCAGACGCCCGTCAACAACGTGCCGGCCACCGAATCGGTGGGGGTGACGGCGTTGTACAGCAATGCGCCGCCGAACAACACGATGCGCGCCGGCAACATCGTGTTCACCGGAACCCCTACCGCGGCGTCCGCCGGCGGTGGACAGCCGCACGAGAACCGGCAGCCGTACCTCACGCTGAGCTATTGCATCGCGCTTCAGGGCGTGTTCCCGCCGCGTCCTTAGTAGTTGAGATGAGTACAGAACCCTATCTCTCGGAAATCGCGCTCTTCGCCTTCGCCTTTGCGCCGCGGGGCTGGGCGACGTGCAGCGGGCAGCTCCTGCCGATCAACCAGAACCAGGCGCTGTTCTCGCTGCTCGGCACGACCTACGGCGGCAACGGCCAGACGACGTTTGCGCTGCCGGACCTGCGCGGCCGCGCGCCCCTGGGATTCGCCGCCGCGGGGGCTCGTACACAGCTCGGCGCAGACGGGCGGCAGCGAGACGGTCGCGCTGGACGTGACGAACCTGCCGCCGCATGTCCATGCGATTGACGCGACCGGGCTCTCGGCCACGGCCAGGTGCAGCAACGCCTCCGCGAATCAGCGCAGCCCGGTCGGCGGCGTTCCCGCCATCGAGGCGGCCGGCGTCACCGCGACCTACAGCAGCGCGGCGCCGGACGCGCACATGAAGAGCGGAGGCGTCGGGATCGCCGCGGACGTCGCCGGCGAAAGCCAGGCGCACGAGAACCGGCAGCCGTTCCTCGCGCTGACCTACTGCATTGCGCTCACGGGCATTTTCCCGAGTCAGAACCCATGAAAGCCATGACGCGACCCGGCGCTGGAGACGTGAGCCATGTCTAGTCCGTACGTGGGCGAAATCATCCTGGTCGGGTTCAATTTCGCGCCGGCGGGCTGGGCCTTGTGCAACGGCCAGATGCTGCCGATCTCGGAGAACGAGACGCTCTTCCAACTGATCGGTACGACCTACGGTGGCGACGGCGAGGACGACGTTTGCCCTCCCGGATCTCCGTGGGCGCATCCCCATCGGAATCGGCCAGGGCCCAGGCACGCAGAACTATCTTCTCGCCGAGAGCGGCGGCACCGAGACGATCATCCCGACCATCGCGCAACTGGGTGCGCATACGCACGCCATCGACACCAGCACCTTCACGGCGGCGGCGAGCTGCAAGAACGGACCGGGAAACGAGCGGACGCCGGTGGGCAACGTGCACGCCGTCGAAGCGGCAGGCGTCACGATGCCGTACAGCAGCGCCGCGCCGGATGGCTCGATGAACGTCAACCCGCTGGCCGTGAGCGGGCTCACCGTCGCAGCCGCCGGCGGAACCGCCGCGCACGACAACATGCAGCCGTTCCTGACGATGAACTTCTGCATCTCGCTCTTCGGGGTCTTCCCAAGCGCAACCTGATCGCCTTTCGAGAGACCCCATGCAGTCGAGAGCAGGTTCCAAACCCGTTGGCCGTCTCCGCCAGCTCGCCTGGCTCGCGCTCGTGTTCCTGTTCGTCCAGGCGGCCTCGATCCCGTCTGCCTTCGCGATCGACTACACGGTCACCAAGACCGACGACACGAACGACGGTACCTGCGACAGCGACTGCTCGCTGCGTGAAGCGATTGTCGCCGCCAACACGAGTTTCGGCGCCGATCGCGTCGTCCTCGGCTCCAGCCAGACGTACACGCTGTCGCTCGGTCCGTTCGATCCGGCAGGAACGCTCGGGCCTGGCCACGGCGATCTCGACGTGACCGGACCGCTCATCATCGACGGAAACGGATCGATCGTGGATGGCGGCGGAATCGATCGCGTCTTCGACATACAGATGAGTTACGAGCCAGGGATTCGGCGTCACCATCAACACTCTGACGATCCGAGGCGGCGTGGCTCGCGGGTTTCTGTCGCTCGGCGGCGGTGTCCGGATCCAAGTCAAGAACTTTCCGGACGATAGCGCGCCGGACGGCGTGGGGCTCACCCTGAACAACAGCGTGGTGACCGGCAACCTCACCGCGGTCGAGTCGGGCGAGCTCGACGCCGGTGGCGGCATTGCGGTCATCGGCTCGTTCTACGCCGCCACCGGAACGACCGCGGCCGCCAGCCTGACGCTGAACGACACCACGGTTTCGAACAATGCCGCATCGAACGGCGGCGGCATCGTCTGCGTCCTGTGCGCATTGTCGGCTTCGAGTGCGACGATCACGGGCAACACCGCGAACGCGGGCGACGGCGGCGGCATCGTGCTGACCGGGAACAGCTCGGGCGCGTCGTTGCTCCGCAGTGCGCTGACGCTCAATACCGTCTCAGGAGGATTGGCACGCGGGGGCGGGATGTCGGTGCCGGTCGGCACGAGCCCGTGGGTCTTGAACCGCACGCGGATCGCCGCCAACACGGGCGTGACGGGAACGGGGCTGTACAGGAATCAAGGGACGATCTTCGCTCCGAACAACTGGTGGGGATGCAACTACGGTCCGGGCGCTGGCGGACCTGGATGCGCCGGCACGGCCAACAGCGTTGTCGGTCCGGGAACGACGAGCCCGTTCCTCGTCTTGAAGGCCGGCGTCTCTCCCGTCTCGGCGCTGATCCTCGGATCGACGACCATGACCGCCGACCTGACCTTCAACTCGGCGAACGCAGACACGTCCGCTGGCGGGCACGATCCCGGACGGCACGCTGGTGTCGTTCGCCGGCACGCTCGGCACATTCGCAAACCCGACGTCGCCAACCGCGAACGGCAAAGCCGCCAACGTCTACACGGCGGGTGATGCCCTGGGAACGGCGAGCCTCAGCGCATCGCTCGACGGTCAGACTGTTTCGTTGCCCGTCGTCATCAGGACTCCGCCCTCGACCCGGTCCGACTTCAACGGTGACGGCTCCGCCGACATCACGGTGTATCGCCCGTCGACGGGCCAGTGGTTCATCCGCAACCAGGGCGCGGTGCAGTTCGGCGACCCGAGCGACGTCCCGGTGCCCGGCGACTACAACGGCGACCGCACCGAGGATGTCGCGGTGTTCCGGCCGTCCACGGGCCAGTGGTTCGTGCGGAACCAGTTCACGGTGCAGTGGGGCGACAAAGGCGACGTCCCGGTCCCCGGCGACTTCAACGGCGACGGTCAGATGGACGTGGCGGTCTACCGGCCGTCGACCGGCGACTGGTTCGTACGGAACCAGTTCACCGTGAACTTCGGCGGCGCGGGCGGCTACGTGCCGGTCGTCGGCGACTACAACGGCGACGGGACCGACGATGTGGCGGTCTTCCAACCGTCAACGGGCACGTGGTTCATCCGGAACCAGGGCGCTGCGATCTTCGGCATTCCGGGCGACCGGCCGGTGCCGGGTGACTACGACGCCAACGGGACGACCGACATCGCGGTGTATCGGCGGTCGACCGGTCAGTGGCTCGTGCGGAACCAGTTCACCGTGCAGTTCGGCAGATCCCGGCGACGTCCCGGCGCCTCGCGACTACGACGGCAACGGCGCGATGGACGTCGCCATCTACCGGCCGGCGACGCACCAGTGGTTCGTGAGGAATCAGGGCGCGGTGCAGTTCGGCGACGATCGCGACATCCCGGTGCCGCTGACGCCCTGGATCCCGCTGGCGATCGCGGGCGACTACGACGGCGACGGCGCGGCCGACATCGCGGTCCATCGGCCGGCGACGAACCAGTGGTTCGTGCGCAATCAGCTCGCGGTGATGCACGGGGACCCGGGCGACATCCCGATCCCCGGCGACTACAACGGCGATCGCCGGATGGACGTGGCGGTCTATCGTCCGTCCACCGGCCACTGGTTCGTACGCAATCAGCCGACCGTGCAGTTCGGCGATCCGAGCGACAAGCCGGTGCCCGGCGACTACAACGGCGACGGCAGGATGGACGTCGCGGTCTACCGGCCGTCCACGGGCACGTGGTTCGTGCGCAACCAGGTCACGGTGCAGTTCGGCGACCCGAGCGACATCCCGGTCCCCGGCGATTACAACGGCGACGGCGTCACGGACTTCGCGGTGTATCGTCCGTCGACCCGGCAGTGGCTCGTGCGCAATCAGCTGGCGGTGCAGTTCGGCGACGCGGGGGACATCCCGGTGCCCGCCGACTACAACGGCGACGGCAAGATGGATATCGCGGTCTACCGGCCGTCGACGGGGACATGGTTCGTGCGGAACCAGTTCTCGGTGATGTTCGGCAACACCGGCGACGTCGCCGTGCCCGCCGACTACAACGGCGACGCGTTGACCGACATCGCTGTCTATCGCCCGTCGACAGGACAGTGGTTCGTCCGGAACCTCTTCACGGTATCCTTCGGCGACGCGACCTACGTGCCGATGGTGCGCATCGGCGGACCGCAGTAAGCCTGGAGCGAAGGAACTGACGATGAGGACGACGACGAGAGGGTCGACGAGCCCTGGCGCGGGTGGTGCGCGAGCGTGGATCTTGTGGCTTCCCGTGCTGCTGGTGAGCTCCATGGCCGCGGCGCAGGATGCGGATCCCGGACGGCAATCCTTCGTGACGCGCTGCGCCGCGTGCCACGGCACCGACGGCAACGGCGGCGAGCTCGGACCGGACATCTCGAGGCGCGTGCCGTTTCGCACGGATCAGGAACTGGCTGACGTCGTTCGTGACGGTCTGCCTTCCGCCGGCATGCCCGCCTTCCCCGGCATGTCCGCTTCCGAGACGACCGGGCTGATTCGCTTCCTCAGGACACTCAAGCCCCGTGAAGGCACCGGCCCCTCACGAGCGAAGCTCACGCTCGCGACCGGCGGCGCCATCGAGGGCATGGTTCTGAATCAGAGCGCGGTCGATCTGCAGCTGCTCGGCGACGACAGGAAGATCCACCTGCTGAGGAAAGAGGGGGAGCGCTATCGCGCGGTGACGTCGCAGGTCGACTGGCCGTCGTACAACGGCCTCACCAATGGCTTCCGGTACAGCACGCTCAGGCAGATCGACAAGACCAACGTGTCGCGGATGGTGCCAAGGTGGATCTTCACCCTGCCGAACGCGTCGGGCCTTCAGGTGACGCCGGTCGTCGTGGAGGGCGTCATGTACGTCACCATCGCGAACGAGTGCTACGCGCTCGACGCGGGCAGCGGCCGCGAAATCTGGCACTACCAGAGGAAGCGGACCAAGGGCCTCATCGGCTCCTCCGCCGGCGGCGCCAACCGGGGCGTGGCGGTCGCGGGCGATCGCGTCTTCATGGTCACCGATCACGGGCATCTCATCGCGCTCAACCGGTTCACCGGCGCGCTCGTCTGGGAGACCGAGATGGCCGACTGGCGGCAGAACTACTACAGCAGCGGCGCTCCGCTCGTCGTGGGGGACCTGGTCATCTCGGGCATTTCCGGCGGCGACGACGGCGTGCGCGGTTTCCTGGCGGCGTACGACCAATCGACCGGCAAGGAGGTCTGGCGCTTCTGGACGGTTCCCGCGCGGGGAGAGCCGGGGTCGGAAACCTGGCAGGGGACGGCGATCGATCACCCGGGCGCAACCACCTGGATGACCGGCGCCTACGATCCGGCGCTCGAGACGCTTTTCTGGCCGGTCGGCAATCCAGGCCCGGACATGATCGGCGACGATCGGATCGGCGACAACCTGTACTCGGATTCGGTCGTCGCGCTGGATCCGAAGACGGGCCGGCTCAAGTGGCATTTTCAGTTCACGCCGCACGACGTCTGGGACTACGACGCGCAGGAGCCCCTCGCGCTCGTCGACGCCAACTGGCAGGGGCAGCCGCGCAAGCTCCTGGTGCAGGTCAACCGGAACGGTTTCTTCTACGTGCTCGATCGCACGAATGGGAAGTTCCTTCTGGGCACGAAGTTCGTCACGAACCTGACGTGGGCCTCCGGCCTCACGCCCGAGGGCCGTCCGATCGTCGTGCCCAACATGGAGCCGTCGCCCGAGGGCAAGCGCGTCTGCCCGTCGCTCGATGGCGCATCGAACTGGTATTCGACCTCGTTCAACCCGGTCACCGGCCTGTATTACGCGCAGACCAACGACAAGTGCGGCATCTTCACCAGGACCGACACGAAGTGGGAAGCCGGAAAGGGCTTCATGGGCGGCTCGTTCAGCACGGCGCCGGAGCCGGTCCGGCGAATCCTGCGGGCATTTGACATCAACACCGGCAAGGCCGTGTGGGAACTGCCGCAGACCGGGTCGGCCGATTCGTGGGGCGGCGTGCTGAGCACGGCCGGCGGCGTGGTCATCTTCGGCGAGGACAGCGGCGCGTTGATGGCCGCCGACGCGGCGACCGGCAAGACGCTGTGGAGCTTTCAGACCAGCCAGCTCTGGAAGGCGTCGCCGATGACGTACATGTTCGACAACACGCAGTACATCGCCGTCGCGAGCGGGCCGAACATCATCGCGTTCGGGCGCGGCGACAAGTGATGCACGGGGGCTCGTGCCCGATAGCTGTCAAGCCGGCCGGGCGTGTCTTTCCAACACGGAGCTCACGGAGAGCACGGAGGCTCTAGTTCGACGGGCTCCGACGCACTCGAGCCGCGCTCGCGCGGGCAGGGTCAGACGAGATCGAGGAGACAAGCAGCCCAGTATCGGATCGCTGCTTGCCTCCTCGACTCGCCTGACCCTGCAACGCCGGCCTTCAGCAACACGAGGCCGGCGCTCGAGTGCGTTACCGCCGTGGACTTCAGTGGTCTTGCTTGTTCGGGGGTTGCCTGCAAACGAGCGATCCCGTCGAAATACAACTCCAACCCATTCGCGTCGCTCCCAGAGCCTCCGTGTCCTCCGTGACCCCCGTGTTGGAAGATCAGCGAAGCCTGTTTGACAGCGCTACCGCGCCGGTTTCAGCGTGAACGTCAGCCAGCTCCCACCGCGGCGGTAGGGCACGCCCGCGGCCTCACGTGAATCGCATCTACGCACGAACGCGCGGTTTGGATTGCCGCCGTCGCGGAACATCCGATCGCGATCAGCCCCCGTAGTGGCAAGTGTGGCTACGGAGGTGCGCATGAAGATGATGTGGTCGCTGGCAACGCTCGCGCTGGTCCTGCCGTTCGCAGGCGCGTGCAGCCGGACCTGTTCCTCAATCAGAACCCCCTGTCGTCGATCGAGCGTGTCTCGTCGCGATCGCCGCCGACCCCGGCGGTGACCACGACATCGCGGCGCTGCAGGAGAACCTCCGCGCGCATCGCGACGCCGCGCGCGCCGCGGAACACCTGGGTTATCGCTTCATCGCCCGGGCCCGCCTGTCGAACGACACCGGCGACTACAAGGTGGCCGAGCAGGCCGCCGCGTGTCTCGAGTCGATCGTGCCGGACGAACCGGCCGCGTGGCTCCTCCGCGGTCACGTGCTGCACCAGATGCACCGCTTCAGCGAGGCGGAGGCGATCGCCCGCCGCCTGGTGGCGGCACGCGAGTTCGTCCTCGACTTCGGCCTCCTCGGCGACGCGCTCATGGAGCAGGGCCGGGTGGCGGAGGCGGCCGGCGCGTATCAGAAGATGATCGACCTCAAGCCGTTCTACCAGTCCTATACCCGCGCGGCGCATCTTCGATGGCTCAAGGGCGACCTCAACGGCGCCATCGAGATGATGAACGCCGCCGTCAAAGGCGCCAGCCCGCGCGATCGCGAGTCCGTCGCCTGGGCCTACTCGCGGCTCGCGATGTACGAGCTGCAGCGCGGCCGCCTGGCCGATGCGGAGCGGATGGCCGACGCGTCGCTGCAGTTCGTTCCCGACTACGCGGCGGCGCTCCTCGCGCGGGGCCGCATCCAGCTTGCCCAGAACAGGAACGCCGCTGCCGCCGGGACGCTGGAACGCGCGGCGCGCCTCAACCCTCTGCCCGAATACCAGTGGACGCTCGCCGACGCGCTGCGATTGCTGGACAGGACGGACGAGGCCGCGGCGCTCGAGAAGAAGCTGGCCGGAGACGGACCCTCCGGCGACCCTCGCACGTTCGCGCTCTACCTCTCGACCCGGCGCCAGGACGGCGAGAAGGCCGTGGATCTCGCGAGACGCGAAATGGAGAAACGCGCCGACGTGTTCACGGTCGACGCCCTGGCGTGGGCGCTGGCTTCCGCCGGACAGATCCAGGAAGCATCGGCGCTCATGGCGCGGGCGCTCGCCGAAGGAACCGAGGACGGCCGCCTCTTTTTCCATGCGGCGGTCATAGCCGCGGCAGACGGCCGTCCGGCGGATGCCGCGCGCTGGGCACGCCAGGCGCACAGGCTCCGCTTCACGCTGCTGCCCTCCGAGCTCGGGGTGCTCCGGAAGGGCATCGTCCCACCACCCCGTGCATGAGGTAATCGAGATGAAGAAACTTCGATGTGTGCTGCAGCTGACCGCTGCGGCGGGGCTCCTGCTGCTGCTTCCGGCGTCCGCGCGGGCATCCAGTCACATGGATGCGCCGCTCATCACCCTGGACGACGCGGCGAACACGACCGACGTGTACGCATTCGTCTCCCAGAGGAGCGGCCGCAAATACCTGACGACCGCGCTCGCCGTGTACCCGCACGAGGAGCCGGGCATCGGCCCGAACAAGTACAACTTCGATGACGACGTCCTCTACGAGATTCGAGTGGCGACCGGACGTGACGTCGCGGCGGGCCGCACGACGTTCGCCTACCGGTTCAAGTTCGACACGACCTTCAGGAACCGCAACACGATCCTGCAGTCGTATCTCGGCGTGATCGCCAACGTCGGTGACGCCTCCCAGAATCTCGTCCAGCGGTACACGGTCGACAAGGTCGACTGGCGCACTGGACGATCGACGCGGCTCGGGCGCGGTATCGTGCCGCCCAACAACCAGGGCAACGCCACGCCCAAGTACAACCGCAACAACGACGGCGAGCAGCGGGCCAGGGACGGAGTGGCCCAGCGAGGGCGATCTGGACGTGTACACGGCGCAATCGATCGCCGAGCTCCAGGACGGATACATGGCCTTTGCCGGCCAGCGCGACGACGGCTTCTACGCCGACGTGCAGGCCGTGTTCGACCTGCTGAAGCTGCGCGCGCCCGGGAAAGCGGTGGACTCGCAGGGCGGCTTCAACGTCCACACGATTGCCCTCAGCATCCCGGTTGAAGAGATCGGCGGCGACCGGCAGATCGTCGGTGTCTACGCCACGACCAGCCGGCGTCGCGTCAACATCCTGTTCCCCGGCGACGACGCGATGCTCGGTGACTTCGTCCAGGTCGCGCGCCAGGGCAACCCGCTCTTCAACGAGGGCCTGGTGGCGATCAAGGACAAGGACCTCTACAGCCGCACCTCGCCCGAGGTCGATGCCAGCCTGTTCCGGAAGTACGCGGTGACCCCGGAGCTGGCGGCGCTCATCAACGCGCTCGTCTTCGGATCGAACGTGGCGCCGACGATGAACCGCACCGACATCGCCGGCATCTTCATTCCCGATCTGATCAAGGTGGACCTCTCGACCGCCGCGGCGCGCCTCGCCGGTGGTGGCGCGGCCCATCCGACCAACCCGGACGACCCCGGCTTCTCGCGTCTCAGCATCTTCGGCGGCGACACGCTGGTCAGCTCGGTGCAGGCCGGTTTCGGCAACGGCACCGTGCCGGGCGGATGGCCGAACGGCCGCCGGTTCGGCGATGACGTGCTCGACATCGCCGTGACCGCGCTGATCAGCGATCTGCGCGTCAGCCCCCCGATCATCGTCGGTCCGGCGGGCGACAACGTGGACCGCAACGACATCGCCTACAACAAGGTGTTCCCGTACGCGGCCACGCCGTTGAACGGGCGGACGCACGCCCACTAGAAGTGAGTCCCATGCCATTTCCTCGCAGCGGACCCGGCCTGCGCCGGGTCCGCTCCTCTTGATCGCGTTCGCGTGTCTGTCTCTGATGGGCACGGTGCTTCGCGCCCACGATCCCGGCCTGAGCTCGCTGGACGTCCGCGTGAGCGGCGGCGCCGTCTCGGTGTGGCTCTCGATAGCGGCGCCAGACGTGGCGCTGCTGGCGGCCGGCGGAGAGGCCGACGTGCGGCGGCAACTGAGCGAGATTGCGCGCGACGCGGTTCGCCTTTCTGTCGATGGCGAAGCGCTTCCGCCGGTGATTGACGAGGTCGCGATCGACGCCGGCGCCGCGCGCGTGCGGTTGTCGTTCGCCCTGGGGCAGACGCGCCGTCAGGCCCTGCGCCTGTCGATCGCGTCCGATGTGCCGGCGCGGGTGGCACGCGGCCATCGCGAGCTGATGGTCGTCAGCGTGGACGATCGCGTGGTGGCCGAGAGGCTGCTGGACGCGGAGTCGGGTCCGGCGGCCATCGACCTCGAGGCTGCGTCGCCGTCGGCGGCTCGAGTCGCCTGGCACTACCTGGAGCTCGGTGTCCGTCACATCCTCTCGGGGTTCGACCATCTGGTGTTTCTGGCCGGCCTGCTCCTGGCGTCGCGCACCGGGCGCGAGCTCGTACTGGCGCTCACGGCGTTCACGATCGCCCACTCCGTGTCGCTGGGGCTGGTTGTGATCGGCGGCGTTCACGCACCGGCGTCGATCGTCGAGCCGCTCATCGCCGCCTCGATCGCGTGGGTCGGCCTGGAAACCCTGCTGCGCGGGCGGCACGGCGCCCGCTGGCTCGTCGTCTTCGGCTTCGGGCTGATCCACGGGTTCGGCTTCGCCGGGGCGCTCGTCGAGCTGGGGCTCGGGGCTTCGCCAACCGAGATCGCGGTGGCGCTGTTCTCGTTCAACGCCGGCGTCGAGGCCGGCCAGCTTGCGGCGGCGGCGGCCATGCTGCCGATCATCTGGGCCATTCGATCGCGGCCGGCGTGGCAGGCCAGGCTGGTGCCGTTGTGTTCGGTGCTGATCGTGATGGCAGGAGGCTACTGGCTGATCGAGCGGCTCTCCTGATCGGCCGGGCCGGCCCTCTCCGGTGAACCTTTCGGCCGTGCGGACCGTCAAAGGGCTATTACCAAGACAGTCTTGGTAATTGAGGGTCCCCGTTCATGCCGTCGAAAACGCCCAGCCCACTGTTGTACGGAACGCTCGACGCCTTGATTCTCAAGACGTTGACGGGAGGGCCCCGTCACGGCTACGCGATTGCCACCTTCATCGAAGAGGCCAGCGACGAGACGGTGCTCATCGAGGAAGGCTCGCTCTATCCCGCGCTGTACCGGATGGAACGGCGGGGCTGGCTCGAGGCGGAATGGGGCACGTCCGAGCTCGGCCGCCGCGCGAAGCTCTATCGGCTCACCCCTGACGGCCGCACGCACCTGGCTGCCGAATCCGCCAGGTGGCGCCAGTTCTCCACGGGCGTGTCCAAGATCCTGCTGGCCCGATGAGACGCCTGCTCCGTTCGTGGCTGTGGCGGGTGCCGCTCGAACAGGAAGTCGACGAGGAGATCGCCTTCCACGTCGAGATGCGGACGCGCGCCCTCATCGCGCAGGGGAAGGACCCGAAGACCGCGCGCCAGCTGGCGATCCGGCACCTGGGTGACGTGACGCGGTTGAAACGCACGTGTGTCCACATCGGCAGAAAGAGGGATCGCGAGATGCGCATTACGCAGCGGCTCGAGGACTTCGGCAACGACGTGAGGTTCGCCATCCGCCAGATGAAAGGCTCGCCGGGCTTCGCACTGGTCGCGATACTGACGCTGGCGCTCGGGATCGGCGCCAACAGCGCGATGTTCGCGCTCGCCGACGCGACGTTGCTGCGCCCGCTGCCCTACCCCGAGCCCGATCGGCTGGTGATGGTCTGGGAGCGGAGTCCAGCGGCCGGACGCACGCCGGTGGGTCCCGTCAATTTGCGTGATTTGCAGGAGCGGAACCGATCGTTCGAGTCGACCGCGACGATCGCGTCGAATCTTGGCGGCGGTCCGCTGCTCGAGGCCCCCGACGGCACGGTCGAGAGCGTCGAGCGCCAGTTTGTCTCGGCGACGTTCTTCGACGTGCTCGGCGTCACCCCTGTAGCGGGCCGGACATTTCTTTCGGCGGACGAAGGGCCGGCGCCCAGCGTCGTCGTGCTGAGCGAAGGGCTGTGGCGCACGCGCTTCGGGAGCGATCCCACGCTCATCGGCCGCGAAATCCGGTTGAACGGGCGGCCCCAGACTGTCGTCGGGGTCGTCTCCGATCGGGTGAAGTTCTCGCGCCCGGCCAGCATCTGGTCGCTCCTGCCGGCGCTTCCGGCCGGCTTCAACCAACGAGGTTTACGGTTCCTGGAGGTTGTCGGCCGCTTGAAGCGCGACGTGACGCTCGAAAGCGCCCAGGCCGACGTCTCGGTGATTGCCGGCCAACTCGCGCGGGAGTTTCCAGGAACCAACAAGGATTGGGGCATCACTCTCGAACCCTTGCGCACGGGAATCATGGGCTCGGAGCTGCAGCTCACCTCACTCCTTCTCTTCGGCGTCGTCGGCTTCGTCCTGTTGATGTGTTGCGCCAACGTGGCCAACCTGCTGCTCGTCCGCGCGAGTGTCCGGGCGCGCGAGCTCGCAGTACGGTCAGCGTTGGGCGCGGGCCGGGCCCGCATTGTCGGTCAGCTTCTGACCGAGAGCTTGACGCTGGCTTTTCTTGGCGGCGTGCTCGGTGTTGGCATCGGTGCGGCGATCATGAAGATGGCGCCTGCCCTGATACCGCCAGGATTGCTTCCCGCTGCTGTCGTGCTCACCTTCGATGGCCGTGTCGTGGCGTTCTGCGCGGTCACCGCGTTGGCCGTCGGCCTGTTGTTTGGTCTCCTGCCTGCGTGGCAGGCCACGAGCACGTCGCTGGTGCAGGCGATCGCGTCGGAAAGCCGCTCGGCGACGCGAGGCGGCGGGCGAGTCCGGAATGTGCTCGCCGCCGGACAAGTGGCCGCCGCGGTCCTTCTGCTGTGCGGCGCCGGGCTGCTGCTGCGGACGTTGCTGGTGCTCGGCAACTTCGACAGCGGATACCGCGCCGGGAGTGACAGCGTCCTCACGCTGGATTTTTCCGTTTCAAATGCCCGCTATCCGACGCCCGAGCGGATGCTCCAGTTCTACGACACGGTCGGGCGCGACGTGAGCGTGCTCCCGAACGTGCGGAGCGCCGGGTGGGCGAGCAGCCTGCCGTGGGGCACGTCCGAGCTCGGCCGGTGGCCGTTTGAAATCGCCGGCGACGCGCCGGTAGAGGCGGCCAATCGTCCGACCGCCGAGTACACGATTGCCGACGACGGGTATTTTCGAACGCTGGACATACCGGTCGTCGCCGGCCGCGGCTTCACCGGGCGCGATACGAGGGACGCCCTGCCTGTCTGCATCGTCAACGAAGCGTTCGTGCGCCGCCACCTGCACGGCCGGGATCCGATTGGCGTCCGCGTGAACATCCGGCCGTCCTTCTTCACTGACGGATTGACGCCTGCGATAAGAGAAATCGTTGGCGTCGCGCGGCAGGTGAAGGGACAGGCCGACGAACCAGAAGACCTGCTGCAGGTGTACGTGCCCCTGGCCCAGGTTCCCTACGTCGACGTGTTTCTGGTCGTGCAGTCCGTCGCAGGGTCTCCGGGGGCACTCGCTCCCGCGATTCGCGCCGCTGTCGCGCGGCACGACCCGAACGTTCCGGTCAGGCGCATCAGGACGCTCGGGGATCTCGCGGACGAGTCAACGGCGCCCTATCGCTTCCGGGCGGTATTGGTGGCAACCTTCGCGGGGCTGGCGCTCCTCGTGGCCCTGGTCGGCGTGTTCGGCGTCCTGGCGTATTCGGTCGAGCAGCGCAGCCGGGAATTCGGCGTCCGGATTGCGCTCGGTGCGAGCACCGCTCACGTCCTGCGCCTCGTCCTCGGCAGCGCGGCGCGCGTGATCCTCTCCGGCGCGCTGATCGGCCTGGCGCTGTCGGCGGCCCTGAGCCGGTCGATCGCGACCTTCCTGTTCGGTGTGCAGCCGCTCGATCCCGTCACCTACGCGGCCGTCGCGGCGGTGCTGGGGTTGACCGCGGCCCTGGCCACAGTGGCGCCCGCCCTGCGCGCGGCGCGCGTCGATCCGGTCGTGACGTTTCGAAGCAACTAGAGCCGGTTTGCGACTACCGGTAGGCGGCAGCCGGCCTTCCGCCTTCGCCTAGGCGTCGGCGGACAGGTCAGCGCGGGCCTCCCGTGCGCTTCCCCTTGACGGGTTAGGAGAGTTGCGCTAGTCTCTCCTAACCCAGATAGGGGGAGGCGCACATGGCCGACGGTCAAGGACTGCTCCCGGGGACGCTGGAGCTGCTGATCCTGAAAGCCGCATCGCTTGGCGAGCAGCACGGGTACGGCATCCTGCTGCGCATCGAGCAGATCACCGGCGGCACGCTCGCCATCGAGCAGGGCGCCCTCTATCCCGCCCTCCACCGCCTCGAGCATCGCGGGCTCCTCGACGCCGAGTGGGGCACCTCCGACAACAACCGGCGCGCCAGGTTCTATCGGCTGAGCGCCGCCGGCCGCCGGCAGCTGCGGTCCGAGACCGAACGCTGGACCCTGCTCGCGACCGCGATGACCAGGGCGCTGAGGACCACGTAGTCATGTGGGCGAGAATCCGATCGCTGGTGCGCGGAGTGGCGTCGCGGTCCAGGGTGGAGCGCGACATGGACGAGGAGCTGCGGTTCCACCTGGAGGCGCGCGCGGACGATCTCGTGACGCGCCGGAATCTTGCCCCGCAGGACGCACGCCGTCTCGCGCGAGTCGAATTCGGCTCGGTCGAAAAGTACAAGGAAGAGACCCGCGAGGCGCGCGGGCTGCGTCTCATCGACGCGGTGCGCGGCGACCTGCGCTACTCGGTGCGGCAGCTGCGCGCGTACCCGGTCTTTACCGCGGCGGCGGTGCTCACGCTCGCGCTGGGCATCGGCCCGAACGCCGCGATGGCGACGATCATCAGCGGCATCTTCAGGCCGCTGCCGGTTGCCGACGCGCATCAGATGACCGTTCTGGCGACCACGCTGTCCGCCAACCGGAGAGTCCGCCAGCGCCTGGCGTATCCCGACCTCCAGGACTACAAGTCGTCGTCGGCGGCGTTCTCGGACATGGCGGCATGGGACCTGAACCCCGTGGGCCTGACGGCCGACGGACGGACCGACCGGTTGATGGCGACCGTCGTTTCAGGGGACTACTTTTCCACGCTTCGCCTCGAGCCGGCGGCGGGACGGCTGATTCTCCCGTCCGACGGCGAGTTCGGCGGAGCCGAACCCATCGTGGTCCTCGGTCATTCGTACTGGACGCGGCGTTTTGGCGCCAGCCCGTCGATCGTCGGCCGCGACGTGCGCATCGACGGCCGGCCCTTCACCGTTGTCGGCGTCGCCCCGGAGGGTTTCCACGGCACCTTTACGCTCATGTCGTCGGATGCGTACCTGCCGCTCGAGCTGTTCCAGTCGAGGGCCCGGCTCTCGGACCGCGATGTGTTGTCCGTTCGCGTGATCGCCAGGCTGAAGCCCGGGATGGCGCTCGGAGAGGCGCGCGCCTCGGTCGAAACCGTCGCGGCGCGGCTCGAGCAGGACCATCCAGCCACCAACGCCGGCCGGCGCGTCCGCGTCCATGCCGAACGGCTGGCCAGACCCGAGCCGCAGAACGAATCGCAGGGTGTGGTCCTCGCCGCGCTGTTCCTGATGCTCGTCGGCGCGGTCCTGCTGATTGCGTGCGCCAACGTGCTGGGTCTCTTCCTCGCGAGAGGGCTCGGCCGCGGCCGCGAGATGGCGATCCGCGCGGCGCTTGGCGCGAGCCGATGGGATCTCGTTCGACTGTGCCTGATCGAGGCGCTCGCCATCGCGCTGCTTGGAGCGGTGGCCGGCGCCGGCGCCGGCCTGGCCGCGGTCCGAGGTCTGGCGGCGGCCGCATCCATCCCTGGCTTTCCGTTGTTTCTCGACTTCAGGCTCGACTGGGAGACCTTGACCTACCTGACGATCCTGATGATCGTCAGCACGTTGCTGATTGGACTTCTTCCGGCCATCCGCGCATCGCGGGTCAACCCGCGCAGCGACCTGTCCGGAAGCATGACCGCGACGCACGGCAGGCGGCGGCAGCTGATACGCAAGGGGCTCGCGGCGGCCCAGATGGCGGCGTCCGTCGTGCTCCTCGTCGTGTGCGGCTTGTTCATGCGAAGCCTGCAGGGCCTGCAGTCCGCCGACCTCGGCTTCGATGCCGGCTCGTGTGCTGCTGGCCTCGACGGATCCCGGCGCGGTGGGCTACGACGCCGGCAGAGCGCGTGCGTTCTACGAATCCCTCGACGCGGCATTGGAAGCGCTGCCCGAGGTGGAATCCGCGGCCGCTTCCGCCTTCGTCCCATTCGGTACGAGCAATTCCACGGCATACGTGGCCGCCGACGGCCAGCCGGCGCCATCGAGTACTACCGGTCTCCTGGCCGACAGGCACTTCGTCAGCGGCGACTACTTTCAGGTGATGGGCACGCCGGTGCTGCGCGGCCGCAGCTTTACCACGGCCGACACACCGGCCTCGCCGAAGGTGGCGGTCGTCAACGAAACGCTGGCGGCGCGTCTGTGGCCCGGCGAGGATCCTCTCGGACACCGGCTCCGCGCGAGTGCCGATCCCGACTCGTGGCTCGAAGTCGTCGGCATCGTGCGCGACGCTCGATACCGCCGCGCCGAGATCGGACGGTGCCATGGAGCCGCGGTATTTCGTGCCGCTGGATCAGTTCGATCACCTGGCCCGGACGCTCCATGTGCGCACCCGATCGGGATCGCCCGACACGCTGGCGCCGGCGCTGCAGGCCGCGATACGCCGGCTCGATCCGGCCGTGCCCGTCTACGATGTCTACCCGCTGGAGCGGCACGTCAGCGACAGCGGTGCGGGTTTCGGCGGTGCGAAGGGCGCCGCGATGGTGACGGGCATTCTGGGCGTGCTGGCCCTCGCGCTGGCGCTGGTCGGCACCTACGGCGTGCTGTCGTTCACGGTCCGGGCGCGCA
Organism: uncultured Acidobacteriota bacterium; assembly: GCA_963820645.1. Lineage (GTDB taxonomy): Bacteria > Acidobacteriota > Vicinamibacteria > Vicinamibacterales > 2-12-FULL-66-21 > JALZOC01. The sequence goes on along the minus strand of CAWGAS010000042.1, from coordinate 48,342 downwards.
CCCGCGAGATCGGCATCCGGATCGCGCTGGGGTTCGAGCCCGGCCGTGTGTTCCGGATGCTGCTGTGGGAAACGTGGAGCATTGCGCTGGTCGGCGTGGCGATCGGGCTGGCGTTGAGCATCGCTGCCGGAAAGACGATCGACGGATTCCTCTTTGGCGTCGTCCCGTACGACCCTGCGACGCTCGTCACCGTCGTCATCGTGATGGCCGGCGTGTCCACGATGGTCGGCTTTCTGCCTGCCCGCAGGGCCGCACGCGTGAATCCGATCGACACGCTGCGATACGAGTAAGACGTCCGCGGTCAGCGCGGCGCGATCACGTTCGCGTGACGGGCAAGAGCCGCCACGTGCCCGCTTCCTTCTTCCACGATATCCGTGTAAGCGCCGGTGGATGATCTGTCCACTCTCCGCGCGTCGGCGGCTGGACGAGACGATCTCGGCGCCTTGAAGGGGGAACCGCATGCGGCGGACGATCAATCGACGGGAGTTCCTGGAGCGCACGACGCTCGGCGCAGCGGCGCTGGCGCTGCTGAAGCCTCAGGACTCGCCGGGGCGCAGCCCGGCATGTTCATCTCGCTTCCGCCGTGGGCCGTCGCCCGCAACGTGGGCTGGCCCGAGCAGGCGCGGCTCGCCGCGCGCGTCGGCTACGCCGGGATCGACTGGGCGTTCGGGCCGGCGCGCACGGCCGGCGTCGACGCGACGCGCGCCCTCCTCGCCGAGCTCAAGATTCGCGCGACGATCGTGAACCTCCCCATGCAGGGCCCCATGGACGGCGACGAGGACAGCCTTCAAGGCGCAGCTGCCGAAGCTCGCCGAGGACGCGGCCTTCTGCGCGGCCATCGGCTGCCGCAACTTTCAGATGGTCTTGCGCGCGACGACGGGCGGACCGTCCAAGGAAGAACGCTGGAAGGCCGTTCGCGATCGGCTCGCGGCGATTTCGGAAGTGCTGGTGAAGCACGACGTCCGGCTCGGCCTCGAGTTCCTGGGCCCGCTGGTGTTCCGCACGCGTGCGGGTGGTGGAGGCCGCGGCCGCCGTGGCGCCGGCGCTCCGGTCGATCCGGCCGCTCCTCCGCCGCCGCCCCCCGCTCCGCCCGTGCCGTTCGTCTGGACGCTCCCGGAGACCGTGAAGCTGTGCGCGGAGAGCGGCCCGAACGTCGGCGTCACCCTCGACGCGTGGCATTGGTATCACTCCGGCGGCACCGTCGCCGACATCCTGGCCACGCCCGCGTCGCGCATCATCCACGTCCACGTCTCCGACGCGCGACAGATGCCGCCCGAAGACGTGCAGGACAACATGCGGCTCCTGCCGGGCGAGGGCATCATCGATCTGATCGGGTTCTTCAAGGCCCTGCGGCAGATCGGCTACCAGGGCGGCGTGGCGCCCGAGACGATCGGCCCGCGGATCCCGGACGACATGCCGCCGGAGGAAAGTGCGCGCCTCGCGCTCGAGATGACCGCCGGCGTCATGAAGAAGGCCGGCGCGCTGTAGGCGGCGCCTCATCTTTTTCTCACGCCGGCACGCCGCGGTCCTACAATGCGGCCATGCGACGCCTTGTGTTGGCCGTGTTGTGCGCGGCGCTGACTGTTCCTGGTCACGCCCAGAATGCGAACGCCGGGTCCGAACTCGAAGCGATGCTCAGCTTCGAGGCGGAGCACGGCGGGACCTCCCCCCGCGGCTGGGGTGGCGGTCCGCCGGGGACCATTTTCGTGGATGGAGAAATCGTCCACGGCGGGCGATGGTCGGTACGGCTGGAACGCGCTGCGACCAGCCCCGGCGCCTTCTCCACCATCACCAAGAACCTCCCGATGGATTTCGCCGGCGGCCGAAGATTGAGTGGCGGGGGTTCCTGCGAACCGACGATGTGAGCGATTACGTCGGGCTGTGGATGCGCGAGGACGGAGACACGCCAGGCCTTGCCTTCGACAACATGCAGCAGCGTCAGGTCAAGGGCACGCACGACTGGACGGAGTACTCGATTACGCTTCCGGTCCACCGCGATGCGAAGCAGCTCTACTTCGGCGTCCTGATCGCTGGAACCGGGAAGGTGTGGGCGGACGATTTGCAGTTGCTGGTGGACGGTAAACCCGTGTGGGACGCGCCAAAGATCGAGCGGCCCAAGACCTCGATCGATCTGGACCACGAGTTCGATGGCGGCTCGGGCATCGTTCTCAGCCAGCTGACGAAGGCGCAGATCGAGAACCTGGCGTTGCTGGGGAAGGTCTGGGGGTTTCTGAAGTATCACCATCCAACGCGTGGTCGCCGGCAAGCATCACTGGGATTACGAGCTGTTTCGCGTGCTGCCCAAGCTGCTGGCGGCGGCCGATCGCCAGGCCGGCCACGCCGCCGTGAACGACTGGGTCCGCGGCCTGGGGGATCTGGCGGCGTGCAGCCGCGTGCGTCACCCTGCGGAACGACAACCTGCACGTGCGCCCGGACACGGACTGGGTCGGCCATGAAGCCGTGCTGGGGCGCGATCTGGCCGGGTTTCTGCGCACCGTTCATCGCGATCGATCCGGCGGCAAGCAGTTCTACGTCTCGCAGGCCCCTGGCATTGGAAATCCGGTGTTCGAGCACGAGCTCGCATACGCGGGGCTGAGATTCCCCGATGCCGGATATCAGCTTCTGGCGCTCTACCGCTTCTGGAACATCATCCAATACTGGTTCCCCTACCGCGACGTCCTGGATCACGACTGGAGCCAGGTGCTGGTCGAATTCATCCCGAGGCTTGCGCTGGCGAAGGACAAGGATGCGTATCAGCTCGAGGCGATCGCGCTCATCGCGAAAGTGACCGATACGCACGCGAACCTCTGGAGCGCTCCTCCGGAGCTCCGCCCGCCGGCTGGCAACTGCCAGCTTCCGGTCACGACCCGCTTCATCGAGAATCGAGCCGTCGTGACGGGATACTCGGACGGGTCGGCGGGACCGGCCACAGGGTTGCGCAGTCGGCGACGTCATCGAGCGTCTCGACGGCGTGCCCGTGGAGGAACTGGTCGAGCGTTGGGCGCCGTACTATCCCGCGTCGAACCAGCCGACGCGGCTGCGTGACATCGCTCGAGCGATGACGCGGGGGTCGTGCTCGGCTGCGGCTCGCGCCAGTGTTCGCCGGGCAGGCCAGACCGTGCAGATCACGGCGCAGAGACAGCCGCTCAAGAGTCTGGACCAGAAGGTCGGCCAGCACGCACGATCTTGCCGGGGACACGTTCCGGCTGCTGTCCGATCAGGTCGCCTATCTGAAGCTCTCTTCAGTGCAAGCCGCGCCAGGTCTCCAGCTACGTCGACCGTGCCCGGGGCACCAAAGGGCTGGTCATCGACATCCGCAACTATCCGTCGGAGTTCGTGGTGTTCACGCTGGGCTCGCTGCTCGTGGACCGGCCCACGCCGTTCGCGCGATTCACGAGCGGCGATCTCGACAATCCCGGCGCTTTCCGTTGGAGCGGGCGAGCCGCTGACGCTGAGTCCGCGGCAGCCTCGCTATCCGGGCAAGGTCGTGATTCTCGTGGATGAAATCTCGCAAAGCCAGGCCGAATACACGGCCATGGCGTTTCGATCCGCACCTCAGGCGATCGTGGTGGGCAGCACGACCGCGGGGGCCGACGGCAACGTCTCGCAGATCCCTCTTCCCGGCGGCCTGAGCACGATGATCAGCGGCATCGGCGTGTTCTACCCGGACAAGCGACCCACTCAGCGCGTCGGCATCGTCCCGGACGTGGAAGTGCGGCCGACGATCGCGGGCATCCGCGCCGGTCGGGACGAGGTTCTGGAAGAGGCGCTGCGCCGGATCCTGGGACCCGGGACGCCGGCCGATCAGATCGAGAAGATGGCTGGAGGCCGGTGACCCCGACGACTGAGGCTGATTCGTACCCGCCGAATGGATGGGGTTGGCAGATTCTGCTGTGACCTCGTTGAGCGATGGTTCGCCTTCGCTGGTGAATGTTTCGCGGACGAGCCGGTGACGAGGCCCGAGCGGCTACAATCGTGCCACCGGTGTCTAAGCAAGTGTTCATGGCGACGGTCTGGTTCGTGCGGCATCGGTGCCTCGCCGCGCTCGCGGTCATCGCCGTTCTTTCGATCCCGGCATACCTGGCTTGGGAAACGCGCCACGCGATCCGTCAGGCGCGCGACCGCACCGAATCGGCATCCAACATCCCCGTGGCCATCCGCCCGCTCGATCGTTCCCTGCCGGCTGACGTCGAGACGGTCGGCGCGCAATCCGCCTTTCGCGATGCCGCGCTGTTCCACGGCCATCTGTTCGTCGCCGGGCCGGACGGGGTCGTCGAATACGACGCGAACGGCGCGGTCGTGCGGCGCTTTCGGACCGGCCTGGAGCTCCCGCCCTCGGGGCTCGTCGGCCTCACCGTCGGCGTGCTCGCGGCCGCGTCGGAACCCGAGCTGCTGATCGCGACCGCAGCGGACGGTTTGCTGACCTTTGATGGTCGTCGGATGCTTCACGTGCGGCCCGATCGGCCGGAACACCGGAAGCTGACCGCCTTGCTCGCTCTCACCTCCGGACGGCTGCTGCTCGGCACCGGCACGTCGGGGTTGCTCGCGTTCGACGGCCGCCGGCTGACACCGGCACACCCGGAGCTGGCCGACGTCGCCGTGACGGCGCTCGCCGGAGCGGATGCCGACGTGTGGATCGGGACCCTCGACCAGGGCGTCTGGCACTGGCGTGCCGGCGGCGTGGATCGCTTTGACGAGAGCCGCGGGCTGCCCGATCCGCGTGTCCTGTCGATCGCCACCCACGGCGACCGCGCGTACGTCGGCACGGCGCTCGGCGTCGCCGAGTTCGAAGGTGGCCATTACGTCCGCACGCTCGGTCCCGGCCTGTTCGCCCGGGCCGTGGCCGTCCGGCGCGACACTCTGCTCGTCGGCACGCTCGACGCGACGCTCGCGGAGATTCCGCTCGGCGCTCGATCTTCCCGCGGCGCGCGACCGATCCTGCACGACGCGCCCGCTCCGGTCGAGCGCTTCGTGGAGGCCGACGGCACGTTGTACGCGCTGGCCGAGGACGCGCTGTACTCGATGGACGATCGGACCGGCGGCTTGCGTCGCGTCGCCGGCGCGGACGCAGGCCGGCTGACCGACCGCAACGTCTCCGCGCTGGCCCTCGACGCGGCCGGCCGGCTCTGGGTCGGCTATTTCGACCGCGGCCTCGACATCCTGTCCGCGCAGGGCGAGCGCGCGCAGCACGTCGAAAACGACCGCGTGTTTTGCGTCAACCGCATCGTCCACGACGCGGCCGGCGGCCGTACGGCCGTCGCCACCGCCAACGGCCTCGTGCTGTTCGATTCGTCCGGCCGCCCGAAGCAGGTCCTCGGACGCGCCGAGGGTCTCATCGCGGACCATGTCACCGATCTGGTGCTGAGCGCCGGCGGCATGACGGTCGCGACGCCCGCCGGCCTGACGTTCATCGATCGCGAGGGCAGCCGCAGCCTCTACGCGTTTCACGGTCTCGTCAACAACCACGTCTACGCGCTCGGCGCCGCGGGCACCGAGGTGCTGGCGGGCACGCTCGGCGGCGTGTCGATGCTCGACAACGGGGTCGTCCACGCCAGCTACACGACGGCCAATTCGGCGCTGACGCACAACTGGATCTCCGCGGTCGCCCGCGTCGATGACGAGTGGTTCGTGGGAACCTACGGCGGCGGGCTCTTCCGCCTGGACGCGAAAGGCCGCTGGCAGCGTTTTGCCGACCTGACCGGACCCATCGAGATCAACCCGAACGCGATGGCCGTCACCGACAAACATGTCTTCGCCGGCACGCTGTCGAGAGGGCTGCTGGTCTTCGATCGCCACGCGCAGCGCTGGACGACGCTCGAGTCCGGGCTGCCATCGCTGAACGTGACCGCGCTCGCTGCCGATCGCAGCCATCTGTACGTCGGCACCGACAACGGCGTCGTGCGAATCCGGCCATGAACCGCCTGCACCGGCTTGCGCTGCTCGCCGCGCTCGTCGCGCCGATTCCCGTCCTGGGCGATCTCGGCGTGCTGATTCCTTCCGGCAGCTCGGCGCCGAATCCCGCGATCCTGTCGCTCGATCAGATGGCGATCGACATCCGGATCGACAACGGGGACGCGCGCGTCTCGGTCAGGCAGGTCTTCGCGAGCCATCGAGGCGGCGTGCTGGAAGGCGAGTATCTGTTCTCGATGCCGAGCCGATCGACGGTGTCCGACTTTGCGGTCTGGGACGGCGTGACGCGCATTCCCGGGGTCATCCTCGAGCGTCGCCGGGCGGAGGAGATCTACGAGGCCTTGACCCAGCAGCAGATCGATCCGGGCCTGCTGCAGCAGGGCGAACGCGGCGTCGAGGGCGCCTCCGAAGCGACACGCACGTCGGCGTTCAGCGCGCGCATCTCGCCGATTCCCGGGTTCGGCACGAAGCGGCTGGAGATGGAGTACCACGAAGTCGTGCCGGTCGAGAATCTGCGGTCGGGCTTCGCGCTGCCGCTCCGGCCCGACGCGTACAACGCGCAGTCGGCGCGCGAGCTCACCATCTCGTTCAGCCTGGTCTCCGCCCACGCGATCAAGGACTTCCGCGTCAACAGCCGCACCTACCCGCTGCAGCTCCGCGAGCAGACGCCGCACGGCGTCGCCGGCTCGTTTGCCGGCCGCAACGTGACGTTTACGGAAGACTTCAGCGTCGAGTATTCGCTCGATCCCGAAAAGACCGACGCGCTCGAAGTGGTGACCTATCGCAATCCGGAGCCGGGCGCACCCAATCCGACCGAGACCGCGCCGCGGCCTCGCGGCGTCGAGCCCGGGTTCTTCCAGGCCTCGGCGCTCATCGCTCCGGCCGTTCAGGCCGACCGGCCGAAGGGGGCCGCGGCCCCGCGCACCGTCATCGCGGTCTTCGACACGTCGCTGTCGATGCAGTGGGAGAAGCTCGAGCGCAGCTTTCACGTGCTCGAGGCCGTGCTCCGGTCGCTCAGGCCCGGCGACCGGTTCAACCTGCTGTTGTTCAATACCGACACCACGCTGTTTGCGCCGGCGCCCGTCGCCGCCGACACGGCGGCGGTCGAGAAGGCGCTCGACTTCGTGCGCGCCGGCCTGCTGCGTGGTGGGACCGATCTGCAGACCGCGCTCGGCGTGGCGCTCGATCAGAGCCAGCTCGGGACCGGCGATCGCTACATCGTCCTGCTCGGCGACGCCAGCGCCACCCACGGGACGATCGCGAACGCGCAGCTCGCCGCATGGTATGCGGCCAGGCGCGGCGCGGTGCCGCCGGCCGCCCGGGCCCGCACCTATCTCTTCGGCATCGGCGACGACGCCAACGTGCCGCTGCTCACGATGCTGAGCCGTGACGACGGCGTGATGGACACGGTGCGCTCCACCGAGCCGATCGAGTTCAAAGCGCGGGCGTTCGTGTCGAAGATCGGCGCGCGTCCGCTCGACGGGCTGCAGATGACCGTCGATCCGCCGGCCGGCATCGAGCTCGTGTATCCGCTCGATCCGGTGTCGTTTGCCGGGTCGGTCGCGTCCTGGGTCGGCCGCTACACGCGGCCGGGCGGCCGCGCGACCTTCACCGCCCGCGGCGTACGCGACAACCGCGCGATCGAGATGCGCGCCACGGCGGCGCTCCCGGCCGAGAGTCTGGAGCACGCCGGCTTGCCGCGGACGTGGGCGAAGGCGCGCGTCGACGCGCTGCTCGACAAGATCGCGCGCGACGGCGAGGACCGCGCCAGCGTGGACGAAATCATTCAGCTCGCGCGGAAGTACAAGTTCGTGACGCCGTACACGTCGTTTCTGGCCGCCCCGCGGGCGCTGCTCAGGCCGCGCGTCATCAAGCCCGGCGATCCGATCCTGCGCGTCGCGACCGACGAGTCGATCACGTCGGTCGTCGCGATGTTCCCGTTCGGTCTGGTGAAGCCGCTGCGCTACCTGCCGGGCGAGCGCATCTGGCAGACGCGGTTTCTCGCGCCCGCGGACATGAACGACGGCACCTACCAGGTCCGCCTCATCCTGCGTGACCGGGCCGGCCACACGTATCGGGAGGCCAAGAGCTTCGTCATCGCGAGCAAGCCGCCGGTGCTGCGCGTGTCGGCGGACCGGCCCAGCGCGCGTCCGGGCGAGACCGTGCTCCTGCGAGCCAGCGCCTCGGCGTCGACGCGCACGATCGTGGCGCGCCTCTACGGCGCAGCGCCGGTCGAGTTGCGGTGGGACCCTCGTGCCGGTGCGAGCACCGGCATGCTGACGATTCCCGACGGCCTGCCCGCAGGGCGCTATGTCATTCGCGTGATTGCCGAGGACATCGCGCACAACGTGGCCAGCCAGGAGATAACCTTCGATGTCCTCCCGTGACGTCGCGCGCAACCGTGGCGTCCGGCTTCAGCCGGACCATGGCACGCGTCGGCGCGTCGCGGCCGGCCTTGCCGCCGCGGCGATTGCGGCGTCGACCTTCGGCCTGCGCGCGGAGCTGCCGGAGTGGGTGCGCAACGTAGAGACCGCCGGACGCTGGCACGATGCGATCTTCCGCACGGTGCCGACGCCGGCCGGTCCCGTCGAGGTGCGCCGCTCGCCTGCCGACGCCCACGACGCGCTGCGTGCGGCCCCCGGCGCCGGCACCGATCGGGAACTGCTGGCGCTGCGCGCGCGCGTGGCCGAAGAGAAGCTCGATCCCGAGGCTGCCGAGGCTGATTGGCGTGCCTACGCGAGCGCTTCGACCGACGTCGCCGCCGGACAGCTCGCGCTCGCCGACTTCTATCACCGTCGTCTGCTGGCGCAGCGGGAAGGGGACGCGTTGGCCGCTGCGGCGCGTGCAGAGGATCCGCCGGCCGATCGGTTGCTGCCTGCGCCCGAGCGGCGATCGTGGCGAATCTTCGAACGGCTGTTCGCGCTCGTCGACGCGCAGCAGCTGCCCGACGCATTCGCCGAAGCGCAGTGCCGCGCATGGATCGCGCGATACCCGCAGGAGGCCGCTCCCTACGACCGTCTGTTTCGCTTCCTCGTCGACCGCAACCGGACGGCCGACGCCGACGCGCTGCTGGGCGGCTATCAACAGGCGTTCCCGTCCGATGACGCGTGGGTGCTGAAGGGCCGCGCCGACCTGGCCACGCGCCGCGGGGCGACCTCCGACGCCCTCTCGGTGTACGACCGGGCGTTCCGGCCGCTCTGGGACGACGGCAACGTCCAGGGCTACTTCGAGCTGCTCGAGCGCACCCACAGCCTCCGCGCGTTTCTCGATCGGGCCCGTGCCGACATCGCCGCGCGCCCGGCCGACCTGACGCCGGTGGCTCGCGTGTTCTACTACTATCAACGCGCCGGAAACGTCGGCGCCGCCGAACAGGTCCTCGCCGATTTCGAGGCGCGCCGCGACACCGCGACGCGAACGGCGGACGAGCTGTTCACGCTGGCGCGCCTGTACGAAAAAACCCGGAACTACAACGAAGCGCTCCGTTACCACGCCTCGACCTACAGCCTCCCCGGCGCGAGCCCGGCCGACGTCGAGCAGGCGCTGGCCAGCATCATCGAGACCCTGTTCACCGCGCCGGAGCAGCCGCTGCGGTTCGGCAGCAGCGACCTCTCGTTCTACCGCGACATCGCGACGATCGATCGCGACCCGGGCTTTCTGAACGGAGTCCTGTCGCTGCTCTTCAACTCGGCCTCGCCGTCGAGCCAGTACGCCCAGGAGCAGGCGTCGGCCGCGTCGTACTTCCATCGTGCCCGCGCGGCCGGCCTGGTGGGGCTGTTCGAGACCCGGTTCCCGAATTCACCGCGGCGCGCCGGTCTGAACGCCACGCTCGTGGCCACGTATGCGGCGTACGGCGCGTCGGATGCGGTGATCGATCGCGGACGGCGGTTCCTGGCGGCGTTCCCCGATGCGCCCGAGCGGATCGCCGTCGCCCTGGCGATGGCCGACGCGTTCGCCAAGAAGGAGCAGGTCGCGGAGGAATTTGCCGCGTACGACCGGCTGCTCCAGGAGCTGGCGGTCCGGGTCGATCGGGTGCCCCTTGGCGACGGCACCCTGCAGATCGAGGCCGGCGAGCCGCGGCGCCCGGCGGGCCCCCGGTCGCAGGAATACGGGCGGGTGCTCGACCGCTATATCGCGCGTCTGGTCTCGCGCCGCCAGCTCCCCGACGCTCTGGCCGTGTACCGGCGCGAGATCGAGCGCAATCCGGACGACCCCGGCCTGTACGCGGCGACCGCCCAGTTCCTCGAGCAGAACAGCCTGACGGCAGAAGTCGAGCAGGTCTACCGCCTCGCCATTCAGCAGTTTCAGGATCGCTCCTGGCACCACCGGCTGGCGCGTTGGTACATCCGTCGCAATCGGACGGCCGCGTTCGAGACGCTGACGCGGGACGTCACCCGGACGTTCGAAGGGACCGATCTGGCGCGCTACTTTCAGGCGGTGGTCGGCCGGGGGCCCGCCGTCAACGCGCAGCTGTTTGTGCAGCTCAATCGGTACGCCCACGAGCGGTTCCCGCATCACCTGATCTTCGTCAGAAACCTCCTGTCGGCATACGCGACCAAGGAAACGCTCGATCCGGCGGCGGGCGAAGCGCTGCTGCGGCGGCACTGGTTCGAGGACGAGGCGCTCGCCACGGAGTTCTTCGGGATGCTCTCGCGCACGAACCGGCTCGACGCGGAGATCGCGGCCATGCGCGGCGTCAGCGGCGCGGCGGCCGTGAATGAGGCGACTGCGGCGAACTGGAGCCGGTTGGCGAAAGAGCATCCACTCGCGGTGCGCTTCCTCGCGGAGGCCGACATCTGGCGTTCGCGCTTCGAGTCGGCGACCCCGGTCATCGACGCGCTGGCGGCCGAGTTTCCGGCCGACGTCGAGCTCAATCAGCGAACCGGCTCGCTGCACCGGTCGTTGTCCTACGCCGACCCGCGCGAGACCGACGCTGCCGCCCGGACCGTCGATCTCCTCTACCGCTACGATCCGCGCAGCCGGGCCACGTTGACGACGCTCGGCGAAATCCATGCAGACCGCGAACGGTACGATCGCGCGCGGGCGTATTGGGACCGCCTCCCCGATATCGAGCCGGGCAACCCGGCCGGATATCTCGAGGCGGCCACCGTCTTCTGGGACTACTACCAGTTCGACGATGCGCTGCGGATCATTTCGCAGGGCCGGACGAAACTGCGCGACCCGGCGCTGTATGCCTACGAAGCGGGGGCGATCTACGAAGGCCTCCGCCAGCCCGGGCGCGCGATCGACGAGTACATGAGCGGCGCGCTGGCGGCGGAAGCCGGCTCGCCGGCGCGGAGCCGGCTGCTGAGGCTCGCGGTACGTCAGGCGTACCGCGAGCTGGTCGATCGGGCGACGGCCGCCGCGGCCGACGGGAGCGCGCCGCGAACCTCCGCCGTGTCGCTCCGGATCGACGTGCTCGAGGCGCAGGGCCGGCGCGACGATCTCGAGCGTTTCCTCGTGACGCTGCTCGACCGGACGTCCTCGCTCGAGCTGATGACCGACATCGGCGCACACGCCACACGCCTGGGGTTCGAGTCGGTGCGGACGAGCTCGCTGGTCCGGCAGATCGACGCGATGCAGGATCCGATCGACAAGCTGCAGCTGCGCTACGCGCTGGTACGGCTCCACGAGTCGCGCGGCGAGCTCGACGCGGCTCGAAAAGCCCTGGACGCGGTGTATGCCGGGAACCCCCGGATTCTCGGCGTCGTCCGCCAGACCGCCGACTATTACTGGCGGCACAAGCAGGGCCGCGAGGCGATCGCCGTCCTGACGCGCGCCGCGTCGGAGTCGTATCCGGCGCTGAAAAAGCAGTTCACGTTCGAGGCCGCGATCAAATCCACGCAGATCGCCGACTATGCCCGGGCGCGCGAGCTGCTCGAGCCGCTTCGTGCGGACGATCCGTTCAACGCCGACTATCTGGCGGCCGTCGCGGACACCTACGCGCTCGCCAAAGACGACGGATCGTTGCGGGACTTCTACACGTCGACGATCGACGCCATGCGCCGCGCGCCCCTCGACGGGGCTCGGCGCGCGCCGGTATCGGCCGACGAGCGGACGCGCCGCATCGCGGGACTGCGTCGCGGCCTCATTCCCGCGCTCGCGCGCCTGAACGACCACGCGGGCGCCATCGACCAATACATCGAGATCCTCAACCGGTATCCGGACGACGGGGCGCTGCTGCAGGAAGCCGGGCGCTACGCCCGCCGGCACGCGCGAACCGGCCAGCTGCTCGGGTACTACACAAAAACCGCGGCCGACTCGCCGCGCGACTACCGCTGGCCGATGCTGTTGGCACAGCTCGAGACGCAGTTCGAGAATTTCCCGGCCGCCATCGCGGCGTACGCGAAGGCGGTCGCCATCCGGCCGGACCGCGCCGACTTGCAGATCGCCCGCGGCAGCCTCGAAGAGCGATTGATGCGATTCGACGACGCGGTCGCCAGCTACGCCAAGACGTACGAGCTGACGTATCACGATCCGCAGTGGATGGAAAAGATCGCCGAGCTTCGCGCGCGTCAGGGCCGCGTGGACGACGCGGCGAAGGCGCTCCGGACGGCGCTCGTCGATGGGCGCCCGGAGCGAGCCGAGATCTTCTTCGCCGTCGCCGGCCGGTTGGAGCTCTGGCGCATGCCCGAGGCGGCGAGGCCGTTCGTGGACCAGGGCGCGCGGCTGGCCGGGCCCGCCGGCCTGCTCGAGGGCGGCAGCAGGTACGTCAGCGTCTACACGGGGCTTCGCCAGCCGACGGCGGTTTTCGATCGGTTGCTTGCCGCGCGCACCGAGGCAGTCGCGGCCCTCGGGCCGGACCGGGACGCGTCGTCGCTCGCGAACGCGCTGTCCGCGCGTCTGAACGAAATGGGTGACCTCATCGCCCGCGGATTCTCTCCGGAGGAGAAGACCGCCTTTGCGGCGTTCCTCGAACAGAAGAGGACCGCGCTGCCACCAGACGACTTCGTCCGCGTTCCTCGTGCCCCTCGCCGAGCGCGCCGGCCTGCTGGAGCTGGCTGTACGCTGGCGAACCGAGTTGATGGTCGCCAGCCCGCAGAACGAGATCAACGAGCATCTCGCGCGGCTCGTGGAGCTCCAGACCAGCCGGCTGCGGTTCGCGGAGCTGGCGGGCGAGCTCGAGCGGTTCGCGGATCTCGGCGCACGTCTGGCGTTCGACGCCCGAGTCAGCGCGGCGGAGGCGTACAGAAGGGCTGGAGACCCGGCGGGCGAGCTGCGGGTGCTCGCGAAGATGCCGGTCACCGGCCTTTCAGAGCCGCTGCTCACGCGATATCTCGCGCTGCTGCTCGAGCGCGATCCGCAGCGGCTCGTCAGAATCGCAGGGACCGGCCAGCCGCGGATCCGCAACGCCGCCGCGAATTTCGCCGTCGACCACGGGACCTTCGATCAGGCGCTGGCGGCCGTGCGCGCGCGAGGCCAGGGATTGGCGCCCGTCTGGACCAGCGCGCACACGGCGCTCGTCGGCCTGCACTTCGCGCGCTTCGACGCCTCCACGGCCGCCGCGTTCACGACGGCCCTCGGCGCAGGCACCGTGGCCGAGCGGCTGAAACCGATCGACAGGTCGCTGCAGCTCGCGGGCGACAACTGGTTCGCCTACAGCTCCCGGTTCGGCGAGTACCTGAGGTTCGCGAAGCAGCCGGGCGCCGCCGCCGAGTACTTGCCGGCGCCGGTCGAGCGAACGCCCGCGCGATCGGACGCGTACGTGGTGCTGGCCGATTTCTACAGGGACGAAGGCGACGGTCCCGGCGCGCTGGCCGAGTACGACCACGCGGCCACGATCAACCCGCGGCGCAGCGACGTGCACCTTCGCGCCGCGGCGATTCTCTGGCGGCAGGGGAAGCGGCCGGCCGCCCTCGAACGCTGGAAGCAGGCGATGGATGTGCTGGCCGCTCAGGCCGGACGAGGCGCGGTCGACACCGCGCCGCTCGTCGCCGCGCTCGATTCGATCGGCAGCCGCAGGCTGCTGCCGGAGCTGCGCGAACCGGCCGACGCGATGGTGCGCGCCTATCTCGCGAGAAACGGCAACTATCGCGCCGACGCGCTGCTGCGAGCCGCGTTCCGCGCGACCAACGACGCGGCTGCCGGCACCGACTGGTTGATCGACCTGGCCCGTGCCGCTCCGAATCAGATCGACACGCTCGCGGCGATTGCGGCGGCGGCCTGGCTGCCCGACCTTCAGCGCGATCGCGTCTACGAGCGCACCGTCACCGTCAGCGAGGAAACGGTCGCGCGTGAGCACGGCGCGGCGCAGGCGGCGTCGCAGGCCCAGCTCGATCGCTGGCGCCTGCTGCGGATCCGGTCGCTGGTCGACACCAAGCAGACGGTGCGCGCCGGCGATCTGCTGCGCGCGCTGCCCGAAGCCACACGGCTCGCGCACGATGCCGACGTGACGCCGCTCGAGACCCGCATCGCGGCGGCCGCGGGCGCGCTCGATGCGCTGCTCGAGCGTTATGCGCGCGAGGAGAGCCGGCCGCTGGACCTTGGCGCCCTGCGAAACGCCGCCACGGCGCTCCGCCAGGCCGGCGATCAGGTGTCGGCGCGCCGCATCATGGAGTTCGTCTACACGCGCCAGCTCGATCGCGAGGAGCTGGCGCCGCCGTCTTTCCTCGGGCTCGCCGAGATTCGCGTGCAGCAGGGCAACCTCCCCGCCGCGCTCGAGCTCCTGCGCCGGCTGACGCTCGTGGTCGGCGAGCCGTTCGACCATCTCGCCGCGTCCGGCGCGCTGCTGGAACGGCTGAACCGTCCGGCCGAGGCGCTCGAGTTCCGCCGGGCCCGGGTCGCAGGCCGTTCCGTGGGACGCCGATGCGCACATTGCCCTCGCGCGAGTCGAGATCGCCGCGGCCCGGGATCGCGCCGGCGCACTCGACCGTCTCGGGCGGATTGCCGAGTCGCCGAAGGAGCCCTACGCCGTTCGCGTCGAAGCGGCACGTGCGTTTGCCTCGGCGGGCGGAGTGCTCGGCCGCCAGCCGCAAACGGAAATCGACTGGCTGCGCGCGCGGTCCGAGCTGACGCCTGCCGCGGCCGATCGACCGATGTTCGTGGCGGCGAGGCTGGCCGCCGCGGAGCGCGCGACCGACGCTTCGGCTCGCGTCACCCTGCTGCGCGCGGCCGTCGCGGTCGATCCCGCCGGCGCCGGGCTCAGAGTGCCGCTGTTCCGCGCCGAGCTGGCCGCCGCGAAGCCGGCGGACGCGGTCGAGGCCATCCGGCCGATTCTCGCCCGCAGCCGATCGTTGACGAACGTCGGCCTGACGGCCGCGGGTCGCGCGCGGCTCGCGCGCGAGCTCGGGGAGGCGCACCAGCAGATCGATCGCCTGCCGGAGGCTGTCCGCTTTTTCACGATCGCGCTCGAAGGGCAGTCCGCTGCCACGCGCGCACCCATCCGGGAGCGCATCACGACGATCAACGAGGAGATTGGCCGTCGCGCCAGAAATGCGGCGCGGCAGCCGCACATCGGCGAGGACGCTCGATCAGCCGCAGCTCGTACGTCCGCGGATTCCACCCAGGACCGCCGTGCCGGTCCCTCGACCCGCGGCGCAGGCGCAGGCTCAGGCTCGCTCGGGACAGGCCCCTCGACTCGCGGCGCAGAGTGCTCGCTCGGGACAGGAAGGCGCTCGATGAAGGCGCGCAGCGTGGCGTGGACCGGAATCGGCGTCCTGCTCGCGACGGTCGGTGCGCTGCTCCAGACGCCGGCGCAGCCGCCGCGGCAGATCGGCATCACGGCGCTGCTCCCGGCGGGCGCGACGCTGGTGCTGCAGGCGAAGGACTTCGCGTCGCTCGTCGGCGACTGGAACACATCGGCCGAGAAAACGAAATGGCTGGCGGGCGCCAACTACGGGGCGTTTTCACGGTCGCGGCTGTTCCTGCGCCTCGAGGGCGCCTACGGCGAGTTCGCGGCGGCCGCCGGCGTGCCGCCCGACATGGCGCTCGTGTCCGCCGTGGCCGGCGCCGAGTCGGCGCTCGCGCTGTACGACATCGGCAAGCTCGAGTTCCTGTACGTGACGCGGCTGCCGTCGGCACGAGCGATGGAGAACGCCTTGTGGCGGACGCGCGGCACCTTCGAGCCGCGCCAGGCCGCCGGCACGCCGTTCTACGTCCGCGTCGATCCGGAATCGAAGCGCGTCGTCGCATTTGGCGTCCGCGATCAGTATCTCGTGCTCGCGACGAGAGAAGACCTGCTGGCCGGCGCGCTGACGCTCATCGGCGGCCGGGGCGGGGCCTCGGTCGAGACCGAAGGCTGGTTCGCGCAATCGGTGAAGGCCGCGGGCCCGCCCGGCGACGTGCGGCTCGTCGCGAATCTGGAGACGCTGGTCAAGCAGCCGCACTTCCGCTCGTACTGGGTGCAGCAGAACATCGCCGAGCTGAGGCAGGTACTCGTCCACTGTCTCGGATCTCACCCGCACGTCCTCGGAGATTCGCGAGGAGCGCGTGCTGTTGCGGGCGGAGGAGAAACCCGTGGCCGGGAACGCCGCCGCGCTCGGCGACATCGTCCGGCTCGTGCCCGACACCGCCGGCCTCTACCGCGCCTGGGTGGCGCCACCGGCCGGGCAGGCGACAACGCTCATTTTCGAGAAAGTGATTGCGACGAGCGGCGCCTCGGCTCAGCGCGACCGCACCGCGCCGCGCCTGGGCTCGACAGGGCCGGTGACGGGAGGCGGCGGTGATTTCGAATCGCGCATCGACGAGGAAGCGCGCGCGCCGCGGCCGACGACGTATCAGATGGGTGCGCTCGCACAGCTGGTGGGCGGCGAAGCGCTGACCGCGATGCTCCACGTCGAGGCGACGCGGCCGGCGACCGACGGCGTGTTCGTGGATCGCGGTTCGGTGATCGTCCTCGCCAGATCGACGGACTGGCCGCCGGGCGCCGCCCGTGACGCGGTGCGGACGCTGGTCGACCCGGTGTGGACGAAAGCGCATCTCGGCCTGCGATGGATCGACGCGCGGATCGGGACGCAGACGTTTTCGCAGCTCGAAGGCCTGGAGGCGGTTGCGGTGACCGAACGCGGACGCCTGCTGTTTGTCGCCAGCGATCCGGCGCTCCTGGCGGCGGTGCTCGACGCGACGGCACAGCCCGCGATGGCCCTCGAGGGCGCGTTCGCAGGCGGATTCCGGCACGCGCTCGAGCGCGGCCGGTTCGTGAGCGTCATGACGTTCGTCGACAACGCGGTCGCCGGATCGGAGAACCGGGAGCCGCTGTTCTTCTCCGAGAACCTGGCCAGCCTCAGCGACACCCTGTCACGCGTCGATTCGGCGTCCATCGTCGTACGCGACCGCGGGGCCACGGTCTCGCAGACGATGACCTACCGGTTGGCTCGATGAGAACACTGGCGCTGGCCGTTGCCCTGGGGTCGGCCGTGGCGTTCATGCCGATTGACGCTCATCGGGGCGACGCCGCGCTTCGCACGCCCTCCTACCTGCTCGTCGATGCCGCGACCGGACGCGTGCTCGATGCCCGCTGGGACGATCTCGAGCGGCCCGTGCCGATCGGCTCCCTCATCAAGCCGTTCACGGCGCTGGCCTACGCCGACACACATCGATTCACGTATCCGACGATCACGTGCCGCGGGAGCGCGGATGCCTGCTGGTTGTCCGCGGGTCACGGCCGCGTCGGCCTCGCCAAGGCGATCGCCGGCTCGTGCAACGCGTACTTTCGACAATTGGCGCAGAGGACCGCTCCGGAGGCGCTGGTGGCGCGACTGCAGGGCTTCGGCATGCGGGCGGATCGTGCCGCGGCGACGCCGGCGGCGATGGTCGGCTTCGGCGATGCGCTCAAGCTCGCCCCCTCAGCCGTCATCCGCGGGTACCTCGAGCTCGTGTCACGTGCCGGTCAGCCCGGCGTCCCGCCGATCGTCCAGGGCATGCTGGCGTCGGCGCGGACAGGCACCGGGCGCGGTGTCGGCGCGGCGATCGGCGGCGCGGATGCGTTGGTCAAGACCGGCACCGCGCCGTGCAGCCACTCGCCGCGAGCGACGGCCGATGGCTACACGATAGTCATCTATCCGGCCGATCGCCCCCGGGTCGTGCTGCTGATGCAGGCTCACGGCCGCACGGGCGCCGACACCGCGGCGTCCGCCGGCGAGCTGTTGACGAGCACGTTGGGGGGGCGATGAAGCGGCGCGCGCTGGTTCTGCTCGCGCTTTCGCTCGGTACCGCGGCCGCACCCGTGCCGGCCGATGTCCGTGTCGGCGTCTTTGGGTTATTCCATCCGCAAGAGCTGATCGTGTCGGCGGCAGGCGGCGTGGTCAGCCTGGGAGGGGATAAACACAGCTGCGTGCTGCGTGCCGGCGAGGAAGCGCGGGTGGAAGCGCCTGCGGCCGCGGCGAGCGAGCGGAGCGAGTCGAGCCGCAGCGAGTGGGGGTGGGGCCCCACGAGCAAAAAAAATAAGCAGGGCGGCTCGGTGCGCGTGGCCTGCGCGGCCACCGTGTTCAGCACGCGAGCCGTCCGCATCACGGGGCCGACGGGTCGAGCGGCGGATCTCCAGCTGAGCGTGCCGGGAAGGATCACGCGGCGGTTCCACGGCCGGCTCGACGTGATCCTCGACGGCTCTGAGCTCGTGCCGGTGGTGTCGATGGATCTCGAAACGGCGGTGGCGTCCGTCGTCGCGGCCGAACAGATCGGATCGACGCCGCCCGAGGCGCTGAAGGCCCAGGCCGTGGCGGCCCGATCGTTCTTCATCGCGGCTCGCCGCCGCCATGACGGCTTCGGTTTCTGTGACACGACACATTGCCAGTTTCTCCGCGAGCCGCCCGCCGCGGACCATCCCGCGGCGCGGGCGGCGCGCGAGACCGCCGGCCTCGTGCTCACGTTTCGCGGCGCACCGTTTCCCGCGTTCTATTCCGCGAGCTGCGGCGGCCGGACGCTCACACTCGCCGAGGCGGGGCTGGACGCCGCCGATGGTTATCCCTATTTCAGCGTGGAGTGCGGGCGGCGCCATGCGGCCGGCGATCGCAACGGACACGGCATCGGAATGTGCCAGAAAGGTGCGACCTCGCTCGCGGCCGAACGCGGCGCGTCGTTCGCGGAGATCCTCCGGCACTATTACCCAGTGACCACGTTGGAGGTGCGACAACCAGGAGTTTTTCCTTTGGATAGTCCGGATTCGGGCCGGCAGCCATAAGTGCCTTTTTCGCCGATACCTACTCCACGCGGCCGCGGTCACGGCCGAATTCATCCTCACCCCGGTGTATTCGGTGTAATATGGCTGAGCTTTGGTCTGTCTCGTTCTTGGACACGGGCGTGATGAAGAGCGCCCAGCATTTCGCGTCTTAGAAGCCAAGGCGGATTAGGCAGGCTTTCGCCGCGCAGTTCTTTGGCCGTCTCCCTCAGCAGCTCATCCTTTTCTCATCGTCCCGCGGCGCGTCTGCACTGAGGGTGGCGCGCCTGGTCGGCGGAACCCTACGCGAGGAGACATCATGACTTTCAAGCGTTTCCTTGCGACCGCGTTCGCCGCGGTCGCAACCGTGAATGTCTCCGCCACACCACAGGACAAGCCGCCGCTGCCAACGCTCGACGCGGCGGCCTTTGCCGATCTCAAAGCGGCGCCGCCGGCGGCCGATTCGTCCGGCGGGTCCCGCGACTGGCTGGTCCGCTGGACGACGAAAGCGTTCGCCGACACGGGCCGCGACACCTTTGTCGTCCTCGATCGGCGCGACCTTCCCGTGCCGATGGCTCGTGAACGCGATCCACAACTCGCCGCCGATCGGCTGCTGATCATTGCGGTGGACAGCCTGGGTGCGACGATGGATTGGCGCATTGTCGCCGACCCCGCGATCGTGCGCTCGGAACAGCCCGACGCAACCGGGTTGCTGTCGGGCAGCAGACTGAGACAGCCGGCCGCTGATTTCAGTGTCGCGATCGCCGCCGACCCGCGGATCGTCGAGCTTCGCATCTACAGGCCGCGGTGGAACGGCGTGGAGTTCGTGCTCGAACCGCTTGGCACTTCCGGGGCGGTCCGATGACGTCGGCTCGTTCCGCGCACGCCGGCGTGCTCTTCGCAGGTCTGCTCGCCGTCGCGACGAGCGCCGCCGCCGAGCCCGTGACCACCATTCGCAACAATGGCTCCCCCTCGAACCGTGTCGACATTGTCGTCCTCGGTGATGGCTACACCGCCACCGAGATCGCGGCCGGCAAGTTTGCGGCCGACACCGAAAACGCGGTCCTGGGCTTCTTCGCCGAGCAGCCGTTTGCGGAGTACCGGCGGTATTTCAACGTGCACCGCATTGACGTCACGAGCGTCGAGTCCGGCGCGGATCATCCCTCCCGCGCCATTTTCCGCAACACCGCGCTGCACGCGACGTACGACTGCGCCGGGATCACCAGGCTCATTTGCGTGAACTTCAGCGCGGTGAGCGGGGTCCTCTCCCGAACGATCACCGACCCGAACGCGCGCGACATCGTCCTCGTCATTGTCAACGACCCCGAGTACGGCGGTTCCGGCGGCTCGTTCGCGGTCGCCTCCGTCAACTCGTTCGCGGTGGAGCTCGTGCTCCACGAAATAGGCCACAGCTTCGGCCTCCTCGCCGACGAGTACGGCGGCCCGCCGCCGCCAAGCTGCGACTTGAGCGAACCGCCGAGCGCGAACGCGACGACCGTCACGGCGCGCACGGCAATCAAGTGGCGCGCGTGGATCGATCCATCGACGCCAGTGCCGACGACAACGACGGCGGCGGCGAGGCCTGGGCTCTACGCCGGCGCAAGGTACTGCGATAGCGGGATGTACCGGCCGACGTACAACTCGAAGATGCGAGGCCTCGACGTCCCGTTCGAGCAGGTCAACACTGAACAGTTTGTTCGCCGCATTTACAACCTCGTCTCCCCTGTCGATTCGGTCAGTCCTGCCGCCGGTTCACCCATCATCATTCCCCGATTGTCTTCACAGCTGTTCAGCGTGACGGTGCCGTTGCCGTCCACGCATGCGCTCTCTGTGGCCTGGGTGATCGACGGCACGACGGTGGCGACGGGGCCGTCGTTCTCTTTGGCGGGTTCGCTCTACTCAACCGGATCGCACACGCTGACCGCAACGGTGAGCGATCCCACCGCATTTGTGCGAACCGCTCCGGCAGGCCTGCTGCGGACCACGCGGACGTGGGTGATTGCCATCACCGAAGCGGCGCCGACAATCACGACCCAACCCCGGAACCAGACCATCGTGAGCTCTCAGACGGCCACGCTGCGTGTCGTGGCGACCGGGACCGGGCTCAGTTACCAGTGGTACGTCGGGTCGAGCGGGACGACGACGAGTGCCATCAGCGGCGCCACGGCGAGCAACTACATGACGCCGGCGTTGACGAGCACGAGGAGTTACTGGGTCCGCGTGTCGAATGCCTCCGGCTCCGCCGACTCAAACGCCGCCACCCTCGCGGTCCGCGGAGGCCCTGGCGACTTCAACGGGGACGGCTCCGGCGACATCGCGATGTATCGCCCGTCGACGGGCCAATGGTTCATCCGGAACCAGGCCAGCGTACAGTTCGGCGAGCCGGGCGACATCCCGGTGCCCGGCGATTACAACGGAAACCGCGTCGAGGATATCGCGGTGTTCCGGCCGTCCACCGGCCAGTGGTTCGTGCGGAACCAGTTCACGGTGCAGTTTGGCGACCGTGGCGACGTCCCGGTCCCCGGCGACTTCAACGGCGACGGTGTGACGGACGTGGCGGTGTACCGGCCGTCGACCGGAGACTGGTTCGTGCGGAACCAGTTCGTCGTGAACTTCGGCGGCCCTGGCCATGTGCCGATTGTCGGCGACTATAACGGCGACGGGACCGACGATGTGGCGGTCTTCCAGCCGTCAACGGGCATGTGGTTCGTGCGAAATCAGGCGCCCGTGCCGTTCGGCACCCCGGGCGACCGGCCGGTGCAGGGTGACTACGACGGCAACGGCACGGCGGACATCGCGGTGTATCGGCCGTCATCCGGACAGTGGCTCGTGCGGAACCAGCTCACCGTGCAGCTCGGGACTCCCGGCGATGTCCCGGTGCCTCTCGACTACGATGGCAACGGGACCCTGGACGTCGCGATCTATCGGCGGTCGACGGGCCAGTGGTTCGTGAAAGATCAGGTGGCCGTGTCGTTCGGCGCCGGCCGCGACATGCCTGTGCCGCTGACGTCCGGGTTCCCGCCGGCGGTGGCCGGCGACTACGACGGAGACGGCGCGACCGACATCGTGGTCCATCGGCCGTCAACGAATGAGTGGTTCGTGCGCAATCAGCTCGCGGTGCCGTTCGGCAGTACCGGCGACGTGCCGGTGCCTGCCGACTACAACGGCGACCGGCGGACGGACGTGGCAGTGTATCGGCCGACGACCGGTCACTGGTTCGTGCGCAATCAGCCGACGGTGCAGTTCGGCGATCTGAGCGACAAGCCGGTACCCGGCGACTACAACGGCGATGGCCTGATGGACGTCGCGGTCTATCGGCCGTCCACGGGCACGTGGTTCGTGCGCAACAAGTTCACGGTGCAGTTTGGCGAGCCGGGCGACATCCCCCTGCCGGGCGACTACAACGGCGACGGCCTCGCCGACCTTGCGGTGTATCGCCCGTCGAGCGGGCAGTGGTTCGTGCGCAATCAGCTCGCGGTGTCGTTCGGGGATCCGGGGGACATCCCCGTGCCGGCCGACTACAACGGCGACGGCAAGATGGACATCGCGGTGTACCGGCCCTCGACGGGCACGTGGTACGTGCGCAACCAGCTCTCGGTGGTGTTCGGCGACACAGGCGACGTCGCCGTGCCCGGCGACTATAACGGCGATGGATTGACCGACATCGTGGTCTATCGGCCGGCGACGGGACAGTGGTTCGTGCGGAATCTGTTCACGGTGCAGTTCGGGGACGCGACGTACGTGCCGATGGTGCGCATCGGCGGATCCAACTGAATCTGACGCGAGATGCGGCCCGCGCCATTACCGTCTCGACGGCGAACTGCGTTTTCGACCTGGCCGCCCGGAAGGCGCGCAGCCTGCGCCTCGCGAAGCCACTACGGCCATCGTCTTTGACGCCCACGAGGACGTGATTGACACCGCGCTCCGCGCGAACCAGGCGGTGATCGATGTCGGGCACGCGCTGAGCAGCGAACGACCAGTAGTCAGACCAGCGGCGGCGCCCGGTGCGGCACCCACGACCAGATCGAACCCGACCGGCGGCCGATTGCCGGCACCGCCCGTGGCTCAGGCGCCTACCGGCGCTCCACGAGCTCAACGCGGGATGCGCGGCTCTGGCAGGGCGTACGCGATCAATTCCGCGCCGGTGACGCCGCTGACCGCGACCACGATGTACTGCCTGCCGTTGACCATGTAACTCATCGGCGATCCGGTCTGCTTGGCCGGCATGTTGACGGCTCCGACGTCGGCGCCGGTCGCCTTGTCGTACGCCCGCAGCAGCGCCACGCGTTCGCCCGCCTCATTGGTATGGACACCGCCTTCGCCGGCGATCAGGAGCGTCCTGGTGGTGAGCACGCCGATGAACGTTCGCCCGGGCTGACCAAGCCGCGGCAGGTTCAGGCCCTTCAGCGCCGGGTGCTTCGTGATTTCGTCCGGCGTCGAGCTGTGCGTCTTCTGCCAGATCAGATCGCCGGTGTTCATGTCGTACGCGGTGATCCGATCGTAGGGCGGCTTGATGAGCGGCAAGCCCTGCACCGTCGCCGCCGCCCGTCCGACGGCCGCCGAGCCGCCCGGTCCGCGCGCAGCTGTCCGGACACGTAGCCCATGTCCGAGGTCGCGGGGTCGGCCGGCACGATGCCGATCGTGAACACCGTCGTGTGAGAGTGGATATACAGGCGGTTCGTCTCCGGATCGAAGGAGCCGCCGGGCCAGTTGGCGCCGCCGGCATCCGACGGGAGCTGCAGCGTCGCGATCGGACCATCCGCGATTGCTGAACACGGGTGGCGTGATACAGCGGGCCGATCTGGTAGCGCTTGATGAACTTCGAGCGCTTCGGCGCGCAGCGCCGGCGTGAAGTCGATCAGGTCGTCAATCGCCGACGCCCTGCCGGTCGAACGGAGCCGGCCTGGTCGGGAAGGGCTGCGTCGGACTGGTCTTCTCGCCGGGCACGGTCGACTGCGGCACGGGCCGTTCTTCAATCGGCCAGATCGGTTCGCCGGTTTCGCGATTCAGGACGAACAGGAACGCCTGCTTGGTCGGCTGGGCCAGCGCCTTGATGCGGCGGCCGTTCAGCGTCATGTCGAACAGGATGGGCGCGCACGGGAGGTCGTAGTCCCACAGGCCGTGATGGACGGTCTGGTAGTGCCACTTCCGCTTGCCGGTCTTGATGTCGAGCGCGACGAGGCTCTCGTCGAACAGCGTGTTGCCCGGCCGGTTGCCGCCGTAATAGTCGCCGGTCGGCATTTCGACGGGCAGGTAGACCAGACCGAGCTCCGAGGTCCGCGCTCATCTGCGACCACACGCCCGTGTTGCCGTTCTTCAGCGCCGAGTCGTCCTCCCAGGTGTCGTAGCCGAACTCGCCGGGCTTCGGAATCGTGTGGAAGATCCACAGCCGCTTGCCGGTCTTGCACGTCGAAGCCGCGCACGTAGCCCTTCGCGTTGCGCATCGTCCTCGGGGCGTGGCCGGCCCGATGCGCGGCGCCGACGACCACGACGTCGCCCGCGACGAGCGGCGTGGCGTTCAGGCCGAGCTCGGCGGTGACGAGATCGAGCTCCTGATCGTTGTCGAGCTTCAGATCCACGACGCCGTCGCGGCCGAAGGTCGCAACCGGCACGCCGGTCCTGGCGTTCAGGGCGATCATCCGGTAGCCGGGCGTCACGTAGATGATGCGTTGATCCGATCCGTCGGCGCTCGACCAGTAGGCCACGCCCCGGCCCGCGCCGCTGCGCGGGGCGTTCTGGCCGCGCACGCCCTTCGTCCTCGGCGTGCATCCAGAGCAGCTCTCCGGTCGCGGCATTGAGCGCGACGACCGCGCGCCGGGTGCCCACCGTCGTGTAGAGCACGCCGCCGACCATGAGCGGTGTCGCCGAATAGAGGTGTCCGGCCGCGGCCCGAACGCATCCGTGTTGAGCCGCCAGGCGACCTGCAGCTTCGAGAAATTGTCCTTGTTGATCTGGTCGAGCGGCGAGTAGCGCAGGCTGGCGAGGTCGCCGCCATAGGTCTTCCATTCGACCATCGCTCCGGGTTTGTCACCCTGGCCTCGAGCGCTCGTCCCGGCGATCGCGAGCCCGATCGCCAACACCGCAGGACCGGCCGCAATTCTCACAGCAATTCTCCTGGTCGGGTCGCCGGAACCCTGGAGCCGGTTTCAACCGTTCGTGGCATCCGTGCCACCATCGGTTAACCACCTCAGCTTTGTGGACAGACCGTAACACGAAAAGGCACCAGCGTTTGGTCCTACAATGAGCCGTTCCGAGCGCATTTGTGGCTTTGTCAGGTATAGAGCCCGGCTCCGTCTCCACGAAGGCCGGACCGCACCACGAAAGGAATCCCGATGACACCCATGGCCAAGCCGGACAACACAGAGGCGCCGCAGACAACCCGCGCCCATCAATCGCTCCTGACCGACGAGCTGCTGAACGGCTTCGCGGCGAGGGCCAGGCGCTACGACGAGCAGAACACCTTCTTTGCGGAGGACTTCCAGGAGCTGCGCGAGGCGGGCTACCTGCGCCTCGCGGTCCCCCGGGAATTGGGCGGGTTCGGCCTGACACTGGAGGAAGTCGTCCGCGAACAACGGCGTCTCGCGTACCATGCGGCCCCCACGGCTCTCGCCGTCAACATGCACATCTACTGGACGGGCGTGGCCGCCGACCTCTGGCGCGCCGGCGACACGTCGCTCACGTGGCTGCTCCAGGAGGCGGCGCGCGGGCAGGTGTTCGCGGCCGGCCATGCGGAGAGCGGCAACGACATCCCGGTGCTGCTGTCCACCACGAAGGCCGAACGCGTGGACGGCGGCTACAGGTTCACGGGACGCAAGGGATTCGGGAGCCTGACCCCGGTCTGGACGTATCTGGGCATCCACGGGATGGACACGAGCGATCCGGCGAAGCCGAAGATCGTGCACGCGTTCATGCCGCGCGACACGAAGGGCTACCGCATCGAAGAGACGTGGGACGTGCTCGGGCATGCGCGCCACGCGCAGCGACGACACGATCCTCGAAGGCGCCGTGGTTCCCGATCGATACGTGGCCCGGGTGGTGCCCGCCGGAGCGGCCGGAATCGATGCGTTCATCCTCGGCGTCTTCGCGTGGGCGCTGCTCGGGTTCGGCAACATTTACTACGCGCTCGCGCGCAAGGCGCTCGATCTCACCGTCGAGGCCGTGAAGAGCAAGAAGTCGATCGGGCTGTCGCGCTCGATGGCCTACCATGCGGAAGTGCAGCATCGGGTCGCCGACATGGGTCTGGCGCTCGAGGGGATCGAACCGCACCTCGAACGGATCGCCGGCGACTGGTCCTCCGGCGTGAACCACGGGGGCGCGTGGCCGGCGAAGATCATCGCGGCCAAGTACCATGCGGTGGAGGACGCCTGGCGAATCGTCGATCAGGCCCTCGACGTGGCGGGCGGATTCGGGATCTTCCGGCGGAGCCCCCTGGAACAGCTGTTCCGCGACGCCCGGCTCGGCCGGATTCACCCGGCGAACTCGATGCTGACGCACGAGATCATGGCGAAGACGCTGCTCGGGATCAGCCCGGACGAAACGCCGAGATGGGGCTAGCCGCGGCTACACGAACATCGCCGGGCTGATTTCCAGATTGACCTCGGTAATCCGGTCGACCGGCAGGCCGGCGCGCCGTGCATGCTCGTGCACCGCCTCGATGCTCGGCGCGTCGTACTCGCAATAGATCTTGCCCTCGGCATCGGAGACGTAGCTGCGGATCCAGCGCACGTCGGGCATGGTCGCGAGCGCCGCCATCGATCGTTTCCCTGCGGCCTTCAGCATTTCCGGCGACAGCCCCGGCACGGACCGTTCGATCAGGTATCGTGGCACTCCGACTCCTTTCGGACTTCGACGGCGCCCGCGTGCGGGATCTGCGCTGCACGCGTCGGCCAACCGTTTATCACCGCACACCTCGGCGATCGCCATCGCCTCGGCTGCCATCTCTCTTGCCCGTGACGTGTCGCCTGTCGCCGCGAGCGTCTCCGCGATACGCAGCAACATCCATCCCTCGCCCTTGCGATCGCCGAGCATGCTCCGGACGGAGAGCGACTGCTCGAAGCACGTGAGGGCGGTCCGGGGCAGGCCCCGGGCACGCCACATGTCCCCGAGGGCGGCGAGCGCGTGTGCCTCGAGCAGCCGTTCGCCGCGCTGACGGTTGAGCGCGACGCTCTCTTCGAGAGCCGTGCGCGCCTCGTCGTACCGGTGGAGCCGGCTCAGCGTCACCCCGAGGCTGTTGAGCAGCAAGCCTTCGTGCGAGCGGTCACCCTGGTCGCGCACCAGCCCGAGCGCGGTTTCGTAGTGGCGGAGCGCTTCGGGATACCTCTCGCTTTGCCATTCGAGAATCCCGAGCGTGTTGTGGAGCGCGACCTCCCGGGCTCCGTCGCCGAGCGTCGTCCGCGAGCGCCAGCGCGGCTTGAAACGCGGGAACCGCGTCGCCGGGCGTGGCCGCACGCTCCCGCGTCGCCCGTGCCAATCCCTCGAGCGCATCGAGCTCGCCCTTGCCGTCTCCCAGCGCGCGGCGAAGAACTGCCGCGGTCTTCCAGGCTTCCACCGCCTCGGCCGGGGACGCCAGGCGTTCGAGGATGGCCGCGGTGCGGCCCGCCATCTCGGCCTCGGCCTCGTGATCTTCCAGCTGCGCAAAGAGCTGCGCGGCCTGCCGGACGTACGGCAATGCTTCCGTGTCCCTCCCGAGGCCGACGAGCACGTCTCCGAGGGCCCTCAGGGATTGGGCGTAGCCATCCGCGTGGCGGGCGCGCTGGCTCAACTCGACCGCCCTCCGGTACGTCCTGAGCGCGTCGTCGATCCGTCCTTGTTCGAGATAGATATGCGCGATCGACGTGAGGTGAAAGGACTGTGGAATGGGCAGGAGGTTGGCCAGCGCGATCTCGTCGCATCGATGCAGGCAGACGAGCGCGTGGTCGAGATCCCCGAGGGAGCGATGCACGTTGGCCAGCGTGTGCAGCGCGTACAGCGAGCTTCGATGGGTTCCGGCCGAGGCCGGCATCGCCAGCGCTTCCTCGAGGATGGTCAGCGCGCCCCGGTAGTCTCCCATCCCCTTCAGAATCATCCCGATGTTGACCAGATCGCCCGCGACCATCAGGTCGTCGCCGGACTCCCGCGCAATGGCCAGCGCGCTCCTGGCGTTCGCGAGCGCATCCGCATGCCGCCCTTGATGCCAGTGCAGCAGGCCGATGCTGCGGAGCGTATTGCTCTCGAGCGCGGCCTCTCCGAGCTCGCGGCTGAGCCGGAGCGCCGTGCTCAGCGTGCGTTCCGCTGCATCGAAGCGTTTGAGGAGCGTGGCCACGTCTCCCTGTCGCAGGTACGCCTGGGCCAGTCTGGCAGACGGGCCTCTGGGCGCCAGGAGGGCGATGAGCTCTTCGACAATCTGCTGCTGACGGCTGCGCAGGCCGAGCGTCTCGCAGAGCCGCTCCTGCTGGAGCAGCAGATCCACGAGCACGTCCGTGCGGCCGTCGCCATCGGGCAGGTGCGCGATCCAGCCCCGGACGCGCTCCAGCGTCGTCAGCGCGTCGGCGAACTGGGTCAGCGAAGCCGCGAGCTCGGCCGCCCGGCTGCCGTAGTGGATCGCCTCGGGCCATGCCTCGGCGTGTGAAAAGTGATGGGCGAGCAGGGGCGCCAGGCCGGACCCGCGATTCGCGTGACACCGCTCGATGGTCCGTCCCACCACTTCGTGGAGCGAGCGGCGCTGCCGTTCGACCAGGCTGTCGTAGGCGACCTCCTGCGTCAGCACATGCCTGAAGCGATAGGTGGCCTCGGGCAGGACGGCGGTCTGCTGGATCAGTCCCGAGCCTTTGAGCCGGTCGAGCGTGGCCGCCGGATCGGCGTCCGGTCCCAGCACCTCGCCGAGCAGGATGCGCCCGAACTCACGCCCGATCACCGAGGCCACACGGAGCACGTCCCGTGAATCCCGATCGAGGCGATCGAGCCGGGCGCGAATGACGGCCTGCACCGTGTCGGGCAGCCGCAGCACTTCGACGCCGCTGGCCGCCACCGCTTCGCCATCGTGCGTCGTGACCGCATCTTCCTCGATCAGCGTGCGGCACACCTGCTCCAGGAAGAACGGGTTGCCGCCCGTCCGTTCGTGCACGCGCGCGGCCAGCGCGTCGGACACCCGATCGACGCGCAGCACGGCCCGCATGATCGCGGCCGAGGCATCACCCGCGAGCGGCGCGAGCTGAATGCGCGCGGCACCCTCCGCACACCCGGCGAGCGCGCCGGGCTCCGGGCCGGCTCGTCACCACAATCATCAAGGCATGCGCGTCGACAATCTCCAGAAGCCTGCGCAGCGCGTCGCGCGACGCCTCGTCGGCCCAGTGCCAGTCTTCGAGCAGCACGAGCGTCGTGGCCCGCCGGGCCAGCGCCACGACGATCGCGGTCAACGCCTCCGGCAGCGCCACCCGGAGGTGCTCACCCTCCAGATGTCCTGGAAGCGGGAACGCCTCGCTCTTCATCGACAGGAGGTGCAGGTAAAGAGGCACGAACGGTTCGAGGGCGGCATCAATGGCGCGCGCCCGGGCGACGACGTCGTCGGCGCGGTATTCCTGCGGTGCCCGCCCCCGAAGCGACAGCGCGTCGTAGAGAATCTCGACAAAGGGCGACGTACGGCGCCATCCTGCCGGGCGGGCGGCACCGGCCCTGGAGGATCTTCGCGCCGGTCTGGCCCACTCGCGCACGAAGCTCGTAGAGCAGCCGGCTCTTGCCGGCGCCCGGCTTCGCCGACCACGGTCGTGACCCGTCCTTGTCCACCGCGCGCCTGCAGAACCTGCCCCTGCAGCGTCGCCAGTTCGGCATCGCGGCCGGTGTACGGCGTCAGGTCCGCGCGCTCCGCCGCTTCCAGCCGTGTCTGCTGTCCTGATTCGCCGAGTACCCGGAACGGCGACACCGTCCCGCCATTGGCCTGGATGCTCAGCGGAGCACATGGTTGTGAGTCGACGAACGGGGCAATGAGGCGATGACACTCCGGGCTGACGAGCACCTGATCGGCGCCGGCGAGCGAGGCCAGCCGCGCCGCGACCTGTGCCGGCGCCCCGCTCAGTGCATACCGCCGCGCACCGTCGGTCAATTGCCGGGCGACCAGGAGGCCGACGTGGACGCCACACTGCAGCCGGACCGCCGTTCCGGGCGCCGTCCCGGCCGACGCGCCCACCTCACGGGTCCGCCGGCACAGTTCGATCGCCGCGCGCACGGCGCGGAGATCGTCGTCCTCGTGGGCGATGGGCACGCCGAACAACGACACGATCTCGTCCCCGATCGCCTGATTGACGATGCCGCCGTGCCGCTGAACGACCTCCGCTGCTGCTCTCCGAAGGTCACCGAGCAGCGTCTCGAGCTCTCCAGGCGAGAGCCGCTCGACGAGCGCGCTGTAGTCGAACACGGTTGACACGACCACGGCCGCCCATCGGCGCTCCGCGCCGGCGGCGATCGCCGTGGCCTCATCGGCGCGCGGTGACCGTCTCGACGTCCAGGATCCGGCCGAACGGAGAGCAGACTTGGACGGATCGGCGGCCGCGGCGAGATCCGCCACCATGGACGACATCGACGCGTAGCGGTCGTCCTGACGCTTCGCCAACGCTCTGCGCACGACGTCGTCGATGGCTGCCGGCAGATCGGCCCGCCAGGCGGTGATCGGCTCGGGATCGCGGGCCAGGATGTCGTCGACGAGAGCCTGACGGCTGTTCCCGTGAAATGGCCGGGTGCCGGTCAGCATCTCGTAGAGCACGACGCCCAACGACCAGACGTCGGCCCTGTGGTCGACCTGGCGGCCGTGCGCCTGCTCGGGGCTCATGTAGGCAAGCGTGCCGAGCACGACGTCCCCCTCCGTGATGGCGGCGTCTTCGACCTTGGCGACGCCGAAGTCGAGGACCTTCGCCGTTCCGTCGGAGAGGAGCATGACGTTCGACGGCTTCACGTCCCGATGGACGACGCCGTGCTCGTGCGCCTGTTGCAGTCCACCTGCGATCTGGAGGGCAACCGCGACGGCGTCCTCGCACGGCAGCGCGCCGCGCACGAGGCGCGCCTGCAGCGTCTCGCCGTTGTAGAGCGGCATCGCGATGAACAGCTGCCCCTCGGGTGTCTCGCCGATCTCGTGAATCGTGCAGATGTTGGGATGATCCAGCGCCGCGGCGGCGCGGGCTTCCTGAAGAAAGCGGCGTTTGGCCTCCGGCCGCACGCCGAGGTGGCGAGGCAGGAACTTCAGCGCGACGTGCCGGCCGAGCCGCTCGTCGAGCGCTTTGTGGACGACCCCCATCGCGCCGGAGCCGAGGGCCTCGAGCACGCGGTAGCGGCCGACGGACTGTCCCTCCCACCCGAGCATCGATGAGCGCGCCTCCGAGATCATCGGCGCGAGGCCGGCGAACAGCCGGTCCACCATCCCCGCGCTGTTGTGCGCCTCGAGGAGCGATTCGACCTGGCGGCGCACGTCGGCGTCGCCGCCGCACTCCCGATCGAGCATCGCGTCCAGCGTTCCGGCGTCGCAGTCAATCGCCGCGGCGAAGATCTGCTGCACGCGCTCCCAGCGCTCCGCCGGCATCGCTTCGGCCGGCCGGAGCCGGCGTGCGCCGGACGTCGTGGCGTGATCGGTCACGCTTGAAGCTCCCGATTCAACCAGGCGCGGGCGAGGGTCCAATCCCGCTTGACCGTTGCCGGAGAGATGTCCAGCGCCTCGGCCGTCTCCTCGACGCTCATGCCGCCGAAGAAGCGGCACTCGACGATCCGCGCGAGGCGCGCGTTCATCGCCGTGAGCCGCTGCAAGGCTTCGTCGAGCGCGAGCATGTCGTCTGCCTGGTCCACGGCGACGGCGACCGCGTCGGCTCATCGCAGGGACTGCACCGTCTGACCGCCGCCGCGCTTCAGCCTGCGGCGCGCGACCGCGTAGTCGATGAGGACCCGGCGCATCGCCTGTGCCGCGATCGCCAGGAAGTGCGACCGGTTCTGCCATTGGATGCGGGTGAGCTTGGACAGCTCGAGCCACGCCTCGTGGACCAGTGCCGTCGTGCAGAGCGTGTGATCGGAGCGCTCACCGCGCATCGCCCGGGCAGCGATGCGCCGCAGCTCGTCGTACACCAGGGGAAACATGTCTTCCATAAGTCGTCACGGAAGATCCTGAGCCGGCCCTCAGGACGGCTCGGCTTCGCTGTCACGCGGGGGTTTCGGGCTCACGGGGATTCTAACTCGGCTCCGGGCCGGGATGCCCATTTCTCGAAAAGCCGGGCGTGGGCCTGCCTCGCCGAAGCGCTCGTTACCCAAGGCGCGAAGGCGGGCCGAAGGTACGGTGTGAGCCTTTTTCGCGGTCGTTGCGGCTTCTGACGATGACGGGCCGAAGACGCGTTTCCGGTGGCGTCCGGCTCCCGCCTTCGCCAAGGCTTCGGCGGACAGGTCAGCCGGACCGGGCGGCGGACTTCATTCATTCATGTCAGGAGGCTCTATGAAGGCACGACGATTCGCGGCGCAAGTCGGGTGTTCCCTGGCCGGTGCTCTCGTCCTCGCGGGCTTTTCGCCCTCGGCCACGCTCGCGCAGGATCACGACAGACACATGACGGCGTCGCAACAGCAGCCACAGACCACGGAGCAAAGAAGGCAGGAGAACGCGTTGGTCCAGATCGTACGCAACGCAACCGAGCGATACCGGAACGTGTCGGCCGCCCAGAATGACGGCTATGGCCTCCTCTTTGGCTGCGTCAGCGGCGGGGACTACGGGGCGATGGGACTCCACTTCGTGAACTTTCCGCTCGTGGCCGATGGCAAGATCGAGGCCGGGAAACCGGAGATCATCCTGTACGAGCCGGCGTCGAACGGGCGCCTGCGGATCACCGGCGCCGACTACCTGGTCCTCGCGGCCGACTGGGACACGACCCACACGAGCGCGCCCGAGCTCAACGGACAGCTCTTTCATTACTTCGAGGCCCCCAATCGCTTCGGGCTCCCGCCGTTCTACACGCTGCACGTCTGGGCCTGGAAGGACAACCCCGCCGGCACGTTCACGAACTGGAACCCCGACGTTTCGTGCGACGGATTCAACGGGCTGAGCCACTGAGTCGATCGAACGGGCATCCCGCGGCGCGCGACGGCCGCGGGATGCTGGCCTGAAGGCCAGCGCTACATCGTAGGGCCGACCTTCAGGTCGGCTCGTGAGCCCGCGCGGGCAGGCCGGAGGCCTGCGCTACGTACTCACGGGGAGACCGCAAACGCGAAAAGGTGACATCATCTCCCGCGATGTGGCAGCAGAACTACGAACCGGTCGGCGCGAGCCTGGCCCTGTCGGCGCTGGTCGCCTCGATTCCGATCGCCGTCCTGTTCGTGATGTTGGGCGTGCGGCGCAAACCCGCGTGGATGGCGGCGCTGACGGCGCTCGCCGTCGCGTTCGTTCTGGCGCTGGCCGCGTACGGCATGCCGCTGCAGCAGGCGATGATGGCCGCCGTCACCGGCGCGGCATACGGCCTGTTTCCCATCTCCTGGATCGTGTTCTCGTCCATCATGCTCTACCGCCTGGTGGTCGAGACCGGCAAGTTCGAAATCATCAAAGACTCGGTCGGCGGGTTGACGAACGATCGCCGGCTGCAGGCGCTGTTCATCGCGTTCTCGTTCGGCGCCTTCATCGAAGGCGCCGCCGGTTTTGGCGCGCCGGTCGCCGTCTCCGGCGCGATGCTGGCAGGCCTCGGTTTTTCTCCGTTCTATGCGGCCGGCATCTGCCTGATGGCCAACACCGCGCCGGTCGCGTTCGGCTCCATTGGCATTCCGGTGACGACGCTGGCGGGCATTACGGGCCTGCCGGTGATGCCGTTGAGCGCCATGGTCGGACGCCTGTGCGCGATGATCTCGATCATCATCCCGATGTATCTGGTGCTGGTGATGGCGGGGTGGCGGAAGACCGTCGAAGTATGGCCCGCCGTGGTCGTCTGCGGCGTGTCGTTCGCGTCGGTCCAGTTCTACGTGTCCAATTACATGGGGCCCGAGCTGACCGACATCCTGAGCTCGCTCACGTGCATCGGCGCCATGGTGCTGGTGTTGAAGTTCTGGAAGCCGCGGACCATCTTCCGGCTGGAAGGGGACACGCCCGCGATCGTGACGGCCCATCGCCATTCAACAGGGCAGGTCGTCCTCGCGTGGCTGCCGTACATGCTGCTCGTGATCTTCGTCCTCACCTGGGGCGAGGTCGCGGTCAAGAGAGCGATCGACACGTTCACGAACGGGCTGCTGCCGTCGTTTCTCCCAAGGAGCTCGACGGTCTTGAACGGGTTGACCGTGCCGGGCCTGCACAACCTGGTCACGCGCGTGCCCCCGGTCACGCTGGCGCCCGCGCCCTATCCCGCGGTCTACACGCTCAACTGGTTGAGCAGCGCCGGAACCGCCTGTTTTCTGGCGGCGATCGCCTCGGCGATCTGTCTCCGCGTGAGCCCGCGCCGCTTCTCCGGCGTCTACAAGGCGACGTTTGGCCAGCTCGCCAAGCCGATGCTGACGATTGCGTCGATGCTGGCGCTGGCGTACCTGATGAACTACTCGGGCATGACGTCGACGCTGGGCATCGCGCTGGCGGCGACCGGCAGCATCTTTCCGTTCTTCAGCGCCATCCTGGGGTGGCTCGGTGTGTTCCTGACCGGGAGCGACACGTCGGCCAACGCCTTGTTCGGCAATCTGCAGGTGATCACGGCGAACCAGCTCGGGCTCAATCCGGTCCTCACCGCGTCGGTGAACTCCGCGGCCGGCGTCATGGGCAAGATGATCGCGCTGCCGAGCATCGCCGTGGCGGTCGCGGCGACGGGACTGACCTCCGAGGACGAAGGCAAGCTGTTTCGCTTCACCCTCACGCACAGCATCTTCCTCGCGTGCGTCGTCGGGATCGTCGCGATGCTGTTCGCGTATGTGTTCCCGTCGCTGGTGCCGGTGCTGCCACCGAAATAAGCCACGGATGAACACGGACACACAATCACTAATCACTGATCCTGAATCTTGGAATCGTTGAACCTGCGATGCAGCGATCGTGAGCGACCAGTGATTCACGCTGTCATTTCGGATATCCCCGCCACAGCCACTCGAGCGCTTCGGGCAGCGTCTGCGCGACCACGGCGCGATCGACGTGCCGTGAGTCTCGAGAATAGACGTACTGATACTTGTAACCCTTGGCCTTGAGCGCGGCCGCCATCCGGTCGTTCGCCAGCACCCAGTTGTGCCAGGTCTCCTCCTGATCGAAATACCGGTTGTCGAACTCGCTCACGTGCATCCAGACACGGATTGGCCTGGCCGGGTTGTTGGGGATCAACGTGGCGTGATATTCCCACGCGCCGCGCGGCGACGCGGGATTGAGCGGCGACTGCTGATTCACGTAGGTTCCGGAATACGAGAGGACGCGCCGATAGAGCTCCGGATGGAACCACGCCATGGTGAACGCGCAGGCGGCGCCGGAGCTGCCGCCCATGGTCGCGCGCCCCTCGGGATCCCGGGTGAACGCGATCCCGTAGTCCTTCGTGATTCGCGGGAGCACTTCGGTCTCGATGAAATCGGTGTAGACGCCCGAGACGGTGTCGTATTCCAGTCCGCGCTGACTCCCCTGGGCGTCGCCGCCGCCGTTGTGCACCAGGACGGCGACCATCGGCGGCACGCGCTTGTCGTGAATGAGGTTGTCGAGGATCGGCGGCAGGTTGTTCCGGTAGTTCGGTGACATGCCGTCCTGCACGACGATGAACGGCGCCGGCGAGCCGGGGATGTACTGCGCGGGCACATAGACGGCGACCTGGCGTGTGTACGGCACGACCGCACCGGGCTGGCTGCGGGCGATGCCCGGGTAGATCTTGCTGTCCTTCGAGTCCATGGTGAACTCACGGACCGTGCCCTTCGGCACGCCGTCCCTCACCGTCAGTTCGGGGGCGGGCGTATAGGGCGGACCAATCACGAAGTTTCCGTCCGTGCCGGGAGTCGGCGGCGCCGTCAGCGGGGGAGTCGGCAAGAGTGGCGTGCGCTGCGGCGCCTGCCCGCGTTCGCCCGCCGGCGCCGCGGGCGGTGTGGCTTGAGCCGGGGGCGTCTGCGCGGGCGATTCTCCTGTCGAAACGAGAAGCAGTAGCGCCGCGCCGATGATCGTCACAGTCCGCATCCGATTGACCTCCCTCTGCGGTTCACTTCGTGCGATGATGCTGCGCCATATTACTGGAACCAGGTCCCGTTCGCCGGGGCCCTCGCCGGAGGCAGGCATGAAGCTCAGGTCTTGCAGTGGCAGTTGGCGCGGCGGCGATGCTCGCGATGGTCGTGCCGTCGGCGCAGGGGACATCTCCGCAGGGAACGGCCCGGCCTGCCGGCGCGCCGGTTGGCGGCACGCTGACGCCGGCGAAGGCCGACGAGCGCGGCTGGGGCTGGCAGGTCAAGGCGATGATGAATCCCGCGACCCCGCGGCCCCTCTACAACCGGGCGAAAGAGCGGCTGCTGCAGGACAAGCAGATCACGAGCTACACCATCTCCAGCTTCGACCCGGAGCTGTACTGCGAGGTCGGCAAGCACTTCGACTACATCTGGTTCGAGATGCAGCACAGCACGATGTCCTACGACGAGGTGCGGCGCATGATCATGGCCTGCCCTCGCGTCGGCGCCGCGCCGATGGTCCGCATGCCCGATGCGCTCGAGTCGAGCATTCAGAAAGCCACGGACCTTGGCGCCCTCGGGATCATCGTTCCCACGGTCGACGATGCGCTGGAAGCGCGTGACGCGGCCCGCTTCTCCCGCTATCCCCCGTTCGGACGCCGCAGCGCCGGCGGCGGCGCCTATCGCGAGATCTGGAACGCGCCGGGCCTGAACTATCGCGCGACGATCAACGACAACATGCTCGTGACGGTGATGATCGAAACGCTGGAAGGCGTGGCGATGGCCAACGAGATCGCGGCCACGCACGGCGTCGACGTCATCATCCTGGGCAACAACGATCTGTCCAGCTTTTCCGGCTGGCCCCAGCACGACCCTCGCTACCAGGACGCGATCATCAAGGTCCACGACGCCGCGCTCAAGTACGGCAAGTACTACGGGAACGCCGGCGAGCAGTACCTGACGGGGTACACGGTGAGCGCCGACACGCGCATGGTCCAGAACGGACCCGCGTGCGACGGCTGGCGGCCGGCCGCTCGCGGTCGTGGCCGCGGGACCGGACCCGACGAGGAGCCGGTGATCGGCCTGGCGCCCGGCGCACGGGCCACGGCGCCGGCCGCCCCCGCGCCGGCCCGGGATCCGGCGTCCTGCTGGCCATAGACCCGCCGACCTGCCGGGCTGCTAGGCCGTAAGAGTGCCAGAACGACCATGGACGAGAAACGCGCGATGCTCCGCCATTTTCTGGCGGCCCTGGCCTACCGCACGCAGAAGGCGCTGCGCGGTGCGCCGCCAACCTTCGGCGAGTTCCACGCGGGGCACGATGTGCGGACTCCGGCCGAGCTGGTCCGGCACATGACCAGCGTGCTCGGGTACGCGCGCACTCTACTTCGTCGGTGGCCGCTACCGCCCGGAACCGCTGCCGACCCTTGCCGCCGAGATCGAGCGATTCCATGGGATGCTCGCCGATTTGGCGGCGCATCTGGAGCAGGGCACGGCGCTTCGCGATATCCGTCCCGAGCAGCTGCTTCAGGGACCTTTCGCAGATGCGATGACGCACGCAGGGCAGCTCACGATGCTCCGCCGGCTCGCGGGCGTGCCCGTCCCTCCGGAGAATTTCGTGGTTGCGGCCATCACTGCCGACCGGCTCGGCCCCGATCAGCCCCTGCCCGTGAGTCCCGATCCCGTGTGGCCGGAGCACCCCCGGGTTGGGTTCCGCCCGCTCGTGAGTGAACGGTGTGTTCCCGCGCATTCATCCGCTTAGTACCACACCCGTGGCAGGATGGTGTTGTCGTCCTTGACCGTCCCCGGCCGGGTCGTCAAGTACTTCTCAGACGAGAGCACGACCTGATCGACGGACACGCCGTCCTCGCGCGATTGCAGCCTGAGGTCTTGCCATCCGCCGTTCGGGAACCGCAACCTGCAGGGTCCCGATCATGTCTCGCTGGCCCCAGGCTTCATCGCGCCAGCCCCAGCTCGACTCGCCGCAGCCGGAGCACTCCTCGAGCACCACTTCGATGCCGGACGTCGATCCCGGCGCGAACGCCCTGCCGCCGGCGTCGACGGCGTCGCTGAACTGCAGCCAGAGCGAATCGTTCGAGGGCTGGTTGCCGTCCGCCTTCAAGCGAACCCACAGCTTGTAGGTCTGCGTCGGGTCGGCCGCGAATCCGACGTCGGCGTGACGGCTTCGCCGGACGTGATTTTCTCGATGACCCGCCAGCCAAGGTCGCCATTCGTCATCACGACGAAGGCGGACTTCAGCGGCATCGACGCGGCCACGAACGCGTGGAACCCCGGGCCGTTTCCCCCGTGTGCGATCACCGGACCCGCGGCGGTGTCGAAAACCTGCCACCCTAGTGCCCACGAACTCGACCGTGGATTGTCAGGTACCTTGGCCACCGGGCGAACCATGTCATCGAGGCTCTCTCGTGTCAGGCGAAACGCGTCGCTCTTCTTGCGTTGATGACTTCGGTGAGGAACTTCGCGTACCTCGTCGGCGTCGTGAGCAGAGCACCCGCCGAGGCATACCGCGCCGCATCCGTTGCGGTCGGGCTCATTCTCGTGGGGATCGGCGTGCCCTTCGAGTCGTGTGGCCGTGCCGCCCGGGCCTCGAACGTCGTGTTCCACACGTCCCGCCTCGACGACATGCCGCGAACGGCACGAGCAGGTTGGCCTTCATGTACTCGTCGATGTCGGTGGCGCAGACCCTGACGCCCGCCTCGTAGTTCCCGCACGCGTTGACAGTGACACGACCAGTCAAGTGCGTCACGACCGACTGCAGGTAGCTGTAGCCTTCGCCTGAGTACAGCCAGCGCTCGCCGGGAGCGAAATGAATCTCGAGGGGCTCGGTCCCGGAGCGCCAGTTCTGAAAACCGCTGGTGTGAGAGAGCACATGCCGCGCGGTAATGAGATCGAGGCGCGCGTCGCCCGCAAGCACCCGCTCGGGGGTGTACTTCGTGAGCGGGCTATCGAGATCGAGTACCCCCTTCTCGCACAGTTTCAGAACGGTGTACGCAAACACGGGCTTGCTCGTGGACTGCGCCGCAAACACCGTGCCGGTATCGACCGGCTTCCCGGACGCGCGATCCGCCACGCCGAACCCGCGGCGCCACACGACTCGCGCGTCTCTGACGAGAGCGATCGACAGTCCCGGCACGAAGTGGTCGGCCATCAGCGGCGGAAGCTGTTTCTCGAGGTCCGCGATCAGGGACTGGGATGGGGCCGGTGCCGGCGATTCGGCCGATTCCGGCCGGCTGGCCGGTTCGCGAACACGCCGTGACGGGGAGGAGGGCGGCCCCGAGAGCCGCGCCGCTCGCCGCCAGAAACGTTCGTCGTCTCATCGTTCCACCTCGGGCCTCAACCGGCGTGCGTCAGCCGCCAATCAGCGTGCACGTTAGCCCTTCTCGAACGTCCTGTCACTCCGCCTCCATGGTGTCGAAGCGCAGTTGTTCGGCGTGACGGCAACCGATCCGCTGACGTTCGTCAGTGGATGTGCCGTGCTCGCGATTGCGGGCCTCACCGCGTCGGTGATTCCCGCACTCCGTGCGATGCACGTCGATCCGGCCATCGCGCTTCGGCGGGCGCGAGTCGATCCGTCGCGGCGGCGCCATTCGTCGTATGTGGTGACGGCCGTATGAGTGCCGTGTAAAGTGTGATGAGTTTTTTGTCCGCGCACGCCCGATCCATCTTGACACTCTCGAGGAATCTGCCCTACATTGTCGACGGTCGATCGTACGAACCACATGCGTTGACTCTCTCAGCGTGTCCGGGAACTAAGTGCCCGAGACAACGAACGGTCACCGCGACAATTGGTCGAGCTCGAGAAGGGGGTAGAAAAAGAGGGGTAGAGGAAGAGAGCGCGGATGCGGATGCGCACGATCGAGCCTACGCCCCGAGTGTGGCGAGCGCGAACGATCGGGATAGGCATCGCGGCGCTGATGATTTGCTGGGGGCAGGCCACACCCGTGAAGCCTGCCGCGAAACCAGCCGAGTTCATCGGCGAGGCGCGGTGCATCGAATGCCACGGCCAGGAGAACAAACATTTCGGAGAGACCTTGCATGCCAAGGTCTTCCGCCAGAACCCCAAGAACGACCGGCAGCGGCAGGGGTGCGAAGCCTGCCATGGACCGGGCTCGGATCACGCTAAGAACGCCCTCGACAAGACCGCGATGATCGGGTTCACCAGGCGTTGGGGTACGCCTGTGGACGTGCAGAATGCCCAGTGCCTGACGTGCCACGAGGGTGGCAATCGCCTGCACTGGCCGGGATCGACGCACGCGAAGAGCAACCTCGGCTGCGCCGACTGCCACAACCCCATGCAGAAGCTGTCGGCCAACAGTCTATTGGCCCGGCAAAGCGTCTCTGAAACCTGCTTCCAGTGCCACCAGCAGCAACGCGCCGAGTTCCGCAGGCGCTCGCACATGCCGTTGCCCGAAGGCAAGGTGTCCTGCGTCGATTGCCACAACCCGCACGGCTCGGCGAGCCGTGCGCTCCTGAACGCGGATTCCGTCAACGACGTCTGCTACACCTGCCACGCCGAAAAGCGGGGGCCGTTCCTGTGGGAACACGCGCCTGTCCGCGAGAGCTGCCTCAACTGTCATCAGCCTCATGGTTCC
This sequence comes from uncultured Acidobacteriota bacterium, assembly GCA_963820645.1. Lineage (GTDB taxonomy): Bacteria > Acidobacteriota > Vicinamibacteria > Vicinamibacterales > 2-12-FULL-66-21 > JALZOC01. Next base: position 7,653 of record CAWGAS010000042.1, on the reverse strand, counting down.
AACCATGACAAGTTGCTCGTGGGGGCGCGTCCCTACCTTTGTCAGCAGTGCCACAACCTGTCGATAGGTCATAACGGCTCGTTCTATCGCGATGGGCAGTCGGCTGCCGGGGCGCTGTCGGGTGGAGGACAGAGTCCACGCGTGATCGGGCGAACCTGCCAGAACTGCCACTCGCAGATCCATGGCAGCAATCATCCGGCTGGCGCACGCTTCCAGCGCTGACCCACACCCGCGCCGCGGGACAATTTTGCGGGAGACCTTGATGAAGATCCGTTCGTATGCCTCAGTCATCATCCTCGGTATCGGGGTGCTGCGGTTGACGGCCTCCCTCGCGCATGCCGGTCCTCGCGACGGGCAGGAGGCCACGCCCGGCAACGCCTTGAATCCGCGCGCCATCAGCTCGATCGTCGAACGGGACCCCGAGGGGTTGGGCATCGCCGAGAATTCGCGCAGCCCCACGGGACTGCTCACGGTCCCCGCGCTGCTCGTGAAGGAGCCCTCGAAGACGGCGAGCGGCCTCCTCTACCGGGCGACGGTCGAGTTCGGCGCCATCGGCCTGAACGGCGACAGAGAAGCGAAGTTCCGCGAATACAAGGACCTCGACAGCGGCGCGTACCTGAACAACTTCACCGTGATGTTCGAGAAACCGCAAAGCGCCTTTCACTTCGACGCGCTGGGCGGCGGCGTGGGCCGCGACGACCAGTACTACGGCGTGGACGTGGGCCGATACAACACATGGCGGGTGCGCGGCTCTTTCAGCGAAACACCGCATGTGTTCACGACGACCTACAGGTCGCTGTGGGACGGAGTGGGCAGCGACGTGCTCACCTTGAGAGGACTTCGCCCGGGAGGCACCACCGACGCGAACACGACCCAGGCGAACATGCTCGTGGCAATCTCGAACGCGACGGACGGCGACCTCGAGCTGACCCGGAAGAAGGGTCGGGCACGGTTCGACCTCACGTTGCCGGCGAACTGGAAGGCCTTCGCCAGCTATACCCGCGAGCGCCGGGACGGCAGCCGCCCCTTTGGCGCCGTCTTTGGCGGCGGCGGCGGTGGCGGCAATGTCGAGATCCCCGAATCGCTCGACTACAACACGCAGGACGTGCTGGCAGGGCTTCAGTTCGCCAACGCGCTGACGAACGTCAGCCTGCAGGCCACGGCGTCGTTCTTCGAGAACGACATCGACACGATGATGTTCCAGAACCCGTTGTTCATCACGACGAACACCATCGCGGGCGTGCCGGCGACGACCTTTACGCAAGGGCAGTTCGATCTGTACCCGAGCAACGAGTACTACAACGTGAAGGGGGAGTTCGCCAGGAAGCTCCCGAAGGTCCTCAAGAGCCGGATTACCGGCGTCGTGTCGTTCGCCCGTTCGCAGCAGAACGACAACCTGATTCCGTCCGCGATCGAGCCGTTGACCGGCGGCACCATCAACGGGGTCTCGACGGCCAATGTGTGGAACACGACCGCCTCGCTGAGCAGGCTGTCGGCCGATGCGCGCATCGACACGACGCTCGTCGACGTCGGCATCATCCTGAACCCGGCGCGAGCGCTGGCCGTGAAGGGGAAGGTCCGCTACTTCGATACCGACAACAGCACTCAGTACCTGGCGTGCAATCCGCTGACGGGTCAGTGGGGACGTCTGCTGAACAACGGCTCGGGAGGGTCCTTCGTGACGCCGAACCTGACCGTCGGCAACAACCCGGTGGGCACGCTGAACACCGGCTACAACGGCGCCCGCTGTGACTACGCCGCGACGCAGGCCCTCGGGCTGGCGCCGAGCCTGGGGGACGTTCCCATCCGCAACGTGCCCTACGAGTATCGCCAACTGAGCTCGGTCGTCTCGGCCGACTACCGCGTCAACCGGACCAACAGCCTGGAAGCGGCCTTCGAGCGCGAGAATGTCCGCCGCCGGCACCGCGAACGCGACGAGACGTGGGAAGACAAGATTCGGCTCGGCTACGTCAACCGCGATACCGAGACGGGCACCCTCCGGCTTTCGTATGAGTACGGCCGTCGCCGCGGAAGCGACTTCCTGACGGCCAATCTCGCCGAGTTCTACAGCATTTCGCTCGGACCGGTGCCGGCCGCGGCCACGACGAACATCGCCACGTGGCTGCGCAACGTCGAGCAATTCCGCAGATTCGATGTGGCCGACCGAAACCAGAACGTCTTCAACGCCCGGTACAACTACGGCATCGGCCCGGCGCTGGACGCCAGCGTCGGCCTGCAGGTGAGAGACGTGGAGTATCCAGCGTCGGAGTATGGACGCAACGACAGTCACAGGCAGACGTCCCCGTCGGTGGAGCTCAACTGGCAGCCCTCACCGACCACGAGCGCGTACGGGTTCTACTCGTTTCAGCAGGGCGCACAACATCAAGCCGGCATCCAGCCGAATGCCTGCGTGATCGGGAACTTCTACTACTTCTTGAGCGACGGCTCGGTTCTGACGAACGCGACCGGAGTTCCGCCGCCCGGGGCGACGGTCGTCGCGACCCAGCAGGTGCTGGCGGCGAACTGGAGAACGCTTTGCGGGTCGGCCTCGGCGGTCAGCCCGCTCTTTCCAATCAGCCGGGCCTGGGATGTTTCTCAAGAGGATCACAACCACGTCACGGGCCTGGGCTTTCACTACGAGCTCGGCAAGGTCCTGACGGACGTCGGATACACCCATTCGAGGGGCCGTACGAAAATCAGCTACGGGTACAACCCCGCGGCGCTGGGAATGAATGCCGTGCAGGTGACGCTGGCCGGCGACGGGTGGGAGGATCTCGTCTTCGTCCAGAATCTCGTCGAAGCCAACGCCCTGGTGCCGCTCTACAAGCGGCTGTCCCTGCGCGTGCTCTACCGGTTCGAGGACGCCAAAATCCGCGACTGGCACTACAACGGTGTCAGCGTGAATCCGATGCCGGCCAACAACGGGGCGTATCTCGACTTCGGTCCGCGGGACTACAAGGTGCACCTGTTCGGGGCGTTGTTCAGGTACGAGCTGTGACATTTGTCGTGCATGTCAGGACGCGCGCCGAAGGAGGCATCACCGTGCGGAGATTGTGGACGTTCGTGGTGATGGGCATCTGTCTGCTCGGGGCGACCCCGGTGCGGGCGCAGGAAGCGGGGCCGATCACTGTCGCCGCGTGCGTCCCGTGTCATGGCGGGGGCGCGGCCGCGGCGCCGGGGGCGCCGGCCTTCCCCAGGCTGGACGGGCAGCATGCCGCGTACCTGGACAAGCAGCTGCGCGAATACAAGACCGGCAAGCGCAACAGCGCCGTCATGGCCCCCTTGCTCGGGGCCCTGAAGAAGCAGCAGATTCCCGGCATGGCGGCCCATTTCGCCAGCCAGGCGCCGGCGCGCGGCGCGGTCGAGAATCCGGAGTTGGCGGCCCGGGGCAAGGTGCTGTACGAGGAAGGCAACCGCGCCACCGGTGTGCCGGGGTGTGTCGGCTGCCACTTGCCCAATGGGGCGGGCTACCAGCGCTATCCGCGCCTGTCCGGCCAGCCTCAAACCTACATCGTGCAGCAGCTCGCGGACTTCAAGACCGGCGCGCGCAGCAACGACCGGGCGCGCGTCATGCGCGCCGTGGCCGGGCGTCTCACCGACGAGGAGATCAGAGCGGTCGCCGAGTATCTCGCCGGGTTGCAGTGAACGTTCCGCGGCAGGCCCGGAACGCCCGCTTGCGCTATCCGGTCGTTGGTTGACGAGCCAGATCCTTGTACCACAGCAACTGGACTTCGTCGGGGAATTGCGGGTAAGCGCCCGGACGAGCGGCTCTGAGGACGCACCCGTGACGCGAGTAAAGCCTGCAGGCCGCCACGTTGATGTTCTGGGTTTCAACCTCGAGCCGCCGGCACTGTCGAGCGGACGCCCAGGCTTCCGCGGCGGCAAAGAGCGCCGACCCCACTCCTCGACGGCGCGCTGAAGGCGCGACCCGGATGTCCCACAGCACCGCCAGGTCGGATTGACCCTCGAGGATAACGACCGCACCGCCCACTCGCTGACCGTCGTCGCGGGCCGCAAAGAACCCCCACTTCGACACATCGAAACGCTTCGTCCAGCTGGCCGGATTCTCCTCGCCGATCGCGTCGTAGTCCTTCAGGTAGGAGGCTCCGAGCTTACGCAGGGACAGCTCGAATCGGGCCTCGCCGTGCCCGGATGTCACGACATCGAAAACCTCGCTCACCTCGAAACGGATCGGAATACACGCGTAGGCATTGATTTCGTCTTCATCGATTGACCCCGCGCTGACTTCAACTCTCATAGCGTGAACGGCCTGGCCCCACTTGGCACATTGTCCATCGAACTGGACCGTTACAGGTTGCGGCTCGATTGCGGCCGCGAGCCGAGCCAATTGTGTCGGCGCGAAGGTGTCCGGCCGCGTCGTCGTCGATGGTCGGCCTGCGGCCACCGGAGCCGCAGATTTCTGGATCTCGTGTGCTCCGCCGCCGGGCACGCTCGGCCCCTACTATCCGCTGGTGCCGTCGGCTCAGGTGCAGGAAAACGGCCGCTTCGAGTTGGCCGGTTTTCGAGGACCGATGGTGCTTTTCGCGGAAGGTGCCGGAGTCCTTCTATCGATTCGCCGTCGCGGGGAGGAGCTCGCCGGGAAGACCCTGCTGTTTGCCGGGACGGAACGTTTCGACGACGTCGTCGTCGAGCTCACGAAACGGGTGGCGCATGTGGACGTGAACGTTACGACTGCGAGCGAAAGGGGCGAGCCGGAACCCCGTCATGGTGATCCTCTTCCCGGAGGATCCGAAGCGGTGGCATCATCGCTTCATCAGGTACGACAGAACGAACGCCTTACCCGTGTCTGCCGGAGAAACACTCCGGCCTGCCAGGACGCGGATGACACGACTGCCTCCAGGACGGTACTTCATAGCGGCAATCCACGACGTTGGCCTCGGCGATCCGGCGGAGGCGGGTGCGCTCGACGCACTTCGCCCGCTCGCGGTGCCGGTCACACTTGTCGCGGGTCAGACCGCCAGGATCACTTTACCCGCCGCCAAAGCGCAATGAAATGAAGCCGGCGTCCACGGGCATCTTGTAGTCGACCTCTCCTCAACCGCCGCGGGCGGCCTTGACTCGCTAATAACCGTTTCGGAAATTAAAGGTGAAAGTTTGCCCGTTCCTCGGCCCGCCTGCGAATGTCAGGACCATCCGGTTGGAGTAGTAGGTGTTACCAAGAGTAAGTGTGCCGGTAAGCTCGACGTCGGAACCCTGCCGGAGCCGCACCTGCCCCTCGGCGTTTACGGTGCCGGTAAATGAAAACCGCGTCACCGACGAACCGGGGTTGTACAAGAAGCCGGATCCGGCAACGCTGGTGCCCTCCTGCGCTGTAAAGCTCAGGGTCCCGACTGGGCTTTCCCACCAGACATAATAGCCATAGGCGACGAGCGTTCGGACCTCGTACGTCTGCGCTTCTGAGTCCCATCGCCCGAAGCGGTCCACGACCGTGAGCCGCGCGGTTCGCTCGCCGACGGGATCCATGGGATGCACGGCCACCGCGTCGGTGGTTACCTGACCGTCGCCGAACTCCATGTAGTAGGTGAGGCCCTCGCCGCGCGACGTCGAGGCGTCGAATCGAATCGGACTGATATTCCTGATCGCGAACGGCGCTTCGAAGCTGAAAAACCGCATCGTGAAGACCGCATCCGGTGGTGGGCCAACGGGCGAGCCGCGCAGTGGCTGGAATCTGAGCCGCTCGTTATCGGCAGGGCCGCCGCGCGCCACGAGCTCCAAAGGCCCCGGCTCTCCGGTCAGCACGCTCGGAAGAACTCCCTCCAGGGTCTCCGTTTGATCGTCCAGAACGATTCGGATGGTCCGCTCGTTGGCGAGCGTGGCGGTGACCGGCCGTTCGCGTTCACGGTTCACGTTGAGAAAACCGCCCACCGTCGTGCCAGCCTGCGCGGTGAGCGCCAGAGTGCGCACTTCCACCCGACGGGCGCGCGTCAGATATCCGCTGTACAGCCATGTGCCCAAGGGCGACGCCACCACCACCTGGTGCGAAGCCGTGGAGGTCTTTCCCGACCCGTCCGTAACCGTGACGGTGGCCGTATAGGTGCCCGCGTCCGCGTACACATGGCGAGCCACAGCCTGTGTCACCCGCGTTCCGTCGCCGAAATCGATCGCGATGGTAGGGCCGCCAGTCGAGCCCGTTGCGTCAAGTGTCACGTTGCTCAATGCCGCCACCGCTTCGCGAGACCCGAGGCTGTCGATCGTCACAGTGAGACGCGCAACCGGATCTGTCCCGGCCGGCGCCTGCACAGGATCCTGTGACGGCCGCGTCGGCGAGTCACCGCATGACACGCTGAACCAGCCGGCAGCGAGGGCAATGCAAAGGGGTTTTGACAGGCGTCGGATTCTACGGGTTGTTGTCGGCATGGCTCTCTCCGTGCGCAATAGTATCCGACACCAGGTCGCCGGAGAGTCTGTCCTGTGCCAGACCATTCAGAACACCCAGGCACGAGGCTGCTGAGCTTCCGGCCGTTCGTTACGGGCCCCGGCCGGAAGGCTTTTTGCCTGTTATTTCCATCGCAACGCGATCGGCGCGGATTCCGGCGTGTTCCGTGGTCCGCCTTTGTCAAAATCGTCATTCACGAATCGGATTCGTGCGTGACGCTGCGCGTATTGTCGGCGCAGTCCGCTTTGCGGCGAAGGCGGCGTCCGACCGTTGTTCGGGCGGGACAACCGCAGGAGGGGATCAAATGGTTCGTCGCATGGCGGTCGTCGTCCTCGCACTCACGCTCAACCCGGCGTTGGTCCGGGCCCAGAGCCCCGTGCTCACGGTCACCGTTCCGTCGGCTGACGTGCACAAGGGTCCGAGCACCGCCGCTCCCGTCATCGGCCATGTCCCGCGCGGCACCGTTCTGCCCGTGTCGCGCAATCTGGGAAGCTGGGCCAGGGTTGACTGGCCAGGCGTGCCCGAGGGAGTCGCCTATGTGCACGTGACGATGGGACGCCTCGGTCCGGCCAACGACGCCGCGTCCGCGGCGGCCGTGTCGCCGCGAACATCCTCGGCACCTGCGCCCGCGACCTCAGCGCCAGAGCCCACGGCGTCCGCGCCCACGGCGGCCACGATTCCGCAGGCGACTCACAGGCCGGGGAGCGAGCGCATTGCCGTGCGCGGGGAGCTCGACGACACGCCTGTCACTCACATCTTCGGCGTCGGCGGGCTGGTCGGATCACCGAGCAGCTTCGGGGCGACGATGCGCGCGTGGCCCAGCGACCGTTTCGGGATTCAGTTGGCGTTCACGCGAGATGCGATGACGAGCGACGTCGCCGCCGGCCGCGTGACCTCGATGCGGTTGGAGCCCGGAGTGGTGTTCGCGTTGTTCGATCACGTGAGCGATTACGTCTGGATCCGTCCGTACGTCGGGTCGGTGCTGAGTCTTCGTCACCAGACGTTCAAGGACTCGGCGCCCGCCGGCCAGGAGTCCGTGTCGGACAACGGCATCGGGTTTCGCGTCTTCGGTGGCAGCGAGCTGACGTTCGGGGGCGTGCCGCGGTTCGGATTGAGCGCGGAGCTCGGATACCGTCGATTCCAGACGCCGTTCCCAGGATTCGAGGCAGATCCGCTGACCGTATCGATCGCCGGACACTGGTACCTGAAGTAAAGCGGCGCGGGCGCACGCCGGGCCGCCCGTGTGGCGGCGTTCG
>CAWGAS010000041.1:0-27435 GCA_963820645.1 uncultured Acidobacteriota bacterium | reverse complement strand
GGTTTCGACCTTACATAAAGGAGGTAGGCCTCGATTCGCTCGTCGGAGGCGACGGCGAGTCCTGCGATGTCGTCCTTCCTTGCAAATGATGCTCTCGACCGACCGCTTCCAGCAAATCTGCGGATGAGCTTCTCCAAGGAGACCATCGGCGGCGAGATCGTCGAACCGTGACAGGGATCACGAAGCCCATTCGACTCGCGCCGCTTTGCGGCGCGAGCTCATCTCTCGACTTCGCTCGGGATGACCCTGAGCGTGTCGAACGGAGACTAGCAGCGATTCAGCGCGTCGACGAGAAGACCGACATCATCGGTGCGGCAAAACCGATACGCACTCATCTCCGCCTACGCGCGAAGCGCTCCGGCGAGACCGGGCCGTAGCATCGCATAAAGTCCAGGCGACAAGCTTCGGCGAGGCCTCGCCGAAGCGCGTCCGATCGCGCACGCGCGAAGGCGGGGACGTGGGACTTGACGCGGCCCAGAGTCATTCCTGACGTATCGCGGCAAGCGGATCCATGCGTGTCGCTCGACGCGCGGGGACCACGCAGGCCACCGCGGCCAGCACCGCGAGGATGACTGCGACGATCAGCAGAGACTTCGGATCCGACGCCGTCACGCCGTCGCTGCCGCTTCCGAAGTTCGCGTCCCAGAGCTTCGTGCACACGATTCCAGCCATGAACCCGATCACGAGCTGCATCGCGACGCGCCGTGCGATGAGCCGGGTGACGTGCCACGGCCGCGCGCCGAGCGCCATGCGCAGGCCGATCTCCCGGGATCGCTGGGTGACCCCGTGCGCGGTGACGGCATACAGGCCGACCGTCGAGAGCGCAACCGCGATGAAGGTGAGCATCAGGAACAGATTGCTGGAAACGCGTCCGTTCCACAGGGCATCCCGCATCACCTGCGCCATCGTCCGGAATCGGTACGCCGGCAGATTCGGGTCGAGCTTCGAGACCTCCGCGCGCACCAGCGGCGCGAGCGCATCGGATCCCCGGCCGCGGATCAGCAGCGATCCCGTACTTGGCGACATCGATCGGAACGCGGTGTAGACGATGGGCTCCCCGTCTGCGCCCCGGCGCTGGCGGATCGAGGGCGCCACGCCGACGACGGTCAGCCAGTCCGGCGCGCGCGCCGGCGATTTCGGTTGAGTGAGGGCGATCCGCTGACCAATCGGATCTGCCGTTCCCATGAACTGCTCGACGAACGGCTCGTTCACGATCGCGTACGCGTGGCCCGGACTTCCGTCTTCCTCGGCAAAGTCACGCCCGCGCGCAAGCGTGAGGCCGAGCGTCCGGAAGTAGCCGGGTGCGACGGCGACGGTACGAGTCACCGGCTGCGATCCGGCGTCGGGGGCGGGCCGGCCGGCAACGTCCACCCCTCGCTCCTCCGCGCCCGTCAGAGGCAGGCTCCCCGCCATGGACATCGAGGACACGGCCGGCTGAGCGCTCAGGCGTTCGCGCAGAGCGCGGTAGAACCGATCGCGCCGCTCCGGCGTGTCGTAGGGGACCGGCGGCAGCGTGATGACGGCCGTCAGCACCTCGGTCGTGTCGATCGCGGCATCGGACGGCAGGTCGGGGCCGGCGTTTCGGAGCTGCACCGCGAACTGCGCGAGGAAGACCACCGCCAGCGCAAATTCCGCGGCCAGGAAGCCGGTCGTCCAGCGGCGTCCGCCCCGGCCCGTGCCGGGACGTCCGCTGTCCTTCAGGACGGCATTCACGTCGGTCCGGGACACGTGGATTGCCGGGAGCAGCGCGAAGAACAAGACCGTTGCGGCCGACACGCCGATGAGGACCGAGACGACGAGCAGGTCGGGTGAGTAGTCGATCCAGTACGGCAGCGCATCTCCCGGAATGGCGCTGCCGAACACTCGCACAAGGCCCATCGCCAGCCAGAGCCCGAGGGTCCCCGCCAGAACGGCCAGGACCGCGCCTTCGATGAGCAGCTGCCGGACAATCCGCCTGCGGCTCGCGCCGAGCGAGCTTCTGATCGCGATCTCGCGGGCCCGGCGGAGCGCCTGTCCCAGCATCAGGTTCGCCACGTTCGCGCAGGAGATCAAGACGATGATGACGCCCGTCGCCATGAACGCCAGCCAGACCGTGTCGGTGACGCGGCCGAAATACTGCTCGTCGATCGGGACCACGCGCGCGCGGATCTTCGCGTTCGTGTCCGGATGCTGCTGCGCCAGACCCCTGGCGATGGCCTCGAGCTCCGCACGCGCCTCCGGCAGCGACCGTCCGTCGCGCAGCCGTCCGAACACGCGGAGCGAGCGGGCATCGCGAGGCTGCGCGGCGAGGCCCGGCGTCAGCGAGAGCGGCAGCCAGATCTGCGCGGTGCTGGGAAACCCGGACCGGTCGCTCATGACGCCGATGACCGTCGCCGGTGCGCCGTTCACCATGACGGCGCGGCCCAGAATCTCCCGATCGCCCCCGTATCGTGATTGCCAGACGCCGGCGCCGAGCATGACGACCGCGGGCGCGCCAGGACGATCGTCCTCCGGCCTGAAGGCGCGTCCGAGGACCGGCTGCACGCCGATCGCCGCAAAGGCATTTCCCGAGACGAAGGCCCCGTCGAACCGCTCGGGGAGGCGATCCTTCTCCGAGACGACCACCGGAGCGTTCGAGAACGCCGCGAGATCCGCAAGGCTGTGGGCCGCGGTCCGCCAGTCGGCGAAGTCGAGGTACGACGCACAGCACGACGGCCCGCGATCGTCAACGCTCGCGATCGCCACGACGCGCCCGGCGCCGGCGATCGGCAGGCCGCGCAGCGTGTGGGCGTTCAGGATCGTGAACAGCATGTTGTTGATGCCGATCCCGAGCCCCAGCACCAGCACGGCCGTGATCGCGAACCCGCGATCGCGACGGAGGAGCCGGCCCGCGAACCGCACGTCCTGGCCGAGCGCGTCGAGAAACGGCAGCCCGCGCTGGTCCCGGTAGGCGGCTCGCATCTGATCGACGCCGCCAAACGCGCGCCGGGCCGCCTGGCGCGCCGCGGCCGGGCTCAACCCCCGGGCGGCGTAGTCTCGAGACAGCAGATCCAGATGCGCCTCGACCTCCTCGGTCAGCCGTTGGTCCCGGCGGCGCCGGAGGACCAGGTCCAGCACTCGCGACAGCAGGACTCGAATCGTGCTCATGACTCGTCCTCGAGCAGGCGGTTGACCATCGACACGGTCCGCGACCAGAGCTCGGTCTCCGCGGTCAACTGCCGGCGTCCGGCGGCGGTAATCGAGTAGAACCGGGCGCGCCGGTTGTTCTCGCTCATGCCCCAGGCGCTCCGGATCCACCCCCGCTGCTCCAGCCGGAGGAGCGCGGGATAGATCGTCCCCTGGTTGAGCGCCAGGCCGCCGGCCGCCACCTGCTCGATGCGGCGGGCAATCGCATAGCCGTGCAGCGATCCCATCGCGGCGAGCGTCTTCAGGACCATCAGGTCGAGCGTGCCGTAGGGAACTTCAGCGTCGGGCGGCAGGGGTTTCATGTTGACAGACAACAGGAAGATGCCACGCTTCGTGTGGAAAGGCAACAGAAGAATTCGCCGGTATCGGGTAGAATCCGGTCCTCCCGTTGCGCGCTGAGGAACAGGCCCCATGATCCCGGACACGATCGGTCCCTATCGCGTCGGGCGTCGCCTTGGCGGCGGGGCCATGGGCGAGGTCTACCTCGCCACCGACACCCGTCTTCTCCGGGACGTCGCGATCAAGGCCCTCCTGACGAACCCGGCCCGCGACACGGGCCATCTGCATCGCGCGCTGCTCCGCGAAGCGCGCGCGGCCGCCAGCCTCTCGCATCCGTCGATCGCGACGGTGTTCGACGTCATCGAGAAGGAGGACCAGGTCTTCCTCGTCATGGAGTACGTCCCGGGCGAGACGCTCGCCGCCCGGATCAAGACCGGCAGCCTGCCGCCCGCGCTCACCGTCCGCTTCGCGACGGACATCGCCGACGCGCTGGCCTGCGCGCATCGCAGCGGCATCTACCACTGCGATCTCAAACCGAGAAACATCATCGTGACGCCGGCCGGAACGGTCAAGATTCTGGATTTCGGGCTGGCGCGCAGCGTGGCCCCCGCGCCCGACGACGCGACCGTCGAGTACGAAAGTGCCGGGACCGGCGCCGTGAGGGGCACGCCGCCCTACATGGCCCCCGAAGTCCTGAGCGGCGGCGTGGCCGACAGCCGATCGGACATCTACAGCCTCGGCGTCACGATGTACGAAATGTGCTGCGGGCAGCGGCCGTTCGACGCGCCGGATCTGCTGAGCCTGGCCACGCTGGTCATGGCTCATGCGCCGCCGCCGCTGTCCGCGCGCTCGCCCGACGTGCCGCGGGAACTGGAACAGGTCATCGACCGCGCGATGGCGCGCGATGCCAGGGACCGCTATCAGTCCGCCGACGATCTGCACCACGCCCTGCAGGGGGTGACTGCTGCGCGACGGCGAGGCCGTGACGCAGACCGCGCCGGGGCTGCCCGCCGTCGTCCCGTCGACGCCGGGCGGCACCAGCCGTCGTCCGCGCCTGATCGCCGGCGGCGCCGCGGTGGCGCTCGCGACCGTCGTCGTGGCGTTCATCTGGGTGATTAGCCGCCGCGACAAACCCGCCGCCTCTCCGCTCGGCGCCGGCGGTGGTCGCCATCGCGCCGGAATCCGAAGCGTCCGGCGATCGGCAAGTCCTCGCGGCCGGCTTTGCCGACGTGCTCCTCGACGAACTGTCTGCGCTGTCGGATCTCGTCGTGGCGACGCCTGCCGCGGCCGAGATGCCGGCGGCCGGGTCCACGCTCGGCGACGTCGCGCGGAGCCGCGGCGCTTCTCATCTCGTCGTGCCGACCGTCGCGGAGACGGCGGGATCCGTCCGGCTCACGGTGGAACTGCGAGCCGCTTCTCCAGACCAGCTGCTGTGGACCCACACCGTCTCCGGCCCGATAGCGGACATCTTCGATCTGCAAAGGCAGCTCAGTGCGGCGCTGATCTCGGCGCTCCGCCATCACGGGCTCGTCTCGAACACGCTCCGGCCCGCCCCGCACGTGAGCCAGGAGAGGACGACGACGAACGTGGAGGCGTATGCCGAGTACTCACAAGGCCGCGCGTTCGAGTCCCGGAAAGACGTGCCGGGGAACCTGGAGCGCGCGGTCCGGCCTCTTCGAGCGGGCGATTGCCCGGGATCCGGCGTTCGCGCAGGCGCACGCCGCGCTGGGGCGCGTCTCGCTGGGCCTGTACAACCCAGCAACGAAGACGCGGCATGGATCAATCGCGCCCGGCGCGAGCTGCTCGAGGCGCTGCGGCTTGCCCCGGAGTCGCCGACAACCCGCTACTCCCTTGCTGCGCTCTATGCCGACACCGGCCAGGCGGACGTCGCGCGCCAGGAGCTCGAACGAGTCGTCGCGCGGGACCCGGAGAACGACGACGCCCACCGGGTGCTCGGACGTCTGATCCTGAACGCTGGCAAGCCGAACGAGGGGCTGGCACACCTCGAGACGGCCCGCCGGCTTCGTCCGGGATACTGGGACAACCACCGGGCGCTCGGACTGGCATATTTCGACACCGGGCGCCTTCCGGAAGCGATCGCCGCGTTCCAGCGCCTCACGGAGCTGCAGCCCGATTCGGCGTGGGGCTTCCAGACGCTCGGCACGGCCTACCATGCGTCGGGCGATCGCGCGCGCGCGCTCGAGAACTACCGGAAGGCAATCGCGATCGCGCCGAGCGCCCGGTCGTATTCGAACATCGGCACGCTGCTTTACGAGGACGGCCGGTTCGAAGAGGCCGTCGCCGAACTACGACAAGGCGCTCGCCGTGCGGCCCACTGACCCGATGACCCATCGCAACCGCGGCGACGCGCTCCTGCGGCTGAAGCGCACGGCCCAGGCCGTCGCCTCCTACGGGCAAGTGCGTCGAGCTGACCCGGCAGGCGCTCGCTGACAACCCGACGAACGCGGACTCGATGGCGCTGCAGGCCTACTGCCAGGCGCGCCGCGGCGAGCCGAAGGCGGCGGTCGCGCTCATGGCGCGCGCGGCCGCCCTGCGCCCGCGGACAACGAGGTGCGGTTCGAACAAGCCGTTGTCTTCGCGCTCGCGCAGCAGCCCTGCGACGCGCTCGCGGCGCTCGCGGCGGCAATTCAGAAAGGCTACAGCGTGGCGCTCGCGGCCCGTGACGACGACCTTCGTGTCCTGGCGGGGCACCCCGAATACGTCAAGTTGACAGGAGTCAGCGGCCCGAAAGGACGATGGGCCGGCGTCAGTTGTCCACGATGAGGTCACCGGAGGAGGAACGATGACGAAGATGACGGAGACGCGGGACCGGGGGATAGGGGCCCCCGGAGTAACGAAGTCCGGCCGCTCGATCGGAATTCTCGCAGTCGCGCTTTTGTGCGCGGGATGCTCGGGCGGCACCCCGCCACCCGCCGACCCCGCGCCAGCCGCCCCCCCACGCAGGTCATTCTCCCGCCGCTGGCAGGTGCCCATCGTCCGCGTTCAACACGACCGTCATCGAGCTGGCGGAAACCGGCGGTGTCTGCGCCGCGGTCACGACGGGCGGCGACAAGTTCGACACGATCTGGACCGCGTGGGGCCATTTTGCCTACTGGGAAATCTGCAACCGGTGCAGGCAGCGTGTGGACATCAGGCTTCGGCGATACAGCGGGACGTTCACCGACGATTTCCGATACACGATTCCGATGGCGGGCGCGTCGAACGAGATCGAGCTGCTGAACGTCGGCACGTATCCGTCCGCTCAGCGCGCCTGATTCGGGGCCTGCTCAGGTCCGATGCCCGCGAACGCGCGTCACGCAACTACGATGTCAGCTGGCGCGTCACGGGCACGCTCCCCTGGACCGACATCGACCCGCGTCTGGAGATCGAGCGGGATCAACCTGACGCTGGCTGAACAGGCTCGTCCAGCAGCTCAAGGGACCGTCAGGCGGGCGCGGCGGGCCCGGGCGTGAAACTGAGCGGCATCCATACTAGAATCTCCGGCACGATGCCCCGCCGGAACCGCCGAACATTTGGGCGCTCAGCGATCTCTCGACGCCGTGGTGCGTGCACGTCGTCGCGACGCTCCGGATCGCCGACCACATGGCTGCCGGGATTACCGGGATCGAAGAGCTCGCCGCGGCCTCGGGCGCCGACGCGGATTCGCTGCAGCGCGTGCTGAGGCACCTCATCGACAAGGGCCTGTTCGAGGAGCCGGCGCCGGGCCGGTTCGCGCTGAACGAGCAGGCGCGCGCGTTGCTCAATCCGGCCGTCCGCGTGGGCCTCGATCTCGAGGGGTTCGGCGGCCGCATGGCGGGCGCCTGGGCCAGCCTGCTCAGCGCCGTGCGGACGGGGGCGCCGGCGTATCACACGGTCTTCGGCCGGCCTTTCTGGGACGACCTGCAGGCGCATCCGGATCTCGCCGCGAGCTTCGACGAGTTGATGGGACCGACCGGGCACGGCATTCCGGATCCCGCCGTGCTGGCCACCGACGGTTGGGGGTCAATCCGCACGGTGGTGGATGTCGGCGGCGGGACGGGATCGCTGCTGGCGGAAGTGCTTCGCGCCAGGCCCAACGTGCGAGGCACGCTGGTCGATCTGCCGCCGACCGTCGCGCGATCCGCCGAGATCTTCAAGGCAGCCGGCGTCACCGACCGTGTCAAGACCGTGGGACAAAGCTTCTTCGACCCTCTGCCGGCCGGAGCGGATCTGTATCTGTTGCGGAGCGTGCTCGCCGACTGGCCGGATGCCGAGGCGACCGCCATCCTGAAGCGCTGCGCCGAGGCCGTGCGCCCCGATGGCCGCGTGGTCGTCCTCAACGGCGTGTCGCCAGACGAGGCCGGGAGCCCGCCGCAGGCGTTGCTGATGATGGTGCTGCTCGGCGGGCGCGAGCGAAGCCTGACCGAGTTCCGCGCGCTCGCCCAGACAGCCGGGCTCGTCGTCCAGGCCACCGAGCGGCAAGCGTCGGGCCGCTTCATCGTGGAATGCCGGGTCTCAACAGGAGATCAGGAGTAGCAAGAGATCAAGGACCAGGAGTTTCTCTCCTAGAGTTCTTGAAAGACGTCATGAGAAATCAGAAACAATTCTTTCCTGAAAAACTCCTAATCTCCTGATCTCCTGTTCATCCCTCTCCTGATCTCCTGCTCACTAACGGTAGCCGGCGGCCTGCAGCTCGAAGAGCTGCGAGTAGCGCCCGCCGGCCCGGAGCAGTTCCTCGTGCGTGCCGAGCTCGGTGACGCGCCCGTCGTCGATCACCGCGATGCGATCGGCGATGCGCACGGTCGAGAACCGATGCGAGATCACGATGCCGATCCGCCCTCTCAGGTTCTCCTTCAGCTCGGCGAAGATCCCCGCCTCCGCTTCCGGGTCGAGCGACGACGTCGGCTCGTCCAGGATCCAGATGTCGGCGTCGCGGTACATGATGCGCGCCAGCGCCAGGCGCTGCCACTCGCCGCCGGACAGGTCGTGCCCGCCTTCGAAGAGCCGTCCGACCTTCGAATCGAGCCCGTTCGGCATCTTCTTGACCAGCCACTCGCTGCGCGAGTCCCGCAGCGCCTCGCAGCACCCGCTCGTCGTCCACCGTGACGTCCGGCCGGCCCATCACGACGTTCTCGCGGACGGTCAGCTCGTAGCTCGCGTAGTCCTGGAAGAGCACGCCGATGCGGCTGCGCAGCGCCTCCGGATCCATCTCCTTCAGATCGACGCCCTCCGACGCGCACCGAGCCCGGAATCGGCGTCGTAGAAGCGCAGCAGCAGCTTGACGAGCGTGCTCTTGCCGGCGCCGTTCTCGCCGACGAGCGCGATCAGCTCGCCGCTGCGGATGTGCAGGCTCAGCCCCGCGACCGCCGGCTCGGTTCCCCCGGGATACGAGAACGTGACGTTGTCGAACTCGATCCCGCTGGCCAGGCGCAGCGGCATCTGCCGCGGCGCGGCCGGCACCGGCACCAGCGGGTCGATCGCCAGGAACGAAAAGTAGTCGTCGAGAAACGTCGTGTGCTGATCGACCGCCACGAACGTGCTCGAAATCTGCCCGAGCGTGCCGGAGACCGACGTGAAGGCGCCGATGACGAGCACGACGCCGCCCGGATCGATCGTGCCGGCCACGCCCTGGACCGCGACGAACACATAGGCGAGGGCGAGCGTGGTCCCGGTCACGAGCCCGGTCAGCATCGAGATGCGCGTGCCCGACCGGTACATCTGCTCGCGCTGAGCGAACAGCTCCTCGGAGATGTCGCGATGCCGGCCGAGCAGATAGTCCGCCAGCACGTACGCGCGGATCTCCTTGGTGGTGCGCGGCTGGACGAGCAGGTCGCCCAGGTACTCGCGCTCCCGCTCCTCGGGCGTCTCCTTGTAGAAGAACTCGTACAGCCGCGACGTCACGCGGCGCTCGAGCACCAGCGAGAGCAGCGGCCGCCGCCAGCGCGAGCACGACCAGCACGTAGTGCAGGCTCGCCAGCAGCGACGCCATCAGCACGATCGTCACGATGTTGCCCGACAGCCCGAGGACCGACCACGTCAGGTCGCCCGGCCGCCACGAGACGTCCCGCTTGGCGCGCGCGAGACGATCGTGCCAGTTGGAGTTGTCGAAGTGGCCGATGTCGACCTTCGACGCCTGAGCCAGCAGCCGCCGCTCCGCCTCGAGCTGCACGCGGCGGACGAACAGGTTCCTGCCGTAGCCCATGTAGGCGCCGACTCGCGCGCTGCAGGCTGGTCGCGAGCCACAGCCCGATCACGATGGGGAGCAGATCCCCGAAGCCGAGCGCGTGGAGTGCGCGCGTCGGCAATGCGGTTGACGAGCATGGCGCCGAGGTAGACGGCAATGGGCGGCATCGTCGCGCTCACCATCCCGAGCACGGAGTAGCGGATGAGCGAGCGCGGCGAGGCCGCCCAGGCCAGCGCCATCCCCTGCCGCAGGTTCTTTCTGACCCTGAGGATGCGGCCTTTGGTTGTGGGCGGGGATCGGTAGCATGTTCTACAACGGTACCACGCGTGGGGCCGCGCTCCGTCGCAGCCGCGGTACGTGGCTCATGTCAGGCCCGCAGGTGCGCCTTCAGGAACCGCCCGGTGTGCGACGCCTTGCACGCGGCGACGTCTTCCGGCGTGCCCGTCGACGACCACTTCGCCGCCCGCGTGCCCGCCCTCCGGCCCGAGATCGATCACGTGGTCGGCCGTCTTGATCACGTCCAGGTGGTGCTCGATCAGCAGCACCGTGTGCCCGGCGTCGACCAGCCGGTTCAGCGACTCCGAGCAGCCGCTCGATGTCGGCCAGGTGCAGGCCGGTCGTCGGCTCGTCGAGGATGTAGACGGTGTGCTTCGCCCGCTGCAGCTTGCTCAGCTCCGTCGCGATCTTGATGCGCTGCGCCTCGCCGCCGGAGAGCGTCGTCGCCGACTGGCCGAGCGTCAGGTAGCCGAGGCCCAGGTCGTTCAGCACCTCGATCTTCTTGCCGACCGCCGGCTCGCTCGGCGAAGAACGTCACGCCCTCCTCGACCGACATGTTCAGCACGTCGTCGATCGTCTTGCCGCGGAGCGTCACCTCGAGCGTCTCGCTGTTGAAGCGCGCGCCCTTGCACGCGCCGCACGTCACCTCGACGTCGGGCATGAAGTAGAGCTGCGTCGTGATCGCGCCCTCGCCCTGGCACTCCTCGCAGCGGCCGCCCTTGACGTTGAAGCTGAAGCGGCCCGGCTTGTAGCCGCGCTCGACCGACAGCGGCGCCTGCGTGAACAGGTCGCGGATCGTGTCGTAGAAGCCGATGTAGGTCGCCGGGTTCGAGCGGCTGTTCCGGCCGATCGGCGACTGGTCGATGTTGACGACCTTGTGCACGTGCTCGATGCCGTCGACGCGCGTCGTGCTCGCCCGGCAGCGTGCGCGTGTCCACCAGCCGCTTCCAGAGCGCCTTGTAGAGGATCTCGTTGACCAGCGTGCTCTTGCCCGACCCGGACGCGCCGGTGATCGCGACCAGCTTGCCGAGCGGGAATCGCGACGTCGATCGTTCTTCAGGTTGTTCTCGCGCGCGCCGCGCACGATCAGCGTCTTGCCGTTGCCCTTGCCGGCGCTCGCGCCGGCGTCGCGATCGACCGCCTGCCCGAGAGGAACTGCCCCGTCGGCGACGCCTTGCACGCGAGCACGTCGTCGAGCGTGCCCTGCACCACGACCGTGCCGCCGTGGACGCCGGGGCCCGGGCCCATCTCGACGACGTGGTCGGCGGCGCGGATCGTGTCCTCGTCGTGCTCGACCACGATCACGGTGTTGCCGATGTCGCGCAGGCTCTCCAGCGTCGCGATCATCTTCACGTTGTCCTTCGGGTGCAGGCCGATGCTCGGCTCGTCGAGCACGTAGAGCATGCCCATCAGGCCGGAGCCGATCTGCGTCGACAGCCGGATGCGCTGCGACTCGCCGCCCGAGAGCGTGCCCGAGCGGCGGTTGAAGTTCAGGTAGTCGAGCCCGATGCCGAGCAGCAGCTCGAGCCGGCCGCGGATCTCCTTCAGCACCTGCCGGCCCGCGTCCGCGCCGCGGCCGGTCGGCTTGACCGTGCCGAGGAACGCGTGCAGCTCGTCGAAGTGCAGCTGGCCGACGTCGTGGATCGTCTTGCCGGCGACGGTGAACAGCAGCCGGGTGCGCGCGGACGCGCGCGCCGTTGCAGTCGGGGCAGGTGTGCTCGACCATCACCTTGTCGAGCCACGCTTCCATCCCGGAGTTGGCTTCGCCGCGCTGGCGGTAGCGGCGGTAGTGCCGCTCGATGCGCCGCGCGATGCCGCCGAAGCCGACCTCCTTGCCCTTCCCAGTCGTCGCGCTTGACCTTCGCGTCCGGCGGCGAGTTCAGCACGATCTTCTTCGGGTCGATCCCGTACAGGATCGCGTTGCGCGCCTTCTCGGGCAGATCCTGCCAGGGCGTGTCGAGCGAGAAGCCGCAGCGCCTTCGCCAGGCTGTACATCACGCGGCCGTCCCACGTGTCCGGGTTGTACTTGAACGCCTCCTGCACGAAGCAGCCGCCGGCGATGCTCCGCTTCGGGTCGGGGATGAGCAGCTCGGGGTGCGTGAGCTTGTCCACGCCGAGGCCGCCGCACGTCCGGCAGGCGCTCTCGGGGTTGTTGAACATGAAGAATTCCGGCGCGATGTCGCCGTAGACGAAGTGGTGCGTCGCGCTGCACAGGCCGTGGTAGAACTGCTCCGCCTCCGCCTTGCTCGCGCCTTTGACGATGTGGACCTGCAGCAGCCCGTCGCCGACGAGCAGCGTGCTGGCGATGCCCGCCTTGATCGCCTTCTCGTGCTTCCGGCCCGACGACGAACCGATCGACGACGGCGTCCATGTGCTGGATCGCCGACTCGTCGAGCTCGACCTGGTCGGAGATGTCGACCGGCTTGCCGTCGACGATCAGCCGCCGGCAGCCCTTCTTGCGCACCTCGGTGAAGACGAAGTCCAGGTCTTCGCCGTAGACCTTGAAGACCGGCGCGCGCAGCTCGACCTCGGTGCCCTCGGGCAGCGAGAGGATCGCCTCGAGGATCTGGCTCGAGCGTCCGGCTCGGCGTCGGCTCGCCGGTGCGCGGGCAGTGCGGCTGGCCGATCGTCGCGAACAGCAGGTTCAGGTAGCTGGCGATGTCGGTCATCGTGCCGACGGTCGAGCGCGGGTTGTTCGTCAGCGTCTTCTGCTCGATCGAGATGACCGGCGAGAGGCCGAAGACGAAGTCCACGTCGGGCTTGGTCACCTGCGCGACGAACCGCTTGGCGAAGCTCGAGAGCGACTCCATGTAGCGCCGCTGCCCCTCGGCGTAGATCGTGTCGAACGCCAGGCTGGACTTGCCCGAGCCCGAGAGCCCGGTGACGACGATCAGGCTGTCGCGCGGGATCTCCAGCGAGATGTTCTTCAGGTTGTGCACGCGCGCGCCCTGCACGGCGATCGTCGTGCGCGTCGCCCGGCGGCTTCCGTCGTTCGCTGTGCGGCAGCTTAGAAGCCATCCGGCGGGTCCCCAGGTAGGAAGAACGCCAGCTCCTGGACCTCGACGTTGCTCTTCTTCGTGAGGCGGACGGGGGTCGATGCCTTGCCGATCAGGCCCTGATCGGCCAGATACTCGCAGGCGGTCGTCACCCCGCCGACGTCGAGGTTCCGGGTGAAATGCGCTTCGATCTCGCTGGCCGATCGCGCCTCGCCGGCCTCGCGCAGGTGGTCGAGCACGGGCGCGAACAGCGCCGGCGCCCGCTGCGGCGATGTAGCGGTCGATGGCGTCGAGCGCCGCCTGCACGTTCTTCTGCGTCTTTTTCGTGTTCAGCAGATCGGCGTAGACGATCTTGAAGAACGCCGGGTTCAGCTTCATCGCCTGCGGGATCACCTCACGGTCGGCCAGCAGCCGCGCGCCGATGACCTCGATCCGCGCCAGCGGCGTCGCGGCGTAGAGAATCCACAGCGCGGTGTAGTCCAGGTCGCCGCGCGTGAGAAACCACTTGTGGGCCTTGTCGATCGCCGGGAGCGCGGACGTCGCGGCGCGCAGCAGCTGCACCTCGGTGTCGCGCTCGCCGATCTTCCGCAGCCGCTCGCACAGATCGGCAATCGTCTCGTCGTGGGTGTAGAGCAGCGGCCCTTCGCGAGGAGCGAGTGCATGAACGAGTTGTGGAACGAGCCTTCGACCGTCCTGCGGAACTGCGCGCGCGGCATGAGGAACGCGTGCACGTTGACGCCGTCCGCGTAGAGCGTCACGTCCGACGCGCGGCACCTTCTGGTCGTCGATCGTGACGAGCACCAGATCGATGTCCGACTTCGCCCAGACCGTGTCGTGCGACAGGCTGCCGCAGAGGATGGCGGCGAGGACGGAGCGGTCCCCCTTGATCTGCTCGACCAGCGCCTCGAGGGCGACGGTAAACTGCCGTTCGACGGACGTCGGTTTCATGGGAGCCTGTCCACCATAGCTCGCCCGTCGATCGCCATTCAACCTTTTGACATGGGATCCGCATAGAATTCCCCGGTGCCTTGCTTCCGCTGTGGCGCGGCCATTCCTGATGCGGCGCGGTTCTGCCAGTCCTGCGGGTCCCCGGCCGCGCACCCCGCGGCGGGCCGTCGCGCCGACCGTAGCGGCGGCCGACGACGCCACGCGGCTGTCGCCGGGCGCGGCCGCTGCCGGCCCGGGCCGCACCGTGCCAGCCGGCAGCCGCCCGCCGTCCAGCGGCTGGCTGACGGGATCGAACTCGATCGATCACGGACGCTTCGGGCCGGGCACGCTGCTCGACGGGCGCTACCGCATCATCGGCCTCCTCGGGCGGGGCGGGATGGGCGAGGTCTATCGCGCCGACGATCTGCGGCTCGGTCAACCGGTGGCGCTCAAGTTCCTGCCCGAGGATCTCCAGCGCGACCCGATCCGTCTCGCGCAGTTCCACAACGAGGTGCGGACGGCGCGGCAGGTCTCGCACGCGAACGTCTGCCGCGTCTACGACATCGGGGAGATCGACGGCCTGCTGTATCTCTCGATGGAGTACGTCGACGGCGAGGACCTGGCCACCTCGCTGCGGCGGATTGGCCGGTTCCCCGAGGACAAGGCGGCCGAGATCGCGCGGCAGCTGTGCGCGGGGCTCGCCGCGGCGCATCAGCGCGGCGTCATCCATCGCGATCTGAAGCCGGCGAACGTGATGCTGGACGGCGCCGGCCGGGTCCGCGTGATGGACTTCGGCCTCGCCGCCATCGGACGCGTCGAAGACATCCGGGCCGGCACGCCCGCCTACATGGCGCCCGAGCAGCTCCAGGGCCGAGAGGTGACCGAGCGCAGCGACATCTTCGCGCTGGGCCTCGTGATGTACGAGCTCTTCACCGGCCGCCGGGCCTTCACCGCGGCGACGGTGGGCGATCTGGTGGCGCAGCACGAGACGCGATCGATGACGCCGCCGTCGACGATCGTCACCGCGATGGACCCGGCGATCGAGCGCGCCATCCTCCGGTGCCTCGATCCGGATCCGGCGCGGCGTCCTGCCTCGGCGCTCGCGGTGTCGGCGGCCCTGCCCGGCGGCGATCCGCTGGCCGCGGCGCTCGCGGCCGGCGAGACCCCGTCGCCCGAGATGGTGGCGGCGGCCGGAAAGGGCGCGGGGCTCGAACCGCGCGTCGCCTGGGCGGTTTTCCTGGCGGTGCTCGCGGGCATGGCGGCGTCGTTCGCGATGGCCCTGCGAACCAGCCCGCTCGACAAGATGCGGCCGGCCTACCCGACCGAGGTCCTCGCGCAGAAAGCGCGCGACGGCCTGCGTCAGCTCGGCATCACCGCGCGCCCCGGCGACGAGGCCTACGGGTTCGACTGGAACGACGACCTCACCGAGCACGTGAAGACCAACGACAAGCCTGCCCCCCGCTGGGACGCCGTCTTCTCGCAGCGCCCCTCGCCGCTCGAGTTCTGGTACCGGCAAAGCCGCGAACCGTTGACCGCAACCACGTTCCACAGCGACCTGCTGACGCCCGGGATCGTGGAAACCGAGGATCCTCCGGCCATCATGTCGGGCATGACGGAAGTGACGCTGGACCACGAGGGGCGGCTCACGCTGTTTGAAACGATCCCGGCCCAGCGCCTGGACGCGCCGATCGTGCCGTCGCCGGTCGACTGGGGCCCGCTGTTCACGCTCGCCGATCTGGACCGGACGAAGCTCCAGCCGGCGGAACCGCTGTGGAACTGGCTGGCGGCATCCGACACGCGCGCCGCCTGGACCGGCACCTGGCCCGGAAGCGGACGGCCGCTGCGGGTCGAAGCCGCGGCGCTCGGAGGCCGTCCGGTGGCGTTCATGCTGGCCGGACCCTGGCGCAAGCCCGGGCGCATGCCGGAGGATTCGCCCGGCCGCCAGAACGTGACCGTGATGGTGTTGTTCGCGCTGGCGTTCTCCATCCTGGGCGGGGCCACCATGCTCGCGCGAGCGAATCTCCGTCAGGGCCGGGGCGACTGGCGCGGCGCGACGCGGCTGGGGGCCGGCATGTCGCTCATGCTGTTGGGGCTCTGGCTGTGCCATGTCCATCTCGTCGCCTCGATCGGCCTGCTCGCGATGTTTCTCCTCGCCGTGTGCACGTCGGTGTTCTACGGCGTGCTCCTCTGGACGATCTACGTCGCGCTGGAGCCGTTCGTGCGCAAGCACTGGCCCCACGTCCTGGTCTCCTCGACCAACATCCTGACCGGGCGCGTGCGCGATCCCGGTGGTGGGCCGCGACGTCCTGTTCGGCGCCGCGCTGGGGGTCGCGTGGGTCCTGATGCTGAGAGCCGGCGACCTCCTGACCGGCGGCGAAACCTTCGCCAGCTTTCCCGGGAACACCGACGTGCTGGCCGGTGTTCGCGGCACCGCCGGCATCGTGCTGGAGCGGGCGCCGTATGCGATCCGGAACGTCCTGCTTTTTTTCTTCCTGCTGTTCGTCATCCGGCGAGTCGTTCGCAGCCAATGGGGCGCCGCGCTGATCTTTGCCGGGACCTTCGCGCTGCTGAGTGCCCTCGGCAACGACGATCACCCCTGGGTCAACGCCCTGGTTTCATTCCTCTATTTCGGGAGCGGCGCCTTCGTCGTGCTGCGATGGGGGCTCGTGTCGTTTGCGACCGGGCTGTTCGTGAGCGATCTGCTCATCCATCCGCCCGCGACAATGGACACGTCGGCGTGGTACTTCGGGAATATGATGCTGCTCGTCGGCGTCGCCGGTCGGGCTGACGTCGTGGGCCGTGTACACGTCCATGGCGCGGTCTCAGCTCCGCGGACGCCCGGATCAGAGATGTAGAATTGTCATCATGAAGCACATCGCCACGATCGCCCTCTTCGGCACCCTCCTGCCGTTCGCCGCCGCCGGCCAGGGGGCCCCGCAGTTCCAGGACCTGTTCAACGGCAAGGACCTGACCGGGTGGACCAACATCAACACCGCGGAGGACACGTGGAAGTGGCGCGACGGCATGCTGATTTGCTCCGGCCGGCCGCTCGGCGTCATGTGCAGCGACAAGATGTACGAGAACTTCGTGCTCCACATCGAGTGGCGGCACATGGAGGCCGGGGGCAATTCCGGCGTGTTCGTCTGGAGCAACGCGCGCCCCGATCCGCGCGGCCGCCTGCCCAACGGCGTCGAGGTCCAGATGCTCGAGCTCGACTGGCCGAACCAGCACATTCGCGACGGCGTCACCCCGCCGGTGGCGTACGTCCACGGTGAGCTGTTCGGCGTCGGCGGCGTGAAGACCGCGACCGACAACCCGCGCGGCGACCGCAGCATGTCGATCGAAAACCGCGCCCTGGGGAAGGGCGAGTGGAACACCTACGACGTCGTCGCGGTCGACGGCGTCATCAAGCTCTCCGTCAACGGCAAGTTCGTCAACGGGATCTCGCGCTCGACCCAGAAGAAGGGCTACTTCTGCCTGGAATCCGAAGGCGGCGAGATTCACTTCCGCAACATCAAGGTCATGGAGCTCCCGCCCGGCGTGACCACTCCGGAGCAGACGGCGCCAGAGCGGCAGTAATCGCAGGTTCCTGCCACCAACAAGGAGAAGGTTATCGATGCGTGTCCCAAGAATTCTTCCGGCCGTTGCGTGCGGCGTGCTGCTGGCGATCCCCGCCCTGAAGGCGCAGCCGTCCGCGGCCAGGCGCCGCGCCGCGGCCCGGCGCCCCGCCGGCGTTCAAGGCGACCGTGGATCAGCTCGCCTGGGTCACCGGCGCGTGGACGGGCACACTGGGCGACCGCACCGTCGAGCAGCACTGGAGCGCGCCGCTCGGCGGCTCCATCATCGCGATGTATCGCAGCATCCAGGCGAACAAGGCGACCCTGTACGAGTTGCTCGCCATCGAGCAGGAAGGCGAGGGAGTCGTCCTGCGGATCAAGCACTTTGCGCCGGGGCCCGGGCTGGTCAGCCGGGAAGCGAAAGACGAGTCGGCCAACAACCGGCTGGTCAGCCTGGAGGGCCGGACGGCGGTGTTCCACGGCGGCGATGCCGCGAACCCGGTGCGAATCACCTTCAAGAGCCCGGATTCGGCGACGCTGAACATCGTCTCCGAACGCCAGCGGGACGGTAAGCCGGTGGCCACCGAGTTCGACAAGCGCATCACGCCGTAACGTCCTCGAAAGCATCCGTATTCGACGACCGACTCGAGCGCCAACACCCGTGTTTTCTGCCAAGCGGGAAGGGTTTGGCTCACAATTATATAATCTACCTGTTCATATATACTGGTAGACATGGCGCTCAGCATCAAGCATCCCGAGGCCGACCGGCTCGCACGCGAGTTGGCCGAGTCCACCGGCGAGGGGATCACCGAGGCCGTCCTCAACGCTCTCCGGGAACGGCTCGCGCGACTGAAAAGACGACGCCCTCGGGGCCGTCCGCTCAGCGACGAGCTTCGCGCGATCGGCGAACGCGTCGCCGCCATGCCGGTCCTCGATCCTCGAAGCCCTGAGGAGATCATCGACTACGACGACCGCGGCCTGCCCCGCTGATGGTGCTCGACACCTCCGCGATCCTCGCGGTCCTGTTGAACGAGCCCGATGCGGACGCCTTTCGCCGCGCGATAGAAGCCGATCCTGTCCGACTGCTCTCTGCCGCCACTCTGCTCGAGACGGCGATCGTGATCGAAGCCCGCGTCGGCGATGCGGGCGGCCGAGAACTGGATCTTCTGGTTCACAAGGCGGCGATCGAGGTAGTGGCCGTCGACGCCGGACAGGCGGATCTTGCCCGACATGCGTATCGCCGGTTCGGCAAAGGTCGTCACCTTGCAGGCCTCAACTACGGCGATTGCTTCGCCTACGCCCTGTCGCAGTCTGTCGGGGAGCCGCTCCTGTTCAAGGGAGACAACTTCAGCAAAACCGACGTGACGGCCGTGTCCTTTCAGTCGTAACGGAGAGCGGCCTTCGGATCTGCCGTGGCCGCACGCCGTGCCGGCACATAGCACGCCACGAGCGCGGTCAGGAGCAGCACCAACGGAACCATCGTCAACGTCAACGGGTCGAGCGGGCTCACGCCGAAGAGCAGGCTCTTGATCAGGTGCGTCAATCCCGACGCGCGCGGCCATGCCGAGCGCGACTCCCGCCAGCGCCAGCTTCATGCCTCGGGTCACGAACAGACGGACCACCTCGTTCCTGTCCGCGCCGAGCGCCATCCGCACTCCGATCTCCGAGGTGCGCTCGCTCACCATGTGCGCGAGGAGACCATACATGCCGATCCCCGCGAGCACCAGCGCCAGCATGCCGAAGCCGCTGATGAGATGTGCGAGCAGCCGCTGCGGCGTCAGCGTGGCGGTGACGTGCTCGTCGAGGGCCTTCACGCTGTAGACAGGAAGATCTTTGTCGAGGGCCTGGACCTCCCGGCGCACGGCGGCGATGACCTGCGCCGGCGGCACCCTGG
This sequence comes from uncultured Acidobacteriota bacterium, assembly GCA_963820645.1. Lineage (GTDB taxonomy): Bacteria > Acidobacteriota > Vicinamibacteria > Vicinamibacterales > 2-12-FULL-66-21 > JALZOC01. The sequence continues at coordinate 8,178 of CAWGAS010000041.1, read as the reverse complement.
TTCGCACGTGCAAGACGACGTTCGGCTGGTAGGACTGGAACAGCGGCACGTAGAGCATCGGGCCCGGTGATTCAAACAGGTTCCGGCCCTTGATGTCGCGCACGACGCCGATCACTTCGATCGCCTGGTTCTTGAACGTCAGGCGCTTTCCCAACGCGCCGTCCGGCCACATGACTCGCGCGAGCGTCTGGTTGAGGATGGCGACCCTTGGCGATCGCTCGTCGTCCTGCTCGGAGAACTGGCGGCCCGCGAGCAGCCGGACGTTCATCGTGTCGAAGTAGCGCGGCGAGACGATATTCTGAAACGTCTGAATCCGCGTGGGGTCTCCGTCCCTGCGGATGGAATCCTCCCAGCGGCCGTCATTGAGCGGGAGCGTGACGGCGAACCCGGCGGCATCGACCTCAGGGCGTGCGTGCAAGCGGTCGATGAGCTGCCGCTGGAAGACCGGGCCACGATCTCCGGCGTAGTTCTGTCTGGCGAGATCGATCCGGGCGGTCAGGACGCGGCCGCTTTCATAGCCGGTATCAATCGCCACGGCATTCTGCAGGGTCCTGACGAACAGGCCGGCGGCGACCAGCAGGATCAGCGCGAGGGCGACCTCCGTGACGACCAGCGTGCCGCGCAGTCCCAGGCCACGTCCACGCCGGCCGAACATCCCCGATCCCTTGAGCGTCGCCACGAGATCCGGACGTGACGCCTGAAGTGCCGGCACGAGACCGAAGACCACACCTGTCGCGGTCGTAATGGCGAGCATGAAGCCGAACACGCGCCAGTCCACGCCGAAATCGAGATTGAACGACAGGAAGAGGTACTTCTCGGGCAGCAGGCTGTGCAGCCACTGAGTGAGCCAGCGTCCAACCAGCAGTCCGGCAGCGCCGCCCGCAACCGCGAGCGTCAGGCTCTCGGTCAGGAGCTGGCGGATCACGCGGACACGTCCGGCGCCGAGCGCGAGCCTGGTGGCGATTTCCCGTTGACGGCCGGCGGCGCGCGCCAGCAGCAGCCCGGCCACGTTGGCGCATGCGATGACGAGCACGATCCCGACGGCGGCAAACGGCAGATACGCGAAACGCCGGATCTCGTTTCGCACGTCGGGATCCCGGCCCAACCCTGGCGCCATTCCGCTGCCGGCACGGGCGTTGGTCTCCGGGTACGCCTGTTCCAGGCGTGAGGCAATCGCGGCAAACTGGGTCCGCGCCTGCTCGAACGTCACTCCGGGTTTCAGCCGCCCGAACATTTCGAGCCACGAGGCGCGGCGCTGATCGAACCGCGTGATCATCTTTGGATCGGTTCGCCGCAGGGTCAGAATCGGCACCCAGACGTCCCGCGGCGCGCCCGTCTTGATGCCCTCGAACTGCTCGCCGGCCACGCCGATGATCGACGAAGTCGTGTCCGTCGAGCTTGATCGTCGACCCGATCGCGCCGGGATCGCCGCCGAAGCGCCGCTGCCACAGACGAAAACTCAGTACCGCTACCAGGTCGGCGCCCTTGCTCTCGTCGTCTGCGCTGGCGATCAGCCGGCCGCGCGCGGCGGGCACACCGAGCACCTCGAAGTAATTGCCGGAGACCAGTTCACCTTCGACCCGCTCCGTTTCGTTTCGCGCGCTCAGGTGGAAGGCCGTCGGCGCGATGACGGCGAGGCCGGACATCACCGTGTTGGCGTCGCGATAGTCGAGATAGTCGGGGTAGCTCGAGTCGCTCATGTAGCTCTTATCCGGATATTGGCGACCCACCTGCACGAGACGATCGGGTTCGGCGACGCCGCCGAGCGGCCGCAACAACAATGCGTTCACCAGGCCGAAGATGGCGGTGTTCGCGCCAATCCCGAGCGCCAGGGTCAGGACGGCGATCAGCGTGAACGCCGGGGCCTTCAACAACATCCGGACGCCGAATCGAAGGTCCTGCACCATCTCGTCCTCCCGCCTTTGCCGCTGCAGCCAGAGAGCATCCCAAAACGCGCTCGAGCTCCGGCGCAACAGATCCCACTTGTGCCGCCAATCGAGACGATCCCAATCGCTCAGGAGGCGCTCGCGATACCGCAATTCCGCGTCCCACTCTTCACGCCAATCGACCCGCAACCGGCGAGGCACGATCACGCCGATGACCGCAATCAGACCGAGATGCGGCTTCGAGAGAAGCGTGCGCCAGCGCGACGTGCCAGACATTGATGCCTTCAGGGATGCCTTCAGGCGCGCGACGACTTCGGCGCCCGCGCCCGGATGATTGGCTTCTGTTCGAGCAGTCGATAGCGCTTCATCGCGTCTTCCAGGGCTTCCCGTCCCGCCGGGGTCAGCTCGTAGTATTTGCGGCGCGGCCGGGCGTCCGCGTGCGCCACGCGCTCTTTCTCCCACGTCGACGTCAGGCACCCCGTTTCCTCGAGGCGCCTGAGCGCGGGGTAGACCGTGCCGCCGGGCATGCCGGTGATGTCCACGATGTCGAACCCGAACGAGTAGCCGTTCGACACCGCGTTGAGGATCGTGGCGGTCGCGAAGGTCAGAAACCCTTTGCCCATGTTGGAACTCAGTCCTTGACACCGTGTTTCGCCCTGCCACTTGCCGGTCAGCGTGCCCTGTGCCTGACCAATGAGGGCGCACGCCAGGACGATCGCGGCGGCAGGGACGAGGCTGTGCTTCATGTCGAATCTCCCGGGCCCTCTGGCCCTTCGCACTCGTTACTAGAAAGCATTCTACATAGTCTGAGTGGAAAAAGTTCCAAGATGATCGGGGCAGGGCCAAAGTATCCTTTGCTGCCTATCGACGATGAGGCCGGGTGACTTCCAGGCGGGGACTGACATGGAGCGAGGACGGAGTTGACCGAGGGCGCGAGGGAGGCCATAACCTGAAGCGCGTGCTCTGCACGATCGCCGTGGTGGTCTGCGCCCTCTCCCACCTGCTCGCCGACAACTGGCCGCAGTGGCGCGGCCCACAGCTGAACGGCACCGCAGCCGAGACCAATCTCCCGACGCGCTGGTCGAAAACCGACGGCCTGGCGTGGAGCCTCCCACTGCCGGCCTGGTCTGGCTCGACACCGATTGTCTGGGGCGACCGCATCTTCCTCAACGTCGCCGATGGACCGCGGGTCTGGCTGTGGTGCGTGGATCGGGCGAACGGCCATGTCATCTGGAAGCGGCAGGTCGCCGAAGGAAACCGGCAAATCCGCAAACAGAACATGTCGTCGCCGTCGCCGGTGACCGATGGCACGCACGTGTGGGTCATGACCGGCACCGGCGTGCTGAAGGCGTTCGACTTCGCGGGCAAGGAGCGCTGGACGCGGGACGTCCAGGCGGACTACGGGCTTTTCGGACAGCTCTATGGCTACGGCTCGTCACCGCTGCTGTTCGAGAACTCGATCTACGTCCAGGTGCTGCACGGGTCGCACACCGCGGAACCCTCGTACCTGTTGCGGCTCGACAAGATCACGGGACAGACCCTCTGGCGTGTTGAACGCACGTCGAAGGCGCGGCAGGAGTCGCCGGATGCCTACACCACGCCAACCATCGTGCGCGACGGCACGCGCGCCACGGTCGTCGTCTCCGGCGCCGATGTCGTCACTGGTCACGACCCCGCAACCGGCGCGGAAATCTGGCGCGCGGAAGGACTGAATCCGACGGGGGACGGAATCTTTCGCATCATCGCCTCTCCGTTTGCCCACGATGGGATCGTCTACGCGCCAACGCGCGAGCGACCGATGGTCGCGGTACGAGCGGGCGGGCGCGGCGACGTCACCCGGTCGCACGTGGTGTGGCGGTTCACGAACGGCCCCGACGTTCCGACGCCGGTCACGGACGGCACCTACCTGTATGTCGTCAACGATCGAGGCATCATGTGGTGCCTTGACGCGAAGACGGGTGCGCCGGTGTACGAGCGCCAGCGGTTGCGGCCTTCGACCTACACCGGCTCGCCGGTGCTGGCCGACGGAAAGATCTACGTCACGAACGAAGATGGGCTGACGAGCGTGGTTCGGGCCGGTCCGAAGTTCGAAGTACTGGCGGAAAACGATCTCGAGGAATACACGCTCAGCTCGCCGGCGGTCTCGGATGGTCACATCTTCATCCGCACCGACAAGGCGCTGTATGCCATCGGGAAGCGGCGCTGATTCGACGGCCGCCGCTCACTGCCGCTTGAACTTCAGCGTCGTCACGACCGACGGGCACTCCCCCTTCCCGCAGATTTCCGTGTCCCCGACGACGAGCGTGCCGTCGGCGTCGAGCGACCACCGCAGGATGTTCGACAGCCAGCGCTGTCCGTCGGGTGGGGTAGTGTCAGTGCTGATCAGCAGCGTCCCGCGGCTCAGCGTCGCGCGCGAGTCCCTGACGACCTTCTGTCCATCGACGAGGTATTCATTGTGACTCTCGGCGCCGAACGTGAATCGCGCCTCGCGTTGCGGCGGCGGGCTCACGCGTGTGATCACCAGCGTCGTGTCGGTTTGCGTGACCCGAGCCTCCGTCCCGAACCAGAACTGGTCGTACGCCGGCCGCTGCGGACTGACCGAGATCAGCACCCAGTGACCGGCGAAGGCTGGTGGCGCCTGGGTTCCTGGCGCGAGACCTGCGGCAGCCACGACTGCGCACACCAGGAGAACGAAAACCGAGAGTGGGTTGTGATGGAGGAGGTAGTCTCGCATGCGGCCGGCGACCATCAGCTCAGGCCGCGTCTTCTTCCTCGGCAAGACGGATCGGAACCTCGACTCCGTCCGCGAAGCGTGCCGCGATCACCAGTTCGCCGTTCATCGCTTCGATGAACTTGCGCAGCGTCCCGACGTAGAGCTCCGTCCGCCGCTCCATCTTGGACACCTCTGCCTGGCTCACACCGAGCAGTTCGGCCATCGTCTCCTGCGTGAGGCCTCGCGCCTTCCGAAGCTGCGAGAGATGCAGATCGTCGGACAGGCGACGCGCCTCAGCCTCCATTCGAGCGCGGGTTTCGGGCTTCGTGCGAGCCTTGATGTCAGACCACTTGTGGCGCTTCATGTCAGTCCTTCCCGTTCCAGTTCCCGGAGGTACTCGTCGTAGAGCCTGTCGGCAATCGGAACGTGCTCGTCGTACCAGCGATCGTTTCCAGTCTTGTCGCCGCCCAACAGCAGAATCGCGGCTCGCCGCGGGTCGAACGCATACAGCACGCGGTACGGCCGTCCCTCGTGCTGGATTCGCAGCTCCCGCATGTGGCGGTGGCGAGACGTCGCGATGCCCGACGAGTATGGAAACGGCAGCGATGGCCCGTGCTCGACGAGCAGTTCCACGACGCGACCGACGCTGACCTGTTCGTCGTCGGTGAGGCCTTCGAACCACCCGGCGAACTCGTCGGTGCCCTCAACCTCCCACGCCACAACCAAATATGCCACTAGACGCATTATGCGTCAAGAGTTATAATTGACCATCAACTTGTCGGCACTATTCGATGGAACGCCTTCTGTAAAGCGAACGATTTCCGCAAAGCCACACCGCAAGCGGGCGGAACCCGCTCACGTCGCCGATTTCATCCGTCTCTTTCATTCGCGACTTACGGATGGCGTCCCCTTGCAAGACGACGGCATCTGGTTCTCACGTCGGGACGACGGAAGTCTCTTTTTGGATGCCGAAGAACCAAAGGATTACTCACGCGCTGTGAGTCAGCTCATGAAGCGCTCTGTGCCAAGCAAGATCTATCGAGGCGGCGGGCATCATGGGCTTCCTGCGCGAATTCCAGCGACAGGGGACCGTGCGATCCATCCCCGGAGGAACAGCGCCGCAGTAACTTGGACGCGTGGCATTCTTGGCAGCGCTCAGATCGTACCAGGGGGAAGTATTCGACGTGACTAGAACGGGCCTGCGTTGTCAACCGTTGTCCGCCAGGCGTCACAGGACAAACCGTTGCGCGAGCGAAGTCTTGTTCGCGAACTGGAACTGCAAGCCGAAGCGTGGTTGACGTGAACGACCCGCCCGGGCTGTTCAGTCGTGCGACAACCGGCCGAGGAACGGCACGGCGACGAGAAGCAGAAACAAGACCAACAGTGCGAACGCCAGGCCCACACCATCCCAGATGATCCCAGCCCGCAGTCGTCGGACTCTGGATTTCTTCGACCCCCGCGCCCAACGCGCGGCCGCTGCCGAGGGGGTTGGCGTTTTGTTTCACCGGCTCGGGTCTCCAGCGCCCGCATGGCCCGGCCAAGTAGAATCCAGCGCCCCTGTCAGTCGTCACCATTTTCAATCAATGGTCTGATGGTGTCGGCAGCCCGCCGATAACCCGGGCTGAATGGCGGTATCCGGACGCCGTTCCGCGACCGGTCAGAACTTCAGCAGCCGCTCCGCGGTGACGAGCATCACAGCTTTCAGCAGTCGCTCGCGCAGCAGGCGAGACTGGATGCGGCTGACGTTCAGGCTCCTGTCCGTTGGACATCGACCAGCGATGCCCCCGCCCGGCAGCACCTCCCCTTGACCTCATGTCGATGGCGGCGAGGACCCGCGTCCGACGGCGTGCGAGACTGACGCGTCCACCAGCACTGCCGAATCCTTGATGCTCGAGACGCGCTTCCAGATCTTTGAGCCGGTAGGTGATGGTGTGCCGATCGTTACGGCCGGTCGTGATGTGCAACAGCTCCCGCTCGGCGACGACAGAGGCGATCTGGCGGACCGGAAGCAACGTGACAATCTCGCGCCGCCGGACCGGAATGCGCTCGAGATAGGGCAGACGCGCCTCGGTCTCGAAGGCCGCGACGGCACGCTTGACGCGCTCGGCCTCCAGCTCCCGCGTGTCTGCCCGCTCGAGCCGGTCGTGCGCCCGGGTCAGGGCCTCGCGACAGTCGCGGGCTCACCGGCTTGAGCAGATAGTCGACGGCGTTCAGCTCGAACGCCCGCAGCGCGTACTCCTCGTACGCGGTGACGAAGATGACCAGGGGCAGGTGACGCTTGCTTCAGCATCCGCACCACCCCCAGCCCATCCAGCTCGGGCATCTGCAAATCGAGGAAGGCGACGTCGGGCCGCTCGCGCTCGATGACGGCACCGCCTCGACGCCCGACTCGGCCTCTGCGATGACTTCTACATCCGGCCGACGGCGCAGCAGTCCCGTGAGAAACGCGCGGGCCGGTCGCTCATCGTCGGCGACGATGGCGCGAAGGCGTGATTCGCTCATGATGGACGTTCCCCGTACGCTACGCGGGCGCCGCCCGCTGCTCGGAATGTCACGAAAGGGAGCCGCAGTTCCGCGGTGGTTCCTTCCCCCGGCCTCGACGACAAGGTCAACGCGCGTTGTCTCCGAACACGCGCGAGAGACGCTCCTCGACATTCTTCAGGCCCCACGCCGCTGCCGCGCGACTGTTGACGTCGGCCAGGCCCGGTCCGCTGTCCTGCACGGTGATGACGAGCACTGCCCGTCGGCTGTCCAGGCGGGCGCGGAGGTGACGCGGCCCGAGCGTAACGGTGCGATGCCATGCTTGATCGCGTTCTCGACGAGCGGCTGCACGAGGAGCGGCGGAAGGCGCGCGCCTCGGACAGACTCCGGCACGTCGATCTCGACGACAGGCGCTCTTCGAACCGCGCTTGCTCGATCTCGAGGTAGGCGCGCAACAGTGCCAGCTCAGCTCCGAGCGTCGACTTCATCGTCCGATGCGAGGACGCGGCGGAGCAGCTCGGTGAGCTGCAGGAACGTGTCCAGCGCGCGGTCCGGCGCCGCGTCGATCAAGTGTCCGATCGTCGTGAGCGCGTTGAAGAGGAAGTGGGGATTGATCTGCGCGCGCAGCGCGCGCAGCTCGGCTTCGGACGCCAGGCGCCTGCTGTCCTGCTCGCGAAGGCTGTGCTCGTAGCGCTCGCGTTCCACGCGGAGCGCATCGATGCGGCGGCCCAGCATGAGCGCGACCGATTCCAGCATGGCGACGTCATCCGAGAGGATGCGCCGCCCGCCACGGGATACCTCGCACGAGAATCGCAGAGCCGGGGGGCGTCGACCGAGGGCACGAGCAGATCGGCGGTGATGCCGCTCGAGGGCACGTCCACGAGCGGCAATCCCTGGCCATCACCCTGCGCGTCCCTCTCGACCCACTGCACTTCGCGCGCATTGAGCGACGGGCCGAGCAGCGCGCAGGCGACGTCGAGTGCGGCGGCTGGAGTGGCCGCGTCAGTCAACGTCCGCGCGAGCGTGGTGCGCACGAGATCGTAGTCGACGCGCCGCAGGACGACGGTGTCGACGAACCAGGTCGAGAGGCGCATCACG
>CAWGAS010000040.1:0-164011 GCA_963820645.1 uncultured Acidobacteriota bacterium | reverse complement strand
GGTACTGGCACCCGACACGGACCGGCGCCACCTGATGGTTCCACTGGCCGGAGAGGAGGTAGGTCGCCGACGCCTGCCAGCGGTTGCTCATCCGCTTGGTGAACGCCATCTGCAGGCCGTGGTAGTCCGACTCTCCGATCGACTGGCGCGTCGCCACCGAGCCCCATCCCGGGTATGGGCGCCTCGCGATGTTGGTGAACGGGTAGCGGCAACCGGTCTCCGGGTTGTAGGACACGTTCTCGTCGAAGGTCACGAGCACCGCGCGATTGCCGGTGAAGACGTAATCCGCCTCGACGGCCATGTCGACTTCGAGCTGCCGTTCCATGCCGATAGAGGTCTGCCAGCTGTAGGGAATCTCGTTGTAGTTGTTGGCCATCGTGTTGACGCTGCGGCGGAGACACCCCGGCTGGTTGTTGACCGTGCACAGCGTCGCCGCGACCTGCTCGAACGTGGGAATCGGCCCGTTGAACGGATTGGCGGCGAAATCGGGACGGCCGTCGTTCAAGACCTGCGGGTGCAGCGCATTCGCGCTGAGCGTCGTCCAGTAGGCCAGCCAGGAGCCGGGGTCGGAGTAGAACTTGCCGGCGCCGCCGCGCACCACGGTCTTGTCGTTCAGGGAGAAGAGCGAAGCCGAGACGCGGGGCGACGTTGTCGGTGTCGTTCGGCGCGCCCGGCCGACAGGAACGGCTCGAGGGCGATTCCTCCGCCAAACGCGCCGTCGATGAAGTCGTAGCGCACGCCGAGGTTCAGCGTCAGCCGCGACCCGATTTTCCAGTCGTCCTGGAACCAGCCCGAGGCGAGCACGTAGCGGCGCCTCGGCTGCATCTGTCCGACGCCGAGCGTGTAGGACCGCACCACCGGCGAAATGGCGGCGAGATTCCACGTGCCCAGGTCGTTCCACACCGGGAACAACTGACTCGATGTTCGACGGTACCGGTCCGCCCTGCGCGTCGTAGATGCCCATGCACCGGTTGCAGAGGAACACCGGGTTCTTCTGGTAGCCCACCTCCGCGCCCACCGCAGGTCGTGGCGGCCGGCCGCGTCGACGAGTCGTCTGGAAGTTGTCGCGGACGGAGAGGTCTGCTGCCGCTCGTCCTCGTGCGAGTTGGTGTGCGCCTGGCCGATCGTCAAGCCGCGGAGCTGGATGATCGGCGTGCCGAATCGCAGGCCGTTCGGGTGCGTGAGCGAGCCTCCCTTATACGGGTGGTCGGGCCACTCGATGACCGAATCCTGGATCCACCAGTAGCCGCATAACCGGCCCGCACCTCGTTGATTGCGCTGCCGCTCAGCACCTGGGTGAGCACGCCGCTGAGATCGGTGCTGTACCGATCCGTACGGATGGCGGACGAGGGATGCCGACGCCGCCGCCGGTGTAGCGCGCGTCGAACGGCATGCGCACGTACGACTTGTTGCCGCGTACTGTCATGCGCGTGGCCGGCGTGAACTGCACGTCGCCGCGGCCGCCGCCCTTGCTCTCCATGCGGGTGCCGCGGTGGTCGAAATTGAACGACGGGAACGGGGTCGAGTGCGAAGAACGTCTGCGGCTCACGCTCGTACTCGTAGTTGCCGAAGAAGTGCACCCGGTTCCTGACGATCGGGCCGCCGAGCGTCGCCGCCAGCTGCTGGTTGTTGTAGGGAAGGACGCGGTTCTGGACGAAGTCCTTCGCGATCAGCCTTTCGTCCCGGAAGTAGCCCGAGAACGTCCCGCCGACACGTTCGTGCCCGACTTGGTGATGGCGTTCACGACTGTGCCGCTCGAGCCGCCCATCGTCGCGTCGAACCGGTTGGCGATGAACTCGAGCTCGGCGATGGCGTCGCGGCTGTACTTCGGCTGCCCGAATCCGGCCGTCTGGTTCTGCGTGATACGAAGCCCGTCGACGTTCAGCTGGAAGGTGCCGAGCCGCCCGAGCTCGTCGGTGGACGCGTTGTTGCCGGCTCCCCTTCGCGAGCAGCGTGAGATCGACGAAGTTGCGGCCGTTGAGCGGCAGCTCCGACATCTGCCGCGGGTCGATGTTGCTGCCGACGGACGAGATCGTGTCGATCAGCGGCGCCTCGCCGGTGACGAGCACCGCCTCGACCAGCGCCGCGGGCTCCATTTCAATCGACGGTCACGGCCTGGCCGACGAGAAGCTCGACGCCGCGTGATCGGGGTGAAACCGGGGAACTCCACCAGCACCAGAAGGCGCCGGTCCGCACGGGGACGCGGAACATGCCTCGCGTGTCGGTGACGGCGAGGAACGTGTTGCCCGGTCGATTCGTGCACCGGCCACGACCGTCGCGCCAGGCAACGCTCCGCCGGTTGTATCAGTCACAGAGCCGGTCACGACCGCTTCTTGAGCGAACGCACGCATCGGCAGCGCGACGATCGCGCCGGCGATCAGCAGTCGTACGAGCCTGGGCCAGGTGAGCATGAAGCCTCCTCGGGCTGCGCGGGATCGTGGGTCACCGCACCGGATGTCATCGACACCTCGACGCCGCGCGCGCGAGCGTGCAGGCGGTTCACCCGTCGCACTCGCCTCGATGATCCCGATGACGCCGCCGTAGCAAGTGAAGCGCCACACCGCTGGCGCGGACGGATGCGGAGGCTTTGCTGGCAAAACCCTCGAATACACGGGCGACGATCGCACACACGAACCACGGCGCTTCCGAACGCGCGGAAGAAGTCGACAGGCTTGTCTGGATTGCGCGAGCGAAGACCCAAAGTGTCGATCGCGCGCGGCGGCGATCGATGAAGTGAAAGAAGCGGAAGGGTACGCGCGAATGAGGGCGGCGCTTCGGATCGGGTCAGCGGTCGCCGTCATCGATGCGGTCAGACATGATTGTCGGTAGCGCGCCGATCGAGCGACGGAGATGTCGTGTTCATCAATACTTGATTGGTTCGTGCGCCACAGCTGGACGATTCAAGGAGACAAACGCGGACGGCTCCGCTCGCCCGCAACGATTTGGTCTGATGACGATGATCGCTGAGAAGCGCGATGGGACCGGCTCGTCGGCGCCGTCCAGAACACGAACGGACCGACCGGAGTCGCGGCCATCACGCCAGAGGCCGAGGGCATCAGGACGCCGCCGATTGCTGGTACCCAGACCGAAGTAAGCGCGACCGCGGCCACCTCAGCGATACGCACGGCCACGGAAGAAAACGCCTGCCGGTCGCAGTAAGATCGCACCAGTCGGTCGCGCTCGGCTGAGCTGAGAAGTACCGCACCCCCGGCCGTCACTGCTCTTTCACCTGGCAGTCCATCATGAAAACACATGCCTTCTCCCGGAAGCACGCGTGGCATTTCGCGGCCCTGCTCACGCTGTCGTGTTTCATCCCTGCGTCCGCGGAGGCGCAGACCTGCGGGCTGCTGACGAACAGCGGTTTCGAAAGCGACCTTGCAGGCTGGACGAGCGCCGGGACCACGGTGATCACCAGCGACGTTCACTCGGGCGCGAAGGCGGCGCGCGTCGGCCCGTCCGAGGGCGGCCTCAACCGCTCGGGCGTGATCCCGGTCAGCGCGGGACAATCCCTGACCTTCCAGTTCTGGGCCAAGGTGGCAGGCGGTCCTTCGTGGGCCGGAGTCGGAGTCGACTTCCTGAACTCGTCGGGGACGGAGCTCAGCGAGATCAACCTGCAGGTGACCAGCACGGCGTACGCGCTGCGCTCGGTCACCCAGGCCGTGCCCGCGGGCGCGGTCAACGCGAGAATCTGGACCTGGAAGAGCGGCGCCGCGGGAAACCTGTTCCTCGACGACTTCTGCATGACGGGCCCACCACCCGCGGACACGCAGGCGCCGTCGGTGCCTTCCGGCCTGGCCTCATCATCCGTCACACAGACAGCCTTCACGCTCACGTGGAGCGCTTCCACCGACAACGTCGGCGTCACGGGCTATCAGGTTTTTCGCAACGGCACGTCGGTGGGGACTCCGACGGCCACGTCGTTCGCGGTCACCGGCCTCACCGCCGGCACCTCGCACGCCATGACCGTCCGCGCGCGCGACGCGGCCGGGAACTGGTCGGCCCAGAGTGCCGCGTTGAACGTCACCACCGCACCCGCCGCTCCGTCCTCGTGCGGCGCGCTCACGAACCCCGGGTTCGAGAGCGGCCTCTCGGGCTGGACGAACGACGGGAACACGTCGATCTCGAGCAGCGCCCGCTCCGGTGCGAGCGCCGCGTCCACCGGCCCCGCGGCGGGCGGCCTGCACTACGCGAGCACGGTCCCCGTGTCCGCCGGTCAGACTGTGGCTCTTCGCGCGTGGGGCAGGGTGTCCGGCGCTCCGTCGTGGGCGGGCATCGGCCTCGACTACCTCGACGCGTCGGGCAACGAGATCAGCGAAGCGGTGCTGACGGTCACGGCCGCCGCGTACACCGAGTACTCGTCCACCACGGTCGCCCCGGCGGGCACCGCGCGCGTAGCTCTCTGGACGTGGAAGTCCGGCACCGCGGGGACGCTGCTCGTGGACGACTTCTGCCTCACGGTGACAGGCACCGGAGGCGACACGCAGGCGCCTTCCACGCCCGCCGGCCTCGTCGCCTCCAACATCGCATCCACGAGCTTCACCTTGTCGTGGACGGCCTCAACCGACGCAGTGGGCGTGACCGGATACGAGGTCTTCCGCGGCGGCGTCTCCATCGGCACGCCGTCCGGCACGACCTTCAACGTCACCGGGCTGACCGCGTCCACCGCCTACAGCATGCGGGTCCGCGCCAGGGATGCCGCCGGCAACTGGTCCGCGCAAAGTCGCGGCCTTGACCGTCACCACCACGGGCGCCCCGACGACGTTCAACGTGACCGTCAACAAAGCTGAGCGTCATCAGACCATCGATGGCTTCGGCTTCTTCGGCGCGATGAACACCTGGTGGTCGAGCGCGTCATCGCTGTGGAGCGACGCGTGGGGCGATCAGGTCATCAGCGATCTCGGGATCACCATCTGGCGGAACGAGTACTACCCGCCGTCGGATCAGTTCAACACGCAGGACGCGGACTGGAACAAGCAGCGGCCCGTCGTGCGAGGCCTGAAAGCGAAGGCGGACCAGTACGGCGTCGATCTCAAGTTCATCTTCACGGTCTGGAGCCCACCCTCGTCCATGAAGGTCGCGGTCCAGAACAACGTCCGGCAGATCGGGACGCCGCACCCGTTCGGAACCAAGCAGGGCGGGGCCCTCGATCCGACGAAGTACACCGCGTTCGCGGACTGGCTCGGCGCGGGGATCAACCTGTATCGCAGCGAAGGCGTCGAGCCCTACGCGATCAGCCCGCAGAACGAGCCGTTCTTCGTCCAGAGCTTCAACAGCTGCTGGTACAAACAGGAGTGGTACCCCGAGATGCTGATCGGGGCCATCTCCCGCGTGAAGGCCAACTACCCGGAGGTCAAGATCTTCGGCAGCGAGGGCATGCTGGAGATGGAGGCCGCGGACAACAACTGGCCGTGGTTCTACCACAAGCAGATCCTGGACAGCCCGCAGGCCGCGCAACAACGTCGACATCCTGGCCGTGCACGGCTACAGCGACGGCGTCGCGCCGACGTCCGGGCAGTACCCTCGGGCACCTGTGGTCGAGCCACAAGAGTCACTTCGCGGATCCGATGGGGAAGCCGCAGTGGATGACCGAGACGTCCGGCTATCAGGACGCCTGGAACGGCACGCCCGGTGCGTTCAGCCTCGGCGTGGACATCATGTCCGGCCTGAACAACGGCAACATGAGCGGGTGGGTGTGGTGGCAGGGCAGCGAGAACCCGGGCTCGGCGAACGTCGGCGACTTCGCGCTGATGAACGGCAGCGTCAAGGGGAAGAAGTACTACGTCTCGAAGCAGTTCTATCGATACATCCGGCCTGGCGCGGTCAGGGTCGGGGCCACGAGCACCAACGCGAACGTGTTCGTCTCCGCCTACGAGCACACCGGCCAGGGCACCCACACCATCGTCCTGGCGAACACGTCGACGACGACGCAGAATGTGACCGTCGGCGGAGCGGGCCTGCCTGCGACCTTCACGATCTTCAGGACGTCGGCCACCGACAACGCCGCGGACGTCGGCACCTACACCGCGGGAACGACGCTTGAGCCTGCCCGGCCGGTCCATCGTGACCCTGCAGGCAGGCGGCACGCCGCTGGCGACACAGTAGGAGGGATCCCGGACCCTTCCGCTTCGACAGAGGCGATCGAGATTCCGGAGCGGCAACAGAGGAGCCGCGCCATGGAACGAAAGCGAAGCGCACGAGAAGAGCTAACGGGCTCTGAGCAGCTACGAGGGCTGGCCGACAAGGCGTTTTACAGTGACGTCATGCCGTCCTGGGTGCTCAACGGCGATGTGCTCATCGAGATCCTGTCGCCTCAGTTCAGCCCCGACAAGACGAAGGCGGTGTTTCTGAGCCGTCTCCAGGAAGGCGCTGTCGCGGCTGTAGGAGAGAGGCGTTCCCACCTGCTTCGCATCGTGCGGCTAATCTTCGTCGTCGTCGAACTCGCCGCCTGCCATCAGCTGTGACATTTCTTCGATCCGCAGGTCCTTGCCGTGGATGAAGCCGGCGGCCCGGTTCTTCGATCCCTTGCGGAGGATCCAGGCGTTCTCCATCAACTGCATCATCGACGGCAGCCGGGCATCGTGGTAAGAGGAGCACGAAGGTGACGTGGAACGTGATGCGCCGGTGCCCGAACGCGGTCGCGTGGCAGTCGACGATCTCTTCGTTCAGCGTGCGGCCGCGAATGATCCTCGAGTGACTGCACGTGTTGCAAAGCGGTTCGTCACCGTGACACGTCGTCCCGCCGTGGACTTTCACTTTCATGTTCCTGCTCCAGCCGCACTGGGGAGCACAAGGCTTGCCACGGAGCGACCCGCCCGAAACAGGCGCAATTCCGCAGGAGCGGACGCCGTGATGGAGCTCGAGGGCGCACTTTCTGCGGCAATCCGCGGCTTGGAAGATCGCAAGAACTGCCACGTGGTCACGCCGCGGCAGGCCGTGAACCCGCACTCTTCATGAGGACGGAGTCGCCTCGGGTCATTCGCTTCGGAAACCTGCTCCGTCAAGCCGGAAAAACGCTGCTCCGGCTCACCGTCGTCCTGAATCGCGGCGCGCGACCATTGAGGATCGCGCGCCCTGTCGCTGGCCTGCGCAGCGTTTTTCGTGCCTGGTGACGGCTTGCTCCGCATCGTTTCCGAATCGAACGACCCGAGCCGCCTCGGCGTTCATGAACAATGCGGGTGAAGGCCTGCGCTACGTATGCGACACGGATGACCTCCGAGCACGCTCCTCTTGCGGACCACATCTTGACAATCAAGATGTAGCGCGGCTATCCTCTACGCTCCACCTCGTGTTCCGGAGGCGCCGTGAGCCAGGACCATACCGATCCGGACAATACCGATCTGATACAGGGCACGCTCGACATGCTCATCCTGAAGGCGCTGAGCCTCGAGCCGATGCACGGCTTCGGCATCTCGCGCCGCATCGAGCAGACCTCGCGCGGCGTCTTCAAGGTCAACCCCGGCTCGCTCCTGATCGCCTTCCAGCGGCTCGAGCGCGACGGGGCTCGTCGACGCCGAGTGGCGGCAGACCGACAACGCCCGGCGCGCCAAGTTCTACGCGCTCACCCGCGCCGGCCGGAGGCAGCTCGAGGTCGAAACGTCGAACTGGGCCCGCCGCGTGCCGCCGTCGCGCGGCTGCTGAAGGCGGAAGGCGTGATGTCGCTCTGGCGGCAGCTGTCGCGCGGCGTGCGTGTGCTGACGCGCCGCTCCGCGGCCGACGAGGATCTCGACGAGGAAGTGCGGCACTACCTGGACGAGGCCACCGCCGCGCACGTCGGCGCGTGGGCTCGTCCGCAGCCGATGCGCGGCGCGCGGCGCGCGCCGAGATCGGCAGCGCCACGGCGGTCCGCGAACAGGTGCGCGATCCCGGCTGGGAGGAGCGCGGTCGGCACGCTGGCTCGCCGACGCGCGCTTCGCCGGGACGCATGCTGCGGCAAGAGCCCGGTCTTCACCGTCGTGGTCGTCCTCGTCGATCTCGCTCGGCAGCGGCGCGGTCACGACGATCTTCAGCGCGCATGAACGCGCTCGTGCTCCGGCCGCTGCCGGGGGTCGCCGATCCCGGTGCGCTCGTGGCGCTGCGCCGCGCCCGGCCCGACGGCGACCGCCGCCGAGCAGGGGTCGTACGCGTACTACGCCTTCCTGCGCGATCGCGCGCGCACGCTCGACGGCATCGCCGCCTGGGGCCGGGTCGTCGCTCACCATCGCGACCGGCGGCGAAGGCACCGCCGTCCTGGGCCAGCATGGTGAGCGCGAACTACTTCGACGCTGCTCGGCGTCGCGCCCGGCGCTCGGCCGCTTCTTCGCCGCCGACGAGAACCGGACGCCGGCGTCGCATCCGGTCCTCGTCGTCTCGCACGCGTTCTGGACATCCCGGCTCGGCGGCGATCCCGCCGCGCTCGGGACGCACCGTCTCCGTCAACGGCCATCCGTTCACGGTCATCGGCGTCGCGCCGCCGGACCGTTTCGCGGCATCTACACCGGCCTGCAGGCGGACGCCTGGGTCGCCGCTGATGATGCAGCCGCGCCTGCGGCCGCGTTCGAACCTCACCGACGCCTCGTGGCTCTGGCTGTTCGGGCGGCTCCGCCCCGGCGTCCACGCTCGACGGCGCGCAGCAGGAGCTCTCGGCGCTGACGCCGCGCAGCGCGCGCGGACCGGAGCGGCCGGACGACGCCCGAGGCGTTCACCGCCATGCGCGTCACGCCGCTGACGGGCCTTCCCAACGGCGAGGGGCGGAGCCTGCTCGGGTTCATGGGCCTGCTGCTCGCGGCGGCCGGCCTGGTCCTGCTGATTGCCGGCATCAACGTCGCGGCGATGCTCGTCGGCGCGCTACGTCGCACGCGGGCGCGAGATGGCCGTGCGTGCGGCGCTCGGCGCCGGACGCGCGCGGCTCCTGCGCCAGCTGCTCACGGAAGTCCTCGCGCTGTTCCTGCTCGGGGCCCTCGGCGGCTTTCTCGTCGCGCTGTTCGCCACCGCGGCGCTGGAGCGGCTGCCCCTGCCCGGCACCGTGCCGATCTCGATCGGAGCTGTCGCCCGACCTGCGCGTGTTTGCGTTCGCGCTCGCCATCTCGCTCGCCGCGGGTCTGGTCTTTGGCCTCGCCCCGGCGCTGGCGCGCGGCGCGGACGGACATCGTTTCGCGACTGCGAGACGACTCGCCCGGCAGCGGCAGCTCTCGCGGGTTCCTGATGCGCGGGTTGATCGCCGGCCAGCTGGCGCTGTCGCTCGTGCTGCTCGTGGCCGCCGGGCTGTTCCTGCGGGCGCTGGACAGCGGGCAGCGGATCGATCCGGGCTTCGAGACCGCAGGCGTGGCGACGGCGTTGCTCGAGCCGGAGTCCTGGGGCTACGACCAGGCCAGGTCGCGCGCGTTCTATCGCACGCTCCGCGCACGGGTCGAGGCGCTGCCCGGCGTCACCGACGGTCTCCTACACCGGCCGCCTGCCGCTCATGATGAGCAGCTCGCCGGACGAGATCACGGTGGACGGAAGCACCCGCGTGCCGGTCCACACCGGCAGCGTCGACGCGGGGTACTTCCCCGCGCTGCGGCTGCCGCTCGTGCAGGGACGGGCATTTCGCGCGTCGGACGACGAGGGGGCTGCGCGGGTCGCGGTGATCAACGAGACGCTCGCGCAGGAAGGCCTGGCCCGACGGCAGCGCGATCGGCCGCATCTTCCGCTTCCGCGACGCCGCCACCCTCGTGGTCGGCATCGCGCGCGACGCGAAGTACGCCAGGCTCGACGAGGCCACACCGCCGTTCGTGTACGTTCCGCTCGCGCAGGTGTGGCAGCCGAGCCAGACGCTGCTGGTCAGGACGGCCGGCGATCCGGAACGGCTCGTGCCGGCCGTTCAGCAGGCGGTGCTGTCGATCGATCCGTTCCTGCCGCGCGTCAGGATGGCGACCATGGAGCAGGCGACCGCGATCGTCCTTCTGCCCCAGCGCGCCGCCGCGATCGTCACCGGCGCGTTGGGCGGCGTCGGCCTCGCGCTGGCGGCGGTGGGTCTCTACGGGCTGATGTCATTCTCCGCGAGCCGGCGGACGCGCGAGATCGGCATTCGTGTGGCGCTCGGCGCCGCGCGGTCGCAGGTGCTCGGCATGATGGTTCGCGATGGCATGCGGCTCGCCGCGATCGGCATCGCGATCGGCCTGTTGCTGTCCGTCGCCGCCACGCGTCTCATCGCGGGCTGGCTGTTCGACGTCAGCCCGCTCGACCGCTCGACGTTTGCCGGCATGGCCATGCTCTTCGTCGCCGTGGGCTTCGCCGCGAGCTTCCTGCCCGCGCGTCGGGCCGCCGCACAGGACCCGCTGCCGGCGCTGCGGGAGGACTAGGGGCCGCTCACTGGCTTCGCTGGTAAGCGCTCGTGGCTCGCGGTAGGGGCCGGGCTCGCTTCGCTCCCCGCGGTAGGGCCGCACTCGCTTCGCTCGTGCGGTAAGGGCCCGTCCACCAGTGGGTAGACCGATACCTACACTTGGGTGCAGGGTTGTTGGCTCCACAGCAGAGGGCGCGCGAAGAATCCGCGAAAAACAAGGTGTCCGTACGTGGCGAGCGGGGACTAAGAGAGTCCCCGTCGATTAGGTTGGTGTGTGTCGGCTCGCCAGAGTGGCAACCGAGCGTAGCTGTCCTTCCATACAGCAAGCTGAATGCCACTCCCTCGGCACGGCCGGGGCGGCCTGCCGAGCTCAAGAGCGGGACGATGGTTAGTGCATTCAGGATATTGCGGGTGCCGCGGAGACTGGTCCTATAATGTTGGCTCCAGAACAGCCGTCACAGGTGGAAGCTTAGTGTGCGGAAACGCGCGCTCTTGGAGGCGTTGAAACAGTGCAGGCAGCGCACGCCGCGGCATACCCTTCGGCCCAGACAGGGTCCTTTATCGATCGACTGAACGCTGAGTGGCACGAGATCGCCCTGCGGACCTTCATGGTCATCGTGCTGGCGCACTGGGCGGAGCACCTCCTGCAGGCGTTCCAGATCTACGCGCTCGGCTGGCCGGTCCCCGAGTCGCGCGGCGCGCTGGGCTACTTCTTTCCGTGGCTCGTCAAGTCGGAGACGCTCCACTACGGCTACGCGCTCGTCATGCTCGTCGGACTGTTTGCCTTGCGGAAGGGCTTCACCAACGTCGTGGAACGCAGATGGTGGACGGCCGCACTGGTCATCCAGTTCTTCCACCACATCGAACATGGCCTCCTTCAGATGCAGGCCATCACCGGCAACCAACCTCTTCGATCGTCCCGTCCCCACGAGCATCGTCCAGCTCTGGGTCCCGCGTGTGGAACTGCACCTCTTCTACAACACGATCGTCTTCATCCCGATGGTGATCGCGATGTATTACCACATGTTCCCCACCGAGCCCGCGGTCGCGCCGAAATGCACGTGCGCCTGGCACCGGGGCGCGCGAGCTGCCGTCTGACGGCGGGTTCCTCCACGCGCCCCAAGACGGTTCTCATCTTTCTGATGGCCGGCGGCATCGGTGGCGGCCGCCTGCGGCCGCCCTGTCGCTCCGGCCGACGACGTCGCCGTGGAATGGAAGGTGACGCCGGCCGAACCGACTGTTGATGCGGAAGCAGTGGCGGAAGTGACGCTGCTCGATCGAGACCGCCGGCCCGTCCGCGATGCCACGCTGCGAATCGAAGCGCACATGTCGCATCCCGGGATGGCGCCGGTCATCGAGCCCGCCGTCGAGAAGGGGCCTGGCGTTTACACCACGCGACTGCGCCTCCCGATGGCGGGCGCATGGGTCCTGTTCGTGAAGGGGGACCTCGCGGACCGGCGCCCGATCAGTCATCGCCTGGGCGAGGCCCTCGCGCGCCTGCCTCGTTGACGCGCGGCAACGCTCCCGAGCGCAGAAGCAGGCGAGTCGAGGGGCCTGTCCCGAGCGAGCCGCAGAGAGCAGGCGAGTCGAGGGATGAACTTGAATGCAGGAACCGATGCGGGGCATCAGGGGTTCGCCAACCGGCATGGACGTGCTCCAGTGGCCGCTCGTCGGCCGGCTGCTCCGGTGGCGCCACGCCCGGACATCTCTTCAGCTCGTCCTGCTCGCCGCCGCCGCGGCCGTCGTCCTGCACGGCCTCTTCGGTCCTGACATCGCGCCCGGCAATCTCGCGACGGTCCTGACCTGGGTGCACTACCGGGGGTTGCTCGTCATCGCCCTCCTCGCCGCGGGGAACTTCTTCTGCGCCGGGTGCCCGTTCGTGCTCGTCCGCGACTGGGGCCGCCGGCTCCACGCGCCGGCGCGGCTGTGGCCGAAGCGTCTTCGCGGCAAGTGGATCGCGATCGTGCTCTTCGTCGCGGTGCTGTTCGCCTACGAGCTCTTCGATCTGTGGGCGCTGCCGCGCGGCACGGCGTATCTGGTGCTGGCGTACTTCGCCGCGGCGCTGGCGATCGACACGGTCTTCAAAGGCGCGACGTTCTGCAAGCACCTGTGCCCCATCGGACAGTTCAACTTCGTGGCCTCGACCCTGTCGCCGCTCGAGCTGCAGATTCGAGAACCGGCGACCTGCGAGGCGTGCCGGACGTCGGACTGCATCGCCGGACGCCGGGCGCCCGAGCCGCCGTTCCAAGTCGTCCAGCGGGGGTGCGAGCTGGGCCTCTATCTGCCCGCCAAGGTCGGCAACATCGACTGCACGTTCTGCCTGGACTGCGTGCAGGCCTGCCCGCACGACAACATCGGCATCGTCTTGCGGACGCCGGGCATCGAGCTGGCCGACACGCGGCGGCGATCGGGGATCGGCCGGCTCGTCAACCGTCCGGACATCGCGGTCCTCTCGGTGGTGTTCGTGTTCGGGGCGATGGTCAACGCGTTCGCGATGGTCGCTCCCGTCCATCATGTCGAGCAGTGGATGGCGGGAACGCTTGGGACCACGTCGGAATCGTTGTCCTCGGATGCCTGTTCGTCCTCGGGCTCGGTGTCGCACCGCTTGCGCTCCTCGGAACAGCGGCGGGCCTGACGCGCGCGCTTGCCGGATCCAGCCCCCGTACCGCGCGCGCGGTCCAGGTCCGGGGTCAGACCCCAGTCGGTCCGTTACCCACATTGCAGATTCTGCGCGCATCGGACCCTCGGGATTCGGCGACGCCTCTCGCTCGAGTTGCCCTGCGGTACGCCTATGGCCTGGTTCCGTTCGGCTTCGGCATGTGGCTGGCGCACTACGGGTTCCATTTCCTGACGGGCGCGCTGACGGTCGTTCCGGTGACCCAGAGCGCGGCGATCGACTTGATGGGCTGGGCGGCGCTGGGCGATCCGCTCTGGCGATGGGCGGGGATGCGGCCGGGGGCCGTCTTCCCGATACAACTGGGATGCATTCTGCTCGGAGCGCTCGGCTCGATCGCCGTGATGCACGACATCTCTCTCCGCGCCTGTCCCGGCCGGCCGGTCCGCGCCACCGTGCCATGGGCCGTCGTGGTGCTCCTGCTTGCCGCGACGGCGATCTGGATCCTGTTCCAGCCGATGGAGATGAGAGGGATGGGATTGGGAGGGTGAAGCGCCCGGTCAGGAGGATTCCGATCGTCTGGGGCGCAGTCCTGGCCGCCCTGCTCGCTGGCGGCCCGGTCCTGGCGCACAGCGGCCCACCGTTTCCGATCGTCTCGAGCCGCGCCGCGGGCCCGTACGAAGTGTCGGTCTGGACCGATCCCGACAGCACCGACGATGGATCGGCAGGTGGACAGTTCTGGATCACCGTCCGCCCGTCAGGCGCGGCGGCGGTGCCGGCCGGGACGCGCGTGACCGTCGCGATCGAGCCGCTCGGCCGGCAAGGCCCGTCCCGCACAGCCTCTGCCGAGCCTGTCGCGGCCGATCCCTCTCAGCGTTTTGCGGCGCTGGTGATGGACCACGAGGGCCGCTTCCGCGTTCGCGTGACCCTCGACGGCCCACTTGGGCGCCGCCCAGGTCGACGCCGAAGTCGACGCCACCTACGATCTCCGGCCGTCACCAGCCGTGATTGCCGTCTACCTGATTCCGTTCGCGCTGATCGGGTTTCTCTGGATCAAGCTGCTGCTGAGACGAAAGGGCAAGCCGTCCTAGGGCCGCGCACTGACTTCGCCCTGCGCGGTAGGGCGGCTCGCTCCGCTCGCCGTACAGGCCCTCGGCGCTGCGCGCCTCGGTAGGGCCGCACTCGCTTCGCTCGTGCGGTCAAGGGCCGGCGTAGCGGCTAGAGCCCTGCGCTACGTCTAGAAGTGGTTTCAAAACCCGCGAGGTCCGGCTAAAGCCGGATGCGCCTGCGGTTTTGAACCGGTCTAGCCTGCCGCAGTCCAAACCCACAACGCTCCAGCAGACGACGCACGTCGTCCGCCGACGCCTCGAGCTTCGGCGCGCTGGCGACGAGGTCGGCGGCGACGACCGGATACCAGTCGCGGCGAGTGCGATCGAGCAGGCCGGCGGTGTCGAACGGCTCGATCGCGCGGTCGATGCGATCGAAGAGGGCGCTCCGCGCGGCGCCGACGGGAACTTCAGCGGCGAGCGCGGCGCACGCGCGAAGCTCGGCGCCAAAATGCGGGTGCGCGTTCAGCAGGAACCCCGGCGCCAGATGGGGCCGCCCGAGGCGCCGGACGGTTTCGCTGTAGCTCGCGGCGGCAAAGTAGAGAAGGCTCAGCCGCTTGAAGAGCGCCGGGTCGGCCATGCAGGCGTAGAGCGCGCCGACCAGCTGTTCGGTCACGTCGAGCTCCACCTGCGTCGTGTGCGCGTAGGCGGCGAGAGCGGCCTGGCGCTCCGCCCCTGGCGCCGTGTGCTCCAGCACATCGAGAAGCCGCGCGATGCCAAGGAGCGTCAGCGGAAACCCGGTCGAGAGCAGCGGATCGATGACGCCCGCGGCCGACGGGAGGAGCGCCCATCGCTCGCCCGCGACCTCGCGGCACCGGAAGGCCACGCGCGGCGCGTGCACGAACGGCAGCGTCGCGCGCGCCGACTGGAACTGTTTCTGAACGGACGGCAGCGATTGCAGCAGGCGATCCCACGCCGGCGCACCCTCGGAGGCGCGCAGCGTCGCGGCCAGTTCGTCGGTCAGCGCGGCCCCGGCGCTCGTGATGCCGTTGTTGAAGCGGAGGACCCAGATCCAACCGCCGGGAAACACGTGATGGAGCGCAGCCGCGTCGGGCGGGTACGGCGGCGTCCCGTCGGCGGGCACGACGTCGTTCCAGAGATCGACGTGCTCGAAGTGCGTGAACAGTCCCTGGGTCGGCGGCAGCCATCGCAAGGGCGCGCTCCCCGTGCCGAGCGCATTCGTCAGAAAGCCACGGGGTCCGCTCGCGTCGATCACGAAGCCCGCGGTGATCTCGACGGCACCCCCGTCGCGCGTGCCTTCGAGCGTCATCCCGGCGCCGTCGTCCCGGATCTTCTCGAGGCGCGTCTCGTCCAGGTAGATCGCGCCGGCGGCCCGGGCCTGCTCCACGAGCGCGAGATCGAACTCGGGACGGTACCAATGCGTATCCGCCACGTCGTCGTGCGGGCTCGCCGCGACGAGCAACTGCCGCGCGTGCGCATCGGTGTCGGCGAACGGTTCCCCGTGCCGATGAAAGAGGAACGTGAACCCGCGTTTGAGGCCGCAGGCCACATCGGGCCGCGCCCGCTGCCACGTGCCCCATTTCGAGAACGAGCGGATCCGCGGCAAGTCGTAGCGATCGGCGAGCTCTTCGAGGAGCAGGTTGGTCAGGGGCGTCGTGGACTCGCCGATCGCGAACCGCGGATGACGGCCGCGCTCGATGAGGGCGACGCGCCGCCCGCGTTGCCGGAGTGCGAGCGCGCACAGGGCGCCGGCGAACCCGGAGCCGACGATCGCGACGTCCGCGTCGATGGCCAGCGTCACGAGGCGGACATCGAGGCCGGCAGGGCTGCGCAGTGCTCGCAGATCACCTGCGGCTGATGTCGCTGCTCCAGGTTCATGGCGCGGAGACGCGCGCGGCGCGCGTCGAGGCACCGCGCACAATCGGCGAACCGCTCCAGATCCCAGACGTCGGCAAAGATGCGCGCGCCGCCGTCAGGCACAGGTCGCGGCGCGCCCCTGAGTCACACGGTCGCGCGCGAGCGCAAGACTTCGCTCGAGGTCGTGGAGACGTGGTGACCGGAACGATCCTTCCTCGGCCAGTCCTTCGAGCGCGCCGTTTCCCGACCGTGTCGGGATGAGCGAGACGACGGACGCGCCGGCGGCCAAGGCCGTGTCGATGGAGCGCAGGAGCCACTCGTCCTGTTCCGCGGCCGGCACGAACGGCGGCGAGACGAGCACGAACACCCGCAGCGCGACGCCGAGCGACTCGAGGCGATGTGCCGCGAGCAGGAACCCGTCCACGTCCATCCGCTTGTGAAGGCGCTCGAGCGCGCCGGGGTGCGCCGTCTCGAGCCCCATCGCGACTTCGAGCGCCGGCGAGGCCTGATGACGCCGCAGCGCGTCGAGGAACCGCGCCGTCCTCGCTCCGACAAGCGACGGGTGCGATTCGACGATGATGCGCGGGAAGCGGGCGAGATCGGCAGCCACCGCGTCGTAGTCGTCCTCGGGCACCGCACGAGGATCGAAGAAGCTGCCGGCGTTGTACAGCTTTATTTGACTGACGCGCTCGCCCGACTCGTCCAGGGTCTTGCATGCCGCGGCCACCTGCGCCGCGATCGCCCCTCGCGGCGTGTCGCTTTCGGTCGTGTGCTGCCAGAGATCGCACATGACGCAGCGCCACGGACACTCGCGGCCGGTGAGGAACACCGTGGCGACACGCGCGATCGTTCCGTCGGCGGCCCGCTCGTCCTCGACGAGGAGTCCCTGGGCGCGCCACGGATCGTGCAGCGGCCTGGGCGGACGGCGGTCCAGGACGAATCGATCTCGGGCTGCGGGGCTCGACGGGTACAGAGGCATTGTCGATTTAGAACAGGAGATTAGGAGATCAGGAGATCAGGAGTTTTTTTGGAAAAAAAACAAAACCCTCCTGATCTCCCTGATCTCCTGTTCAGGACGAGTACAGCCCGTGGAACGCGCGGCGATAGCTCTGCTCCGTGCCGCCCAGGCGCGTACGCATCGCGTCGGCCGGAATCGCGCCGTGCTGGAACCGCCGTTTCGGGAACACCGGCATGTCGAAGCCCGTGACCGCCTTGACGCCGCGTCCGACGATCTCCCCCTTGAGGGCATACAGCGCCGGCACGTCGTATCGCGTCAGCGCCGCGAACGGGATCCCTTCGGCGACCTCGATGACGGCAGGCTGCGCGTACGGGCTGAAGCCGGCAAAACCGTAGCGCCGCGCGGGCGCGTACGTCCGCACGTAGCTCCGGCTGAGCCCGCCGCTGTAGGTCAGCGAGTGCTTGATTCGCCCGACGCCCCATCCTTCCTGATAGAGCATCCGGTTGTCGATCACGCTGCGGATCGTCAGCTCGTGGTTCTCTTCGATCGGATAGTCCTTGAGGTTCTCGTCGCCGCCGTCGCCGTCGGCGAGATGGCGCCAGTCCGGGTAGCGGGCGCGGATGCCGCGGCAGAGCTCGAGGCCCATCGCCGCGCACTCGACGTCGAGCGGCTTGTAGTCCTCGAGCACGCGCAGCGTCTCCTCGATGTCCAGGCCGTCCGGCGACGCGTCGATCTCCTCGAGGAAGAGCGACAGCCCGACGGCCGACAGGAACGCGCGCGCCTGATCCAGGTCGGGCCCGCGCGCCGAGGTTCAGCACGAAGGCCTTGAGCCGCGCCGGCGACAGGCCGAGCCGGATCATCGTGTGGTAGGTGACGAGAAAGACCGCGCCGCTGTCGATGCCGCCCGAGAACGCCACGCCGATCGGTTCGTTCGGCGGCGGATCGATGTCCCGCAGCCACCGTTCGATCTCGGCCGCCATCGCGCCGACGTAGCGGCGGCCGATCTCGTCGAGCGTTGCGGGCAGCGCATTCGGCTCCGGCGTGAAGAACCGCGTGTAGATCGGATCCGGGTCCGGACAGCCCACGAGCGCGATCTCGACGACGTAGTGGGCGGGGACCATGCGCGTGTAGCTCGGGTGGAACTGATTCGCCAGGCCGTCGGCCGTGAGCGCGCCGTGCAGCGTGTCGATGCGGTCGGCGACGTAGAGGGCCGGGCCTTCGTGGCGCTTCGCCAGGAAATAGCGCATCGGCCGGTCGAGCGACCGCGCCAGCCGCACGGTCACGCCTTCGGAGGCCACGAGCGCGAACGAGCCGTCGATGCCGCGAACGCCGTCAGGCTCACCCGCGAGGACGCGGCGGCGCGCCTCGTCCACGCGTCATGTTGCAGAGGCGGTTCAGGGCGGGATCGAGGAGATCCACGATCCGGCTGACGGGCTGAAGCATGGCCGGGATTGTTGCCCAGCCGATACGCGGACGCAAGGAGGCGTGTCGGACGATTTCGACTTGCGCACGGGTGGTCTGTCCAATTAGAATCCGGCCCGCCAAAGTGGCTTGTCCACTTTGCAATCACCCTGCGGATCCGAGAGGAGTTGAGAACATGCACAGCCTCCAATCGAGAGCGGGCCTGACAGCCACCCTCCTGGCCGGATTGGTCCTCGCGGCGGTCCCCTCCGCCACGGCGGCCATCACCTTCGATGCGGCCAGCCGGGCTGCCACGACCTCCACCGGCCGTACGTCCCTGTCGTGGCCGCACGTCGTCGGCGGGGGCGCCGACCGTGTGCTCGTGGTCGGCGTGGCCGTCGAGGATGCGTCCACCGCGGACGCCAACATCACGTCCGTCACGTTCAACGGCGTTCCGCTCGTCCCGGTGCCGAACTCCAAGCGCAGCGGCGGAGGCACGGGGATCATCCAGACGCAGCTGTTCTACCTGCTCAACGGGAGCCTCGGCGCCGCCGGATCCCGCACCATCACCGTCACGATGCAGGGCGCGGTGGACGGAATCTCCGCGGGCGCCGTCTCGCTGGCGGGCGCGAGCCAGGCCGCGCCTCAGGCGGCGGCCACCGGCGTCGACACGAGCGGCGCGGACTCCATCTCCACCAGCATCACGAGCCCTGCCGGGCAACTCGTGGGTCGTGGACGTGGTGGGCAGCGGCAACTCCGGCTCCTTCACCGCGGCCGCCGGCCAGACCGAACGCGTGGACATCGCGGCGAGCGGCATGACGGGCGCCATGAGCACGAAGGCGCTGACCGCGGCCGGCGCCACCACCCTCGGCTGGGCCCACAACGGCGCCAACCGCCTCGCGCACTCGCTGGTGTCGCTGGCGCCCTCGGGAGGGACGACGCCGAACACCTTCACGCTGACCACGAACGTCAGCGGCTCGGGATCGGTGTCGCGCAACCCCAACGCGGCCAGCTACAGCGCGGGGACCGTGGTCACGCTCACGGCCAACCCCGCCGCCGGTTTCCGGTTCTCAACAACCACTACCTGAACATCCCGGACTACGGGATCGCGTCGCGGCAGAACGCGCAGGTCCGGGTGGAGAACAACTACTTCGACAACGTGGACCAGCCGATCAGGGCCGACACGAGCCTGAGCGACGTCGCGGGGCAGGTCAATCAGGTGAGCACGAACATCTTCGTGAACTCAGGACCGAACAGCATCACGACGCCCGTGTCGAACTTCGTGCCGCCGTATACCTACCGCTGGATGCGGCGAGCAGCGTACCCGCCATCGTGCAGCAGGGAGCGGGCGTGGGAAAGGTGGTCTTCTGATCGCCCAACCCTGACCGGCGGGCCGGCGGAGCCCAGGTGTGGCTCCGCCGGTCCCAGGGAGTCTCCAAAACTATGCTCGTGGCTTCCGCCTTCAGGCGGAAGGATGCGCTGATCGTTTACCATTCAGACGTCCGTTCTTCGGTAAGGGCGTCTGAAGGAGGCTGGCATGGCGGCGATTTCGAGACGAGAGTTCATCAGGAAAGCGGCAACCGACGCCGCGGTCGTCGGGTTGCTGGCGGCGGCCGCCGGTGAGGGCGAGGTCAATGCGAGTCCGCTCGGGCTGCCGATTGGGAGCCAGACGTATCCGCATCGGCAGAGGATCGCAAAGCGGCGACTTTGCCGGACTGCTGAAGGACATGAAGGGCGCCGGCATCGACGTCATCGAGCTGTGCTCACCGAGCTACGCCGAGTTCGCCAGCCTGGCCGACGGGAAGGCGACCAGGAAAATCATCGACGACAACGGCCTCAAGTGTCTCGAGCGCTCACTTCGGGATGAACGTCCTGCGGACGAAGCAGCCCGAAGCAGATCGAGTGGGCGAAGGACATCGGCATGACGCAGATGTGCACGGCCACCCTCAGCGGGAAGATGACCAACGGGATGACGACCCTCGACGAAGTGAAGAGGGCCGCCGACGAATACAACAAGATCGCGGCGGCTGCCAGAAGGCCGGTCTTCAGCAGCTCCTGCACAACGAAGGCTTCGAGAACTCCAGGCTCGAGGACGGCCGGCTGACCTATCCCGTCCTGCTCGAGTATCTCGATCCCGATCTGGTGAAGATGCAGTTCCAGATGTCGTCGATGAGAACGATCGGCGATCCGATCATGTACTTCACGAACCATCCCGGGCCGCTTCATCTCGGCGCACCTGCAGGGCGTGGACACGACGCAGGGGATGGCACGTCCCGGGCGGGCGTCCCGCCGGTCAAGCCGACCCCGGAGGAGGCCGCACGGCGGCGGCCGCGCAAGGCCGCGGCGGACGCGGCGGCGGCCGGGGCGGCGGCCCCGCTCTGGCGGTCGGCGAGGACACGGTTGACTGGCCGAAGGTCTTTGCGGCCGCGAAGATCGGCGGACTCAAGAACTACTTCGTCGAGCAGCCGTGGGACGTCACGGTGAAAGGCGTCGCGTACCTGAAGACGCTGACCGTCTGAAATCAGCCTTGCGAAAGCTTCTCGCCGGTCTCCTGCTCGGGCTCGGCGCAGCCGCGATCGTGCTGGCGCTCGCGGCGGCCGCGGCTCTGTCGAAACGGCCGAGCTGAACCTCTACGACTGGCGCATGCGCCTCGCGGCCGCTCCCGAGTCCGTCAACAAGGACATCGTCCTCGTCGAAATCAACGACACGACCATCCGCGACATGGAGCCGCTCTTCGGCCACTGGCCGTGGCCGCGCTTGGCGCTGTCCTTCGTCATCGACTACCTGCATCGCGCGCCGGCGAAGGTCGTCGCCGTCGACATCACGCTATCCGAGCGCGACCGGGTCGAGCAGTACGACATCAACGGCACCAAGGTGAAGGGCGTGAAAGCGACGGCGCGCTTGCCGACGCGGTGAAGACCGTCCGGCAACGTGATCATGCTTGCCGACGCCGTCAACGAGGGACTGGTCGGCGGCGAACAGGACCGGAAGGCGGCGAAGTGGCCCGACCCGGGTTACAGAGGCACTCGCTCACGCCGAGCCGCGGCCGGTCGTCGCGGCGCCCTATCAGGCGCTGACGGACGCCAGCGCGGCGCTCGGCCACAACTTCCTCGTGCTCGATCCGGACGGACCGGCGCGGCGCATGGCGCCGTTCATTCAGCACGACGGCACGCTTTCTGCCCTCGCTCGGCGTCGCGGCGGCGCTCCTGGCCGGAGGGTTCGGCCCGATCAGGTGGTCGCGGAGGGTCACGTGCTGCGGATTGGCGATCGCCGCATTCCGCTCGTTCAGCTCGACGTCCGAGACCTCTATGCGCCGGAGAAGAGCCACGATCCAGTGGACGATGCTGATCAACTTCCGCGCGCCGGCGCTGCTTCCAGGCGGCAAACGGCCATATCGCTCGTATCGAATTCCGCCATCTCCTGCTGTCCGAACAGCAGCTGCAGGACGGTGCAGAAGCCACTGGTCGATCCCGCGGTCTTCAAGGACAAGATCGTCTTTCATCGGTTTCACCGCGTCCGGGCCTGATGGACGTTTTCGACGACGCCGGTCTCCGACGATCAGGCCGGACGATGCCCGGGATCCAGCTCCACGCGAGCATGACCGACAGCATCCTCGCGAACCGATTCATCCGTCCGGCGTCGTCCGCGTCGCGAATCGGCGCGGTCCTGATCGTCGGCGATCGCCGTCGGCTTGCTGTCGGCGTTCCTCGCCGTTCGCCGCCGCCGCCGGCACGACAGCGGCGATCCTGGCCGGCTGGACATGGTTCACCGTCAGCGCCTTCAAGGGCGGATCGTGGCTGAACATGGTCCAGCCTCTCGCCGCGGGCGCGCATCGCTCTCTTTGCCGGAACGGCCTACCAGTACTTCGTCGAAGGCCGCGAAAAGCGGAAGGTCAAGAAACTGTTCGGCCGCTACGTCTCGCGCGACGTCTACGAGCAGCTCACCGCGCACCCGGAGCTGGCCGAGCTCGGCGGTAAGCGCCGCGAGATGTCGGTGCTCTTCTCCGACATCCGCGGCTTCACGACGGTGACCGAGAAAGGCAACCCGGAGGAGCTCGTCGCGCAGCTGAATGAGTATTTTTCACGGATGGTCGAAGTCGTGTTCCGTCACAAGGGGACGGTGGACAAGTTCGTCGGCGACATGGTCATGGCCCTGTACGGTGCGCCGCTCGACGACGTTGATCATGCCGAGCACGCGGTGCAGGCGGCCATCGACATGGTGCGCGAGCTGGGGCTCCTCAACAACGGGTGGGCCGCGCGCGGGATGGCGCAGCTCGACATCGGCGTCGGGGTCAACTCAGGGGACATGATCGCCGGAAACATTGGCTCTTCCTCGATCATGAGCTACACCGTCATCGGCGACAACGTGAACCTCGGGTCCCGGCTCGAATCGCTGAACAAGGACTACAAGACCCGCATTATCATTAGCGACGCCACCCGCACCCGGCTCAAGGGCAATTACGATATTCGTCCGCTCGGGGACGTGGTGGTCAAGGGCAAGACGAAGCCGGTCGCGATTTTCGAGATCCGCGTGCCGGCCCCTATTCAGGAACTGGGACAGACCATATGAAGAAGAGCATCGTCGTCGCCGCCGCGCTGTGCTGCGTCGTGTCCGTGCCCGTGCACGCGCGCAACTTGGCGAGCATCACCAAGGGCGCGGGCAAGGCGACAGCAGGTCGTGGACAAGGCGAACAAGATCAAAGACCTGAAGATGTCGGACAAGGAGGAGCGGCAGCTCGGCGAGGCCGTCAGCGAGAAGCTGCGCCAGGCGTTCGGTGTCTACCAGGACAAGGACGTCACGAAGTACGTCTCGCTGGTCGGGAACGTCCTCGCGCAGGCGAGCACGCGTCCCGCTCTCGACTGGCAGTTCATCGTCCTCGACACCGACGGCGTCAACGCGTTCGCGGCGCCGGGCGGCCTGGTGCACATCACGCGCGGCGCGCTGGGGCTGATCAAGAACGAGGCGGAGCTCGCCGGCGTCCTCGGGCACGAGATCGTCCACATCACCGCGAAGCACACGGTCAATTCGATTCGGAACAGCAACGTGGTCTCGCTGACGGCTGACGAGGTCGGCGGCGGCGGCCTTACCGCCTCGGTGATCTCCAGGCTGGCCGAAGCGGCGTACAAGAACGTCATCAACAACGCCTTCGACCGCGACGACGAGGTCGAGTCCGACAAGGTCGGGGTGACGCTCGCCAACAAGGTCGGGTACGCGCCAGGGGCCTTGTCGGGCGTGCTGACGCGGATCGCCGAGCGCAACAAGAGCCAGGCCGAGCCGAACGGCATGTTCGCGTCCCACCCGCTCATCAAGGATCGGCTGTCGAACATCGCGAAGGTGATCAAGGAAGGGAAACTGGCCAGCACCGCGACGGTCGCGGCCCGCTACACGAGCCACGATCAAGTTCGACGCCAAGCCGATCGAGGCGATCGAAGTCATCGCGGGCGCGCGCGGCCTGACCGGCGGCGAAGCGGCGAAGACCGACACGGCGAAGAAAGAGGAGCCCAAGAAGGAGGAGCCCAAAAAGAAGGGCGGCCTTCTCGGCAAGTTCACCACCTCGCCGAGCGAGCAGAAGCAGTCGAGCCAGACGGTCGCCTCGGCCGGCGCCCGGGGAGGCGTGCCGGACCGCGACGCCAAGGGCGGCTCGAACCCGAACAAGCTGACCATCCCGGTGACGCCGGCGACGTCGCGGAGTTCAAGAAGGGGATCGCGTAGCGGCGGATGTCCCTGCAACACCTCGGGCACTTGATCCTGGGCGTCGCCGCGCTGGCGGCGACGCTCGCGATCTCGAGCCTGACGGTCAACCGGCTCGTCAAGCGCAAGCTCAAGCTCTCGGTTTTCCTGCTCGGCGCGTACGTCGCGGTGCACGCCGGGCTGGCGCTGTGGCGAACGCTGCCGCCCGAGACCGAGGCGCAGCTCGTCTCGTTCGAGCGGCTCGTCCTCGCGGCCGGCGTCATCAACCTGCTCGTCATCGCCTTCATCAACCCGCTCCGCGCCGACCGCGTTCCCGATCGCTTCCCGAACATCCTCCAGGATTTCATCGTCATCGGCAGCCTGGTCGTGGTGGCGACGTTCGTCTGGCACGACACGCTGCTGACGACCTCCGCGGTGAGCGCCGTGGTCATCGGCTTCGCGCTCCAGGACACGCTGGGGAACGCGTTCGCCGGCCTGGCCATCCAGAGCGAGAAGCCGTTCCACGTCGGCCACTGGATCCAGGTCGGCGCGTTCGAGGGGCGGGTCGCCGAAGTCACCTGGCGCGCCACGAAGCTGCGGACCAAGTCCGGCAACTTCGTCATCGTGCCCAACAACATCGTCTCGAAGGAGGCGATCACGAACTACTCGGAGCCGGCGGCGCCGACCCGCATCGAGGTCGAGGTCGGCGCGAGCTACCTGACCGCGCCGAGCGCGGTGAAGTCCGCCCTCGAGGAAGCGCTCGCGAACTCGCCGACCGTGCTGACGGCGCCGGCCTCCGACGTCCTGCTGGTCCGCTTCGACGACTCGTCGATCGCCTACCGCGTCCGGTTCTGGATCGAGGACTTCGAGCGCGACGAGGCGGCGCGCGACGAGGTGCGCACGGCGATCTACTACGCGTTCGCGCGTCACGGCATCGAGATCCCGTATCCGATCCAGGTGCAGTACGAGCAGGAGTCCGGGGCGCCCGATGCGGCCGCCCTGCAGAGCGAGCGCGAGCGCCTGCTGGCACAGGTCGATTTGTTCTCGGCGCTCGGCGACGAGCAGCGGCGCGAGATGGCGGCGGCGACGCACACCAGGGTCTACGGCAACGGCGAGGCGATCGTGCGGCAGGGCCGGCCGGGCGAGTCGATGTTCGTCGTGGGATCCGGGCCGGGCGGCCGTCGTGCTGGAGCCGGACCGCCGCGAGGTCGCGACGATTGAACCCGGCGGGTACTTCGGCGAGATGTCGCTGCTGACCGGGGAGCCGCGGACCGCCACCGTCGTCGCGCGCGGCGACACGCTCGTGGTCGAGATCAACGCCGATCTCTTCCGGAGGCTCGGCGCGGTGAGCCCGCAGGCCGTCGAGCAGATCGGCGTGGCGGCTGTCACCCGCCGCCTCGAGCTCGATCGAGTCCGGAGCGCGTCGCCGGGAACCGCGGTCGCCGACGCGCCGGCGTCGTTCATGGCGCGGATGAGGAAGTTTCTACATTTCTGAACGTTCTTGGTTCTTGGTTCTTGGTTCTTCGTTCTCGTCGTTCCTGCCAGGTGCCCCGACGTAGAACGAGAACGCAGGAACGAGAACGAAGAACGACAACCAAGAACCAAGAACGTAGAACCAAGAACGTTTACCGGTACCGTCCGCCCCTATACCCCCGGTCATAGCCGTCCGTGAATCCCTGCCGGTAGATGTCCTTGTACGATTCGCGGTTCCCGTAGCGGCCTTCGTAGTGGCGATCGCCGGCGCGATACCAGGAGTGGCGGCGCGGATCGTACGACCGGTCCTTGCGCGCGTCCTCCGCGCCCTTCTCGAACCCGTCGTTCACGCCGTTCTGGAAAGCCGGGCTGCCGTACCCGCGCGACTGCGGCGGATAGCCCGGATACGTATTCGGATAGCCCGGATACGCGTTCGAATAGGCAGGTCGCCGCGAATCGCGACGCGAGTCCGGGCCGTAGCCGTAGCTCCTGGCGTAGCGCTGGTAGCCGTCCGAATACCCGGCGGAATAGCCGCTCCGGAACGCCACACGGTAGCGGTCGAGCGGGCCGTACTCCCGGTGATAACCCTTGTCGGCGCGCTGGAACGTGCGCTCCTCTTGAAACGCGAAGGCATTGTTCCTGCGGCCGTCGTTCTCTCCCTGCTTGATCCCTTCGCGGAAACCGTTGTCGTACGCGGCCTGGCGCGCATCGAGGTACGACCGCTGCGCGTATCCGAGCCGATCGCTGTCCCGCCAGCCGGGCGACTGCGCGTGCGCGGGAACGGCCAGCGCGAGCGCGGTGACGGCCAGTGCGGGTATCACGAATAAGCGTTTCATGTGGTCCTCCACTTGACAGCGCCCTTCGCGGGTCGGCGCTCCACACGTCAATGCGCAAGAAGTGCGCCCGGAGGAATTGGCTGGAAATCACCGGAAAATGGCCGGCCGGCGGGCGTGCGCGTCTAGGACAGCGGACACGGGTGCGGCCGGATCAGGACAGTGAATCCCTGATTCAAGGATTAGGGATTAGGGATTCATTGCGACCACACGAGCACGCGCTCGCCGGAGCTCGAGCGGTGATCGACGATCAGGGTGGGTCCGAAGCGTTCGAGGTCTTCGACCGTCAGTTTCATGTCCTCGAGGTCGAAGCGGTTGCCGTTCAGGTCAATGGCCGACCCTCGCATCTTCATCCGCAGCAGCCAGAACGGGATGCTCACGCGCACGATGTGGCCCTCGTCGGGATCGAACGCCATGACGTGCAGCTGGTCCGGAGACTTCGCGTTGGGGACCGGCTGACGGTCGGTATGGGATCGAAGATACCGGCCGCGGTCGTCGAGCTCGATGAGCGGCTTCTGGCCGGTGAACCGGGTGGTGACCTGCTCGAAGTCGCGCGCCGCCTCCGTGGGAGACGCCGCCTTCGAATCGATGTGCTGCGAGAAGAAGTACAACCCGATGCCGGCCATCGCGATCACGCCGAGGATGCCGATCACGACGATGGCGAGCACGACCCAGACCCAGGTCTTCACCTTACCGGCCATTGGAGCTCCTCAGAAGTGCCCGCGCGTCCTGGACGCACGACGGATCGTTGCCGCGCTCGCACAATGTCCGCGCCTCGGTCCCCTCCCGGGCCGCCGTGGCCCGGTCGCCGCGCTTGAGGGCAAGGCGGCCGAGCTCGACTCGGGCGCGGCCGTTGACCCAGGCCTGCGCGCCGGCCGCGGTGGCGGCGTTGAGATCCGCGAGGGCGGCGTCAACCCGGCCGAGCGCGGCACGTGCGGCGCCGCGTTTGTACCGCCAGAGCGATTCCTCGCCGGGCATCCGCTCGCGGCGATCGGTTGCGAGCATGGCCAGCCCCTCGGTCAGCAGTTCCGTCGGCCTGCTGAGCTTTGCCGCCCCTGAGGGCCGTCGCACCGGCTTCGAGCAGCAGCAGCCGGTTGCGCGGGTAGAGCCGCCGCAGCTCCTGCAGGACGCGCACGCCGTCGTCGTAGCGGCGCTCCCGGTTGTACACCAGAACGAGCGCGAACATGGCGTCCGTGGCGGCGTCGTTGGCCACCGCGTCGCGGGAAGGGTTCGCGTCGCCCCGGTAGGCCGCGGCCTCCTGGAGCATCTGGACGCCGCGCGCGCGGCCGCCGCCGAACCCGGCGACGTACGCCATCATGCGCATCGGCAGCGACAAGGTCGAGATGACGTAGCGATAGGTCCCCACGACGAGCCCGGCGTCCTTGCGCGAGGGGTCGAGGTCCAGGACCCGCTCGTGCTCGGTGAACGATCGGCGCGCCGCCGTGAACCCGGCGAGCATCTTGCCTTCGACCGTCGCGACGTACGACGCCCGCAGGCCGAGCGCCGATCCCAGATCGTAGTGCGCCTGCGCGTCCTTCGGGCGGGCGGCGACGCGCGCCTCCGAGAGCGCGACGGCGCGCTCGACGTGGCGGCGGAACTCGGCATCGGCCTCCGGCGGCGGTTTTGGCAGATCGACGCTCGATCGCGAAAACGATCCGAGATAGTGATCCACCGTCACCGCGCCGCGGCGAAACAGCATGTTCAGCAGCAGCACGCTCGCCAGCGACCGGTGCGGAGCGGGATCCTCGGGCGCGAGCGAGACGGCGCGGCGCAGAAGATCGATGGCCCGATCGTGATCGAGGTTATAGGCGAGATCGAGCGCCTGCAGGCGCAGCGCCGTGGCCGGGACGGCCCCCGGGCCCTGCGTCGCGGCGGAGGCATGTGGCAGCGCGAAGACGGAAATGAGCACCGCAGCCGCCGCGCGAAGGAGACGGCGATCGCGTGCGCCCGTTGGCCGCCGCGGGTTCATCGGACTATGATAGCTGTTCAGCGCCGCACTACAGGCGCGCGCGCGTGACTCTGAATCGAGGAGGATGGCATGCCCCCAGGGCGACCGAGAAAGAACCAGGACGTGCTGATGAAGTCGGCCGAGTTGATCGGCTGGGCCATCGGCGGACTCGAACGTGAAATCAGCCACACGAGGGAAAGACTTGCCGCGTTGACCGCTCAGGCCGCCAAGCTCCGCAAGCGGGCGGGCATCAAAGCATCGGCCGCCGCGACCGCCGCCGGGGCAGGGGCCAGCGCCGCAGCGGATATCGTCTCAGGGCGAAAGAAGAAGCGCCGCAAGATGTCTCCCGAAGCGCGCAAGCGCATCTCCGAGATGATGAAGAAGCGGTGGGCCGAACGGCGCAGAGGCAAGTAGGCGACGGGCAGAGTTTTTCTCAGATAACGAACCCCCGGCCCAGGCCGCGCTCCGCCGCCTTCACGTAGGCGAGGTGCGCGGCCGCCACGTCCTCCACGGCCATTCCGAGCGACTTGAAGATCGTCACTTCGTCCGCGGACCCGCGGCCGGCGACGAGGCCCGCGGCCAGCTCGCCCAGCTCCCCGGCGATGCTCACGGGGCCGTCCTTCATCGCGAGCAGCACGTCGCCCGCTTCGGTCAACGCGCCGCTTCTCGAATCCACGAACAGACGCCCGCGCGACACCAGCGCCGAGTCCATTTCGCGCTGATCGGGCCTGCACGCGCCGACGGCGCAGACATGCGCGCCGGCGCCGATCCATTCGCTGCGGACGACCGGCTCGCGCGCCGATGTGGCGAGCACCACGATGTCGGCGCCGTCGAGGGCGTCGCGGGCCGACTCGCACAGCGTGATGGGCGCGTGTGTGCGCGGCTGCATCTCCCGCGCGAAGGCGCCGCGGCGTTCGGCGTTCGGGCTCCACACGCGCACGCCGCGGAGGGGGCTGACGCGGCCGATCGCGTCGACGTGGCTGCGCGCCTGCACGCCTGAGCCGATCATCGCCAGCACGCCCGCGCCCTCGCGCGCCAGCAGCTTCGTCGAGACCGCCGACACGGCCGCCGTGCGGGCCTCCGTAATGTAGCGTCCGTCCATCACCGCGAGGAGCTCGCCCGTCATCGAGTCGAGGAGGACAATCGTCGCCAGGTGCGTCGGCAGGCCGACCGCCGGGTTGCTCCCGAACACCGTGACGAGCTTTGCGCCGAGGGCCCCGCCGTCGCCAAGGCTTTGGCCAGGTCGCGCCGAAGCTCGCGAAGGCTCCTGGCCGAACATAGGCGGACGCCGACTCGGGAATGCACGCGGGCATGACACCGAAGAACGCCTTCTGCAGGCCGACCTCGATGACGGTGCGCAGCGGCTGCGCGACGTGGTTGGCCGAAAACGACACCAGCGCCGCCTCCATGGCGCCGATGAGGTCGTCCATCGAGAGGACGATGCGGACGTCCTGTTCCGAGAGGAGGATTGGCATCTCGGGTTGTAAGCTTATCGCGAACGTCCAGCGGGAAGCGGGAAGCGCCCGCCGTCGCTTGTCGCGCCCTGGGCACAGCGACAAGCTATGGCGGGCCCCGCCGAAGCGCGCACGAATACCGGACGCGCGGAGGCGGGGGAAGCGGCTATCAGTACACTGCCCCTTTTCGGGGGTGACTGCAGATCCGATGATTGGCGAGACGATCGGCAAATACCGCATCGTCGCACGGCTGGGCCGCGGCGGCATGGGCACGGTCTACATGGCCGTCGACCAGTCGCTCGAACGGGACGTTGCCATCAAGGTGCTGAATCCCGGGGTCAGCGAGCCCGACGTGCTGAAGCGGTTCCGCGCGGAAGCGATCACGCTCGCCAAGCTGAACCATCCCAACATCGCGACCCTCTACGAGCTCGGCCAGCACGGCGATCAGCTGTTGATGGTGATGGAGTTCGTGCGCGGCGAGACCTTCGACAAGCTGTCGGAGCGCGCCGGACCGATGCCGTTCGAGCGCGCGGCGTACCTCGTCGCGCAGGTGCTGGACGCGCTCGGCCACGCGCATCGCGTCGGGATCGTCCATCGCGACATGAAGCCCGCCAACCTGATCCTGTCCGAGTCGGGCGTCGTCAAGGTCATGGACTTCGGCATCGCCAGGATGGTGGGGACCGAGCACCTCACGAACGACGGCTACATGATGGGCACGCCTGCCTACATGGCGCCGGAGCAGGTGTCGGGCAACGAGGTGGACGGCCGCGCCGATCTCTACAGCGTCGGGGTGATCCTCTACCGGATGCTGACGGGCCATCTGCCGTTCAAGGCGGACACCGCCGCCGCGATGGCGCAGAAGCAGCTCAAGGATGCCCCGACGCCGCTGCGTCAGGTCCGCGCGGAGCTGCCGGTGTGGTGCGAGCAGATTCTCGAACGCGCGCTGGCGAAGCCACCGGAGCTGCGGTATCAGACGGCTGACGAGTTCCGTTCGGCGCTCATGCTGTCGGCGCAGCTTGCGCCGGCGACCGAGGTCACCTCGGTGCTCGCGATCAGCAGTGTCACGGCCGATCCGGATTTGACCATCGGCCCGGATTCGATGCCGATACCGCAGGAAGCCGTTCCGCTTCGGCCCGCACCGGTGGCCACGGCACCGGTGTTCATCCCGATCGCCGGACCGCCGTCCGCATCGCCATATGTCGCGGCGAACCCGCCCGCGTCGCCGCCCCGGCCGGCCGGCGGACAGGCGCGCGCGCCGATGAAATCCTATGCGGGCCTGGCGGGCGCCCTCGCGGTCCTGGTGATTGGCGCCGCGGTGTTCGTGACACTGCGGCGGCCTTTCCAGAGCGATACACCCGCGCCGCCGCCGGCCGCGCCTGTGGCACCGGCTGCCGCCGCGCCCGAGGCTGCGCCTCCTGTCCAGGCGCCCGCCGCCGCGCCCGAGACGACGCCTCCTGTCCAGGCGCCCGCCGCCGCGGCTATCGAGAAGCCCGCGCGACGCGGATCGCCGCCGCCGTCCGCCGGGACCCTGGTGCCTCCACCACCGTCGCGCGGCAGGGAGAATGCGGAGCGGGAACCCAGCCCGGCTTCAGTCACACCGGGCCCCGAATCGCGTGCCATCCTCCCGTCGATGACGTTTGCGCCGGTGCGGCTCGTTGTGCTGGTCGGAACCAAAGCGAGCGAACAGGAGACCTCGCTGCAACTCACCCGCGACGCGCTCGAGTTGCCGGAGAGAGCCGGGAGCGGCGCGATCAAGACCGTGCCGTATGCCTCGGTGATCGCGATCTTCTACTCGCGATCGCGCGAGCCTCAATGGGTCGGCCCGACCGGCGTCGCCCTTCCGATCGTCAAGATGGACGGAGGGATGTTCGGGTTCCTGAGGGGAGATCGCGACTGGGTGAGCGTGCGGACGGACGCCGAGTTCGTGATGCTCCGCCCCGACGGACCTCTCGTCGCGCGCGTCATCGAGGCGATCGAAGCACGAACCGGCCTCGTGACCGTTCGGGTCGGCAAGCGAGGCGACGACCGGGACTGAGTCGTTCGTTTTAGAATTGAGTTTTGGCTGATACACGGGAGGCGCGATGGAGAAGCGGGGAAACGAAGAGGACTACTTCCATAAACAGGATCTGGAGCTCCTCGAGCGGATGCGGAAGGCCAGGGCCGCCGAGGTGGCGCACAAAGAGCTCGGCGACCGGAGCGGGCTCCGCGATCCGGAGCTCCTGAAAGATCTCGAGGAGCTCGGGTTCGCGCCCGACACGCTCAAACTGCTGCCCCTGGTCCCCGTCCTTCACGTCGCGTGGGCGGAAGGGTCGGTCAGCCCGGAAGAGCGGAAGCTGATCCTCGACCTGGCGCGCAGGCGCGACATCGCCGAAGGCAGTGCCGCGGATCGTCAACTCAACGAGTGGCTCGCGCACAAGCCGCCGCCGCACGTCTTCACGCGCGGCGGGCGCATCATCATGGCGATGATCGCGGCCGGATCCCCGGAAATACGCGATCTGTCGCCGGACGATCTCCTGAAGTACTGCGAGAGCATCGCCGCCGCGTCGGGCGGAGTCCTGGGGCTGGGGAAGGTGTCGGCCCAGGAGCGCGCCGCGCTGTCGCAGATTCAGGCGTTGTTGAAAACGCGAAATCCCTAGCCACTCTGAGTTCAAACAGGAGAACGGGAGCAAGGGAGGCTCTTTGGTTTTTGTTTCTTGTCTTTTTGTTTTTCTTTTTTTTCTTTATCCCGTGCTCCCTTTCTCCTGAGAAACTTTAGATGATTCTAGGGATTAGGGATTCAGTATCCTATCGCCAGGCCGTCCTTCCGCGGATCGGATCCCCCCATCATCACGCCTGTCTTCTGGTCGAACAGGATGGCCTGGTAGCCGCCGAAGATCCCGATCTGCGTGACGAGCGAATGGCCGCGCTGGTTGAGGCCGAATCGTGCCTCGGGGGAGATGGCGGACTCGAGCGCGAGCCCGGCGGCGGAGTGGCGGAACCGCGCCGCCTCGCCCGCCTCCTGGACGTTCATGCCGAAGTCGATGAGGTTCAGCAGCACCTGGACGTGCCCCTGCGGCTGCATGTCGCCGCCCATCACGCCGAACGACAGCCACGGCCGCCCGTCCTTCATGACCATCGCGGGGACGAGCGTGTGAAACGGCCGCTTGCCCGGCACGAGCACGTTCGGGTGGCCGCTCTTCAGCGAGAACAGGTTGCCGCGGTTGTGCAGGACGATCCCGGTCTCGCCGGCGACGATGCCGGAGCCGAAGTTCTCGAAGATCGATTGAATGAGCGACACGACGTTGCCGTCGCGATCCGCGACGGTCATGTAGATCGTGTCGCCGCGGGCCTGCGGCGGCTCGACCGGCGTCTGCGCCGATCCCCCGATCGTCAGCGGGTCGTAAGCCTTGGCGGCCTGCTGCGGATTGATCTGACGGCGGCGTTGCGTCGCGTAGGCCTTCGACAGCATTCGCTTCAGTGCTTCGGGGGGCACGGCCGTGGC
Organism: uncultured Acidobacteriota bacterium; assembly: GCA_963820645.1. Lineage (GTDB taxonomy): Bacteria > Acidobacteriota > Vicinamibacteria > Vicinamibacterales > 2-12-FULL-66-21 > JALZOC01. The sequence goes on along the minus strand of CAWGAS010000040.1, from coordinate 130,955 downwards.
ATCGGCGAGCCACGCATCGCGATCGGCGAACGCGATGCGCTTGGCCTCGACGAGCAGGTGCAGGTACTCGGCGGAGTTGTGCCGCATCGACTTCAGATCGAAGCCCTCGAGAATGTTCAGCATCTCGAGCGCGACGACGCCCTGTGTGTTCGGCGGCATCTCGAGGACGTCGTATCCACGATAGGTCGTCGAGACGGGCTCGACCCAGTCGGGCCGGTTCGCCGCGAAGTCGGCCTCGGTGAGGAGCGCCTGGCGGCGGCGCATGTCGTCGGCGATGGCCTTGGCGATCGGCCCCTTGTAGAACGCGTCGCGCCCGTCCTTGGCGATGAGCTCGAGGGTCGCCGCGAGGCGAGGGTTGCGGAAGACGTCGCCCGCCGCGGGGGCGCGGCCGCCGGGGAGGAACGTCGCGGTTGCCGCCGGGTCGCTCAACAGGATTGGCTCGGCGTCCTTCCACTGCGTCGCGATGATGTCGGGGACGGCGTAGCCTTCGCGCGCGTACGCGATCGCCGGCTCCAGCGCGCGATCCAGCTTCAGCGTGCCGTAGCGCGCGAGCAGCTCGTGCCAGCCGTCCACGACCCCCGGCACGCTGATCGACAGCGCGCCGCGATACGGGATCGCGTCGAAGCCGCGGCGCCGGTATTCGTCCGGTGTCGCCGCGGCCGCCGAGCGTCCGCTCGCGTTCAGCGCGCTCACGCGCTTCGTCTTCGCGTCGTACACGATCGCGAACAGGTCTCCCCCGACGCCGTTCATCGTCGGCTCGACAACGGACAGGACCGCCGCGGCGGTGACCGCCGCGTCGATGGCGTTGCCTCCCTGCTGCAGGACGCGCAGCCCGGCGGCGGACGCGAGCGGCTGGCTGGTGGCAATCAGACCGTTGCGCGCCAGCACAGGCGATCGCGTGCCTCGCGGATTGGATGCGGGACGATCGCCTGGAGTCTGAGGAATGAACGCCATCATCGCCGCCGTGCAGACAACGAGACCGAGTGGCCGCATGTGAGCTTCTCCCGATACCTCTCCCGGCATGGAGAGCCCCGCGATTCTAACATTGGCGCGTGTGGACGGCGCTGCAGGTCGCAGGCCGCTCGGAACGGCGGGTGATTGACGCGAGCGATCGGCTAATCCCACATGCGGGGATCAGCTCGACGCTCCGTCAATGAGGAGAAGGTGTTCGTGGCTTCTGCGGAGTACTTCGTTGTGGCTTCCGCCTGGCGGAAGATCCGGCGGGAGCACTCCGCTTACACAAACGTCACTGCGAGAATCGCCACTGTCAGGAGAATCGCCACGAGGGCGTCCGCATTGCTCGAGAAATCCAGGTCGATCATGATGTAGTTTCCGTCCTTTCACCAGCTTAGACGGCCCCTTCACCACAAAGGTTTAGCGCGTCACCGTTCTGTCACCGTTTCGGCCGTCGCAACGTAACTCTTACGCGCTCGCGCGGTCATTGACGGCTTTTGCTTGATTTTCAGCTCGAGCTTGTGAATCTTCCCGTCGAGGAGCTGCGGGGTGAAGCCGAGCACATACTGGCTGTGCAGCTCCTGCGCGACGCGCGTGAAGGTCGGGCCCAGCTCGTCCGTCTTCTTCAAGAGAAAGAACCCGCCGCCGGTCTCATCGGAGAGCCTCTTCAGCCCGCGGTCGGGCGACGATCGCACCTTCTGCTGCCCGTTGTGGTAGACGGTCTCGAGGCCGACCGAATAGATCATCGTTTCCTCGATGCGCGCCCGGTCCGTCACCTCGCCCGACCCGACCTTGCTCGCGGTGTCGGCGCCGTCGGTGAACACCAGTACCACCTTCCGTCCCGGAATGCCCTTCAACTGCGCCATGCTCTGATTGACGGCATCGAACAGCCGCGTCGGGTAGCCGAAGTCCAGGTCCTTCAGCGATCGGATCAACAGATCGCGGCTGCTGGTGAATTCACCATCCGGAATGAACTGGATCTTGTCGTTGAAGGCGCCGACCATGCCCTGATCCTCCGGCAGCAGGCGCATCAGGAACTCCTCGGCGGCCGCCTTGACCAGGTCGAGCGCGAGACTCATGCTGCCGCTCGTGTCGAGCATCACGACGACCGTGATCGGCAGCGGCTTGTTGTTGAACGACGTGATCGTCTGCAGCTTGCCGTTGTCGTAGATCTCGAAATCCTCCTCCACGAGATCGGTGACGAGCCGCTTGTCCGAATCGGTGACGGTCGCGTACATGGCGACGGTGTTGGTCGAAACCTTGAACTTCTTCTGCGGGTCCTGCGCGGCCGGCGGCGGCGTGTCCTGGGCAATGAGCACGCTGGCAGCGGCGAGGACTGGAAGCGCGGCGGCGAGGACCGGAAGTAGTGTTCGAATAAACATTCTGGGCTCTTTGTGCAGAAACCATTCCACGGACGGGCCGGCAAAACCCCGGGTTATTCGAGAGTATCACCGGCAGGCGTTCTCAACAGGATACAACCCGGTGGCCGGTTCGTGGGACGCCGATTCAAGAATGATGAAGCCCAGGAGCAATGGCGAGCTTTCTGAGCATTGTGTCACGGTACCTGATTCACATTCGGGGCTCTTCGAGCGGGAAGCTGGAAGCGGGAAGCGGGCAGCGGGAGGCTGGAAGCGGGAAGCGGGAAGCTGGAAGCGGGAAGCTGGGAGCTGGAAGCGGGAAGCTGGAAGCTGGAAGCGGGCAACAGGCCTCCTAGCGCAGGGCCCGTTCCAGCCCCGGACCGATCGCGTCGGCCATGCGGCGGTAGCCGGCGGCGCCGGGGTGCAGGCCGTCCGGAGAATCGAACAGCCGGTCGGCGTTGTCGGAGGCCGCCGCCGCCGCGCGGGTGTCGACGAACACAATCCCCGGCTGCTCCCGCATCCACGCGTTGATCTGCCGCATGCGCGCGTTCTGCTCCGGGGTCGCCGTGTTGTAGGGGATGATCGATCCCGCCACGACGCGGATGCCGGCCTGCGCGGCGCGCGCGTACATCGCGCGGAGCTGCTCGGCGACGTGCTCGACCGGACGCCCCTGGTAGACGTCGTTGACCCCCGCGATGATCACCACCGCCTTCGGGGCCGCCGCCACGACGTCGCGCTCGAACCGCGCGCGGATCTGGTCGCTGCGCTCGCCGTTCACGCCGCGGTTGAGGACCTCCCACTCCGGGTGCGCCTTCATCAGCCAGTAAGCGTACTGACTCGTTTCGTCGCCGCGGCCCCTGGGCGGCGCCTCGGTGGGCGACTTGAACCCCGGCGTGCCCGCGGTCGTGGAGTCCCCCAGCGCGACGATGCGTGCGGAGTCAGCAGAGTTGATCACGGACGGGCATACGGTTAGCACCACAGAGATAACGGAGATAGCGGAGATCATATAGTGCGTCTCGGGTCTCGGGTCTCGGGTCTCGGGTCTCGGTCTTCGGTCTTCTGTCTCCTGTCTCCTGTCTCCTGTCTCCTACTTCCCGTCGAGCAACGTCGTCGACGGCCCACGCTCGGCCTGCAGCTTCTTCGCGACCTTCTCCGCCGCGCGCATCACGCGCAGCACGTTCTGCCCGATGATCTTCTTGATCTCGTCGTCTTTGTAGCCGCGCCGCAGCAGCTCTGCGGTCAGCGCCGGGTACGTCGAGACGTCCTCGAGCCCCTGGACGACGCTGTCGATGCCGTCGAAGTCCCCGCCGAGCCCGATGTGGTCGATGCCGGCGACCTTCCGGATGTGATCGATGTGATCGGCGGCCTCGGCCAGGACGGCGCGCGGCGCCGGGTTCGCCTTCGTCCAGGCCGCGACCCCGTTGGTCACGGCGGCCGCGTCGGCCGGGAACCGCGCGGTCAGCCGGGTCCGTTCGGTCGTCTGCAGCTTCGTCCACGCCGCGACCTCCGGCGACAGGAACCCCGGCACGAACGTCACCATCACGACCCCGCCGTTCTTCGGGAGCCGCTGCAGGATGTTGTCGGGCACGTTGCGGGGGACGTCGTTCACGGCGCGCGCCGACGAGTGCGAGAAAATCACCGGCGCCTGGCTGACGCGGATCGCATCGTCCATCGTGCCGGGCGACACGTGACTGAGGTCCACCAGCATGCCGAGCCGGTTCATCTCGCGCACGATCTCCTCGCCGAATGCCGACAGGCCCCCGAGCTTCGGTTCGTCGGTGGCAGAGTCCGCCCACGCCGTGTTCTTCGAGTGGGTCAGCGTCAGGTAGCGCGCGCCCAGCCGGTGGAACATCCGCAGCGCCGCGATCGAGTTGTCGATCGAGTGACCGCCCTCCATCCCGATGAGCGAGGCGATCTTCCCCTTCTTGAACATCCGCTCGACGTCGTCGGCCGTCAGCGCGAGCTCGAACGTCTCCGGGTACCGGCTCACCATCTGATGGACGATGTCGATTTGCTCGAGCGTCGCGGTGACGGCGGTCTGCCCGGCCAGGTCGGCCGGCACGTACACGGACCAGAATTGCCCCCCGACGCCGCCCGCCCTGAGACGCGCGATGTCGGTCATGATCGACGGTTGGGGCCGTGAGATGTCGAGCTTCTGGAGGTTGCGCTGCGCTTTCTCCCGGAGAGCCCACGGGTAGTCGTTATGGCCGTCGATGAGCGGTGTCTGCTTGTGCAGGGCGCGAGCGCGCTCGAGCAAGGCGGCACCCGGCGGCTGCTGGGAGCGGAGCGTCGTCATGGAGAGGAGCAGAACCGCAGCAATGGTGAGCTTCCTGAGCATGGGGCATGGTACCTGATTCACATTCGGGCTCCCCGAGCGGGAAAGCTCTGAGGAAAGCCGGGAGCTGGAAGCGGGGAAGCTGGAAGCCGGCCTCATATCCGACTTGACTGGTCGGATATCCCCGGGATAGTCTCTGAAAACGAGATCAGTCGCATTTTGAACGGGGTTCCGCCCATGCTGCAGGCGTTCGTCATAACTCTACGGGAAGGGCTCGAAGCCTTCCTGATTGTCGCGATCAGCCTGGCGTACCTGAAGAAAACAGGGCGTCAGGCGCTCCTCCCGGCTGTTCACTGGGGGATCGTGGTGTCGGTGGCGCTGAGCATTGCCGCCGGGTTTCTGCTGGCCCAGGCCAACAACCAGGCGCTCTGGGAAGGCATGCTCGCTCTGGTGGCCGCCCTGCTCGTCGCCTCCTTGACCATGCACATGCTGCGGGCGGGGAAGCGGATGAAGAAGGAAATCGAGGGCCGCCTCGAGGTGTCGTCGCAGAGGGTCGGCCGCGCCGCGTTCCTCGGAGTGTTCGGGTTCACCCTGCTGATGATCACGCGGGAAGGGATGGAAACGGCCCTCCTCATGACGCAGCTGATCTTCACCGTGCAGTCCGCCCAGATCGTCGCGGGCGCCGCGGCCGGCACGCTGTGCGCCGCGGCCGTCGCCTGGCTCTGGTCGCGCTACGGATACCGCGTGAACCTCTCGCGGTTCTTCCAGGTCACCGCGGTGTTCCTCCTCGTCTTCGTGGTGCAGCTCCTCATCTACGGCTTCCACGAGCTCGCCGAGGCGAACGTGTTTCCCAACAGCCAGCCGCTGCACGACGCGACCGAGGCCTACGGCCCTGACGGAATCTACGGCCAGTACCTGACGTACCTCCTGATCGTGCTGCCGCTCGGATGGCTTGCCGTCTCGAGCTTCTTTCATCGCAGCCAGCCGCAGCGATCGATGACAGCGTAATCAGCTTCCAGCTCCAGCTACCAGCTCCCGCAACAGCTGAAAGCGCAAGCCGGAAGCTGGAAGCTGGAAGCTGGAAGCTGGACACGCCGCCGGTCGCTTGTCGCGCGATAAAGCAGGCGACAAGCTGGGCGCGGCGCTAAGATGCGCGTATGCCGGATCAGGCCGCTCCCGCGAAACCTTCCACGGTCATCGAGCTGATCTGGGAACACGACCTGGTCCTGGCGGGCAAGTCGGGCGCCGTCGCGATGACGCTCGACAGCGAAGCCAAGGCCGGCCCTTCGCCGATGCAGGCGCTCGCATTCGCACTGGCGGGCTGCATGGCGATGGACGTCGTGCACGTCCTCAAGAAGGGCAGGAATGACCTCCGCGGCCTGCGCGTGGACCTCACCGGCGCCCGCGCTTCCGAAGATCCCCACCGCTTCACGGCGATCGCCCTCCACTACGCGATTACCGGCGACGTGCCCACGGCCCGGGTCGAGCGCGCGATTGAGCTCTCCAGAGAAAAATACTGCTCCGTGTGGCACTCGATGCGGCAGGACATCGAGCTGAAGGTCACGTTCAAAGTGACGACAGGCGTCTGACGTCCGGCGCGGACGATGAGCGACGCCAGCCAGCGGCGTGGATACCTCGATTGGATGCGCGGCCTCGCGGTCCTGATCATGATCGAGGCGCACACCCTCGACAGCTGGACGCGCGTCGACGCGCGCGAGGTGCCGGCGTTTCGATGGCTGATGATCGTCGCCGGATTCGGAGCGCCGCTCTTCCTCTTCCTCGCCGGCGTCACGGTTGCGCTCTCGGCCGGGTCCAAGCTCCGCCGGACCGGCGACGTGAGCACGGCATCCACGGCGGTCGTGCGGCGCGGTCTCTGGGTCTTCGTCCTGGCTTTCCTGTTTCGCGTGCAGTCCTGGGTCCTGGGGATGGGGTCGCCGAAATCCCTGCTCAAGGTGGACATCCTCAACATCATGGGGCCCTCGATCGCGGCCGCGGCCGCGCTCTGGGGGGCCTTCCGCACGCCGCGCGCGCGTGTCGTGGCGTTTGCCGCGACCACCCTGGCCATCGGGCTGCTGACGCCGATCGTGCGTGTCACGCCGCTCCTCGATCCGCTGCCCGATCCGCTCGAGGCCTACATCCGTCCGATTCGGGGGCTCACGAGCTTCTGCATCTTCCCCTGGGCGGGGTTCCTGTTCGCCGGCGGCCTGGCCGGCGTGCTGCTGGACGGCGTGCGCGATCGCGACGTGGAAACGCGCCTCCACGGTGCGGCTCTTCGCGGGAGGCGCGGCGCTGGCGCTCGGCGCCTACGCGGCCTCGTATCTCCCCAGCCCATACGCGCGGTCGGAGTTCTGGGGCAGCTCACCGGCGTTCTTCCTGCTGCGCGTCGGCATTGTCACCGCGGGGCTGGCTCTCGCCTATGCGTGGAACGCACGCCGGCCCATTTTCCCGGGCTGGAGCCCGCTCCAGCAGCTCGGCCGTTCCTCGCTGTTCATCTACTGGATCCACGTGGAGATGGTGTACGGGCTGATCTCGCTGCCGCTTCACAAGAGCCTGAGCTTCGGGGCGGCCTTCGCCGGGCTGGTGGCCTTCGCGGCCTTCATGCTGCTCTGCTCCATCGTCAAGGAGCTCGTCGTCGCCTGGTGGTCGGGGAGGACGCCCCCTTCTGAATCACTAATCACTAATCCCTGAATCCGTGAAGCCGCGGAAGCGGGAAGCTGGAAGCGGGAAGCGGGAAGCGGGAAGCGGGAGCGGAAGCTGGGAGCGGGAAGCTGGGAGCTGGGAGCTGGGAGCGGAAGCTGGGAGCGCCCGCCGGAGCGTGCCTGGGAAGTTAGCGCGCGGAGGCGGAGGGCCCCGCGAGCTGGCAAAAAAAAGATAAGATGTGCCTTCGGGCGGCACGATTGGGGCGTGAGCCGTCGCCTTGGACAGTCAGGCGTTACCTAAACCCCGTAAAAGCCTATGATTAGCGTTGCCGCGATCCGGATGCAGCAGTTCGGGGTGCAGTTCTACCAGGCCTCCCTTACCGCCAGCGACATCGACAAGCTCGTCCGCTTCGAGGTCCTCAGCTACGGGGAGCAGGGGCAGCCGGTCCGCGGGCGCAAGAAGGCGCCGACGCCGACAAAGGTGAACTGGGACCTGCTCGAGCGCCGGATCGGCGCCAACGAGAAAGCCTATCAGCGCCAGATCATCCGCAAGAAGATCGACGAGCTGGTGCAGTACTACGAGCAGTGCCGGCAGGCGCGCGATCTGCCGTCGATCCCGGGCGCGGTCATCATCTCCTGCGACGAAGCGCTCCGCTTCGAGCCGATGGAAGACGGCGGCTCGGTCGGCACGCTGAAGGTGCCCGAACGCGAAGGGATCCTGCGGGCGATCGACGGCCAGCACCGGCTGCTCGCGCTGCATGCCGACATCGACCGCTTCGGCGACGAGCCGTTCTCGGTGCCGGCGGTGATCTTCGATCGCCTTCCCGACGATCACGTCGTGCAGATGTTCGTGACGATCAACGCGAAGCACACCCGCCTCAACCCGTCGCATCTCGTGTCGCTCTCCGGCCGCCAGCTGTACAGCGACGACAGCCTCGCCGCGGCGCACGACATCGTCCGCGCGCTGAACGATCGCGAGGACTCGCCGCTGCACGGAGAGATCAAGCTGCTCGGCGTGGGCAAGGGCCGGGTCGCGCAGGCGCCGCTCGCGCAGGAACTGAAGAAGCTCTTCGCCGCCGATGCCTTCGGTCCGGGGCGCAAGGGGGAAGCGTTCCGCGAGGAGTCGAGGAAGTTTTTCGTGAACTACCTGAAGCAGGCCGCGCAGGTCTTCGGTGCGGCGTGGAACGGCCGGAAGTACAGCATCAAGAGCGCGACCGCGCTGCGCGCGTTCATCCGCGTGGCGCCGGAGGTCGTGCGCCGGCTGGACCAGGAGCACGCGGACCGCACCGACTACCGCGCGATCGGCCGCGTGATCGCGCCGTGGGGCCGTCGCATCGGAGATTTGCGGTTCGAGACCGAGGGGGCGTGGAAGCGATCGGGAACGACGGTGGATTCGCTCGCCAAGGAGCTCCGGCTCGCGCTGCAGTATCCGGAGGGCGCGGTCGTTTAGAGCGCCGGAGGCCGCATACAATAAAAAAAGGGCATCGTCGTGAGACGATGCCCTTGCGGATTTGCGGGCGACCCGGCTCCCCAGCAACTCACGGCTCCCTGCCGTAAATATTCAGGCCGCCTGCACCCTCCAATAGAGCAAGCGGCGTACCGCCTGATTCCTTGGGTTTTTGTCGAATCCAGGCGGTCGAAAACAGTGGTAGCCGACACGGAAATGTCGGTTGGATCACAATTCTGATCGCGCGGTCCGAACGCACTCGGAGTCACGCCCGCAAGCCGACCACGATGACCCGCCAGAGACTCGCGGCGTGCGCCCTGATTGCCGGGCTGGTTTGCCCGGAGGTCGCGTTGTCAGGAGCCGTCAGAGGGAGGCCAGGGCCCCCGGCGCGCGTTCTGTGCGCGCTGGGGTGGAGGCCGGGGGCGCTGGGGTGGAGGAAACGGGAGCCATTCACGGCACCGTGGTTGACGCGCGGACGGGAGCCGGTCTGGGGAACGTGGTCGTGCTGGTCGAGGACGGCGGCCCGTCCACGCGGACGGACGACAGCGGGGCCTTCGAGCTGCCGCGTGTCGAAGCCGGAGCGCGGCGGCTCTACGTCTCGGTCGTGGGCTACATCCTGGTCCGCCGTGACGTGCAGGTTGAGCGCGGTGCGGCGCTCACCGTGACGATCCCGCTCAGCGAGGGCACAGGCACCTACACGGAGACGGTCACCGTCGAGGCGGATCGCTTCCGCTCCGCCGAGCCGGCGGTCGCCGCGCAGCACGTCCTCGGCAGTGCGGACATCCAGAATCTGCGCGGCGTGCTCGCCGACGATCCCTTGCGGGCCGTCCAGGTGCTGCCGGGCGTCGCGGCGGGGGACGATCTCCGCAGCGAGTTCAGCGTCCGCGGCAGCCACTTCAGCCATGTGAACATGACCGTCGACGGCTTCCCGACACCGTTCGTGCTGCACACGGTGCGCGCCGTCGAGGACGCTTCAGCGTCGGGCTCCGTCGCGATGATCAACAGCGACGTCCTCGAAGACGTGACGCTGCTGAACGGCGGCTACCCGCAGCGGTACGGCGACCGCACCGGGGCGGAGGTCGATTTCCGGCTGCGCGAAGGATCGCGGGAGCACCGGCAGGCGCGTGTCGCCGTGAGCGGCACGAGCGCGTCGCTCGTGCTCGAAGGGCCGGTTGGCGGCGCGCGGCGCGGCTCGTGGCTGATGTCGGCGCGCCAGAGCTATCTCGACCTGGTGGTCGATCGGATTTACGAAGAAGGCGAGGGGGTCAACTTCGGCTTCTCGGACGCCCAGGCGAAGTTCGTCTTCGACATGACGCCGGCGCAGCGCGCGACGCTCACCCTGATCGCGGGGCGCTCGAAGCTCGAAGAGCGCCGCCAGGATCTCGACGCCGATGATTTCTTCACCGGCCGCAACGCCTCGGCGATCGCGATCGGCGCGTGGCGCTACACGGCGCCGCGCGGCATCCTGACGGGCCGGCTGCTCGCGTCGCTCAACCGATTCAGCAATCACGCCGCCGACGAGACGACGCTCGACGACGGGCACGACGCGCAGGGAGCGGGGCGGATCGATGCGAGCCTCACCGCGGCCGCGGGGCTTCAGCTCGATGCGGGCGCGCAGGCGGAGTGGACCGACGAGACCCGGATGCGCCAGCGGTTCACGCAGGGGCGCTACCGGGTCATCAACGAGTTCGGCGGACGGGCCACGCGCACCGGCGGCTTCGCGCAGCTGCGATGGTCGGCGGGCCCGCTGACGCTCGTTCCAGGCGCGCGGGCCGATCGCTGGAGCCTGACGGGGGAGACGACGGCCTCGCCGTGGCTCCAGGGAGACTGGAAGCTCACGTCCTCGATGTCGCTGCGCGGCGGCGCGGGCGTGTATCGGCAGTTCCCGGACTTCGAGCACGTCATCGGGGCGCTCGGACAGCGTGACGCGAGAGCGCAGCGTGCGACCCAGTACGATCTGGGATTCGAGCAGCGCGTCGGTCAGTCGATGCGATGGCAGGTCACGCTGTACGACCGCGAAGAGCAGCGGTTCTTCCGCCGGCCGGGCGCCGAGACACGGCTGGTGCTCGGCCGCGTCGTGCGCGGCTCGACCTCGGCGCCGTTTCAACCGAGCCTCGACGGCTACGCCCGCGGCGTCGAGCTGCTCGTGCAGCGCAAGAGCACGAGCGGCATATCCGGATGGCTCTCCTATTCGTTCGCCCGCCATCGCGTCAGCGATCGGCAGACCCACGAGACCTACTGGGGCGATCTCGACCAGCGCCACACGCTCAATCTCTACGTGTTCCATCGGATCTCGGACCGCACCAGCGTGAGCGCGAAGCTGCGCGCCGGCAGCAACGTGCCGGCGCCCGGCTACTACGCCCGGCAGGGGAGCGAATACTTCGTCTCCACGACACGCAACGAGGTGCGCCTGCCCTACTATTCGCGCGTCGACGTCCGCGTCAACCGCACGTTCAACTGGTCGCGCAAGCGCCTGACGCTCTTCGGCGAGATCGTGAACGTGCTCAACCGCGACAACGTCCGCTTCAACCCGCCGGGCGTCAGCACCGCCACGGGCCGCGTATCGAGGATCTTCGAATCGATGATCCCGATCGTGCCGTCGGTTGGGATTCTGATTGAGTTCTGAGCCGCGGATTGACGCGGATTACACAGTCACGCTACGCGCGCTCGTGACCCCGCGCGTGTCTTTCCAACACGGAGTGCACGGAGCCCACGGAGCTCTGGTTCGACGGGTCCGACGCACTCGAGCCGCGCGGAAGCGCGGGCATGTCAGGCCAGATCGAGGATGCAAACAGCCGGTGGAATCAGGGCTGCTTGCATCCTCGATTTCGCCTGACCTGCAACGCCGGCCGCTGCATCCTCGGGCCGGCGCTCGAGTGCGTGCAGCGTGATCCCCTCGCACGCGCAACTTCGGCGAGACTGGCCAGGCGTGTCGCTCCTGTTTGAAACGCGACAAGCGCTGCGGGGACGATCCGTGTCAATCAGTGATCCGCGTCAATCCTGGTACCTGCCCCCGAGTCACTAGCTACAACGCTGATGACATTTTGAGACTCCGTGGGCTCCGTGCACTCCGTGTTGGAAGGACAGCGAAGGCTGTGTAATCTGTGTTCCGTGAAAAGCACACTTGTCGCCGCGATCGTGGCCTCGGTGACGTCGGTGACCGTGGCCCAGGCGGATCTCAGGACGACGGTCAGAGCGTGGGTGGCGTCGCATCAGCGCCAGGTTGTCACCGAGCTCGTGGAGCTGCTCTCGATCCCGAACGTCGCCGCGGACCGGCCGAATATCCGGCGCAATGCCGATTACCTGGTGGCGATGCTGCAGCGGCACGGGTTGACGGCCGAGCGGCTCGAAACGGCGGGCAACCCGCTGGTGTACGGCGAGCTGAACGTCCCGGGCGCGACCCGGACGCTGCTCCTGTACGCGCACTACGACGGGCAGCCCGTGGCGCCGGCGGCCTGGAAGCAGGCGGATCCGTTCACGCCTGTGTTGCGCACCGGACGCATCGATCGGGACGGCCGCGACGTGCCCGACGCGGACAAGAAGACGACGAAATTCGAAGACGACTGGCGCCTGTACGCCCGATCCGCGTCGGACGACAAGTCGCCAATCGTCGCGCTCTGCGCCGCCATCGACGCGCTGAAGGCTTCGGGGCTGACGCCGACGTCGAACGTTCACGTCATCCTCGACGGCGAAGAGGAAGCCAGCTCGCCGAGCCTCGTGCCGGCGATTGCGCGCTACCGCGACAGGCTGCGCGCGGACCTGATGATCATTCTCGACGGCCCGGGGCACTCGAGCGGCCGCCCGACGGTCGCGTTCGGCGCCCGCGGCATCGTGACGTTCGACCTGACCGTGTTCGGCCCGCGGGCGGGCGTGCACAGCGGCAACTACGGCAACTGGATTCCCAACCCCGCGATGCGCCTGGCGGCGCTGCTCGCGTCGATGAAGGCCGACGACGGCCGCGTGACCGTGGACGGGTTCTACGACGGCGTCGTGCCGCCGGGACCGCCGGAGCGCGCGATCCTCGACGCGGTTCCCGAGGACGCCGAGCGCATGCTGGGGACCTTCGGCGTCGCGGCGCCGGAGCGGGCGTTCCCGAAGCTGCAGGACGCGCTGCAGTCGCCGACGCTGAACGTCCGCGGCCTGGTCGCGTCGCACGTCGGCGCGGGCGCCCGCACGATCATCCCCGACCGCGCCACCGCCGCGATGGACATCCGGCTCGTGAAGGAGACCCGGGCGGACGATCTCCTCGACAAGGTGCGGGCGCACATCCGCCGCCAGGGCTACCATCTGGTCGAGGGCGAGCCCGACGACGCGACGCGGGCCGCGCATTCGAAGATCGCGCGGCTCGACGCCGGCGAGGCGGTCATGCACGCGTTCCGCACCTCGCCAACCGATCCCGGCGCACGCGCCGTCGTCACCGCGATCGAGCGGACGTACGGCGCCCCGCCCGTCCAGCTCCGGACGCTGGGTGGCGCGGTCCCGATCGCCGGCTTCATCGATGCGCTCGGCTTCCCGGCGGTCCTCGTGCCGGTCGTGAACTTCGACAACAACCAGCACGAGGAAAACGAGAACGTGCGGCTCGGCAGCCTGTTCGATGCGATCGTCACGCTGGCGGCGGTGTTGCGGATGTGAGCGTCGCTTCCAGCTTCCAGATCCGCGAGCCCCGATCCAGACCTCAGGGAACCGGGAGGCAGTGAACCGGGACCGGGTGAGCGGGAACGATCATGCCCTCCATCGATCTGAATTGCGATGTGGGCGAGTCGTTCGGCGCGTACAGCATCGGCGACGACGCCGAGCTGATGGCCAGCATCTCGTCGGCCAACGTCGCGTGCGGGTATCACGGCGGCGATCCGGCGGTGATGCGGCGTACCGTGCGGCTCGCGCGCGACGCGGCCGTTGCGGTTGGCGCACATCCCGGGCTTCCGGATCTGGCGGGGTTCGGCCGGCGCGAGATGCGCGTCACCGCGCAGGACGTCGAGGACCTGGTCCTCTATCAGATCGGCGCGCTGGCGGCGATCGCGGACAGCGAAGGCGTGCGGCTCCGGCACGTCAAGGCGCACGGCGCGCTCTACAACATGGCGGCGCGGGATCGCGCGCTCGCCGACGCGATCGCGCGCGCCGTCCGTGCGTTCGATCCGTCGCTCGTCCTCTTCGGGCTGCCGGCGTCCGAGCTGATTCGCGCCGGGCAGGCCGCCGGGCTCGCGGTCGCGTCGGAAGGATTCGCCGATCGCGCCTACGAGCCGGACGGCTCGCTGACGCCGCGGTCCCGGCCCGGCTCCGTCATCCACGACGTGGACACGGTCGTGCGGCGCGCCGTGCGCATGGTCGAAGACGAGCGGGTCACGGCCGTGGACGGCACCGACATCCCGCTGCGCCTCGACACCATGTGCATGCACGGCGACACGCCCGGCGCGGCGGAGCTGACGCGCGCGCTCGCCGCCGGCCTCGGGCGCGCGGGCATCGCGATTGTCCCCGTCGGCGGAGCCCCGCGGTGACGGCGCTCTTCGGCTGGTGGCGCGCCGGGGACGCCGATGCGCGCCGCGCGCTCATCGCCGCGGCGCTCGGCTGGATGCTCGACTCCTTCGACGTGATGCTCTACGCGCTCCTGCTCACGTCGATGATGCCGGAGCTCGGCCTGTCGAAGGAGATCGCCGGCATCCTGGGCTCGGTGACCTTGCTGGCCTCGGCCGCCGGCGGGCTGTTCTTCGGCGTCGTCGCCGACCGCTACGGGCGCACGCGCGCGCTCATGGCCAGCGTGCTCATCTACTCGATCTTCACCGCGGCGTGCGGCCTCGCGCAGAACGTCGCGCAGCTGGCCGTCTTCCGGGTGCTGCTCGGCATCGGCATGGGGGGCGAGTGGGCGAGCGGCGCCGCGCTGGTCTCCGAGACCTGGCCGGCCGAGCACCGCGGCAAGGCGCTCGGCCTCATGCAGAGCGCCTGGGCGATCGGCTACGGCGCGGCCGCCGTCGTCACCACGCTGGTGCTGCCGCGCTGGGGATGGCGCGCGGTGTTCTTCGTCGGCATCCTGCCCGCGTTCCTGACCCTCTGGGTGCGCCACAGCGTCGAGAGCCGGCCATGTGGCGGGACGCGCGGGCGCGGCCGCCGGCCGAGCGCGGACGCTTCGGCGACATCTTCCGCGGCGGGCTGCTCCGGCTCACGATCGCGCTCACGATCATGAACGCCTTCACGCTGTTCGCATGGTGGGGCTTCAATCTGTGGCTGCCGGCGTACCTGTCGCTGCCCGTCTCGTCAGGCGGACGGGGTCTCTCGACGAGCGTCATGTCGTCGTTCGTCATCGCCATGCAGGTCGGGATGTGGTTCGGGTACGTGACGTTCGGGTTCGTCAGCGACGCCGTCGGCCGCAAGCGGACCTACGTCATCTACCTGGTCACGGCCGCGATCCTCATCGTCGTCTACATTCGATTCCGCACGCCGCTGGTCCTCCTCGCTGCTCGGACCGCTCGTCGCGTTCTTCGCCACCGGATACTTCAGCGGCTTCGGCGCCGTCACCGCCGAGATCTACCCGACCGAGATCCGCGCGTCGGCGCAGGGCTTCACCTACAATATGGGCCGCATCACCAGCGCCGCTGCGCCCTTCGTCGTCGGCTCGCTGGCCCAGACGCGGGGCTTCCAGGTCGCGCTGCTCCTGACGTCGGCCGCGTTCCTGCTGGCCGCGCTGACCTGGATCTGGATCCCGGAGACGAGGGACGGCACTGGCTGAGGCGGGATCGGCCGTGACAGGGCTCAGGAGGTCGGAGACGCAGTCAGATGACTCGACGCGTCAGAACCGCCAGTCCTGACGAGTGGGTGACCATCGAGCTGAAAGGATCCAAGCCGGCGGTCGTCAAGAAGGTCCAGCCCGTCAGCATTCACGGGCAGATATCGCTGGACGTCTACGTCGTTGATCCGGACGATCCGCACGGGCAGGTGAGCCTCGCGCGGATCGGTCCGGAGGCGGTGCCGCGCGGTCTGGAGGCCGGCGATCCGGTCGAGCTGCATTACCTGCTCGGCGTCGTCACGCAGATCACCCGGCCGGACGTAGTAAGATCGATGCAAGCCCCCCACCCCGAACAGGAGCTTTTCCGCATGCGCGTCAGTCATCCGCGTCCGGGCCGAGCCCTGTCTCTGCTCGCGCTCGCGCTGTCGTCCCTGCTCGTGGCGCCCGGGCTGGTCCTTCTTGCTCAGGGCCCGCCGGCGGCGCAGACACCGAAGCCGGCCACTCCTCCGGCGAAGACCGCCACGCGCGGTCAAGCTGCCGCCGGCCCGCGCGATCATCGATCGATACATCGAGGCCGTCGGCGGGCGGAAAGCGATCCTCGCGCACTCGTCGTCCCGCGCGACCGGAACGATGTCGATGCCGAGCAGCGGCGTCACCGGCACGCTCGAGATCTTCGGCGCGAAGCCGAACAAGACGCTCCTCAAGATCTCGCTCGGCGGCATCGGCGAAATCCTCGAGGGGTTCGACGGCACGATCGGCTGGAGCCTGTCCCCGATGACCGGCCCGATGCTGCTCGAGGGCAAGGAGCTCGAAGAGAAGCGTTCGACTCCGACTTCTACAGCGAGCTCCACGAGCCCGGACGCTACGTCTCGATGACCACGCTGGAGCAGGTCGAGTTCGAAGGGCGGCCCTGCTACAAGATCCGCCTCGTCCGCAAGACCGGCGGGGAGGATATCGAGTTCTACGACGTCGCGACCGGCCTGAAGGCGGGCGTGATCACGACCCGCGAGACGCAGATGGGGCCGATGACCGTCACGCAGTTCGAGTCCGACTACAAGAAGTTCGGCAACCTGCTGGTGCCGACGACGGTGAAGCAGTCGGCGATGGGTGTGCAGCACACCATCACGCTGACCGCGATCGAGTTCGACACGGTGCGATCCGTCGGTGTTCGCGCCGCCGGCCGAGATCAAGGCGCTGATGAAGTGACGGACGCCTTCCGCGGCAGGCGCTGCGACTGCGGCCTGGCGCTGCCGCTTGCGGCTGGCCTTGGCAGCGCTGGGTTCGGCGCTGCTCTCGGCGCAGGTGCCGCACGGCGTCGAGACGTTCGACGCGGCGTGGACGACGATCCGCGACTCCCATTTCGACAAGACGATGAACGGCGTGGACTGGGACGGCGTGCGCGCCGAGCTGCGGCCGCGCGCCGCCGCGGCCAAATCCGACAGCGAGCTGCGCGCCGTCATCCGCGACATGCTCGGCCGGCTCGGTCAGTCGCACTTCGCGCTGATCCCGTCGTCGGTGGATGCGCCGCACGACGCGCCGCGCGGGTCGTCCGATCTCAGCGGCGACCCGGGCTTCGACGTGAGGCTCGTCGGCGGCGAGCTGCTCGTCACCGGGGTCGACGGCCCGGCGTCGTCCCCGTGCGCCCGGGCTGGCGTGTCGACGCGATTGCCGGGACACCGATGGCCGATCTGCTGCGCAGGCTTCGCGAGGAGCACCGGGCCCGTCCGGAAGGGAACCCGGCTGCGCCGGAAGCGGCCGACGATCGCCTCCTGAACGTCGAGGCGTGGCGGATCGCACAGACACGGCTGCGCGGGCCGTCGGGATCGCGGTCGATGTCGCGTTCGAGGACGGCCAGGGGGCGCCGGTCACGCTCTCGCTGGAGCGCCGTCCCGAGCAGGGTGAGCCGGTCACCGTGGGCAACCTGCCGACGATGTTCGTGCGGGTCGAGAGCGAGCGGAAGCAGACACCCGGCGGGAAGACGCGCGGGTGTCATCGGCTTCAACGTCTGGATGACCGCGGTCGACGCGCTCTTTCAGCAGGCGGTCGACCGAGTTCCGCGCCGGCGACGGCATCGTCATCGATCTGCGCGGCAATCCCGGCGGGCTGGCCGCGATGATGATGGGCATCTCCGGTCACTTCGTCGACGAGCGCAAGACGCTCGGCGTGATGAAGACGCGCGACAACGAGCTGCGTTTCGTCGTCAATCCGCGGCTCGTGAACGCCGCCGGCGAGCGGGTGCAGCCCTTCGCCGGTCCGGTCGCGATTCTCGTCGACGCGATGAGCGGCAGCGCCTCGGAGTGTTTCGCCGGCGGCATGCAGTCGCTCGGGCGCGTGCGCGTGTTCGGACAGCCGTCGATGGGCCAGGCGCTGCCGGCGCTGTTCGACCGGCTGCCGAACGGCGACGTGCTGATCCACGCGTACGGCGATTTCGTGACCGCCGACGGGCACGCGCCTCGAGGGGCGCGGCGTCGATTCCCGACGAGGTCGTCCCGCTCGACCGCGCGGAGCTGCTGGCGGGCCGCGACCGGACGCTCGAAGCGGCGCTCGCCTGGATCGACCGGCCAGGGACGCGGCGCCGCGGCCCGAGAGCGAGTGGGGCCCCGCGAGCAGTGATAGCGTCCAACGTTCCCAGCGTTTGACACCGGCGCGATTACTGTTGCGCTGGCGTTCGGGTCTCTGCTACACTCGCAACACCTACGCCAACGGCCCGTTTTCCAGCCATCTACACGGAAATCTCGGGAGAGTTAATGGAGCAGCGCCCGCTGCGTCTCGGTGACATTCTGGACGACTACTGTCCGCGCGAGCGGCGCGTGACCAACCACGCGGTCGTCGCGATGATCGAAGAAGACGTCAAGCAGACCCGCTGCACGACGTGCGACGCGGAGCACGCGTACAAAGGCGGGCAAGCGTCCCGAAGCGGCGCAAGAAGGAAACGCCGGCCGCGCTCTACAAGGAAGTGCTGGCCGGCATGCCGGACTCGGAAGCGGCTCCCGTCCTCTCGAGCGCCGGTCACGTGCCGCGGACGGCGTGGCCGCGGACGGCGCGGCCGCAGACGGCGTCGCGAGCGATCCGGTTGACGCCGTCAACGACGCGGACGCGGATTCCGCGGACGCAGCGGTCGAACCGGTCGTGGAAGCGGCGCCGCAGCCGACGTTAGCCAGGCCGGCCGCCGCGGCGATCCCGGCGCCGGTCCCGCCGGAGGCCCCGCTCGCGAAGGCGGCCGCTCCATCAGCCAGTCGGAGAACGAACCGGTCGAAGTCGACGAGGGTCCTGTTCACCGGCCGTTGATTCGCGCGCAGCTCCCGCGGATCGAAGGGCAGAAGGAAGAGCGGCGGCTGCCGGAATTCACGATCCGTCAGGCGACGCGCGGCCCCGGCGCATTTCCGCGGCGCGCGATCGCGCCGGATGACAGCAGCAGCGCCCGGGCAGGGCCCGGCAACGGCAACGGCAACCGTCCGCACGGGCGGACCGCGCTTCGCCGGGTCGCGGCCTCCGGGGCCGCGGCCGTGGACAGGGCGGCCGCGGCGGTCCCGCACCCGGCGGGTTCCGCGCCGGTCAGCCGCCGCGTCACGGCGGCGGCAAGAAGCGCTCGCGCTGACTGCGCCCCGGCCTCCGTTCGCGAGCCGCCTCAGCATTTCAACACAGCGTATTTCGTGGTTAAATCGGCAGAGAATGGAAGGCTCTGTCGATGACTGATCTCAACGGCAAGACCGGCCTCATCGTCGGCGTGGCCAACAAGCGCTCGATCGCGTGGGCCATCGCGCAGGCCGCGTCGGCCGCCGGAGCGCGCCTCGCGGTCACCTACCAGGGCGAGCGGCTCGAAGAGAACGTCCGCGAGCTCTCGGCCGGCGCTGAGCGATCCCCTCATCCTGCCCTGCGATGTGACCGACGATGCGCAGATCGCGCGACGTCTTCGCCGAGATCGAGCGTGAGTTCGGCGGCCTCGACTTCGTGGTCCACGGCGCCGCGTTCGCGCCGCGTGAGGAGCTGGCGTCCGACTTTCCGTTCGTCGCAGACCTCGCGCGCCGGCTTCAAGCTGTCGCTCGACGTCAGCGCGTATTCGCTGATCGCGCTCGCGCGCGGGGCGCTGCCGCTGATGGAGCGCCGCGGCGGCGGCAGCATCCTGACGCTGACCTACCTCGGCAGCGAGCGGGTCTTCCAGAACTACAACGTGATGGGCGTCGCGAAGGCCGCGCTCGAGGCGACCGTGCGCTACCTCGCCGCCGACCTCGGCCCGAAGAACATCCGCGTGAACGCGATCTCCGCCGGGCCGATCAAGACGCTCGCGGCTGCCGGCATCTCCGGCTTCAGCAGCATCCTGCGAGGTCTATCGCGAGCGCGCCCCGCTGCGGCGCACGGTCGACACGGCCGAGGTGGCCGACGCGGCCATGTTCCTCCTCGGCCCCGCCGGCCGCGCGCGTGACCGCCGAGGTGCTGATGGTGGACGCCGGCTATCACGCGATGGGCATGTGATCCACGCCGGGACGCAGAGATAACGGAGAGTCCGGAGACACCGGAGGGGAGCTCACACGGAGAAACGGAGCAACGGAGCAACGGAAAACAAAAAAGTTTTTCTCCGTTGCCTCAACCGTCGGGATTAGGGGATAAGCGATGAAGATCGCATCAGTCGTTGTGCTCGCCCTTGCCGTGATGCTGTCCGCATGCGCCAAACCGGCGGTCAAGGGCACGAGTGACACGATCGACGACGGGATGATTACGGTGCGGGTCAAGACGGCCTTCATCAACGATCCGGTCGTGGGCGCCGCGCGCATCGACGTCGAGACGTTCAAGGGTGTCGTGACGCTGTCCGGCCGTGTGAAGAGCAAGGACGAAGAGACCAAGGCCCTCGGCCTCGCCCGCACCATCAAGGGTGTGACCGACGTCAAATCCACGCTGCAGATACAACCGTAAAACCTGAACAGGAGATCAAGCAGATCTACATCTCGGCTCGATCTCCTGGACTCCTGTTCAAAACGCGCGAGGGCTTTCGGCGTAAGATCCCGTCGTGTCCGATCTTGTGCTGCGCGTGAGCAGCGTTCGCCGCGCGACGCCGGGCTCGCGCATCGTGAGACTGGATCTCCAGGGCGCGGCGTTCGATTACCAGCCGGGCCAGCTCGCGGCGATCGGTCCCGCGGGCGCTTCCGAGCGCGTCCCGTACTCGATTGCCTCATCTCCCGAAGAAACCATCCGGGACGGCCGCCTCGAGTTTCTGATCAAGACCGACGCGTCCGGACGCTGGGGCCCGCACTTCGATCCCTTGCGGCGCGGCGACCTGCTGGCCGTCCACGGGCCGTCGGGCTCCTTCGTGTTCCCCGATGGTCCGCCTGAGCGCCGTTTCCTGTTCATCGCCGGAGGCACCGGGATCGCGCCGCTGCGATCGATGATCAGGCACGCCGTCCTGTCGGGGTACCACGGCCGGCTCAGCCTGCTGTACAGCGCGCGCACGCCCAAGGACTTCGCCTATCTCACGGAGCTTCGCGCGATGGCGCGGCGCGGCGAGATTGATTTGTCGCTGGCGGCCACGCGCGAGTTTCCCCCGCGCTGGCGCGGCGGGCGCGGACGGCTCGTGGCCACGCAGCTGGCGCGGCTCGCCGACGACCCGGCGACGCTCTGTTTCGTCTGCGGCCCGGCCGCGATGGTCGCCGACGTGCCGCCGATGCTGGAAGCGCTGGGAATCGATCGAACCCGGATCCGGCTGGAGGACTGGTGAGAGCGGAACTCTCGAAAAAGTTCACAGAGCTCGAGAACAGCCAAGCAGACGTGACTCGGACCAGACTGTGTGGACAGAAAGCCGAAGAGCTCTGTGCTCCCGACCTGCTAGTTAGCCTCGAGTTGACGAGGCTGTACAGCAGCCTTCTACAGTATCCCCGCCGCGGCGCGCTGGATGTCGAAGTCGCTGAGGTCCGGGAACTGCGCCGCGGCCAGCGGGTCGTGGCGCGTCAGCTCGCGGCCCCCGCTGCGCTTGCGGACCGACTTGTCCTGGTACATCCGGCTGTCGGCCGTCGCGAGCAGCGCTTCGTACGATTCGCCGTCCTGCGGGAAGACCGCGGCGCCCGACGCTGATGCCGAGCTTCACGCGCTTGCCCGGCCGCGCCTCGAAGTAGACCTCGTCGATGCTCTTCTGCAGCTCCTGCCGCTTGTGCTCGGCTTCGTCCGCGCCGCAGCCCGACAGCACGACGATGAACTCGTCGCCCGCGTAGCGGACGCAGATGTCGTACGGACGGATCGCCGTCGCGCAGCACGCGCGCGACCTCGCAGAGCGCCTGGTCGCCGACGTGGTGCCCGTGGGTGTCGTTGATTTCCTTGAAGTTGTCGAGGTCCATGACCATCAGCGAGACCTCGGACTTCAGCCGCTCGGCGCGCGCCAGCTCGCGCGTCAGGTGCATGAACAGGAAGCGCGTGTTCGGCAGCCCGGTCAGCGGATCGGTCAGCGAGTCCTCCTGCGTCTGCTCGAACAGCATCGAGTTGTTGATGACCGCCGCCGCCTGCTCCGACACGCGGTCGAGCAGCCGCCGGTGATCGTCGCGGTAGAACGCCGCGTCGACGTGATAGACCGACAGCGTGCCGATGAAGCGCTCGTTGAAGAGCAGCGGGCAGACGAGCGCGGACTGCAGGTTGGTGTGCAGCTCCGTCAGGCCCGCCGCTTCGAGGTCGGCGCTCGGCCGCGCGTTCACGAGCGCGCGGCGGTTCCGCGCGACCCACCCGGTCAGCCCCTCGCCGCTGCGCACGGCGATCTGCTGGATGATCTCGGCGTCCGTGCCCGTCGCGAAGCGGCACCGCAGCGTCTCGGTCTCTTCGTCGTACAGGAACAGCGCGGCGCACGAGAACGGCACGAGGTTGCTGAGCTTCGCCGAGATCAGCGCCATCGTGTCCGAGACGCCGAGGCTCGTGCCCATCGCCTGCGCGATCTCGTACAGCGCGTAGATCTCGCGGTGCGCCAGCGCGATGTCGTCGAAGACGTTCTTCTTCGACGGCTCGGGCGTGAGCCCGGTCGCCGGGCGCCCTCCGGTCTGCCGGCTGGCCTCTTCCGGGACGGGCCGCCGCATCATCGCCTGCTCGAGCGCCGTCGCCTCGAGCCTGCAGGCCGGCAGCTAGCTCGATGAACTTCGCGACGACCGGCGGGTCGAGCCCCTTGCCCGCTTCCTGCTGCAGCAGGCCGATCGCCGCGTCGAGGCTCATCGCCTTGTGATACGGCCGCTCCGCCATCAGCGCGTCGAAGTAGTCGACGACCGACAGGATGCGCGCGCCGAGCGGGATCTCTTCACCCTTCAGCCCGGCGGGATAGCCCTTGCCGTCCCAGCGCTCGTGATGGCTGAGGATCAGCGGCGCCACCGGATACGGGAACGGCACCGCGCTGACGATGTCGGCGCCGACCTTCGGATGGGCGCGGATCTTCTGGAACTCTTCGGGCGTCAGCGGCCCCGGCTTCGACAGGATGTGCTCGGGCACCGCCAGCTTGCCGATGTCGTGCAGCAGCGCCGCCGTCTTCACGCCCTGGATGTCGTTCTCGGTCATCCCGAGCGCGCGCGCGAGCGCCGCCGCGTAGAGCTGCACGCGCCGGATGTGGAGCTGCGAGGTCTGGTCCTTCGCGTCGATCGCCAGCGCGAGCGCCTCGATCGTCGCCAGGTGCAGGTCCGCCATCTCGCGCACGTGGCGCTGCTCGTCGTCGATCCGGCCGAGATAGACCTTGTAGCTGCGGTAGGTCAGGTACAGCGGCGCCGCCGCGAGCGGGAGCAGCCACCGGACCGACACGAGTTCGAGCAGGCCCGACCGCCGCCGCCGCCGCGCCGCGCCCCCACGAAGTAGCTCGGCGCGCTCCACAGGAAGTTCTCGTTCCAGACCTTGACGAGCGGCTGCTTCGTGGACCACGCGATCGCGGTCGCGATCATCACCGTGTTGAAGATGAAGTACGTCGTCGCCGCGCCGACGAGCGGCTTGGCGAGCGTCCAGATGTCGAAGTGTCCCGGCTCGCCGCCGAGCTAGATGTAGACGTGCCCCGCCGCCTGCACCGTGACGATCAGGCACGCCATGCTGAAGAGCGTGCGGTGCGCGGGGTTCCTCTCCTTGATGCGGAACGTGCACTGGCTCCACGCGCTCACCGCCGCCACGATCATCGTCTCGTTGGGGCCGAGCAGCAGCAGCGACGCGAAGTCGACCGCGTACGAGACCGACATCGTCGATCCGCTCCGCGCCAGCGGCAGGTTCACCTTGAAGACCGAGGTGACCGACGACAGCACCAGCAGCGCGAGGAACAGCCCGGGCGACTCGAACGTCTTGATCGGGAAACGCATACACCAGCAGGCCCGCGGCCACCACGATGACCGCGCAGACGAACATCCGGGCGGGAAGCGGCAGGGACTTCATCGTCGGCAACCCCACACGGCTTTGCACCGCGCAGCGCTCGCTCGAGACACCAGGGTCGGCACCGGTTTCATGTTTCGGGTGGCTGCGTTATTCGAGCCGGGCGTGGCGCCTGCGCCACGAGGGCTTGGGTTGACGGCCGGCCGGCACGCCCCACACCACGTCGCCGCACGTCGGCGTGAGCGTTCGCAACTGGTGCCCCAGACGATGTTGTCTTCTTCGTCCTCCGTGCTCGTGCCCCAGACGATGTTGTCGGCGCATTCCTCGAGGCCGTCGCAGCTCGTGCCCCACACGGGAGCCGGACAATCCTTGCCGCCGCAGGCGGTGCCCCACACGATGTTGGCGTCGTCGGCCGTGGTGCCCCAGACGATGTTGTTGCACGCCGAGTCCGCGCAGGAGGCGCCCCACACGGCGCTGCTGGCCCGCCGGCGCCCGGCAGCCACGTCCGGCTCCCACCCGATGGTGTCGCACCCGGCAGTCGCGCACACGGTGCCCCAGATGACGCTCTCGCCGTCGTTCGTGGTCGATGCGCCCCAGGTGACGTCGGTGCGCCACGCGTTGGCGTCCGGCTGCAGCATGCCGCCGCCGATGCGGTGGTTGCCCCAGATGATGTGCCGGTTCCACGGCGTCGGATCCTGCGACGTCGCGGGGGCCGAGAGATCGCCGCCGAGGCGCCTCGCGAGCTCCACCGCGCCGCGCGCGTTCAGGAAGCCGGCCCCCTGCGTCAGCGCGTCGTAGGCCGAGCGGTGCTCCGCGGTGAACTGGAGAATCGCCTTCACCAGGTTCGGCGTGAGCGCCGGGTTCGCCTGCAGCATCAGCGCGATGGTGCCGCTGACGACGGGCGACGCCATGCTCGTGCCGCTCAGGGTCAGGTACGGCTCGTGCGGTGTCGACCGTGCCCCACAGCCGCATCAGCGGCTTGGTGTTGAAGAGCATGCTCGGCCGTCGGTGAGCGACTCGATGCCGACGCCCGGCGCGACGAGGTCCGGCTTGGCCGTGAAATCGAAGCGGCTCGGGCCGCGCGAGCTGAACGGCGCGACGGAGTCGTCGGCGCGCGCCGCCGTGCCGTTGTGGCTCGACGCGCCGACCGTGAGCACCCACGGGGCGTTGCCGGGCGCGTCGATCGCGCCGTTCTGCGGCTGGCCGTTGGCGTTGCGGCCGAGATTGCCCGCCGCCGAGACGACGACGAGGCCGGCTTCGACGGCGCGCCTGGCCGCGAGCGTCAGCGGGTCGGTGTTGTAGGACTCGTACACGCCGGCGGCGACCGAGAGGTTGACGACGCGCAGGTTGAACCGCGCGCGTTGTTCGCGATGGCGTAGTCGATCGCGGCGATGACGTTGCTGATGTAGCCGTTGCCGTCGCCGTCGAGCACTTTCTGGACGAGGAGCGTCGCGCCCGGCGCGATGCCGCGGCGCGCCGCCGTCGAGTCGTAGCCGTTGCCCGCGATGATGCCGGCGACGTGCGTGCCGTGGCCGTAGTCGTCGTACGGAACCGGCTGGAACTCGACGAAGTCCACGAAGTGGACCACGCGCTGCGAGCCGAGGTCGTCGTGCCAGTAGGTGACGCCCGAGTCGACGATGGCGACGCCGACGCCGGAGCCGTCGACGCCGAGGTTCTCGCGGACCCAGGTCGCGCCGACGGTCGCGCCGGTGCGCTCCAGCGTCCCGTGCACGCGGCGGTCGAGCCTGACGGCGCGTCACGCCGGGGCGGCCGGCGAGTGCGTCGAGCGCCGAGTCGGGGATGTCCGCGACCTGGCCGCGAAGGAGCCCCAGGCGCCGGCCGGGCGGCCGCGAAGCGATCGGATGAGGCTGTCGGCCGCCGAGCCGTCGGCGGTCTCGATGATGACCCGTGACGTCCCGCGCTGCGCATGCGCGCGCGCCGCAGGGCGGCGTCCATTTTGTGGTCGCCGCCGTGCCCGGGCCCCCGCAGCCGGGACGGCCCTGCGGTCAGGAGCGTCAGGGCTGCGACAGCCGCCTGTCGGCCGATGAGGAGAAGCGTACGTCGAACCATTTCGCAGGGGGATCGATACACTTATACCGATCGCGCGCGCGAGTGCAATTGTTTTGCCCGCGGCCAGTCCGGCCGCCGGAGATACCCTATTTGACTGCGCGAAGGGCCTTTAGGACGGAAACGGCTGAGATAAAATCTGTCGGGCGCCAGCTGGGCGGTGTCGTGTTTCTGTGCTGTTTCAGCACACGGACTACCAACGTTGCATGTAGGGGTCGCCTCTAGCGGCGCCGAGACGGCTGCCTCACACGCGTGTGCCGTACCGACCGCCGTTGCGAAGTGGCCGGCTCGAGTCCCTTAGGCTGACATGGCCGGCCCGTGTTCGCAGAGTCGAGGGCTTGTCGGCCTTGGTCAGTTCGCGAGGGCGGCGGACGGCGGTCCGGGCCGGCTTCTGATCGTTTTCGAGACCGTATTCGACGATCTTCCGATAGAGCGTGCCGCGGCTGATTTCGAGGACCCCCGCCGCCTGTTTCTTGTTCCAGTTCACGGCCTCCAGGACCCGCACGATGTGCGCCCGCTCGGCGTCGGCGAGCGACGGCAGACGCTGCCGCGTCGTGTCGGGGAGCGCTTCGCTCGCGTGCAGGAACTCGACGTCCGTGCCGCGGATCGTGCGGCCGGGCGACGAGAGCGCCGACCGCGCGACCGTGCTCTCGAGCTCGCGGATGTTGCCCGGCCAGTGATACGTCAGCAGCAGATCCATGGCCTCTTTGGCGAAGCTCTTCCCGTCGAGCGGCAGGCCGTTGGCCGCGCAGTAGCGCGCGAGAAACCGTTGCGCGAGCACGGGAATGTCGCTCGCCCGCTCCCGCAGCGACGGCAGGCGGATCGAGAACGCGTTGACCCGGTAGTAGAGATCTTCGCGGAAGCGCGAGTCGCGGACGAATTGGTCGAGCGGCCGGTTGGTGGCGGAGATGAGCCGGAAGTTGACCTCGATCGACTCGTTGCCGCCGAGCCGCTCGAAGCGCCGTTCCTCGAGCGCGCGCAGGAGCTTCGCCTGGCCGATGAGCGAGAGGTCGCCGATCTCGTCGAGGAACAGCGTGCCGTTGTTCGCCATCTCGAGGCGGCCCGGCTTGCGATCGTGTGCGCCGGTGAACGCCCCTTTTTCGTATCCGAACAGCTCCGACTCGAACAGCGTGTCGGGCAGCGCCGCGCAGTTGACCCCCTGGAACTTGTTCGTGCCCCGCCGGCTGAGCTCGTGGATCATCCGCGCGACGACTTCCTTGCCCGATCCGGTCGGCCCGAGGATCAGGACGGAGATGTCGGACTTGGCCGCGGTGCGGATCCACTCGAAGACGACGAGCATCTTCTCGTCTTTGCCGATCATCTCGCGGAAGCGCTGGACGGCCGGGGAGCGATCCTCGTGGCTGACGGTGGCGCGCCGCTCGAGGAACTCGTCGAGCAGATCGCGGACGACGTCGTTGGCGGGCAGCTGGTACAGGAAGCGCGGCGTGCCGGGGCCCGGCGGCCTTGGCGGCGACGCCGAACGTGACGAGCTCGCGCATGCAGTTCTCGACGTCGAGGCGCATGCGCCCGAACGTCTGCATCAGCGACTCGACCTCGAAGGATTCCTCGGGCCGCGCGCACAGGAACCGCAGGAGCCCCGCCCGCAGCGGCGACTGGACGAGGGCCTGGAAGCGGGCCTCGATCTCGCCCGGCTCGGCGCGCCGCGCGGCCGCCGCCGCGTTCTCGGCGTTGGTCATGATGGACGGCCGCTCCCGCCGCTGACGGGGGGCGTCCCGCCGCGCAGCCGGTAGTGCTCCGACTGGAACTGCTCGATGAGCCGTTTCATTTCGACCGCGTCGCGACTTGCGATGGCCGTGGCAGCGCACCGGGCTCGCGCCGCCGGAGCTTTCAATCATCACGTCCGAGAAGAACAGGTTTCGATCGATCAGCACCGACGCCACGTGCGCGAGGTGCATCGACTGTTCGCGTCCGCCGACGAGCTCCGGCGTGTAGTGCACGACGCTGGTCGGCGTGACCGCCACCTGCGTCGGGAACAGCAGGTTCCCGCGGCTGAGCCGGCTCGCGCGGAAGACGTGCGGACCAGGCAGAGCCCGGCCCTTGTACCAGAAGAATCCCACGACAATGATTATGAGGCCGGCAGCCACGGCGATCCACAGCGCGGCGCTGCCGGGATCGATACGGACGTCATTCATCTCAGGCTCGACTGTGGTCGCCAGGGAGGGCGCGATTACGTTCGCTCCGGAACCGCCCTGCTGTCAAGGTATTTCGGGTCGAGAGGTGCTAATCTTAGCGAAGCCGTGCAACGACGGCGGCCGATTGGGACGCCTCCGGCGTCCGCGCCCCGAAGCCGGGGTGGAAACAGACGCGGGAGGTTCGTCTAGTGCCCCACCGAGCGCCCGGGTCTCCGGGCCACAGAGGCGCCAAGTCACCTCACGGGAAAAGCCATCAAATACTACCGGCCGCGCGGCAGCGCGGAGGTCCGCCAGCTCATCGACGGCGGCTTCCAGGCGTTCAACGCCGGACGTCTCTCGGAAGCGTGTCACATCTTCGCGGACAAGATGCTGGCGCCCGAGGAGCGACACCACCATCGGCCTCACCGTCGCCGGCGCCCTCACGCCGGCCGGCCTTGGCGGCTGCGTGATCGAGCTGATGGACCGCGGCCTCGTCGACTTCATCATCAGCACGGGGGCCAATCTCTATCACGACCTCCACTACGCGCTGAACTTCACGCTCCACCGCGGCTCCCCGTTTCTCGACGACGTCGAGCTGTACGAGCAGGGGATCATCCGCATCTACGACGTCCTGTTCCCGGCGTCGGTGCTCCTCGAGACCGACGCCTACATCCGCGACTTCCTGGTCCGCTCCGGCCTCTCCGGGCCGATCGCGACCTCCGAGCTCCACTATCGGCTCGGGCTGGATCTGCTCGATCGCCAGCCGGGGTGCGAGGAGTACTCGGTCGTGGCGCGCGCCGCGCTCGCCGGCGTGCCGATCTACACCTCGTCGCCGGGCGACAGCTCGATCGGCATGAACATCGCCTACCACGAGCTGATGAACGGCTCGACGCTGATGATCGATCCGAACCGCGACGTCAACGAGGTCTGCGCGATCATCCTCGCGGGGAACAAGAACGGGTGCGTCATTCTCGGCGGCGGATCGCCGAAGAACTTCTACCTGCAGGGGCAGCCGACGCTCTGGGAGGTCTACGCCATTCCCAAAGGAGGCAACGACTACTTCATCCAGATCACGACCGACTCGGTCGTGTGGGGCGGCCTGTCCGGCGCGACACCGGCCGAGGCGGTGAGCTGGGGAAAGGTGAATCCGGGCGTGCTGCCCGACACCGTCGTCGCCTACTGCGACTCGACGATCGCGTTTCCCGCTCTTCTGCGAGTACGCCGTCGGATCGGAAAACGGCCGCCGTCCGCGCAAGGAGCTGGTCCACAAGCGCGACGCGATGGTCGCCGATCTGTTGCGGCAGGCGAAAGAGGCGCAGAAGACGGATCACGCGCCGATCGAGTCGGAGCCGGCGGACATCGATCGGCACCGGTAGTCTTGAACAGGAGATCAGGAGATTAGGAGAAATTTTTTCAACGAAAAATCATTCTTAGATCTCCTGATCTCCTGATCTCCTGTTTAGATCTGATGGGCACCCTGTCCTCCGAACTGAACCCGCTCGCGTCGCGGCTGATCGCCCAGCCTCGCATCTACGCGGATGCGAACATGCCGAACGGCGTCGTGGCGTTCATGCGGAGCGCCCTCGCGTGGGATGTCCTGTTCGTGCTCGAGCACGAGGACCTGCGGCGCGCGCGCGACATCGAGCACTACCGGCTCGCGCGCCAGCTCGGCCGCACGATCGTCACGCTCGATCGCGACTACATCGACGACCGGAACTTCCCGCCCGCCGAGGGAGCGGGCGTGATCGTGTTCTGGGCGCCCGACGAGCCGCGGCTGCGCCGGCTCCTGCGTGAAGGCGGACCGCACGCTGTTTCGCGCCGAACGCGCGGCCGCGCTCCCGCTCGAGGGACGCAAGCTGCACTGGCAACTGGACGAGGAGGACGATGCCCTTACTGGGTCTTGATATCGCGGACGGGCGCATCACCGGCGTCGTCGTCGACAGCGAAGGCGCGGTCGTGCGCCGGGCGCAGCGTGCCAGCGGCGGCGAGCCGCGTTCAGGACGCCGTCGACGAGCTGGTCGCCGGTCTGACGATCGAGGCGTTCGGCGTGGCGATCGACGCGGAGCCGGATGCGGTCGTGGCGCTGGAGCGGCCCGGCGCCTTGCCGCCTCCCAACCGGTGCACACCCGGAGCCGCGGCGATCGTGGCCGAGGCGTGGGTGGGAGCGGCGCGCGGCTGCCGGCACGCCGTGGTCCTGAAGATTGGCGAGCGCGTGTTCGCCGGCATCCTGCTCGACGGCCGGTACTGGGCCGGGGCGCACGGGCTCGCCGGCTCCGCCGCGTGGCTCGCGCTCAACCCGGTCGAGCGCCAGGACTATCGCAAGTTCGGCAGCCTGGCGGCCGAGGTCAGCAACAAGGGGATCGCGCGCCGGCTGTCCTGGCGGATCCAGGCCGGCGACAGCTCCGCCGTGCTCGAACGCGCGGGAGACCTCGAGTCGATCACCGCGACCCACGTGTTCGACGGCGCGCGCAGCGGCGACGGCGTGTCCATCTCGGTCGTGCGCGACACGGCGAAGTACATCGGCATGGCGGTCGCGAACCTCGCCAGCTGTCTCGACCCGGAGATCGTCGTGCTCAGCGGCGACGTCGCGGCCGCCGGCGATCTGCTGCTCGAACCGGTCCGGCAGGAATGCGCGCGGCGCCTGCCTCCCGGCATGGTGGATCGGGTCCGCCTCGAGATCTCTCCGCTGGCCGAGGACGGCGTCGCGATCGGCGCGGCGCGGCTCGCCGCGCTCGCGCGCGCATGATTGTTCTCGCCGGCGCCGACGTCGTCCTCCCCGATCGCCTGCTCAGCCCGGGCACGCTCCTCCTCGACGGCGATCGGATTGTCGATCTCGTCCCCGGCGCCCGGACCGCCGGCGGCGGCGACGTCCATTTCGATCTGCCGCAGCACTACATCGTTCCCGGTTTCATCGACGTGCACGTGCACGGCGTCGAGGGGACGGACGTGCTGGACGGCGACGGCGCGATCCGGACGATCGCGGCGCGCATGCCGCGATTCGGCGTCACCGCCTTTTGCCCGACGAGCATCGCGTGCGCGCCGGCCGCCCTGCGCGGCCTGCTCGCGGCCGTCCGTGCGGCGCGAACCGACCCGCAGTCCGGCAGCGCGAGGGTCCTCCCCGCGCACCTGGAGAGCAACTTCATCAACCCCGACTACAAGGGCGCCCAGCCGCTCGAGTGCCTGCGATCGGTGCGCGGCGCGCGGCCGTGAGGGGGAATTCACCGGCGCGGAGATTCTCGAGGAGATTGCCGCCGCGCGGCCCGACGTCGGCATCGTGACGCTCGCGCCGGAGCTCGACGGCGGCCTCGATCTCATTCGCGACCTGGTGTCGAAGGGCCACCACATCTCGCTCGGACACTCGGGCGCGTCGTACGAAGAGGCCATGGCGGCGATCGACGTCGGGGCGCGGCAGGCGACGCACCTGTTCAACAGAATGCCGCCGCTCGGCCACCGCCAGCCGGGACTCGCCGGCGCGGTGCTCGAGCACGAGGACGTCATCGCGGAGGTCATCTGCGACGGCGTGCACGTCCACCCCTCGATGGTCCGCGTCGCGCTCGCCGCGAAGCAGACGTCGCGGATCATGGCGATCACCGACGGCACGGCCGGGTCCGGCCTCCCGCGCGGAACCCGATCGGCGATCGGGGGCCGCCCGATCACCGTCGGAGACGTCGCCACGCTGGACGACGGGACCTTCGCCGGCAGCGTGTTGACGATGGACCGCGCGTTCGCGAAGCTGGTGACCGTCATGGGCCTGAGCCTGGTCGACGCGGTGACGATCTGCGCGACGACCCCCGCGCGGGCGCTGCACCTGCGGGGGTTCGGCGTCATCGCCCAGGGCGCCACCGCCGACCTCGTCGTCCTCGATCGGGATCTCAGCGTGGTCCACACGTTCATCGGCGGGGTGCTCACCTGGTCGAGGACGGGTTCGTAGCGCAGGGCTTTAGCCCTGCATCAGGCGTAGCGCAGGGCTTTGGCCCTGCCCTCGGGCAGCCCTAAAGGGCTGCGCTACGAACGAAAAGCGGAACGCGCCCCCCGTCCCCCCGTCTATCCGGGTATGAAGTCCACCCTGCTCACCGGCGCGCTCGTCATCCCAGCTCTACTGGCCGGCGGCTGCACCGTCACGGTCGATTCCCAGAGCCAGATCGTCCGGGAGGAGAAGCGCTTCACCGTGTCGGGCACGCCGACGGTGCGCGTGACCACCTTCGACGGCTCGATTCAGATTCAATCGTGGGACAGGCCGGACGTGCTGGTGGAGATCGAGAAACGCGGCCCGACCCGCGAGGCGGTCGACGCGCTCGAAATCAAGACGTCGCAGGACGGGAACTCGATCGAGCTGGAGGTGAAGCAGCCGCGCCGGGAGAGCTTCACGGGCATCGGCCTCAACCGCTCCGCGAGCGCGCGGCTGATCGTGTCGGTGCCGCGCCGCGCCGACATCCGCGCGCGCAGCGGCGACGGCTCGATTCAGATCGACCGCGTCAACGGCCGTCTCGACCTGAACACCGGCGACGGCAGCATCCGCGCGTCGGAGGTCGGCGGGGAACTGACGCTGCACACGGGCGACGGCTCGGTCACGGTGGAGGGAGCGGAAGGCCGGCTCGATCTCGACACCGGCGACGGCAGCGTGAACGTGACCGGCAAGCTCACCGGCGTCAAGCTGCACACGGGCGACGGGTCCATCGTGTATCGCGCGCAGCCGGGCACCGCGATGACGGAGGACTGGGAGATCACGACCGGCGACGGCGGCGTGTCGCTCTACCTGCCGCCGGACTTCGGTGCGGAGCTCGACGCGCACACCGGCGACGGCACGATTCGCAGCGACCTCGACCTCGCGTCCGGCGGCCAGGGCGAGGTGTCGCGCCGCACAGCGCGAGGACGCATCGGCGCCGGGGGCCGGCAGCTCCGGATCAGGACGGGCGACGGGGGCATTACCCTGCGCCGGCAGAGAGACGAGTCACTGAGATCACGCTAGATCGGAATCCCGAACCCCCGCCTACACGCGCGTCACGGAGTCGAGCGCTTCGGCAGGCCGAATCGTCTCGACTCCGAGCGATTCAACGATTCAAGCGATTAGCGATTAGTGATTCCGTATTTCGTCGGATCCTCCACCCCCGCCTCCCGAAACCCATCACGACGCTCCCGGCACTTGCTGCACCGGCCGCAGTGCACGCCGTTCTGCGGCTGCATGCACGACAGCGAGAGCTCGAGCGGGACGCGCCAGCGAACGGCCCAGCGCGACGACGTCTGCTTTGTGGAGTGTCGCGAATGGCGCCTCGATGGCGATCGGCGCCGCCAGGCCGATCGAGAGCGCGCGGGCCATCGCGTCGAAGAATGCCGCGGTCGCATCGGGGAAGGGATTGCCGGCGAGCGGACCGATCAGCACGCGTGAGATTCCCGCGCGCGCCATGTAGACCGCCGCTTTCGAGAGCAGCACGACGTTGCGCCCCTCGAGGTACACGTCCTCGTCGGGCGTGTCGGACGCCGGCGCCTCGCCGCGCACGGCCCAGTGGCTCGGCGGATACACGTCGCGCATGTCGACGCTCAGCGATACGAGGGGCAGGACCCGCGGGCCATACGGCGCCCGAGGCCAGCAGCCGCGTCGCCGCCGCCAGTTCCTGAGCCTCCCAGGCCAGTCCGGCGCTGACGTAGATCGGCTGCACCGCCTCGACATCCCGGCGCGCGGCCTCCGCCAGGAGCACGGCGCTGTCGAGCCCCGCGGAAAAGAGCACAGCAGTTTTTTCAGGCACGTGCGAGGCTACCATCATCGCATTGCACGGACTGCCGACCTCCAGTTCGGCGCCGACTCCGGCTGACCTGAAGGCCAGCACGACGTGATGATATTGTTCGAATCATGTACCTCGTCACCAAGCGCATCGAGTTCTGCTACGGCCACCGGCTGCTCGACTACGACGGCATCTGCAAGCACCCGCACGGCCACAACGCCGTGGTCGAAGTGGAAGTGCGCACCGATCGGCTCGACAACCGCAACATGGTGGCGGACTTCAGCGACATCAAGCGCGTGGTGAAGGGCTGGATCGATCGCGAGCTGGATCACAAGATGATCCTGCGGCACGACGATCCGCTCGTGGCGCCGCTGCGGGAGCTTGGAGAGCCGATGTATCTGCTGGAGAGCAACCCGACCGTCGAACGCATCGCCCGCCTGATCTTCGACAAGGGGCGCGAGCAGGGCATCGACATCGTCAACGTGCGTGTCTGGGAAACTCCGTCATCGTTCGCGTCGTACGACGGGGAACCGTAGGCCAGTCCCGATCGTTAGTCGCGGATTCAAGGATTCAAGGATTAGCGATTAGTGATGAGCTCTACCGCTTGAAGGGCAGCTCGTACGAGAAGTAAATGAACGCGCCGGTGTGCTGCGTGTCCTCGTTCCACGTGATTGGCACCGCCAGGCCGACGATGATCTGCTTGTCCCCGACGTTCCATCCTCCGCGGAATCCCGGCGACAGCGTGAAGCTCGACTCGCGGCCGGTCCCCTGCTCCAGCACGGTCTCGTCGAAGATGGCCACCGATTCCAGCATGAGGTGGAGCATGGGGCGCAGCCGGTAAATCCCGCTTGCGGCGAGGAACGGCGTGACGACGTTGTCGCGCCGCACCGTTGTCGAACCGTCGGCCTGCTCGAAGCTTGCCTCGGCCCGCGGCAGCCAGATCGTACCGGCGTTCCAGTGCCAGTACCAGTCCCCGGTCTGCTTGCTGAACGGCAGATTGAATTGCAGCCCGGCCGACCCCGAGCCGAGCCCGCGGCTCGAGTCGCCTGCCGGCACGACCAGGGAGATGCGCGGCGAGAAAGCCGGCCTGCCGGGCCCTTCCATGGACGCCTGGTAGCGGTAATTGATCAACACGTCGCCGACGCCGCGATGCCGGCCTGCGTCGAGCCACGCGAGCGTGTACGAGAACTGGTGTGCCTGCGACCCGACCGGCCATTCCTGCGTGAACGCCGCGCCCCATTCCCCCTGCAGGCGCACCACGCCGACGATGTTCTGGAAGACACCGTCGGGCTGGTTGAAGGCTTCCTCGACGAGAAACGAGTTGTCCATGATCTTGAAGGGTTCGGCCGCCGGCTCGGCTGGCGCCGGAGTTTGCGCGAACCCCACCCCGGATAACAGCAGGAAGAACGCGATCACCTTCGCGGTGTTCACGAGCACCTTGGAGGCCGCGCGCGCGCCAATCGTGACCAGCCGATCGTTGCGGCCGCGCAGCAGGACGCTGTCGCCGGCGGGGTTGCGTTCCTCGACGCGGACGACATCTCCCGGTCTCAGCTCGTGCCGTTCGGCGAACTGGAGGAACTCGCGATCCTGATCGCTGACGCGCGAGATGGTCATCGGCGTATCCAGCGGGCACGTCAACAGGCTGTCGTAGTCGGGCATCGGCACGGTGCCCTCCGGGCCGGGTATGGGATCGCCGTGCGGATCGACCGCGGGACGTCCCAGCATCTCGTCGATCCGATCGATGAGTCGATCCGAGACCGCGTGCTCCAGGTTCTCGGCCTCGTCGTGCACTTCGGTCCAGCTCATGCCCATCACCTTCACCAGGAACAGCTCGACCAGGCGGTGGCGGCGCAGGACGAGCGCCGCGAGCTTCTCGCCCGCCGCCGTCAGCCGCACCCCGGCGTACGGCTCGTAACGGGCCAACCCTGCGTCAGCCAGCGCCTTGACCATCGTCGTCGCCGTCCCGGGGACCACGCCGATCGCCGAGGCGAGTTGGCCCATCGGCACGAGGGCTCCGGCGTCCCCCAGCGCAATTTGGGCCTGAAAAATGGCTTTCAGGTAGTTTTCAACGGTATGTGAAGGAACCATATTGACTTCGACGATTCAGATTATATACTTTGAGTGCTCAAAATGATATCCTTGAGACACTGAAATGAAGAATCTCTCCCGCCGGTCACTCTTCAAGCTCGCCGGTCTCGGGACGGCTGCCGGCGCCGGGGCGCTCGCGTCGCGGAACATCGCCGCCGGCGTCTCAGCCCAAGGCGCCTACACCCAAGGCGGGGGGCACGCAGCCATGGGCCATGGCGGCGGACATCTGATGGGGGCGGTCGGCCGGGTCACTCCGGGCGTATTCAACCCCACGGCCTATCTCCGAGCCTGGAATTTCTCGGACCTGCCGGAGGAGAAGCGCGCGAAATTCTATCGCGAGACGCCCCGGCCGGACGGTTCCCTGCTGCGCGAATACGAGATGGTGGCCGTCGATCGCGAAATCGAAATCGCGCCGGGGATGTTCTTTCCGGCCTGGACCTTCAACGGGCAGGTGCCCGGCCCCACGCTTCGCGCCACGGAAGGCGATCGGGTCCGCGTGACGTTCCTGAACCAGGGCTCGCACCCGCACACGATTCACTTCCACGGATGGCATCCGCCCGAGATGGACGGGTCCATGCCGGAGCACGAGGTCAAGCCGGGCGATCGGTTCGTCTACGAGTTCGACGCCGAGCCCTACGGGATGCACCTGTACCACTGTCACGCGGCGCCGCTCAAACGCCACATTCACAAGGGTCTTTACGGTGTGTTCATCGTGGATCCGAAGACGCCGCGCGAGCCGGCCGACGAGCTCGTGATGGTGATGAACGGGTTCGACACCAACTTCGACGCGGACAACGAAGTCTACGCAGTCAACACGATCGCGCACCACTACATGCACGAGCCGATCAAGGTGGAGCTCGGCAAGCTGACCCGCATGTACGTGGTGAACCTGACCGAGTTCGACCTGGTCAACAGCCTGCACCTGCACGGCATGTTCTTCAACGTCTTCCGCACCGGCACCGCGACGGTGTCGTCCGAGACGACCGACACGATCATGCTGTGCCAGGGGGAACGCGCGATTCTCGAGACGCGCTTCCGATATCCCGGTCAGTTCATGTTCCACGCGCACCAGAGCGAGTTCGCGGAGCTCGGCTGGATGGGCCTGTTCGAAGCCGCGGGGGTGCGCCGTGACACCTGAAACCGCCGTTCAGGCGTCGTCGTGGCCGGCGTCCCGTCTGTGGCTGGCGGCTCTCGTGCCGCTGGTGCTTCTCGGCGCGCTCGTCGCCGTGATCGTTGCGACGCGGCCGTTGGACTCGCTCGGCGGCGGGGCTCCGCCCGTCGAACGCCTCGTCATCGATCGCGCTCAGTTGGGGCCGGAGGGCATCGTCCTCTCGATCCTCAATGACGGCCCCGACGAGGTCACGATCGCGCAGGTGACGGTTGACGACGCCTATTGGGCATTCACGGCCTCGGACGGCACGGTGTTGAGCCACCTCGG
The DNA here is from genome assembly GCA_963820645.1 of uncultured Acidobacteriota bacterium. GTDB lineage: Bacteria > Acidobacteriota > Vicinamibacteria > Vicinamibacterales > 2-12-FULL-66-21 > JALZOC01. Next base: position 93,818 of record CAWGAS010000040.1, on the reverse strand, counting down.
CCGCACGAGGCTGACGATTCCGTACCCCTGGGTCGAAGGCGAAGCGCACCTGGTGAAGGTCCTCTCGTCGACGGGGACGGCTTTCGACCACGAGATTCCGGTGGCGATTGCCTCGCCGGTGCCCAGTCTTCGCTACTTCCTGACGTTCGCGCTCATCGGCCTTTACGTCGGCGTGATTCCGGTCGCGCTCGGGCTGCTGTGGTTCCCGCTGGCGTCGCGCATCGGCCCCGTGGGGTTGAACGTGCTGATCGCGGTCACCATCGGGCTGTTGTTGTTCCTGCTGGTAGACACGGTCGGAGAGGGGCTCGAGAGCGCCTCGATGCTGGCGTCGTCGTATCAGGGGCTGGCGTTGTTCTGGGCGGCTGTCGTCGGCGCGTGGCTGGCGCTCGATCTGGTCGGCGCCTGGCTGCGGGGCCGGCGGTCCCAGGCACGCGAGGCGGGCTCAGCGGGCGCTGTGCTCGCGCTCCTCGTGGCGGTCGGCATCGGCCTGCACAACTTCGGTGAAGGGCTCGCTATCGGCGCGGCGTTCGTGCTCGGGGAGGCCGCGCTCGGCACGCTGCTGATCATCGGGTTCACGCTTCACAACACGACCGAGGGGCTGGCCATCATCGCGCCGATTGCGAAGGAGCGCCCGAGCCTGTTCACGCTGGCGCGGCTGGGCGCGATCGGCGGGATTCCCACGATCGCCGGGGCGTGGATCGGAGGCCTGGTGTATTCGCCGGCCTTCGCCGTCCTGTGTCTCGGGCTCGGCGCGGGCGCCATCGCCCAGGTGATTTTTCAGATATCCCGCCAGATGGCAGGGACTCGTTCCGTCATGTCGCACTTTGCCTCGGCCCCCATGGCTGCCGGTCTGCTCGTGGGATTCGGAATCATGTATGCGACGGGCATGCTCGTCGGATGACCAGCACTTATTGCGTGAGTAACAGATAAATGAGTCGAACCAGGAAACGCGTCGCATTCACCATCTTCGTCACCGTGCTGCTTGGCGTGGCGCTGGCCGCCACTCTGCCGCGCATCGTGTCGTCCGACTCGGGCCGGGTCCGCGAGATCCACCTCGTCGCGCGCGACATGGCCTACTACCTCGACGGTCAGGGCGATCCGAACCCGACGCTCGTCGTCAGGCGCGGTGAGCAGGTCCGGATCCTGCTCCGAAACGTGGACGCGGGGATGTCGCACGACTTCAGCGTCCGGGCGTGGAAGAAAGGAACCGGCGTCATCAACGGGCCCGGCGAAGCGGCAATCGAGCTTCGGGCCCCCCGCTCGGCCGGTGCCGAGACGTACGCATGCACGCCGCACGGGGAAATGATGCGGGGTACGATACGTGTTGAATGACGCTGCCGTCGCGACCGCCGCTCCGCGCCGCCCTGGCCTCTCCCGACAGTAAGAGCCGCTACGTCCGGCGGCTCTTCTCCACAATCGCCGATCGCTACGATCTGATTACGGTCCTGCTCTCCTACGGGCAGGATCGCCGGTGGAAACGGCGCATCGCCGAACTGACCGGCGCCGGGCTCGATACGCGCGTCCTCGACCTCGCGTGCGGCACCGGCGACATCGCCTTTGCGGTCGCCGGCCGCGGGGCTCGCGTCGTGGGGCTCGACGTCACACACCGCATGGTGCAGCTCGCACGGCTCAAGGCGCCGGCGTCGGGCGCGGGCGTGCGCTTCGTGACCGCAGACATGATGGCGCTCCCCTTCCGCGACGAAGAATTCGACGTCGTGACGACGGGCTACGGCATCCGCAACGTGCCGGACATCACCGGTGCGATCGCCGAGATGCGGCGCGTGCTCAAGCCGGGGGGCGCGCTGCTGTCGCTCGACTTCAACCGTCCGGTGAATCCGCTCGTGCGTGGCGTCTACCTGACCTACCTCACGGTCGTCGGCTCGGCGCTCGGTCTGGCTCTCCACCGCGACCCCGACACGTATCGGTACATTCCGGAGTCGATTCGGCGGTATCCCGGCGCCGTCGAGGTCAACGCGATGATTCGCCGACAGGGATTCTCGTCGAGCGAGCACCTGCCGGTCCTCGGCGGGCTGATGGCGATCCATCACGCGACGAAATAGGCCGGGCCCTGACTCGTCAATGGCAGGTGCCCGATGGGCGGCAACTTGCTAAGGGGCCGGGCGCGGGGACGTTCGACCTTCACGCCCGGACAGGGCAGAGACCACGAAATCGCCAATAGCCATACGCCCGATCGGCGGCAAACTTGCCGGGCGGCCTACCCGCGGACGGTTTGCCCGAAGTCGTCCGATCTGGACGATTTTGGCCGGTTGTGTCTCATTTTGACCATTGGCCATTGGCAGGCGGTACCATCATTGAGGTGGAACTGGATACGTCCGGCTGGTCGGGCGAAGGGGAGTTCACCCGGCGCATCATCGCGGCCCTCGAGGGAGTGTCCGGCGTCCGCTTCGTGAAAGTCGAGGACGCACCGGCGACCCGCGCCGACGCCGGGTTCAGCTTTATCAGCAACGAGCTGTTCGTGCAGTTCGCCTCGGCGCCGCGAGTGGTCCGCACGCGAAAGCTGGGGTTCATCCCGGTTTCGACCATCGTGGAGGACCGGCTGATGACCCTCATCGCACTGGAATCGCTTCTGTCGGCGGCAGCGGACGTCGGGCCTCCCGATTATTCGGACGACGGGATGCTGCAATACCTGCGGTCGGAGCGCATCGTGCCGGCGTACCAAACCAAAGGCTACAAACTGATCGAGCTCGTCCGGATTTACGAAACAAGAGCCGAATCACTAATCCCTAATCCGTGAATCCCTGAATCACTGAGTCCTTGCGCGAAGCGGAACCTCATCTAAAGGCTGTGGGGCGTTGAGCCGAAAGATAATCGAAACGTGACCCTTCTCGATTCCCTCCTGGACGCCATCGTCCGGCTGGACGGTCAAGCGCTGATCATGCACGCCGGCGAAAAGCCGTTCGTCGTGCTGGGCTCCGGCTCGGAGGGCATGTACCGTGGGCCGCTCGCGTGGGGGCAGGTCGAGCTGTCGTCGCGGTCGCTGACGACCGAAGCGCTCGTCGGCATGCTCTCGCAGATGCTGTCGATGGAGCAGAGCCGCATGCTCGACGAGGTCGGCGCCATCGAGCACGAAATCGCGGCGCCGAACCACCCCGAGGAGCGCTTCATCGTGACCGCCGCGCGCGGCGGCGACGACGTGTGGGTCGAGGTGAGACGCCGTCCCAAGTTCGTCGCGGTGGCCGTCGAGGCTGCTGCGGAGAGCGCACCGATAGTGGAAATCGAAGCGGCGCTCGCGCGAGATTCAGCGGAGCTCGAGATGGCGCTCGAGCTGGACGGGGACGAGGAGCCGACGGTCATCTCTCTCGACAGTGACGAGGGCCTGCCGGAGGTCCTGTTCGAGATTGCGCCGCCCGCGCCGTACGTCCAGGTTGCGGCCGAGCGCGTGGACACCGACGAGATCAGCGCCGGTCCGGCCGCGGTATTCGAAATCACCGACACGGACGGCGACGCGCTCGTCGCCGCGGCGGCATTGGCCGCAAGAGAAGCGGCGCTCGCGGCGGAAGCCGACGCGGCGCGGGCGGCGAGAGAAGCGGCGCTCGCGGCGGAAGCACAGACGGCGCTGGCGGCGAGGGAAGCGGCGCTCGCGGCGGAAGCACAGGCGGCGCTGGCGGCGAGAGAAGCGGCGCTCGCGGCGGAAGCACAGGCGGCGCTGGCAGCGAGGGAAGCGGCGCTCGCGGCGGAAGCACAGGCGGCGCTGGCAGCGAGGGAAGCGGCGCTCGCGGCGGAAGCACAGGCGGCGCTGGCAGCGAGGGAAGCGGCGCTCGCGGCGGAAGCACAGGCGGCGCTGGCGGCGAGAGAAGCGGCGCTCGCGGCGGAAGCACAGGCGGCGCTGGCGGCGAGAGAAGCGGCGCTCGCGGCGGAAGCACAGGCGGCGCTGGCGGCGAGGGAAGCGGCGCTCGCGGCGGAAGCACAGGCGGCGCTGGCGGCGAGGGAAGCGGCGCTCGCGGCGGAAGCACAGGCGGCGCTGGCGGCGAGAGAAGCGGCGCTCGCGGCGGAAGCACAGGCGGCGCTGGCGGCGAGAGAAGCGGCGCTCGCGGCGGAAGCACAGGCGGCGCTGGCGGCGAGGGAAGCGGCGCTCGCGGCGGAAGCACAGGCGGCGCTGGCGGCGAGGGAAGCGGCGCTTGCGGCGGAAGCGGAGGCGGCGCTGGCGGCCAAACAAGCCGCTCTCGCGGCGGAAGCCGAGACCGTGCTCGGCGCGAGGATCGCTGCGCTTGCCGCGGCGGCGGAGGCGGCGCTGCACGCCAGGGAGGCCGCTCTCGCGGCCGAAGCTGAAACCGTCCTCGCCGCGAAGGTCGCCGGGCTCGCAGCGAAAGCGGGAGCGGCGCTGGCCGCCCGAGAGGCAGCGCTGGCATCGGACGCGCAGAAGGCCCTCGCCGCGAAGGAAGCGGCGCTTGCCGCCGAGGCGGAGACCGTGCTCGCCGCCAGGATTGCCGCCCTGACGGGCCATGCCCACGCGGCGCTGGCCGCGCGGGAGGCCGAGGTCGCCGCGCGCGTGAGGACCGCGCTCGTGGCGAAGGGGGCTGCGCTCGCCGCGGAGCTGGAGGCGGCCGTCGCGGCGAAGGAGGCGGCGCTCGCGGCGGCAGCGGAGACGGTGCTCACCGAGAAGATCGCGGCGCTCACGCGGCATGCGGAAGCGACGCTGGCTGCGAGGGAAGCCGCGCTCGCCGCGAAGGAAACGGCCCTCGCCGCCGAGTCCGAGACCGCGCTCCGTGAGAAGATGGCTGCGCTCGCGGCGGAATCGCAGACCGCGCTCGCGATGAAGGAAGCGGCGCTCGCGGCGGACGCGCACGCGGCCCTTGCACTGAAGGAAGCGGCGCTTGCCGCCGAACTGGAAACGGCCCTGGCTTCGAAGGAGGCCGCGCTGTCGGCGCTTGCGATGAAAGAAGCGGCGCTTGCCGCGGAAGCGCAGACGGCCCTTGCAATGAAGGAAGCGGCGCTTGCCGCGGAACTGGAAGCAGCCCTGGCATCGAAGGAGGCCGCGCTCGCGGCGGAAGCGGAGACCGCGCTCGCGATGAAAGAAGCGGCGTTCGCGGCGGAAGCAGAGGCGGCGCTCGCGATGAAGGAGATGGCGCTCGCGGCCGAAGCGGAAGCGGCGCTCGCGGCGAAGCTCGCGGCTCTTGTGGCTGCCGTTCAGCCCGTGCTTGGAGCGCGAAGCGCCGCAGTCTTCCATCAGCCCGTGCAGGATCTCGTCGCGGCCCGGGCCGAGACCGCGTCCCCGGCGTCCCCCGACACGATGGTGTCAGCCGGCGAGGAGGTCGAGGCGGATCAGGCCGATTCGAGCGCGGCGGCTGTCGTGCTTCCGATCGCGCGGCCCTCGCTGAAACTGCAGCCGCCGTCCCCGCCGCCCGAGGCGCCGGCCGCGTCGACGGAAGCGTCGCTGGTCGAGCTCCTCCGCGCGGCCGCGGGACACCGTGCCTCGACGCTGTACGCCGTGGTGGACACACGGCCGATGATGCGCGTCGAGGGACAAATCGCCCTCGCGGGGACACAGGCCCCGATCGTGTCCGGCGACGTCGAGCGGTTCATCTTCGAGTTCGCGCCGCGGGAGCAGGTCGCCTACGCCGCCCCTGAGTGGACGTGCACCGTTCCCGGCGTCGGACGAGTACGGTGCGTGACGTTCCACGACCACTCGGGGGCCGGCCTCATCTTCCACCTTCCCACGTCCGACTCGAGCTCGGCCGACGATCTCGGCCTGGGTCCGGAACTGCGGGCGCTCTGCACCCAGTCGGACGGCCTGGTCGTCGTGGCGGGGTCGCGGTCCAGCGGCAAGTCGACGCTGCTCGACGCGTTCGTCGATCTGATCAACCGCACGCGCTACGACCACGTGATCACGATCGAGTCGCAGATCCGCGTGGTGCACGAGAAGCGCCACTCCTTCATCAGCCAGCGGGAAGTCCGCGGCGACGGGGACGCGATCGCCGAGGCGGCCCGGGCGGCGCTGCGCGAGGGTCCCGACGTGCTCGTGATCGAAGATCTCCGCGCGCCGGAAGCGCTCGTCGCCGCGCTCGATGCGGCACGCGCCGGGCGCCTGGTCTTCGGATCGATCTCGGCGCCGACCGCGCCCGTCGCGGTGGAGCGGCTGATTGACGCGTTTCCCGCCGAACGCCGTCCCCAGGTGCGCGCCTCCCTCGCCGGGGCCCTTCGGGCCGTCGTCGCGCAGGTGCTGGTGCCCAATACGGCCGGCGGACGGATCGCGGCGCGCGAAGTGCTGCTCAGCAGCCCGGCCGTGCGCAAACTCATTCTCCACGGCGCGACCTGGCAGCTGCCGATCGCGATTGAGAGCGGGCGGAGCCTCGGCATGAAAACCATGGTCGATTCGCTCGGGGCGCTCGTCCGCGACGGGGTCGTCGAGATCGGGGACGCGTGCGGCGCCGCCCCCGACCGGGCCGGGCTCATTGCCGCGCTCCAGCGCGACGGCGTGGACGTGTCGAACGTCGAGAGGCGGGCCTGATCCCCATGGAAGTCTCGGAAGTACGCCGCCGCCTGCTCGGCGCCATGGAGAGGGCCCGTCAGGGCGCGGCGGAACGGCGCGTGCGCACCGACGCGGCGGCTCGCGACTACGAGGCGTTCCTCGGTCAGCGCGCGGTGCCGATCTTCCACCAGCTCGCGGCCGCGCTCACGGCCGAGGGGCACCTCTTCAAGGTGTTCACGCCGGCGTCCTCCGTCCGGCTGGCGTCCGAGCGATCGCCCGAGGAGTTCATCGAGCTCGTGCTGGACGACACGTCCGATCCCCCGACAGTTGTCGGGCGGACCACGCGCGGCCGCGGCCGCCGCATGATCACCTCCGAGCGCGCCCTGCAGGGTGGCGCCCCGGTCGCGGATCTGACCGAGGAGGATGTGCTGGCCTTCGCTGCTCGAAGAGATCGTGGTGTTGATCGAACGGTAGTGGCTGGTCTCGAATCACTAATCGCGAATCACTGAATCGTTGAATCGAGTTCTCGATTCAAGGATCCAGGATTAGTGATTAGTGATTCGGTTTTCAAATCCCCCCCGACCGTCTGAGTTCGTCGATTTGCCCACGGGGCATTCCGCAGTCACTTTCCAGGATCTGATCGGTGTGTTGACCGAGTGCCGGCGGGGCGGTCCGGACGCTGCCGGGCGTGTCCGATAGCTTGATCGGGACCCCCAGCACGCGCACGGCTCCCGCGGTGACGTGCTCGACGGTCTCGATCATCTGGCGCGCGTCGAGCTGGGGATCCTCGAGAACGTCGCCGACCGCGCGCACCAACCCGCAGGGGACGCCGGTCTCCTTCAAGCCCTTCACCCATTCGCCTCGTGTGCGCGATCGCAAGCGCTCGACGAGCAGCGGCCGCAGCGTTTCGTAGTGGCTCACGCGCGCCCGGTTGGTGGCGAACCGTTCGTCGCCGGCGAGCTCGTCCGCACCGAGGATCGCGCAGAACCGCCGCCACTGATCGTCGGTGCCGACGGCGACGACGAATTCGCCGTCCGAGGCGGCGAAGGTCTCGTAGGGGACGATGGTCGGATGGCGGTTCCCCATTCGGTTCGGCGCCGCGCCGGTCGCGAAATAGATTCCCGCCTGATACGTGAGCAGCGCCGCCGTCGAATCCAGCATGCCGACATCGACGCGCTGCCCCCGCCCGGAGCGGACCCGCGCGAGCAGCGCCATCGCGATCCCCTGCGCCGCGAACATGCCGCTGACGATGTCGGAGATCGCGACGCCCAGACGGAACGGCGGACCGTCCGGCGCGCCGGTCAGGGTCATGAGGCCCCCTTCGCCCTGCATGACCGCATCGTACCCGGGCTCGCCGCGCCGCGGGCCCGTCTGGCCGAAGCCTGAAATGGAGCTGTAGACGAGCCGTGGGTATCGCGGCGCCAGCGTCTCGTAGCCGAGTCCCAGGCGCTCCATCGTGCCCGGACGGAAGTTCTCGACCAGCACGTCCGCCCGTGTCAACAGGCAGTCGAGGACCGCCCGGGCGCCCGGGTGCTTGAGATCGAGCGTCAGGCTTTCCTTGTTGCGGTTGATGCTGAGGAAGTACGCGCTCTCGCCGTTGACGAACGGGGGACCCCACGCGCGCGTATCGTCGCCGCGGCCGGGCTGCTCGACCTTGATCACGCGCGCGCCCATGTCCCCCAGGAGCATGGTGCAGTACGGCCCCGACAACACGCGGGTGAAGTCGATGATGGTGACGCCGTCGAGCGGGGGAACGTCAGCCGGCCCGGAATTGTGTGATGCCACGCGCTGGGTGTCTCCTTCGAATGGTGACCAGATCGGTCAGCAGCGCGTACGCGGTGTGCGTAAGCCCGCCGTCGAGTTGGCAGATCGCGATGTCGCCGAGCAGATCGGTCTGCAGCACCAGCGCGTTCGCCTGGCCGCGGACGCCCGCCAGCAGATCGTCAGCGGGAAGCTCCACCAGGGCGACCGTCGTGTCGACGGCGCCGTCGGCGCGCCGCGACGCCGACGCGACGAGCCGGAGGCGGCGCCCCCTCTCCCTCGCGTGGCGGGCCGCGTCTGCGGTGTGCTCGCCAATCCCCGTACGCGCGACGGCATGCGGCGTCAGCCCCGCGTTCATCAGCACGTTGGCGAGGGCCGCCGTTTTCGCGGCCGCATCCCAGCCGTCGACGTCGAGCGACGGGTCGGCTTCCGCGATGCCTTCCGCCTGCATCCGAGCCAGGGCCGGTCCGAACGCCTCGCCGTCCTCGAGCGCCGACAGAATGTGATTGGTCGTGCTGTTGACGATCCCCCGAAAGCCGAGGATCGCGACCGCCGGCAGCGTGTCCCGGACGAGATTGAACACGGGAATGCCGTCCATCACGGCCCCTTCGAAGAGAAACGAGACCCCTGCGCCGTCCGCCGCCGCGCGCAGCGACGCGAACGCGAACGCGGCCGGACCCTTGTTGGCCGTTACGACGTGGCACCCGGCCGCAAACGCGGCGCGCACGTGATCGATCGCCGGTTGGCCGGCGGTGATATCGAGCGTGGTCGTTTCGACGACGATGCGCAGCGCCGCGTCCGAGCGTCCGAGCCGTTCGATGAGGTCGAAGCTCGTCGCCGGTGCGGAGGCCGTTCGATCGGCCGCCAGCGGCTCGCCGCGATCGACGCGCCCGATGGCGGTCTCGACGTCGATCCCGTCCGCCTCCCAGGCCACGCCGTGCCGGGCCGTCGCAATGCCGGCGATCCGGCAGCTCAGGTCGTATTCCGCCGCGAGCCGCGCGCCCTGTTCCACGAGCAGCCGGGCGAACCGCCGCCCGACGTTGCCGAACCCGATGAGGGCGAGATCCGCACGCATGACGGATTGGACCATATCAGGAGTCAGGAGGCAGGAGGCAGGAGGCAGGCAGGAGTCAGGTGACCACGGCTGTCAAAAGGAGGCAGGAGTCAGCCGGTAGAGGAGAGTCCCGCCCATCTGCATGTAATTCGGCACCATCATCACGACGTCGTCGCCTCGCTCGACGAAGGTGCCAGAGCACGATGCAGTTGGCCTCGGAACCGCCGTTGGTGACCTCCGGTCCTCCGGCGTGTCGGCGAGCTCCTCCAGGCGCAGCGGATGGACGCCGCTTTCTGACAGGTTCCAGGCGACCCGGTTCTCCCGGGTCGACTGCAGCCGTTCCATCGCAAACGGTTCAGCCTCATGAGCCGGAGTGTACCCGATACCTTCGGATTCGCCGGCCGGCACCCCGGGCGCGCCGCCAACAAACTTCTGCGCTATTCTGTGAACCGCGCTGCATGGCTGCCGACCTCCTGCCGGAACTGGCGCTGATCACTTCGGGCGAGTTCCTGATGGGATCAGACGACGCCGACGACGACGAACGGCCCGCCCACCGGGTCCACCTCGACGACTTTCTGATGTCCGTGCACCCCGTCACGCACGCCGAATACGCCCGGTTCGTGCGCGAGACGGGCCACCGCGCGCCGGCCATCTACGAGCTGCCGCTGGTCGTGACCGCCGGTGGCCGGGACCGCGAGCAAAAGTTCAATTCGGTCGGTCAGCCCTACGTGTGGGTTGGTTCGGAAGCGCCCCAGGATCGGCTCGATCATCCGGTCACGCTCGTGCGGTGGGACGACGCAATCGCCTACTGCACCTGGCTTTCGGGCGCGACCAGCCGCAGGGTGAGGCTCCCGACCGAGGCGGAATGGGAGAAGGCCGCCCGCGGCGGTCTCGACGGCAAACGATATCCGTGGGGCGATCGGCTCGATCGCAACATGGCGAATTTCCTGACGGACCCGTCGCTCAAGACGGCCAACGGCACGACGCAGTGCCGCACCTACCCGCCGAACGGCTACGGCCTCTTCGACATGGCGGGAAACGTCTGGGAGTGGGTGCTCGACTGGTATTCCCCGCAGTACTACGCGAGGTCGCCGCATCGATCGCCGCCCGGCCCGCGGGAAGGGACCCTGCGGGTCCTGCGCGGCGGCAGCTGGCTCGTGGCCGACGTGCGGATGCTTTCCTGCACCCATCGCCACAAGGTACCGCCTGATACATACTCGTACGGGATTGGTTTCCGGATCGTCTGTCCGGCGGACTAGACGGTCGGAGTTCGGAGATTCATTCTCGGTGGACTCCGACTCCTGAGCCCGTTCAGGAATCCCGAGCGCCGATTCAGAATACGGAGGCTCTGTGCTACCTCGTGCTTTGCTCACGCTCGTGCTTGCCGTGTCGGCTCCCCGCGGCGCCGCGCAGACGCCCGCGACCGCCGCCGACGGCCCGTCATCGTCACTACCGGCGAAGGAGTCGTGAAGAGTCGCGCCCGATCGCGGCTGGGTCACGATTGCCGCCGAATCGCGCGCGCGCAGTCCGCGCGAAGCGCAGCGCGCGAACGCCGACGCCATGGCGGCGGTGCTGGCGAAGATCAAGGGCGCCGGCCTGCCCGCCGACGCCATCCGCACGAGTGGCTACGATCTGCAGCCCGAATTCGACTACAACAACGGCAAGCAGACGCTGCGCGGATATGTCGCTCGCAACACCGTCGAAGTGCGCGTCGACGACATCGGCCGGGTCGGGGAGATCCTCGATCTGGCGGTCGGCGTCCGGCGCCACGAACGTGAGCGGCGTCCGCTTCGATTTGAAGGATCGCGCCGCGGCGGAACGGGAGGCGCTGCGGAAGGCCGTGGCCGACGCGCGCACGCGCGCCGAAGCCGCCGCGTCCGGCGCGAACCTGCGAGTGGACCGGGTCCTGCGGATCGAGGAACAGCGCGCCGTCGTCGAACCGCCACGGCCGATGATGATGATGCGGCAGTCGGCCGGCGCGATGGAGTCCCAGCCGCCGATCTCCCCGGCGAGCTCGAGGTGCGTGCCGTTGTCACGATGACGTCGGCGATCGGTGATCTGCGCTGACTCGGATCGGCTATCCGCGACAGTCGGCATCGGGGTCAGGTCGGCATCCGACTCGTCCGATCCGCGATCCGGATCCGACGCCGCTCCTACTCCTTGACGACCACCCCGTCGAGCGGCTCGTCGTCGAAGAGGCCGGTGAGCTCGGGAGCGCCCAGCGGGCGCGGGGTGTGGTCGATCATCTCGAGATCCGGCAGATCGTCCGGCGCGGTGACGCCTTTGTCTTTGAGCCGGCGGGCGGTCACCAGCACGCGGCTCTCGAGCGATCCGATCGCCTTGTTGTAGGACTCCACCGATCGCGTGAGGCCGCGCGCGACATCCTCGAAGTGGACCGCCATCACGCGAATGCGCTCGTACAGCTGACGCCCGAGGCCGCTGATCTCCTGCGCGTTCCTCGCGATCTTCTCCTGCTGCCAGCCGTAGGCGACTGCCCGCAGCAGCGCCATCAGCGTCAGCGGGCTCGCGAGCATGACGCCGCGGCCGAGGCTGAACTCGAGGAGCGCCGGATCGTGCTGCAGCGCGGCGCTGAGGAGCGCTTCTCCCGGCAGGAACATGATCACGAGATCGGGCGCCGGCTGGAAGTGCGCCCAGTAGGACTTGTTGCCGAGCCGGACGACGTGATCGCGCACCTGCCGGGCGTGATCGCGTAGCTTGCCCCCGCGAGCCGCCTCGTCCTCCGTCTCCATCGCATCCGAGGTACGCCGACGCCGCGACTTTGGCGTCGACGACGACGTTCTTGCCGCCGGGGAGCCGCACGATCATGTCGGGCGTGAGGCGTATGCCGTCGACGGAGGCCGACTCCTTGAGGTCGAAATCGCAGTACTCGAGCATCCCCGCCGCCTCGACGACGCGGCGAAGCTGCAGCTCGCCCCACTGGCCGCGGACGTTGGGTGAGCGGAGCGCCTGCACGAGCCGTCCGGTCTCGGTCTGCAGCGTCTGCTGCGCCAGGTTCAGCGATCGCAGCTGCTCGGTGAGCGCCGAGGTCGATTCGCCGCGATCGCGCTCGACCTGCTGCAGCTTCGTGTCGGCCTGTTGTCAGGGACTCCTTGAGCGGCGCCACGAGATCTTCGATCGCCTTCGTGCGCCCGTCGAGGTCGAGCCTGGCGGTCTGCTGGAACTCCGACAGCGAGGTCTTCGCGAGCGCGAGAAACGACTGGTTGTTCTGGCGCAGGGCCTCGGACGACAGCGCTGAGAAGGCTTCGCGGAGTTTCGACTCGGCGTCCTGCAGCAGCGCGAGCCTGGCGCCCGCTGCAGTGCGCTCGGCCTCCAGTTCGGCGCCGAGCCGCGCGCGATCCTGCTGGGTGGTCGAGAGCTCCTGCTGCAGCCGCGCGTGGGCGGCGTCCCGTGCGGCGAGCTGGCCGTGGGTCTGCGCCATCGCCGAACGGGCGAAGGCCCAGACGGCGACCGCGACCACAAGGCCGATCGCGACTCCGGCCGCGAAGAGGGCGATCGAGAAGAAGTCCACGTCGAGACGAAGTTTAGGCGAAAGCCGTCGAAAAGCTCAAGCTCCTGCTGTCCGCGGCACCCCGGCCCGGCAGCAGCAAACCTGGCGGTATACGATACTTTTATTGCGTAAGGGGTATCGCTGAACTAATATAGGACTGTTATGGTCGTAGATACTGCCGGGACCGGGCCCGAGCTCGGAAACGTGCTTCAAATCAGCGAAAACGCCGCCGCGCTGATCAGGAAAATGACCCTGAAGAACGGCATTCCCGACGGCGGGCTTCGCATCGCCATCAAGGCCGGCGGCTGTTCAGGGTTGAGCTACACCTTCGCCTGGGAAGGGACGCCCCGCGACGGCGATCACGTGTTCGAGGGCGCCGGCGGCTCGAAAGTGTTCGTCGATCCGAAGAGCTTCCGTTTCATCCAGGGCACCACGCTCGACTACGACACGAGCCTGGTCAGCCGCGGCTTCATCTTCAACAACCCGAACGCGAAGAGCACGTGCGGATGCGGAAGCGTTTTAGCGTGTAGCTTCCAGCTTCCAGCTTCCAGCTTCCAGCTTCCAGCTTATGACTACAGCCACCGAAACCATCGAACAGCTCGCCAACCGCGAATACAAGTACGGCTTCGTCACCGACGTCGAGAGCGAGACGATCCCGAAAGGCCTCAGCGAGGACGTCGTCCGGCTCATCTCCGCGAAGAAGGGAGAGCCGGAATGGCTGCTCGAGTGGCGCCTGAAGGCGTACCGGATGTGGCTCACGATGAAGGAGCCGACCTGGCAGAACGTCAAGTTCGAGCCGATTAACTACCAGGACATCGCCTACTACTCGGCGCCGAAGAAGAAGAAGGTGCTCAACAGCCTGGACGAGGTCGACCCCGAGGTCAGGGCCACGTTCAACAAGCTCGGGATTCCGCTCGACGAGCAGATGCTGCTCGCGGGGGTCGCGGTCGACGCGGTCTTCGACAGCGTCTCGGTGGCGACGACGTTCCGCGAGACGCTCGCGCAAGCAGGGCATCATCTTCATGTCGTTCTCGGACGCGGTGCACGAGCACCCGGACCTCGTGAAGAAGTATCTCGGCTCGGTCGTGCCGCACACCGACAACTTCTTTGCGGCGCTGAACTCGGCGGTCTTCAGCGACGGCTCGTTCGTGTACATCCCCGAAGGGGTGCGCTGCCCGATGGAGCTGTCCACGTACTTCCGCATCAACGCGAAGGACACCGGGCAGTTCGAGCGCACGCTGATCATCGCGGACGAGGGCTCGTTCGTCAGCTACCTCGAGGGCTGCACGGCGCCGATGCGCGACGAGAACCAGCTCCACGCCGCGGTCGTCGAGCTCATCGCGCACGACGACGCGACGATCAAGTACTCGACGATTCAGAACTGGTATCCCGGCGACAAGGACGGCAAGGGCGGGATCTACAACTTCGTGACCAAGCGCGGCCTCTGCGGCGGACGCGGGTCGAAGATCACGTGGACCCAGGTCGAGACGGGCTCGGCCATCACCTGGAAGTATCCGAGCTGCATCCTCCAGGGCGACAACTCGATCGGCGAGTTCTACTCCGTCGCGACCACGAACAACTGGCAGCAGGCGGACACCGGGACGAAGATGATCCACCTCGGGAAGAACACGCGCAGCACGATCGTCTCGAAGGGCATTTCCGCCGGCCACGGCCAGAACACCTATCGCGGCCAGGTGCGCATCGGCAAGAACGCCAGGCACGCGCGCAACTACTCGCAGTGCGATTCGCTGCTCATCGGCGACAAGTGCGGCGCCCACACCTTCCCGTATCTCGACATCCGCAACAGCACGGCCAAGGTCGAGCACGAGGCGTCGACGTCGAAGATCGGCGAGGATCAGATTTTCTATTGCCGGCAGCGCGGGCTCACGGCGGAAGACGCGGTCAACATGATCGTCAGCGGCTTCTGCAAGGAAGTCTTCCGCGAGCTGCCGATGGAGTTCGCCGTCGAGGCGCAGAAGCTGCTGTCGAGTCGGTCGTACGGTCGCTGAAGCGGACGCATCGGATGACCGCGACCAGAGAAATCAATTCATGCTTGATATCAAGAACCTGCAAGTCAAGGCCGAGGGAAAGCAGATCCTCAAAGGGATCAACCTTCACGTGAACGCCGGCGAAGTCCACGCCATCATGGGTCCCAACGGGTCCGGCAAGAGCACGCTGGCGCGCGCGCTGTCGGGGCACCCGCAGTACGAGGTCACGGGCGGCGAGGTGCGGTTCGAGGGCAAGGATCTCCTCGACATGGACCCCGACGAGCGGGCGCGCGAAGGCGTGTTCATGGCGTTCCAGTACCCGGTGGAGATTGCCGGGGTGAACAACGCCTACTTCCTCAAGGCGGCGTTGAACGCCAAGCGGAAGCACCACGGCGAGCCGGAGCTCGACGCGATGGAGTTCCTGCAGCTCATCAAGGAGAAGTCGGCGCTGCTCGAGATCGACCAGAGCATGCTCAGCCGGGCGGTGAACGAAGGGTTCTCCGGCGGCGAGAAGAAGCGGAACGAGATCTTCCAGATGGCGCTGCTCGAGCCGCAAGCTCGCGATCCTCGACGAGACCGACTCGGGCCTCGACATCGACGCGCTGAAGCTCGTGGCGAGCGGTGTCAACGCGATGCGCGCCCCCAATCGCGCGATCATCGTCGTCACGCATTACCAGCGGCTGCTCGACTACATCGTCCCCGACTACGTGCACGTGCTGAGCTCCGGGCGCATCGTCAAGTCCGGCGGCAAGGAGCTGGCGCACGAGCTCGAGAAGAAGGGCTACGGCTGGATCGAAGCCGGCGCTGCGCCGGTTGGAGCGTGAGCGCGATGACACCCGTAGCGGAAAAACTTCAGCCATGGCTGGCCGCGGTCGAGCAGCGGCCGCAAGGCGGCCCCAGGTGGCTCCAGGATCTGCGCGACCGCGCCGCCACGCGGTTCGCCGCGCTCGGGTTCCCGACCGCGCGTGACGAGGAATGGCGCTTCACGAGCGTTGCGCCGATCGCCGCCGCCGAGTTCAGGCCGACCGGGGCCGACGCCGCGCACGCCACCGAAGCGGAGCTCGCCGGCTATCTCTACAGCGACGCGGCGGTCCGCATCGTCATCGTGAACGGCCGGCTGGCGCCCGAGCTGTCGCGCACCGCGAACCTGCCGGAGGGCGTCCGCGTGGGATCGCTCGCCGCGGCGGTCACCGAGCAGGCCGACGTCGTCCAGCGTTACCTCGGGCAGCTCGCCGATTTCGGGTCGCGCGCGTTCACCGCGCTGAACACGGCGCTCGCCTCCGACGGCGCGTACGTCTACATCCCGGACGGCGTGATCCTCGAGCAGCCGCTGCACATCCTCTTCGTCACGACGGCCTCGGCCACGTCCGGCCCGATCATGTCGAGCGCGCGGGCGCTGATCGTCGCGGGCGACCGGACCGAGTCGCGCATTGTCGAGACCTACGTCGGACCGCGGGAGACCACGTACTTCACGAACGCCGTCACCGAGGTCTTCGCGGGCGAGCACGCGATCGTCGATCACTACAAGGTCCAGCAGGAGAGCGTCGAGGCGTTCCACATCGCGAGCATGCACATCCACGCGGCGCGCAGCGCCGTCGTGTCGTCGCACTCGTTCTCGCTCGGCGGAAAGCTGGTGCGCAACGACGTGAGCGCGCTCCTCGACGGGGAAGGCGCCGAGTGCACCCTGAACGGCCTGTACCTGGCCGACGGCGACCGGCTCGTCGACAACCACACGACGATCGATCACGCCAAGGCGCACTGCCCGAGCCACGAGATCTACAAGGGCATCCTCGGCGGCAAGGCCCGGGCGGTGTTCAACGGCAAGATCATCGTGCGCCAGGACGCGCAGAAGACCGACGCGAAGCAGACCAACCGCGCGCTGCTGCTCTCCGACGACGCGCAGATCAACACCAAGCCGCAGCTCGAGATCTTCGCCGACGACGTCAAGTGCACGCACGGGGCGGCCATCGGACAGCTCGACGAGGACGCGATCTTCTACCTGCGCGCCCGCGGCCTGACGTATTTCGAGGCGCGCGACATGCTGATCCACGCCTTCGCCGGCGACATTCTCGATCGGGTCAAGGTGGAGCCGCTGCGCGTCGCGCTCGAAGGCGAGCTGTACGCGCAGCTCGCGAAGGACCTTGCGGAGCTCGACGCGGCATGACCCCCCCGTCAGCCGCGTACCCGTCCGCCGCCTCGGAGACGCGCACGGCGTTCGACGTGCAGAAGATACGGCGGGACTTTCCGATCCTGTCGGAACGCGTGCACGGCAAGCCGCTCGTGTATCTCGACAGCGCGAACACGAGCCAGAAGCCCCTGGCCGTGCTCGAGGCGATGGACGCCTACTACCGCCACGACAACGCGAACATCCACCGCGCGACGCACCTGCTCAGCGAGCGCGCGACGGCGCTCTACGAGGGGGCGCGCGCGAAATCGGCGGCGTTCATCAACGCGCCCGATCCGCGCACGATTGTCCTCACCAAGGGCACCACCGACGGCATCAACCTCGTGGCGCAGAGCTACGGGCGCCCGATGCTCGGCGCCGGGGACGAGATCGTCATCTCGTGGCTGGAGCATCACTCCAACATCGTGCCCTGGCAGCTGCTCTGCGAACAGACCGGCGCGGTGCTGCGCGTGATCCCGATCGACGAGATCGGGCAGCTCGACATGGACGCGTATGCCGCGCTGCTGTCCGCCCGCACGCGGCTCGTCGCGGTGAGCCACGTGTCGAACGCGCTCGGGACCATCAATCCGGTCCGCCAGATCGTCGAGCAGGCGCACGCGCGCGGCGCGGTCGTGCTCGTCGACGGCGCGCAGGCGGTGCCGCACCTCACCGTCGACGTCCAGGCGCTCGAGTGCGACTTCTACGTGTTCTCGAGCCACAAGATGTTCGGCCCGACCGGTGTCGGCGTGCTCTACGGCCGCCGGGCGCTCCTCGAGGCCATGCCGCCCTACCAGGGCGGCGGCGACATGATTGCCTCGGTGACCTTCGAGAAGACGCTCTACAACGTCGTGCCGTACAAGTTCGAAGCCGGGACGCCGAACATCGGCGGCGTGGCGGGCTTTGGCGCCGCGATCGACTATCTGACGGCGATCGATCGGGAGGCCGCGCTCGCGCACGAAGACAGCGTCCTCGAGTACGCCACGGCGCGGGTGCGCGAGATTCCGGGCGCGCGCATCATCGGCGAAGCCCGGCACAAGACGGGCGTGCTGTCGTTCCTGCTCGAAGGCGTCCACCCGCACGACGCGGGCACGATTCTCGATCGCGAGGGCGTGGCGGTCCGGACCGGCCAGCACTGCGCCCAGCCCGTGATGGATCGCTACGGCATCAGCGCGACGATTCGGGCGTCGCTCGGCATCTACAACACACGCGAGGACATCGACGTGCTCGCCCGCGCGCTCGGCCGCGTCCGCGAGGTGTTCGCCTGATGTCGGACCTCACCGATCTCTACCAGGAAGTGATTCTCGACCACAACCGGCGGCCGAGAAACTTCCGCGTCCTGGAGACGCCGAGCCACCACGCCGAGGGTTACAATCCGCTCTGCGGGGACCGGCTCAACCTGTACGTGCAGGTGGAGGGGGACGTCATCAAGGACGTCGCGTTCCAGGGATCGGGCTGCGCGATTTCGAAAGCGTCCGCGTCGCTGATGACCGACGCGGTCAAAGGGCGCACCGTCGGGGAAGCGCGTGCGCTGTTCGAGCGCTTTCACCACGTGGTCACGACCCCGCCAGACCAGCCGGTCGAAGATCTCGGCAAGCTGTCGGTGCTCGCGGGGGTGCGGGAGTTTCCCGTCCGCGTGAAGTGCGCCAGCCTGGCGTGGCACACGCTCAAGGCCGCCCTCGAGCGCGAAACGATCACGTCGACCGAATAGGGCCATGAAATCCTTGCCTATGCTTCCATCGGATGCCGCTCCACCGCCCGCCGAGACGCCGCAGACCGCACTCGCGGTCGATGCCGGCAAGACCGCCGAGCTGAGACCGTCCATCGTCCAGGCGATCTCGACGGTGTTCGATCCGGAGATCCCGGTGAACATCTGGGAGCTCGGCCTGGTCTACGATATCGGCGTCGATGCGTCCGGCGTCGCGTTGATTACGATGACGCTCACGTCGCCCGGGTGTCCCGCGGCGCAGTCGCTGCCGGTCGAGGTGAGCAACAAGGTCAAGGCGGTTCCCGGCGTCGCCGACGCGAAAGTCGACATCGTCTGGGAGCCGAGCTGGACGAAGGATCGCATGTCGGAGTCTGCGAAGCTTCAACTAGGGATGTGGTAAATGCTGCGCCTCTCTAAAAAAGCGGACTACGCGCTGATGGCGATGAAGCACCTCGCGACGCGAACCGACGTCGACTCGGCGAGCGCGCGCGAGATTGCCGAACAGTACGACATTCCCGTCGAGCTGATGGCGAAGGTGCTGCAGCGGCTGGCGCGCCGGGGACTGCTGACGTCGCACCAGGGCACACGCGGAGGCTACCGCCTGTCCAAGGCGCCGAGCGCGATCTCGGTCGCCGACATCATCCAGGCGATTGACGGACCGCTGACGGTGACCGCCTGCTCGACCGAAGCGGAGAACTGCGGCCAGTACTCCAAGTGCAGCGTCCGCGACCCGCTCTGGCGAATCAAGGACCGCATCCTGGCCGCGCTGGCGACCTGCTCGCTGCAGGAAGTGTCCGCCGAACCGCCGCCGCCGGAAGAACCCGCGATTCCGATCATCCTGGCGGGCCGGGTTGCAGCGCGAAAACTGTGAAGGGTGAGCCGGCCATCGCGCCGGCCTGGCATGACTCGACCCATCTACCTGGACTATCACGCGACGACGCCGGTTGACCCTCGCGTGCTCGAGGCGATGCTGCCGTTTTTCACCGAGCACTTCGGCAATCCCGCGAGCCGCCAGCACGCCTACGGCTGGGACGCGCAGAAGGCGGTGGACGCGGCGCGGGCCGCAGGTCGCCGACCTCGTCGGCGCGTCGGCCGGGGAGATCGTCTTCACGAGCGGCGCGACCGAGTCCAACAACCTGGCGCTCAAAGGCGTCGCCCACGCGCTGCGCGATCGCGGCGACCACATCATCACGGCCGCCACCGAGCACAAGTCGGTGCTGGACTCCTGCAAACGGCTCGAGCGCGAGGGGTGCCGCGTCACCCGGCTCGGCGTGGACGCGCAGGGCTTCATCGACCTCGCCGAGCTCCGCGCGGCGATGACCCCGCGCACCATCCTCATCTCCATCATGGCGGCCAACAACGAGATCGGCGTGCTGCAGCCGCTGGCGGCCATCGGCGCCGTCGCGCAGGAGCACGGCGTGGTGTTCCACACCGACGCCGCGCAGGCCGCCGGCAAGATCCCGCTCGACGTCGCCGCGATGGGCATCGATCTGCTCTCGCTCACCGGGCACAAGTACTACGGGCCCAAGGGCGCGGGCGCGCTCTACGTGCGGCGCCGCAAGCCGAAGCTGCCGCTCTCCTGCCAGATTGACGGCGGCGGGCACGAGAACGGCCTTCGCTCCGGCACCCTCAACGTCCCCGGCATTGTCGGTCTCGGCCGCGCGGCCGAACTGTGCCGGCAGGAGATGGCCGCCGAGAGCCTGCGGCTGTCCGGCATGCGCGATCGGCTGCTCGCGGGCCTGCAGCGCCTCGACGACGTCCGGCTGAACGGTCCCGCCGGCGACCGCCGGCTCCCGCACAACCTGCACGTGAGCTTCGACGACGTGGAAGGGGAGGCGCTGCTGATGGCGCTCGGCGACATCGCCGTGTCGACAGGATCCGCGTGCAGCTCGGGCAGTCAGGCGCCGTCGCACGTGCTCGTCGCGATCGGCGCGACCGGCGAGCGCGCCGGCGCATCCATCCGCTTCGGTCTCGGCCGCACGACGACCGACGACGACATCGACGTCGCGATCGAGCGGGTCACGACGGTGGTACGGAGTCTCAGAGTGGCGGCGCGGGTCAAGAGTCCGCCGGTTCCACAGGGTTCCGCAGGGTTCCGCTGGGTTCTGTTCCACGGGTCGCAGGACTCTGAGGGCCGGTTCTGCAGGTGTAGCCACGTCCGGGAACCTCTCTGCAGAACCGAGAACCTGCAGAACCCTGAACTGGCGAACCCCGCGGACCTGAACCCCGCGGAACCGAACCTAGCGGAACCCCGTGGAACCTTAGCGGAACCCTGTGGAACCTTCCTCAGGCCGCCCCCGCCATCAACCGCATCAGCCCGTTCTGCGTCGCCTGCGCGCGCGGCAGCTCGCCGGCCACCCGGCCGTTGCGGAGCACGATGATGCGCGTCGCGAGGTTGAGGATCTCCGGCAGCTCGCTCGAGATCAGGATCACGCCGCTGCCCTTCGACGCCAGCTCGTCGATGAGCGCGTGGATCTCCGCCTTGGCTCCCACGTCCACTCCGCGCGTCGGTTCATCGAGGATCAGAATGCGGCAGCCCGCGGCGAGCCATTTCGCCAGCACGATCTTCTGCTGATTGCCGCCCGACAATCCCGCGACGACGAGTCCAGGCCGGGGGTGCGGACGCGCAGGCGGTCGAAAAAGGATCCGGCGATCGCCCGCTCGGCGCGGTGGCGGGTGAACGTCAGGAGCGACAGCGGCCGAGCTATGGGGAGCGTGACGTTGGCGACGCCCGGTCATCGCGAGCACCAGTCCCTGACGCTTGCGGTCCTCGGGGACGAGCCCGATGCCGGCGCGCATCGCGTCGGCGGGCGTGCGAGGAGTTCCAGCGATCCCGTTCGCGCACGAGACCCGTCCGGTGACACCGCCGTCGAGGCCGAACAGCGCCTGCGCGACTTCGGAGCGGCCGGCGCCCACCAGGCCGGCCAGGCCCAGCACTTCCCCCGCGCGCAGCGTGAACGAGACGTCCTGAAAGCGGCCCGGGCTCGACAGCCCCTCCACGCGGAGCAGTTCGGCGCCCGGTTCGGCCTGGAGATGACCCGGGAAGTACTCCGCGAGCGGACGGCCGATCATCGACTCGACGAGCGCGGCCTCGTCGAGCTCGCCGGCCGGGCGCGTCGTCACGTGACGGCCGTCGCGCAGGACCGTGATGGTGTCGCACAGCCGGAAGATCTCCTCCATCCGGTGGCTGACGTAGATCATCGTGACGCCGGTCTCGCGCAGCCGCCCGATCAGCTCGTACAGCTTCTGCGCCTCGTGCTGCGAGAGGCTGCTCGTCGGCTCGTCGAAGACGATGATGCGCGCGCCGCGTCCGACCGCGGCGGCGATCTGGAGCATCTGCTGCTGGCCGGTGCTCAGCTCGTCGACCTGCCGGTCCACGTCGAGCGTGGCGCCGATGGCGGACGAGCATCACGCCGGCGCGCCGGCGCATCTCGCGCGCGCGACAGAAACGGTCCTTGCGCGGGCAGCGCGCCGAGGCAGAGGTTTTCAGCGACGGACAGGTTCTCGCAGAACGCGAGCTCCTGGTGCACGATCGCGACACCGGCCGCCAGCGCCTGTTCCGGACCGCCGAATGCCACCGCGCGGCCGAAGATCGATCACCCGGCCGGCATCGACGGGATAGATGCCCGCGAGGATCTTCCCGAGCGTGCTCTTCCCGGCGCCGTTTTCCCCGCAGAGCGCATGGCACGACCCGGCGGCCACCTCGAAGCTGACGTCCTCGAGCGCCAGCACGCCGGGGAAGCGCTTCGTCACGCCCTCCAAACGAATCGCGGGGTCGAATCGCTAATCACTGATCTTCGAATCCCTGAATACCTCGCGATCGAGTCCTGAGCCACCCGAGACCCGACCCAGAGACTGTCCACGGCATCTTCAGATACGACTCCGGCACGTCCGTGAAGCCCCAGTCCCTGAGCTGACGCGCCCACGTGCCGAGGTTCTCCTTGGTGACCTTGACGAGCTCCATCGGGATGATCTGCGGGACGTCCTGCTTCAGGTGGACCTTCTCGACGATCCGCTGCACCGAGACGTAGCCCCAGAGATACGTCGGCTGGGCGAGCAGCACCGGCGCGAGGCCCTTCTCGACGTACGACGAGCTCCGCGGGCAGCGCGTCGACGGAGACGATCTTGATCCGCTTCGGATCGAGGTCGGTCAGCAGCGTCGGCGTGAAGAGCGCCCAGCCGCCGATCATCGCCCAGCCCTGAATCTGCGGGTAGGCATTCTGGGCGCGGATCACTTCGGCGGCGGCGTCCTGCGGCGTCTCGATGTGATAGAACGTGTCGACGATCTTCATGCCGGGGTACTTCGCGGCCTCCTGCTTGACGCCGTCGACCCGCTTTCGCAGGTTCGGTGCGTTCTGATTGCCGGCCAGAATCGCGACGTTCCCCTTCTCGTGCATCTGGGACGCGAGCTCTTTCATCACCATCTCGCCCGTCTTCACATCGTCCACGCCGTAGAAGGCGAAGCGGCCCGACTCCGGCGCATCGCTGTCGAACGTCATCACCGGCACGCCGCGCGCCACGGCGTCGTTGATGGCGCCCGTGACCTTGCCGGCGTCGGAGCAGGACACGAGGACCGCGGTCGCGCCTTCGTTGACCGCCTGCGCGATGCGCTGCGCCTGCACCTGGCCGTCCTCGGACGGCGGGGTCATCCAGACGATCTCGATGGGGACCCCGTGCTTCTGCGCCATCTCGCGCGCCGCCACCTCGGCCCCGGTCCGCGCCGAGAGGAACACCGGGTTGGTCGAGCTCTTCGCGATCATCGCGATCTTCAGTCCCGGAGCGCGCGTGGCGCGCCGGCGGCGGCGATTCGCGGCTGCACCCGGCCAGCAGGACGGCAGAGCGGCAGGATCGTGAGGATCGTCTTCTTCATCGAGTTCCTGATCATCGGGTTCAGTCATCATTGAAAACGCCTCCAGGCTGCGCCGCGCAGATTGACACATCTGCGTCATCTTAAGCTATCGTCAAGCCCGCCGTAGAATCAGGCCGCGCGCGACGCCTGTCTGAAAGGACCTCAGCATGATCCGGTCGCTCATCGCTCTTCTGGCCGCAGCGAGTCTCGGCGCGGGCCTCGGCGCAGACGCCTCAGCTCGCGCCCAGCCGCCAGCGCGCCTGGCGGCCGCGGCGTGACGGCGCCCCGGCGGCGTGGCGGCGGGGGCGCTCATCAACACCCCGGAGGAAATGCCCGCTGTGGGAACAAGGGGCGCCGGGTGCGCTCGGGAGCGCGGACACCGACAAGCCGACGCTGACCCTGTATCGCGCGGCTCGCGGAGCGACCGGCACGGCGGTCGTCGTGGCGCCGGGCGGCGGCTACACCGCGCTCGCGATGGACCACGAGGGACGGCAGGTCGCGTCGTGGTTCAACGCCATGGGGGTCACCGCGTTCGTGCTGAAGTACCGGCTCGGCCCGCGCTATCACCACCCGATCGAGCTCGGCGACGGGCAGCGGGCGATTCGGATCGGTGCGCGCACGCGCGCAGGAGTTCGGCGTGCTGGCCGATCGGATCGGCATGATGGGCTTCTCGGCCGGCGGACACCTGACGTCCACCGTCGGCACGCACTTCGACGCCGGCAAGCCGGACGCCGCCGATCCCATCGATCGGGCGAGCAGCCGGCCGGATTTCCTGATCCTTGGATATCCGGTCGTGTCGTTCGATCCGGCGGTCGCCCACATGGGATCGATGAGGAACCTGCTCGGCGAGAACCCCGATCCGAAGCTCGATCGAGGATCTCTCGAACGAGCTGCGCGTGACGCCGCAGACGCCGCCGACGTTCCTGTTCCACACGAATGCCGACACCGGTGTTCCGCCCGAGAACAGCGTGCGGTTCTACCTGGCGCTTCGCAAGGCGAAGGTCCCGGCCGAGATGCACATCTTCGAGAACGGTCCGCACGGCGTCGGCCTGGCGCTCGGCGATCCCGCGCTCAGCGCATGGCCGACCCTGCTGTCGAACTGGCTGCGCGGCAGGGGACTGCTGACGCGTCCGGCGGCCGCTCCCGCCACGGCGCGGTGACACCGACCGGGTCCCCCATCAACCGCTACATGTCGGACCCGTGCTGACCATCGAATCGGTCTCGAAGCGCTTCCGTTCCGGGAACTACGGCGTTCGCGATCTCTCGCTGTCGGTGGACGGAGGCGTGCTCGGCCTCCTCGGGCCGAACGGCGCGGGCAAGACCACGCTGATGCAGATGATCGCGACGATCACCGCCCGACGAGCGGCCGCATTCTCTTCAACGGCGACGACATCGTCGCCAGGCCCGATGCGCTGCGCGCGCGCCTCGGCTATCTCCCGCAGGACTTCGGCGTCTACGACAACCTGACGGCGATCGAGTTCCTCAGCTACTTCGCCGCGCTCAAGGGCGTGCACGATCGCACGACGCGTTCGCGAGATGCTCGAGACCGTGAACCTCCACGCCGTCGCGAATCGCGCCGTCGGCGGCTTCTCCGGCGGCATGAAACAGCGGCTCGGCATCGCGCAGGCGCTCATCAACCAGCCCGACCTCGTCATCGTGGACGAGCCGACCGCGGGACTCGATCCCGAAGAGCGCGTCCGGTTCCGCCACGTCCTCTCCGACGCGGCGTTCGGCAAGCTCGTCATCCTCTCGACGCACATCGTCTCGGACATCGAGTCGGTCGCCGACACGATCGCCATCATGAAGGATGGCCGTCTCGTGGCGCTGGCGACGCCCGAAGCGCTCCTGCGGCGCGCGGCCGGTCACGTGTGGGAAGTGGTCGATGCCGTCCGACGATTTCGCCAGGCAGCGATCGACGATGACGATCTCGAGCGCCGTGCGGAAGAGCGACGGCGTCTGCGCGCGCGTGGTGGCGCCGGAGACGCCGGCGGCGGGTGCGTATCCCGTGGACCCGACGCTCGAGGATGCGTTCCTCTACACCCTCAACTTCGCGCCGGCATCCGCCCGCGGAAGGATCGGCGGCGTGAACGAGCGGCGTCCGGCGCGTCGTCGCCACCGTCAAGGCGGATCTCCTCATCCGTTTCCGCCGGCTCTCGACGCTCGTGGTGTTCCTGGTCCTGAACTCTGCTGGCCTACCTGTCGATTCCCGATCCCGCGACCGGAACGCGCTGCTCGTCGTCGAGGACGGCCGGCGTGCGCTCTACAACTCCGCCGCAATCGGGATGGCGACGGCGATGCTGGCGTCGATCTTCATCGGCCTGGCGGGCTTCTACGTCATCTCCAACGCGATCGGGCGCGACATCTCCTCGCGGTGCGGCTTCGTCATCGCCTCGACGACCGTGCGCGGCGGCGAATACCTGTTCGCCAAGCTGCTCGGGAACCTCGTCTTTCTCGGCACGTTCACCGCCGGCTTCATGCTCAGCTCGATGGGCATGCTCATCGTCCGCAACGAGGCCGCGCTCGAGCCGTGGCTGTTCGTGCGGCAGTATCTCCTGCTCGTGCCGCCCGGCGATCGTGCTCGTCGCCGTGCTCGCGATTGTGTTCGAGTCGGTGCCGTTTCTCGCGGGCCGGATCGGCGACGTGCTGTACTTCTTTCTCTGGATGGCCTGTCTGAGCTTCACGATGTCGCTGGTCGCGATCGGCAGTCGACCCGGGTCTCGCGCGCTACCTCGACTTCGCGGGGTTCGGCTTCGTCGCGTCCCAGATGATGCCCGGGATGCGAACAGGCGAACCTCTCCATCGGCGGCAGCTTCGATCCCGCGAAGCCACTGTTCGTCTTTCACGGGCTGATCCTGGATCGCGTGTGGCTGCTTCCGCGGATTGGATCGCTTCTGATTCCGCTGCCGTTGCTCCTCGTCGCGAGTCCGCTCGTTCCATCGCTTCGATCCGGCCCTGCTGCGCGGCGGCGTCGACCGCAGCCGGCGAAGCTGGACGGCCGCGCATCAACGCCGCGTTGAAGCCGATCGCACGCGTCCTCCCAGGTTTTGGCAGATCGTCGGCTGGCCCGCCGTCACTGCTGGCTGCCGCGATGATCGACGCCCGCATGACCGTTGCGGCGTATCCCGATCATCGCTGCTCCCGGCGCTCGGTCTGGCCGTCGCCACGGCGGCCACGCCGGCGCGCGCGTTCATGCGCGGAGTCCTGCCGATCGCGCTCGCCGCTGCGTGTCGTCGCGATCGCCGACCTGCCATGCCGCGATCGCCGAGCCGGAACGCTCGGACTGATTCATTCGGTGCCGCAGCTGCGGGCGGGGTTCGTGTGGTGGAAGCTGCTCGCGGCGACGGGCGTCGCCATGGTGCTGCTCGGCGCGCCGCTCGCGCGGATGGTTGTCGCGCACCCCGGATCGTTGCCGGCCTTCGCGATCGGGGTATTCCTCGTCGTGGCTGCCGGCACGTCGCTCGGCGTCATCAGCGAGACGCCGAAGACCTTCACGGTCGTGTTCCTGACGTTCTGGTACGTCGTGACCAACGACAACGGGGCCTCGCCGGCGCTCGACTTCGCCGGGTTCTACGGGCAAGTCGACGCCACGTGTCGCGCTGACATATGCGGGGATTGCGGCCGCCTTCCTCGTCGCGGCGCAGGCCGTGCTACGTCGCGCCGATCCTTGACGATGCGAATCGGTTGAATTCAGAAGTCCGATTCAGCGATTCGATGGATTCGAGGATTAGTCGGATTAGGGATTAGGGATTCAGAATGCCATTCAAGAGCGCTGCACAACGTCGCAAGTTCGCGCAACTCCTCGTCGAGGGGAAGATCTCGGACCAGACCTACGAGGAATGGAATCGCGAGACGGGGAGCAAGGTGCTTCCCGAGCGCGTGAAGCCCAAAGCCGGGGCGAAGTCCAAGCCGAAACCCAAGGCCAGGCCCAGGACGAAAGCCAAAACGAAGCGCAAGGC
This sequence comes from uncultured Acidobacteriota bacterium, assembly GCA_963820645.1. Taxonomy (GTDB): domain Bacteria; phylum Acidobacteriota; class Vicinamibacteria; order Vicinamibacterales; family 2-12-FULL-66-21; genus JALZOC01. The sequence continues at coordinate 66,403 of CAWGAS010000040.1, read as the reverse complement.
GGCACGCAAGGCGACACGCCGCAAATAGCCGGGCACGACGCTCAGCGCCTGCCGACCACGTAAAGCACCTCGGCGCTGGCGAGAGCAAGAGGATCGTTCTCCTCGATGTCTGCGAGCGCCGCGAGAAACGCGCGACGCAGCGCTTCACGATCTGCTTCGCTCAGCCGTTGCACGTCCTCGTGGGCGGCGGAACGGGAATTCGCCGCCCAGGCCATGGCCCGATCCCGCATCGTGAACTCGACCGGCTCGGCGACCGTCGAGACGACGTCGAACCCGGCCTCCTCGAGAGCGGCGTGCGATGCGGCTTCGAGCCCAGTTCCTCGCTCGGATCGCGCAGCGCCAGCCCGAATGTCGCCGCGGTGTCCCGAAACACACGAGCCCCCAGCGGGGAGCCTGCGCGCATGGTTGAAAAAGCAACCCGTCCACCGGGCCGCAGCAGGCGCCGCCATTCCCGAAGCGCCGTGCCCGCGTGCATGTACAGAAGACCGGCCGCACACGTGACCGCGTCGAACGATTCATCGGCATATCGTGTCAGACGCGTCGCGTCGTCCTTGACGAGCTCGACGTTCTGTATCCCGAGGTTGGCAGTCGCCTCGTGCGCCTGCCTGAGCATGCCCTCGGACACGTCGACGCCGATCACGCGGCCCGCTGTGCCGGTTCGTGCAGCAGCTGCGATCGCGGCGAAACCGGTGCCCGTCGCGGCGTCGAGCACGACATCGCCAGGCTGGATCCCGCAGGCCAGGACCACCCGTTCCGCGCAGACGCGATGCCAGTCGCTCCTCGGATACTCGGCGGCCCGGAGGTCGAATGACTCCGCAATCCGACTCAAGCCGGAAGAGAAGGGCTCAGACACCTTTCTCGAGCTTCACGTCTGCCGTGTCGCCGTCTGCGACAGGTGCCGCGCCGTGAAGCTCGCGCTCGCCCGATCGAGGACCACCGCGACGATGATCGCGCAGCCGATGATGATCCACTCGTAGTTCTGATCGAAGTGCAGCGTGCGGATCGACTGGCGGATGAGCACGATCAGCAGCGCGCCGAGCATCGCGTTGACGGCGCTGCCCTTGCCGCCCGACAGGCTGGCGCCGCCGACGACGGCCGAGGCGATGACGTACAGCTCGTAGCCGGTGGCGTCGACGCAGGAGGCCGACCCGTAGAAGCTCGCGCCCATGAAGGCCGCAATCCCGGCGGTCAGCCCGGAGATCACGAACACGCTGCTCTGAATGCGCCACAGCGACAGGCCGGAAAAGCGGCTCGCCTCGGCGTTGCCGCCGACGGCGAAGATGTGCCGGCCCATGACCGTCTGCCTCAGGTACACGGCTCCGAGCGCGGTGACCGCCACCATCGTCAGCATCGGCACCGGGTACAGCGATGAGGTCAGGCCGAGCGAGGCCTTGGCCAGGTTCGTGAGCGTCGTCGGGCAGCAGGATGCTCTCGGCGTTGCTGGCCACGAACGCGATCCCCCGCAGAATCCACATCGTGCCGAGCGTGATGATGAACGGGTGCACCTTCAGGCCGACGACCATCAGCCCGTTGAGCGCGCCGCACGCGAGGCCGACGCCGACCGACACGGCGAGCCCCAGCGCCACGGTCTCGACGGCCCCCGCGGGCCCGTACGCCCGAAGCACCATCGCCGTCGTCACGCCGGCGAGCGCGTAGATCGACCCGACGGACAGATCGATCCCGCCGGAGATGATGACCATCGTGGCGCCCACCGCCATGATGGCGAAGAAGCTCGCGTCGGTCGCGGTCTGAATCAGCGTGTGCGAGTTGAGGAAGTTGTTGACCGGCTGTCCGGTCAGCCGATCGACGTGCGAGCCTGCCAGCACGGTGAGCAGGCCCCCGAGCAGCAGGATGACCAGCACGAGCCCGGCCTGCTGCGAGGCCAGGATCTTGCGCAAGGGGTTGGTGTCGCGGGATGTTGTGGTCAACAGGCAGATACTGTATTCCAAAGCGCGCTCGTTGGACTTGCGTACGAGCTCAGGCCTTCGCGCTGCGACGTAGCGCAGGCGCTTCAGGCCTGCCCGAGCGAGCGTGACTCAGGCGAGTCGAAGGATCGAGGGCTGATACGATACCGTTATGACAGAAACACGGATCACCGTTGCGCACAGTCCCGATTCGGACGATGCGTTCATGTTTTTCGGGCTGGCGAGCGGGAACGTCGAGACCGGCGGCGTCGTGGTCGACCAGGTGCTCGCCGACATCGAGACGCTCAACCGTGCGGCGTTCGAAGGCCGCTACGAAGTGAGCGCGGTGTCGTTCCATGCCTACGCGCACCTCGTGGACAAGTACGCGCTGCTGCCGCACGGCGCGAGCATGGGCGACAAGTACGGGCCGATCGTCGTGGCGCGGCAGGGCGCCGGACCGCAGGGCGTCAAGGGCAGCCGGGTCGCGATTCCCGGGACGCTGACGACCGCGTATCTGGCGCTCCGCATCTACGAGCCCGACTTCGAGTACGTCGTCGTGCCGTTCGACGAGATTCAGCAGGCGGTCCTCGACGGCAAGGCGGAGGCGGGGCTGCTGATCCACGAGGGCCAGCTCACGTATCAGGATGAAGGGCTGCGGAAGATCGTGGACCTCGGCGAGTGGTGGGCGGAGCGCACCGGCGGGCTGCCGCTGCCGCTCGGCGGCAACATCATCCGGCGGGATCTCGGGCCGGAGATGATCGCGAAGGTGTCGAAGATGCTGCACGACAGCATCGCGTACGCGCTGTCGCACCGCGCCGAGGCGGTCGAGTACGCGCTGCAGTTCGGGCGGGGGCTCGATCGCGCGAAGACCGATCGATTCGTCGGCATGTATGTGAACGACCTGACGCTCGCCTACGGCGACCGCGGCCGCCGCGGCCTGGAGCGGCTGATGTCCGACGCCTTCGAGCGGGGCCTGATCCCGCAGCGCGTGCCGGTCGAATTCGCGGCGTAGCTCAAGCTCCCGCTGCCAGCTCGCAGGTCGCCGCATAGCGGCTGGCGACTGCAGTGGCAGCGGAAGCTGGCAGCGCGAAGCTGGAGCTGAAGCTGGAAGCTATCTCGCGAAGCTCTCCGGGTGCAGCGTCCGCGCGAAGAGCTCGACCGCCTCGGCGACGCGCGGCCCGGGGACGACCGTGCGCTGATCGGCGATGAAGTAGACGCGCCCGGTGCGGACCGCGGGGACCGAGCGCAGCGCCTGCCAGACCGCCGTCTCCCGCGTCTTCGTCTCCGACGAGAACTCCTCCCCGCGCAGATCGAGAATCACGTCCGGACGCCGCGACAGGATCAGCTCCGTCGTCGCCTGCACCGCCTGGCGCTTCATGTCCGCGAAGACGTTCGTTGCCGCCGGCCGCCTCGAGCATGTCGTGGATGAAGCCGATGCCGCCGCTGGCATAGATGCCCCGCAGCGCCATGGACTCGCGCTCGAAGACGATGCAGCGTCCGCGGCCGGCGCAGGCCGGCCACACGCTTGGTGATCGCGGCGATGCGTGTCTCGATACTGGCCGCCAGCATCGTTGGCCGGCCCGCTCGCGTCCGACGCGCGCGCCGAGCGTGCGGATCGTCACCGTGATGTCGGCCAGGCCGGCGTGGCTGTAGATGTAGATGGGAATCTGCGCGCGCTCGAGCTGCGTGCGCAGGTCCGTCTGGCTGGCGTAAACCACCACGAGATCCGGCCGCAGCGACAGGATCCGCTCGACGTCGGGATCGATCAGGGCGCCGACTCGCGGCAGCTTCTCGACCTCGGGCGGAAACCGGTCGAAGCTGCCGACCGCCACGACCTGCGGTCCCGCGCCGATCGCGAACAGCATCTCGGTGACGGCGGGGATGACAGAGATGATGCGCGACGGCGTGCGCGCAGGCTGCGTGGTGCCGTCCGTAGCGCAGGCCTTCGGGCCTGCTCGGATAGCCGCAGCCGACGCAGACGCGCCGCTGAGGCCGTAGCCGTAGCGCAGGCCGTCAGGCCTCCGCGCGTCCGAATGACGCGACGCGGCGCTGACGGACCAGCGCGACAGCAACGGCCAGCACTCTCATCGCTTCCTCACGAGCAGCCACAGAAAGAACGGCCCGCCGATGAGCGCCGTGATGACGCCGACCGGGAGCTCGAGCGGCGACATTGCCGTGCGCGCGACCACGTCGCACGCGATCAGGAACGCGGCGCCGAAGAGCGCCGATGCCGGCAGGACGACGCGGTGGTCCGAGCCGACGAGGAGGCGGACGAGGTGCGGCACGATGATGCCGATGAACCCCACGGGCCCGCCGACCGAGACCGCCGCGCCGGTGGCGAGCGACGCGCTGATGAAGGCGGCGCGCTGCGCGCGCGTCACGTCCAGGCCGTGCGTCCCGGCGCTTTCCGCGCCCAGGCTCAGCAGGTTCAGCGGCCGCGCGAGCCAGGCGAAGACGCCAAACGACACGAGCACGAGCGGAAGCGCCGTGAGGAGCGGCTCGTAGCTGCTGATGTCGAGGTCCCCCATCAGCCAGCGCAGGATTCGGTAGGTCTGCGAGAAATCCGCGAAGTACTGGACGAACAGGATGAGCGCCGAGAAGAAGGCGTTCATCGTCACGCCGGCGAGCAGCAGCACGTTGGTCGACATCCCGCTGTGCCTCGCGCGTGCGAGCGCGTAGACGATGGCGACCGCCGCGAGCGAGCCGATGAAGCTGGCGGCCGGGGCGGCCGGGATGCCGGCCCAGGCGAACGACCAGCCGAACGTGATCGCGAGCATCGCGCCGAGCGCGGCGCCGGCCGAGACGCCCAGCGTGAACGGCGTCGCGAGCGGGTTGCGCAGCAGCCCCTGGAACACGACCCCGGCCGAGGCGAGCATCGATCCGACCAGGGCCCCGGCGAGCGTCCGCGGGAGGCGTGCGACGAAGAAGATCTGCGCGTCCACGTTGTCGCCGAACGGGATCGCCGGATCGAACGCCCGCCGCAGGCTGATCCGGCGTCGATCCGATGAGCGGCGCGATCACGATCGCGGCGACCGCGAGGGTCCCGAAGCCCGCCAGCGTGAGCAGGAGGCGGCGGCCGACGCGTGGCGTCATGCGCCGGTCCCGCCGGCCACGCGCCTGATCGGCACGACGACCAGCCGGCCGGTCGCCGCGTGGCGGCTGACGTCCGCCTCCACGCCGTAGAGCGCGCGGATCCCGGCGGGCGTGAGGACCTCCTCGGTCGGGCCGGCGGCGAGCACTTCGCCGTTCTTCAACAGCACGAGCGTGCGGCACAGTCCGGCGGCGAAGTTGAGATCGTGGGTCGACACGGCGATGGCCATCGGCCGCCGCCGCTGCAGATCGCGCAACAGGTCGCCCAGCTCGAGCTGATACGCCAGATCGAGCGCGACCGTGGGCTCGTCGAGCAGCAGAATGCCGCTGCCCTCGGCCGCGCCCGCAATCTGCGCGAGCGCGGCGGCGATGATGACCCGCTGTTTCTCTCCGCCGCTCAGCGTGCCGAAGGGCGCGGTCCTCGAGCGCGAGCGTGCCGGTCGCCGCGAGCGCCTCGCGCGCGATGGTGAAGTCGGCCGGCCCCTCGATCTCGAAGGCCGCCGAGGTGCGGGTAGCGTCCCATCAGGACGACCTCGATCGCGCTGTACTCGAAGGCGAGCTGCGTCTCCTGCGGGACCACCGCCATGCGGCGCGCCAGCGCCGGCCGGTTCGCTCGCGCGAGATCGGCGCCGTCGAGCAGCACGCGGCCCGCGCGACGGCTGCAGCAGTCCCGCGAGCATCCGCAGCAGCGTGGTCTTGCCGGACCCGTTCGGGCCGAGAATGCCGACGAAGCTCTCCGCCGGCACCTCCATCGACACGCCGCGCAGCACCGGCGGCGCGCCGTGACGGCCCCCCGGATAGCCGAAGGCGACGTCAGCGGCCTGCAGCATGCGAACCACCATCCGTCGAAGGACCTCCGCCTCCTGAGCCGAGCCCGAGCCGGCTGATCCGCGTTCAGTCCGTGTCCGATCCGCGGTCAGAACCCGACGCGCACCCCGCCCGGAACGCCCGCCGAGCGCGGGGTATCCGAGCGGATCCATGTAGTCGGCGTCGGAGATATTGTCGCCCGCCACCGTCAGCGCGACGCGGCTCGACAGCCGGTACGCGGCGCGCAGATCCCAGGTCGCGTGGCCGTCATTCGACGTGATCGGCGGCTCGAGCGACGAGAAATCGCTGTCGACCCGCCGCCCGACGAACGTGCCGGTCAGCGAGACGGTCGTTGCGCCGCCGCTCCACACCGCTTCGGCGTAGCCGGAGTGCCGCGGGCGGCGGAAGAGCCACTGGCCTTCGGCGAACACGACGCTTCCCGGCGACGTGCTCAGCGTCACGCGCGACGGCATGAACGTGTAGCCGCCGCGGATCCGCACGGCCGCGACCGGGGCGGCGTCGCCGCGCGAGCTCGAGCCCGCGCGCGCGCGTCTCGCCGATGTTGAAGAACTGCGATCGGAACGGATTGAAGCTGAGCGTCCGCGTCGAGATGATGTCCCGGAAGCGGCCGTCGAACCACGTGGCTTCGATCTTGAGCCGGTCGTGCGCGAGCCGCTGCTCGATGCCGGCGTCGACGCTGCGCGATCGCTCGGGCAGGAGCTCCGGATTGCCGAGAAAGAACGGGTCCGGGCTGTAGGACTCGACGATCGTGGGCTCCTTGATCCCGCGTCCGGCGCTCGCCTTGAGCCGCGTCTCGCCGACGGCGCCTCGCGACTGCCGCGCGACGAACGCCGCCGCCACGCGCGGCACCGTCGCGGTGCCGAAGCTGTCGTTGTGCTCCACGCGGACGCTGACGGTGGCGAAGAGCCTCGGCCACAGCGCCTGGTGCTGCAGCGTCCAGCCGACGTTGTCCCGGCGCGCCACGACCTCCGTCTGCGCCAGCGCGTCGGTCAGCGTCCCGCGCTCCCCATCCCAGTCGAGCGCCGTCGTCACCTGGTGATCGCCGAAGCGCCCCCCGGTGACCGGCCGCCAGTCGGCTTGATACGTGGCGTAGTGCCTGCGCAAATCCGTGCGGCTGTCGTAGGTGAAGTCGAAGAACTCGAACGGCGAGACGCTGGCGCCGAACTGCGGGGTGTACGGCGGGTCCTCCTCGAGATTCGTCGACGCCTGGTGGCTCACGGACAGGGCGTAGGTGGCGCGATGGCGTGAAGCCGGATCCGAGATCCTGCAGAAAGGTCGCGCCGCCGACCCCGTCGTGGCGCCGGAAGAACGCGTCGGTGTCGGCGCGGCCGAACGCGGTCGCACCGGGAGCGCCGGACTTGCCGAGCTCGGCGCGCGCCACGCCGCGAATCGAGGCGCCGGCGCCGAGCTGCACGCCCGCGGTTGCCGACAGCGTCGTGTTCTCGAACTGGTTGTTGTCCACCCGATTGTCGGTCGTGAACCAGGCTGCGGCCGCCGAGTAGTCCGCGCGGCCGGACCCGCCCGCGATCCCCGCGCGCGCGCGTCCGGTGCCGTACGTCCCGCCTTCGACCGCGGCGTCGACTCGCGGCGCCGATCCGGCGCGGCCGCGGCGCGTGACGAGCTGGATCACGCTGGCCATCGCGTCCGAGCCGAAGAGCGCGGACTGTGCGCCGCGGACGATCTCCACGCGTTCGAGGTTCTCGCTCGTGATGTTGCTGAAGTTGAAGTAGCCCCCCGGCTCGTTGACCGGGATCCCGTCGATCAGCACCTTGTTGTAGTCGCTCTCGCCGCCGCGCACGAAGAGCGACGTGACGCTCCCGTATCCGCCGGTCCGCGCGATGGTCACGCCCGGCGAGGCGGTCAGCAGATCGGCGACCGCCGGCGACTGCCGCCGCTCCAGATCCGAGGCGTCGAACACCGTGACGCTCGCCCCGAGCTGGCTCACGGGCGCCTCGCTTCGCGTCGCCGATACCGCGATCGCTTCGCGCACGGGCGCGAGCGTCAGCCTGACTTCGATCGGCCCGGCGCCGCAGGGCACGACCGCGGTCTCGAACCCCGCGAGCAGGACCTCGACGCGGCAGGCCGGGGCCCCCGCCGCGCGGTTTGTGCGCGGTGGGGTGGAGGCCGGGGCCCCCGCCGCGCGGTTTGTGCGCGGTGGGGTGGAGTTCGGAGTCGGTCGCTTCCAGGCGGAAACGTCCGTCGGCTTCGGTGAAGCTCCCGGCTGTCGTCTTTCCGCCGGCGTCGAGGACGCGCACGTACGCGCGGGGCACCGGATCGCCGGACGGATCGACGACGCGGCCGGTCAGCGGTTGCGCCGACGAGGATGTGGCTGATAGCAGCGTGAAAGCGATCGAGACGAAAAACAGGACGGCCGGCTTGCGCATCGGGCTCCTTATCGGCGTGTTCACGCGCCGAGGCCTCGTACGGAGACGAGGCGATGAAAGGACGGCCCGGCGTCAGGTATCCTGGCTTGCGGATCGTTATCCTTCGACTGCGCTCAGGACGATCCCGAGCTCAGAGAAAGATCGCAGCATCCCCCGCCTTCCCACGAGGACTCTCCTCGCAGTGGCCGCCGGCTTCGACCGGCTGTGGGGCTGCCGCTCCCCGCTTACAGTGGCGGCACCGCGTGGGCTTCACACCCACTTCGCGTGACCGCCGGGCAGAGCAGGTGTTTGCGAGCACCCGCTCACGTCAGTTGTCCCGCGAGTATAGCACCGGTTGTCGTGCTGGCCTCCGGTTTCGGTGAGCGTCCGACCTGTAGGCCGGACCTAAGGCCGACCTGAAGGTCGGCGCTACAGGCCAGCAGCGACTTGTGCGCTAAAATGAACTGTCACCAACATTTGCGATGCAACACGACTGTCCGCTCTGGGGCTCGGCGACATTTCGGCGAAGCTGGACGCCGGCGAGCGCCTGACGCTCGAGGATGGCGTGCGGCTGTTCGACTGTCCCGATCTGCTCGCGCTCGGATGGCTGGCGAACCGCGAGCGCGAGAAGCGGCACGGCGCACGCACCTACTACAACTTCAACATCCGGCTCGAGGCGACCAACGTCTGCGTCGCCAGCTGCCTCTTCTGTTCGTTCGCGCGGCTGCGGCCCGGAGATCCCGGCTCGTACACGATGTCGCTCGAGCAGGCGTGGGACAAGCTGCGGCAGCGCGCCGATCAACCGCTGACCGAAATCCACGTCGTCAACGGGCTTCACCCCGAGCTGCCGTTCGACTACTACCTGGAGATGCTGCGCGGGTTCAAGCGCATCCGCCCGGGCATTCATCTGAAGTGCTTCACCGCCGTCGAGATTGCGTTCTTCGCGGATCTATACGGCATGACGGACGAGCAGGTGCTGCGCGAGCTGCAGGCGGCGGGGCTCGACTCGCTCCCCGGCGGCGGCGCGGAGATCTTCGCCGAGCGCGTGCGCCGCAAGATCTGTCACGACAAGTGCGGCACCGACCGGTACCTCGAGATCCACAAGCTCGCGCACGGTCTCGGGATGCGCACCAACGTCACGATGCTGTACGGGCACATCGAGACCGCACGCCGAGCGCGTCGACCACATGCTGCGCGCGCGGGCGCTGCAGGACGACAGCGGCGGGTTCCAGGCGTTCATCCCGCTCGCGTTCCATCCCGACAACAATCAGATGCGGAAGCTGCCGGCGCCGAGCGCGACCGACACGCTGCGCGTGCACGCCGTCTCGCGTCTCGTGCTCGACAACATCCCGCACGTGAAGGGGTTCTGGATCGCGACCGGGGTCGAAATCGCCCAGCTCGCGCTGTGGTTCGGCGTCGACGACCTCGACGGCACCGTGCAGGAAGAGAAGATTTACCACATGGCCGGCGCCCGCACGCCCGAAGCCATGACCACCGGCGCCATTCGACGGCTCATCAGGGCGGCCGGGCGTGAACCCGTCGAGCGCGACACGCTCTACAACGTCGTCACGGGTCCCGAGGCCCCTGACGAGGCCGCGTGCACTGGTACAATAGGAGACACGGTCAGAAGCAGGAGTCAGGCCGTCGACGGCATGCGAGAACGAGAATCGCCCTGTATTCTGCCTCCTGAATTCTGTCTCCTGTCACCAGGGTGCACGCGAGCCGGTGGGCCCCGCGAGCAAAGTATGGACATCAAGCTCCTCACCGACGTCGAGAAGGCGAGCATCGGCGAGCGTCAGCCGCTCCCTGAGCGATACCTCCGTCTCTCCGACGACGAGATGGATGCGCGGATCGCTGAAGCCAAGGCGAAGCTCGGCGACCGGTTGGTGATCCTCGGGCATCACTATCAGCGCGACGAGGTCATCAAGTTCGCGGACTTCATCGGCGACTCGCTGAAGCTCGCGCGTGCGGCCGCCAGCCGCGGGACCGCGGAGTTCATCGTCTTCTGCGGCGTGCACTTCATGGCGGAGAGCGCGGACATCCTCCGCGGACCGAATCAGAAAGTCCTGCTGCCTGACCTCGCCGCGGGGTGCTCGATGGCCGACATGGCCGCCCCCGATCAGCTCGAGATGTGCTGGCGCGAGCTCGCGGAGATGGGCGTGCGGACCGACGCGGTCGAGAACGGCCGCGCCGGGCTGGTCCCGGTCACCTACATCAACTCATCTGCGGCGATCAAAGCGTTCGTCGGCGAACACGGCGGCATCGTGTGCACGTCCACCAATGCCGCGGCCGTCATGAAGTGGGCGTGGGAGCACGGCGAGAAACTGGTCATGCTGCCGGATCAGCACCTCGGCCGCAACACCGCCTACAAGATGGGCGTGCCGCTCGATCAGATGGTGGTGTGGGATCCGAACGAGGTCTGGGGCGGCCTCCGTCCCGAAGAGGTCAAGAACGCGAAGCTGATCCTGTGGAAGGGCCACTGCTCGGTGCACACCCGCTTCACCGTGGCGCAGATCGATGCGTTCCGCAAGAAGTACCCCGGCGGCAAGGTCGTCGCCCACCCCGAGTGCACCTTCGACGTCGTCCAGGCGTCCGACAAGAGCGGGTCGACCGAGTACATCATCAACACCGTCAAGGACAGCGTGGCGGGCAGCGTTTGGGCCGTCGCGACCGAGGTCCACCTGGTCAACCGGCTCGGCCACGACGTCGCGCCGGAGAAGACCGTCATCACGCTCGATCCGTTCGGGTGCCTGTGCTCGACGATGTTCCGCGTCTCGCCCAACCATCTCCTCTGGATCCTCGAAGGCCTGCTCGAGGGAGAGATCCACAACCAGATCATCGTGCCCGAGGATCACAAGCGCGGCGCCAAGCTCGCGCTCGATCGAATGCTTCAGGTCTAGCAGGAGGATTCAGGGGACGCGGCGCGTCCTGTCTTCTTGCTGACGACCGTTCGGCCTCCGGATCGCCACTCCGTCCTGCCTCCTATCTGATAAGATTCACCGAAGAAGGAGACAGCAGAAATGGCGCATGAAGTTCCACCGCTCCCCTACGACTACACCGCCCTCGAGCCGCACGTCGACGAGCAGACGATGCGGATCCATCACGACAAGCATCATGCTGCGTATGTGACCAACCTCAACGCGGCGCTCGAGAAGTACCCCGACCTGCAGAAGAAGAGCATCGAGGATTTGATCAAAGGCATCAGCAGCGTGCCGGAGGACATCCGGACCGCCGTGCGCAACAACGGCGGCGGCCACATCAACCACACGATGTTCTGGCAGCTCATGGGTCCCGGCAAGGGTGGCGTGCCGGGCGGCGCGGTGGGCGATGCGATCAAGGCGTCGTTCGGCGGCTTCGACACCTTCAAGGAACAGTTCGCGAAGGCGGGGGTCACCCGGTTCGGCAGCGGCTGGGCGTGGCTGATCGATTCGGGCGGCAAGCTCACCATCGAGAGCACCGCCAACCAGGACAGCCCGCTGATGGAAGGGAAGAAGCCGATCCTGGGCCTCGACGTGTGGGAGCACGCGTATTACCTGAAGTACCAGAACCGCCGGCCCGACTACATCGCGGCGTGGTGGAACACGGTCAACTGGGACGAGGTCAACAAGCGGTTGAAGTAAAACGTCGGGACTCGGGATTCGGGGCTCGGGACTCGAATCAGACTTGGGGAGTCTTCGTCCGGATCCCGAATCTCGAGCCCCGAGCCGGTCCCGAGTCCCGGACCCGCTCAGGGAGCAGAGCGAGTCGCGCGACCTCCGTACAAGCCGTCGAGCGCCTGCACGATCTCGGCGTGAGACGGGAACTCCTCCTGCGTCTGCCCGATGAACGAGTAGCGGATCGCGCCCGAGCGATCGATCAGGAACAGCGCCGGCCTGGCGATGTTCCACGCGTCCAGCCCGAAGGCGTGCCACACGCCGTATGCCTTGAGGACGTCGCGCGACTCGTCCACGAGGATGTTGAACGGCAGTCCCGTTTCTTCGATGTAGGTGCGCACCGGTTCGGACGACTGCGCGACGACGGCGACGACCTGGACGCCGCGTTGCGCGTAGGCGGGGGAGTTGCGTGCCAGTTCACCGAACCGGCGGCGGCAGTTCGGTCACCAGGTGCCGCGGTGGAACGCGAGCAGCACCGGGCCTGTCTGGAGGAACTGCGCCAGCGATCGCATGACCCCCCTCTGCGTCGGAAGCTCGAAGGGCGGCGCCATGGTGAGCGTGGATTGGGTCGACATGTCAGTGGGCATTTTCTCTAGAGCCGGTTTCAAAACCGCTGGTGGCTTCCGGCTTCAGCCGGACCAGTAGGGATTTTGAAAACCACTTCTAGTCAAAACAGCTTCACGTCCACGATTTCACCCGCTTCGACGATGTCGGTCTGGGCGGGAATCTCGAAGTAGCCGTCGGCGTGCGCCATGCTCGTGATGTCGCCCGACGCCTTGAACGCCGGCACCGCCGTGCCGTCGGCGATGCGCACGGTGTAGAACTGGTGCCGGCCGGTCGTCGAGACGACGCGGCGCGCCAGCGGGAGCCGGACGACGTGCGGTTGATAGTCGGGCAGCCGGCCCATGCGGCGCAGCAGCGGTACGAGCAGCAGGTAGGCGTTCGACAGGCACGACGTGGGATAGCCGGGCATGCCGAGGACCGGCGTGCGGCCGATCTTCCCGAAGACCGTCGGCTTGCCGGGCTTGACCGCGATGCCGTGGAAGATCACCTCGCCGACCCGCTGCAGCGCGTCCATGATCAGATCGCGCTCGCCGACCGAGCTGCCCCCCGAAAACACGATGACGTCCTCGGCGGCAGCCGTTTCGATCGCGGCGGTGAGCTCGGGGAGGCTGTCGGGGGCCGTCGGGCCGTCCACCGCGACGCCGCCGTGCGCGCCGATGATCGCCGACAGCGTGAACTGGTTGATGTCGTAGATCTGGCCGGGGCCGAGCGGCCGTCCCGGCGCGACGATCTCGTCGCCGGTCGAGAGAATCGCCACGCGCGGCTTCGCGAAGACGTTGACGTCCAGGACTCCCGTGGCTGCCAGGGCGCCGATCCGGCTCGGGTTGAGGAGATCGCCGCTCGCGAGGACCGTTTGACCGGCCGCGATGTCGGCGGCGCGGCGCCCGACGTGCTGCCGCGGGTAGACCGGCGTGAACACGCGAACGTCCGGGCCGTCTCCCTTCTCGGTCTCCTCGACCATCACGACCGCGTCGGCGCCGTCGGGCATCGGTGCGCCGGTGGCGATCTCGATGCACTCGCCGTGCGTCACGCGGCGGGTCGGGACCTGCCCGGTGTAGACCTTCTCGATGGCGCGGAGCACTTTCGGATCGTACCGGCCGGCGCCGAACGTGTCCGCGGCGACGACGGCGTACCCGTCCATTGCGGCGCGGTCGAACGGCGGCACGTCCCGCGCCGAGATCGCGGCTTCCGCGAGGACGCGGTTGTTCGCCTCGCGGATCGGCACGCGCTCGACGCGCTCCACGGGGATCGCCGCCTCCATCAGGAGTGCGATCGCCTCGCCGAGCGGAATCGTTTCCCGGATGGGCCGCATCGTGTCCAATCGTGAATCACTAATCGCTAATCCTTGCAATCCGCGAATCCCGAAGCTTGAATGGCTGAATCCGGAGCGCTCGTCGAGCCGATGATCGCATGCGGTGGTGGCGACTGTTGCATTCAGCGATTCGAGGATTCAAGGATCAGTGATTAGCGATTCAACTCCCGCACCACGTGTCCGATCTCGGGCACGATCAGCTTCGTCATCGCGAGGCGGACCGCGTGCTCCGACCCGGCAGCGAGAAGACCGCGCAGCGGCCGACCGTGCCGGCGCACGCCCGGCTCAGCATCGCGGCCGGGCCGATCTCCTCGTAGCTGAGCATCCGGAACAGCTCGCCGAACCCGTCGAGTTTCTTCTCGAGCAGCGCGGCGATGGCCTCGAAGGTGCTGTCGCGGGCGGTGATGCCGGTGCCGCCCGTGGTAATGATGGCCTCGCTGGCGAGCGCCCGGACGCCGACCACCGCGCGCACCGCAGCCGGGTCGTCGCGGACGATGTCGCGTCCCGTCACCTCGTGCCCGGCGGCCGTCAGGGTTTCGACGATGGCGTCGCCGCTCGCGTCCGTGTCCGGCGTGCGCGTATCGCTGATCGTCAGGACGAAGCACCGCACGCACGCCCGCGCGTCCTTGCGGTGGAGAGGAACGGACACGCTCGGATTATAAGTGCGGTTGTGCCGCGGCGCCGGGGGCCGGCATCGATGGTATAATTCGAGATTCGCTTGCACGGGTCAGCGGTCACCGGCCCGTCACAGCGCGCCCTTAGCTCAGTTGGATAGAGCGTCTGGCTACGAACCAGGAGGTCGCAAGTTCGAGTCTTGCAGGGCGCACCAAATCAACAACTTACAGCCACGCATTTTCGCTCGGAGAACAGTTGTGAACAATTCGATCACAATCGTCCTCCGGGCCGTCCTCCGTGCGATCCGCACGTCACTAAAAATGGCCTACTTCTGACCGAACTGGATTCTCCCCTCGTTGAGCGTTTGGTCCGAAAACAGATGTTCGTAAGGTTCTGCACGGTCGCAACTGGCGCCCGTACGATGAGTTCGCGCCCCTGCTTCCCAACTGACAGAAATCATTCGTCAACAATTCGCCTGGAGCGCTCGCAAGGTGCGCGCGCCCACAAGGACTAAGTTAACGAGGTGACCCTTCAGACCGCCTAGCATGTGATTGGGACGTGACGAGCGGAGCGGTCTGACGTTGTTGTCGTGTTGGATGACTAAGACCTCGCGCACGCGACAGCGCTCCTCGAGGAGTGGCCTTTGTCACGCTGATGGTCCTCGACGCGAACCAAAGATGTGGGGCGCTGCTGGGGATTGAACCGACGACGCGCGGCCCCGGGATGGGACCGCGCTGCGTGGCTTGCTCGACCGGCGACGGTGGCTACTGTGGACCGCCGATGCGGACGATCGGCACGTCACCCGGGTTTCCGAATTGGATCGCGAACTGACTGCGCACGTACCAGAACCCGGTGGACGGCCGGTACACCGCGACGTCCGTCGTGCCGTCGCCGTTGTAGTCACCCGGCACGGGCGTGTCGGTGCTGTCGCCAAACTGCACGGCGAACTGATTGCGGACGTACCACGTGCCGCTGGAGGGGCGGAAGACCGCGAGATCCGTGAGGCCATCCCCGTTGTAGTCGCCCGGTACCGGGATGTCCCCCGAATCGCCGAACCGCGCGAACTGGTTGCACGGGTCCAAGACCCCGAATCCCGGCCGCCTACACACGTACCAGAATCCGGTCGACGGCCGGTAGAACACGACGTCAGTCGCCCCGTCACCGTTGTAGTCCCCGGGGACCGGGATGTCGCCGGGCGAGCCGAAGGGCACGCCCAGCCAGCTTGGGATGTACCACTGTCCGGTCGACGGCCGGTAAATGGCAGGCTCCGCAAGACCGTCCCCGTCGTAGTCGCCCGGCACCGGCACGTCGCCCGGCTGACCGAACTGCACGGCGAACAGGTTGCGGACGTACCAGAACCTGGTCGACGGCCGGAAGACCGCCACGTCCAGGCGTCCGTCGCCGTTGTAGTCGGCCGGCACCGGTTTGTCGGTGGGATCGCCGAACTGGACCGCGAACTGGTTGCGCACGAACCACATGCCCGTTGATGGTCTGTACACCGCCGAGATCCGTCACGTTGTCCCCGTTGTAGTCGCCGTTGGTCGCCGCGTACGGGAAGGACCTGCGCGGTACAGGCACGTCGGTGCGGTCTCCGAACTGGACCGTGAACTGGTTGCGCACGAACCACTGGCCGGTGGCTGGTCGATACACCGCGACATCGGCGGTTCCGTCGCCGTTGAAGTCGCCCGTCAGGGGGACGTCGCCCTGGTCACCGAACTGGACCGTGAACTGGTTCGACACGTACCAGTAGCCCGTCGCCGGCTGATAGACGGCAAGATCTGCCGACCCGTCGCCGTTGAAATCAGCGGGTACCGGCACTTGGCCCGGCCCGCCGAACTGACGATTGAACTGGTTCCGGACGTACCAGAACCCGGTTGCCGGCCGGTAGACCGCGATGTCGGTCGTGCCGTCGCCGTTGTAGTCCGCGACCACCGGCACATAGTCGGGGCCGCCGAACCCTACTACCACAAGCTGGTTGCGCACGTACCAGTTCCCCGTCGACGGCCGATACACGGCGAGATCGGTCGTGCCATTGCCGTCATAGTCGCCAGGCACCGGGATGTCGCCGGGATCCCCGAACTGAATCATTAATTGGTTCAGGACGTACCACGTGCCATTCGATGGCTGGTACACGGCAATGTCGGTCGTCCCGTCGCCGTTATAGTCACCTGCGACCGGGACCTGGCCCGGCCCGCCGAACTGCACACCGCTCTGGTCGCGGATGTACCACATCCCAGTCGATTGCCGGTAGACGGCAATGTCAGTCGTGGTGTCGCCGTTGAAGTCGCTGCCACCTACCGAGCGCACCGTCAGCGTCGCCTCGTGGCTGGTGACTGAAGCCACGCTGTTCTCGAACACGGCGCGGAACCGCTTGCCATGTTCAGCGGTCGACCCGGTGAGCGAGTACGTGGTGGACGTCGCCCCTTCGATGTTCCGCCAGTTGGAGCCGCCGTCAATGCTCACTTGCCACTGCACTGTCGGCGTCGGCGTGCCGGTGGCCGCCGCCGTGAACGTCGCCATCCTGCCGGCCGTGACCGTTTGATTGGTCGGCTGGGTGGTAATCACGGGAGCTCCGAACTGATAGGCTCCCACGTCGCAGGCGTCGGATGGGCGAGCGAAACCGCGCTGATCCACACTCGAGACTGGCGGCGCGACACAGGTGGCCGTGTCGCCGAGGCCGAGCGCGGCGCTGCCCGAACCAAGCGCGTGCGTCTGAGTCGGACCCCCGTTGTCTGCGAGCACGCCGAGCAGCGGATCCGCGCGGCTGTCGCTCGCGAGGCTGAAACCGCATGTGGTGCCTGGATACTCGACGTTGTTGCCAAGACTGATGACTGCGCCACCAGAGCAATTCTGCGACGAGGCCCCGCCGGTATTGTTGGCGATAATCGTGTTCCTGAACTGGAACCGCCCGGTGCCCGAGACGACGACCGCGCCGCCGCCGGCGGACGAATTTGACGCGACCGTCACGTTCGCGAACGTGCTGGTCCCTCCGAGAAATTGGACCGCGCCTCCAAAAACCGATGTCGCGGTGTTTCCGCTGATGGTCGTGTTGGACAGGGTCAGGTTTGCCGAACCGGAGACGAGGAGGCCGGCTCCAAACAAGGCCGAGTTGCCGGAGATCGTCGTGCGGTTGATTGTCGCTTCGCCACCTAAGAGGTAAACGCCTCCGCCGAAGCTCGTGTTGACATTCTGCGTAATCGTCGTGTCGGTCAACACCACCGTTGACTCAACCGCGATGACGCCCCCGCCGCTGCTGGTTCCGGAGTTGCAGGACTTGACGGTCGCACGGTTGAGGACGAGCGCAGCGCTCGAACCCACATAGAAGCAGCCGCCGAACGCGGTCAGCGGATTGCCGTTCTGCACGGTGACCCCGTTCAGCGTCAGGCTCCCGCCGAACGACTGGAACGCCCGGTCAACGCCGTTCGCATCGATGGTCGTCGTCGCGGCACTGGCCCCGTCGATGGTGATGGTCTTGCCCCTCTGGATGTTGAGGTCGCCGGTCGCGCCATTGAATTCTCCGCGGCCGGCGATCGTCAGGGTGTAAAGCGCGGCGGGCAGCGTGATGACGTAACGCCCAAGGCCGCCCTGCGCGTTCGCCTCCTGAATGGCCGCTCGGAGGGTACATGCGGCGCCCGCCGTGGCGCAAATGCCATTGCCCGGAATCGTGTCGACAGCGTCGAGCGTGCTGTTAACAACAAACGTGACCAGCGGAATTTCTGCCAGCACGAAGTCCCGCGTCGTTGTGCCTCCGCTCGTGATGACCACGCCGGGGACCGACGTGGAGGAGTAGTTAGACTTCGATGCGGTCACGATGTACGTCCCCACCGGAATCTGCATCGTGTATGACCCAGTCGCGTCCGTCGTCGTTGAATAGCCGCCAGTCGCCATCAGAGTTGCGCCGACGATGAGCGCGTTGGTTGTCGAGTTTCGGACTACGCCAGTGAGAGTTCCCTGCGACGTGTAGGTGCCCGTCGTCACCGGGCTATCGCTCAGCCCGGCCTTGAAGGCCCGCGCCTTCAGCGTCGTGGTCGTCGTCAGTGGCACCGGCCCGCTATACGGCGTTCCCGTGCTCGCCGCCGGGTCCGTCCCATCCGTCGTATACCGGATCGTCGCGTCCAGCGTCGCCGTCGCGATCCTGATCTCCACGGCGCTGCCGAATGTCAGCGGCGCCGGTGGCGTGAACGTCGGCGCCGCCACTTCGGGGATCTCGCCGATGCACGTGTAAAACGCGACGTTGTCCACGATCCAGCCAAGCGACCCGACGGAACTCGTCGGCGCCGACCCGGAAGCGGAAGCGCACATTCTGGCCTGCGAGCGAAGCCAGGTTCAGCCGCGTGCCGGTGTAGCCAAAGCTCGTCCCGACGAATCCTTGCCGACCGGCGAGCGGGTTGTCCCTGCCCCGTCAGCGTTCCGTTATAGTTGCGGCCCGACGTCAATCAGGCTCGTCGCATCTGTCCAACTGGCACCGCTGTTCGTGCTGTACTCGAGGACGCCGCCGTCGTAGTAGGTGGTGCCGCCGCTGCTGCTCGAACTCGAAGGCGCTGTCGAAGTACATCCGTCCGTTCGCCGGAACCATCAGGTTGTTGGTCATCGCTATAGGTGCGGTCGGATACGTCGCTGCCGGGTCTGTTCCCCAGGCGCTCTTCGATCCACTCTTGCGAAGCCGCGCTGTGCGGTCCCACGTCCCCAGGCCCGTTCCGCCGACGGTCCAGTTTGCCGTCGCCGGCTTCGAATCCGTCGAAGAACGTGTTACGTCGGCGTGCCCGAAGGACAGAGAACCGGCGCCGGCACCGCGCCCGCGCAGCCCCACGTGCGCGTTCATCTCGACGGCCTGCATCGCGGTCGTGACCTGCGTGCAATCTCCCGCGGTGATCCCGCTGGTGCCGATCAGATCGGAGCACGACTGGTTGATCGCGGTGTACGAGTCCAGGAACGTCGGAGCCCGACGTCAGGTAGATCGGTGAGCGCCCGGTACCAGATCTTTGCCGCCTTGAGAAAGCCGATGCCGGTGACCGTGCGGCCGTTGTACGATGCCGCCGTCCACCAGCAGCGCGTAGGCGTGATTGGGAACGCCGCTGTTGATGTGGACGCCGCCGCTGTCGCCGTTCGGATTGGTCCAGCCGTCGGTGACGCAGAAGAACTGCGCCGAATCGCTCATCTTGCCCGGATCGCCGAAGGCGTTCGGGTTCATCATGTTGCGGATCGCGCCGATCGGCAGGTCCTCGCCGATCTAGCCAGCGGACTGCGGCCGCGTCGTTGCCGTTGCCGGTCTCGATGTCGATCGTTTCGCCGAACACGTCCGACATCGATTCGTTCAGCGCGCCGGACTGGTAGTAATAGAGCAGGTTGGCCGTGTGCTCGGTCACGGCGTGCGTCAGCTCGTGGGCGACGACGTCGTCGGCCGACGCGTATCCGTCGCCGTAGACCATCTGCGTTCCGTTCCAGAACGCGTTCCCGTAGTCCACCCGGATCGCGTAGTGCACGGACGAGATGAGCGCGCCGCCGGCGCCGTCGAAGCTGTCGCGCCCGTGGGTCGCGAAGAAGTAGTCGTAGGTGGTACCGGCGTAGAGCATAGGCGTTGTCGACATCGGCATCGCCGACGGCCGCCCTGCCCTCGGTGCGCCGCAGCGTGCCGGGCAGCCGCGCTCGTTCGCCACCCGCCATGTCGTAGACCTGACGCGATTTCGCGTGCGGCAGCTGGCTGAAGTTCAGCAGGTTGGCCCCGGTGTGCGCGTCGATCCAGATGTACTCGCGCAGTGCGAGGTTCGTGGCTTCGACGAACCACGCCAGGCGGGATGGATACGTGCCATCCGCGAGCACACTCTTGTTGAAGATCTCGAGTCGCGGCGCGGCGTAACGCGCGCCGCGCGCTTCCGAAGCGCGGTACTTTTCGACGATCTCACGCGCCGCGTCGACTGCCGCCGCCGGCGCTACCGTCGGCGCCAGGTCGCCGGGCAGATCGTCGATCACGCGGCCGTTGGCCGACATCACGCGCGTGCCCTTCATGTGCACGAAGAACTCCGCGGCGCGGATCGGAATTCCCTGGTGGACCTGCTGAAAGCGCGCGTGCGTGATGCCGAGCTCGTCGGCCTTCGGCGCCTCGAGGCGCTGGAGCTGCGAGCGATCGGCCAGGCCGAACGCCGCGCCGTACAGGTCCACGAAACTCAGCGCGCGCTCCTCCGCCGTCACCGACGCCTGCAGTGGCAGCTCGATGCCGTCGCGGCTGCCGGCGAACGTGACGAGCCCCGTCTCTCGACACGTTGCGGATCAGCAGCCGCTGCCCGGGCGCCGAGAGGCTTTCAATCGCGCCGGTCGCCTCCTGCGGAACCTGAGCCTGCTGTGGAATCTGCGCCTCGACCGGCTGCAGCGCCCACCCCGCGGCGAGCGCGATGACGCCGGAGATCGCAAACCCTGGTGCCAGACGCCTGCGCACGGTGACCATCTTCTTCATATACATCTATCCCTTGTCCGCTTGTCCCGTGACCGGGTGCCGCAAGTACAGACCCAAATTCGCGGGCCTTCTCAGTCCGTGACGTCGAGCTCTTGCATTCGTCGAGCGCGATCCTCCGCTCCGTGACGGCACGTGGAGCACCGGGAATCACGAATAAAGGCGTCCTCCCCGCGGCATCGCACCTGGCGCTCGCGAGATCAGCGTGGACTTTCGCGCAGGCCACTTCGTCAATGACACGAGTCCAGTCGCAGACGGACCCCCTGGACCCTTCGCTGGGGCTCCGATCGGTCTCCTAGCTTGAGTGGAATGACCCGACCCTACATCTAGTCTTCCGTGAGCGCAAGAGCATTCCGCCAACGAGAGCACTGCTGCACCCCAGTTCTTCAGAGAGCCATCCCTCCGCGGCGCACATGTCTGCCTCTGGGCTGACTTCCATATCGTTTGCACCGCCGCATCGAGAACAGTGCGTCGTCACATCCCGCCAACCCAACGGGCGAATTCGACAGAATCACATCGTCTGCCTAAGCGTCCTTGTCAGAACGGTCTAGTACCTGCCGTTCTGTTGTCCGGTCTCGTCACCCCTTGACAGAGTGATAAAGCCTCTGCTTTTCTTTCAGCCGGTCCATACCTTTGGGAGGGCCGGGAGCCGTGACCGCGATTCGGTCCGCCGTCGGTCAATCAAGGTGGTGAATAAGTGTGGTGCGCGAGTCAACGTGGTGGTAGTGCCTTCACGTCGCTCCACTTCTTGCGCCTGGTCGGTTCGGCCATGATCGTTTGGTGCTGTCTCGGTCGCTGACGCGCCTATCGCCGTCGAGACCAGCGGTGGTACGCCGCGACCCACTCGGCGCCCTTCGGTCGGGGGACAGGCAGCTCGAGATCCAACAGTCGCACCTTCTGACGCTTCCCGCGGCGTCGACAAATGGCGATCAGTTCATCCGCGCCGCTGAGATCGATCTTCTCGACGACCACGGCCTCGCCAAGGACGGTCGCACCAAATGGAAGCGCCAGATACTCCTCGAGCACGGTCAGGAAGGCGGTCGCCTGCTCGGATTCGCCGTAGGCGTCCACCGTGGCCTCCTCGATCAACGCGTCGAGCCGACGCGGACTCGGAGGCCATGAGCGGGTTGGCCTTCCGCCGCTTGGCAGTCTGTCGATTCGAGGCTCCGGGCCTGATCACCGGCGCAGGCACGGCGGGTGCCGACTGACTCGAGGCCTGGCTCCCGAGTCGACCATCGGCAAGCGGGCCGCCGACGACCTCGATGGTGTCCTCCACGATCGCGTTCAGCGTGAAGCCCTCGAACGTCATCAGCATGCGGCCGATCTGATCCCAGGTGAACGTTCGGCCATCGACGATGAGAAGCGGGAGCGCACCTTCTGTCTCGGGGTCCCACTCGATGACGCCGCTGAGCCGGTGCGCCTGCGTGAGCTGCCACCCGTGCTCGGTCTGCTGGACGTGTCGAACGCTGAGCCCCTGGCGGATTCGCTCGCGCAAGAGCTTGAACAGGTCCTGGGCGTCGGCCTCGAGATCGCCGAGGATCTCGAACCGATAGCCGCCTCGCGCGTCGCGATTCCTGACCTCACGCGCGTACATGGCGTGTCCGGTGCCAACCAGCATCGATCGAATCTCGAACCGGTGCCGCACGCCATCGACATCGGTGACCACGATGGGCGCGATGGGCGTGTTGTCGAAGTCGACGCCGAGGCGCTCGGCCAACTCCTCGTTGAAACAGCGGTAGCAACGTTCGCCCACCTCGGCCACCGAGATTGAATCGTTGGGACGCAGGATCTTCCCGCACAGGCCGCATCGGCGTCGTTCTTCGTCCCGGTCGTCGTGCCTCATGGCGTCACCCAATGCTCCACCGGCCTCTCGAGGAACTCCTCGACCGCGATCCCGTCGCCGCCGACGAGTAGCTTCCGCGCTCTTGGGAACGCGGCCCCGAACGCCGCGAGGCCGGGGAACGAATCCCGTGCCCGCCCACTCTTCACTTCGATCGCCGTGACCGTCTTGCCGGCGCGGACGACGAAGTCCACTTCGTGGCTGCGCTCGCGCCAGTAGAACACCTCGCAGATGCCGGCGGCAGCCGCGTTCGCGAGGTGCCCGCCGACGGCGGACTCCACGACCCGGCCCCAGAACTCGTCGATCGCGACGAGCGTCCGCGAGCGACACGCCCGACTGTGCCGTCATCAGCGCCGTGTTGAGCACCTGCAGCTTCGGGCTGGAGCCGCGCTGACGAGAGGCGCCCGCCGCGTACTTCTGCAGGCCGACGAGCATGCCGGCGCCCGCCAGCAGCTCGAGGTAGTGTGCCAGTGTCGTCGTGTTGCCGGCATCCTGCAGTTGGCCGAGCATCTTCGTGTAGGAGAGGATCTGGCCGGAGTAGGCGCAGCCCAGCTCGAAGAGCCGCCTGAGGAGCGCCGGCTTGTCCACGCGGGACAAGAGGAGCACGTCGCGCGAGATGGTGGTCTCGATGAGCGAGTCGCGAACGTAGCGCGCCCAGCGCTCCGGATCGGTGACGAGCGGCGCCGCGCCGGGGTAACCGCCGTAGAAGATGTACTGATCGACCGCCCAGCCGAACGCCTGCTTCATCTCCGCCAGCGTCCAGTGCGATAGGTGGACCACCTCGAAGCGGCCGGCAAGGCTCTCCGTCATCCCCTGCTGGATGAGAAGCGGCGCGGACCCCAACAGCACGACCTTGAGCGGGACGACGAGCTCGGGTATCTGCGTCCCAGAGCCGCTTGACGGTCTCCGACCAGCGTGGGACCTTCTGCACCTCGTCCAGCACCAGAAGCGCTCCCTGCGCATCGCTGTCGCGCAGCCGCAGGCGAGCCGCCTCCCACTGGGCTTCGATCCACTCGGGGCCGCGGAGCGTCGGCTCGTCGGCGCTGGCGAAGACGTGCGGAAGGCCGACGGTGTCGGCAACGTGCGTGACCAGCGTCGTCTTGCCGACCTGGCGCGGGCCGGCGACGACCTGGATGAAGCGCCGCGGCTCTTCGAGGCGCCGACGCAGCTCTGCCGCCTGTGGCCGGACGTATTCCTGAATACTCATCGCGTTGAGTAATTTTACTCAATGCATTGAGTAATTGCGAACCTACCATCCGGCTGGTGGCGAGCGCCAGATCGGTCAGAGAGGGCCGACGATGGGTTTTACCTGGCGAACGTCACCGACGCAACCCCTGGTGAAAACGTCCCGCTCACGCTGCTGAACTGAGCATCCCCCGGAGCCGTACGGTACGCTGTCGAATTTCCATGATCCCGTTCGTTTGGATGTTGAAGTCCGGTACGATCGCCGGGCGATATCCAGGAGGACATGGCGAATCATGCGATATCTATTGAGCATCTACCAGCCCGACGGCGCCACGCCGTCGCCAGAGCAGCTGTCCCCGGTCATGGAACGGATCCACAAGCTCAATGAAGACCTGCGACAGGCGGGCGCCTGGGTGTTCGCCGGCGGTCTGCACCCGCCCGATGTTTCGACCGTGGTGCAGGTCCGCGGTAACGAGACACTCGTCACGGACGGACCCTACGTCGAAGCCAAGGAGCATATCGGCGGATTCTCCGTTATCGAAGCGCCGGACTTGGATGCGGCGCTCGGCTGGGCGAAACGGCTGAGCGAGACGCTCGTCCTCCCCGGCTACGACTCGGGCCTCGCGGTCGAGGTGCGGCCCTTCCAGCATGGGGACTGAGAGGGAGCCGGTCCTCGCCGCGGCCGAGATCGAGGAGGTGTTCCGCCGCGAGTACGGCCGTGCCGTGTCGGTACTCGTGCGTGTCTGCGGCTCGATCGATGCCGCTGAAGAGGCCGTGCAGGACGCGTTCGCGACTGCCCTCGAGCGATGGCCGACGACGGGGCCGCCACCGAGTCCGGTCGGATGGATTATCACGACAGCACGCAATCGCGCGATCGATCGGGTGCGCCGCGAGTCGATGCGCGCCACCCGACACGCGGCCGTCGACTGGGCGGCGCAGGCGCCGCCGCCGCCGGATGCGGCGCTGGAGGTGAGCATGGTGGAAGACGACCGGCTGCGGCTGATCTTCACCTGCTGCCACCCGGCACTGGCTCCGGCGGCGCAGGTCGCGCTCACCCTGCGCCTCCTCGGCGGGCTCGAGACCACCGAGATCGCACGCGCATTCCTGGTGTCCGACGCGACGATGTCACAGCGGATCGTCCGCGCGAAGCGGAAAATCCGCGATGCGCGGATACCCTATCGGGTGCCGCAAGCTGCCGAGCTGCCGGGCCGACTGAGCGGCGTGCTCGCCGTGGTCTACCTCATTTTCAATGAGGGCTACGCGTCGACCGCTGGAGGCCGCCTGGTCCGACCCGCGCTGTGCGATGAGTCGATCCGGCTCGCGCGGGGTTTGGCCGAGCTGATGCCGGCCGAGCCCGAGGTGCTCGGCCTGCTGGCGCTGATGTTGCTCGCCGATTCACGGCGAGATGCACGCGTGTCGCCGGATGGAGCGCTCGTGCCGCTCGCGACGCAGGACCGGTCGCGCTGGGATCGGCTGCGCATCGCGGAGGGGCAGGCGATCGTGCGGCAGTGCCTGCAATGGAACAGACCCGGTCCCTATCAGATTCAGGCGGCGATCCAGGCCGTACACAGCGATGCGCCGGTTCCCGACGCCACAGACTGGCGGCAGGTGGTCGCGCTCTACGACCAGTTGCTCCTTCTGGCGCCGACACCAGTCGTCGCGTTGAACCGCGCGACCGCCCTCGCCGAACTCGCGGGGCCCGAAGCCGGATTGCGCGCGCTCGACGGCCTGGCGCTCGACGACTACCACCTGCTCCACGCTGTGCGGGCTGACTTGCTGCAGCGCACGGGGCGGACAGCCGAGGCCCGCGCCGCGGTCGATCGCGCGATCGAGCTCTGTGGGAACGATGTCGAGCGCGAGCTCCTCGAACGACGGCGGCGGACCCTGTCCTCGGCGGCGCACTAACCCGGAATCTCTGCCTCGACGAGACTCGCGAGCAGCGCGAGCGACTCCTTGATAAGCACTTAACCCGAAGACAGCACCGGCAGCGGGTCCGAAAGGAGCTTCTGTCTCATGACTGTGCTGTCCACGTTGTTCGAGCGATTTCTCCGCGAACGTCGGTATCGCAAGATTCCAGCATCAGTCCTACTCGCTCCGCAGCGCCTCCATCGCGTCCACCGTCGTCGCCCGCCGAGCGGGCAGCACGCAGGCCGCGAACCCGGAGCCGAGGAGCGTCAGCGTCACCGCGACGAACACGTTCGGGTCGGTGCCGGCGACGTCGAACAGCATGCCCGAAACCACGCGGGTGGCGGCGAACGAGCCGGCGAGGCCCAGCGCGACGCCGAGCGCCACGAGCAGCATCCCCTCCCGTACCACGAGCCCGAACACCTGGGCCGATCGCGCGCCGAGCGCAATCCGGATCCCGAGCTCTCGCGACCGCCGCGTGACCGAGTACGCGAGTACGCCGTAGAGACCGATCACAGCCAGAAGGAAGGCCGCTCCGGCGAATCCCGCCAGGAGCCCGGCGCGGAACCGGACGTCGCGGATCGAGCCGGAGAGGATGTCCTCCATCGGCTCCACCGACGCCAGCGGCACATCAGGATCGAGCTCGCGGAGTACCGCGCGCACCTGGGGCGTGATGGCTGTCGGGTCTCCCTGCACGCGGGCGACGAGCCGCATCTGCGTGGCGCTGAACCCCGCTCCGGACTGGCGGATTGAGAAGTACATCTGATCAGGTACCTCGTTCGTCTGGCCGTAGACGCGTACATCGCTCACCACGCCGACGATCTCCCCGCGAAACGGCTTGCCGAAGTCCACGATCAGTCGCTCACCCATGGCGTTTCGGCCGGGGAAGAGCCGCCGCGCCAGTCGCTCGTTGATCAGCATCACGCCTGGACTGTCGGCGCGATCGGTCCCGGTGAACACGCGTCCGCTTCTCATGGGGATCCGCATCGTCTCGAAGTAGTCATCCGTCACGACCGAGACAGTCGCGTTCAACTTGTCGGCGTCGGTCGCCGGCGGACGGCCATCGACATAGAAGTAGGTGTCGCCGCCGCCACGGAGCGGGAGCAGCGTCGTGCCCGCGGCTGTCTCGACGCCAGGGATCGACCGCACGCGGCCGGTGAGCGCGGACCAGAATCGATCGGCATCCGCGCGCACCGGGTACTTGATCGCCGGCAGCCCGATCTCGGCCGTGAAGACGCCGTGAGGATCGAACCCCGGGTCCACCCGCTGAAGCTGCCAGAGGCTTCGGATCAGGAGGCCGGCGACGATCAGCATCACGAACGACACCGCCACTTGAGCGACGACGAGCACGTCGCGTGTGCGTGCGCCGGTTCGGCCGCCCGATCCCTTTCCGAACGACGTCATCGCGGCCGCCACGCCGCCCTTCGCCGCGTGGAGCGCCGGCGCCAGCCCGAACACGAGGGTGGTGGTGAGCGACAACGCGAACGTGAACAGCAACGCGGTCTGGTCGAGTGCGAGCTCGGCGAGCCGCGGCACGATGCCCGCACCGGCGGCGCGTACGCCCTGCACGAGGTAATAGGCGAGCCCGAGCCCGACCGTCCCGGCTGCCAGTCCCAGGACGAAGCTCTCGGTGAGCAGCTGCCTGACGAGTCGTGGACGTGACGCCCCGAGTGCCGTGCGGATTGCCATCTCGCCGCTGCGCGCCGTCGCGCGCGCGAGCAGCAGGCTCGCGACGTTGCCGCAGGCGATGAGGAGGACCAGCCCAACCGCGCCCAGAAGCACGATGAGCGTCCGGCCGACGTCACCGACGACGACCTGGCGGTACGGCACCAGCCGGAGCCTCCACGTTTCGTTCTCCGGGTATGTCTGCTCGAGCTGTCGCGCGATGCCGTCCATCTCACGCTGCGCCTGGGCAACCGTGACGCCAGGCGCGAGGCGGCCGAGACCGCGCAGGAAGTGGAAGCGGCGTACGGACGTTTCGTCTGTGCCGAACGGGACCGGCCGCCACACCTGCACGTTGATCATGCGGTCGAGGAGCGGCGGCAGGACGCCGACGACGGTGTGCGGGCGTCCGTCGATGGAGACGCTGGTGCCGAGGACGCCGGGGTTCTCCCCGAAGCGCTGTTGCCAGAGTCCGTGTGAAATGATGACGACGTCGTGAGCGCCCTGCTCCTCGTCGGACCGGAACGCTCGTCCCAGGATCGGCTGAACGCCGAGGGTCGAGAAGAAGTTGGCGGTGGCGATCGACGCCGGCACGCGCTCCGGTCTATCCCCTCCGCCGATCACGGCGCTACCAAACACCGTGCGCGCAGCGAGCGAAGAAAAGACGGTCTGTCGCTCGCGGTAGTCGAGGAAGTCCGGCGGCGAGATCGACGCCTCGTTGCCCCCGCGGAACGCTCCGTACAGGTACACGAGTTCCTCGGACCGCTCGTAGGGCAGCGGCTGGAGGAGCACCGAGTTGACGATGCTGAACATCGCGCTGTTGGCGCCGATTCCGACGCCCAGGGTGAGCACGACGAGAATGGCGAATGCCGGGCGCCGGAGTGAGCTGCGCAGCGCGTAACGGATGTCCTGGAGCATGTCTCGAGCCTCCTTTCGTTGCGAAGAACCCCGAGGGCGTGCGGAACGCCCCCAACGTGCGAAGGAGAATCGGGGCCCGTCCGACGCGATTCATATAGATCAGAGTGGCTTGTCGTCAGAGCGTTCCCGAGTCGATTCGCTTTAGACGGTCGTCGCGTATCAGGGGTTGGGGGTCGCACAGGGGGCCGGAGCCGAGGAGTTGGCGCTGGACGTTCAGCGGACAACTCTTGGCGTGCAGCGAGAATCTTCTCGAGTATTCGCACCGTCCGTTGTTGAGCCGGGCTATTTCTGCCGACCTCCCCACGCAACGGCAGCCCCTCGGCCCGAGCCGGACCCTTACAGCGCCTATTGACCGACTGCCTTCAACCGCCGGCGGCGTTCCCACACGCCGGTCAGCGCCTTCCGCAGTTCCTCATCCGTGATGTTGAAGTACCGCGACACAGACCGATGCCACCGCCGGTATTCGCCAGTATGGGCCGACCGACTTCGCGTACGATTTCCGCTAGACGTTAGCCCATACGTTTTGCAGGGGTCGAAGAGGCACAATGAAAGCCGAGCCCGACGATTCCTGACCGTCTCCGACATCCTCTCCCTCAAGTCTCAACAGATGCTCGTAGTAAACCCTGAATATCAGCGCGGAGCGGTTTGGACCCCCACGCAAAAGAAGAAGCTGGTCGATTCGGTGCTTCGCGGCTATCCGATTCCACTGATCTACTTCCACCACATCCGCCAGGAAGCGGGCAAACTTGTCAGCCAACGATTCGAGATCATCGATGGGCAACAGCGGATCAATGCATTGTCAGAGTTTCATGAAGGCGCGTTCAAGTTGTTCGATCCCGATAAAGACGCCGCCGACGCCCGTTTCCCCTACTTCATCAAACGCGAGCCGTGCCCGTGGGGCGGCAAAGCGTTTCACGACCTGACGGAGGACTTGAAGCGCGATCTGCTTCAGACTCCGCTTCGGATCGTAAAGATCGAAACGCATAACCAGAATGAAGCACGGGATCTCTCTGTTCGATTGCAGTCGGGAATGCCTCTCAACTCTCAAGAGAAGCGGGATGCGTGGCCCGGACAGTTCACAGATTTTGTGCTGAGGCTCGGCGGCAAGGCCGGACTCGCTCGTTACCCCGGTGACGACTTCTTTAACGTGCTGATGCGGCGCAGAAGGTGAAGGCTCGCGCCGAGCTCCGCCAGTTAGCGCGCAGCTCGCGAGCTGCTTGTGACGAATCGGGCGCAAGCGCGGTTCGGCGACACCAACGCCGAAGCCATCGACGACTTCTATTACGAGCACCTTGGCTTCGATGCCGACTCCGTGGACGCCCGTCGTCTGTTCACGATCCTCGAAAAGCTGACGACATTGCTGCGAGACCAAAAGCGTCCGAAGATCATCGGGCACGAAGCGATTCATCTGGTGCTCTTTGTTGATGCGTTGCTGGACGATTACACGCGGTCATGGGAGAGCGGGTTCGCGTGGGCATTCGACGCATTTCGGGACAAGCTCGCACAAGCGAAGGCAACGCGGGACGATCCGCGCCCGAGTGAGTATTGGTTGCGCTACGGCGTGGGAACACGTGTCAACAGCGATCGTGCCGACACAATCCAGCGACGGCACGAATTCTTCGCGGCAAAGATGCATGAAGTGCTTCTTCCGCAGATGAAGGATTCGACGCGGATGTTTGGCATGTTGGAGCGAGAACTGATCTACTACCGGGACAGTTAGCGCTGCGCGGTCCGCATCGCTGATGTGATAGGCCCGAAGCGGAGATTCACACGCTGGCCAGCATCGGCACGGTGGTAAGACGATCCTCGCGAATGGTGCCCTCGTGCATCGGCACTGCCATCCGAAGGGTGAGACGGCGGAAGCCGCATTCGCCAAAAAGTGGGGCGCGCGCCTGGCGTCGATGCCATCTGATGAGGGGGCCGACGCTCCAGCCAATGAGGAACGAGCCAAGCAGATCGAGGCGCTGGCAAAACTGCTCGTCAAGGCCAAGCCTGGGACGACGATTGAGCGGGCGAAGCAGTTGGTCGCGGAAAAACTCTACGCCGCCGAGGCAGAGGAAGAAGAAGAAAACGGCGAAGATGTCTGAAGATGACAGCACGCGCAGCGCTCGATACCGCGACTGGCGCTGAGCCCGGTGTACGCCTTCGCTCTAGAGACGATTGTGCACCCCCGAGGATCGCGCAGGCGAAGAGCCACTCGCGAGCTGGACACGTTGTTCTGGAGCCCGTCGGTCTTTTTCTTCATCGACCTCTCACCCGCGCCGTCTTTAGACCTTAGGGCGGCTCTCAAACCACCGGCGGAGGGACGCCTGCGTTTCTCCAGAACGTCGTCCGGCGAGAAGGCCTTCGACACTGATGTCTTCGTCCAGATCGGGCCAGTGTATGCCCTCGCTTCGCCGATCAGCCGCCAGTTCGAGCGTTCGGAATGGCTACCGTGGGCCAGGCGGGGATACCACGTCAGCGGCACGGTGATCGTCCGACCATCGACCAGCTCAACGACCAGCGCATCGTCCGTGAGCGACACTTGCTGCGCCCGCGCCTCCGCGATCTCAATCGGTGACGATGAAGTATTCATTCCATTTCCCCAGTAGTAGTTGCGCGTGCTCCAGCACGAGCCGTTCCAGTTCCCGGAGCTCCGCGGCCCCAAACCCGCCGCTGCGAGCAAGCCGCACCGGGTCGAGCCAGAACTTGGCCCGGTGAGTGTCTCGCTCCACGTGAATGTGCGGTGGCGCTTTGGGTTTCCCAGCAAAGAAGAGCCGATACGGGCCCTCCCGAAGAACGGTCGGCACAAAGAAAGTGACCGCCTTTCCGGCGCGCCGCGAACGTTGGCGGTTGTCGTGTCGCCGATTCCGACTGACAAATGACTGACAATCCGTCGCGGCTCGAGGTGTCCTCGGGTTGCCTCGGGGGGTTCCCCAAAGGCCCGTAAAGATCGGGGCAGCGGCCTCCGCCGCCCCTGCGACCTCCTGTTCTCCGCTACGAACCAGGAGGTCGCACGTTCGAGTCTTGCAGGGGCCCTCCGTCCGTTCCGACGCGCAGCTATGCAGTGGCAGCGAACTCCTTTCAGCACTGACAGGCCCGAGGCGCGCCGAAGTTCGCAGGGCACTCGCGAACGAAGGCGGGCAGGGCGCACCATTTCCAACAACTTACAGCCACTAATTTTCGTTCGGAGGCCGTTGTGAACAATTTGTTCACGGCGGTCGCTCTCGCGCGAATAGCCACATTCTCCCCATTCACGACGTGGGACCGCGGTGAGCATCTGGCTGAAAAATAAATGTCAGTTTGGAGGCGGTGCGACGGTGAATGTGTCGCACTTTTTTAGCGTCGTCGCTGACGGCCGGCCCACGTTCCTCGTACCGCATGGCTTGGTGAAGAATCTTCTAAATGAGGCGACAGAGTGGGTGGGTGACGCCGTCGATGCCGGGGCTCGCGCACGTGGCTGGCGCGTTGATGTAGCCTGCGTCGCCATAGCCGAGTATCCGCGGCTTGCTCCGTTCCGGCCTCGAGGCCGTCGAAGCAGCTCTGCGGCCTGTGGCCGGACGTATTCCTGAATACTCATCACGTTGAGTGGTTTCCTCAATGGATTGAGTAATTGCGACCCTACCGTCCGGTCGGATCTCAGGCACCACGAACCACCTGTCGCTGACGATGTCGCCAGCGATGGCCGCCGGCGTCACGGGCCGCTCGTTCGATGTGATGGGTTTGGTGAACCTGCTTATCGACTCCGAGTCAGAGACAGCCGCGTGACTGATGGCCGACAGCGCCAGGGATTACAAATGCGAACGTCGATCACAGCCCAGGCAGGTTTTCCTCTGTAGAAAACCGGTTCGTACTGCCACTGCTTTGTTGCTGCGATTGCCGGCTTCTGTCGCACCGCGCAACGGGCGAATCGCCGTGACTGCGTCCACTCTTCCATCCGGCCGCAGGGTCAGCTCCAGTACCGTCAACCCGCCTGTGCGCTCGTCGGGTATTTCGAACATGCGTCTTGATTTTCCTGGGCACTGGACTGCCGCCCTTGTAGAGGAGGAGCGGGGAATCCTTCGTCTGGCCGTTCACCCCTGTAGCTATCGCGAGAACGGCGATCGTGATGGCTGCTACGAGTCCAGCCCGGAGAGCCTGAGCCATGCAGGGGTTTGACACCGCGCGATTGCAACTGGACGCAAAACAGCTCTATGCAGTCCGATTCGCTCATGATGTTCTGCTCAGAGCGCGCCGGGCGAGCGCATTGCGCAGGCGAGCCGACCGTGCGGTTGACGCGGCGGGCGCCCGGCTTAGTCCTCCTCGTCCGCAGCCCATTTTAGCGAGGCTGCGCCTCAGACCCTGCGGCTCCGCCTCGCTAGGTGGCATTGCTTACTGTTTCGCCGCTTGCCCGCCGAAAACTTGACTCAACAGCTCCGAGTTTTCGGCGGTCAAGACGGCTAGGAGGTCTCATGACCGAATCGCGACGCATCTCCCGACGCCGGTTCCTCGCCGGCGCCGGCGTGGCGACGGTGCTCCCGCTGGTCGTTCCGCCGGCTGGCCGCGCGCGAAGCAAGCGCCACCATCCGCGACCTGCAGGCGATGATGCTGCAGGGCCCCGGACGCACCTACACGCTCGTCAAAGTCACGTCGGACGCCGGTGTGTCGGGGATGGCCGAAGCGATCTGGGTCGCCCGGCGTCCGGCGTGAAGGAGCAGGTGCTGGCGCTGAAGCCGTGGCTCGTCGGCAGTGACCCCTCAATCGACACGCTCTACACACCGATGGGCCGCGGCAACCTGAGCCTGAGCGGGACGCGCAACGGCTCCGCGCACAACCTGATGCGCGCCGTCAGTGGGATCGAGATGGCGCTCTCGATCTCGGCAAGATTCGCGGTGCCAGCGACCACGTCTCGGCGGACGGTTCCGGACACGTGCGCGTCTACGACCATGCCGCCCGCGCGAATCTCATGCTCGACGGTTCGTCGCCGGTGGCGGCGAAGGCGAAGTGGCGCGCACGCGAGTGACCACCTGCCACCAGCTTGGATTCCGTCGCAGCGATCCGGCGACCGACAACGCGCGGAACCCCGCCAATCGCATGCTGACGAAGGAACTGATCGGGATGCCGTCAGCGGCTACGAGAAACTGCCGCGAGGCGATCGGGGGGACGGCACGACCTGATGGTCCACTGCCACTGGGAATACGACCTGCGCACCGCGATCCAGATCGCCGAGGCCGTGAACCAGTGCGGCCGGTGTGGCTGGATCCGTTGCCCGTCGACTACTCCGAATCGTGGAAGCGGCTGTGCGCGGCGGCGAGGGTGCCGATCTGCATGGGCGAACACCGCGCGGCGCGAGGGGTTGAAGGACTTCATCCTCAACCAGGCCTGCGACATCCTGCACCCTGACCTGCGCGACTCCGGCGGCTTCCTCGGTGAACCGACCGTAGCCGACTTCCGCGCACGTTGCGGGCTGCCGATGGCCAACCACAACACCGGCAGCCAGGTCTGCACCTACGCCACCGCGCAATGGGCCGCGTCTGGATCAGGGACTACCTGGCGCTCGAGAAACGGTCACCGGCGAGGGCGGCTGGATGAACCAGGTCCTGGTGCTCGACCGGCCGTACCCTCCAGAGGACGGGTTCACCGCGTAGACAACAAACCGGGGCTCGGGATCCAGCTGAACCCCGACATCGCCGCGCGCATGTCGCGCCTGGCGAAACGTGGTGGGGATAGGCGGACGTGGAACCATCCGGGTCGAGTTGCCGATGACCCTCGGCTCGGACCTGTCCGCCGTTGGGACGCCACGCGCGAGCCGGTGGCTCGCGCCGGCTACCAGCAGCCAGCTTCACGCGAAACTGCATCTGTCGCGGGGAATTCGCCTGCGACGAAATTTCCCGAAGTTGGCGCTGTTGAAGTTCTGCTGCGGGGCGCCCCCGAATCGTCCGGTTGAACAGGTCGAACGCTTCGACGCGGACGTCAGCCGCAGTTCGCTAGCACCGGAATCGCTCTTGCCACGCTCAGGTTCTCGGTCAGGTTCCACGGCCGGCGCACATCGCCGTTTCTCCTGGGCGCGTTGCCCAGCTACCCCACCGGCTGGACGAAGGCCGCCCGATTAAATAGCGGTCGACGAGCGGTTCGAATTCGTCGCCCGCGATGGGCGCGCGCCAGTCGAAGCGCCCGTGCTGGTTGCGGGCGGTTCGTTCCGTCGAAGATCGGAGGGGGCGCGCTGGTCGTGGCGCCATCGGCAGCCCACTGGCGTAGAATCGCGATGGCGGCGAGTCGCCAGCCGCCGAGGACATGGCTGAGGACGCCGTCTTGCAGCCAGCGCGGTCCCCGGGCCGAAGAGCACTCGTACACCGTGCTCAGCTTGACGCTGTGGGCCTGATCGAACAGGCCGATGGAATATCGAGCCCAGGCTGCGCGGTATCCATCAGCCGGCTGCTGCCGCTGAAGGTATCGGCGTCGGTCATCAGCCTCGGTCAGTAGCCTTCTCCCTGGAACAGGAAGCCCCTCGACACCCGCTGCGTCAGCTTCACCACGCACCACGGCGTGGAACTCGACCGCCCGGTCTTGTCGCCACCGCTGACGGTGGTATTGACGGTCGCGTACTGCGGAAACGGCCGCAGCGATTGGGCAACGCCTCGATTCTCTGCACGGCCGGATCGTGAAGTTCGGGTAAGGCGGGGTGATCCCTGCCGCCACGGCGGCCGCCGACGCTGATTTGCGAATTCAGCAGCGACAGGCGCCCGCAGGCCGAACCGCGCGATGAGGTCATTCACCACCGACAGCGGCACCTGGTTGAGATCCAGCAAATTCGCCTGCAGGCTTCCGAGCCCTTCGACCGTTCTGGTACCCCTCGAGGGTCATCCCGCGGCGAGCTCGCGCTGCATCGAGACGTCCACGAGTAGCTACGTCGCCGGCAGCAACGTTTCCCTGCCGTTCCAGTAATCGACGTTCGTGTTGTTGGAGAATACGGATTGATCTGGAGGCGCGGACGCGGCAGCCCGCGATCCAGCAGGAACGTCGGCATCACTCCGGAATCGGTGTTAAAAACTCGGTACTGGCCGATGAAGCCGGCGAAATGGCTGCTTCCCGCGATCACCGTGACGCGGCCGACGAACGGCCCGCGCCGGCCCGAAGCGTCGTCTTGTCGTTCAGGCTGAATCCGGCACTCAACCGTGGCGCCCAGGCGTCGTAGTAGCCGGGATCAGGCTGCGCGTTCCTTCCCGTCCTTCCCCTTCCCCTGCAAACGCGGCACGGGTAATTGTCGCCACCCAGTTAACGTTGAAGTGAGTTACCGAATACTAACCACCAGCGACGGGCGGGCGTCTGATTCATACACCAGACCATAGTTAATCACCGGTCTTTGTCAGCCGCCAGTCATCCTGACGTAAAACTCATCATACGGATAAATATCCTGCGCGTCAATGGTTTCGGTCCGTCCTTCGTTGGCATAACCGAGCAGAAACGAGGCGAACGAGCTGCCACCAGCATGGCGAAGGCCTGCGTGACACCCGGTACACCCGTCTGAAGGAACTGAAATGAGCCCGGCCACCAATGTCCTGCTGGCCGAAGCCGTTCGCCTGCTGGCAATCGTAGGTGAAGCCGGTCTTCATCGTGTGCGAGCCCTTGGTGAACGTCAGATCGTCCTTGATCGTGAACCTCGGCTGCTAGAGCTCGTTATACGACACGCCGCCCGCGGGAGAACTTCGGTGAACTGGATGGCGCCCATGTTCTGGTTGCAATCGACGGAGTTCTGAATGCAGATCTTCTGTCACTCCATTCTGATCGACATTGGGCGACAGGTTCTTGTTGAACGTATTCACGCCGACCGTCAGGTGATTCACGAGGCGGGTGCCAGCCCCAGTCCCCAGCTCACCCGGTGAAAGTCGCCGTCAAACGTGGTCTGCTGCACGTCGTTGAACGGCATCGGAAGTATCGCGGTAGCGCATCAGCAGGACCGTGCCGTTGCTCGTCCGGTTGAAGAGGTAGGCGACGCGATTCCTGCTTGCCAGCGTGTTGATCAATCTTCACGCTGCCGATTTATTTTGTCGTTTTCTCGATCGTGCTTCGCCCTTCGGACACGTAATTGTTGACCCGAAGGTGCCGGGCGCAGCGATACCCTGCCAGTTCGGTAGAGCACCGATCGAGCGAGCGCGGCGTACTGCACGGCCACGGTGCTGAACCGCCCGGCGGGGATCATCTGTATTGGGGAACGGATCTCGGATGAACCCCGTACCGCTGGGATTCGCCGCGTCGTCGCGGTCAACGCGTAATCCGCCAGCCCCTCGCTGTCGACCCAGTTGAGAACTGTCCGTTCCACATTTCAGCGCGGGCACCGAGCAGGAAGGCGGAGTTGCTGCCTTGCTGGTTGTAAAGCATCGTACAACGCGAAGAGACGCTCCAGTTCTTGCGTTGTACCGCTTGCCGAGCACCACCGGACCGCCGAGCAATCCACCGAAGTGCGCTTGCTTCTCGTCGGATGCCCTTCGTCTGCTGGAGACCTTCATGTCCAGCGTCGTCCGGAAGAACCCGTAGGTCGAGCCCTTCAGGGTGTTCGTTCCAGGACTTCGACGCGAAGGTGATTCCGCCGCCACCGGCCTGGCCGAACTCGGGTTGAAGCCGTTGGTCTGAACGGCGGAACTCGGGTAATCACCTGAGCGACGGCGTGAGAAATGCATTCGGCTATCGGCTGCTGCCGGTTGGTGTTGACGGACACCCCGTCCGGGTCGCGCCGAATGCGCCTCCCTGGCCGCCTCCGAGCGAAACCGCCGTCGCGCCGATCCGCCTCCGGCGCCTTCGCCTCGGCCACGGTGGAAATCGAATCGAACCGGGCTGCGCGTCGCGCCGCCGACCACCGCATTCGTAGATCAGCCGGTTCAAGACGGTTGTCGCGATCTTCGTCTTCGGTCTGCAGCGTCGTGTTGGCGGCGACGACGTTCACGGCCTCGGTCGTCGCCGAGATTCAACAACACGTGAGACGCATCATGGCGCCTGCCGTGAGAACAATCCCCTCGACGATAGCCTTCGGAACCCTTACGCGAGAGGCCTCGAGCCGATACGTGCCCGGCGGCAGGTTGGCCACGTTGAACGCCCTGGTCCGGACGAGGTGACGGTCGTCGTGACGTTCGTTCCCGGCGTTCATCACCTTGATCGATACGCCCGGCACAGGCCTTCGTATCATCTACCACTATCCCTGAAATGGCGCCGCGTTCGGTTTCGCCGGGATACGGTGGGCATCGCAGATGGCGGCCACAACAAAGGTCAGGACCTGTCGGTGGATGGTCATGGCTTCCTCTTCGTTTGCCGAGTTGCCTACAGGAATCCTTTCGCGCAGCGTCGGGTCGAGCGCCGGGTTCCGGCTGGACCAGCACCCGGTCCTTGCCCCGGACCCTCGATCCCGGCGATCGAAGATGCGGACCGGCGCGTGTAACAGCCTGTTCGTTCGGACCATCGGAGGACCACCCAGACCGTCGGACTGTCCCTCGAAGATTTCCGCGAACAGGTGCTCGGTATGCGTGCGCGATCGCGATAGTGCGGCGGCGCACCTCCTCGGTGCAGTCTACCGGACGCCGATCGCGTTCGTCGGAGAACGGCAGCCAGCGGCAGATCCGACTGACAAATGACTGACAATCCGTCGCGGCTGAGAAGGCGGGGAGAGCGCAAGAGCGATGCCCTACATTGTTACGACGGACCGACCTCCGTTACCGGGCGCGCTTCACGTCCGAACGAATCGCCGCCGCGTTCCGCCGCCTCGCGCACGAGCACGCCCATCTTCGGGTGCGAGGCCTCGAGATCGGCAGCTGAGGCCGCGACGCGCGATCTCTTCGGAGGTGGTCGGGCCGATCGAGGCGACGACGGCTGCGTCGCAGCCCGTGCAGCAGGTCCTGTTCGAGACCCATCCGCTCGGCAATCTGGAACAGGTGCGCGAGCTGCACGCCCGACGTGAGGATCAGCGACGTCCACCTCACCCCGCGTGACGGCCGTGACGGCGTCGTGCAGCGGCTGGAGATCCTCCGGCAACGTCCACTGATAGACCGGCACGGCGGTGACCTGGGCGCCGCGCGCGCGCAGCGCGTCCAGCAGCTCCAGGTTCGACACGCCGTATTCCTGCACCGCGACCCGCGCCCCGGCGAGCGGACGTTCGCCGGCTCTGGCGTCGAGGCAGCCACCAGCTCGCGCCAGGTATTCGGCTCCGGCGCCGTCACCCAGACCGGCACCTGCAGCTCCCGCAGCACCGCGACCGGCTTCGGCCCGCGCGCGGCCACTTTCGTGCGGGCGAGCGCGGCGGCGAACGCGTCGCGGGGACACGCCGCCTCCACCACCGTCATCAACGCCCGTGCGCCGACCCCGGTCAGGAACACGACGATGTCGAACTCGTCGAGCATCAGCGCCGCGGCGAACTCCAGCGCTTCCGTGTTCGTCTCGAGCGGCACTTCGCGCAGCGACGGCGCCACGCGCGGCTCCCCGCCGAACGTCGTGATGAGCGCGCCGATCTCGGTTGCGCGGCGGCTTTCGAGTGCCAGCACCCGGAGGCCGCCAAAACTCGGTATGGGTCATGCAGCGTCAGGCGGTTTCTGCGCCGAGGAGCCGGCGCACGACCCCACGATAACAGAAGATGCCCGACTGCTTCACCGCGTCCTGATGCCAGCGCGCGCTCCACTGCGAGCCCAGCTGCAACAGCGCGACCGCGCCGCCCATGCAGGCGATCGCGATGACCACGAGACCGGGGGCGTAGCTGCCCGTCACGTCCTTGGCGGCGCCGAGCAGCGATGGCAGACAGAATCCGCCAAGCCCGCCCGCGGCGCCGACCACGCCGGTGACGATGCCGATCCGGTCGGCGAACCGCTGCGGCACGAGCTGGAACACCGCGCCGTTGCCCATGCCGAGCAGCCCCATCGCGCAGAACAGCACGACGACGACGACCGGGAGCGGCGGGATGCGTGGCCACGGCCGAGCATGCAGCCGGCGACGCCAACCAGCAGGAGCAGCAGCAGGCGATATCCGCCGATCCGGTCCGAGAGCCAGCCGCCCACCGGCCGCAACAGGCTGCCGGCAATCACGACGATGGTGGTGAAGTCGCCCGCGCCCACCCGCGAGACCTGATACTGCTCGTGGAAGAAGGTGGTCAGGAAGCTCGCGAATCCCACGAACCCGCCGAACGTCACGCCGTAGAGCAGCGAGAACCAGAACGTGTCGGGCTCCTGAGCACGGCGGCGTAGTCGCGCCAGGCCGGCGGACGCGTGCGCGTCGGGCTGTCCCGCGCGAGCAGCGCGAACACGATCGCCACGAGAACGATCGGCAGCATCATCAGGCCGAACGTGTTCGCCCATCCGAATCGCTCGGCGAGCCGCGGCGCGAACAGCGTGGCGACGAGCGATCCTGAATTGCCGGCCCCGGCGATGCCCATGACCAGTCCCTGGTATTGCGGCGGATACCAGCGGCTCGCCAGCGGCAGCGCCACCGCGAAGCTGGCGCCGGCGATGCCCAGCAGCAGGCCGAGCGCGTAGAAGTGGGCGGGCGTCGACGCCCACTTCCAGGCGATCACCAGCGGCACCAGCGTGAGGCCCAGGCCGATGAGCCCGGTGCGGCGCCCGCCGATCCAGTCTCCGAGCACGCCGAGCACCGGCCGGAACAGGGAACCGCCGAGCAGCGGGATGGCGACGAGCAGCCCCTGCTGCGTGGCCGAGAGGCCCAGCTCCTCGCGCAGGAACGGCGCGAGCGGGCCGAGCAGCACCCACGCCATGAAGCTGACGTCGAAGTACAAGAGCGCGGCGATGAGCGTCGGAAGGTGACCGCTGCGCAGGAACCCTTCGCGGCGGCCGTCATGCGGCCTGGTCCGCGTCACCGGCCTCGACCGCGAGCGGCAGCTCGACGAGCACGACTCCCGCCTCGACGCGGGTGGGATAGCTGCGCACGCAGTGGGCCATGCCGGACGGCCGCTCGACCGCACCGGTACGCAGGCTGATCTTCCACGCATGAAGCGGACAGACAATCGCCCCGTTGGCGACGATGCCGTCGGCGAGGGGCCCACCCTGGTGAGGACAGCGGTTGTCGACCGCGACGAAGCCATCTCCGAGATTGAAGATCGCGATCTCACGCCCGGCGACGAGCGCGGCGCGGCCTTCACGCACCGGGATGCGGTCGGCGGCGGTGATCTGTACCCATCGGTCGTTGTTCACATGAGCCCCTGTTCAATCGGTTGTAACGGAATGAACTGCGTCGGGTGCACCGGCTGCGCCCCTTCCTGCCACGCGTCGCGTGACCGGGCCTTGGACTTT
Source organism: uncultured Acidobacteriota bacterium (assembly GCA_963820645.1). Lineage (GTDB taxonomy): Bacteria > Acidobacteriota > Vicinamibacteria > Vicinamibacterales > 2-12-FULL-66-21 > JALZOC01. Next base: position 25,880 of record CAWGAS010000040.1, on the reverse strand, counting down.
CGCAGGCGGTCGAGCAGCAGGCGGCGCACGCTGTCGGGCGCATACACCGTCTCCTTCCGGATCCGGTCGATCCCGACGCGCTCGACGAAGTCGTAGGTTCGCTCGAGGTAATTGGCGTGCTCGCGGTAGTGTTTCGGCGCGAAAATCAGCGGGCCGCTTGCCGCGTCAGGGCGACGAAGCTGTCGCCTCACCTCGGAAGCCCCCACATTCCTGAAGCTTTCTGCTGGCGGAGATGTGCGTCGTGCGGCTCGAGCCGTGTCGGCTGATGTGAGGCGTTGTTCGAGGTCGGCGGAGGGCGTGGACACAATTGTCACGAATCGCGCGGCGAGCTACATTATCGTAGGCGGCTGACTCATGCCATTATCATTCGACCTCGAGAAAGATGAATTGACAGTGAGTGCCGAATCCCTGGAGGTGGTCAATGGTCCGCAGAGGGGCTGCACGTTACGCTATTTGTGGTCTCTCCTCCTTTGGCTGCCGCTCTCGATGGCCCCGGGCCTGCAAACGCACCGACCCCCAGTGAACCCCGTCACGACACAGACGTTACCAGTTTCGCCGTCGGTGCTCGCCACGGTTGTAAATCGAGGCGAGCGGCTCGAGTTGTTGGTTCTCTGGAGAGGCTCGCCGGGCTGGTTTACGGTGCCATCACAACGGCGGGCCAGCTACTCGGAAACGGAAGGCGTGTTATCGGTGGACCTGGCGTACGGCGGCCGGGACTTGCGGCTGTCCTTCGATCCCGCCGGCCGCACCGCGACAATCCAGGACCTGCGTGTCCCGTTGCAACCTGACGCGAACGTCCTTTTGGTTGATGATGTGGATGGGCCGAAAGGACCCAAGCTGGTGCGGGCATTGTCCGTGCCGTCTGGTGGTCGTTCCGCCGATCCCCAATTGGGGACCCTCGCTCCGATTCGTCAGACGCTCCAAGGACGTCGTCGCCTTTCTGCGTTGTGATGTCGGCACCGCGAGTCAGGAGTGGGACCAGATGGTTCGCCGGATTCTTTGCGACGAGGTGCAGTACACGGAGCCCGATAGGCACGACGCTTTGCCGTTGGCTCACCGAAATCTGAACGTGCGCTTCAGCCGGAACGATACGTCTCGCTCGGCACATCCAGACCCACCGCGCGCATCAGCGCGAGCGCGTTGCTCCTGGTGACCGGCCCTGGCTTCATCCGGTAGTCGAATTTCATGTCGCCCTCTTCGAACCAGTCCTCGAAGTGCACGTTGGCGGCGCGCGGGGACAGCTCGTCGGCGACCGACGTCAGCGCCAGGTCGTGCGTCGTGATCAAGCCCGATGGCCCCGCGATCCAGAAAGCTTCGCAGGACGCCGGACGCGCCCTGAAGCCGATCGTGCGAGTTGGTGCCGTGAAAGAGCTCGTCGAGCAGGAACAGGAGCGGCGCGGGACCGGCCGCGATGTCGACGAGCTTCCGGATCCGCGTGATCTCCGCGTAGAAGCGGGAGCGCCCCTCCTGCAGCGAGTCCTGGATCCGGAGCGTGCCGCCGATCGCCAGCGGCGAGAGCCGCAGCGAGGCGGCTCGCACCGGTGCGCCGGCCAGCGCCAGAACCGCGTTGATCCCCACCGTTCGCAAGCAGCGTGCTCTTCCCTGACATGTTCGAGCCGCTGACGACGAGGAGCTGCAGATCGCCGGCCAGGCGGACGTCGTTGCGGACCATCGTGGCACGAGGCAACAGCGGGTGCCCGAGCTGGATTCCCTCGAACAGCCCCAGGGCGCGCGTCGCGTGACCTGCCGGCACGAGCTCCGGGAAGGGATCCTCGTGGCGCTCGGACCGATAGCCGGACAGCGAACTGAACGCCTCGAATTGCGCCACCGCCTCTATCCACACGCGCACGGCGCCGCCATGTCGCGTCCGCCATCGCGCCGACCGCCAGCGCGATGTGAGGGCGCACGAGCTGCAGCACCGCGGCCGCGCTCAATCCGGCCAACGCGAGCGAAATTCTTCCGGACAGGATGAGCGCCAACGGAAAGAGGGCCGCGTTCTTGAGCGAATCGTGAATCTCGGAAAGGCGTTGCAGTCCTCGAATGATGCGCGACGCGGGCACGCCGTCGGCGGTGAGGCTGCCGCCGAGCGCGGCGAGCCGGCTGCAGCGGAACGGCTGGGGCTCCAGGTGCCTGAGCAGGCCCGCGACCACGGCCAGATCCGACGTCCGGTGGGAGAGGGCATCGGCAACGAAATGGGAAGACTGGCTCGTGTCCTTCGCCGACAGGATGGCGTTCATCGGCTCACGCAGCCGGCTGAACACCAGCGCTTGCAACCCCACGACAGTGCCCAGGACCCCCCACTCCGCCGTGATGGCCGCGACCGGGATCGCGACGAGGACGGCCGCGGTGAAGAGCCAGGTGAACACTTCGAGCGCACGGTGCCGCGTCATCGGCGCCTCGGCCCACTCGAGGAGGCGATCGGTCTGCACGGCCGCGCGAACGTCGGCTCCCGCCAGCGCGAGTTGCTCCCGCAGCATCCAGTGCAGAGCCGGAGCTCCTCGACGGCCTCCTGCCGCGGCCTGGATTTCGGGAACACTGGCCCGCGACGTCAACCATCGTGCCAGCGTCTCCTCGCCGAACGTGTGCGCGCCAGGGAGAGCAGCTCGAACAGCGAGCCGCGGCCAAACAGATCGAGATCGGTCGCGTAGACGTGATCGTCGTCGCGAAATCGATCCCCGGGCTCGCCGGTTCCAACCCAGCGGTCTTCGAGCCTGGCCAGGCCACGCTCGTAAAAGGCGATGCCTCTGATGGCCGCGTCGCGCGAGCGGATGACCGCATCGTGACGCTTGAGGCTACACGAACAGCACCGCCGGGACCAACAGCCACCACGCGGCAAGCTCAGACCGCCAGGCGAGAGCCGCGAGGAGCACCGCGAACGCAAACGTCGCCAGACGAAGACTGAAGCGCGCGTCGGCTTCCGTCAGCCGGTCGCGTTCGGCACGCCGAGTCACCAGACGTGCCATGTACTCGTGGGAAGGGGTGTGCGCCACTCGTCATTCTCACTCGAATCAGCGGCTGTGCGGGACGGGGCCGAAGCATTCGGAGGAGGGGCGCGGCGAACCGCGCCCCTCGTTCGGGAAGCTTACTTGAGGTGGTCCCGCCGGAAGAGCGCGGCGCATTCAACGTAGTAGTCGTTCCAGGTTCGCTCGCTCCACTCCTTCGAGTCCTCGCCGTAGGTGACTGACGGGATGGACGCTCATCCGCGAGGAGATCCGAAAGAACGCGCCCGATTCCGGCTTGGTGAGCTTCTTCCCTTGGGCATAGCCGGCCGCCAGGGCGAGATTGTAGGCATTCTGAAACTTTGCGCCGTACTCCGGATAACGGTGTGAGGCACGCGCGAGTGCTTCACGAAGCGATATTTCACGAAGGATCCGCCGGCGGTCTGCGCCCAATACCACGCCGCGGCTGAAGCCGGAATGTATCTGGTCCTTGATGACGCTGTTGATCGCATCCGCGTGCGCGTTGCCAAGCGCGACATACACCGCCGCCATGCCCGCAATCGGGCCCGCGACCTCGATGCCGAGCAACGCCAGGCTGGTGGAATGCACGCTGGCGACCGCCAGCCCGACCTCGACTCCCTCGACGGCCTCGAGGAACAACGACGACGTGACCGGGAGTGTTGCTCGGTCGATCCGGTAGACCCTTTCGAAGCTATCCTGCAGACCGCCAGCAGCCGTAACCGTCTGCGGGCCGGCAGCGAGGGCGCTTGTCATGCTGAGCGCATCACCAGAAGGAAAACAGTCAGGCGTTTCATAAGTCATCTCCTTGCGCGACACGGCCAATCGCAACTGCGTTGATGTCTCGAAGTGGTTTCAAACCCGCGAGGTCCGGCTAAAGCCGGATGCCACCTTCGGTTTGAAACCGGCTTCTCACGAGTTGACCGCGCGACGCTACTTGCAGCTGTAGACGCTCTTCGTGTCCCGCTGTTGCCGGCCGATCGAGTCCTTGATCGACACTTACTCCTTGGCCATCGCCGAGCCCCCGCCCATCGGGTTGTTCGCCCACTTGTCCAGCTTGTCGATCGCCAGGACGACGATGTCATGTGTCATCTCCAGGTTCTTCAGCTGCATGGAGGTCATCCCCTCGCTCACGACGAAGTCGCTTTTCAAATCGGCGACGATCCCAATCCGGCGCCCTTGGCATCGACATCTGGAATCGTCCTGATGTTCTTGTAGATCTCGTCCTGACTCACCGGCGTTCCCCACGTGATATCGCAGGCGCCGACGATGTACGCGGCGCCGGTCGCGCCGTACTTGGCCGGGCAGACCGACCACTCGATGACGCGGTCGTCGGCGCCGGCCTTCAGCTTGTCGAACCAGCACTGGTACCGCCATTTCCGATCGATGGTGTCCTTGTCGGTGCTCTGTCGACCAGTCCTCGAGGTGCTTGAGCGCCGTGTCGAAGCGGCCGGATTCGGACGGCGGCAGCGGCATCGTCCCCCAGACCAGCGGCGGCGCGGGCTTTGGTGCGGGGGCAGGTGGGGGCGGCGCCGGCGGCGGGATCTTCGCGAGAATGCCCAGCAGCTCCTGCCGCGTGGCGGTCGCAAGCCTGTAATGGAACTCCTTCTGAGAGCTCGTCCTTCGTGGGCTTCACGCCGAGCCGATCGAACAGCGTCTTCGCATGCGAAGGGGGCACGCTGGCGAAGAGCGTGCGCAGCCGGGCGCGCCGCTGGAGCAGCCCGGGATCTTCGGGGCTCGTGAACGGAATGGCCAGCTCCTTCCGCAGCGTCTCGACGACTTGCGCGTACGCCGCCGCGTTGTCTCCCCTGACTGTGACGACGGCGGTTGCCGCCATGGTCGCGGCCACGCAAGCCCAGACCACCAGACGCCCCGCGTGCCGTGCATTCATCGTTTCCATATAGCCTCCTGCGTAAACTCCGGGGGGATCCCCGTTTGGATGTCGTGGTTCACTGACTGCCCGTCGCCTTCGGTACGTCGTCGAGCTCGAGGATCGTCGAGCTGGTCTTCTGCCGGCCCGAGGTCACCTCGCGGTTCCCGGTCAGGCGCCAGGCGATCTCGTAGTCGTAGTCCAACAGGTTCCTGGGTCCGACGAACTCGATCAGGCCGGCGAACGCCGGAGCGGCGGCGCTCAGCGTCAGTTGCTTCACCTGTTCCGGAGCATCCTGCGCCGCTTTGTAGAAGATCTTCACGGTCACCGAGCGCACGCCCTGTTCGGTCAACCGTTTCGGATCGCCTTCCAGCGCGACCGAACGGCGCTGCAGCGGGGGCGCCAGGAGAATCGCGTCTGCCGACGCCTTCACCCATGGCATCTCCATCGTGTGGCCGCCGAAGAAGCTCCACACGGCCTGGTACTCGTACTCGTGCCAACGCTGCCTGTTGCTGTCGCCTTTCCAGCCGTACAGCAGGCGGAAGCGGTTGGCCTCCTTGTTGAAATTGGTCCGGTCGATGCGGACCTCCTCGATCGTCACGTCGCCGCCCTGATGACGTTTGCGCATCTGGACGCTGACGAAGTTGATGTAGTCCCCGAAGTCCTTCGCGTTCTGACCATCGACGAATACGGCGAGCTCGCGCTGGCGGTAGAGCGGGTCGTCGAGGTTGACCTGACGGAAGTGGGCGGTGTCCCGCAGCAGCGATCGGAGGTCGCCGATATTCTCGTCGAAGCGCAGCGTCAGCGAGTCGGCCGTGTACTTGTTGAGGTCGACCGTGTAACGCCCGCTCTGACGGCTCTTTTTCATCTCGTAGGTGACGATGGCGGCGAAGCCGCCGCTGCCGGACGGCTCTTCGCGGACCGGCAGGAACTCGCTCTCGGTGGGCGCGGCAGCCCTGGCTGCCGCGGCCTCCTTCTCACCGGTCTCGGCGGCGGTGGCCAGCGGGGCGGCCGAGGCTTCCGCCTGGGCGAGCGCGGTCTTCCGTCCGGCGACCTTGGCGTCGGCCTCCGAAGCCTTCGCGCCGAGAGCCGTGGCCTCTGTCCGTGCGCCTGCGGCTGCCTCCTTGCGGGCGGCATCGTCGCCTGCCTCCGCCTCGAGCTTGGTCGCCCTGGCACCGGCCTCCTCGGCCGCCTTGCGTAACCGCCCGGCGGCAGCTTCATCCGAGGCAAGCAGCTTGCGGGCTTCTGCGACTTTGGCCTTTTCGGCGTCGGCGCGATCCCGCGCGAGGCGCGCGGCGCGTTCCGCGTCTTCCGCGACGCGGCGCCTCTTCTCCAGTTCGGCGTTGTGTTTGCGGGCACTCTCGTTCGCGGTCCGGACTTTGTCCCTCTCCTCGATCGCGGCCTTCTCGTTGTTCTGATACATGGCCGTAGCTTTCTCGAGGAGGCTCTGGCCGCCGGCGGAGGGCGCTCCGGTCTCGGTGACGGCGGCGAACATCAGGGTCGTCAGTGAGTTGTACGCGGTCGTCAGCAGTGCCTGCATGCCCTCGTCAGCTCCGATCTGCGTGACCTTGATCGCCCCCGACCGTGGAGATCGTCGAAGGCGGCCTTGATCTCCGCCCCCAGGTACTTCGACGCGATGCCGGCGGCGAACGCCTTGTGCTCGTAGATCTGGTCCCAGTTCGCCTCGATCAGGGCGCGCTTGGGCGACATGTAACCCCGGCATTTCCATCTCGAAACTGAAGCTGATGTCCGGCGTCGGCGTGTCTGGAACGACTCCCACAGGACCTTGGCGCCGAGCTTCGGGGCAGCTGGATCGAGACCGCGGCCTTCTCGCCGTCGAGGAGCGGGGCGATGCCGAGGCCGAGGACCTGCGAGTCGCAGCTTGCCGGCGGGGTCCTTGAACGACGACACCAGGCCGAACTGGCCGGTCTTGAAGATGACGGGGCCCTTGATCCTGCGCGCCCGGCTGCGCGCGCTGCAGCTCGCGCTGCGCCGCGCGGAGCTGCTCGCGCGTGACCGACAGCGACACGAGCGCGTGGACGATGCCTCCGCCCTCGCCCTCGCGCGCGGCGGCCGCGGCGTCCGCCGCGGGCGCACGTTCTCGACGTAGCGGAGGAACGAGAACTGCGGCCGGCCGTTCGCGTCGGTCGCGAGCCTGGGCTTGTCGACGACGTAGTAGCAAGCCTTTCGTCGGTGAGGTCGGGGAAGAGCGTCAGGTCGCCCCCGCGAGCCTGCTTGTCGAGCAGGATCTGCTGCTGCGCGGCCGCGGGCGAGGCGATCGCGAGCAGGACGATCGAGAGCGGATGGCTCTCATGATCGTGGCCTCCCTCCGAGGAGCTCCTTGAACTGGTCGAGCACGCGCTCCTTCGAGCGCCTCGACGGTCGTCTCGCCGGTCTTCTTGGCGTCGGCCTTGAGTGGCGATCCCTCCTCGAACAGGTCCTCGGGAATCGTCGGCGTAGATGTAGTCGTCGCCCACGTGCGCGCTCCACGGCAGGACGAGCTTGCCCTCGGTCTTGTGGTTGACGATCAGGCGGTAGGCGTAGCCGCGCGCGTCGCGGTCCATGAAGATCGGTGCATGACGATCGGCTCGTTCTTCGCCGGCGAAATGTGGATGTTCTCCTCGACCTCCTTGCCGAACTTCGGATAGTGGATCTGCACCGTGACGCGCGTGATGTCGCTCGCCTTCATCGCCTCGAGGTCGCCCTCGACCTCGACCGTCCGCGGCACGACCGGGGGCGCCAGCGTCACGCCCTCCCAGCTGCCCTTCTCCCAGCGCGGGTTGGCTGGAAAGACGTTGCCGCCCTTGAGGCTCCACTGCGCCTGGTACTCGTAGGCTTCGGGGTTCTTGTCCTCGCCGCGGGCGTAGGTGACGCTCGCCGTGATCCCCTTCTCCTTCAGGTACTTCGCGTCGATCGTCACGCGGTCCTCGAACGGCGTTGCCGCTCGACCGCGCTTCTTGCGCACGTTCACGGTCACGTAGTTGACCGCCTCGTCGAACATCTCCTTGGCGTCGAGATCGAGGATGAAGTTGATGTCCCGGTGCTGGAAGAACGGATCGTTCAGGTTCACGGACGCGACGCACTTCGGGTTGTCCTTCACGCCGTTGTACCAGCTCGCCAGGTTGCCGACGATCTGGAACGGCCAGCGCACCGGCAGCCGCGCGTCGAGCGTGAAGGTTTCGACCTTCTTCTCCGACATGTACTTCTTCTGACTGCTGCTTGAACTTGTACTTGGCGCCGTAGCGGATGCTCGGCGTCTGCTCCTTCTCCTTGTCGGTCGCCGGCGGCGGCGCCTCGTCCTTCACCGGCTCGGCCATCTTGTTCAGGAAGAACTGGAAGAAGGCCTCGCGGATCTTGGCGACGCGCTCGTCGGCCAGCTGCTCGTCGAACTTGATGTCGACGATCTTCTTCTCCTCGAGGAACTTCCACTGGCTGCGCACCTCGTCGTACGAGTAGGAGTAGTTCGCCGAGGAAGTGCTCCAGCACGCGAACAGGATGCAGCCGCCGCTGGTGTTGGTGCCGGTGCGGGTGCGCTTGTACTCGGCGGTGAAGCTCTCGCGCTCCTTGACCAGCTTCGACCAGTCGACGGTCACGACGCCGCGCGCCGCCGGCGTGAGCGTCTGGTAGCTGTAGTTGAGCGCGATCGAGACGTCGGTGATCGACCTGGTCTTCTCGAAGGTCGCCGCCAGCAGCTGCGCGCCGTCGGCGGTCAGCCGCGAGGCTGCCGCAGCTCTGGCGCCCGGCACCAGCGGCGCCTTGCCGGCGAGTGACCAGCGACGTCGTCAAACCCTTGTCGGACAGCGTCGCGGAGATGATCTCGAAAGGATCCGCCGTCGCCCGCCTCGTCGAGCGGCACGGCGCCGACGAGCTCCGCCTTCCGCGTCTTCAGCTTCGCGCGAAGCTCCGCTTCCTGCTGCGGCGTGAGGCCCCACTCCATCAGGAAGTGCATGAGGCCGCCGCTGATCCCGCCCTGCGCCGCCGACTTCTCGGTCGTGAACTTCAGGAACAGGAACTCCGGCGTCCCGTCGGGCCGCTTCGACAGACGCAGGTTGACCGGCAGGTAGTAGTACCGGTTGCTGCGCTCGTTCGAGAGGGCGATGGACTCGCCCAGGAGCAACACCTGCGTGCCGTCGTCGAGCTGAATCGTGATGCGGTTGGTATCGTCGAGCACCACGGCGCCCGCGGGCGCGGCCAACGAGCGCGCCGATGAGGATGACCAGCACGAAGAAGCTGCGCTTGCGCATTACGTCCCCCCTTTGGGAAGTTCGTCCACGAACACGACGCCGGTGCGCGTCGCGTCCCTGGCTGGTCAGCCGCCGGTTGCCCTCGAGCTGCCAGGTGACGGCGTAGTCGTACTGGAATTCGCCGCGCGGCAGCGTGACCTCGACGGTCGGCTCCGCGTCCTGCTGATCCGGCCGCAGCACGATCTGATGGCGCCGTCGCTCGCCGAAGAAGCGGGTACTCCACCTGCACGACCGACCGCGCGGACCTGCTGTTTCTGCAGCGCCTCGCGGCTCCCGATGACCTGGATGGCGCGCCGCTCGTACGGCACGAACAGGTTGATCATCGGGTCGTGGGTGCGCTTCCAGGGCGTTCTCGTGGGAGCCGCCGCCCTTGAAGCTCCAGCGCGTGCGGTAGTCGTAATCCAGCCACGCCGTCCGGTCGTTGTCGCCGTTCCAGCCATAGACGAAGCTGGAAGCCCGCCGCGGCCTTGGTCGACCGTGGCCTTGTCGAGCACGAGCTCACGGAGCGTCTCCTGCGCCGTTCTGGTGCTGCTTCCGCAGCGTGACGGTCACGCCGTTGATGAACTTGTCGAACTCGGGCAGGACCGCGCCGTCGATCCCGACGTGAATCTCGCGCTGCTGGAACGTCGGATCGCCCAGGTTGACGGCGCGGAAGTAGTTCGGGTCGCTCCCGTAGCTGGCGGTGCAGATCGCCGATGTTGAAGGTGACGAAGGAGTGCCGCTCCACGGTCGACCGGTGATTGAAGTTGAGCGTGCTCGTGCCCGTGGTTCGCAGGTCCTTCAGCTGATACGCGAGGTTGGCGCCGAAGCCGAACTTCTCGCGTGCCGCCCATCGCGCCTTTGGCGTCGAGGAGCTTGTCGAGCGCGTCGAGCACGCTGCCGCGCGTGGCGTCGGGCGCCTTCTCGGGCTCGACGGGGCGGAACATCAGCTCGAGCAGCTTGTTGTAGACGGTTTGCAGCAGCGCTTCCATGGACGCGTCCGTGCCGCTCGACCGCAGCTTGATCGCGTTGTCGCGCCGGAGCCTGTCGAAGGCGAGCTCGACGTCGGCGCTGACGAAGTACACGGTGGCGCCGGTGTTGAACGACTGGTGCTTGCGGACTTCGGTCCAGTCCACGGTCAGATCCGCGTCGTAGGCTTCAGTGAGGCCGCTGAAGGTCATGTCGAAGACGATCGACACGTCCGGCGTCGCGCATCTCGAAGCTGCGCATCAGCAGCGTCGCCTCGGCCGGCTTCAGATCGAACGAGAGACGCGATGCGGTTGTTCTGCGAGGACCGGGGCACGGCCGGTGGCGAGCAGCTTCCGCTCGGGGGTCGCCGTCGAGGGATTCAGCACGGACGACACGACCGTGTACCGGCCGTCGCTGAATACCATCGGTCCGCGCAGCTTCACCTCGTTGTCGCCGAGGATGCGGCGCAGCTCCTGCTGGGCGTCGGCCACGGTGCGCTCCGGCGTGTCCATCAGGACGAGGAAATGGAGGACGCCGCCGCCGCCGGATGCCGTGATCGAAGCCGTGCCGCCGCGTTCGCTTCGTCGTTCGTCGAATACCTGACGAACGAGAACTGCGGCTGTCCCGCCTCGTCCTGCGCGAGACGCGCCGACGACGGCAGGTAGACGAAGGTCCGCTGATCGGTGGCCAGCGGAAAGCACCAGAGGCCGCCGGCGCGCACGCCGCGGTCGATGAGCACCTGCTGCGCGAAGGCCGGCCCGGCGCACGAGGACGAACAGCAGAACGGTGATGACGCGGGTCATCGCCCGCCTCCCTGCGCACCAGGCGACGAGGAGACCGGAGGCGGTCAGCAACAGGTAGTCGGATTCGAGGACGTCGACCTTCACCTCGGTCTTCCCCTCCGCCGAGTGCCAGGTCACCCGGACGGCCACCGGCGTGCCCCGGTCGTGATACACCGCCACTTTCGTCGTCGGCGCCGCGTCCGCCGCGCGCAGGATGGCCTTGCGCTGCGCCCTGGGCTTGCCGCCGACGCATCGTCAGGAACTCGACCACCGCCGTGGCGACGCCGTGCTTGGCGAACAGCTGACGGTCGGCGTCGATCTCCACGATCCGCCGGCCGAACGGCGGCACCAGCGACACCGCGGCGTCGCGCGTCTTCGCCCATGTGTCGCCCCTGGGCACGCTGCACGGTCTCGCCGTCCCTGACGCTCCAGCGAATCTGGTATTCGTACTCGGTCCAGTTCGCGCCGTTCATCGCGAGACGCGGAAACGCGATGTCCTGCACCGTCTTCCCGGCCTTGATCTCGGCCTGCGTGAAATTGAGCGAGCGGGTGAACGCCGGGTGGTCCGGGTAGGTCTTGCGGAAGTTCACGGAGACGAAGTTGATCGTGTCCTGGAACGAGTCGACGTAGTCGCCATCGACCTGGAAGTGCACCGGCCGGAACTCGAACGCCGGATCGGAGAGATCGACCACGCCGAAGTAGCGCGGGTCGTCCTTCAGCGCCGCGTACAGGCCGCCGAGGTTGCCCGGCGGTATCGACCGGCACCTTGATCGTGGAGCTCTTCGCCAGCGTCAGGCTGAAGATGTTCCGGCGGATGTCCCTGCGGTTCTTGAGGACGTACTGGTCGTCCGTGACGTACCTGCTGGTTGCCCGACCCCTTGAACAACCGGGTCAGGAAGCCGCGCTCCTGGCGCCGCTGGATCTGATCGCGCTCGACGACCGCCTCCCGCTCCGGGTCGGCGGCCCAGCCGGTCTTCGAGTCGAACATCAGCTCGATGAGCTTGTCGGTCACGATCTGGAGGATGCCGTCCATGTCGTCGGCCTTGATCCCGAGCCCGGCGGATGCGATCCAGCACCTCGACCTTGAGGTCGCCGTTCCGCTGCAGGTCGTCGACGACGTTGCGCACCTGGCGGCGCGTGTAGCCCTCCTGCTGGTTGAGGACGCGGCTGAAGTGCGTGTAGACCGCCTCGACTTCGGCCGTCACGCGCGCGTTGTAGCCCTTCACCGCCGCCTCGTAGTACGCGTGAATCGCGACCGAGACGTCCGAGGTGGGGCTCGAGAGCGAGTCCCAGAGCAGCGTCGCCGCCTGCTGGTTCAGCATCGCGGCGACGACGGCCCTCGAGTTCGGCGTGAGCGGGGCGCGGCCGGAGGTAATCACGTCGGCGGCCGAGGGCCCCTTCTCGCGGCTCTTCAGGATTGCCGAGACGATCTGGAACGATCCGACGCCCTCTTCGCCGCTCTCGAGCGCCTGCATCAGCGGCACCGGGCCGGCAATGCGCGCGCCGGCGACCTGCGTGCGCAGCTTCTTTTCGATCGCGTCGATGGTGTCCTGCGGGAGCGAGAACTCGATCAGCGCGTGAAACAGCCCGCCGTTGGTCCCCCGGCCGCGTCGACGTACTTGAGGCACAGCAGCTCCAGCGTGCCGTCGGGCTTCGACGCCAGCCGCGGGTACTGCGGCACGTAGTAGTACGCGAGCGGATCGCTCACGCCCTGCAGGAGCTGGACGCCGTCGATCATCCGCTGTCCCGTGTCGTAGTTCACCTGCGCGTTGACCGGCGCCGCCGCGGTCAGGAGCGCGGCCGTCATCGCCAGGCGCGCGAGGAGCGGCGACGTCCGGGCGAGTCCGGGCGCCGTGATGCGGATCGATGCCTGCTCTTTCATTGGTGGTCTCCCTGAGCGGTCACGTCGAGCAGCTCCGTCCAGCCCAGGCGCTCGCGCCACGGCGTCGTCTTCGACGTGCCGTCCTGCGCGATCGAGAGCACACGGAAGCGATACGGGCGATCCATGCGGACCGCGACCGGAAAGCGCAGGCTGCGCGCGTAGAGGTCCGGCTGCGTCCGGCTGAAGGTCGCGCTCAGCGCGACAGGCTTGCCGCCGACGCCCGCGGCCTGTATCTCGACCTGCGTTTCGTAGCGCGCGGCATCGGTCCCCTGGCTGAAGTCGTAGCAGTAGACGTCGAGCGCCGCGTACCCCGGAGGCGCTGACTCGTTGATGTCGATGCGCCGGATGATCCGCGGCCAGCGGGCCACGTCGGCCGTGACGCCGACCGCGCCGGCGCGGACGACCTGCGGCGCCGGGCGCGCCTCGCCGTCGGCCGGCGTGCGCGGCGGAGATTCGAATCTGCTTCTTCAGCGCCGCGACCAGTTCGGGCTATCCGGACAGTTCCCACTGCCGTTCGTCCGGCCCGGTGCCGTCGGCGAGGAACGCGTAGCCGACGCTCAGCGCGAGGCGTCCGCGTTCGAGCGCGTCCGACAGGAGCTGTGCGTCCGTTGCCCCGAGCCCGAGCGTGTAGAGCCGCTCGGTCCAGTACCCGTCGCGCGGCGCGCCGGGGCGCTCTCGCCGGCTTCGAAGTGCCCGGCCGGCAGCGCGCGTCCGTTCTCGCCCGGTGCCGCCGGAGCGCCGGCACCGATGCCGGCGGTCGCGTAGACGATGGCGGACTCGAGGCGGCGGATCGGTAGCGGCCGCAGCTCGATCGACCCGCCGATGGAGGCCGACAGCGCTCTGCGCGCATCGTTGATCTGCTGCAGCGTCGGTCCGCTCATCACGAGGCGCAGGGTGAAGATGCTGCGGACGACGGCCGTGCCGCGATCGCCTCTCGCCGCGGTGCCCGTATAACGCGCGTGCAGGAGATGAATGTCGGGCTCACCTGCCTCGCCGATGCCGATCGCCAGATCCCCGGGCGGGAAATAGAAGAGGTTCCGCCGCGCGTCGTCCGGATACACCATCAGCGGACCCGCGCGACGCCCCTGCCGGAGATCCGGAGTCGCGAGGGCAGGAGCTGCGCACGCCAGAACGCGATCACGAAGAAGCGGGTCACCATTGCCGCGGCTCCGGCAGCTTTGCGGGAAGCGTCCCAAGCGACTGTTCGAGCTGCGACCCGCCGACCAGTACCCGCAGCCCGTCGCTCGAAATCCAGTGCGTGCCCGGTGAACCTTCCCGTCTCGGCATCGCCAGAACCAGCCGGTATTCGAAGAGCCGCTCGCCGTCGCGGCGGCCGGCGCTGTAGATCGGGCCGAGCGTGAAGTCCTGGTTGTCGGCCTTCAGGATCACCGACTTCTGCAGCACCGTCCTGTCTTTCGGATCGAAGAACTCTCGATCGCACGTGCGCGGTCAGCTCGTAGCCGCCGACGTCGGCCAGGGGCGAAATCGTGTGGAACGTAATCTGTTCGGCCGTCACGGACGTCACGCCGCCGGTGATGCCGTCCAGCACCGCCTTGTCGCAGGTGTCACATTTCTGGGAGACGTCGTAATCGACCCAAATCCGCTTCGCCTCGGTGTCTATCCAGGCCGGAACACGCGCGGCATCCCATCGCACGCGCGCCATCGGCGGCAGCGCGGCGTTGTCGAGCGACCAGGTGTAGAGGATCGGCATGTTGGTCACGGATTGATACAGAGCGCGTGCAGGTACCGGAGCCGCAGCGGATACGGCGTCAGGTTGCGCGGCCCTCGTCGCGATTCCAGCGGAGCCGGCCGAACGAGTCGCGGTCGGCGAGCTGAATCGACGATCGGCACCTGCGGCGCCAGCGCGCCGCCGGTGGACGAGAACGAGACCTCGCCGCTCACGCCGATGTCCTCGACGAGCGCGAGCTGCAGGTTCTCCTTCGTCACCGGATCGGTGACCCACGAGACTTCGATTTCGCCGAGAACGTCCGACAGCGCGGTGATCGCGATCTTCTCTTTCGGGGATGCTGTACTGGCCGAGAACGGATCCGAACGACACATCCATGCCGTTCTTCTCGAGCGGGAGGGGACGCAGCGCCTTGAAGATCAACCCCGGAGTCCGGCGCTGGTAGGCCTTGAGCAGCTCGGTCGCGAGCTGCACCTCCGAGGAATCCAGGCCGGACTCCAGCCGCGCGGCCATCAGCACGGCTCCCGACGCGCCGTCGCCGGCAGCCGCGCCATAGAGGATGCGCATGCCGTGGCCGCTCTCGGGCGTCCACTCGAGGTGATACGAGCGCGGGTGATAGTAGAAGATGCCGGACTTGGGGTGTCTTGTCGGGATAAATGCTGGTGGAGATGCTGAGCAGGCTCTGCCGGGTCGAGCCCGAGATCTTCGGTGCGCAGGCCCTCGAGCAGCTCGATGGCCGCGGCGGCCGGTCCCTCCGCACCCTCCCGCACGTCCTCCGGCCTGACGCTGTACCGGAAACCTTCGACCTGCAACAGCTTGGAGTTCGGCGCCGAGCTTGTCGGCGGCCGGCTTCGCCCGCTCGGCGATTTCCCGGTTCGCCGGAGTCCGGTGATCGCGACGTTGCCGCCGTGCCCGTCCCCTGGCCCCGGGTGTTGTCGGCCGCGCCCGTGCGGTGATCGCGGACGTTGTCGGGCGTCGCGGTACGACGATCGCGGCCGTTGTCAGCTGCCCCCGTGCGGAGGTCAACGGTCCGCGTGCGATCGCGGTCGCTGTCACCTGTCCGTGTGCGGTGGTCGCGGACGTTGTCATCTGTCCGCGTGCGGTGGTCGCGCACGGTCCGATCCGGCGCCGCCGGCGAGGCGGCTGCCGCCGCGGGCGACATGACTGCGGCCCTGATGGGAACGAGCACCTTCGGTGGCGCGGCGTAGTCCGGCAGACTCCCCAGCCGCGCGGCCGTCCCCATGGCCTTCGGCGCGACCGTGATGATCACATTCGATGCCGCCGGCGTCGCGTTCCACTGCTTCGGCAGGGCGTAGACCCTGGACAGCACGGGAACAGAGGACCGCGCCGGATCGAACGCAACCAGCCGCAGGGACGCGGACTCGATCCGCGCACCCTCCGGCAGGCCCGGCTGCAATTCGAACGCGATCGCAGCTTCACCCGCGGCGTCCGTGAGTGTCACCGGCTGAGCGACGATGTACGGCAGCCGCCGCCGATCGCGTCCACGGAGCTCGCCGGCCAGCCGCAGGTTCGCGAGGCCGCTGTAGGTGACGGAGACCACGAGCCGCTGCGCGGAGTCCTCGACAACGACGACGCGTTCAATCGCACGTGACGTGGCACGAGCGCCGCCACCACCCAACAGCTGCTCGAGCAGGCCGCCAATGAGCGCTTCTCCGTCGTCGGCCGCGCGGAGGGTCGTGCCGACGAGGCTTTGCGGCTCGCCCGCCCTGCCTGCCGCGTGCGCGGCTGCGATGCAAATCGCGATTGCCGCGATCATCGACGCCGTAACGCCGCGGCGACGAGCGCGGACGCCCGCGCCGGCGAGCGTTCCGCGAGGACCTTCGGGCGCAACGTCCCGGCCGGCAGGCCGGCGATGATGCAAATTCCCGCTACGGGAGACTGGAAACCGTGTCATAGGAACCTCTCGATGACATCGCGCGGGCCGCCGGCTAACCGCGCGCCGGACGGATTGGGAACTCGCTCGTACGGCACCGCGCTTGCAACCCCGTCGCGTCTCGGGTACACTGCCGAACAGCAATCGCGTATCCTGACATTGCCTAGAACTTACGCGCCGGGGTGCGCCGGCGTGCTGACGGAAGGTTGACGGATTCTTCACGTTCTCCTGACATGACCGACAAGCCAGATGTGCCGCGGCCGGAAGACGTGCTCATCGAGGCGCTCATGCAGGCCGCCGGGCGCTCGACGCACCCGGTGTACGAATTCGACCGTTTCAGGCTGGAGGTCGCCGAGCAGCGGCTGCTGCGAGACGGCGCGCCGGTGCCGCTGCCTCCCAAGGAATTCGAGACGCTCCGATTGCTCGTCGAGCAGAGCGGAAGGCTCGTGTCGAAGCAGGCGTTGCTGGACCATGTGTGGCCCGGGACGTTCGTCAGCGACGACACGATCGCTCAGCGCATCTCCGTGCTCCGCAAGGCGCTGGGGGAAGACACGTCAACGTCGCGATTCATCGAGACCGTGCCCAAGCGTGGGTACCGGTTCGTGGCGCAGGTGCGGGTTGTCTGAGCGATCAGGCGTCACAATGTTCCAGCTCATTTGGAGATTGGCATGACCTTTTTTACTGCTCGTGGGGCCCCACCCCCACTCGCTCGCGCTGCGGCGCTCGAAGACTCGCTGTCCTCGCGCGGGCCGCAGGCGCTTCGCGCCCGCGCCCGCTTGATTCTGCTGACCCTGGCGATCGCCGCGACGACGAGCGTCGGCGCGTCGGCTCAGCGCACCGTCACGACCGGCGCCCAGAACGTACCGCTCACGGCGGTCGTTCCCGTCGACCCGCGGATCACCGTCGGCACGCTGCCCAACGGCCTGCGCTACTACATCCGCACGAACAGCAGCCGCAGGGCCGCGCCGAGCTGCGGCTGGTCGTCAACGCCGGATCGATCCTCGAGGACGACGACCAGCGCGGGCTGGCGCACTTCGTCGAGCACATGGCCTTCAACGGCACGCGCCACTTCCCGAAGCAGGACGTCCATCGCCTTCCTGCAGTCGATCGGGCATGCGCTTCGGCGCGCACCTCAACGCCAACACCAGCTTCGACGAGACGGTCTACCAGCTGCAGATTCCGACCGACAACGCCGGCGTCATCGACCGGTCGCTGCTCATCCTGGAAGACTGGGCGCAGGCCGTCACGTTCGATCCGCAGGAGATCGACAAGGAGCGCGGCGTCATCCTCGAGGAGTGGCGGCTGGGCCTGGGGCGCGGGCGCGCGGATGCAGGACGCGCAGTTTCCCGTCCTGCTCAAGGGCTCGCGCTACGCCGAGCGGCTGCCGATCGGCAAGCCCGAGATCCTCCAGACGTTCCCCTACGACCGTCTGAAGAAGTTCTACACCGACTGGTACCGGCCCGATCTGATGGCGGTCATCGCGGTCGGCGATTTCGACCCGGCGGCGATCGAGAGCGCTGATCAGGTCGCACTTCGGCGCGATTCCGGCCGCGGCATCGCCGCGGCCGCGGCCGATCTACGACGTGCCCGATCAGCCGGGCACGCTCTACACGGTGGCCACCGACCCCGAGGCCACCACCACCACGGTCAGCGTCTCCAGCAAGATGGCCGCACGCGATCAGACGACCGTCGGCGCGTATCGGCAGCAGACGATCGAGCGGCTGTTCGGCGGCCTGCTGTCCGCGCGGCTTCGACGAGATCGACGCAGAAGCCGGATGCGCCGTTCCTGGCTGCGCGGACGAGCCGTGGCCTCTTCGTGCGCTCGGCCGAGGCGACGACCTTGAATGCGCTGGTCACGGAGGGCGGCGTCGAGAAAGGGCTGGCCGCGCTCTTCACCGAAGCGGACCGCGTCGCCCGCTTCGGCTTCACGCAGACCGAGCTGGACCGCTATCGCCTCGGCTACATGCAGGCGTTCGCGCAGCTGGCCGCGTCGAACGACGAGCACACCTCCCAGTCGCTCGCCGACGAGTACATCCGCAACTTCATGCAGCAGGAACCGATCCCCGGCATCGCCTACGAGTACGGTCTGGTCCAGCGGTTCCTGCCGGAGATCACGATCGCCGACATCAACAGCCTGGCCAACGACTGGGTGCCGGATCGCAACCGCGTCGTCGCCGTGCGTGCGCCGCAGAAGGCCGGCGTCGCCGTGCCCGACCGAGGCGTCGCTGGCCGCGGTCATCAAGGGCGCCAGCGGCGGCGCGCTGACCGCGTACGTGGACGACGGTGAGCACGCGGCCGCTGCTCGAGACGCTGCCCAAGCCGGGCGCCGTCACGAAGAGCGTGGCGAAGACGCCGGGCATCACCGAGTGGACGCTCTCCAACGGCGTGCGCGTCGTGCTCGCGCCGACGACGTTCAAGCAGGACGAGATCCTCGTCCGGGCCTTCAGCCCGGGCGGCACGTCGCTCGCGCCCGATCGGGACTTCGTGGCCGCCGAGACCGCCGACCAGGTCGTCGGCCAGGGAGGTCTCGGCACGCTGAGCGCCATCGATCTGAGCAAGAAGCTCGCCGGCAAGACCGCGTTCGTGCGTTCCGACATCGACGAGATGTCCGAGGGCCTGCGCGGCCGGTGCCTTGCGCAGCGATCTGGAAACGATGTTTCAGCTGATCTACCTGACGTTCACGCAGCCGCGCGCCGATCCGGAAGCGTTTCGCGCGATGACCGCGCAGGTGACCGCGGCGTTGGGCAACCGCGAAGCCCTCCCGGAGACGGCGTTCGAGGACGCGCTCAACGCGGCGGTGAGCCAGAACCACGTGCGGGCGCGGCCGCTGACGCACGGCGCTCGTCGCGCAGATGAACCTCGACACGTCGCTGGCGTTCTACAAGGATCGCTTCGCCGACGCGAGCGACTTCACGTTCGTTTTCGTCGGCAGCTTCGATCTGCCGGCCATCAAGCCGCTCGTCGAGCGGTACCTGGGCGAGCCTGCCGGCGCTGCATCGCAAGGAAGCCGGACGGGACGTCGGCATCCGTCCGCCGCCGGGCATCGTCGAAAAGGTCGTCAAAAAGGGATCGACGCCGAAGAGCCAGGTCGGGGTCGTGTTCAACGGTCCGTTCCAGAACAATCAGCGAAATCGCGTGATCCTGCGGGCGATGGCGAAGACGCTCGGGGGCAACCTGCAACGGGTCCTGCGGGAGGATCTGGGCGGCACCTACGGCGTGAGCGTCGTGCCCGAGTTCACGAAACGGCCGATCGAGGAATACCGCCTGACGATCAGCTTCGCCTGCGATCCCGCGCGCACGCAGGATCTCGTCAAGACGCTGTTCGACGTGATCGACGACTTCAAGACGACCGGCCCGGGCGCAGGGCAGGTCGCGGACGCGCAAGCGGCGCTGCGGCGCGATCTCGAAACGGACAGCCCGGCAGAACGGCCACCTGCTGAATCAGCTGGTGTTCGCGTATCAGTACGACGAACCCGTGCCGGACCAGTCGATGCTCCGAGGGCTCTACGACCAGCTGAGCGTGCCGCTGCTGCGCGACGCGGCGCGCACCTACCTGGACACGACCCGCTATGTGAAGGTGGTGCTCTTTCCGGAGACGAAATAATCATTTGCTGGGAGATCAGGAGTTCAGGAGATCAGGAGTTTGGTAAAACTCGGCGCTGAAACGCGGACCGATGCGGAAATGGACCGGGACCGGCGGCCGGGCGGCCAGTAGAGTTCCTGGATGCCCACATTCGGCCGCTCCATGCTGGACCACTGGCTGCTCGACCCGGAGTGCACCTACCTCAATCACGGCACCGTGGGCGCGACCCCGCGGCGCGTCCTGCAGAAACAGCAAGCGATCCGCGACGAGATCGAGCGCCAGCCGTCGCGATTCATGCTGCGCGAGCTTGAACGGGCACCAGCCGATGCCGTGGCGCGCCGTGTCGCGCCTGCGCGAAGCCAGCGATCAGGTGGCCGCGTTCGTCGGCTCGCGTCCCGACGATCTCGTGTTCGTCCCGAATGTCACGACCGGGCTGAACGCGGTGCTCGGATCGCTGCCGCTCGGCCCGGCGACGAGGTCGTCATCACCGATCTGGCGTACGGCGCGGTCACGCTCGCAGCCGATGCGGTCTGTGACCGCAGCGGCGCGACCCTTCGAACGGTTCACATCCCGTATCCGGTACGCGATGCCGGCGATGTGGTGGAGCCGATCGTCCAGGCGCTCACACCGCGGACGAAGCTCGTCGTCATCGATCACGTCACCGCACAGACGGCGCTCGTCCTGCCCGTCGCAGCAATTGCCGCCGAGTGCCGCGCGCGAGGCGTTCCGGTGCTGGTCGACGGCGCGCACGTCCCCGGTTCGCGGCCGCTCGACATCTCGTCGCTCGGCGTCGACTGGTATTCCGGCAACCTGCACAAGTGGGCGCATGCCCCCCGGGGGTGCGGGATTCTGTGGGCGGCGCCCGACAAGCAGGCGGTCCTTCACTTTCCCGTCGTGTCCTGGGGCCGCAACCAAGGCTTCCGCGCCGAATTCGAGCACACCGCCACCTCGGATCCAAGCAGCTACCTGGCGGCGCTCGAAGGCATCGCCTTGCTGCGCGAATGGGACTTCGACGCGTGCGTGAAGTACATGCACGCGCTGGCCTGGGAGGCCGCCGGCATCCTCACGGAGCGGTGGGGCACGACGTTCGAGATCCCACGCGACATGGTGGGGACGATGGTCACGGTGCCGCTGCCGGAGGACGCCGGCAGCACCGATGCGGACGCGGCGCGCCTGCGCGTTGCGCTTCTCGTCGAGGAGCGCATCGAAGTCCAGCTCCACGCGTGGCGCGGCCGCCTCTGGACGAGAGTCTCGGCGCAAATCTACAACGATCCACTGGACGTCACGCGCCTCGCCGACGCCGTGACCCGCCGGAGTTAGCGCCAACCATTGTCGTAGCGAGCCCCGGGTCTTAGACCTTGTGGGGAACGCGCGGATCGTGGCGCGAGGACAGGAACGCCGCGGTCGCGAGCATCAGCAGCACGTTCGGAAGCCAGGCCGCCAGAATGGCGATGCGCTCGTCGCTGAACACAGCTCCGCTGACATTGCTCAGGTTGTCTATGTAGGTGATGTAGAGACCCAGAAGATGATGGCGATCCCGGCGGTAGCCGCGCGACCGAGCCGCAAGGCGGCTACGCCCAATCCGAACAGCGCAAAGACCAGTGCCGCTCCCCCGAGCGCCAACCGAAAATGAAATCCGACAAGGAGGCGACCGGCTTGCTTCGGCAGGCCCCAGGCGTTCATGGCGAGCGCCTGCTCACGCTGCAGGCGGGGCGTCATCTCGGCAGGACCTCTGAGAAGCTCGCGGCCGGCAACGGTCACACGGAACGCCTGGTTGGCGGCCGGCATCAACCAGAAGATCGTCCCAAACGAGGCCAATGAACCGGTCAGCCCGATCGCGAGAATGGCGCGACGGATACGGGAGGTCACCGTCCGGTTCCGCAATCCACAGAGCACGCCCACCAGCAGGACGATGGGGAGCGTCAGCGGAAGCGATTGCGGCAGGAGCAGCAGGATCAGCCACGGCGTCCAACCGTCGAAGGGCACGCGATCCCGAAGCAATGGTGGGGCGACGAACAGCGCGGTCAGTGCGATCATGGCGACGGCCGCAACACCCAGCGCGCCGCCGATGGTCCCAGTCTCCGCCGCCGCCCATCCGCGCATCGTCTGCCGCGCCCAGATCGGAACGTAAAGGACCACGGCTTTCGAGAACGCAAGATAGCCCGTCACGAGAATCCAGCGGCTGTGCCACTGCCGGCCGGCACGAATCGCCTGCTCGTGCTCGCGCTGCATGTCGCCGATGACGGGATCAATCAGAAGATCCATCGTCGATCTCGAGCACACGCGGCAGGCGAGTGAGCGGAGACGGGTTCCCGGTCTCATCACGCGAGCTCCGGCATGAGGCGACGGGCGATCTGCGTCCAGGCTCCGAGAACGCGCCGGCCGAAGGCTGACGCGTCGTACACGCGGCGGGGAAGTCCGCCGGCGTCGGGCGGCGCCGGTTCGAGACGCGACTCGATGTAGCCCTTCTCCTCCATGCGTCCGAGCGTCACGTAGACGGTGCCTCGCTTCAGACGCTTGCCGGACGCGGCGACGAGCTCCAGCCCGTACATCGCCTTCTGCTGGACCAGGAGCTCGAGAATCAGGGCTTCCTTCGGGGGGAGGGTCGGCATCCGCTGGCGTCGGGCCATACGGCGCATAGTCTTATATTTTGTAAGACTGATGTCAAGTCAGCCTTTGACCACGAAGCCCTTCTTCAGCAGGAGATCGCGGATCCGCTCGCGGTGATCGCCCTGGAGCTCCACCGTGTCTTCCGCGACGGCGCCGCCGGTCCCGCAGCCGCGCTTGAGCTCCTTGCAGAGATCCTTCAGGAACACGCCATTCCGAGGCAGCCCGAACACGACCGTCACGGTCTTTCCGTTGCGGCCCGCCTTCTCGACGCGCAGCTTCGCGACGATCCGATCGGGCACGGCCTGCTCCCGGCCCTTGCTGCACCGGCAGTCGTCGGCCGGCCACCCGCACCCGGGACAGACCCGCCCGGCGCCGGTGGAATAGACGATGCGTGTGTTCGATCGATCAGACGCCATGCTCGATTGCCACTGTTTCTTGGACGTCACGGGCGCGGCGTGAGTCGAAGCAGGCGCCACGCCCAGAAGGCGAGCATCGCCGTTGCCACGGTCAGGAGCAGGAACCACGGGTCCGTCGCCACGTGCCGTCCTTCCGCGAAGATGCGCAGGACATGGGCCAGGGTGATCAGGCCAAAGACCGCGCCGGTCGTCATGACGTACGCCCTCATCGGATCTCCTCCACCGATCGTCAGCCGCGCGTCACACCAGATGAGACGGAGTGCCGGCAGCTCGATGCCGGAGAGCTCCGTGGTCCACGTCTCGCCGGCGTGGATCGGCGGCGGTGACAGGAGCGTGCCGGTGGTCACCAACTCGCCCGCCTGCACCGGCTCGAACAGCGCCTGGTGCTTCAGTACCTGGAGCAGGTGAGCGGCTGCCAGCAAAGGACTGTCGAGCACGTGCGACCCGCTTCCACGCGCTTCCACCGTTGCCGTCTTTCGTGAGCGCGATCGTGAAGGTGCGCAGCGTCCGGACGACGTCAGTCAATTCCTCGACTGGCCGCCTGGGTCCGACCACGAGCGCCCCGTGCAGGCCGAAGTCCGCGATGGAATCGGCCGCGGTGACCTTCCAGCCGGGAAAGTGACACTGGACGATCTCGAAGCCATGGGCGATCCAGTCGACGTGCGACAGCAGCTCGGCCTCGTCCTCCGTCGCACGCGGGGCGCTCTTGAAGTGCAGCACGATCTCCGGCTCGAGCCGCGGCTGCGCGAGGTGACCGATCGCCACGCGGCCGTCCGGCTCATCGAGGTGCGTCACCGTGCTGTCGTACACGCACGCCCAGATCGGGGCGAAATACGCCGTACTCGGCCCAAATCGTCCGGTTGGTGAAGCCGACCTTCCGGCCGATCGGCTTCTCGCCGCGGGCGCGCCGCCGCCGCAGAATCTCGGCGCTCACCAGGTACGCCGCGTCCGCGTCGAAGCCGGGATCGCGGCCGGTGATCGGCTCGATGATCGTGTTTCCGTCGAGCGCGGCGAGCAGCTCGGTTGCGACGGCGTCGGTGGTCATGGGTTCACGAACTTTCGCCACCATGAGCAAACCAGGACCGCCACTCCAGCGCGCGCTCGGCCGTCACGCCGGTGCGCGCCTCGACGGCGAAGGCGTGCTCGCTGTCCGCGGCGAGCGTCAGCGAGGGGCGCGTGTCAAAGCCGGTAAGCTGGATGACACCCGGGAGCCCTCGCGTGCCCGGATAGTTCGGGACGTCGTTCGCAATCGTGCACGGAAACGGCGACTCCGCGGCCTGTCCGGGATCGTCCCACAGGGCGACGACCCGCCAGTAGGCGCGATCGTCGATCTCGACCCAGAAGCCCCAGCCGATTCTGGATCCCTCGTCCACGATCGGGATGTGAAGCACGACGCGGACAAAGCAGGCGAGCGTCTGACCGTCCTCGGAGCTGATCAAACAGGCGTCGTCGCTGTCGCTGATCCGTCGCGGCCGCGCCTCGAGTGGAACGGCGAAGTAGGCGTCCGGCCGCCAGAACGCCGGCTCGATGCGGCTGAGATCGTGCTCGACACCGCACTGGTGACACCGGAACTTCGTCATGTCGGGTACTCGAGATCGCGGCACCGCCGAGTCGCGCTGATGCTCCAGGGTCTCCGACTCGTCCAACGTCGGCGTTCACCCGCGCGGTCCCGGCAGGATCCCCATGCTACACCGAGGGTCCCAGCTTCACACGGTGTCGATGGCTCTGACAGCGGAATCGATCTTCGCGTTGACACCCCCCACTGCATCCGCGACAATCGGCGCCGTGTCACGTGCGCGTGCGAGAGGTACTTCAATACTCCAGCGCGAGGCGTGTTCGAGTTGAACCTGAACTCTTTGAGACGTGCCCCGTCTCTCTCTGTAGCGCTGCGGGCACAACGCCCGTTACAAAGGAGGCTCAGATGCCGACCAGTCACCAGGGTCAAGTCCGAACGACCAGCCGCCGCATGCCGAGGCGGCGCCGGCCACTATCCAACCCACGGAAAACGTCCTGCAGTTGAATCCAGGCGGGACCTTCAGCGAGTCCATTGTTGTCACCATCCCGCCCGGGCCCCCGATCCAGAACGTCAAGCTCGTGGCGACCGGCGGGACTGCGCCGTTCGTGACGTCGATCACGCCGGCGGCCGGCTTCGGTCCATTGCCGCCCAACCAGCCCCACACTCTGACATTCCAGGTCACCTTCGCGGGTGTCGTGCCTGTAGTAACCAGCCTCAAGCCGTTCAACGGCACCCTGGACGTGGTCGTCACCTTCGCGGATCCGGCGGGCACCGTTCCCGGCCATGGGGTTGTCGTCGCGAGCAAGCGCGTTCGGATCACCGTGCCGGCGTGTGAGTCGCTCTATAGTTACAGCGTCAAGTTCGTGTGCGGCGTGCAGGAAGAATGCACGTGTTCGTGCACACCGGTCAGACCGGGCGCCTACGCGACGGAGATTAACATCTACAACTATCACCCGACGGAGGTCAGCATCCGGAAGCACGTCGTGCCCGTCGTGTTCGCCGGATCGGTGCTGGGACGCGAGCCACGGTTCGCGTCGGAAAAGGCACAGGACAAGATCGTGCTCCCACCGAGAACGGCCACCATGGACGATTGCTGCCGCATCGAAAGCCTTCTGGTCGGAGGTCCGCCCTCGAGCGGGAAACTCCCCTTGACGATCGGGTTTCTGGAGATCGTGAGCAATCAGGAAGTCGTCGTCACGGCGGTTTATACTGCCAGCGATCTGAAGGGCGGATCGCTCAGCATCGACGTTGAGGAAGTGCGAGCCAGGAGAGCGCAGGGATCGATCGGCGTGGCTGGCTCGGTCGCCGGTCAATAGGCCGTCGGTCGACGTGGGGGCTGGTACGGTCCGGCTCGACGCCGCCGGCAACCCGACCGGCGGCGTCGGTCACGTCACAAGTGCCGCGCCGGGATGGGTCATGGAGCCCGGAGTGCGGGTGACGATCTGACTGGAGCTCGAACGTTCGAACGCTCGAAACCGGTTCGGTTAATCA